>JAISUR010000027.1 GCA_031271975.1 Propionibacteriaceae bacterium
AACTTGTCCGGGATGACGGGAAAGGGAGCCTGGTGGCAATCAGGGGTCCCCGCAAAGTACCGCAGCGAAGCGAGGACACTTTGTGGGGCTTGATTGGGATGACAAGGCCAAATAGATTGCGCGGCGAGAAGCAGGGGAAGCCGAGCCCAGGGGTCTGCGGGCTCGGCTTCCGTTGCAGATCGGTGGTCCCACCTGGAGTAGTGCAGCGCCAGCAGTACAACCGATCAATGCGAAGATCACATTAAGCAACGTTTTTCGGCTCCCGGCCCAGTTTTGCCAATAATGAGTAATACTGATTGCCCAACTGCGTGCGAAAAACGCCGAACTGCGTAGTCAGAGCGGCATCAGCTAGTACAGGGCCGGCATCAATCCAGGGACCTGCGTTCCTTCACTGGGAGTAGCAAACCAGCACCAACTACGAGCAGCAAAGCTAGCCCGATAGCCGCCCAATGTTGGGCCGCCGCCTGTCCCCCGACGACTGCGGAGCCGATCGAGATGGTGATCAACACCAGCAGGGGAGACAGGAACGAGACCGCGCGACCTGTCGTGGCATAGAGCCCGAAGATCTCTCCCGAGTGTCCTTCCGGGATGTTCCGGGCCAAGAAGGAACGTCCCGCGGCCTGCGCCGGGCCGCAAACCGACGACGCGACCAAACCCACCACCCAAAACAGCAGATGGCCCTGGCCGGCGACGGCGGCATCGTAGCCGGCGTCGCCGTCGTGCAGGGCGAAGCCGGGCTGGTGGGCGAAGAAGATGACCAACTCGCTGACCACCAACGTGCCCAAACAGATCAAGATGACGATCTTGGGCCCGATCTTGTCGTCCAAGAGGCCGAACGCCATGGTGACCAGGCCGGCGATCAAGTTGGCGGCGGCGCCGAAGTAGATGATCTCCGTGGTCGTGAATCCGTAGCTGGTGGCGGCGATGATGGCGCCGAAGCTGAACACGCCGGCCAAGCCGTCGCGGTAGACGGCGGAGGCGATCAGGAAGTAAACCGTGTGGCGCTGCGTTCCCCAAAGCCGCCTGATGGTGGCGAAGACCTGCTTGTAGGACTCCACCACACCCACGCGTGGCGCGGCGGCCAGCGGGGCCCGGTCCTTTACGCGCACGAAGATCGGGATGGTGAAAATCAGCGTCCACACGCCGCAGAGGACCATCGCCGCACGCACTCGCATGTCCGAGGTTTCGATCCCGAAAGGCGCCTGCTCGGGGAGGATGAAGACGACCAGGATGACCAGCAGGACGAGGATGCCCCCGATATAGCCCATACCCCACCCGAAGCCGGAAACCTTGCCGAAGTTCTTCTCGTCGGACACCCGGTCGATCAGGGCGTTGTAGTTGACGGACGCGATCTCCCCGATGATGGTCCCCAGCGTGAACAGAGCCAATCCGAGCAGCAAGTAGGCCGGGTCGGGGGCCACGAAGTACAGGGCGGCGGTGATGCCGGCTATCGCCCAGGTCATGAAACGCAAGTCGCGCACGGTGTGGCCGGTGCGGTCGCCCGACTGGCCGAGCACCGGCGCTAGCACCGCGATCACGACCGAGCCCACGATCGTGGCGATGGCCCACGCCCGAGACGGCCAGTTGGGGTCGCCGTCGCCCGCGAACGCGGAGCCGGTCAGATAGACGGCGAAGACGAAGGTGGTGACGACTGTGTAATAAGGCTGTGTCCCCCAGTCCCAAAGGGCCCAGGCGAATACGCCGCGCTTCTTGGCGGTAGGTGCCGTTGTCTGACTCATGGGCTGCTCCTGATCTAGGGGGCTGGCAACGAGAATACGCCAGTTGTTACCTCTTGCGCCGCTTGGGCGAGTTATGGACGAGCAAGGAATACTTGTTTCGTGAAAGAGGTGGCGATGAGCGCTCTACCGCTTGAGGCCGAAGTGTCGGCGGAAACGCCCGACGTGGTGGCGCGCTTCTCCGGCATGGTCTATTCCATAGCCCTCACCCACACCAAGTCGCGCGGCGACGCCGACGACGTCTTTCAAGAGGTATTCCTCACCTACCACCGCAAGCAGCCCGAGTGCGTCGACGACGAGCATCGCAAAGCGTGGCTGATCAAGACCACGCTGAACTGCGCGCGCCGCGCCGTCGCGGACTCGTGGCGCACGCGGGTGGTGCCGATCCGCCCAGCAGACATGGACATGCTGGCCGACACGGCGTTCACCTTCGCCACGGCAGAGCAGGACGCGATCTTCGCGGCGGTCAGCAAGCTCAGCGAGGTTTATCGCAGCGTCCTGCACTTGTTCTATTTCGAGGATCTGCCGATCGCCAAGATCGCCACACTGCTCGGCTTGGAACAAGGCGCGGTCAAAGTGCGGCTGAGCCGCGGACGGGCGCTGCTGCGCGAGCAACTAGGGGGTTACTTCGATGACTAAGGACATTTTCCGCGACATGGCGGAGCAGATGAAGCCCAGCGAAGAGTTGGTGGCCGGTTTGCTGGCCCGGCTGGATGAGCCCGAACAACCGGCCACCGTGCCTGCTCCCGCGCCCGCCCGTCCGCGGCTGACGTGGTTGACGGCCGCCGCCTGCCTGGTGGCCTGCGTCGGCTTGGTGGGCGTTACGTTCGGGCCGCTGCTGGTACCGCTGCGCGTGACCACCGACCCATTGACGGTCCCGGGCGCGTACACCGTCGCCAGCTATTCCGAGCTGTACGGCAAAGTGTCCGCCGCAACCGCCTCCTACGGCTGCGACGGCGATCTCTGCTACGTGGCGGGCATGGGTGAAGCGGTCGCCGTCGACGACGGCAGCCAGCGGATCGAGGCGCCACTCCCCGCTACGGACACCGGAGGCATGACCAGCGCGGCCGAATCCGCCCAGAACTACTCCTCGCCCGGATCCGCCGGCTTCACCGGCACCAACGTCCAGGTGGATGAGATCGACGAGGGCGACATCGTCAAGACGGACGGCAAGGCCATCTTCATCCTCTCCGGGACCGAGGTGGCCGTGGTGGCCCCGGACGGAGCCGACACCGGCAAGTTGGCCGAGTTCAACGTGGCGGCAAACGTGGGCAAGTCGGACAACTACTCGCCATCCGAAATGCTGCTGGCGGCAAACACTCTTGCCGTGGTGTTGCAGGGCTGGACGGACACCGACTCCCCGGCGGGCGCGATCACGCAATCGGAAACACTCGCCGCACTTTATGACGTGGCGGACCCGGCCCATCCCAAGCTCGTCAAGACGTTTGGGCAGAGCGGCTACTACCAGTCGTCCCGGCTGAACGGCGGCATCTTGTATCTGGTCTCCGTCCACGACGTGTACCAGCCGGTCGAAGAACAACCGGAAACGTACGTGCCGCAGGGCAGCGAGGACGGCGAGACGGTCCTCTGCCCGGTCGGCGACATCGCGGTGACCCCGGCGCCCAGCAGTGCCGCCTACACCGTCATTTCGTCCACCGATGTCGCCGCGCGGGAGCGCATCGCGCTGAAGTCGGTGCTGGCAGGAGCCGGGACAGTGTACATGAGCGAGTCGAACCTCTACCTGGCTGGCGGGAATTCACACCTGGCCATCCCCGCCGACGCCGGTTCGCCCACGTCCGGCGGCCTCGGCTACTCGACCCACCTGGTGCGCGTCGAACTGGCCGACGGCGACCTCAACATCGCCGCCCAAGGCGACGTGGCCGGAAACCTGCTCAACCAGTTCGCCCTCGACGAATATGACGGCAACCTGCGCGTCGCCACCACCACCGAGACGGCTGCGACGCTGACCGTGCTGAACCTGCGGCTCAAGGAAGTAGGGAAGATCGGCGAACTGGTCAAAGACGAGCAGATCCGCTCAGTGCGTTTCGAGGGCCCAGTCGGCTACATGGTGACATTCCGGCAGACCGATCCGCTGTTCGCGATCGACTTGTCGACGCCGAGCAAGCCGAAAGTGCTCAGCGCATTGCAGATACCGGGTTTCTCCAGCTATCTGCATCCGTGGGGCGAGGGCCAACTGCTGGGCTTGGGCTTCCAAGGCGACTACGAAGGGCTGACCAGCGGGCTAAAGCTGAGCATGTTCGACGTCTCGGACCCGCTCGACGTGACCGAGCAGGCCACCACGGAGATCGCCTTCGAAGGATCGGATGCCAGCTACGAACACCGTGCGATCTACGTCGATCTGGAGCGCGGTCTGATCGGATTCGACGTCTACGCCTACCATGGCCCGTACGGCAACGTGGTCAGGCACTTCCTGATCTACACCTACGCGGATGGGAAGTTCAAGCTGCGCGCCGACTTGGAGCCGGATGCGTCCGAGAGCGATTGGACATTTCGCGGTCTGCGCATCCAGGACAGCTTCTACCTGTGCCAGAACTCCCGGGTCACCGTCTACGACGCGAACAGCTTCGACTTGCAGGCGACCGTCAAGCTGTGATCATTCCGAACGGCTGATCATCGACTCGCAAAGCGCTTCCAGCCCGCGCCGGGATTCCCCGTCGGGAAGCGCCGCCAGGTAGCCGCGGGCTGAGTCCGCGCGGCGCCGTACTTCGGCCTTGGCGGCGTCCATCGCCGGGTGGGCCCGTAGCAGCTCCAACACTTCGGTGAGGTCGGCGTGGCTCAGGTCGGAGCGCAGCAACTCCCGCAGCCGCGCGTGGGCCGGGTCGGTGGAGCGCAACGCCAGCAGCGTCGGGAGCGTTGGCACGCCGGCGCGCAGATCTGTGCCCGGTGTCTTGCCGGAAGTCTGGGAGGTGATGTCGATGATGTCGTCGCTGAGCTGGAAGACGACGCCGATTTCTTCGCCGAAGGCGGCCAAAGCGTCCAACTGGGAAGGTTCGAGTCCGGCGACCATGCCGCCGAACACCGCCGAGGTGGCGATCAGGGAGCCGGTCTTGTCGGCGACGACTTGGAGGTAGTGCTCCAGCGGATCGGCGTCGCCCGGGCCGGTGGTCTCGGCGAGCTGGCCTTGGACCAGGCGGGCGAATGTCTTGGCTTGCAGGGCCACGTATTCGGTTCCCAGGCTGGCCACCACCGACGAGGCGCGCGCGAAGAGCAAGTCGCCGATGAGGATGGCGACCGAATTGCCCCATTTCGCGTTCGCGCTCGGCACGGCGCGGCGCAACTCGGCGTCGTCCATGACGTCGTCGTGGTAGAGGCTGGCCACATGGGTCAACTCGACGACGAGCGCCGCTTTGGTGACGTCTTCGGGATCGGCGTTCCCCATGAGGGCCGCCACGACGACCAGCAACGGCCGGAAGCGCTTGCCGCCGGCGGAGATGATGTGCTGCGCGGCGCTAGTCGCAAAAGCGGTATCCGCCTCGGCCGCTTGGACCAACCGCCGCTCGATCTCGTCCAGCCGCTGGGATACGTCAGCGGTGAACGCGTCGGACGCGCTGGGAATCAACGAATCAACAGCCACGCCCGACAGCTTATCCCGCTATGACGCGTGCCCCGAAACTACCGTGTTCTTCGGCACGATCGTCAGGCCGTCTTCCACGGCAAACCCGCGCGCCCGGTCATATTCCTTGTCCACGCCCAACTCCACGCCTTCGGGCACAACGACGTTCTTGTCCAGGATGCAGTTGCGGACCACGGAGTTCCGCCCGATGCGGCAGTTGTTGAAAATCACGGAATGCTCGATGCGGGCCCATTTGTCCACGAACACGTTGGGCGACAGCACCGAGTGTTCCACGTCCCCGCCGGAAATGATGCAGCCGGACGAGACGATGGATTCTTCCGCCGTGCCGCGCAGGATGAACTTGGCGCCCGGAGCTTGGGCTTGGGACGTCCAGATCGGCCACTTGCGGTTGTACAGATTGAACTCCGGATCCACCGAGATCAGATCCATGTGCGCCGCGTGGTAGGCGCCGATCGTTCCGACGTCCCGCCAATAGCCCCGGTCCCGCTCGGTGGCGCCAGCCACCTGATTGTCCGAGAAGTCGTAGACTTGCGCGTCCCCGGAGGCCACAAAACCAGGAATGATGTCCCCGCCCATGTCGTGCCGCGAGGTTTCCGAGGAAGAGTCGTCGTTGAGCGCGTTGACGAAAGCCGTGCGGGTGAACACATAGTTGCCCATCGACGCGAAGGATTGGTCAGGCGCGTCGGGCAAGCCGGGCGGATCGGCGGGCTTCTCCAGGAATTGGCGGATCTTCTTGTCCGGCGCGGCGTCGATGATGCCGAAAGCCGAGGCCTCCGCGCGCGGCACCCTGATCCCCGCGACGGTGCAGTCCAGCCCGGACTCGATATGCGCCAACACCATTTGCTCCACGTCCATGCGGTAGATGTTGTCGGCCCCGAAGACGACGATGTAGTCGGGGTCTTCGTCGCGGACCAGGTTGAGGGACTGGTAGATGGCGTCCGCCGAGCCCTGGTACCACTGCTTGCCGGTGCGCTGCTGCGCCGGGACGGAAGTGACATAGGAGCCCAGCATCGTCGACATCCGCCACGCGACGGACACGTGCCGGTCGAGCGAATGCGACTTGTATTGCGTCAAGACGCAGATCTTCGTCAAGTCGGAGTTGACCAGATTGGATAAGACGAAATCGATGAGACGGTAGGTGCCACCGAAGGGAACGGCGGGCTTGGCCCGGTCAGCGGTCAACGGCATCAGCCGCTTGCCTTCGCCACCTGCCAAAACGATGGAAAGCACATGTGGACGGTCCATGCTACGAACCTAGAGGTTTGGCGGCGCTGCCACAAGGAAACCGCGAAAATGAGATGTATAACCTCACCTGTGACTACGGAGTGTGACACGATCTGTGCATGCGTGTTTCTATCCTGACCCGGGAATACCCCCCATTCATTTACGGCGGCGCTGGCGTCCACGTCGGGCAGTTGGTCCCCCAGTTGCGCAAACTCGTCGAACACGTGGACGTGCAGGCGATGGGCGAGCCGCGCGAAGGCGCCACCGCGCATCCGGAGGATTTCCCGCCCGGCGCCAACCAGGCCATCCGCGTGCTGGGCACCGACGTGGCCATGGCCAACGCCATCCCGGCTGACACGGACGTCATCCATTCGCACACCTGGTACGCCAACTTCGCGGGCTTGGTGGGCTCGAAATTCCTGGACGTGCCACACGTGGTCACCTCGCATTCGCTGGAGCCGCACCGCCCCTGGAAAGCCGAGCAATTGGGCGGCGGCTACCGGGTGTCGAGTTGGGCGGAGAAGACGGCCTTCCTGGACGCGGCGGCGGTGATCTCGGTCAGCGCGGGCATGCGCCAGGACGTGCTGGAGTCGTACAGCGAACTGGACCCGGAACGCGTGCATGTGGTGCGCAACGGCATCGACCCGGAGGAATTCAAACCCGACCCGGCCACCGACATCGTGGATTCGCTCGGGGTCGACTTGTCGCGGCCGCTGGTGGTGTTCGTGGGCCGGATCACCCGCCAGAAGGGCCTGGTGCACTTGGTGCGGGCGGCGCGGCTGTTCGACGAAAGCACCCAGGTGCTGCTGCTGGCCGGGGCGCCGGACACCCCGGAGATCGCCGCCGAGTTCGACACGGCCTTCCACGCGTTGGACCGGCAGGTGTTGTGGGTACAGGAGATGTTGCCGCGGGCGTCGGTGCGGCAAGTGCTGACGCATGCGACGGTGTTCGCCTGCCCGTCCATCTACGAGCCGCTGGGCATCGTGAACCTGGAGGCCATGGCCTGCGAGACGGCGGTGGTCGCCTCAGCCGTGGGCGGCATACCGGAAGTGGTCGTGGACGGCGAAACGGGGACACTGGTGCCCTACGATCCGGACCTGGCCGGCGACCCGGAATATGTGGCCGCGTTCGAAGCCCAGTTTGCCGCCGACATCAACGCGCTGACCCGCGATCCGGCACTGGCCAAGGCCTACGGCAAGGCGGGCCGGCAGCGCTGCATTGACGAGTTTTCGTGGGCGAAGATAGCCCAGGAGACCGTCGCCGTCTACGAGAAAGCGATCGCCTGGCATCGGGGCAGGTAGGGAGACCCTCCAGGTGGATTAGACGCGGGCGGCAGGTAGGGCCGCGACCACGGATTCCAGGGCTTCTTTCAACTCGGCCGCTTCTGCTGCGTTGAGCTCGATGACAAGACGCCCGCCACCTTCCGCGGGAATTCGCATCGCAATGATGCGTCCTTCCTTGGCCACCTCTATAGGGCCGTCACCGGTTCGCGGTTTCATCGCTGCCATCGCATACCTCCGTTTGAACTGGTTCTATTATTCCAGAACCAGCCCCCTCAGGCGAAAACGAGGGTGCCGCGAGAGCATCGGCGCTCTGGTCCAATTGCCACGCCACACGGTCCAAGAGTTCGTCGACTTGCTGCATGGAATAGCCCCGGAAAGTGACCGCGAAACGGGCCTCGCGGATGTCTTGGCCGCTCAGATCGCCGTCGGGGATGCGGGGCACGGGCGTGCTCGTCACGGTGCGCGGCAACTCGCCGAACCGACCGCTGGCCACAACCGCGCCGACGCCGAGCACGGCCACCGCAAGAATCCAGAGCATCCATTCCATGGCCGCCCCTATGTCCTGGCCAACGTGGTCACAACATCGACGGCCTCCTCCGGGTCGTCGGTCAGCCGCACCAGATCCAAGTCCTTCGCGGCGATGTAGCTGTCGCCCAGCATCTGCTCGCGCATCCAGCCAAGCAGGCCCGACCAAAACTCGGAGCCGAAGAGCACGATCGGGAAGGAGCGCACCTTCTGCGTCTGCACCAGCGTGAGCGCCTCGAACACTTCGTCGAACGTGCCGAACCCTCCGGGCATCACGACGAACCCGGACGAGTACTTCAAGAACATCACCTTGCGGGCAAAGAAGTAGCGGAAGTTGATGCCCAGCGAGACGTATTCGTTCATCTGCTGCTCGAACGGCAGCTCGATTCCCAGCCCGACCGACACCCCGCCGGCCTGCAGCGCGCCCGAGTTGACCGCCTCCATGATGCCGGGGCCGCCGCCGGTGATGACGGCGAAGTCCTTCTCGGCAAGCCGGGTTCCGATAGTCTGCGCGGCCAGGTAGAGCGGATCCTCGCGCGGGGTGCGCGCCGAGCCGAACACACCGATAGCCGGGCCCAACTCGGCGAGCGTGCCGAAACCCTCCACGAACTCGGATTGGATGCGCATCGCCCGGAACGGATCCGAATGCACCCAGGAGGCGTCGGCCTGCCGGGACAGCAGCCGCTCATCGTTGGTTGTCGGCTGCACTTGGTCGTAATCCCGAAAAGCGGGACCTTGGATGCGCTTGCTCACGACGATAGGGTACCAAGCCGGTCCAGCCGGTCAGCCGGCGAAATAGCGCAGCAACCCCTGGTAGCACGAATGCAGGTCCGCCACCGGGCAGAATTCGTCGTCGGCGTGGGCTTTACCGGGGTCTCCGGGGCCGTAGTTGACCGCCGGCACGCCGCGGGCGGAGAAGCGGGCCACATCCGTCCAGCCGTATTTCGGGGAGACCTGCCCGCCCACGGCCGCGACGAAGTCCCGCGCGATCTGGCGGTCGAGACCGGGCCGGGCGCCCAGGGCGAAGTCCGTCCAGACCGGGGTGTACCCGAGGAACGTCTCGGCGATGAAGCTCTTCACCGACGCCTCGTCGCGGTCGGGAGCGAACCGGTAGTTGATGGAGACCACGCATTTGTCCGGGATGACGTTGGCGGCGATGCCTCCGGAAATCCCAGTGGCGTTCAAGCCCTCCTTGTAGCGCAGGCCGTCCACGTCCACCTCACGCGGCTTGTAGCGGTACAGCCGGGCCAGCACGTCGCAGGCGTCGTGGATGGCGTTGTGGCCCAACCAGGCCCGCCCGGAGTGGGCTTTGACGCCCTTGGTTTCGATCTCGAAGCGGGCGGTGCCCTGGCAGCCGCCCTCGATCTGCGCGGAGGTGGGCTCCATGAGGATCGCCAGGTCACCTGCCAGTTCGCCGTCGAGCCGGCCCAGCCCGTTCAGCGCCGAGTCGACTTCTTCGTGGTCGTAGAAGATCCAGGTGATGTCCCGGTTCGGGGCGGCCAGTCGCGCGGCCGCCGCCAGCATCACAGCCACGCCACCTTTCATGTCGCAGGCGCCGCGCCCGTAGATCCGGTCGCCGTCTCGGCGCGACGGGAGGTTGCCCGCCACCGGCACGGTGTCCAGGTGCCCTGCCACGACGACTCTTTCCGGGCGGCCGGTGTCGGTACGGGCGATCACCAGGTCCGCGTCGCGCGACACGCTCAGGTGCGGGAACGGCGTGAGCGCGGCCTGCACGGCGTCGGCGATCGCGCGCTCGTTCCCGCTGACCGATTCGATGTCCACCAGGTCGCACAGCAGCGCGGTCAGGTCGCCTTCAATGTCCATGTCGTCCTCTAGCTGGCAGGGGCTGGATCTGCGGGGGCGGCGTCGTCCAACAGCGACCGCATCAATTCATACTTGGCCCGCAGCCGGTCGTTGTCTTTCGCCGAAAGCTTGCCCAGGCGGTCCGGATCGGTGTTGTCCGCCAGGTCGGCGCGTTTCACCTGCACCGCCAGCGGGTCGGCGGCGACGCGTTTGGCGTAGTCATCAAGGCGTTCGCCGCAGCGGTGAGTGACCGCGCGCACGGCGGCGACAACTTCTTCGGGGATGCCCGCGACGCGCAGATCTTCAGGCGTCAAGTCGGTGTCTTCCAGCACGTCATGCAGCCACGCGGCGGCGACAGCCTCGTCCGAACCGCCCGCCGCGGCCACCAATTCGGCGACCCGGCGGGGATGCTCGATGTAGGGCAAGCCTGCTTTGTCCACCTGGTCCCGGTGGGCCGTCACGGCGATTCCCTGCGCCACTGCGACAATTCGGGTGCTTCCCACACGATGAGGATAGCCGGTAAAGATAGGGTTGTGGTCATGACGCGGACAGCAACTGGATGGGGATTGATTTCCACGCACGCATCGGGCCAAGTCTTGGACGCCTGGTTCCCGGCCCCGGCGTTGGGCGCCGATCCGGGCCCGAAGCCCGATCTGCCCGACGGCTCCGACGCCGCGCGCCAGGTGACCACCAGGGTGGAACTGGTCCAAGCTGACCTCGACACTCCCCCGGCCAGCGTCCCCGACGCGTACTTGCGGCTGCATTTGCTTTCCACCCGGCTGTGCGCGCCGCGGACGGTCAATTTGGAGGGGATTTTCGCGATCCTGAACAACGTGGTGTGGACTTCCGCCGGCCCTTGCGCCGTCGACGGCTTCGAGCAGGTCCGCGCCAAGCTGCGCCCAACCGTCTTCGGCGTGGACAAGTTCCCCCGCATGGTCGACTACGTGATCCCTTCCGGTGTCCGCATCGCCGACGCCGACCGCGTCCGGTTGGGCGCGCACTTGGCGGCCGGCACTACTGTCATGCACGAGGGCTTCGTCAATTTCAACGCGGGCACGCTCGGCACGTCGATGATCGAGGGCCGCGTCTCGGCGGGGGTGGTCGTCGGCGACGGCACAGATGTGGGCGGCGGGGCGTCCATTATGGGCACGCTGTCCGGCGGCGGCCAAGAGCAGATCACGATTGGCCAGCGGTGCCTGCTGGGCGCCGAATCCGGCATCGGCATCTCGCTCGGCGACGATTGCGTCGTGGAGGCCGGGCTGTATGTGACCGCGGGCACGAAGGTGACACTGGCAGACGGGACCGTGGTCAAGGCCGCGGAGCTTTCCGGCAAACCGGGCCTGCTGTATCTGCGGGATTCCACCAACGGGCGGGTGCTCGCCAAGGAGCGCAAGAACACCGTCGAGTTGAACTCGGTGCTACACAGTAACTGATGGGAATTTCAGCTTTGGAGTGCGAGCGGGCGGCGGGTGGCGGCTATGCCTAGGCCGATTCGCTGGCTGCTGATCGCGATCTTGGTGGCTGGCTTGGGCGCGGGCGGGATCGCGGCATATGAGCTGCTGACCGCCCAGCCGCTGCCGATCTCGGAGCGCTGCGAGGCCACGGTGGGCAGCTACACCACCACTGTCGACGTGGAGCAGGCTCAGAACGCAGCCCTGATCGCCGGCATGTCCATCAAACGCGGGCTGATCCCGCGCGCCGCCTCCATCGCCCTGGCGACGGCCTACCAGGAGTCGAAGATCCGCAACCTCGACTACGGGCACGCGGACTCCATCGGGCTGTTCCAACAACGGCCCTCCAAAGGTTGGGGCACCATCGAGGAAATCATGGACCCGTGGTATTCGACCAAACAGTTCTACAAGACGATGGAAAAGGTCAAGAACTGGCAGACCCGCGACATCAACGACGTGGCGCAAGCCGTGCAGCGCTCCGCCTTCCCCGAGGCCTACCGGCAACACGAGTCCAACGCCCGCACGCTGGCCAGCTCGCTGACTGGCGAGACCCCGGCGTCGTTCAGTTGCGCCATCACGCCCGGCGATGCGGACGCCAAGTCGCTCAAGTCGTTCTACACGAAGACTTACGGCAAAGAGGCCATCAAGGTGGAAACCACCGACACTGGGCTGCTGGTCACCGCCCAAGACACCCAGACGGCTTGGTCCGTGGCCGAAGCCGCCGTGGCCAACGCCAAACGCTACGGCGTGGCGAAAGTCCAAGTGGACGGCCAAAGTTGGGCACCGGCCAACTGGGAAGTCCCCCAATGGCAAGTAGACCCGACCGCCCCCGAAGGTGTGACCATCACGCTGGTGGCCGACTAGCCGCTGCGCGTCGGAATCCCGAAACCGATCCCAGCAGCTTGCGATTCACGGCCTCCACGACATGGCTGTCACTGCAAACGGGCGCAGGCGGCCTGAATACGCTCGTCGGTGGCGGTCAGGGCGACTCGGACGTGGTTCGCCCCTTTGGGGCCGTAGAAGTCGCCGGGGGCGACCAGGATGCCGCGGGCGGCGAGCCAATCGACCGTATCGCGGCAGTTCTCGCCACGGGTGGCCCACAGGTATAGCGAGCCCTGCGAATGGTCGATGGTGAAACCGGCGGCCTCCAGCGCGGGACGCAGCAGTTTGCGGCGCGCCAGATAGCGCTCGCGCTGCTCCAGGGCGTGGGCATCGTCGGCCAGCAGGGCCACCATCGCTGCCTGCACCGGGGCGGGCACCATCATGCCGGCGTGTTTGCGCAACTCCAGCAGGTCGGAGAGCGCCGCGGCGTCGCCCGCGATGAAGCCCGCACGGTATCCGGCTATGTTGGAGCGCTTGGACAGCGAGAACGCCGCTACGAGGCCCTGCAGCGAACCGGAGTTGATGTCCGGGTCGAGGACCGACACCGGCTCGGCGTCCCAGCCGAACTCCCCATAGCATTCGTCCGAGGCCAATAGGGCCCCGCAGCTGCGGGCGGCGGCCACCCATGCGCGGGTCTCATCCGCCGTCAGGATGCGGCCGTGCGGATTGGCGGGCGAGTTGATCCACATCAGCTTGGGCCGCGCCGCCGCGGCGGCTGCGGGATCGTCGCAGGGCAGCACCTCGGCCCCGGCCAGGCGTGCGCCCACGTCGTAAGTCGGATAGGCCAACTCCGGGATCACGACCACATCGCCGGGCCCCAGGCCCAGCAGCGTCGGCAACCAGGCGACCAGCTCTTTCGAGCCGATGGTCGGCTGCACGTTCGGGTCGTCGAGTTCAACCGAATGCCAGCGCCGCCGCAAATACCCGGCGATGGCGGCGCGCACCTGCGGCGTGCCCCAAACCGTCGGATAGCCAGGCGCGTTAGCGGCTTCGCGCAGGGTCTGCTGGGCGATCGCCGGTGTCGGGTCAACCGGGGTGCCGACGGACAGGTCGGCGATGCCGCCCGGATGCGCGGACGCCAGCGCTTTGGCGGACGCCAAAGAGTCCCAGGGAAACGCTGGGACTCGTGCCAGGAGCGGATTCACCCCTGCGGCGGGAGCGCGGTTACAAACGGCGGGTCAAAATCAGCCGGGCCTTGGCGGGCGGCGCCGCCCGGCGAACCGATCTCGGCGAAAAAGTCCGCGTTGGCGGCGATGAACGGCTCCTGGTCGGCGGGCACGTCGTCGGCATAGAAGATCGCCTCCGTGGGGCACACGGGCTCGCAAGCGCCGCAGTCCACGCACTCATCAGGATGGATGTAAAGGCTCCGCACACCTTCGTAGATACAGTCGACAGGGCATTCTTCAACGCACGCCTTGTCCTTCACGTCCACGCAAGGCTGGGTGATCACGTAAGTCATGCCACCAGCCTACGCCAACCCGCGGGCCTCACTTGACGAAGACTTGCGCCTGGGCGATCAAATCCATCAATTGCGCCGGGAAGAGCCCCAGCCACAGCGTGCCGATGGCCCCCAGCGAGATCGGCAGCCACGTCAGCATGGACGCTTGACCCAACTGCACGCCTTCGGCCGGCTCTCCGAAGAACATCGCGACGATCACCTTGATGTAGACGTAGGCGGCCACCAGCGAGAAGCCGATGCCCGTGATCGCCAGCCACCAGAAGCCGCCCTGCCAAGCCGCCGCGAACACCGCCCACTTGCCGATGAAGCCGGCCGTCAGCGGGATGCCCGCGAAGCTGAGCAGCAGCAGCGAGAAGATGCCCGCCAGCAGCGGATTCGACTTGCCCAGCCCGGACCACTTCGCCAAGTCCGTCGCCTCGCCACCCGACGTGTCGCGCAGCGTGGTGATGATTGCGAAGGCCGGGATCGTGGCGAAACCGTAGGCCACCAGGTAGTAGAAGATCGCGCCCAGCGAGTTCAACTGCCCTTCCGGGACGAACTGGTACGCACCCACGACAGCGGTCAACAGGAAGCCCGCGTGCGAAATCGCCGAGTAGGCGAGCAGTCGCTTGAGATCCGTCTGGCTCAACGCCAAGATGACGCCC
The DNA here is from genome assembly GCA_031271975.1 of Propionibacteriaceae bacterium. Lineage (GTDB taxonomy): Bacteria > Actinomycetota > Actinomycetes > Propionibacteriales > Propionibacteriaceae > Propionicimonas. The sequence continues at coordinate 14,603 of JAISUR010000027.1, forward strand.
ACGGCCATAGTCGCGATGGCCAGGACCGCGAACACCGGCTGCCAACTCCAGCGTTCGCCGCCGAGGGCCACGAAGAACACCCGCGCCAAACCGGCCGCGGCGGCCAGCTTGGTGCAGATCGCCATGAAACCGGTGACCGGCGTCGGAGCGCCGGCGTAGACGTCGGGCACCCAACTCTGGAACGGCACCACACCCATCTTGAACAGCAGCCCGACGGCCATCAGGCCCAGCCCCGCCAACAGGATGCCGCGGTTCATCTCGGAAGTCGCCAGCGACGTGTCGATCACGGCGAAGTCGAACGAGCCCGAATAGCCGTACAGCAGGGCCATGCCGAACAGGAAGAACGCCGAGGCGAACGACCCCAGCAGGAAGTACTTCAGCGCGGCCTCTTGGCTGAACAGACGGCGGCGCCGACCCATGCCCGACAGCAAGTACAGCGGCAGCGACATGACTTCCAACGCGACAAACATCGTCAACAAGTCGCCGGCGGAACCGAAGACCATCATGCCGGTCAGCGAGAACAGCGCCAGCGGGAAAACCTCCGTGTGCTCGCGCTTGGCCGCGATCGCATCGGCTTCGGCCTGGCTGCCCGGGATCGCCGAAACGGACGCGGCAAACGCCGTGGCGCCCGTCATGGCGCGCTCGCCGAAAACGGCCACCGCCAGCGCGCCGAAGACCAACAGCGCGCCCCAGAACAGGTATGAAGGCGGGTCGAAAACCAGCGCGCCCATGGCCAGCTTGGCGCCGGTCACCGCTTGGGGTGCGCCCGAGGCGGAAACAGCGGCTGCGCTCCAGTTCCACACCAGCAGCGCGAAACCGCCCAGCAAGCCGATCTCGGCCAGCGCCAACTGCGCGTAGTAGCGCGGCTTCTGCGGCAGGAAGGCCTCGGCCAGCACGCCCAGGCAGGCTGCCGCGAGCACGGCCAGCACCGGCGATAGGGCGAACCACTCAAATGTCGGATCAGCGATGTTCATGTCAGCCCTCCGCTCCGAACTCGGGTTGGTGATCGGTTACCCCAGCCACTTGCATCACCGCTTGGGTGGCGTTGGCTGTCGGCTCGATCACGCCCAGCGCGATGTTCGGCAGGAAGCCGAGCACCAGCATCAAGGCGACCAGCCCTCCGGAAACCACGCGTTCGCGCAGCGTCAGGTCGCTCAGGCCGGCCACTTCACCGGCCACCGGGCCGGTCATCGTGCGCTGGTACATCAGCAGTATGTAGACCGCCGCCAGCACCGTGCCCAGCGCGGCGACAGCGCCCACCCACGGGATGCGCGACCAAGCCGCCGACATCACCATGAACTCGGACACGAAGCTCGACATGCCCGGCAACGCCAGGGAGGACAGGCCCGCCAGCAGCAGCACGCCGGCCAGCACCGGGGCCACCTTCTGGACGCCGCCGTAGTCGGCCACCCGTGCCGAGCCGCGCCGCGAGATCAGGAAACCCAGCACCAAGAACAGCGCGCCCGTCGAGAAGCCGTGGTTGACCATGTAGAAAATCGCCCCCGATGTGCCCGCGGTCGTGAAGGAGTAGATGCCCAACACCATGAAGCCGAAGTGGCTCACCGACGTGTAGGCGACCAACCGCAGCAGGTTCGGGCTGCCGATCGCGGCCAGTGCGCCGTAGACGATCGAGATCAACGCCAAGGCGATCATGACCGGCGCCGCGATCTGGCTTTCCACCGGGAATAGCGCGACGCAGATCTTGATCATGCCGAAGGTGCCGATCTTGTCCAACACACCGACCATCAGCACGGACGTTCCCGGGGTGGCTTCCTCGGCGGCGGTTGGCAGCCAAGTGTGCACCGGGACCATCGGGGCCTTCAAGATGAAGGCGATCAGGAAGCAGATCATCAGCAGCCAGCCGTATTCCGAGCCGTCCGGCAGCGCGATCAAATCGGAGATGAGATACGAAGGCGCGCCTTGGGATGCGGACCAGGAGTAGACACCGATCACCGAGACCAGCATGATAAGGCCGCCCGCCAGGCCGAACAGCAGGAACTTCACTGCCGCGTAGCCGCGCCGCGCCCCGCCGAAACCGCCGATCAGGAAGTACATCGGGATCAGCGTGGCCTCGAACAGCAGGTAGAACAGCAGCACGTCGTTGGCCATGAAAACGAACAGGCACAGGCCTTCCAACAGCAGGATCAGGCCCACGAAAGCCCGCGCCGACCAACGGCCGATCTTCTTCGGAACGCCCCACTCGGCGACCAGTACGGCGGGAGTCAGGATCGCGGTGAGCACCACCATCACCAGCCCCATGCCGTCCAGGCCCAGCGCCCAATACGCGCCGAAAGCGGGAATCCAGGGGACCGTTATCACCAACGACTCCCCCGCCAGATACGCGTAGACCACATACCCCGCGAAGGCCAGCGTCGCCACGGAGACGGCCAAGCCAACTTGACGTGCCTGTTTGCCCAGTGGGGCGCACATGGCCAGCGCGCCGAGGATCGGGATCAAGCCCAAGATTGTGAGCAACATGTCTTTCCCTCCTCAGCCCAGCTGTCCGACGATTACCAGCACGCCGACGAGGAACACCCCGACGGCCATGAACAGCGCATACGAGCGCACTTGCCCGGTCTGCACTTTGCGCCCGACCCGCGATAGCTCCAGGAAGCCCGTAGCCAACCCGTCGACGCCGCGGTCGATGATCCAGGTGTCGTTGGCGACCGTGGTGTCCGCCAGCAGCATCGTCGGCTTGACGGCCAGCGCGGAGTTGACGGCGTCCCCGAAGACGTCGTTGCGCCCCGCGATGACCAGCGGATTCGAGGTGTCCGGAACTTCCTTCGGGACGGGCTTCTTGCCGAACAGTTGCCAGCCGAGGAACACGCCCGCAGCGATGACCACCAACGTGACCAGGCCGACCGGCGTGGGCAGCCACTCGGCCTCATGCTCGGCCACGCCCAAGCCCGGATTGAGCCACCCGGAGATCCAGCCGTTCATCAGGAAGCCGGCGATCACCGAGAACGCCGCCAGGATCATCAGCGGCACCGTCATGGTCAGCGGCGACTCGTGCGGATGGATGTCCTTCTCCCAGCGGGCCTCGCCGAAGTAGGTCATCAGCATCAGGCGGGTCATGTAGAACGCCGTGACCCCCGCGCCCAGGATGGCGATTATCCCGAATGCCGGGCCGTGCTCGAATGCCGCCTCGATGATGTGGTCCTTGGAGAAGTAGCCCGCGAAGCCGGGGAATCCGATGATGGCCAAATAGCCCATCGCAAACGTCCAGAAAGTAATCGGGATGGCCTTGCGCAAGGCGCCGAAGTTCCGCATGTTCACGTCGTCGCCCATGGCGTGCATCACCGAACCGGCGCCGAGGAACATGTTGGCCTTGAAGAAACCGTGCGTCAGCAGGTGGAAGATCGCAAACGCCCAGCCAGCCGGGCCGATGCCCGCGGCCAGCATCATGTAGCCGATCTGGCTCATGGTGGAGCCGGCCAGCACCTTCTTGATGTCGTCCTTCGAACAGCCGATCCAAGCCCCGACAAGCAGCGTCACCGCGCCGACGACGCAAACGGCCAGCGCGGCGGCCTCAGTTTCGGCGTAGATGGCGTGCGAGCGGACGACCAGGTACACGCCCGCGGTCACCATCGTGGCGGCGTGGATGAGCGCGGAGACCGGGGTGGGGCCTTCCATAGCGTCCAGCAGCCACGCCTGCAACGGCACCTGCGCGGACTTGCCGCACGCACCCAGCAACAGGAAGAAGCCGATCGCCGTCACCCATCCCCAGGGGAGTTTGGCCGCCGCGGCGTTCACGTCCGCGAACGACGAAGAGCCGATCAGCGCCAGCATGGTGAACACCGACATGGTCATTCCCAGGTCGCCGACGCGGTTCATCACGAAGGCCTTCTTGGCGGCGGCCGCGGCCGAAGGCTTGTGCTGCCAGAAGCCGATCAGCAGGTAGGACGCCAAGCCGACGCCCTCCCAGCCGACGAACAAGACCAGGTAGTTGTCGGACAACACCAAGATCAGCATCGCGGCCACGAACAGGTTCAAGAAGGCGAAGAAACGCCGCTTGCGCTCGTCGTGGGCCATATAGCCCACCGAATAGATGTGGATGACCGAGCCCACGCCGGTGATCAGCAACGCGAACAGGATCGACAGCGGGTCGATCAGCAACGCGGCGTCGATGTGCCAAGTGGGCGTCGTTATCCAGGTGAACAGCGGCACGGTCACTTCGCGGGCGCTCTCCGCGCTGGCCAGCAACTGGCCGAAACAGGCGACGGCCACGGCGAACGACGCCAGCGCGGCCAGCACCCCCAGCCAATGCCCCCAAGCGTCGGCGGCCTTCCCGAGCAGCAGCAGCAGCGCCGCGCTGACAGCCGGCACCGCGATCATCAACCACGCGTAGCTGATCGCGCCAGCGGCCATGGTTTCCAGAAGAATCATCCTCGCCCTCCGCTCACTGCTTCAGCAGGTTCGCGGCGTCCACGGAGGTGGATCGCCTGGACCGGTAGACCATCACGATGATGGACAGGCCGACGGTAACTTCCGCCGCGGCCACCACCATCACGAAGAACGCCGCGACCTGGCCGTCCAGACCGCCATGCACATTGGACATGGTCACCAGGACCAGATTCGCCGCGTTCAACATCAACTCGACGCACATGAACGCCACCAGCGCGTTGCGCCGCGTCATCAGACCGAGGGCGCCGATCCCGAACAGGATCGCCGCAAGCCAGAGCACCAAATCAGGATTCACTTCGACTCCTCCTCGTCTTCGACTGCCGCATCCGAGGCGCCGGACTCAGGGGCCAGCTCCGCGGTATCCGCCGGTGTGGCGCCTTCGAGGCTGGCCGGCTTGGGACCGGTGTCCAGCGCGGGCGGCACCGGCGGCTCTTCGCCCTCCAACTCCGCGGCGACACCGGCGAAGTTAGCCGCCGTGAGCGCGCTCAGCGCCGGGGTGTCCACAATGGCCCCGCGGCCCAGCAGCACTTCGGAGACCGATTCTCCGGAAATCGAGCCATCCGGCAACAGCGCCGGCGTGGCGATCGAGTTGTGGCGGGCGATCACGCCGGAGTTGGGCAACGCGCCGGGATGGACTCCCGCGGTCGCGTAGGCCTCCATACGCTCGGCGGCGCGCTCTGCCTGCGTCTTCTTCGGTGTGAGCCGGGCGTGCTGCGCCAGCACCATCGCGCCGACAGCGGCCGTGATCAGCAGCGCGGAGGTCAACTCGAATGGGAACACATACCGGTTGAACAGCATCGCCGCCAGACCCTGCACGTTTCCGCCATAGGCTTCGTTGGCCGAATCCAGGCCGGCCGATGCGGCGGCCACGTGGCCGATGCCCGCGATGATCAGCCCGGCGACGCCGATGGCGGCGAGCGCCGTCCACACGCGCTGGCCTTTGATCGTCTCGACGAGCGAGTCGGCGCGATCCACGCCGACCAGCATCAGCACGAACAGGAACAGCATCATGATCGCGCCGGTGTAGACGATGATCTGCGCAGCGGCGAGCAGCGGGGCCCCCATCGCCGCGTACAGCGCGGCGAGGTTGACCATCACGAACGCCATCGAAAGGGCCGAGTAGACCGCTTTGCGGAACAGCACCAAGCCGAAAGCTCCGGCGACCATCAGCGGGCCGCAGATCCAGAAGACGATGTCCGTCTCAATTGTGAGCGGGATCACTGCGGGCCTCCTTCCGTGATCGGCGTGCGGTTGTCAGGCTGGCCGGTCGGCGGCAGCCCGGCGAAATAGGCCGTCTCGTCGTCAGCGAGTTGCCTGGGATGCGGCGGCTCTTCCTGGCCGGGCAGGACCGGGGCCAGCAGCCGGTCTTTGGTGTAGATCATCTTTTCCCGGGTGAAGTCGGCGAGTTTGAACTCGTTCGTCATCGTGAGCGCCCGGGTGGGGCAAGCCTCGATGCACAGCCCGCAGAAGATGCAGCGCAGATAGTTGATCTCATAGACCTTGCCGTACCGCTCGCCGGGCGAATAGCGCTCTTCGTCGGTGTTGTCGGCGCCCTCGACGTAGATGGCGTCAGCCGGGCAGGCCCAGGCGCACAATTCGCAGCCCACGCATTTCTCCAGGCCGTCCGGCCAGCGGTTGAGCTGGTGCCGGCCGTGGAAGCGCGGCGCGGTGACCTTTTCTTGGCCCTTCTCCGGGTAGCCCTGTGTGAAGGTGTGGCGGAACATCGTCCGGAAAGTGACGCCGAACCCCGCCCAGGGATCAAGGATTCCCATCAGACCTCCTCTGGCACTGGCTCAGGTTCGGACTCGCTTTGAGCCACGACCACCGATTCCAACACTGGCAACTGCGTGCCCAGCGGCGGCGGAATTGGATATCCGCCCGCGAAGGCGTCGAATTCCACCTTCGGTTTGGGCTTGGGATCGGGTTTCTTCTCCGGCAAGAGCATGATGATGATCAGCGCCACGATCAGGACGCCCGCGATGGCCAACATGATGTAGCGGAAGGGGCCTTCCAGCAGCGCGACCTCGCCTTGGACTTTGCGGACCACGGCGAACACGACTATCCACGCGAGCGAGACCGGGATCAGGACCTTCCAGCCCAAAGACATGAACTGGTCGTAGCGGAAGCGGGGCAGCGTGCCACGCAGCCACACGAACAGCGAGATGAACAACTGCACCTTGACGATGAACCAGATCGGGCCCAGCCAAGGGTTGTCGAGGCCCGGGATGAGGTTGAATGGCCAGATCGGCAGGTAGCCGCCCATGAACAGCGTCGTCGCGATTGCCGACACCGTAGCCATGTTGATGTACTCGGCCAGGAAATAGATGGCGTAGCGGAAGCCGGAGTACTCGGTGATGTAGCCGGAAACCAACTCAGACTCGGCCTCGGGCAAGTCGAACGGGGCGCGGTTCGTCTCACCGACCATCGAGATCACGTAGATGCAGAAACTCGGCAGCAGGATCAGCCAATTCCACTGCTGCCAACCGATGTCGAAGCCGAACGGCAAGAACGAATAGCGCTGGTGCTCCACGATTTCGTGGGTGCTCATCGACGAGGTGAACAAGAAGACGGCGACGAACGACAGGCCCATGGCGATCTCGTAGCTGATCATCTGCGCCGACGAACGCAAACCGCCCAGCAGCGAATACGGCGAGTTGGACGACCAGCCGGCCAGCACGAAGCCGTAGATACCCACGGACGTGACCGCCAGGATCATCAAGACGCCCACCGGCATATCCGTCAGCTGCAGGTACGTCGTGACGCCGAAAATCTCCACTTCGCCACCGAACGGGATCATCGCCCAAGCGGTGAAGGCCGCCGTGCCCGCGATGAGCGGGGCCAATGTGAACAGCACTTTATCCACCATGTGCGGCATGAAATCCTCTTTGATAAGGAGTTTCGCGCCGTCGCCGACAGCCTGCGGCAAACCCAGCGGGCCGTTCATGATGGGGCCGCGCCGATGCTGCATCTTGCCAACCAAGCGCCGCTCGTACCAGACGTTGAAGATCGTCCACGCCAGCAGGATGACAAACAGCGCGACGACTTTGATCAAGACCAGCCACCACGGATCACTCATTGCCGTCACCTCCCTTCAACTCAACCACGCCACCTGGGGCGACGCCCAAGCTGGCTATGGAATATGGCTGGGCGGGCGTGCCCTTGGCCGGGAGCCAGACGGCACCCTCGACCATGCCCTCGCTGATTTCGGCGGGCAGCCTCACCTGGCCTTCGCTCCCAATCACCGCAATTTCGGCGCCTGGGTCGATCGAGTACTTCTTGGCAGTCTTCGGGCCGAGCAGGGCCTTGGCCGGGCGAGCGGTGGTGGCCAACTCGGGAGCGCCGTCCAACGCGCGCGAGGCATCCAGCAACTGGTGCCAACTGGCCAGCAGCAATCCCTTGGGGCTGTCCTTCGCCGGAGACACCAGCGCGGCGCGTTTGCCTTCCCAGGGCCCCAAGGCCGCAAACTCGGCGGCCGCCTGGGATGTGCTGGCCAATCCCAGCGGCTTGCCCAGCGCCGCGGCCAGCATGCCCAGCGCGCGCAGATCCGTCATCGCCGTCTTGGCCTGGGTGTTGACCCGGCCCACGAAACCCCCGCGATGTTCCCAGTTGAGGAAATGGCCCGACTGCTCCTCGATCAGCGCCACCGGCAGCACGACATCGGCGAAATCATGGACCGGGGAGACGCGGTTTTCCAAGCTGACCACGAACGCATTGCCCAAAGCTGACTGCACGGCCTGCTGCGAGGCATAGTCGGCGGGCTCAATGCCGGCGGCCACATATGCGGCCAGCCCGGCTTCGAGCATTCCATCACTGGTCAGGCCCGGTTCGATCGGGAGGTCTTCGCCCCAGGACGCAGCCATGTCGACGCGGGCGGCGGGTTCGCCGACTGGGCGCCCACCCGGCAGCAGGTTGGGCAGGCAGCCAGCTTCGACCGCCCCCCTGTCGCCGGCGCGGCGCGGGATCCACGCCAGCCCGGCCTGGGCTTTCGCGGTCAGGTGCACAGCCTGGTCGAGGGTGTCCGGGGACAACGCGGCGCGCTCGCCCACCAGGACGATAGTGTCCGCGTCGAGTTCCAGCTTCTGCAGCGCCGCGACTTCCTGCCCAGGCAGGCACTGGACCAGTTCGGCGCCGAGTTTCTGCGAACCCAGCGAGGCGAACGGCGCGATAGTGAGCACCCGCAGCTTGTTCTTGCGCACGGCCTTGCGCAGCCGCAAGAACACGATGGGCGCTTCGTCCTCCGGCTCGAAGGCCACCAGGACGACGCGCTTGGCGCTTTCCAACGCCGCATAGGTGACGCCAGAACGCACCCCGGCGACGGCGTGGGCCAAGAATCCGGCCTCCTCGTCGGAGCCCGGCCGGGAGCGGAAGTCGATGTTGTTGGTGCCCAACGCGATCCGGGCGAACTTGGAGTACGCGTAGGCGTTCTCCAGGGTCAACCGGCCTCCGGTCAGCACGCCGACGGAATCGCCCGCGGCCTGCAACCCGGCCGCGGCAGCCGCGATGGCTTCCGGCCAAGACGCGGGCCGCAACTGGCCGTCCTCGCGGACCAGCGGAGTGGTCAAGCGGTCCTCATGTCCGGAAGCGAACGCGAAACGGCCCTTGTCGCAGTTCCATTCCTCGTTGACCTCCGGCGCCGCACCGGCCAAGCGGCGCCGCGTGGTGAAGTGCCGGTGGTCGGTTCGCAACTGGCAACCCGCCGCGCAGTGCTCGCAGGTGGTGTCGGTCGAGACCAGGTCGAACGGGCGGGAGTTGAAACGGTAGGACTTGGCCGTCAGTGCGCCCACCGGGCAGATCTGGACGACGTTGCCCGAGAAGTACGAGTTGTACGGCTCGTCTGCGAACAGGCCGACCTGCTGCACGGCGCCGCGCTCGGTCAGCGCGATCAGCGGGTCGCCGGAAATCTGCTCCGAGAAGCGGGTGCAGCGCGCGCAAAGCACACAGCGCTCGCGGTCCAGCAGGATCTGCGGCGAGAGCTGCAACGGTTTGGGATAGGTGCGCTTCACGCCGTCGTAGCGGGACTCGGCGCGGCCGTTGGCGAAAGCCTGGTTCTGCAGCGGGCACTCGCCGGCCTTGTCGCAGATCGGGCAATCCAGCGGGTGGTTGAGCAGGATCAACTCCTGCACGCCCACCTGCGCGTCGCGGGCCATTTGCGAAGTGGCTTGCGTCTTGATTTGCATGCCGGGGGCCGTCGCCAGCGTGCAGGCGGCTTGCGGGATCGGGAAACCGCGGCCGTTTCCGGCGTCGGGCACTTCGACCAGGCATTGGCGGCACGCCCCGATCGGCTCCAGCAGCGGATGGTCGCAGAAGCGCGGGATGGCGATGCCGACTGACTCGGCGGCCCGGATGGCCAACGTGCCCTTGGGCACTTCCACCTCGACGCCGTCGATGGTGACCTTGATGAGTTCCACAGGTGCGTCGCTCACCGGACATCGCCTCCTTCCACGGCGAACAGCGCGCTCGCCTCGTATGGCAGCACTTCCCAGGCGGGTGTGGTGTAGCCCTGCTCGAACTCCGCGCGGAAGTGCTTAACCGCCGAGGTGACGCAAGCACAGGCCCCGCCGGCCAGCGCGCAGAACGACTTGCCGTTCACGATGCCCGCCACGTCCAGCAGCTTGTCGACGCTGCCTTCCGCGGCGACGCCTTGCTCGAAGTCGCGCAGCAACTGCACCAGCCACCAGGTGCCCTCGCGGCAGGGCGTGCACTTGCCGCAGGACTCGTGCTTGTAGAACTCGACCCAGCGCAGCGTGGTGCGCACCACCGAAACTGTCTCGTCGAAGATCTGCAGCGCCTTGGTTCCCATCATGGACCCGGCGCTGGCCAAGCCTTCATAGTCGAGCGGCACGTCGAGGTGCTCCGCCGTGAGGATCGGCGTGGACGAGCCGCCTGGAGTCCAGAATTTCAGTTCATGACCGGCGCGTATGCCGCCGGCGCGCTCCAGCAACTCGCGAAGCGTGATGCCGAGCGGGGCCTCGTATTGGCCGGGTTTGGCCACGTGGCCGGACAGCGAGTAGATGGTGAAGCCCTTCGACTTCTCCGTGCCCATGCCCGCGAACCACTCGGCGCCGTGGTTGATGATCGACGGGACGGTCGCGATGGACTCCACGTTGTTGATCACCGTCGGCGAAGCGTACAGGCCTTCGACTGCCGGGAACGGCGGACGCAGCCTCGGCTGGCCGCGGCGGCCCTCCAGGGAGTTCAGCAGCGCGGTTTCCTCGCCGCAGATGTAGGCGCCGGCGCCCGCGTGCACGATGATGTCGAGGTCGTAGCCGGAACCCTTGATGTCCTTGCCCAGCCAACCGGCCTCATAGGCCTCCGCGACGGCCTGGCGCACGCGGCGGTGCACATGCAGGACTTCGCCGCGGATGTAGACGAAAGCCGTGTGGCAGTTGATGGCGTACGAGGAGATGATCATGCCCTCGATGAGCGTGTGCGGGCTGGCCAACAGCAGCGGCATGTCCTTGCAGGTGCCGGGCTCGGACTCGTCGCCGTTGACCACCAGGTACTTCGGATTCGGGTTGTCCTGCGGCACGAAGGACCACTTCATGCCCACCGGGAAGCCTGCGCCGCCGCGGCCGCGCAGGTTGGAATCCTTGACGACGCCCAGCACTTCGGCCGGCTGCATCTTCAGGGCCTTTGCGGCCGCCTTGTAGCCACCGGCGGCCTCGTAGGCGCTCAGCTTCCAAGAGTTGGGCTGCCCCCAGTTGGCAGTGAGGACAGGTGTGAAGGTGTCGGTCACTTCTCCTCCTGCTTCTTAGCGGCGCGCTTGCGCGGGGCCGGTTTGGCGGCCGTCTCAGCCTTGGGGGCCGCCGTCCGCTTGCGTGGCGCGGGCTTGGCAGCCGGTTCGGCCTTCACGGCGGCCGCAGTGGCCTGTGCGGCCGGTTCGGCTGCGGGCTTCTTGCGCGGCGCCCGCTTCTTGGCCGCTGGGACGCCGGTGGGGATCTCCCCCGGCTTCAGGTCTCCCAGCCCAGCCAACGAGGCCGGCCCGGCGCTGGGGCCTTCGTCGGCCCGGCCGTCCGGGAATCCCGCGAGCACCCGCTCGGCTTCCTGCCAACTGGTGACCGTGGCCCCGCGCGGCGATTGGACCTGCTTGCCCGCTGCCAGATCGTCCAGCAACTGCGCCGCCTTCTGCGGGGTCATCTGGTCGAAATACTCCCAGTTGACCATCATCACCGGAGCGAAATCACAGGCGGCGTTGCATTCGACGCGTTCCAGGGAGAACTTGCCGTCGGCCGTGACCGCACCCGCCGAGACACCGAGCTTGGCTTCCACGGCGTCCAGCACGGCGTCGCCGCCCATCACCGCGCACAAAGCCGTCGTGCAGACGCCAATGTGGTGTTTCCCAGCGGGCTTGCGGTGGTACATCGTGTAGAACGTCGCCACACCGGAAACCTGCGCCGCGCTGATCCCCAGGATCTCGGCGCAGGCCTCAACTCCGGCCGCGGAAACCCGCCCGTCGTAGCTTTGGACCAAGTGCAGCATGGGCAGCAGCGCCGAACGCGGCTGCGGATAGCGGGATGCCAACTCGCGCAACTCGCCGTAGGCCTTCTCGTTCAGATTCGTCGCGCGGTCGGACAGGTCCACCCCGCCCGACTCGGCAAAATGGTGTTGGAACTCGTGCCCGCTCATCTGTCGACACCTCCCATGACTGGATCGATGGATCCCAGCGCCACCACGATGTCCGCCAGCATCCCGCCTTCGCATTGCAGCGGGGCCGATTGCAGATGGTTGAACCCGGGATCGCGCAGGTGGACCCGCCACGGCTTCGCGCCCCCGTCGGAAACCACATGGCAGCCGATTTCGCCCTTGGGCGACTCGATTGGCACGTAGGCTTGCCCGGCCGGCACGCGGAAGCCCTCGGAGACCTTCTTGAAGTGGTGGATCAGGCCCTCCATGGACTGGCTCATGATGTGCTTCACGTGGTCGAAGGAATTCCCCTGGCCATCGGGCCCCACCACCAAGTCCGAAGGCGAACCGATCTTCTCGTCGGCGACCATCACGGGCTGGCCATAGCTGGCCTCCAGCCTGTCCGCGGCCTGTTTCACGATTTTCAGGCTCTCCCACATCTCAGCCAGCCGCACCCGGAAGCGCCCGTAGGCGTCGCAGGTGTCCCAGGTGACGACCTCGAAGTCGTAATCCTCATAGCCGCAATACGGCTGCTGCTTGCGCAAGTCCCAGCCATAGCCGGCCGCGCGCAAGATCGGCCCGGTGACGCCGAGCGCCATGCAGGCCGTCAGGTCTTGGTAGGCGATGCCGCACATGCGTCCCTTGAAGATCGGGTTCTCGTTGCAGAACGCCGCGTATTCGGGCAGGTGCGACTCCAGCCATTTGATCACGTCGCGCAACTGGGCGATGCCGTCGTCGGGCAGGTCGTTGGCGACCCCGCCCGGCCGGAAATAGGCGTGGTTCATACGCAGGCCGGTGACCGCCTCGAAGAAATCGAGGATCATCTCGCGCTCGCGGAACCCGATCGTCATCACCGTCAACGCGCCGATTTCCATGCCGCCGGTGCCCACGGCCACCAGGTGCGAGGCGATCCGGCACAACTCCATGAACAGCACCCGGATGTCCTTGGCGCGCTGCGGGATCTGATCCTCGATGCCGAGCAGCCGCTCGACGGCGAAACAGTAGGCCGCCTCGTTGAAGATCGGCGCCACATAGTCGCAGCGGGTGACGAACGCCGTGCCCTGGTTCCAGGTGCGGTATTCCATGTTTTTCTCGATGCCGGTGTGCAGGAACCCGATGCCCGGGCGCACCGACAGCACCGTCTCGCCGTCGCATTCGACCATCAGGCGCAGCACGCCGTGGGTGGACGGGTGTTGCGGGCCCATGTTGATGACGAGGATCTCATCTCCGCGCTCAGCTTGGGCCTTCGCGATGGCGTCGAAGTCGCCGGGGCCGGCAGCCGTGTAAGCGGTCGCTTCCGGATCGCCGGAAGCCGCGTACAGGTCGTAATCTGGCTCAGCAGCCGTGGTTTGGCTCATCGGTATGACCGCCTTTCGTCCACCGGGGGAACAACCGCGCCCTTGAATTCGATCGGAATGCCGCCGAGCGGATAGTCCTTCCGCTGCGGGTGGCCCACCCAATCGTCGGGCATCAAGATGCGCGTCAAGTGCGGGTGCGAATCGAAAATGATGCCGAACATGTCCCACGCCTCGCGCTCGTGCCAATCCGCGGCGGGATAGGTGGCGACCACGGACGGCACATGCGGGTCGGATTCGGGGGCGGCCACTTCCAGGCGCAGCCGCCGGTTGTGCGTCATGGATTGCAGGTGGTAGACGACGTGCAGCTCGGCCCCGGCCAACTCCGGATAGTGGACGCCGGACACGGACATGCAGCACTCGAAACGCAGTTGGGAGTCGTCGCGCAGCGCTTTCACCGCATCCACCAGCTTCTCGCGCGGGATGTAGATGGTCAGCTCGCCGCGGTCGAACACCGCCTTGCCGACCGCGCCCGGCACCAGCTCTTCCAAGCGGGCGATGGCCGCGTCGTACCAGGAGCCGAACGGGGGCTCCGAACCCGCCGGCAACGCGACCGCGCGGACAATTCCGCCGTAGCCAGAGGTGTCCCCGGTGCCGGATGTCCACATGCCCTGCCGGGTGGCGATGGGCTTGGCCTGCTGCGGGAGGGCGACGTCAGTCGATTCGGTCATCTCATCAACCCTCTCTGCTCCAACGTGGAAGGCGCCGCCAGCGCGGCTTCCTCGGCTTCGGCCCAAAGCCGCAACTGCTTCGCACCCATCGGGTGTTTCATGACCAGTTCCTTGCGGAGTTTGAACATGGCGTCGATGAGCATGTCTGGCCTAGGCGGGCATCCGGGCACGTACATGTCGACGGGGACGAGGTGGTCGCCGCCCTGCACGATCGCGTAATTGTTGAACATGCCGCCAGACGACGCGCACGCTCCCATGGCGATCACCCACTTGGGGTTGGGCATTTGGTCGTACACCTGCCGCAGCACCGGCGCCATCTTCTGGCTGACCCGGCCCGAAATGATCATCAGGTCGGCTTGCCGCGGCGAAGCCCGGAACACTTCTTGCCCCCAGCGCCCGGCGTCGAAGCGCGGCGCGCCGTAGGACATCATTTCGATGGCGCAACACGCCAAGCCGAACGTGGCCGGCCACAGCGACGTCTTGCGCACCCAGCCGAAAGCCGCCTCCAGCGTGGTGGTGATCACGCCCTCGGGCAGGTGATTCTCCAGGCCGCCGGTCAGGAATCCCTTGTCAGCCATGCATTCCCCCTCTCAGTCCCATTCCAGGCCGCCGCGGCGCCAGATGTAGACGTAGGCGACGAACACCGTCACCATGAAAATCAGCATCTCCACCAGGGCGAACCAGCCAAGCTGGTTGAACGCGACCGCCCACGGATACAGGAAGACAATTTCGATATCGAAGATGATGTAGAGCATCGCGATCAGGTAGTACTTGATCGGGAACTTGCCCCCGCCGGGCGGCTCCGGAGTCGGATCGATGCCGCATTCGTACGAGTCGTACTTGGCGCGGCTGTAGCGGCGCGGGCCCAAGAACGAGCTCAGCAGGATCGAAACGGCGAGGAACCCCGCCGCCAACGCAAGGATTCCCAGTAGTGGCACATAAGGGCTCATCGCCTTCATCCTCTCATGTCAGGCCGCGGGCGCCAGGTTCGTCAACGCGGTGAGCAGCTTGTCCATCCAGTCGCCCGAGCGGGTATCGAACAGATGCGACAACAGCTTCATAGTAAACCTCATCAACACTGGTCGTGGTAAACCATATCGGGTGCAGATACGCATCACCTGTGGATGCCCGATAAGTGCTACGAAGACTTGTCCCAGCCGGAAGTACCCGCCCCACTCGGACTTCAGCCGTCCCGCGTATCCGCAAAGCGCCCGTTCCGCGGCTTGGGTGCCGACCCCCCGCGCGTGCGCGTCGACGATCGCGTCGGCGGCGAACTCGCCGGCTTCCATCGCGTAGCCGATCCCTTCCCCGTTGAATGGGCTGACCATGCCGCCGGCGTCGCCGACCAGCAGCAACCCGCGCGAATAGGCGGGTTGCCGATTGAAGCTCATGGGCAGGGCCGCCGAACCGATCTCGCCGATTTGATTGTCCTTGGCAAACCCCCATTCGGGAGGCGTGGACGAAAGCCAACTGCGCAACAATTGTCGATAATTGGTCTTACCAAAAGCTTTGCTGGAATTGAGCATTCCCAGGCCGACATTGCAGACGCCTTCGCTCATAGCGAAAATCCATCCGTAGCCGGGCAATAGATTCTGCTTGTCATCGCGCATTTCGAGCCAAGATTCCATGTAGTCGTCAGCGGCGCGCGGGCTGTGGAAGTATGCACGCACCGCGACACCCATGGGCCGGTTGGCGCGCACCTTCAGCCCCATCGCGGTTGCCAGGCGCGAGGAGTTGCCGTCGGCCGCCACAGTGATGGGCGCGCGGAACTCCCTGCCGTCGGCGGTGCGCACGCCCACGATTCGGTCAGCGGCGAGGATCGGTGCGGTCACCTGGGCCTGCTGGATGAACTCCGCCCCGGCCGCCACGGCCTTCGCGGCCAGCGCCTGATCGAGGTCCGCGCGCTTGCGCGTCAGCCCGAAAGACGGAAACTCGGCCAACTCGGGCCAGGGCAACTCGAAGGGCCGGACCCGGCCGCCGTATACCCGCAACCCCAGGTTGCGCTTCCAGGTCGAGGTGTCCACGCCCAAGCGCAGCAGTTGGCGCACCGCCCGCGGAGTGAGCCCGTCGCCGCACACCTTTTCGCGGGGGAACTGGGCTTTCTCCAAGAGCGTAACACTGAGCCCGCGCTGGGCCAGGTATGCCGCCGCAGTGGCTCCGCCGGGACCAGCGCCAACCACTATCACGTCTGCGTCGCCCATAGGGGTGAGTCTGCCAGAAATCGGAGGCCAACCACGAATCGAAAGATCGTCCCAGCGTCATGCTGGACCGCGGGCGCCCCTTCGGGTCGCATGGGACTGCGTCCGAGACCCCGGAACACCACCCCACAAAGCTCTTCGATACTTTGCGGGGACCCCGGAACACCACCCCACAAAGTTCTTCGATACTTTGCGGGGACCCCGGAACAGGTCCGGGATGACGTGGTGGGGGCGACGAGGTGGGGGACGTGGACTGGCGGGATGACGGTTGCGGGGCCGAATGCTGTGACTAGGGGTGCCTTTGGCGGGGCACGGGGGGTCCAAACCTTGCAATCGTGTGTCGATTCCGAAGAAACCAGGTGGAATAAATCGCGTTTTGCGTGGGTTGCGCTATTATCGAATAGCCCCCCAGGAGAATGGTGCTAATGAGAAATTGGTTGGGTCGGCGTCTACTCGCAGTGCTAGTGGCAGCATTGGCATTGCCACTTGCTCCCATTCAGAATCTGCCACAGGCACAGGCGCTTGAAGAGGGTGCTTGTTCAATTGCGCAATATACCTACCAGGCAGCATGTACGGCGAACGGCGGAACTTGGTTTACCACCAGTAGCGCGTCGAACGAGTTGCCACTGGGCACACGCATCTTCCCCGAATACGACTCCACACTGCTGGACGACACCGCCTTCGACCGCACCTACGCCATGGTGAACGGCGCCGTGAACTTCGTCCAACACCCCTTCACCTACTCCATCTCCGGGCAGCCGAACATCATCACCACCGTCAGCGGCAACGTCACCCTGGACCCCAGCGGCACCAAAATCACCGGCAACTACTACGAACCCGTCTGGCAAGGCTGGACAGCCTGCCCCGACGGCTCCAACGTCTACGCCACCGCCTGCCCCGACGGCTCAGCGCCACGTTTCTACTACCGGGGCAACTCCATGTCAGGCCTGTTCACCCTGCCCCGCTACGACGGCATGATCTACGGCTTCGCCGGAGCCGAAACCACTGCGAACGGCACAGCCCGCGTCGATCCCACCGTCAACACCCACAACGTCACCAACGGCTCCAACTCGCAAGTGCAGCCACTGGCCATCAACGTCGACCGGCCGGCCGGGTACAACACCGCCGCATCAGCGCTGGGGCCGACCACCCTCGCCGACACCATGAACGGCCAAACCCAGATCGACACCTCACTGGTCGACGAGCCGATCACCGTCCTCATCACCCCGCCGGCCACCACCTCCGGACGCTACACCACCGCCTTCTACACCCAAGACTGGATGTACTGGGGTTCCGAGGCCCGCGACACCTCGAACGCGTCGCCGGTCAAGTGGACATCGGGTTCCGGGAAGTTGTACGACCAGCTGACCGCGCCCAACGGCACCTATGAGGGCGGCGACCTGTTCCGGCCGTCCAGCAGCTACGAGGCGATGTCGTTTATCCCCACGTGGGCGGTGGGTACCAGCGTGGATAGTGCCGGCTCTGCATACACGGCCAACCAGTCCGGTATCCCGAACTCGTTGGAGGGCGTCGACGTCCGCCTCCAGGGGGGCGGCGACCCGTTGACCAACCCGGACAACCCGGCATTCGCAGCGTCCCAACTGGTGACGGCCACACGTGGGGGCGGCACGGGGGGCGGATCCACGACGATCGCCGCCCTGTACGGCACGGCGTCGGACAACGACGGGATGATCTGGCTGGGCGGCCTGGGCGGCAGTGCATCCAGCTACGGCACCAACGGTTACACTTCGGCGTCGAACACCTTGAACGCGGCCTGCGCCAACACCTACTACGTGGCCGACGACGTGAAACTGCGGTTTGCCTACCCGGCGGGCAAAGAACAGGAGCCGGTCGAGCACTACTACTACCCGATCGGCGTCGACACCGACACCGGCGGGCCGCTCTACTCCAACGGCCGCAACGACGGCTCCGGCGTCTACGACTACAACTGCGGCCTCGCGCTGTACGGCTCGGCCCAATCCGGGCAGGCGTACTCGCTCACCAAGTTCTCGCTGGACTCCACGGCGGGCGTCAACCCGTTCGCGCCCTATTTCCGGGGTGGCTCTTCATTCCTCAGCGCGTGGAACCAGCCGTTCGTGCGGACCACGGCGGCCGCCCAGCTGGGCTGGACGTATTCGCGTGCGGCGGCGGCGTCCGATTCCTCGGATCGCGCCAAAGAATCCCAGTTACACTCCGGCGACCGGTTGCCCGGCACCCAGGTCTTGTTCGCCTCCAACGGCGAGGATCCCGGCACGCTGCCGAGTTTCGCCGACACCGACACGGTCGCCACCGACGGCTACATCACCCCCGATCCGTCCCAGGCGGTGTTGGTGGATTCGAAGGGGCGCGGCCCGGCCGACCCGTACGACGATCCGGCCTACTGGTACACCGTCACCCGCGCCACCAACATCGACGCCGCCCACCCGGGGAACACCACCGTCACCGACTACACCGGCTCCTACACCCAGTCGACCGGCAACACCGGCAACCTCCCGGTCAACAACACCGGCTTGGCCACCGGCGCCGACCAGGTGGGCAGCCCGGCCGCGACCTTCGACCAGCGCGAATATGCCCGCAGCGTCGGCACTTCGCTGTCGTCCAACTACGCCCGGACCAGCCCGCTGCTGCGCTCGGTGGGACAGCAGTTGCGGCAGACCTGCTGGACGTCGCAGGGCTCGGCCGCCGCGAACGGCTCTCTGGACAGCAACCACACCTGCACCGAGTCGAGTGCGAACGACCCGCTCGGCCAGGGCAGCGAGCGGGAATGGGTGCTCGACACCTCCGCGGAGGGCAACCACCTGCAGGACGGCTACCACGTGGCCAACCTGGGCGCCGCGCAAACCTACGACAGCGACGGCGACGGCGTGATCACCGCCGCCGACACCGGCACCGGCCAGGTCTACCCCGCCTACACCGTGCCCTCCGACACGATTCCCACCCGGGACGGATACGTTTTCTTGGGCTACCAGGTGAAGGCCTACGGCACGTCCTACAGCCCGTACGACTCGGCCCAGTGCTGGGCCTATGACAATTTCCGGAACGGCATCGCCGACTATGTGGATCCAATGTTTGCCACCGCGCAGGGGTTGGCCAACAGCAGCGGCTGGAATTCGACGGTGACGACCGTGTGCGACAGCGGCAGGCTGGGCTACGACTATGCCGGCAACGGCATCGCCACCGCCGTGCAGGCCTCCTACTACTACCAGCCGGTGAACACCGACGTGGCCGCCAATCCGGAATTCGGGCTGACCACCGTGTACGTCAACGGCCACCCCTACGTCGCCGGCAAGCTGGGCGACGCGGACGTTGACGGCTATGTCACGACGAACGGGTTCGAGATCGTCGACACCAACGATTTCGTGGTGGTGCAGCCCGGCGATCAGATCATCGCCGTCGGGCAGAATCTCGACTCCGCCGGCAACCCGTCCGACCCGTACCCCGACGACGGCTACGGCTACGGCGACCCGTACGCGTCCACCAACCCGTATGCCCAGGACGGCACGGTGGGCTTCGAAGCTCCGGTGTGGAACCTCGCCCTGGAACCGGTGTGGGCCAAAGCGGCCTACTACACCGACCGCACCAACCCGGACATGTACTCCGGCGGCGCCCTGAACGAGGCGCTGCCGCCCGACCTGCTGGAGAACTGCGGCGCCCCACTGGCGGCCTGCCCTGCCGGAGGGGACGCAGGCTGGTACTTCGACGACCTGCTGATCGAAGGCGGCGACTACCAGCTCCGCCAGGCCGAGGATTCCTCCGGGGCCCAAGTCGGCGACCCGACGTTCAGGGGCTTCACCTTCGACCGTTACGAGGCCTACCTGGGTGATCACGTCGAGGGCACCAAGGACGCCGCGACCGGGCAACTCCAGCCGCCCAGCGTAGACTTCCACGCCGGCACCAACCTGGATGGGGACTACGCCCCCGGCGACCTGATCTCCGCGAACGGGCCCTGGAGTGATCTGAAGATCACTGGTATGTGGCGTTATCGGGTGCGTTACACCGATCGGATGAATACCAGCTATGACGGGGTGAATCAGGTGGCCTATGACGGGTCGAACCCGGATCGGCTCACTGGGTCGGATGCGGACGCGGCGTGGGACGACCGCAACTACTTCTATTGGGATGGTTCGGGCTATTCGCCGGCATGCACGGTGCCGACGGATGCGCTGCCGGGCGGCGGGAATTGTGCCGCGCCGGGCGATGTGACGGGGTCTGACCAGCACGGCTACAACTCCACCGACTACAAGATTCCGGGCAACGCGCCCACGTTGGCGGATGCGACGTTCATGTATTTCAAGGTGTGGATCAACGGGGACCTGTTGACCACGGGCGGCACCTACGCGGGGGCGCCGGGCACCGGTAAGTATCTGCCTGGTGACACGATCGCCTGGGCTGACATTTTGGCCCACGGCGGCGACATCGAGTTGCGGGCGGTGTGGGAGACCTATCAGGTGGTGTTCCACGGCGTCACCAACGACGGCACCGGTTTCGTGGGCAAGGTGACCGACCAGGTCACCGGGCAGGTGGAGCACTACCAGCCGGTCAAACCCGACGACGACACCACCTGCCCGTACACCGCGGGCGATCCGGACACCCGCGCCGGTGACCGCTGCAAGGATGAGCCGGGCAGCGACGGTGAAACCTACGACCATTCGTGGGTGAGCGACGGCGACGGGCACGACTACGTGTTCACCGGCGACTGGAGCACCGGCGGCGGCACCGTGTGGGACTTCGACACCGGCGAAGTCACCCGCGACAACACCCGCAAGCTGTGCTTCAACCAAGCCGGCGAATATGTCGCCGCGGATGCTCTTGATGCGGACTATTGCGTGTTCCAGTTGGATTTGTATGCCGATTTCGCTCCCGACCTGTACCGGGTGACCTTCCATCCCGAAGGCGGCGTCATCGCCAACCCGGCGGGGCTGAAGTGCGGCACGCCGCAACTCGACGCCACCTGCACCGCGACAAGCGAGTTCGGCGTGGAGTACATCGTGCCCAGCTATCTGGACCCGGTGAAGTGCTCAGATCCGCAATACACCGACCAGGCCAGCTGCACGGCCGCGGGCGCGGAGTGGATCCGGGTGTGGGAGTGCTCCGACGGGGTTTCTGGCACCGAGGCCGAGTGCCGCGCGGCATCGCCGGTGTGGACCGACACCTCCGCGTGCTCGGACGGGGTTTCCACCGACCAGGCCACGTGTGAGGCTGTGGGCCCGCCGGTGTGGACGGACACCTCGTCCTGCTCCGACAGCCAGTACACGGATGAGCAGTCCTGCACCGACGCCGGGGAATCTTGGACCGACCAGGGCGAATGCTCCGATCCGGCGTTCACCGACGCGGCCGCGTGCACCTCGGCGCCAGCCCCGGTGTGGACCGAGTCCGGCGAATGCTCCGATCCGCAATACACCGACCAGGCCACCTGCGAGGATCCGGCCAACGAAACCAGGTGGACTCCGGTGATGGTGTGCTCGGACGGCACGTCTGCCGATGAGAGCAGTTGCCTGCGCGGCGGCGGGGTTTGGCTGCCGAAGGAGTTGGAGTGGATCTCTACCTTCCTGTCCTTGGAAGACGCCTTCACCGACACGAACGGCTGGCCCGCCGATCCGACCCGGACCGGCTACTGGTTCCGCGGCTGGTACTTGGAGGACACCCTCACCACCGCCAACGACGAGACGCTGTACGACTCCGACAACGCTCATCTGGGCCACGACGACCAAAGCTACGCCGGACAGGTGGTCTGCTCCGACAAGGACTACACCACCCAGGACGACTGCGAGGCCGCCGGGGCGAAGTGGCTGGAGGACAAGTATCTGGTCATGCGCGACTACGACTTCTATGCGAAGTGGGTCAAGAAGACGTTCGACCTGTACTACGACCTCAACACTTCCGACCCGAGTGCCGCCTATGACGCCACCAGCGATTGGGACTCGGTCGGCGACAACCTGAAGTTGGACTTGACCACCGTCACCGCGGATGGCTACGACGAGGACCGCGAGTGGGATTCCAAGATCGCCGACGCGCCCAACTATGTGAAGATCCCCACCCGGGACCACTACGACTTCGTTGGCTGGTCGCTGGATTCGGCCTGCTCGTCGTCCGACCCGAATCCGAACGACGACCGCTACGCCGGCCCGGTGGGCGACTTCCGGCTCCCGGACATCGACGACGGCGACGACACCAACGACCCGGACCACTTCACCATCTACGCGTGCTGGACGATCCACGTGCACGACCTCTACTACCACGAGAACGCCCCGGACGCGACAATGGGTAGCTGCGTGAACGCCGACTACTCATACCAGTACGGGGAGCGCATCGACGCGGCAGCGCACTATTCGCCGGACAACTACTCGTGCATCCCGACGCGCCCCGGATACGACTTCATCGGCTGGACGATGGACGAGGAAGGCCTGATCCCCGTCGGCGACAACACCATGCCCGACGAAGACGGACACGTCTACGCCCAGTGGCAGCCCCGCGAGGAGGACGTGGATTGCGAAGGCGACGACTGCGAGCCCTGCACCGGCCCGGACTGCGACGCCGACCGGGAAGACCCGCCCGGGATGCCCTACACGGGCTCGGACCCGCTTATCCCGTCGCTGTACGCGCTGGTATTCCTGCTGGCCGGGGCGGTGCTGGTGAAGAAGGCCCGGGTCCGGACCGCCTGATTTCCAGCGGTGGACTACACTGTTCCTTCGGCTCACGTAGGAGAGGGGGGACCATGCCCAGGGCTGTCGGCAAAGCGATGGTGACGCAGAACAAGAAGGCGTTCCACGATTACCACATCCACGACCGCTTCGAGGCGGGGCTGGTCCTGACCGGCACCGAGGTGAAGTCGCTGCGCGCCGGCAGGGCCTCGCTGGTCGACGCCTACGCAGTCGTCGACGACGGCGAAGTGTGGCTGCAAGGGGCGCACATCCCCGAATACACCCAAAGTGCATGGCGCAAGTCCCATGAGGCCCGCCGCAAACGCAAACTGCTGCTCAACAAACGCGAGATCGCCAAGCTGTGGCGCGAATCCGAACAAGCCGGGAAGACGCTGATCCCGCTGTCGATCTACTTCCTCAACGGTTACGCCAAAGTGGAGATCGCCGTCGCCACCGGCAAACGCGACTGGGACAAACGCCAAACCATCGCCGCCCGCGACGCCGACCGCGAAGCCCGCCGCGAGTTGGCCGCGCGCAACAGGCGATTGTGAGCGCTAGCGATTTGAGGACCGCTTCCTGAGCAACCCCACCTCGTCATCCCGGACTAGTTCCGGCAAACCCCACCCGTCATGCCGGACTCGTTCCGGTATCTTGGGACGCAGTCCCATGCACCCCGCAGGGTGCCCCTAACAGGGCACACGGACTACGTCCGAGATCCCGGAACACCACCCCACAAAGTTCTTCGATACTTTGCGGGGACCCCGGAACGAGTCCGGGATGACGAGGTGGGTTGTCAGGGCGACGGCGTGAGTCCGTACTCCACCCAAACTGGTGCGTGGTCGGAAATCCGCGCGGCATACGAGGCGTCGCGGTCGGTCCCGCCCGCGATTGCCTGGGCGGCCAGCACGGGCGTGGCTAACTGGTAGTCGATGCGCCAACCGGCGTCGTTGTCGAAAGCCTTGCCGCGCCAACTCCACCAGGAATAGGGCCCGGGCTGCTCCGGATGCAGGGCTCGCACCACGTCGATGAC
Organism: Propionibacteriaceae bacterium; assembly: GCA_031271975.1. Taxonomy (GTDB): domain Bacteria; phylum Actinomycetota; class Actinomycetes; order Propionibacteriales; family Propionibacteriaceae; genus Propionicimonas. The sequence continues at coordinate 38,525 of JAISUR010000027.1, forward strand.
GGTGCCGGGCGCGAGCAGGGCCGTGAACCAGTCACGCTCTTCGGGCAAGAAGCCGGACGCCTTCTGGTTGGCCTTCCAGTTCTTCAGGTCGGCGTTGGTGTTGGCGATGTTGAAGTCGCCCATCACCAGAAACTCCCGGCCGTGCCCGGCAGCGGCCGCGGCGGCCTTGGGCAGGTAACCGGCGAATGCAGCCATAAAGTCCATCTTCCGGTCATAGCGCTGCTTGGCGGCATCGCCCAACTCGGGCGCGTCGCCTTTGGGCAGATATAGCGATGCGACCGTCACTCCGGGCAGGTCCACCTCTATGTAGCGGCCTTCGCCGTCCGAGTCATGCCCGAAGCCGCGCCGCACGGCCGCGGGCGGCTTCCGGGTGGCCAGCGCCACACCGTTGCGACCGGGCAAATTCCCCTGATGGTACGACAGATGGTAGCCGCCGAAAACGTCCGGGATTTCAGCTTCGGGGCAGCGCATTTCCTGAACGCCGAGAATGTCGGGGTTGCGCCTGGCCAGCCATTCCGGAAATCCGCGTCTCGCGGCGGCGCGGATGCCGTTGGCGTTGAGCGAGGCGACCAGCATCAACGGTAGTTCGCAAACTGCACGGCGAACTCGTATTCGGCCTCGCGGACGAGCTTCTGGACCGCCTGCAAGTCGTCGCGCTTCTTGGAGAAGACCCGCAATTCGTCACCTTGGATCTGGGCGCGCACGCCCTTGGGGCCCTCGTCGCGGATCAGCTTGGCGATCTTGCGCGCGTTGTCCGCCGAGATGCCCGAATCCAGGCTGGCCACGATGTGCCACGTCTTGCCGGACAGTTTCGGATCCGAGGCGTTCAGCGACTTGATGTCCACCTTGCGCCGCACCAACATCGTCTTGAACACGTCCAGGATCGCCTTCACGCGCTCCTCGCCGTTGGCCTCCATCGCGATTGCTTCCCCGGACCACTTGATCGACGCGTCGGTCCCCTTGAAGTCAAACCGGTTGCGCACCTCTTTGGCGGCCATGTTGAGCGCGTTGTCAACCTCTTGGCGGTCAACCTTGTTGACAATGTCGAAAGAGCTTTCCCCAGCCATGGAGCCATCGTAGCGTCCCAGGCGGCCGGTACGGGTGCCCTGTCGGGCACCACGGACTGCGGAAACGCACTATCCGTCATGCCGGGCTTGTTCCGGCATCTTGGGACGAAGTCCCATGCGCGCCGCAGGCGTGCCCCTAACAGGGCACACGGACTGCGTCCGAGATCCCGGAACAAGTCCGGGATGACAGGCTGGGAGGCCGTGTAAACATGGGCCCCCGCAAAGCACCGCAGCGCAGCGAGGACACGCACTATCCGTCATGCCGGGCTTGTTCCGGCATCTTGGGACGAAGTCCCATGCGCGCCGCAGGCGTGCCCCTAACAGGGCACACGGACTCCCGGAACAAGTCCGGGATGACAGGCTTTACAAGAATTGCATCGGGTTGACCCGGGCGCCGCCGTAGTAGATCTGCAGGTGCAGGTGGCAGCCGGTGGACAGGCCGGTGGTGCCGACGTAGCCGACCACTTGGCCCTGCTTGACCCAATCCCCAGCCTTCACGATGATCTTCGACTGGTGGGCGTAGCCGGACGAGATGGACTTGCCCTTGTACGTGCCGTAGCTGATGATCGTGTAGTTGCCCAAGCCGTTGGATTTCTTCGTCGGAATGGTCTGCGTCACTTTGCCGTCCGCCATGGCATACAGCGGGGCGCCGCACTTCGCGCCGAAGTCCTGGCCCCAGTGCATCCGCCAGTAGTGCAGGATCGGGTGGTACCGCATGCCGAACGGCGAGCCGGGCTTCGCATTCACCGGGTAGATGAACCCGGCCGGGCTGAGCTTGGCGGTGTCGTTGGCGGCCGCGGCGATCTGGCGCATGATCTCGGCCTCTTTGTCCTGGAGCTTCTTGTACTCCTTCTTGGACTGCTCCAACTCCGATTCGGCGGCCTTCTTCGCTTTCTTGTTCGCGGCGACCAACGCGGCCACGGCGGCGGCTTGGTCCTCGGCCTGCTTGGTCAGCGTGGCGATCTTGGACACCTGCGCCTTGGCCGCCTTGTTCTTGGCGGCAACCTCGGCCTCGGCCTTGGCCTGCGCATCTTCAGCCGCGTCGCTGGTGGCCTCAAGCAGCTTCAACCGGTCCAGCTCGGACTGCGTGGTGTGGAAAATCGTGGACGACCACTGCAACTGGTTCGCGATGTCCGACGCTTCCGCGTCTTGCAGGATCATCGAGTATCCGATCAGGTCGTTGTGCCCGCGGAACTCGGCGCGCGCCACGACGGTGATCAGCTCGCGCTGGCGGTCCACCTCGGCGGACGCCGCGGCGGCCTGCTGCTTGGCGACTTCCAACGCGGCCTGCGCCTTCTCCAACTCGACCTGGATCTTCGCCTGTTCGGCCTTCGCGTCAGCCAACTGCGCCTGCAACTTGGCCAGCTTGGATTGCGCGGTCTTCAGGCTGGCTTGCGAAGCCTGCAGCGCGGCGGTGGCCTTCTTGACCTCCGTTTGGCCGCTGGCGACGTCCTTCTTGGCTTGCACCAGCTCGGCTTTTACCTTCTTGGCCTGGTCTTCCAGATCATCGGCGTTCGCCACCGCGGGCAGCCCCGACAGCAACATGCCAAAGGCGAGCAAACTAGCCGCGAAACGCAGCACCCCCCGTGCTCTCACCTTTTCTCTCCTTATTCATACTCGGAGGAATCTCCGGGTGGCCACCAGCGTCGGCACGATGGACAGCACCACTGCTACCAACCCTAGAACCACCCCAGCCGAGAGCACATGCGAATAGTCGATCCACTCGCCTGGAATCTCAACCTTGGCTTTATCCTGAATAACAAACTTCTCCAGCGCCATGAGCGTGCCGAAAGCCAGCCCCGCGCCAAGCGCGGCCGCGATCAGCGACTCCAACAGGAATGGCAACATGATGTACCAGTTGGACGCGCCGACCAAGCGCATAATGCCCAACTCGCGGCGTCTGTTGAACGCCGCCATCCGGATCGTGTTGCCGATCTGCAACGCCGCGGCCAGCAACAACACCACGGAAGCCGAAATCGTCCCCCAGCGGGCCATGTTCAGCCAACTGAAGATGTCCTCCAGATACTTGCGCAAGTCCTGCACGGCCTCCACGCCTTTCTGGTTCGCCATGGCGGAATAGACCCCGCTGAACTCCTCCGGGTTCTTCAGTTTCACCCGGAACGAGTCCTGCATGTCGTCGACTGTCATGGTGGCCAGGATCGGCTGGTCCGCGTAGAACTTGCGGAAGTCCTCGAACATGTCCGCCTTGGATTCGTACATGACTTCGGCGACTTCCGGATTGGCCTCCAGCTTGGCCTTGATCTCGGCCTTTTCCGCATCCGTGGCGTCCTCGCCTTGGGTGCAGTTGGTCGCCGATGACGTCTTCACGCACAAGAACACCGAAATCTCGATCTTGTCGTACCACTTGCCCTTGGTCAGGTCCACTTGCTCCGCCGCCAGCAAACCGACGCCGAACAGCGCCAGCGAAACCCACATCGTCATGATTACGGCCACAGTCATGGTGGCGTTGCGCCGGATACCCGACCAAGCCTCACGGAAAATGTGCCTCATCCGCGCCTCCGATCACTGGTACCCATAAACGCCCTTAATCTGGTCGCGGACGACCTCGCCGCCGGCGAGCTCGATGACCCGCTTGCGCATCTGGTCGACGATGTTGGCGTCGTGGGTGGCCATGATGACCGTGGTGTCGGCCTTGTTGATGCGGTCGAGCAGCTTCATGATGCCCACCGATGTGGCCGGATCGAGGTTTCCCGTCGGCTCGTCGGCGATAAGGATCTGCGGCCGGTTAACGAACGCGCGGGCGATCGCCACCCGCTGCTGTTCGCCGCCGGACAGTTCCTCCGGAAGGCGGTTCTCCTTGCCCGCCAAGTCGACCAGCTCCAAGGTCTCGGGCACCACGCGCTTGATCAGCGAGTTAGGCTTCCCGATCACCTGCAGGGCGAAGGCGACATTCTCATGGACTGTTTTGCCCGGCAGCAGCCGGAAGTCCTGGAACACCGTGCCGATGCGCCTGCGCAGCGCGGGCACTTTCCACGAGTGCATCCTGGTCAGGTCTTTCCCCGCCACATAGAGGTGGCCCCCAGTCGGAAGGTATTCGCGCAGGATCAACCGCATGAACGTCGACTTGCCCGAGCCGGACGGGCCCACCAGGAAGGCGAACTCACCCTTCTCGATCTGCACGTTCACGTGGCTGAGCGCAGCGCGCTTCTGACCCGGGTAGGTCTTTGACACGTCTTCGAATCTGATCACGCTAATCTGGCGGCCGGGTAGACAATGGGGAAGTTCCCTGAGACCTGCTCAGGCCGGACCACTTCCGAGTGTACGTTCGCAAACAAGGCAAACAGGGAAGACACGCCGGAATTGCCAAGCCGGACTGCGGAAACGCTTACCGTCATGCCGGGCTTGTTCCGGCTACCGTTCACCTTGTTGGCGGCGCCAGCGGATGCCGGCGTCGATGAAGTTGTCTATTTCCCCGTTCAGGACGGCCTCGGCGTTGCCCACTTCGAAACCGGTGCGGACATCTTTGACCATCTGGAAGGGGTGCAGCACATAGTTGCGGATCTGGGAGCCCCAAGAGTTGCCGTCGGAAAGCAGTCCGCGCAACTCGGCCTCCTTCTCGGCGCGGGCCTTTTCCAGCAACCGGGACTGCAACACGGACATGGCGGCAATCTTGTTCTGCAACTGCGACTTTTCGTTCTGGCAGGAGACCACCAGGCCAGTCGGCAAGTGTGTGATGCGGACCGCCGAATCCGTGGTGTTCACTGATTGCCCGCCGGGCCCTGAGGAGCGGAACACGTCCACCCGGATGTCCGACTCGGGGATGTCGATGTGGTCGGTCTCCTCGGTCACCGGCAGCACGTCTACGCCGGCGAACGACGTCTGGCGGCGGCCCTGGTTGTCGAACGGCGAGATGCGGATGAGGCGGTGGGTGCCCTGCTCGACAGACAGCATGCCATAGGCGTACGGCTCTTTGACCACGAAGGTGGCGGACTTGATCCCCGCCTCTTCGGCGTAGGACACGTCATAGACCTCGGTGGCGTAACCGTGGCGCTCCGCCCAGCGCAGATACATGCGCAGCACCATCGAAGCCCAGTCGGCGGCGTCCACTCCCCCCGCCTCCGAGCGCACGGTGACCAGGGCGTCCCGCTCGTCATACTCTCCCGACAGCAGCGTGCGGATTTCCAGCGCGCCGATATCGTCGGAAAGCGACTTCAGTTCGCGGCCGGCCTCGGCGAGCGTGTCCGGGTCGTTGGCCTCCTCGGCCAACTCGGTGAGCACCTGGATGTCGTCGACGCGGGTATGCAGCGCGTCCAGCCGGTCCACCTCCGCCTGCAGGCGCGAGAGCTTGGACGTGACCTGCTGCGCGTGGTCCTGGTCGTCCCACAAATCCGGGGCCGCCACCGCAACGGACAGCTTGGCGATCTCCTCCCGTTTGGCGGCGGGGTCGAGCACCGCGTCGATGGAAGAAAGCGTCTTCTCCAACGCGGCGAGCTCGTTCAACAAGTCTGCGGCAGTCACGAGGAGCAAGCTTACTCTTGTCCAGCCCCGGTCATCCCGGACCCGACTGGGATCTTAACGCCACAAAGTGTCCTCGCTTCGCTGCGGTACTTTGCGGGGACCCCTGATTGCTACCGAAGTCCCAGCCACGTCATCCCGGACGTGTTCCGGGATCTCGGACGCAGTCCGTGTGCCCCGATAGGGGCACCCTTCCAGGGTGCATGGGACTTCGTCCCAAGATGCCGGAACATGTCCGGCATGACGGATAGCGCGGTCGGGAGGTCAGGATGAGGGTCGGGGCGGTAGATTTTGAGGCATGCGGGTTCTCTGGTTCGTCGTCTTGGCGGCGGCGCTGGCCGGGTGTGGGCTGATTGGCGGCTCCTCGCCCGACCCGAATCTGCCCAAACCCGTTCCCACGTCCGCGGCCACTCCCGAGCCCGGCGAGGACGCCGAGGCGCAGGCGGACCTGACCGTGGCCAGCTTCGACATGGCCGCGGGCTTGAAAGCCCCGCCGGGAATCCCCGACGAAGAAGTGGCGATGAACGCCCGGCTGCCGGTTATGGCCAATCTCCTGAGCCCACTTGGGGCAGACATCATCGGCTTGCAGGGCTCGGACAGCTCGCGGCCGGGCGAATCCCTCGGCAAAGCACTCGGGTATGCGACCGTGCAGCCGTTCAGCTCGGCACCGGTGCTGCTGGGTTCGGGGCGTTTCGCCGTCATCACGTCCGGGAGCTACCCGCTGCTGGGCGATTCCGAGCTGGTGTGGGTGCGGCTGCGCGAAGAGGCGACCGGGCAGACTTGGTACGTCTTCAACACGTCGCTCGCATTGGGCGATGTCAACGCCGAGGCGAGGTTGCGCCAGACGATGCAAGTGCTGGACGCGATGTTCGAGGTCGATCCGGAGCTCGCCGACCCGTTCGTGCTGCTGGGCGATTTCGGCTTCGACGCCAACGACGAGCGCGAAGAGCAACTGCAACCGCTGCGGATGCTGGAAGGCGCCGGCATGATGGACGCTGGAGCGGTCGCCGCGGCCAGCATTTCCGATGTGGCGGGCGCGAGCTCGTATCACGGCATGGGCGAGCTGTACGAGGGCAAGTACTACCCGAAGGTGGTGCCCTTGGACGGCGTGCGCCACGATTTCGTCATGGTGCCGACCGGGTCGGACGTGTCCGGGTTTGGGGTCATCACCGGCAGCGCCATCGAGCCGGCGACCGCCCACGGCACGGCAGTGGACCGCTGGCAAGGCCCGGTGGCGTCGTCCCACTCCCCCGTCGTGGCCAAGTTCACTTGGTCTTGAGCGCCGCCACGACGTTGAGCGGTTTCGAATACGAAAGCAGCCCGTAGCGGCAGATGCGCGTGGCCACCGCGAAGATGCCCGCCGCCGCGCCGAACTGCACCGCGATCACGATGAGGCCCTCGACCAGCGACAGATTGCCGAAGGCGTTGCGCACCAACGCCGTGAGCCCGCCCGTCCAGGGGAAGTAGGTGACCGCCTGCACCACGGGATTCTCCGGCGCGGTGATCATCATGGACGACAGGTAGATCGGCAGCACTGTCGCCAGCAACACCGGCGCGAACATCGAACTGGCCTCTTTCGCGGTGGGCATGACCATGCCGATACAGACCACCGAGATGGTGTTGAGGCAGAACGCGCCCGCCAAGATGGGGATGCCCAACGCCAGGCGCAGCGGTTCCACGCTCAGGGTCATACCGGACACCGTCTGGGCGATGTTCCACAAAGACACGCCCAGGACGGTCGGGACCGTGAACACAGAGGTTTGGATCAGCCCCAAAATCACCAAAGCGATCATCTTCCCGATGAGCAGGCTGCGCGCCTCGATCGTGGTCAAGATCATCTCCACGACGCGGTTTTCCTTTTCCTCCAAGAAGGCGGCCAGCATCTGCGAACCCATCAGGCACACCAGCAGAAACAGCAACCCGGCGAACAACAGCGGGATGACCGCCGCCCCCATCCCCGCCGCCGGCACGCCGTCGCGGTAGGCCGTCACAGCCACCGACACGCCGGAACGCAAGACGCGCACAGCCGTGGCGTCGCCCACGGACTTCTCCACACTGAGCTCCAGCACATCCCGGGCCAGCGTCTCGTATTTCCCGTTGGAGATCAGGCCGGTGTCGACGGCGTCCACCCGGACGGTGTTCAGATCTGCCGGGAACAGCAAGAACGCGTCCACTTCGCCGGACAGCACCTTCCCCAAGCCCTGTGCGGGGTCGGCGATCTCGGCGCCACCCAACGCCGCGGCCACCTGGGCGTCGATCTTGCCGGATTCGTCGGTGTAAACGAACGTGAGCGGCTGCTGCTGTTGCTCGGCGACGGCCGCTTCGGACGTGACGGTGGCCAGGGTGACTACGACGGCGATGACCACGATCAACGCCGGTATGAGCAGCATGGACATATAGAAGCTGGGTTTGCGCAGGGTGCGCGCGATCTCGAACGAGACCACTTTCCACACGTTCACGAGCCGTACACCTCCACAAAGATGGAGTCGAGCGAACGCCGCACCGGCGTGAACTGGGACATGCCCACCGCGGCGGCGGCCAACTCGGCAAGCGCTTCGCGCTCCGACACGTTGAGCTTGAGTTCGGTTTCGAATCCGTTGGCGGCCAGAATCTGGTAGCTGGGCGAAGTCGGCAGCGGGCGTTCGCTGACCACCTTCACCGACTTGCCGCCAAACTGCTCCTGGACTTGGGGCACGGTGCCATAAGCCCGGGCGACACCGTCCTTGAGCAACAGCACCCGGTCGCAAAGCCGCTCGGATTCCTCCATCTGGTGAGTCACCATGAGTATCGTGCAGCCGCGCTGGCGCTGCTCGCCGATGAGTGTCAGCAGCAGCCGCCGGTTGACCGGGTCGAAGCCTTTGGTGGGCTCGTCGAGGATGAGCAACTCCGGGTCGTTCATGATGGTGACGCCGAGCTGTATTTTCTGCTGTTCGCCGCCGGAGCACTTATCCAGCCGCAGCTTCGCCTTGCCCGGCAAGCCGACGCGTTCCAGGTACGCGAGCGACCAGGACTTCGCGGCCTTGGCCGACATGCCTTTGAGCCGCCCGAAATACACCATCGTGTCGATGACGCGTTCCTTCTTGTACAGCCCGCGCTCCTCCGGAAGATAGCCGAGGGTGATCTTGGAATCGCCGGGCCGAAACCGCCGCCCCGCGATCAGCAGCCTCCCGGCCGTGGGCGGATAGATGCCCAGCAGGGCCCGGATGGTGGTCGTCTTGCCAGAGCCGTTGGACCCGAGGAAGCCGAATGTTTGCGCGGCGTCGATTTGGAAAGACAGATCCTCAATGACCGTCTTGGCCCCAAAAGCCATGCGAAAGTTCTCCACTTGGACGACGGGACTGGCCATGGGCCCAGCCTAGCGCGTGGCCAGTATCTCCCGAGTGGCGGCCACATCCGCCTTGAGTTGCTCCACCAGCTCATCTTTGGAGCCGAACCGGATCTGGCCGCGGATGCGGTCCACGAACTCGACCATGATCGGCACGTCGTACAGTTCCAGGTCCACGCGATCCAAGACGTACGACTCGACGCGGCGCTGCACCCCGTCGAAGGTCGGATTCGACCCGACCGAGATCGCAGCGGGCCAATGCTCCGGCTCCGATTCGGTGTCCAAACGCCACACACGCCCCGCGTAGACACCGTCGGCCGGACAGGCCCGCAAGGCCGGGACGGGCAGATTCGCCGTCGGGAAGCCCAAGGTGCGGCCGCGCTGGTCGCCGTGCGCGACCACACCGCGGAACCGGAACGGCCGGCCCAGATGCTTGGCGGCATGCGCCACATCGCCGGCTTGCAGCGCCTGGCGGATGCGGGTCGAACAGGTCTCCTCGTCGCCGAAGCCCACCAGCGGCAGGCCCACCACCTCGAAGCGGCCGCCGGATAGCTCCCGCAACGTGGCCACCGAGCCGGCAGCCTGCGCCCCGAAGCGGAAATTCTCCCCCACTACGACCAGCGCCGGCTCCAAGGGCAAGACGATCTCGGACACGAACCGCTGCGGCGACCACGCCGCGAACTCTTTCGTGAAACGCACCACCTCGACGCGGTCCGCGCCCGCGTCCTGCAACAGCTCGATCCGCCCTTCCAGGCTGGTCAACAGCATCGGCGGGGCGTCCGGATGCAGCACCGAGACCGGATGCGGCCAGAACGTGACCACGATCAGCGGCAAGTCGGGCCGGCGCCGCCGGGCCTCGGCGAGCACGGCCTGGTGTCCGGGGTGGACACCGTCGAAGTTCCCAATCACCACAGTGTTCATAGCGCGTGCCAGCCTACACAAACACGGCCGCGGCCGTTCCATCTGGGTGGTACAAGGCCAAGAACTCGCCGCAGCAGACGGCCGTGGGGTCGGCTGGGAGTGCGGCCTTGATCCGGCGGCCATGGCGCACGTCATCGGCAGTGGCCGCGTCCACGTCCACATAAGGGAAGCACTGGCGCGCGGCATCGGTCAGTGAGATCGCAGGTGGCAGCCGAACTTCGTTCGGAGATTCCGGATCAAGCCCGAGATGGCCGGTGGGATCCGCGGGCAACGTGAAAGGGCCGACGCGGGTGCGGCGCAGGGCCGTCAGGTGGCCGCCGACGCCAAGGGATTTGCCCAAATCGCGGGCCAAGGCGCGGATGTAGGTGCCCGAAGAGCATTCGACCAGCACGTCCAGATCCGTGTATGGCCGATCCACGCGGCGGGCCAAGACGTGGAAGCCGGAAACGGTCACGCGGCGCGCCTTCAGCTCGACATCGACACCCTCGCGGGCGAGCTTGTAGGCCCGCACTCCGGCCACTTTGATCGCCGACACGGCGCTCGGCACCTGCTCGATCTCCCCGCGGAACGGCTCCAGCGCGGCAGCGATCTGCCCATCGTCCAGGCCGGCGGCGTCCACCGGAGCGCCCAGCGGCTCACCCTCGGCATCGTCGGTGGAAGTGGCCTGGCCCAGCCGGATCGTGGCCAGATACTCCTTGCCACAGCCGCTGAGATAACCCAGCAGCCGAGTGGCGCGCCCGAACCCGACGATCAGCACACCGGTCGCGGCCGGGTCCAGCGTCCCGGCGTGGCCCGCTTTGCGGACGCCCAGGGCGCGCTTGGCTTTCGTGACCGCGGTTTGCGATGTCAGCCCGGCGGGCTTGTCCAGGATGAGGATGCCGTCAGGAATCGTCGTCGTCATGCTTGTACGGGTCGGCCTCGCCGGCGAAACGAGCGCCTTCGGCGAGGGCGGCGATTTCGGCGTCGCGGGCGCGGGCGGCGGCCAGCGCCTCCTCGATGCCCGCGGCGTCGTCGGCCAAAGCGTCTGGGATGAACGTCAAGACCGGGGCGAATTTCAGCCCCAGCCGTTTGCCGACCGTCGAACGCAGCAGACCGGTGGCCGAAGCCAGCGCGACGGCCGTGTCCTCCCGGGCTTGGTCGTCGCCCAGCACCGTGTAGAACAGCGACGCCTCCCGGCCATCGCCCGACATGCGGACGTCGGTGACCGTGACAAAACCCAGCCGCGGATCCTTGATCCGCCGCTCCAGCATCTCAGCCACGATCACCTTGATCTGCTCGGCAGTGCGCGCTCTCATGTCCGGGGCTTCTCCACCATCTCGAAGGTCTCGACGACGTCGCCGATCTGGATGTCGGAATACCCGAGCGTCAGGCCGCATTCGAAGCCTTCGCGGACTTCAGTCACATCGTCCTTCTCGCGGCGCAGCGACGCGACCGAAGTCGTCGTCACCACCACGCCCTCGCGCAGCAGCCGCGCCGACGCGTTGCGCCGGATCGTGCCGTCGATGACCATGCAGCCCGCGATCATGCCGAACTTGGACGAGCGGAAGATCTCCCGGATCTCCGCCTGGCCGCGGACCTGCTCCTCGAAGATCGGCTTCAGCATGCCCTTCAAGGCGGCCTCGATGTCGTCGATGGCCGCGTAGATGACCGAGTAGTACTTGATGTCCACACCCTCGGACTGCGCCTTCTGCGTCGCCTTGCCCTGCGCGCGCACATTGAAGCCGATGATCACGGCCTCGGACGCGGCAGCCAGGTCGACGTTCGTCTCGGTGATCGCGCCGACGCCGCGGTCGATGACGCGCAACTCCACTTCGTCGCCCACGTCGATCTGCAACAGCGCGTCCTCCAGAGCTTCCACGGAACCCGCCGAATCGCCCTTCAGGATCAGCTTCAGCTCGGCCGTCTCCTCTTCCTTCATCTTCTTGAGGAGTTCCTCGATGGTGAAGCGCTTGGTGGACTTGGCCAGCATCGCCGCCCGGTGCATCGCCTCGCGCTTCTGCGCGATCTGGCGGGCCGTACGGTCGTCGTCGACGACCAGGAAGTTGTCGCCGGCGCCCGGCACCGACGTCAGGCCCAAGACCTGCACCGGCATGGATGGCGGAGCTTCGTCGACGTTTTCGCCCTGGTCGTTGATGAGGGCGCGCACCCGGCCGTGCGCCGAACCGGCGACGATCGAATCGCCCGTGCGCAGCGTGCCGCGGTGGACGAGGACGGTCGCGACCGGGCCGCGGCCCTTGTCGAGGTGGGCTTCGATGGCGACGCCCTGCGCAGGCATGTCGCGGTTGGCCCGCAGATCCAGCGCCGCGTCAGCGGTAAGCACAATGGCTTCCAGCAGCTTGTCCAGACCCTCGTGCGTGGTGGCGGACACGTCGACGAACATGGTGTCGCCGCCGTACTCCTCCGGCACCAAACCGAACTCGGTCAACTGGCCGCGCACCTTCACCGGGTCGGCGGCCGGCTTGTCGATCTTGTTGACCGCCACGACGATCGGCACTTCCGCCGCCTGCGCGTGGTTCAACGCCTCAATCGTCTGCGGCATGACACCGTCGTCGGCGGCGACGACCAGCACCGCGATGTCGGTGGCCTGCGCGCCGCGCGCCCGCATGGCGGTGAACGCCTCGTGGCCCGGGGTGTCGATGAAGGTGATGGCGCGTTCGGTGCCGTCCACTTCTGTCTTCACCTGGTAGGCGCCGATCGCCTGGGTGATGCCGCCGGCTTCCCCGGCTACCACATTCGTGTGGCGCAGCGCGTCCAGCAGCTTCGTCTTGCCGTGGTCGACATGGCCCATCACGGTGACGGCGGGAGGCCGCGGGCTCAACTCGCCATCGCCGTCTTCGCCAAACTCGATGTCGAAGGACTCCAGCAACTCGCGGTCTTCGTCTTCTGGGGAAACGACCTCGATGTTGTAGTTCAACTCCAGGCCCAACACCTCAAGGGTCTCGTCCGAAACCGACTGCGTGGCGTTGACCATTTCGCCCTGGTTGAACAGCACCTGCACCAACGTCGCCGGCTCGACGCCGATCTTCTCGGCCAGATCCGTCAAGGACGAGCCGCGGCGCAGCCGCACTGTCTGCCCATCACCCTGCCTGACGCGCACACCGGAGATCGTGGGCGCTTCCATCTGGTCGAACTCTTGCCTGCGCTGCTTCTTCGACTTGCGGCCCCGCTTGTTGGCGCCCTGGCGGCCGAACGCGCCCTGGGTGCCCGAACCGGAACGGCCGGCACGGCCGCGGTTGGTGGGACCAGTCGACGGCATGCCTTGGCCGGGACCGCCGCCACCAGTACGGCCGCGGCCGGGAGCACCAGTGCCCGGGCGACCGCCGCCGCGCTGCCCGACAGCTCCGGCGCCGGACGTCTGGCCGGGGCGCTGCTGGCCACCGCCGGGACGCGGACCCGTGCCCGCCCCAGCGGGACGGCCTCCGGGGCCAGGACGTTCGGGACGCGGGCCGCGGTCGCGCGGCACGGGCTCCGGGCGCCTACGGGCGCCCATCCCCTGGCTGGAAGCGTATGGATTGTTGCCCGGACGCGGACGCGTGGGCAGGCCGCCGGTCGCGCCGGGGCGCGGTGGACGCGGCTTGGGAATTCCAATCGAGCCGCCCGGACGTGGGATCGGCCGTGGGCCCGGCGTCGGCGCGGGGGCGGCGGCCTTGGCGGGCTCGGGCACCGGCTCAGGAGCGGGCTCCGGCTCCGGAACGGGCTCGGGAGCGGGCGGGGCCGGCTCTGGCTCGGGAACAGGCTCTGGCTCCGGCACGGGCGTCGGCTCCGGGCCGGGCTCCGGCGTCGGCGCAGGGGCTGGGGCCGGTGCTGGGGCTGGCGCGGGCTCTTCCTTCGGGCGCCTCGCGGCGACTATCTCGCGCAGTTTGCGCACCACCGGAGCTTCGATGGTAGACGAAGCCGACCGGACATATTCGCCGGTGTCATTGGCTATTTTCAGCAGTTCTTTGCTTTCCAGTCCGAGCTCTTTCGCAAGCTCGTGGACGCGGACCTTGGCCACTACTCTCCTTCAGGCCCGCGCAGGCGGGCATAGTTACTTGCTCATCGCGTACTCATCGAGTCTTCATGAGCGCAAACCCATCCTTCTGGTTGACCGCACCGATCTGGTGCGCCCGCATATCTTAGCGCCAAGAAGGGGATTTCGCCTAAGCGGCCGACAGGGCGCCCCCGCAGGGCGCATGAGACTGCGTCCCGTCATGCTGAAACAGGTTCAGCATGACGGTGAGCTAGTGCCCGACGCGCGGTATGGTGTCGTCCCACTTCTTGGCGAAGACCTCCACGCCGTTCTCCGTGGAGACCATCTCGGACTTCACGTAGAAGTTGTCGTAGTCGCAGGTCATCTGAGTGCGGATCTTCGCCTCCGTCATCCAGCCCTCCCGGCCGATGCGCATGTTGTGCACCAGCACATACTTGGCGCTGAGCGGGTCGGAGTTGGTCAAGGTGAGCTCGCGCTTGAGGTTGTGCTCCAACTCTTCGTCGATCTCGTCAAAGCGGATGATGCCCTCGCCGAACACTCCGCCACGGCCGTCGGTGATGGCCGTCCAGGTATCCGACACGATGTCGTAGCTCACCTCGCGGGTGACGAATCCCTCCGACAACTGCGTGATCGGCGTCAACGCCGCGGACTCCGGGTCCGGGATCGGCCCGGCGGCGTCCTTGCCGGAGAACACCGGCAACACCAACTCGGCCGTAACGGTCAGTTCCGCGTCATCGGGCATCGGCCACAACAGAGGCCACGCCGAAGACGCCAAGGACAGGCGCAGCTTGTGTCCGGCCGGGAACTGGTGCCCGATGCAGTCCAGTTGCAGCGTCCCCCTGGCCGCTTGGCCGGGTACGAGCGGGGCGTACTTGTCTTGACCTTGGAGTTGCGTCAGGTTGACCGTGCCGTAGCTGACCCGTGTGGACGCGCCATCTGGAGCCACGTCGCAAAGCCGCGCGAATAGCTGCGCGTTCGGCTTGTCGGAGACCACTTCGAACTCGACTTTCGGATAGCCGAAGATTTCCAGCGGTTCGGCCAGGTCAAGCTCGAAAACCACCGACTGGCCGTCGTCGATGCGCTGGTCCGACGGCGACTCGCCGGGCACGCCCGCGCCCATCCACTCACCGGCCAGCAGACCTTGCGAAAGCGGGGTCTTGACCGTGAACGGCGCCTTGGCATCGCCCAACTTGCCCGCTGCGAGGGCCAAGCGGCGCTCGCTGACATCCGGGCTCGGCCATGAGTCCAGGCCCACCCAACGGCCGGGCGAGACGTTCTGAATCGCCGACGGGCGCAGATACTCCTCCATCCAGGCCTGCACCTGGGGTGGGGTCATCGCATCGTTGTCGATGCCTTTCAGCCAATGATCCCACCAGCGCACGGCTTCTTGCAGGAAACCGACCGCCGGCTCGGGATAGCCGTCGTGCGCGTAGACGTGCGCCCACGGCCCGATGACGCAGCGGCGCGGTACTTGCAGATGCTCCATGAGGCGCAGCACCGGGTTGGTGTACGAATCGGAATAGCCGTCGAAGGCCAACACCGGCACCTGGATGCGCGAATAGTCCTCGCAAATCGAACCATGCTTCCAGTACTCGTCGCGCAGCGCGTGCTGCATCCAGGGCACCGGCCAGTGCGGCATGTGTTCCAAGCGGTCCAGCCATTGCTCGCGCCAGCCGTCGCCCGCGATCCGGGGCTCGATGGCGCGCGACTGGTCGGCCAGCATGATCGAACCCCACCACAGGTTGTCGTTGAGCAGGCAGCCGTTCTTGTAATGGATGTCGTCGTTGTAGCGGTCGTCCGTGAAACCGACGATCAGGATCGCGCGCAGCGCCGGGGGCTGCCGGAAAGCCACCTGGAGCGAGTTGAACCCGCCCCAAGACTTGCCCATCATGCCGACATTGCCGTCACACCAGGGTTGCTTGGAGATCCAGTCGATCACTTCCAGCGCGTCGTCCTGCTCCTGCTTGATGTACTCGTCTTCGAGGTAGCCGGTCGACTCGCCGGAGCCGCGCTGGTCCACCCGCACGCACACGTAGCCGTGGCCCGAGATGTAGCCGTGCATCGGCTCGTCGCGGGCCCTGGTGCCATCGGACTTGCGGTACGGGATGTACTCCAACACCGCCGGGAGCGGCTTGTCCGACACTGGCTGCCAGATCCGCGAGGACAGCTTCACGCCGTCCGACATCGGGATCCAGGTGTTCTCGATGACATTGACCTCATACGGCAGGTCGGTCCTGATCTTCTTCGCCATAGCTACTCCTTCGGCTCCTCGGGGATGTCCAGCGGCGACGGCTCGGGCTCAGCGGCGGCCTCGGCCACCGGCTCGGGCTCAGCGACCGCCTCGGCCACCGGCTCGACGACAGGTTCGGCAGCGGGCGGCGCGGCGGGCGTGGCCACCGGAGCCTCCGGAATCGGAACGGCGGGAGCCGCCTGCGGCGCGGGATCAGCCGACGCTGGATCCCCGGCCGCCGCCTGGTCGTAGGAATCCCAGAACACGCCCGCGGTTTCGGGCGTCGGAGCGACAAAGTCGTCATCGGCGGGGAATTCCGGGAAGGCGCTCAAGGTCTCCGCCTGCTTGGCGGCTTTGGCGGCCTTGGCGCGCGCGCCGTAGATGCGCGTCCAGAGCACCGACACGAGGGCGCCCACGATGGCAAAGCCAGCCATGGCTGAGAAGATGATCACGTAGCCGGTGGCGTCAACGCTCTCGCCGACCGTATAGGAGTCCAGGATGCGGCCCGCCGTGGGCGGCCAGATGACCTCCGGCAGATATGCCAAGCACGAAATGACGCCGATGGCGGTGCCGGCGACCTTGACGGGTATTCCGCCTTCCTCGACAAGCGAGAAGAAAATGCCGTAGTTGCCGTACATGCCCAGATATACGATCCCGCATCCGATCACAAGCAGCGTGGTGGTCCCTTCGCCGCGCGGGATGATCAACACCATCGCGGTGCCGACCGCCATCAACACGAACCCGACCAGCAGGACGTTGGCACGCCCCACTCGGTCGGCCAGGAAACCGCCGCCCGCGGACGCGAACGGGCGCACATACTGGGCCATGATCGCGAGCACCGCGCCGAACAACGCCGTGGCGCCAAAGATGTTTGTCGCGAACGGCGTGAAGTAGCGGTAGCAGATATTGAAGGTGTAGCTGCAGAACAGCAGCACGATGATCAGGTAGATGCCGGGGTACGTGAGCACCTTCGGCAGGTCGCGCCACTGGAACTGGGCACCCTCGGGGATCTCGCCCTCCGGCAGGGTCTGGCCTTCCTTGAAGAAGATCTGCACCAGCACGCCACCGAGAATCGCGATGACCGAATAGAAGATGATGACGCCCTGGATGGACCACAGTTGGCCGAGTTGGGCTCCGGCAAAGGCGAACACGGCGGCGGCGCCGACCAGGTGTAGCGCGTTGACAACGCCGCGGCCACCTTCGAACAGGCCATAGGCGCGGCCCTGCTGCGGGCCAGAAGCCTGCATGCGGACTGTCTTCAACAGGGCCGGCCAGAAGGTCAGCAGCGAGGTGACGCCCCACAACGCGTAGATGACGCAAAGGACCGTGTAGTCCGTCAGAATCAGGTGACCCAAGCCGGCCGCGCCGGTCGCGATCAGCGAAATCACGATAAGTGTCTTGGCGGAGAAGCGGTCGGCCAAGACGCCGCCCACCAGGTAGGCCAGGATTCCGATACCGCCGTACCAACTGCTCAGCGAGCCCATTTGCTCGTTCGTCAACTGGTAGATGGCCAGATAGTCATCGTAGTAATAGTCCTTGAAATAGGGCAGGCCGTAGATAATGGAGCCGCAAAAAGCCAAGAACAGGACCCTCAACCAGTTTTTCTTGAGGTCTGGGGTGGACGCGGGCGCGTTGACAGTTGTCATGGTGATCCTAACGGAGAGGTTGCGCGTGCAGTCTCCCAACCCGTGGCCAGAAATGCAACATATCTCAGGTTTTGAACTGCTCCGCGGAAGTTTTCCCGAGTCCTTCCCCGAGCAGGCTGGCCAACTCAGAGGTGTCCACTTGAGCGCGCAGAGCCCGCGGCAACCGCGGCAGGGCCCGCTGCCAACACGCCGTGTGGAAGTAGGCGCCGCGGCCCGGCCCTTTGCCCAACGCCAAGCCATCATCAACCCGGTAGACGCGGACCAGGTCGCCTTGCGCGGCCTTGGCGCGGCAGCCCAGGCAGGTGCGCGTCGGGTCGCTCACTCGGCCGAATCCGAGCGGATGTCGATGCGCCAGCCCGTCAGCCGGGCGGCGAGGCGGGCATTTTGGCCCTCGCGGCCGATCGCCAGGGAGAGTTGGTAATCGGGCACGATCACGCGCACGGCTTTGGCGGTGTGGTCGGTGACGATCACCGACGACACCTTCGCCGGGGAGATGGCCTGGGCCACATATTCGGTGGGGTCGTCGGAGTAGTCGATGATGTCGATCTTCTCCTCGTTCAACTCGTGCATGACGGCGCGCACCCGCTGGCCCATCGGGCCGATGCAGGCGCCCTTGGCCGAGATATTCGGATCGTGGGAGAGCACGGAGATTTTCGTGCGGTGGCCCGCCTCGCGGGCGATGGCCTTGATCTCGACGACGCCCTGCTCGATTTCGGGCACTTCCAGCTTGAACAGCTTCAGCACCAGGTTCGGATGGGTGCGCGAGACGACCACCTGTGGGCCGCGAATGTCGCGCCGCACCGTCACCACGTAGAAGCGCATCCGCTGGCCGTGCGAATAATCCTCGCCGGGCACCTGTTCAGCCGGCGGCATGATCGCCTCGATTTGGCCAAGGTCCACCCGCACCGTGCGCGAATCGCGGTCCTGCTGGCACACACCGGGGAGAATGTCGCCCTCCACTCCGGAGAAGTGGCCGAATTTGGCCTCGTCTTCGGCCTCGCGGAGCCGTTGCACGATGACCTGCCGGGCAGTCGCGGCCGCGACCCGCCCGAAGCCCTCCGGGGTCTCCTCGTACTCGCCGATCTGTTCCTCGCCGGACACTTCCGGCACGATGATCCGCACTTGGCCGGTCTTGCGCTCCAACACCGCGCGGGCGCCCGGCTTGGCCTTCGGGGTCTTCAAGTACGCGTTGAGCAGCGCGTCCTCCAACGCGCTCACCAGCACGTCCATGCTGATGCCCTTGTCGCGCTCAACCGCGCGCAGGGCGTTCATGTCAATGTCCATCAGTCATCCCTCATCTCGACCTGGACGACAGCCTTCGCAATATCGGAGAACGCCACATGTTTGCCATCCACCACCACACCGTCCGAGTCCGCCGCTTCGATGCGCCCGGTGAAAGCCCCGCCGGCCGCGGCTATTTCGACGAGGCGCCCGATATTGCGCCGGAAGTGTTTGGGTTGCGTGAGCGGGCGGTTCACCCCGCGGCTGGAGACCTCCAGCGTATAGGCGGACTTGAACAGATCGGCCTCGTCCAGCGCCCGGGACAGGGCGCGGGTGGCAGCGGAGATGTCATCCAAGCTGGGGCCGCGGCCATCGGGGCCGTCGCCGTCCAAGAAGATCTGCACGAGCTTGCGCCGCCCCGCAGAACGGACTTCGACGCGGTCCACCTCCAACCCGCATTCCGCAGCGACAGACGTTGCCAGTGCCTGTAGTGCGTCCATCCGATTGTCCTTTGCGGTTGTCGGAAACAGCCTACAACTTCCTGGACTGGGTCGCTTGCCAACGGCGAACCGGACTTCGTCCGAGATGACGAACTGGAAGTCAGAGGTCCGTATGGCCCGCTAGGGGCATCCCCGTGGGGTGCATGGGACTGCGTCCCAAGATGCCGGAACAGGTCCGGCATGACGGGAGGGGCCCGGGCAGGGTATCGCGGCGCAGCGAGGACACTTTGTGGGGCTCAAGTCATCACTGCGGCGGATGGTCTTCGGTGGCGGAAGCGGCGCTGCGCGCGGATACCGCGGAAGCGGCCGAACGGGCCTTTTCGAAGAACGCGACCAGGCCGGCGGGCGGATCAGCCTCGCCGCTGAGGTGGCGGGTGGTGGCGGCCAAACCGCGCGACAGCTTCGAACCGCCGCCGCGTGTTCCAATGGCGACGATCGCGACGACAAGCACGCTCACACCCAGCGCGACGCCCACGATTTCAATGGCTAGTGTCACCCATCCACCTCCTGGTGCACTCCATTATTGCGCACCGGCCTGAGAACTCGCTGAGAGGTCACTCGCGCAGGCGTTGCGAGATCACCGTGGAGACGCCGTCCGCCCCCATCGTCACGCCGTACAGCGCGTCGGCGATCTCCATCGTGCGCTTCTGGTGGGTGATCACCAACAGTTGGCTGTCGTCGCGCAGTTCCTCATAGATCTCCAAGAGCCGGCCCAGGTTCACGTCGTCCAGGGCAGCCTCCACCTCGTCCAGGATGTAGAACGGGCTCGGGCGCGCCTTGAACAAGGCCACCAGGAACGCGACGGCCACCAGCGAACGCTCGCCGCCGGACAGCAGCGAAAGCCGCTTCACCTTCTTGCCCGCCGGGCGCGCCTCCACCTCGACGCCGGTCGTCAGCCACATGCCCGGCTCGGTCAGCGTCAACCGGCCCTCGCCACCGGGGAACAACCGGGCGAAGCAGGTTTCGAACTGCGCCGCGACATCTTCATAGGCTTCCGCGAACACCTGCTGCATGTGCGCGTCGACTTCGTCGATGATGCCCAGCAGGTCCGCGCGCGTCTTGCGCAAGTCCTCCAACTGTTCTGACAAGTAGGCGTGGCGGGTCTGCATGGCTTCGAATTCCTCCAAAGCCAGCGGGTTCACCTTCCCCAGCACGCCCAGATCGCGCTCCGCCGCGCGCAGGCGGCGCTCCTGTTCGGCGCGAACGAACGGCACCGGGCCATCCTCGCCGGGGATGGGGACTTCCGGGCCGTAATCGTTGACCAACGCCTCCGGCTCGAAACCCAACTCCGACATGGCGCGCTCAGCCAACTGGTCCAGCCGCATCTGCTGCTGCGCGCGGGACATTTCGTCGCGGTGCACCGAGTCGACCAGCGTCTCAAACTCGATGGCCAGCTCGCGCCCGCTCGCCCGGGCCTGCGACAAGGCCGCCTCCGCGTCGGAACGGCGGGCCTGGGCGGCTTGGCGCGCCTGGTCGGCCAAAGCGATAGAAGCCGTGACGCGCTCCGAGAGCCAGGCGACTGCCATAGCGACGGCCTGCGCCCGGATGCCCTCGCGGCGCAGCCTTTCGGCGCGTTCGGCAGCCTTCACCTGAGCGTCGCGTTCGGCGGCGGCGGAACGTTCCAGCGACTCCAGCCGGGAACGCAGCGCGCGTCCGCGCTCCTCCACCGTGCGCAGCGCCAGGCGGGCCTCCATTTCCTGGCCGCGGGCCACCGTGGCCAGGTCGCCGGCGCGATCCCGCTCGGTGGGATCGGCCGTCAAGACCTCAGTGGACTCACTGGCGCGTTCCAATCGGGCTTCCAACTCGTCCAGAGCCGCCAAGGCCGACGCTTTGACCTCCTGCGCGGCGGCGACGGCGTTGGTCAACCGGCCCGATTCAGCGGCGGCGGCGCTGCCCGACTGGTTGAGCGCGCTGGCTTCCTCCGCCAGCGCCGCATAGGCGGCGTCGGACTCGTTCAGCCTCGCCAAAGCGGCTTCCGCGCGCGCGGAGGCCTGCTCCAAGTCGTTGTGTTTCTGGGCGAGCGTGAAGCGCAGCCGTTCCAACTCGGCCTGCACGTCGGCCAACTCGGCGTTGCCGTCGGCGATTGCCGCCTGGACTTCGATCAGCGAGGGCTTCCCGGCTGAGCCGCCCGCCGCGAACCAGGAACTGAGCACGTCGCCGGCGGCGGTCACCGCCGTGATGTCCGGCAACTCGGCGATGAGTTGGCGCGCCGCGGGCATGTCGGCGACCAGCGCGACCTTGAACAGCATGCGGTCCAACGCGGCGCGGAACTCGGGTTTGGTCTTGACGACCTCGGCGGCATAGCGCGCGCCCGCGGGGAGCGGCGGCCAGTCCTTGGGTTGGGCGGCGGCCCCGCCCAGCAGCATGCCGGCCCGGCCCAGGTCTTCGTTCTTCAACCTGCCCAGCGCCTCCAGAGCATGGTCGATGCCGGAAACCGCCACCGCGTCCGCCGCGGCGCCCAAAGCCGCCGAGATGGCCACCTCGTCGCCCTTCGGCACTGAGATGAACGCGGCGACCGACCCCAGCACGCCAGCCAGCGGTTCGGCGAGCAGCGCCGCTTCGGCGTCTTTCGCGACGCCCAGTTGCAGGGCCTCCAGGCGGGCCGACAGCGCAGCCCGGCTGGACGCGATGCGCCGCTCGTCCTCTTCCAAGGCGGCGATCTCGGCCTTGAGCCCGGCGACTGCTTCTTCGGCGGCGGCATATTCGGCGTCCAGGCCAGACTCGCCCGCGGACAACCCGGCCAACTTCGTCTCCAACGCCGCAAAGGCGACTTTCGCCTGCCGGGAACGTTCGTCAGCCGCTGCCACCGCGGCCGACAACCGCTCGATCTCGGCGTCGGCGGATTCGGCGCGGCTGCGCAGCGTGTTGACTTCGCCCGTCAGCCGGGCCAGGCCTTCGCGGCGGTCGGCGATGGCACGCTGGGCCGCCTGGAAAACACGCTCCGCCGCCTCGTAGGCCGTGGTCGCGGCCTCCAACGCCGCGGTGGCTTTCGCGAGCGCCTCCTGCTTGGCGCGGATGTCCTCGTTGGCGGAGGCCACGGCCTGTCGCACCGTTGCCGCTTCGCGTTCGATGGCTTCCGGATCACGCCCCGAAACCTCGGGCACGTTGACGGCGTTGCGCATCCGCTCGGCGGCGATGACCGCCTGGGAGTTGGCCCGCTCGCGCAAACCGGCCAGGGCATACCACGTCTCCTGGGCGGTGTTCACCGCGGGTTGGGCGGCGCGGGCGGCAGCCTCGGCGGCGGCCTCCGCCGCGCGCGCCTGGGCAAGCGCGTCCTCCAGCCGGGCACGCTTGGCCCGCAGCGCTTCCTCAGCGGCCTTGTCGGTCTCGAAAGCCGTCAGCGCGGCCACGTAATCGTCGGCGAGCAGGCGCGCCCGGGCGTCCAGCACTTCGGCCTGCACAGTCGCGGCCTTGCGGGCCACCTCGGCCTGCCTGCCCAGCGGTTTGAGTTGGCGCCGGATCTCGGCAAGCAGATCGGAGAGCCGGTTCAGGTTGGCCGCGGTGGATTCCAGCCTGCGTTCGGCGCGTTCCTTGCGCTGGCGGTGTTTCAAGATGCCGGCGGCCTCCTCGATGAAGCCGCGGCGGGTCTCCGGTGTGGCGTTCAGGATCGAATCGAGTTGCCCTTGGCCCACGATGACGTGCATTTCGCGGCCGATGCCCGAATCTCCCAGCAGTTCCTGCACGTCGCGCAGCCGTGACGGCGTGCCGTTGATCGCATACTCAGAGCCGCCCGCGCGGAACATCGTGCGGGAGATCGTCACCTCGGTGTAGTCGATGGGCAGCGCTTGATCCGTGTTGTCGATCGTCAGCAGCACTTCCGCGCGGCCCAGCGGAGCACGTTTTGACGTGCCCGCGAAGATGACGTCCTCCATCTTGCCGCCGCGCAGCGACTTGACTCCCTGTTCGCCCATCACCCAGCTCAGCGCGTCGACCACGTTCGACTTCCCCGAACCATTCGGCCCGACCACGCAGGTGATGCCGGGCTCGAAATTCAGGGTCGTCGTGGACGCGAACGACTTGAATCCGCGAAGCGTCAGGGACTTCAGGTACAACGGCTGCTCCTTCTCCGGAACGTCCATAGCTTATTGATCACGAAGTTGATTGGAGTCACACACACGATGGTGATGAGATTCGCCCAATAGTACTTGTTCAGCAAGCCTTCCGAATCGGTGAACACGCTCGCGGGAAGCGAGATGGGCGAGTCTTTGTGCATGAGCGCCGTCAGGATCAACAAGCCGAAACCCTGCGCGAACAGGCCCACTGCCAGGAACGGGCCGTACTCCTTGAAGAACGGGCCGCGGGTGCCCTTGAAAGTCCAATGCCGGTTGATCATGAAGTTGAACAGGTTCGCGATCACGAACGCCAGTGTCGACCACAAGTGGTAGTTGCGGGCGTTGAACTCGGTGAACGGAATCCGAAACAACGCGTCCTCCCTGGTCACGCCGAAGAAGTCGCGCGCGACGACGTTGCAGGCCACCACCACGCACTGGTTGACGATGACGCCGCCGCCTCCCACCAAGGCAAATTTCGCGAATTGGACCAACGAGGGGCGCAGGCGTTCGAGGAGATCAGTCACAGTGCCCCAACTCTACTGGGGACGCTGGCATTTGCGGCACAGAAAACTCGAACGCCCCATGAAAGGCTCGCGGACGATGGGCCGGGAGCAGCGCGGGCAGGGCAGACCTTCGCGCCCGTAGGCCGCCAGGGATCTTTCGAAGTACCCGGCCTCGCCCACCACGGACACGTAGAGGGCGTCGAACGACGTGCCGCCGACCTCCAGCGCTTCGGCCATGACAGCCTTGGCCGCCCGCAGCAGTTCGCGGATCTTTGCCGTGCTCAAACCGCTGGCCGGGCGGGCGTAGTGGAGCCGGGAGCGCCACAGCGCCTCGTCGGCATAGATATTGCCGATGCCCGAGACGGTGGATTGGTCCAGCAGCACGCGCTTGACAGCGGACCGTTTCGAGCGGATTTTCGCGGCCAATTGGGCTACGTCCAAGGCCGGGTCGAAAAGGTCGAGGGCGATGTGGGAGATCTCTGCCGGGCCTGCCGCCCCGCCCGGCGAAAACGCCAGCTTGCCGAACATGCGCTGGTCGGCGAACGACAGTGTCTGGCCGCCCACGTCCAGGCGCACCCGTTCGTGTTTGGACTGGCCGCCGATGCGGAACTGCCCGCTCATGCCCAAGTGCGCCAGCAGCGCGTCACCGTCGCGGAAGGCGAACCAGAGGTATTTTCCGCGGCGGCGCACCGCCGTGATTTCGCGACCCGCCAGCGGCAACTCGGTGCGCACGACGCGCGGATCGAAGATTTCGATGTTGTTGATTGTCTGCCCGACCAGGCGCTCCAGCCCGGCTCGGACTGTCTCCACTTCCGGGAGCTCAGGCACTGGCGCTCAACTCGCCGAAGGCCGCTTCCGCGGCGCCTTGTTCGGCTTGTTTCTTGGAGGAGCCTTCGCCTGGGGAAGACCGCCAATCGCCGATCACGACCGTGGCCACGAAATGCTTGGCGTGATCGGGGCCGGATTCGGTGACCGAATACTGCGGAACGTCCAGACCGCGCTCCGCGCAGAGCTCTTGGAGGCTCGTCTTCCAGTCCAGACCGGCGCCCAGCAGCGCGGCGTCGTCGACGAGCGAGTCAAAAATGTGGTGGATTACCTTGTCGGCGGCGTCTCGCCCGGCGGATATCATCACCGCGCCGAGCATGGCCTCGAAGGTGTCGGCGAGGATGGATGCCTTGTCCATTCCGCCGGTCGCGATCTCCCCCTTGCCGAGCAGGATCTCGGCGCCGAGGCCGAGGGACCGGGCGACGTCCGCCAGCGCGTGCGCGTTCACCACGGCGGCGCGCAGCTTTGCCAACTGCCCCTCCGGGAAATCCGGGTATTTCGTGTACAGATATTCCGTGACGACGACACCCAACACCGAGTCCCCGAGAAATTCGAGCCGTTCGTTGTGCGGCAGCCCACCGTTCTCGTACGCGTACGAGCGGTGCGTCAAGGCAAGCCGGTAAAGCTCCGGGTCCACCTCGAACCCGAGCTCGGCGAACAGGTCCTGTGCGCCCAAAACTAGACTTCGATCACCTGGCGGCGGTCGCTGCGGGGTCCGTACTGGCCACACTCCGGGCAAGCCGTATGCGGCAGGTGCTTGGCACCACAAGCGGCGTTTGCGCAAGTGACCAAGGTGGGCGCGGACGTCTTCCACTGGGAACGGCGGGACCGCGTGTTGCTGCGCGACATTCTGCGCTTCGGAACTGCCACTTCTACTCCTTTCCAAAGCCGTCGAACCCTTGCAGCCCGGACCAGCGCGGATCAATGTCCGGCGCGTGCCCGTGACCGGGATCGCGATTCAGATTGGCCCCGCAATCGGGGCACAATCCGGCGCAATCCGGCTGGCACAAAGGCGTGAACGGCATTTCGAGAACCACCTGATCTCGCAGGAGCGGCTCGAGGTTGATCAACTCTCCCTCCAACCGGCTGGCATCGGGAATGTCGTGATAGCTGTACAGCTCCTGCAACTCAACCGAGGCCTCGGCCTCGACCGGCTCCAGACAGCGCGAGCAGCTACCGCGCAACGAGACGCGAGCACTCCCAGTGACCAGCACCCCCTCTCCCACGGGTTCGAGCAAGACCTCGAACTCGATTGGCGAATCGGGTGGCACACCGATCATGGCTATGCCGAGGCCGTCCGGCGCGGAAGCGATGCGGCGCACCTGCTTCGAACTACGCAAACCGTGGGTGTTGATCACCAACGGTGAGCTTTCGTCCAAGTGTCCGGGCATGTCGACTCCCTTCCACACTGGCACGACTGCGTCATAACCAACCAACAAGCCTACTAGGCGCCGACAGATCGCGGCAAATGCCAGGCTCGGCCGCGCCGGGATTTACAGCATGAGGCGCGGCAGGGCTTGCGTCTCGGAGGCGTCCAACTGGGAGCGGTCGGCGAGTCGGGCCCGCATCGTCTGCACCTGGTTGATCGTCTTTTGCAGGGCGGCCTCGAACGAGGCGATGCGCTGGTCGATATAGGCGTCCGTCTCGCGGCGCAGGGCGTCGGCCTCCTCGATGGAGCGCACCTCCAACTGGGCCGCCTTCTGCTTCGCCTGCGCGAACACCTCGTCCTGCGTGGCCAGATACGACGCTTTCTCCTCCGCCGCGCGGATGATGATCTCGGCCTCCTCCTGGGCCCGCTCCAGGGTGGCCAGCGAGTTTTCGGTCACGCGTTGGGCTTCGCTCACGTCCGAGCGGTAGGCGACCAGCGCCTCGTCCAGCAGAGCCAGGGCCTCCTTGCGGTTGACCATGCACGAAGCGGACATGGGCACGGATTTGGCATCCGTGACCAGCTCGCGCAACTTGGCCAGCACAGTCACCGTGCGCTCATCCATCCAAGTGCTCCTTCTTTGCCTTTGCCCGCTCGACTACCAATTTTGGCACGAAGCCGCTGATGTCTCCCCCGAAGTGGGCAATTTCGCGGACCATCGTTGACGACAGCGTCCCCCACAGCTTACTTGCCGGGAGCATCACGGTCTCAATCTCGCCGATCTCGCAGTTTATGTGGGCCATCTGCAACTCGTAGTCGAAATCGCTCGCGAAACGCAGGCCCTTCACCACAACCTGGGCGCCGTGCTCCCGGCAGAAATCGACGAGCAGTCCGTCCATGGCCGCCACGCGCACACCAGGGATGTCGGCGCAGGCGGCCCGCAGCAACTCCAGGCGCTCTTCGAAGCTGAACAGGGGGTTCTTGGCCGTGTTGCGGCCCACCGCCACGATCACCTCGCCGAACAACGCCGCCGCGCGCGCGATGACGTCGAGGTGTCCGAACGTGACCGGATCATACGAGCCGGGGCAAACTGCGATCATTGAAGTCCCTTGTTGGCAAAGTACACGGCGGTTTCGCCGTAATCACGACGATCATACGGCGTAAAGGCAACCGGATACGAAAAATCGGGAGAACGCCCGGAGCGCTCCACGATGACCAGTCCGCCGGGAGCCACCCACGGCTCCAAGGATGCCAGCGCGGATTCCAGCGCGGCCGCCGGCAACGCGTACGGCGGATCGAGCCAGGCGACGTCGAACAACTGCGCGCGGGGCCGGGTCAGGAACGACTCCACTTTCTGCCGCTGGACATGCACCGCCAAGCCGAGCTTCGCGGCATTCTTGTGCAACACCGCCACCGCCCCAGGGTCGGACTCCACAGCCCACGCCTCCGCTCCCCTGCTGGCCGCCTCAAGAGCCACGGCGCCGCTGCCTGCGAAGAGGTCGAGGAAGGCCAACCCGGCCAACTGCGGATCCGCGTCCGTCCGCCCGGCCCAGGAGGCGACGATGGAGAACACCGCCTCGCGCACCCGGTCCGTGGTGGGACGGGCCGACGCGGGAACCGCGAACTGCCGCCCCTTGGCTTTGCCCGAGATGACCCGCATGTCAGCTCCGGTCCATCCAGTCCGGGCCGGACAGCAGTTCAGTGGCGCGGACCGCGTCCTGGAAGCCCGGCGTGGCGCAGTCCGGGTCCTTTGCCACGGCCGCTTCGGCCAGTTCCCGCGCGGCGGCGATGATGTCGGCGTGTTCCAAGACGCGCAACAGGCGCAGCGAAGAACGGCTGCCCGACTGGCTGGCTCCCAGCACGTCTCCCTCGCGGCGTTGGGCCAAATCCAACTCCGCCAAAGCGAACCCGTCCCGGGTAGCGGCCACCGCGTCCAACCGCTCGCGGGCGGCCGGATCGTCGGTTTCGGTGACCAGCAGGCAGACGCCCGGATATTGGCCGCGGCCGATACGGCCCCGCAATTGGTGTAGCTGTGAGATGCCGAAACGCTCCGCTTCCCAGATCACCATCATCGACGCGTTGGGCACGTCCACGCCCACCTCGATCATCGTCGTGGCCACCAGCACGCCGACCTTGCCGGCGTTGAAATCCTCCATGGCCGACTGTTTCTCTTCCGCGGAGAGCTGGCCGTGCAGGACGCGCAGCGGCACATCGCGCAGCGGGCCGGACGCCAGGTGGGCGGCCAACTCCTCTACGCCGAGGCCCTGGCCAGACGCGATGCGGGGGCCGACAATGAAGACCTGCCGCCCGGTGGCCACCTCTTCGCGGACACGCTGCCAAGCCCGTTCCAGCCAGGCGGGCTTGTTGCGGGCGTCGACGACGACCGTGGAAACATCTGCCCGGCCCGCGGGAATCTCCGTGAGCGTGGAGACCTCCAAGTCGCCGAAGACGGTCATCGCGACCGAGCGCGGAATCGGGGTCGCGGTCAGCACCAGCGTGTGCGGGCGCTCGGCGGCCTTGTCAGCCAGCAACGCGCGCTGTTCCACACCGAAGCGGTGCTGCTCGTCGATGACCAACAGGCCCAAATCGGCGAACTGGACCTTGTCGGAGAGCAGCGCATGCGTGCCAACCACGATGCCGGCCTCGCCGGAAGCGGCGCGCAGCATGGCGTTCCGTTTCGCCACGGCCGTCGCCGAACCGGTCAGCAGCACGACATCGGTAGCCAGCTCGCCGCCGCCCAGCATCCGTCCCTGGCCCAGTTCCCCCAAGAGCGCCTTGATGGTGTTGAAATGCTGGTTGGCCAGCACTTCTGTCGGAGCCAGCAAGGCGGCTTGGCCGCCGTTGTCGACGACGGCGAGCATGGCCCGCAGCGCCACGAGCGTCTTACCGGAACCCACTTCGCCCTGCAGCAGCCGTTGCATCGGACGGGGCCGGGTGAGGTCGGCGAAAATCTCCTCCCCGACCTGCTGCTGGCCCGCCGTCAACTCGAACGGCAGGAGTTTGTCGAAAGCCGCCAAGATACCCCCGTCGCGCCGTGGCCGCGGGACCGCGTTGTTCAGCGCGGCGTCGTGGCGGCGATACGCCATCGTCAACTGGGTGGCGAAAGCCTCGTCGAACAGCAAACGCCGGGCTCCCGCCGCTGCGTCGGCCGCGGTTGCCGGGGCGTGCACCTGGGCGAACGCGTCGGCAAGCGGAGGCACGCCCGCTTTGACCCGAACCCACTCGGGCCAAGGGTCGTCGCCGGAATACGAATCCAACGCCAGCCTGGCGCATTCGGCGATGGTCCAGGTGGGCAGCTTGCCGGTGGCCGGGTACATGCCCACCATGCCGGATTGCACCAACTGCGCGGTGCGCGCGGTGTCTTCCGACGTGCCCACCACCTGGCCGGACGCGTCCAGCATGGCGAAGATCGGATGGGTCATCTGCAGGTCGTCCCGGAAACGCCCGACTTTTCCGATGAAGACGCCCGCGACGCCGAGGCCGAGTTGCTTCGCCCACCAGTTCAGCAGGTGGTCCTTGCCGAAGAACGTGACGTTCAACCGCCCATGCCCGTCGGACAACACCACTTCCAGGCGGCGTTTTCCGTTCCCGCGCGCCTGCCGGAAATCCACCGAGACCACTCTCGCGATCACGGCCACGTGCTCTCCCTCGGCCAGCGTCGCCAAGTCGGTCAGGTCTGTGCCGGAAAGGTAGCGCCGGGGCAAATGCCGCAGCAGATCCCCGACAGTCTCCACGTTGAGCGCCCGGAACGGCTTGGCCGTGCGCTCGCCCAGCACCGTCGCCAACGGCTCGCTGAGTTCGGCATACGCCCGCGTCCGCCAAGGGCTCAACTCAAGATCCACGCCATTACCCTAGTCGCCCGCGAGGGAAAACGAGTGCCGCGCCGACCTGCGCCTACCCGCTCTTCTGGATCGCTTCCCACAGGCCGTTGAGATATGCGACGCCGAGGGCCCGGTCGTGGAGGCCGTATCCCGGGCGGCCGCGCTCGCCCCAGATGTCGCGGCCGTGGTCGGGCCGGACGTAGCCGTCGAAGCCCGTGTCGTGCAGGGCGCGCATGACCTCGTACATGTCGAGCGAACCTTCCGAACTCAGGTGCGCGGATTCGTGGAAGTCGCCGTTTGGCAGGCGCTTGATATTGCGCGCGTGGACGAACGGGACCTTGCCGCGGCCAGCGAACTCGCGGATGATCGCGGGCACGTCGTTGTCCGGATTCTCGCCCAGCGAACCCGTGCAGATGGTGAAACCGTGGTACGGCGAGTCGTGGAACGATTCGATCACGCGCAGGTCGGCGGCGTCCTTGACGATGCGCGGCAGGCCGAAAAGCTCGGACGGCGGGTCGTCGGGGTGAACCGCCAGCTTCACGTCCAAGCGTTCGCAGACCGGCATGACCGCCTTGATGAAATAGCGGAAGTTGTCCGTCAACGCGGCGTTATCCACTTCCGCGTACGCGTCCAGCAACCCTTGCAGATCGGCCAGCCGTTCCGGTTCCCACCCGGGAAGCAAGAAACCGCCCGCCGAATCGGTGACCCGCCGCATCACATCTTGGGCGCTGCCGGCCACCACCGCGCGTTCCAACGCCAGCGCGAAGGATCCGTCCGGCAGTTCATAGCGCAGGCTGGTGCGGATCCAGTCGAAGACCGGCATGAAGTTGTAGCAGATCACCTTGATCTGGTGCGCCGCCAGATTCTCGATGGTCGCGATGTAGTTGGCGATGTACCGGTCCCGGCTGGGCCGTCCGATCTTGATGTCGTCGTGGATGTTGACCGACTCGATGACTTCGAGCGCCAAACCGGCCGCTTCCACTTCTGCCCGCAGCGCGGCGATGCGCTCGCGCGGCCAAACCTCCCCGGCGGGAATGTCGAACAGCGCGCCCACGATTTGGGTGACGCCGGGGATTTGGCGGATATGTTGCAGCGGTATCGGGTCGTTGTCGGAACCGTACCAGCGGAAGCCCATCTTCATTCGGCATGCTCCAGCGAGGTGTAGTGGTCCTTGGCGGCGATGAAAGTGAACTCCAACTCGGGGACCAGTGGGGCGATCCAGTTGGCGAAGTGCTCCATGCCGGGCTGCTCGGAGGGGATGTGTCCGGTGACGATGAGGCCCTTCAGCAGGCCCAGCTCAATCGCGTCGACGGCGTATTCGCCGGTCTCCCACTCCCACGCTTCGCCAACGAGCACGGCGTCGGCGACCTGGCGGGCGATCAGCTTGCGGTTCTCGGGGTAGCCGCGGAAGCCCAAGTTCAGCCCCACGGAGGAGATTGCGGCGTTCGGATCGCCGACGTACCGCAGCGATGTGGCGTTCAGACGCTCCGCGATCTGCGCCACCAGGTCGCCCAGTGGCGTGGTCGGGACGGCTGCCACCAGGTCTTCGGAGCCGAACTGCCAGCCCAGCTTCCAGAGGATTCCCGCGTCGATGGCGTCGGGGCGCACGTCGTGCAGTTGGTCGTGCTGGTGCCAGACCACCATGCCGTGCTCTCTTACGAAGGCGCGCTTGGCCTCGTAGACCGGGTCGCCCGCCAACTCGTCCAACCCTTCGTTGAAGTGGTTGAAGTAGAGCGGCTCATGGGTGATGAGCAACTGGGTGCCCGCCGCCGCGGCGCGCTTCAGGACGTCGAGGGTAGCCATCATGGTGACCGCCACCTTGGCAACCGGCGTGTTCGGATCGCCGTCCAGGATGTAGTCGACGCCCTCGGGGCGGAAGCGCGACGGGATTTGGCTTTGGATCTTGGCGATAGCCTCGCCAGCAGTCATTGCAAACGTTTCCATATTGTCACTCTACTGCGTAATCAGGCCGGTGTGAAGGGTATCTCGTTGCAGAGAAATGCAAACGCATCCAGAATCAGCTACTGCGGCGCGACTCCAGTCGAGGCCCGCACGGTCAGCCCGGCGGGCAGCAAAATGTGTTCCGGCGTGGAACTGGCGCCGGTGCGGTCCTTCAGCAGCCGGAGCAGCGTCGCGGCGGCGGATTGGCCGATGCGCTCTTTGGGCGAGGAAATGGTGGTCAGCTTCGGAGCGCACATGGAGGCCATCGCGATGTCGTCATTGCCGATGATGGAGACATCCGCCGGGACGGACACTCCCCGGGAGAGCAGCCGGTTGAGCATCCCGATGGCGAGGAGGTCATTGAAGGCGATGATGCCGCTGGCGCCCGTCGCCAAAGCCAAGTCGCCGGCCAGCGTTCCGGCGTCGAACGTCGGGGTGGCGGACTGCACCACGTCGACCTTCACGCCCAGTTCTTCGGCGATGGCCAACCCTTCGCGGCGGCGGGCGTCGCTCCAGGAGCCGGGCGGTCCGGCGACGTAGGCGATGTGCCGGTGGCCGAGCGCGGCCAGGTGCTGCACGGCCTGTTGGATGCCCGGCACCGGGTCGATCGTCACGCAGGCCAGCGAATCGACAATGCGGTTCAAGACGACGGTGGTCGCCGGATCCGCCAAGGTCACCAGGTCGGCGTCTGCCAACCGCGGCGAGCAGATCAGCAGCCCGTCGCTGGACTGCCGCAAGGTGTGCAGCATTTCCCGCTCCCAGGCCGTGTCTTCGTCGGAATCGGCCAGCAGCAGGTGGTAGTCGGTGCGGCGCAGGTGCATGGAGACACCCTTGAGCACTTCGGTGTAATAGGGGTTTTCAAGGTCGGGAACCAAGAGCCCGACGTTGCCGGTCCGCCCGTTGATCAGCGCGCGTGCGGCGCGGTTCGGCTGGTAGCCCAACTTGGCCGCCGCGTCCAGCACCGCCTCCCGCGTCGCCGGCGACACGATCCCCCCGGACATCGCCCGGGAAACCGTGGACGGCGAAACCCCAACCGCCTTCGCGACGTCTGTAACCGTGGGACCCATGGCTCCCCCTTTTCTCAATCACGCAGATTCTAACTGCGGTTGACAGCAATTGGAACGATTTCGCGCACATGTTTGACAGATCTTGCAAACGTTGCCACAATCTTGCAAGAAGGGAGCCGGGATGTCGCAGCCGACACTGAGCGAGGCCGCCTTGAGCACGCTGCGGCCAGAACTCCAGCCCCTCGTCCGTCACGGCGAGTTGAGCCCACGCATCGTCCACTTCGGGTTGGGAGCTTTCCACCGCGCACACCAATGCGTCTACACCGAATGCGCGGGCGGCGGCTGGGGAATCGCCGCCGTCGCCAACACCAATGCCGCCCTGGTGCGGGCGCTGCGGCGGCAGGACTGCTACTTCTCCGTGTTGGAGCGCCGTCCGGATGCCGCCGTCGCGGCAGTCAACGGCGCCCTGGCCGAGGCGCTGCTGTCCGGCGACGACCACGCCCGCGTCCAAGAACTGCTGGCGGACCCCCAAGTGAGCCTGGTCACGCTGACGATCACCGAGAAGGGCTACTCCCCCGACGCCGCGCCTTTCCAGCACATCGCGTCCTCCCTGGCAGCCCGGTATCGCGGGCACCGCAAACCGCTGACCATAATCAGTTGCGACAACATGGCGGCAAATGGCGCCCGCACCCGCGAAACCGCACTGCGAGCTGTCGCCGGACTTGACGCAGGACCGGGGCTGGCAAGCTGGGTGGAACGCGCTTGCGCCTTCCCCGACACGTTGGTGGACCGGATCGTGCCCGCTACAACCGAGGCCGACAAGGCCCTTTGCCAGGCCGCGCTGGGTGTGGCCGACGACGCCCCCGCGGTGGCCGAGCCGTTTCGCCAATGGGTGATTCAAGACTGCTTCGCCACCGAACGCCCAGCCTGGGAGGTGGCCGGAGCCGAGTTCACCTCCGATGTCGCGCCCCATCAGTTGGCGAAGCTGCGCCTGCTCAACGGTTCGCATTCGGCATTGGCCTATCTGGGCCTGGCAGCCGGATTGCAAACTATCGACGCGGCCATGAACACCGATTGGGGACCGGGCATCGTGCGCGGCATCTGCGCGGAAGCCGGGCCCGCGCTGCCCGCAGGCGGGCCCGACCCGGCCCAATACGCCAAAACCCTGGTCAGGCGTTTTCAGAATCCGGCAATGTTCCACCAGTTGCGCCAGATCGCCGCGGACGGCTCGCAGAAAGTGCCGTACCGGTGGCTGGACACGATGCGGGCCCGACCCGGGGCAACCCCCACGCATGAAGCCGCCCTCGCCGCATGGGTGTGGGCCTGCCGACCGGAAACCGCCGCCGCGTACGGCATCGCCGATCCGCTGGCGGAAGAACTCGCAGCTTGCTGGGCTGACGCCACCGTGGCGCAGGCGCTGGCCAGATTGCTGGGCCTGCTGGGCTACGCGGACCTGGCCACACCAAGCTTGCAGGACCGGATCACCGAACTCGTGGATGGATTGGAGCAGCAACATGGACGACCGCTTCCTATTACGCGATGACGTCGCCGCGGAGATCTATGCGGAGATCGCCGACCTCCCGATCATCGACTACCACTCCCACTTGGACGCCCGGCAACTCCTGGCCAACCAGCCATTCGAGAATCTGACCGACCTGTGGCTGGGCTCGGACCACTACAAATGGCGGCTGATGCGCGCGAATGGCGTGCCAGAGGACCTGGTGACCGGCGCGGGCAACGACTTCGCCAAGTTCTCCGCCTTCGCCGCCACTTTGGAGAAGGCCGTCGGCAACCCCGTCTACGAATGGGCCCATCTGGAGTTGCGCCGCTATTTCGGCATCCGCACTGCGCTGAACGCCGCCACCGCGCCCGCCATCTGGGAACAGGCAAACGCCGCCCTGGCGACGCCGGACTTTCTCCCGCAAGCCATTCTGGAACGCTCGCGGGTCGAGGTCGCCGTCACCACCGACGACCCCGCGGACGACCTGGCCGCCCATGTGGCGCTAGCAGGGTTGGACGCGCCGTGGCGGGTGCTCCCGAGCTTCCGTCCCGACTCCTACTTGGACGACCCCGCCGCGCCGCTGGACCAGCTGCCCGAGGCCATGGCCCGCTTTGGGCGGCTCGGGTGCCGCACCGCTGATTTCGGCCTCGACCGTTTCCGGATGTCCGAAGGCGCGGGAAGGTTGGTCGAGCTGCTGGGCATGGTGAAATCGCTGGGTTGGACCGCACAAGTGCATTTCGGCGTGGACCGCCGCCAGAACCTGCCCATGACCCAGGTTCTCGGCCCCAACACCGGCTTCGATTCCATCGGCGCGCAAGCCGGCATCGTGGACGAGTTGCGGCTGCTGCTGCAGCTCGCGCACGAAGCGGGCAAGCTGCCCGACATGATCTTGTACCCCTTGAATCCGGCAGATTGGCCTGTCGCGGCCACATTGCTGGGCAATTTCCAATCCGAGTCGGTTCGCCTGCAACTGGGCGCCGCCTGGTGGTTCAACGACCACGTAGCGGGAATCAGGCGGCAGTTGGAGACGCTCGCCACCACTGGCCTGCTGGGCAACTTCACCGGAATGCTCACCGACTCGCGATCCCTGCTTTCCTACGCGCGCCACGACTACTTCCGGCGCATCCTGGCCACCCACCTGGCCCAGTGGCACGCCGCTGGGCGCGTCGGCGACTTGGACTTGCTCAAACAAGTGGCCCGGGACGTCAGCTACCACAACGCCAAACGCCGCTTCGCTTAAACGAAAAGGCCCCGCCCAGACGGGCGGGGCCTTTCGAGCCTTCGGGCCAGTGTCACTTGATGGACACGGCGGCGCCGGCGGCCTCCAGGGCCTCCTTCGCCTTCGCGGCGGCGTCGCGGGTGACACGCTCCAGGATGACCTTCGGAGCGGCCTCGACCAGATCCTTGGCCTCCTTCAGGCCCAGGTTCGTCAGCGCGCGCACCTCCTTGATGACCTGGATCTTCTTGTCGCCGGCGGAGTCGAGCACGACGTCGACCTCGTTCGAGACCTCTTCCTCAGCGGCGGCTTCGCCACCGCCGGCGGGAGCGGCGCCCGGAGCGACGGCGACCGCAACCGGGGCGGCAGCCGTGACGCCGAACGTCTCTTCAAAGGTCTTCACGAATTCACTGAGCTCGATGAGCGTCATCTCTTTGAACGCTTCGAGCAGCTCCTCGGAGCTGATTTTCTTGGCAGCCATTTTTCCTTCTCTTTCCCTAAGTCCTAAGCAGCCTTCTTTTGATCTTCAAGAGCACCCAGGAGCCTTGCGGCCTGGGAGAGCGGCGCGGCAAACAGCCCCACAGCCTGGGACAGGTTGCCTTGCAGAGCGCCAGCGAGCTTGGCGAGCAGAACCTCGCGAGACTCCAAATCGGCCAACTTCTTGACCGTCTCGGCGTCGAGGACACGACCGTCCATGACACCACCCTTGATGACCAGATGCGGGTTGCCCTTCGCGAACTCCCGCAGCCCCTTGGCGGTGGCTGCGACATCGCCCTTGACGAATGCGATCGCCGTCGGCCCGGTGAGCTGGGAATCCAGCCCCTCGATCCCGGCCTGCGTGGCGGCAATCTTCGCAAGGGTGTTCTTCGCGATGGCATAGCTGGCGTTCTCCCCCAGCGATCTGCGCAATTTCTTCAGATCGGCGACGGAGAGGCCGCGGTATTCGGTCAGCACGGCGGCTGTCGATTCGCTGAAAAGATCTTTCAGCTCGGCGACGGCTGCTGCCTTGTCCGGCCTAGCCATGGGTCTCCTTCCCCACTTGTGGTTATCGTCAGTGCCACTGGCCGCCGGAATGAAAAAGACCCGTGCGCACAGGCGCTACGGGTCAACTCAGAATCGAGTATTAACGTTTCACCTGCGCGGGCTTTACCGGCTCTTACGAGCTGTACCGGCGGTCTGCGGCAGCGACAACCCTACGCCAAGAGCTGGGTTGCGGCCAAATCTGCGGTCAGGGCTGGACTCGTGGAACAAGTCCGGGATGACCAGTTGAAGGTCGGCGGCAACCCAGGGCGAAACCCGCGTTGGCCAGGGAAGATGGGTTCTCACAGATTGGCCACAGCGGGGTCTTGGTTTTTCGAAAACGAAAGTTACACTGGAGGGTCATCTCTTGAAAGGACCACAATGAAGACAACGCCCCGAATCGCGGCAGCCCTGGTCGCGGCAACTTGCCTATTCGCCCTCAGCGCCTGCGTCCCCGCGCTGAACACCACGGGTACGCCCGCCCCCGCCGACCAGCCCACGCAGGTCGACGAGCCCGTGACCGAGCCGACGACTGAAGCGCCGGTTGACGAGCCCGCGGATGATCCGGTCGTGCCCGCGGCCGGCGACTACTGCACGGCTTGGAAGGCCGCCTACGACGAGATGCAGACTTTCAGCACAGACATGCAGGAGTGGGCCAGCAACCAGGAATGGTCGAAGATCGCTGTTGCCGGCAAGAAGCTCGTGGCCACCTTTGACCAAGCTGCGGCTCTGGCCACAGACAGCGACGTGAAGCAAGCTATCCAGACCCTCAGCAAGGGTTTCGGCCAGTATGCCGACGCCGCAGGCTCGAAGGACCTGAGTGCCTTGATGGAAGCCGCCAAGACCATGATGGACAAGGACTTCATGAGCGCGGCCGTCACTTTCGGGATGGAAGCCGGCACTTGCGGCTAAGCGATTGAGCAACGCGAAAGCGGCCACCTTCGGGTGGCCGCTTTCGTTATGCCTGCCAGGCCATGTCCCAAAAGGCCAGCTCGTGTTCGCTGCCCGCGCGGAAAACCGCGCGCAACCGGGCGTCTTGCGCTTCGCCCAATCCGGCCGTGACCTGGTCGATGAAAGCCACCGCGTCGTCATAGACCGCCTGGTACTCCGGGCCGGAATAATATTCGGCCCAACGCCGGTAATAGTTGCCCTCCAAAGTGCCGGCCCGCTGGGCCTGGGCCAGGGCGTGGCGGGCGACGTGGAAATAGCTGAGCGTGCAGGGCATCGCCGACATGAAACCCTCCAGCCAGGTTTCGCCGCGGGCGACGCCCAACATGAAGTCCAGATAGGCGCGGTTGGCGGGCAGCACTTCGCGGCGCAGCGCGTCGGCTTCGCTGAGGCCGAAATCGGCCAAGTAGGCGATGTGGGTCTGGGTCTCGTCGGAGATCACCGCCGCCATGTCGCCGTACAGATGCCGCATGACGGAAATGTCGTCCGCCTTCACGAAACAGATGGCGAACACCTTCGTGTATTCGGCCAGGAAAAGCGTGTCCTGGACGAGGTAGTCGCGGAACTTCGGACGCGGCAACTCCCCCGACGCCAGGGCGGCCACGAACGGGTGCTGGCAGCACCTGGCCCAAACATCCGCAACCGAATCAATCAGTTCTTGCGCGTAACCCATCTTCCACCGCTTCCCGGACGGCCCGGGCCGCCTGTTCGATATCTTCAGCGCCAAGTATGGCGGAAATCACCGAAGCCCCCGCGGCGCCCGCGCGCAACACTTGGGCCGCGTTGGCCTGATCGATCCCGCCGATGCCGACCACCGGCACATCCACCGCCGCCGCCACCTCGGCCAGCCTCGCCAGGCCGACGGCGTTTCCCGCGTCCAACTTGGTGTCCGTCGTGAACACCGGCCCGGTGCCGATGTAGTCGGCGCCGGCCGCGACCGCCTCGCCCGCCTGCTCAACAGTCTTCGCGGAACAGCCGATGATGGCGCCCGCGCCCATGATCCGCCGGGCCTGGGCCACCGGCAGGTCGGATTGGCCCACGTGCAGGCCGTCCGCCCCGATGGCCAGCGCGATGTCGGCGCGGTCGTTCACGATCAGCGGCACTCCGAGCCGGGTGGTGGCCGCGCGCACCTCGCGCCCGATCTCGTAGAACTGCCTGGTGGGAGCCTCTTTCTCGCGCAACTGCACGAGCGTCACCCCTCCGGCGACAGCGGCTTCGAGGGCTTCGACCAGGCCGCGGCCGGCCAGCAATCCCCGGTCGGTGCACAGGTACAGGCGCGGATCAAAGTTCATCGACGCGGCCCCGTTCGGCGATCAAGGCGGCGTCGACCTGGTAGATCGCGTCGATCAGCGCCACCCGGAATGAGCCGGGCAACTGGGCCGCCTGGGCCGCCAGTTCGCCGGCGACGCCCATGGAGACGATGCCCGCCACCGCCGCCGTCAGCGGATCGGTTACGGCGGACGCGGCGGCGACCAAAGCGCCGACCATGCAGCCCGCCCCGGTGACCCGGGTCAGCAGTTCGTGGCCGTTGTGAATCCGGAAGGTGCGCGTGCCGTCCGAAACGATGTCCACCGGCCCGGTAGCCGCCACGACCACGCCCAATTGGCCAGCCACGTTGGCGGCGGCATCCTCCAAGCCTTCCGCGTCACCCACGGCGTCCACGCCGCGCACCGCGCCGGCAACACCGGCCAAGGCCAAGATCTCGCCCGAATTGCCTTTTATG
This sequence comes from Propionibacteriaceae bacterium, assembly GCA_031271975.1. Lineage (GTDB taxonomy): Bacteria > Actinomycetota > Actinomycetes > Propionibacteriales > Propionibacteriaceae > Propionicimonas. The sequence continues at coordinate 77,804 of JAISUR010000027.1, forward strand.
ACGGCCGGTGTGCCCAGCTCGATGAGACGCCGCAGCACCTCGGCTTTGCGCGGAATCGCGCCCAACGCCACCGGATCGATGACAATCGGGGTGTTGCCCTGCCGCGCGCCCAGCACGGCCTGGGCGGCTGCCAACTCTTGCTCCTTGGTGAGCGTGCCCAAGTTGATATAGAGGGCGGACGAGATTTGGGCGAAACCGAACGTCTCGGCGTCGTCCTCGACCATGGCCGGGGCGGCGCCGTAACTGAGCAGGATGTTCGCGACGTCGTTGACCGTCACGTAGTTGGTGATGGAATGCACCAGTGGATGGGTTTCGCGGATTCGCGCAACTGCCTGCGCGGCTGCCGTCAGCACTATCGGCTCCTTAATCGTTGTTGGAATGTTGGCATGGATTGCTATGCGACCACGGCCATGCCCGCCTGGCGATATAACGCGGCGAGGTGGCCGACGGGCCCGACTCCCTTGCCCAGGTCGTAGGAATCGGCGATGGCTTTTGAAATATACACCTTGGCGTACGCCACGGCGTCAGGCACGGTGTCGCCCAAGCCCAGGCGGGAGGCGATGGCAGCGGAAAGCGTGCAGCCAGTGCCGTGGGTGTTCTTGGTGTCGACGCGGGCGGCGGGCAGCCGGATGAACTCCCCCGCGCAGTACAGCACATCGGTCGCGGTGTCGCCGAAGCGGTGGCCGCCCTTGATCAGCACGTTCTTGGCGCCCAGCGCGGCGATGGCGCGCGCGGCGGCCTCCAAGCTCGCGTCGTCGGTGATCGGCACACCGGAAAGGATCTCAGCCTCGGGGATGTTGGGCGTGGTCACATCCGCGATGGCGACCAGTTCTTTGACGGCCGCGATGGCCTCGTCACGCAGCAGTTTGTAGCCGGACTTGGAGACCATGACCGGGTCGACCACCACGTTCGGCGCGCGGTATTGCAGCAGCGATCGCCGGATCGCGCGGATGATGGGCGCCGAGGAGACCATGCCCGTTTTCACGGCGTGCACCTCGATGTCGTCGAACACCGCGGTGATCTGCCCAGCGACGATGTCCGCGGTGATTTCCTGCACGTCGTAGACGGCCTGCGTGTTCTGCACGGTGACTGCGGTGATCGCGCTCATGCCGTAAACCCCCAGCGCGCACATGGTCTTCAGATCAGCCTGGATTCCGGCGCCGCCGGAAGGATCAGAACCCGCGATCGTGAGGATATTCTTCATGGTCCGCCATTCTATGCCCGGCCGCGGACGCCTCTGGTGGTCAATTGCGGCCACAATGAGGGTAGCGAAATCGATAAAACTATGTCTCAAGGCAGATAGTGACGTGTAGGGTACTTGCCAGCATTATCCCCTGAAAGGAACCGCGATGGCTGCCTCCAATCGCACCCGCCCCATCATGTCCGCCCTGCTGACAACCGCACTCGCCGCAGCGGTGCTCGTCCCTGCGGCCCCGACGGCCCAAGCCCAGGCCGGTTCCGACTACGACTGGGGCTTGGCCAGCAGCCTGCTGCAGGATTCATACGGCGCGATCTGGGGCGACACGACCCGGAGCATCGCCTATTGGGGATACGAGTTCGACGCGGACTACACCTTCTACCTGGCCAAGGACGAGCGCGAAGGCTTCCAGGTGTTCTTCTGGCCCAAGACGGACGGCGGCTCCGCCCGCAGCCTGCGCGTCGAGGTGTCGAATTTCACCCACTCCAACGGCGCCGACCAGCTAGTGCCGACGGTGTTCCGCGAGATCTACGTGGGAATCGAACCGAACGTCGACACGGCGCGGTGGGTCGATCCGCTGGTGCCCTACGCCGGGGAATACCTCAACGTCGACGCCACCACCGCCGTGGGTTGGTATATCGAACTGGTCACCACGCCTGAGACCGCGCCCGGAGACTACCGCGCCCAAGTCAAGCTCTACGAACAAGGTTCCAGCACACCGTTGGAGACCGGTGTCGCGACCGCCCACGTCTGGGATTTCACCCTCCCCGAGGACCAGTACGCCGACACCACGTTCGGCAACTACAACTCCAACTCCGGCTACTGGGACACCTCGGCGCTGGTGCAATGGGCCTGCGGGACCACGGGAGACAAAGACCCGATGCAGGACGACCCGGAGTGCGCAAACTCCGTTGTCAAAGCCTGGTACGACCTGCTGCTCGAACACGGCATGTCCGGCTACGAGTTGCCGTATGGCCTGGTCGACTCCGACCCGCGGGCGTTTGCGAAATACGCTCTCAATCCGAAAGTGACGACCTTCACCGTCCCGTTCGCCGACGGGAGCGATGGGGCCACCATACGCAAGTATCGCGACATCGTCGGCCAATGGCCCGAGACGCTGGAGAAGGCCTACTTCTACGTCCAGGACGAGAAGGGCTACTGCCCTTCCTGCGAGACTGCGGACGCCTATCAAACCTACCTGGATTCGGTGACATCCGAAATCGCACCGCGCGTAGACCTGATCACCTCAAACTGGGACGACCCGAACATCATGGTCACCACCGGCTGGTCGAAGGATTGGCATGAGCCGCTGTTGCTGGACATGTACCAGGGCTACGGCGTCAAGACCATGACCGTGCTCACCTCCAAAGTGGCCGCCGACTATGACGGCTATGTCGACCTGCGCGACGCCCTGCGGGCGGACGGCGGCCAGGCCTGGTTCTACCCGGGTGAAACTCCTTACACCACCACCGACCTGTGGAGCGCGGGCCGGCCCTACGCGGGCACTATGCGCCGCCAGATGTACTGGCAGATGTTCTACTTCGGCGCCGAGGGTGTCCTCGACTGGCAGACGTCGATGTGGCGGGTCTCGGCCGGCCACGCCCTGTTCAACCCTTGGGAGAAGAACTCGGTGACCAACACCGGTGACGGCCAGTACATCTATCCCCCGCTTTCCAACGACCCGACCGCGCTGGTCGGCTCACTGCGGCTGAAGAACCTCGCCGACGGGATCGACGACTACGACTATTTCAAGCTGGCCGAACAGTTCATCAGCCCAGATTTCGCCAACACGCAACTGCGCAAGCTGCTGCGGGACCAGGGCGCCGGACCGGGGTCGGTGATGGCGTTCACTTCCGGAGGTTGGGGCACCAACACCATCGAGCCGTTCGTCGACAACGTGGCCGCCGTGCGCAAGACCATCGGCGACGCCCTGGAAGCGGCCAACTTGGACGAAAAGTGGGAAGCCTCCTGCGGCCAGTGGCAGCAATACCTCGCGCCGACCGCGACAGACACCGGCTTGGAACTGCGCACCTGCAACTCCGGCCTCCAGGAGAGCCGCGAAATCCCAGTGGTGGAGGCGGTCGAAATCTGCACCGGAACCCTCGCCATCACCGGCGTCCCCAACGTTGGCTGGGAATTGGCCACCAAGGGCCTGGACTGCGGCGACGCCCAACTGTCGTATTCGTGGGCACCCGGGGCCGACGGGCTGACCAGCCAGCCGACGTATCGCCCGATCGGTTCCGACTTGGGCAAGAAGGTGACCGTGACCGTCACCGCCACCAAGGCGAGCCACACCGAGCAGCACACCGCCAGCACCGCGCGCCAGGTGCGCTATTTCAACGACGTGGACACCCACCAGCGCTTCGCTGAATCGATCAACCAGTTGGCTGCCGCCGGCATCGTGTCCAACACCGGAGAGTACTTCTGGACGGACCGCGAACTGACCCGGGCGCAGGCCGCCGCCTACCTTTACCGGATGGCCGGCCGCCCCGCTTTCACGCGGCCGTCCGCGGCGACATTCTCGGACGTGCCGAAGACCCACACGTTCTCGCTCGACATTGAATGGGCGTATGCGGCTGGTTTGCTGAAGGGCAAGGGCGCCGGAACGTATCAGCCCGACGCCCCGGTGACCCGGGCCGAAGCAGTCACCTACCTGCACCGGCTGGAGACACTGCTGTATGGCGCACGCTCGTATTCGACCGTGACGCCGCATTTCAAGGATGTCCCCAAGACCCACACTTTCTATTGGGATGTGGAATGGGCGCTGGCCGCCGGCGTGACGCAGCCAAACGTGGATTTCCATCCCGACCGGAACTGCCTGCGCGACGAGTTCGCGGGGTTGGCGGCGCGTTGGGTGAACGCCGCGGGGAACTGACGCGGCCGACCCGGTCCCGTTTTGCAGGAGCGTGGACGTGTGCTAGTGTATACGCACCAATACACGAAGGAGCTCCCCATGGCTGCAAGTATCCGCCCGTCGGGCTCCCGTGCGTACTGTCGTTGATCCATCCAGATGAGCTTCGGATGCTGGCACCACGGCGTCCGACACAGCGAGGGCCGATCTAGCGGCATGGGGATCGGCCCTCCCCTGGTGGAGTAGCCGAGATGGTTCAGGCAAGCGCCTGCAAAGCGTTGTACGCGGGTTCGAGTCCCGTCTCCACCTCTACGGCCGACTTGGCGAAGCGCTGGCGGTCGACTCCCTGACGACCAACGTGGTAGCCAGTTGCAGGTGGGGCGAATCCGGGGCCGCGCCGGAAATCAAACGCAACATCGTGCGCACGGCCAAGGAGCCGATTTCTTGCACGGGCTGGGCGATCGTCGTCAATTTGGGGACGCTCCAACGGGCTTGGTTGGTGTCGTCGAAGCCAATCACCGAAAGATCTTCGGGGACGCGCAGGCCGTGTTCGCGGGCGGCGGCCATCACCCCCAGGGCGCAGCCGTCCGAGTTGGCGGCGATGGCGGTGGGCGGCTGGTCCAAGGCGAGGAACTCACTCGCGGCGGCATGCCCGGTCTCCGGAAGGAAATCGCCCATGTGGATCAGTTCTTGCGGCAACCGCAAGCCCGCGTCGGCCATCGCCGCGCGGAAACCATGGGCGCGTTCCCGGGCGAACGTGGAATCCTGCAGGCCGGCGACCAGCCCGATGCGGCGGTGGCCGAGTCCGATCAGATGCTCCGCCTGCGCGTAGCCGCCGGCGAAATTGTTGGCCGAGATGGAGGGCACCCCGGCGTCGAGCAGCGTGTGGCAGTCGACGGCCAGCAGCGGCAGGCCCACCCGCTCACAGGCGTCGATGTGGCCCTTGGCGAGGTCGCAGGTGACGAAAAGCGCGCCCTGGCAACCACCGCCCAACAGCGAGCGGGCCCAGACATTCAACTCGCGCTGCGTCCCGGAAACCTGCCCTTGGTCAGATCGGATCAACCGGACGATGACTTGGCACTCGTGGGCGGCAGCCTCGGCGAGGATGGCCTGCAGCAGTTGGGCGTTGTACAGCGTGGCGTCCAACTCGGACACGATCACCGTCAGCCGCGTCACGGCGGCGCCCGGCTCGTCGGCGCGGGCGGTCGTGGGAGCGTAGCCCAACTCTTCCATCGCGGCGCGCACGCGGTCCCGGGTCTCGTCGGCGACACCGCTGCGCCCGTTGAGCACTTTGGAAGCGGTCGCCAGCGACACGCGCGCCTTCCTGGCCACCAGCGTCAGCGTCGCCCTGGGAGTCGTCATTGGGCCTCCTCATGGAAAAACTTTAGGCCAAGTTTCCACTGTTGAGCCCGTACTGGCAAGGGTAATCTTCCCGAATAAGACGCCAGGATCGAAGAAAATGTTTCGCAGCGCAGCGCGACAGTAAGGAGAAACCATGTCGACAGCAGGCGAACTCCTCGCCCAAATGACGCTGGCCGAAAAGCTCGCCCAGTTGGGCAGCTACTGGGCCCAAGGCGGCGAAGACGAGGCTGTCTCCCCCGACGGCAACGTGGCGCCGCTGCAGGAAGCCATGGCCGGGGCCGCCACCCTCGCCGAAGGGGCGAAACACGGTTTGGGCCAGCTGACGCGCATCTTCGGGACGGCGCCCGTGAGTGTCGCGGAGGGCGTCGCGTCGCTGCATGCCGCCCAAGAGACAGTGCGCGCCGCCTCGCGCTTCGGCATCCCGGCCCAGGCGCACGAGGAATGCCTCACCGGGCTGACGGCTTACGGTGCGACGGTCTACCCGGCGGCCATCGCCTGGGGAGCCACCTTCGATCCGGGCCTCGTGGAGCGCATGGCCGCGCGCATCGGCGCCGACATGGCCGCGCTGGGTGTGCACCAGGGCCTCGCGCCGTTGCTGGACGTGGTGCGCGACTACCGCTGGGGCCGCGTCGAGGAAACCTGCGGCGAAGACCCCTACCTGGTCGGCACGCTGGGCACCGCCTATGTGAAGGGGCTGCAATCCCAGGGCATCGTCGCCACTCTCAAGCATTTTGTCGGGTATCCCGCCGCGCGCGCCGGGCGCAACCACGCGCCGGTACCGATGGGCCGCCGCGAGGTCATGGATCTGATGCTGCCGAGCTTCGAGATGGCCGTGCGCGAAGGCGGGGCCAAGTCCGTCATGAACTCGTACTCGGACGTCGACGGAATGCCGTGCGCCGCGGACCACTGGCTGCTCACCGAGTTGCTGCGCGGCAACTGGGGATTCAACGGCGTGGTCGTCTCCGACTACGGGGCGGTGGCGTTCGTGAAGACAATGCACAAGCTGGCGCCCGACCTGGGCCATGCCGCCGCGCTTACGCTGACCGCCGGCCTGGACGTCGAACTGCCCGACTCGCTGGCCTACCCGCAACTCGCCGAACTCGTGGAATCCGGGGAACTGCCGATGCAGTTGGTCGACCAGGCGGTGCTGCGGGTGTTGCGGCAGAAGGAAGAACTCGGCCTGCTGGCCGACGGCTGGACCCCAACGAACGCCGATCCGGCCAGCATCGACCTGGATTCGCCCGGCAACCGGGCTCTGGCCCGCGAGATGGCTGAGGCGTCGCTGATCCTGGTGGAGAACTCCGGCATACTGCCGCTCCTCCCCGGCCCCAAGGTGGCCGTAATCGGGCCGATAGCGGATGAACCGCGCACCATGTTCGGCTGCTATTCCTTCCCCAACCACGTGCTCTCCGGCAAGCCCGACCTGGGCGTCAAGGCTGAGTCGATCCTGGCCGCTATCCGCGCCGAATACGGCGCTGACAACGTCTCTTACGCGAAAGGTTGCCCGATTCTGGACGCCGACCGCTCCGGCATCGCCGCAGCCGTCGCGGTGGCCAAGGCGGCGGACGTCGTCGTGCTCACGGTGGGCGACTTGGCCGGCTTGTTCGGCCGGGGCACGTCCGGCGAAGGTTGCGACGTGCAGACCCTGGACCTGCCCGGCGTGCAGCCCGAGTTGGTGTCGGCCGTGCTTGGCTCGGGCACTCCCGTGATCCTGGTGCCGGTGACGGGCCGCCCCTACTATCTGGGAGAAGCCGCCGGCGCCGCGCAGGCGATCCTGTGGGCGTTCATGCCCGGAGAGGAAGGCGCGGGCGCGGTCGCCCGGGCACTGTCGGGCGCTATCAACCCGTCCGGCAAGCTGCCCGTCGGCATCCCCGCCGGGCCGGGCGGGCAACCCGGCACGTACCTGGCTCCCCCCTTGGGCCAGTGGAGCGAAGGCGTCTCCAACTTGGACCCGCGGCCCGCGTATCCGTTCGGCCACGGCTTGAGCTACACCAGCTTCGAATTGCGCACCTTGGCGTTGTCGGCCACGCAGATCCCCAACGACGGATCGCTCGACGTTGCCGTCCAGGTGCGCAATACGGGCCCGCGCCCCGGCGCGGAAGTCGTCCAGCTTTACCTCGGCGACGACTGCGCCCAGGTGACCCGGCCGGTGAAGCAGTTGGCCGGCTACGCCAAGGTGGCGCTGGAGCCGGGTGAATCCAAGGAAGTGACTTTCACGCTGCACGCCGACCGCACGGCCTTCACCGGCATCGACGTGGCCAAGAAGATCGTCGAACCGGGCAGCTTCACGCTCTGGGTGGGCACTTCCAGCACAGATCTACCCCTGACCGCCGGCTTCGAGATCACCGGAGGGGTTCGGGACGTCACGCAGGGAAGGGTGCTGACCACGCCAGTGCGGACGCGATGACGTTCACTCCTTGCGCGGACGGCCGGGCCGGCGGATAGGGGCGGCGTCTTTGGGCAGCCTCCCGTTCTTCTTCAGGTCTTGCCGCAGCAGCATTTCGATGTGCGCGTTCAGGGAGCGCAACTCGTCGGCCGCCCAGCGGGACATCGCCTCGTGGACGGCCGGATCAAGCCGCAACAGAATCTGCTTGCGCGCCGCGTCCTCGGGCATCAGCTGTAAAGCGTCCCCGTGTTGACGACGGGAGTGGCCTGCGCCGATCCGCACAGCACCACCAACAGGTTGGACACCATCGCGGCCCGGCGTTCGTCGTCCAGAGCGACCACCTCGTCGGCTTCGAGGCGCCGTAGCGCCGCCTGCACCATCGTCACCGCGCCTTCCACGATCTGCTCGCGGGCCGCGATTACGGCGGCGGCCTGTTGGCGCTGCAGCATCGAATGGGCGATCTCGGGAGCGTAGGCCAACGACGAGATCCGCACTTCGACGATCTCCAGGCCCGCGACGGCGACGCGGGCGGCCACTTCCTGGGACAGCTCGGCGGCTACCGCGTCCGTCGATCCGCGCAGCGACTCCTCACCCGGATCCGGGTTGTCGTAGGGATGCGTCGAAGCCACGTGCCGCAGCGCCGACTCGGCCTGCATCTCGATGAACTCCTCGAACTCCTCCACGGCGAAGATGGCCTTGGCAGTGTCGGCGACCTGCCACACCACGATGGCCGCGATATTGACCGGGTTGCCGTCCGCGTCGTTGACCTTCAACTCGTTCGTCTCGAAATTGCGCACCTTCACCGAGACCTTGCGCGCCACGACCAGCGGCAGCGTCATCTGCAAACCGGTGTTGCGGACCGTGCCGACGTACTTGCCGAAGAACTGCAACACCTTCGTGTCGCCCGGGCTGATGATGCGCACCGCCGAGCCGATCAAGGCGGCCAGCAGCAGGGCGATCGTGCCCAACACCAGCGGCCCGGCATCGCCCTCGCCCTCCTCCAGCGCCATACTGGCGGTGATCACGGCGTAGAAGCCCCAAACGGCGAGGGCGAGCGCCACCAGCACGGCCAGCCATCCGTTGGCGGAAAACGCCTTGATTTCGCCGATGTCCGTGCGCGCTCCCGCCTGCCCGACGGGCTCGGTGTGGCTCTGCTCATCCATGTCCTGCTCCAATCCAGAAAAACCTGATATCACATTGATATCACATTAACCGGGTACGGACAAGGGTTGGCAGCGCGAAAACCACGCGGGTATGCCCTACCTGCGGACGGCTGGCGAAGGCTGGCTGGCGGAATCTGCCTCCGCCTGCGGAGCGTAAAGGTCCCAAGACAGTTTCTGAAGCCCGCGGCTGCCCGCGCCCGCGGCCCCACTATCCTGGTGCCACAGATCGGAGGAACGCGTGGAGTTGCCAGCCACCATCGCGGCGCGGGCTGAGTCGCGGGTCGAGGTGAAGAAGTCTGTCTTCTTGGGCGTGGTGGCGCCGGCGGCGACAGTGGCCGAGGCGGACGCGGTTATCGCGGCGATACGCAAGGAGCATTATTCGGCGCGGCACCACTGCACGGCCCTGATCATGGGCGACGCGGCGGAAATCCAGCGTTCCAATGACGACGGAGAGCCTTCCGGGACGGCCGGGGCGCCAATGCTCGCGGTCTTGCGGCACCACACGCTGACGAATGTCGTCGCCGTGGTCACCAGATACTTCGGGGGGACGCTGCTGGGCGCAGGTGGGCTGGTGCGCGCCTACACCGACGCTGTCTCGCAGGCCCTGGCGAACGCGTCCATCGTCCACGCCGTGTCCGCGACGAGATTCGCGCTGGGTTGCGGCTATGACGTGCTCGGCGACTTCGAGAAGACGCTGCGCGGCTGGCTGGGCGGCCATCACGCGCTCTTGGAGGCCACCGCCTACGACCCGGAGCCCAGTTTCACGATCGCCGTCGACGACGAAGAGTTGGAAGCGCTCAACGCGTTCCTCGGCCCCTGGCTCGGCCGGGTAACGATTGCCGAACTCGGCGCCGGGCGCATCAGCCGGACTACGTCCTCAAATGCTGAACCCTGACCCACCTATTGCCGTCCGGACTTGTTGCGCAGGTTGTCCCAGGTGGCGTCGGCAAACTCGGTCGCATCAGCGTCAGCGGCGGCTTTGCCGCCCTTGGTCCACCCGCCGGATTCCCTGCTGGCTTTCGACAGCCCGATCCCGTGGCGGGCCAGCCCGACCTTGGCCAGCTTGCGGATGGTCTCATAGTTGCCCTCACGCCAATCCTTGACCGGGTCGCCGCCGACGGCTTCCAACTCGGCGAGCGGGGCCTGGGCCAAGGCCCGCAGCGCGTAGAAGTCCAAGGCGCTGGGCATGCGCAGCAGTTTGACGGCGTGCCGCGATTCGGCCATGAAGTGCAGCCGCCACGGCACCCACTTGACGAGGTAATAGACGACGGGCAGCGCGAACACCACCACCGCGATGACCAGCGCGAGCGTGTGGATCTGCTCGGCAAGCAGTTCGGAAGACGTGGTGATCTCGGAAAGTGTGCCCGACAACGTGTCGAACGTGCCCTGCAGAGCCCCTCCGACCAGCGGGAGGTTGGACACATCCTCCCCAGCGTCGCCGAGACTCCTGGAGATCTCGCGAGCGGACTCGGCGGTACGGAGCGCCGGCTCGGCCAGTTGCTCGATGTACCCGCGGACGAGGTTGGCCAACAGCAGCCAGCCGATGGCCCAAACCACGACGCCGAAGTCGGACAACAACTGCTTCGCCAGCAGGGACCCTGGCTTCGCATACAAGCGCATGAAATGATCCTAGCGGCATCCGACGTCACCTCCCCCGTCATGCCGGGCTTGTTCCGACATCACCTCCCCCGTCATGCCGGACTTGTTCCGGGATGACGGGGGAGGGTTACTGAATCGGGTTGCCCTCCGGGTCGGTGATGGTGCCGCCGGTTACGGTCCATTCGCCGATCACGTCTATTGGGCCTTCCATGCCGCGGTTGGCCACATTGATGACGACTTCGCCGCCGGTCATCGAGCCGGTGCCGTTGGAGTCGATGCCGTCGCCGCCGGCGGTGATGGTGATCTTGCCGCCTGTGATGACCAGCGTCGCCGCTTGGACCGACTCGCCGCCGAAGCCACCGCCGCCGCGGCCGCCACGGCCACCGCGTTGGGGCATGGCGGTGGGCATGTTCTCCGGATCCATGCCGCCGCGCCCCCAGGTGTCGTCGCCGCCGTCGGACCAGTCGCGGTCCTGGAAGCCGTCTGAGTCGGTGGAGTTGCCGTTGGACGCGTTGATGCCGTCGTCGTCGGCGGTGATGTCGAGCTGCCCACCGGCGATCACGATGACAGCCGACTCGATCCCCTCGTATGACTTGGTGATGTTGATCTGGCCATCTTCGACCATCAGCAATTGGTCCGAATGGATGCCGTCGTCGCCGCAGCTCAGTTCCAGCGCGCCGCCCGTGATCAACACGTCCGTCACGGCGTCAATGCAGTCGGTGGCCGCTGCCGCCTTGACTGATCCGCCGCTCATCAGCAGATATCCGGCGGTTTCGTCGGAGTCGTTGCTGGCTTTGAGCCCGTCGCCACCTCCGTTGGCGGTGATGTCGCCGCCGGTGATGGCCAGATAGTCGCGGCCCTTGATGGCGTCGTCCGCGGCAGTGACATTGAGGGTGCCGCCGGCGATGACCAGGCCGTCCTTGCCGGTGATCCCGTCGCCCGCGCGGCCATTGACGGTCAGCTTGCCCGATCCGCCGATGACCAGGTCGACGAAGGAGAACAGCGCGGCGTCGGGCTCGGTCGTGGCCGAGTCCGGATACACGTAAGTCTCGGCGTCGGTCAACTGTGACTCCCCTTCCAAGATCAGGGCGACCCGGTCCGCGCCCGAAAGCACGACCGCGGCGGACTTGGAGTTGGTGATGGAGACGCCGTCGAGGATGATCTGCACCAAGCCTTTGCTGGCGACGTCCACACTCAACTGGCCGTCGCTGAGCGATCCGGTAACGCGGTAGCTGCCCGGCTGGCTGATGGTGATCTGCGATCCGGCGACGTTGACACCCTCGCCCGCGCTGCTGCCCGCGTCTGACAACGTGATTTGGACCGGTGAACCGGAGACGGCCAGGTCGGCCCCGGCATCGATGGGCGTGGCGTTTGCGGCCATCGCCTCCGCGACGCTTCCTGGGACGGCCAGATCAGCGGCGGACGATTGCGGCGCGGGATTCTCGAACGCGGGAGGCTCGCTCACCGTGGTCTGCGGGAAGAACGCGCAGCCGGACACCCCGAGAGCCAACGCGGCCAGCAGCGGCACGATGCCATGCCTCGCAGTCAGTTTCACTGGCCCCCCTCGAAGTAACGGCTGAGGGTCCGATGCCAGCGATTGCCGGACAGTTCCGGGCAGAGCCAGGCCAAACCAGTCGCGTACTTGGACATCCGGTCGGGCCGATGCCCGGCGCGCCAAAGCGCGATGTCGAACTCGGTCGGGCGGCCCGCGGACTTGGTCTCCACCACGGCGAGGTTGGCCTGCCGGGCCGCACCTGTGGGCAACTGCCAGGACAGCCCGGTGTCGATGGTGATGCGCGCGTCGCCGAGCAGCAATGTGGAACGCTCGAACGCGACATCGAGCGACGGCGCCAGCGCGAAGGCGTCCAGGGCGATCCCAGAGTCGGAAAGCGCGTAGGCCACCCATTGCGGCAAATAGTCCGGCGACTCCAGGCGCCGCTTGACTGTCCGGCCGGCCCCGGCACGGGTCTTGACTTCCAGGAAGCTCGACCCTGTGTCGTAGCAGCGCGTGCGCACCTTGAAGCGGCGGCGGCGGCGCGTCGCGGCCAGGCGGTAGGTGAGGCGGCCGGGAGTATCGAAGTACGTGGAGCGGTAGCCAAACGCGCGCCGGCCGTCGATCTCCAGCGCCTGCGCGGTGTCCGGGACCAACTCCATGACCGCCGGCAGCTGGGCCAGCGGTATCACGTACTTGCGGTCCACCCTGGTCAGCAAGGCGGCCCGGGCGTTCAGCTCGTCCAGACCCACCGGCGCCAGCGTTGCGATCATCGGGCGCTCATTTCGGCGACTTCCAGGCTGGGCCGGACGGCTCCCGCCTGAAACCGGGCATCGACCACCGTAAGGTCGTTCACCAGGTCGAGCTTGCGCACGGTGTAGCTGGCCACCGGAGCTCCCACGGCGTCCTCCAGCGCGGCCCGGAGCGCGGCCGGGTCGGCGATCGCCCGGTCGAGCACGACCTGCTGGTTGCGGAACCGGGACGCCCCAAACTTGGAATCGCCAAGCGCCATCACGACGACGATTACGGCCATCAGGCCCAACGCCGTCCAACCCATGGCTGCGCCCAGCCCGCCGATCAGGCCCAGCGCGAGCGCGGAAAAGTAGTAGGCGATCTCATGCTGGTCGAGTTCGGCCGACCGCAGCCGGATCATCGCCAACACGCCGAAAAGGCCCAGCCCCAATCCGACATTTACCGAAGTCGCCGCCAGTGCGGTCGCCACGGCGAGGACGCCGACGTTCACCGCGAGATAGGACAGCAGCAGGTCGCTGCGCCGATGCCGCGGAAAATAGAGCGCCAAAGTGAGAATGGCGATGGCCACGACGTCCGCGGCCGGAAGCAAGATATTGAACATGCGCGCCCCTTAAGGAGGATTGACTGTCTCAATTGAGCCCCATCAACCTTTGCGTTCGCTGTGGAACAGCTTTGCCTCTTGCTATGGGTCCGGCTTCGCGGCCCGACTGGGGCATCTGGGCTAGTATCGAGCCGTGACGTCGGACGCGATTCCCCTTCCGTCGCGCGCCCGGCTGCGCGTGGCCACCTGGGCCGGCGAGTTGGCCGGAGCCGCGTCGCGGGCTCTCGGCAAAGGTTCCGGGGCTTCTGTGCGCGGGCAGGTGCTGACCCGGCTGGCCCCCAACGCGTTCCGTCTGCTGTTGCGCGGCCGCCGCGTCTTGGCGGTTTCCGGCACGAACGGCAAGACCACCACCAACCACTTGCTCGCGGCGGCCATCCGCGCGGGCTGCGGCGACGCGCGCCTGGTGACGAACGCCGACGGCGCCAACCTGCACTACGGGATCGCCTCCGCGCTCAGCCAGCGCCGCCGCGCCGACATCGCAGTGCTGGAAACCGACGAGCGCGTCGTATCCGACATGATCGCGCATGGCAAGCCCGAGGTGCTGGTCTTCTTGAACTTCAGCCGCGACCAGCTTGACCGGCACCATGAGATCAAGTCGCTGGGCAAGTCGTGGCGGGCGGCCCTGGAATCAGCCGGGTCAGCGGGCCCGGTTGTCATCGCCAACGCGGACGATCCGCTAGTGGTCTGGGCGGCGCAGACGGCCGCCCGTGTGGTGTGGGTGGACACCGCGCTGCTGTGGAGCGCGGACGCCGCCCTGTGCCCGGCGTGCGGGGCCGTGCTGGCGCACACCGGCCGCTGGGACTGCCCGGAATGCCCGCTCACCCAGCCCGAAGCGTCATACCGCGTCGTCGGCGCGCAGATCCGGCTCCCCGACGGCCGCGTGGTCGACCCGCAGCTCAACGTGCCCGGCTCGTTCAACATCTCCAACGCGGCCATGGCTCTGGCCGCCGCGGTGTCGTTCGGCGTGGACACCGACGTGGCGCTGGCAGGCATGCGCGAGGTCACGTCTCCCGCCGGGCGCTATGCGACCGCGGTGTTCGGGCAGACCACGGCCCGCCTGCTGCTGGCGAAGAATCCGGCGGGCTGGGCGGAGGCGCTGCCGCTGCTGTCCTCCGACCCGGCCGTGCTCGCAATCGACTCGGTGGCCGCCGACGGCAAGGACGTGTCGTGGCTGTGGGACGTCGAATACGAAAAGCTGGCCGGCCGGAAGATCGTCTGCGCCGGGCCGCGGGCACAGGACTTGGCCGTGCGGCTCAGCTACGCGGGCGTGGAGCACACGGTCGTGCCACAGTTGCAGGCCGCGCTGGATGCCGCGCGCGGCGCGGCGCCGACGGATGTCATCGCCACCTACACCCCCTTCCAAGCCCTGTTGAAGATGGCCGGGCTGCGATGAGCGCCACCAAGATCGTCCTCGTTTACCAGTCGCTGCTGGGCATTTACGGCGACCGCGGCAACGCGATGGTGCTGCGCGCCCGGCTGGCCTGGCGCGGCATCGACGTGGAGTTGGCCGAGGTGGAGCCGGGCGAACCCGTGCCAGTGGACGGATCGGTCTACCTGCTGGGCGGCGGTGAAGATGCCGCCCAGATTTCCGCCGTCAAGTATCTGCGGGCCGACGGCAACCTGTTCCGCGCGGTGGATGCCGGCGCAGTGCTGTTCGCCGTCTGCGCCGGATACCAGATCACCGGCAAGACTTTCACCGTCGGCGACAACGACGAAGTCATCGAAGGCTTGGGCCTGCTCGACGTCGAGACCCGACGCGGATCCGAGCGCGCAGTGGGCGAAATCCTCACCAGCTGGACCCGCCCGGACGGCGCCGCCAGCTTGATCACCGGCTTCGAGAACCACGGCGGCTACACCTACTTGGGCGCTGACGCGGCGCCCTTGGCGAAAGTCGAAGTCGGCATCGGCAACAACGGCGACCGGACGGAAGGCGCCGTCCAGGGCCGCGTCGTCGGTACCTACCCCCACGGCCCCGTGCTCGCCCGCAACCCGGACCTGGCCGACTGGCTGCTGGAACTGGCGCTGGGGCGCAGATTGGACCCGCTCCCCAGCGGCGAAATCGACGAGTTGCGGCAGCAACGGGTGGCCTTCGTGCGGCATTGAGCCGCCCCGGGCTGACGTGGGAAATCCGCTACCGGCTGACCACTGACGCCTTCGACGCGGACTTCACCCTGGAACGCGATGGGCAACCGGTGTTCACCGAGACCGCCTTGCACACGAAGCCGGACGAGATCCACTACAAACCCCAACTGCGCGGCGGCGCCAAGGCGGGCGACTCCGGCGTGCAACTGGGCGAGTGTTACACGTTTCCCTTCGCTCGGATTCGCAGGGTGCTCTACGAATTCTCCAAGCGCTCCCGTGTCGACCAGGCGGAACCAACATGAAAGCCAGGATTGCTTGGTGGCAGTTCTTGAGCAGGCAAAGCCTTTCCTACTGATGGGTTGGCATTTTGATGTCCCGGAGTGCGTCGCCGTAGTTGGCGGCGGGAGCTTGGCCGAGGATTTTCCCCACTCGAAACCTACTCGAAAGGCCGGCTTTCGAGTAGCAGGACATCTCGGCGAATCGCTCGAATTCACCGTAACGATCCTCGAAATCCACCACGGTACTGCTCGAAATTCACCACGCATAGTAGTATTCGGCTAGGCCTGCCTGTCACCCCAGCAGCTTGGCCACCATCGTGTTGGAGAAGGCCAGCAACGCGGCTATGAGCATTTCCAGGAAGTAGCAGAGGATGAACAGCGGCTCCCTGAGCGCGGGCGCGGAGCCGAGCAGCATCGAGCACTGCAGGTAGCCGACCAGTACGACGAGCAGTACGGTGCAGGCCAAAGCAGCATAGCGCAGCACGGCTCCCTTGGCCCCGGCTCTGCCAACCACGATGGTGCCAGCGAGCTGCAACACGGCCGAGGCGGTCCACATGCCCAAGAAGAGGGTAGGCCATATGATGTGGTAGCCGTCAAAACGATCGCGGGTATGCTCGAAGACCCAGTTGGTGGTCAGCAGGTCGAGCAGGGCCTCGGTGAGCTGGAACATGCCGATGACCATCAGCGGCGCGGCGGCCAGCCACAACGCCTTGTGTCCCTGCACCGGGCTGCGCCGGGCCATCAAGAGCAGGGAGACGAAGGCGAAGATGCAGGACAGGATCAGCAGTACCTGCGACAGTCGGGCGGCGCCGAACTCCAAGGGGTAGAGGTCCTTGTTCGAGGCTCCACCCAGGAAAGCCAAATAGGTATTGAGGAAACCAAAGAAGAACCAGACCGCTGTGACCCCGACACAACATGCGGATATCGTCACAAGCCAGCGCTGCTTCTTTACGCGCCGTCGATCTTGCGCATGGTTGTCGAATACTTTCTCTGGCACTTCCACGCTGTCCTGTCCATCCATCTTGTCCGGTGTTGGCATATTGGCCTCCTTGCGGTTTGCTGTTCACACCTCACTGTTGTTTACCGGTTAATTGGCTCTTCGCAATTGGGGGTGTAGGCGGTTGTGAGGTTGGTGGGTGTGTCGGTGTTGGTGTAGGGGCCGGGGCCCTTCGAAGATAGGGGTTACCACAACGTCTATCTTAAAGGCCCCGACCGTGTCTGACTCTAGCTTCGCTGACCCTGATTTGACTACCTTTTGTGGCCTGGGCGGGCTCGGCCTGGTCGCGACTGGCCAAAGGCTTGAACCCGAGCGTGCGGTGA
>JAISUR010000022.1 GCA_031271975.1 Propionibacteriaceae bacterium
CCGGGGTGTCGAAATCGGGATACTCCGTGTTGTTTCGCATAGTGCGCATCCAATCGAAACGCTGCAATTCCTGGCGATGCTCAGGAAACTGGGGCCGCACCGCGTCGAGGAGCACTGAGTGGCCACCGTCGCCTCCTTTGGCCCGGATGCCCTGCACCGCGAGGATCGCGGACAACGACTTCCGGGCGGCGTCATAGGCGGCCACCAAGGCCATCGACTGGTCTTCTGTCTGCGCCAGATTCGCAGCCGAGGCGAGATGGCGGCGAGCTTCTCGCACCAGATGCTCCGCAATTTCCTTCCGGGGCGTGACACGCTCAAGGCGCCCGCGCTCGATCAGGTAGTCGATCGCCTGGCTGTTGGGATCCAGATTCGTCATCGCCCCTCCCGTCGCCACAACTCTACGACCGGACGGGAGGCGACCTCGGCCAGGAACGGATTCTCCGCCCGCTGTTGCCAACCTGTGGCTGTGGTGCGGTGGATACTCACTTCCATACCCAGCCGCTGTTTGGCCTGGTCCTGGATGGCCAGCAGGTCATCCACCCCCATCTCGCCAACAACCATCACGTCCACGTCACGCGGGAACGAACCAGGCTGGCCCCGCCGGCGCGCCGCCCACGACCCATAGATGAACGCCTCCTCGACGCCGCGCACTCCGGCCACGAGTTCGCGCAGCACGGGCACAGGCCCATAGCTGGCCGCGACGATCTCGCTCATCGGCGAATACAGCGGATGGGACGGCTCCACGCTAACCAGCCGGTTGTTGCCCTCACGCCGGTCTTTCAACACTCCGGCCCCGACCAGCCGCGACACCTCCTTATGCACCACCGCCGGCAACACACCGGTCAACCGCGCCAACTCGGCCAACGAAAATTCGCCGTCCGGATGCAAGAACACCTCGGCCAGGATGGCGCCCACCGCGTCCGACCGGACAAACGGGGACAGCATCGAAGGCAAGGTCTTCATAAAACATGATCATATCATCACGTTAAGAGAATACCCAAGGTGGCTCGCCATGTTCGCGCCTTCGGGTTCGAGCGTGGGAGAGAAGAGGGTGCGTGAAGACTATGACCGGGGTCGGTTGGAGATGTCTGGCGGAACTTGTCCGGGCAGCTACTCTAGAGGTCGCTGCCGACATTTTTTGGGGCTCTTGCTCTGGTGCCCGTGTAGGAGCGGCAGGGGGCAGGATTAACGCATGGACTTGACGGCAGAAGTGGTGGATCGCGCGGCGGGTGTGCTGCTCGGCCAGGCCATTGGCGATGCGCTCGGCGTGCCCTACGAGTTCGCCACGCCAATCCAAGCCGGTGTTGCCCAGATGATCGGCGGCGGCCTTGGCCCCTATGCTCCGGGCGAATGGTCCGACGACACGCAGATGGCATTGTGCATCGCGCAAGTCGCGGCCACCGGCGTTGACTTGTCCTCGGATGACGCGCTTGATGCGGTGGCGGAAGCGTTCATCGGCTGGAAGGATCATGGGGCCAGCGACATTGACAACCAGACGGCGACTGTGCTGAGCCGGGCTGCGTCGAGTGGTGACGACGCTCGCTTGTCCCGCCGTATGACAGCGATCTCGCTGGAACTTGCCCAGCAGGGCAGCGCTGGGAACGGAGGTTTGATGCGGACCGCGCTGGGGTGCCAGGCTTCTCCCGCAAGATTGGGCTAGCGAAGTCCATGGGTGGCCTGGCCTTCGAGCCTCCGATCTGACTCGCCTTGGGGCGAGTATTGCCCGCGGGGTGCCGACTGGCTAGGGGATTGGTGGTGTGGGATGCTCACAGGCCGACTGCGTTTCGACGAGTTGGCTTCCGCGTTTCGACGAGTTGGTGTTGCGCGGCGGGTACGAGAGCGGATAGAATCAGTGCCATGGATCACGTTCTGGCAAGGCATCTTGGCCCGGTCGCGGTCGAGTTGCTGAGCCAGTTCCCGGCCCTCATCATCGAAGGGGCCAGGCAAGTCGGGAAAAGCACTCTGGCATCTCTCATCGCACCCGGCGCGCCAGTGGTGAACCTAGACTTGGAGGCTGTCCGCGCCGCCGCGAGCGCCGACCCGCAACTACTGCTCGGACAGGCCCGAACGGGCCCGCTGGTGATCGACGAACTCCAGCGTCTACCGGGGCTGGCCCTACCCGTCAAAGCAGCCATCGACGCCGACCGCAGACCCGGCAAGTTCATCATCACCGGATCAGCATCACTGCTGCGGCTACGCGGCATGGCCGACTCCCTGGCCGGTCGCGCGGCACGGCTGACCCTCTACGGGCTCAGCCAAGGAGAACTGCGCGAACACGCCGACGACTTCGTGACCCGCATCACCCAAGGCGCCTTCGCCGGTTTCGCCACCCACACCACAAGGGACGGATACGCCCAGATGCTGGCCGCCGGCAGCTATCCGGACGCGGCCACCAGGACCGGCCGCAGCGCACGGGCGTGGTTCGACTCGTACCTTGACTCGGTGCTCGTGAGAGACCTAAGCGAACTGCGCAAAGAATACTCACCCCAAAGAGCGCAGTCGGTGGCACGCTACCTGGCCGCAAACCCCTCCGGGGAACTCGTCGCAGCCCACATCTCCCGCGCCACCGGCATCCCGGCTGGCACCGTCACCAGCTACACCGACCTGCTCGAATCGGTGGGCCTGCTCGGCACCCTACGCCCCTGGACCCCGAACCTCACCCGACGCGAATCCGGCAGACGCAAAGCGTTCTTTCTGGACTCCGGGCTGGCGCTGCGGATGTCCCGCATGACATCCGACCAACTGCTGGCCATCGGGAACCTCGAAACCTTCGGACGCTACCTAGAAGCGTTCGCCGCCGCCGAGCTGCTCCGGCAACAAACCTGGTCCGGCACCGACTACGAGCTGTACCACTACCGCGACCGGGACGGGCTGGAAGTTGACGCCATAGCCGAACTCGAAGGCGGCAACATCATCGGAATCGAAGTGAAAGCCTCCACCACCTTCCGCGGAGACGACTTCAACAACCTGCGTAAACTGCGCGATCGGCTAGGGCACCGTTTCCAGGCCGGTATCGTCCTGAACACCTCCCAGTCGGCCTACACCTACGCCGACCGGCTGTTCGGCCTGCCGGTTAGCGCACTCTGGGAACTGTAAGGCCGTCAAAGAACACCGCCTCGCCAGAGCACACCTCGAAGGCTGCCTCACCCTCGCCACGTTCGAACCCTCTCGGGTTCGAGCGTGATAGAGAAGAGAGACGGCGGCTTGTGTTCGGGGGTCCGCGGGGGTCGCCCCCCGCGTGTAACTAAGGATGAACAGGTCTTGCGAAGCAAGACACACTACCCCTGAATCCGTGGACCCTACGAGACAAAGTTCCAACCCTGTACCACGAGCTAAAAGAGCTTGTCAGAGTGCGTAAGGACTATGACAGGGGTCGGTTGGAGAGGCCCGGAAAATCTCAACCTGTGAGA
>JAISUR010000047.1 GCA_031271975.1 Propionibacteriaceae bacterium
GAGTGGACCGCCGACGACCGCAGCCGGTTCACCGCCGCCTTCGACGCCATCTGGCGGGGCCGCGCCGAGGCCGATCAGCTGAACCACCTCGTCATGCTGGCGGGCCTGACCTGGCAACAGGTCTCACACCTGCGCGCCATCGCCCGCTACCTGCAACAGGCCGGCGTGCCGTATTCGCAGGGCTATGTGGCGGCCTCGCTGGTGGACAACCCCGGCATCGCGGCCGCCCTGGTCGACGCCTTTGCCACGCGCTTCGATCCGGCCGCCGGCGGCGACCGCGACGCCCGGCAGGCCCATTTCGAGGCCGCCAGCGCCGCCATCGAGACCGCGCTCGGCGCCGTCACTAGCCTCGACGCGGACCGGATCCTGCGCCTGTGCCTGGCCGTGCTGCGCGCCATGGTGCGCACCAACGCCTTCGCGCCCGGCGCCCCGGCGCTCGCCTTCAAGCTGCGGCCCCGCGAGCTGGACGTGCTGCCCGAGCCGCGGCCCCTGTACGAGATCTTCGTGGCCAGCCCCCGGGTCCAGGGCGTGCATCTGCGGTTCGGGCCCGTGGCCCGCGGCGGGCTGCGCTGGTCCGACCGCCCCGAGGACTTCCGTACCGAGGTGCTGGGGCTGGTCAAGGCCCAGATGGTGAAGAACACGGTGATCGTCCCGGTGGGCGCCAAGGGCGGGTTCGTGCCCCTCAACCTGCCCGATCCGGCGCTCGACCGCGCCGCCTGGCAGGCCGAGGGCGTGGCCTGCTACCAGAGCTTCGTCGGCGCCCTGCTCAGCCTCACCGACAACATCGTGGGCGACGCGGTGGTCCCACCCGAGGGCGTGCTGCGCTACGACGGTGACGACCCCTACCTGGTGGTGGCGGCCGATAAGGGCACCGCCACGTTCAGCGACATCGCCAACCAGATCGCCCGCGACCGCAGCTTCTGGCTGGACGACGCCTTCGCCTCCGGCGGCTCCGCCGGCTACGACCACAAGGCCATGGGCATCACCGCGCGGGGCGCCTGGGAGTCCGTCAAACGGCACTTCGCAGAGTTGGGCGTGGACCCGCACTTGCAGGACTTCACCTGCGTCGGCATCGGGGACATGTCCGGCGACGTCTTCGGTAACGGCATGCTGCTGAGCCGCCACACGCTGCTCGTCGCGGCGTTTGATCATCGCCACATCTTCCTGGATCCCACGCCGGACCCGGAGGAGGCCTTCAATGAGCGTGCCCGGCTGTTCGGCATACCGAGGTCGACCTGGGCCGATTATGACGAGTCGAAGATCTCCGTCGGCGGGGGAGTGTTTTCCCGTGACGCGAAGAGCATCTGGGTCTCGCCCCAGGCACGTCAGGCGTTGAGTTGGGACGGGCCGGACGTGGTGACGCCCAACGAGCTGATTTCGGTGATTCTGCGCGCGCGGGTCGACCTGCTGTGGAACGGCGGAATCGGCACCTACTTCAAGGCTGAGCACGAGACGCACGCGGACGCCGGCGACAAGGCCAACGACCCGGTACGGGTCAACGGATCCCAAGTGCGGGCCCGCTGCGCGGTCGAAGGCGGCAACCTGGGCTGGACACAGGCCGGGCGGGTGGAGTACGCCCAGCGCGGCGGGGCGATAAACACCGATTTCATAGACAACTCCGCGGGCGTGGACACCTCCGACTACGAGGTCAATATCAAGATCCTGCTCGCTGACGCCGTCGCCGCAGGCTTGCTCGACCCCGCCGAACGCGACGAGTTGCTGGCTTCTATGACGGACGAAATCGCCGTTTCCGTGCTGCGGCACAACATCGCTCAGAACCTGGCGCTGTCCAATGCCCAAGCGCTTGCCGCCGACATGGCCGGCACCCATGCGGGCTGGATCAAGGCGTTGGAGGCGGACGGCTTCCTGGATCGGAAGCTCGAATTCCTGCCGAGCGGCGGACAGATCCGGGAGCGGATGGCCGTAGGTTTCGGCCTCACCCGGCCGGAGCTGGCCGTCCTGTTGGCCTACACGAAGATCGCGTTGAAACACTTGGTGCTCGCCTCGGAGCTCCCCGAGGATCCCTACCTGGCCGACCGGCTCACGGAGTATTTCCCGGCTCAGTTGCGCGAGCGTTTTGCCCAACTGCTGCCGGGCCACCGGCTGGCGCGCGAGATCATCACCACCGTGGCCGTCAACCGGTTCGTGGATTCGCAAGGCATAACGGCCTTCCACCGGCTCTCGCTGGAGACGGGCGCCGGCATCGCGGATGTCGTGCGCGCCCAACTCGCGGCGCGCTCCATTTACTCGGTCGGTTTGGCCGAGGTGCTGCTGTCGCGGATGCGCGAACTGGATGCCGCCTTGGCGACGACTTTGCGCCTGGAATTGCGGCGCATGGTGGAGCGGGCGACACGCTGGTTGCTGCACAACCGCCGGGCGCCGCTGGACATCCGGGCGGCGGTGGCCGAGTTCGCGGAGCCGGTGCATTTCTTGCGCGAAAACTTGCGCGACATCCTTACCCCCGCCCAGGCACAGCGTGCCGACGCCCGCTACCACAAGTGGGTGGCCGGCGGCGCCCCGCCGGAGCTGGCCGCGCAAATGTCCGTAGCCGGTTATGGGCATTTCGCGCTCGGCATCGCCCAGGTGGCCAAACGGCTCAACCTCGATCCGGCGTGGGTGGGGGCAGTGCACGGACAGGTGTGCCGCGTGTTGAGCCTGGACGCGATGGACGCCCAGGTGTACGCCCTGCCGCGCAAAGTGCGCTGGGACGACATGGCCCGGGCCTCGGTGCGCGACGAACTGCTGGGCGCGCAGGCCGAATTGACCGCACTGGCGATCAAGGAGGGTGGCGTCGGCGACCCGGCCGACGTGGTGGCGAACTGGATCGCCAACAACCCCTCGATATCCGAGCGCGCCCAGATGCTGCGCGAGATCGTGGCCGAGCCGGACTTGGCGCGGATGAGCGTAGGTTTGGGACAGATCCGGGCAATCCTGCGGGCGGAATGATGATCGACCTGCATACCCATTCGGAATACTCCGATGGGACGGACCAGCCGGGCGAACTGGTGGCCAAGGCGGCCGCCGCCGGGTTGTCGGCCGTCGCGCTGACCGACCACGACACCTTCGACGGGCTGGGGGAAGCCTATGCGGCGGGCGCGGCCGCCGGCGTGCAAGTGGTGGGCGGGCTGGAATTGTCCGCGGAATACTTGGGAGCCAGCGTCCACCTGCTCGGCTATGGGCCCAATCCCGGCGACCCGGCGTTGGGCGCCGAGCTGGCCAAGTTGCGGGCTTCGCGGACGCGCCGGATCCCGGCGACGCTGGAGCGGCTGGCGGCCTTGGGCATGCCGATCAGCGCCGCGGCTTGGAGCCAATCGGTGGGCGACAGCCCATCCCCGGGCCGTCCGCATGTGGCCGACGCGATGATCTTGGAAGGCTATGTGGCAACGCGCGATGAGGCCTTCCACGACTACCTCGACACCGCCGCCGACGCTTATGTGCCGCGGTACTACACGCCCTTGCTGACCGCCATCGACCTGATCCGCGGCGCTGGCGGGGTGGCCGTCATCGCGCATCCGTGGTCCCGGGATTCCCTCGCGGTGCTGAGCCCCGAGGTGCTGGCCGACTTGGCCGCCCACGGGCTCGACGGCATCGAAGCCGACCACCACGACCATCCACCCGAGTTTCGCGCCCGGCTGCGCGCGCTGGCCGCAGACCTGGGCTTGCTGGCCACCGGGTCTTCCGACTACCACGGCCTCGGCAAGCAGAATCACGAGTTGGGGTCGTGCGTGACCGAGCCGGAGGTCTTCGCCGAGATCATGAATCGGGTAGAGTCCAGGAACTATGAGTGACGCAGCAGAAGACCTGGCCCAATCTACTTCCGACGCCTCCTTGCGGCGCAGCATCGCGCGCAGCAAAGAAATCGAGGCGGACATCGCGGTTCATCCCGAGCGGTACCGGATGCTCACCGGCGACCGGCCCACCGGCAACTTGCACTTGGGACACTATTTCGGCTCCCTGCGGAACCGCGTCCGGCTGCAAACAGCGGGCGTGAAGACATTCATCGTCGTCGCCGACTACCAGGTGATCACCGACCGCGACGGCACCGGCCCGATCCGGGAACGCGTCATGGGGATGCTGGCCGACTATCTCGCCATTGGGCTGGATCCGGAACGCACCACGATCTTCACCCATTCCGCGGTTCCCGCGCTGAACCAGCTGCTGCTGCCGTTCTTGGCGCTCGTCACCGACGCGGAGTTGCGGCGCAACCCCACTGTCAAGGCCGAACTGGAAGCCACTGGAGACCGGCCCATGTCCGGGCTGCTGCTCACCTATCCGGTGCACCAGGCCGCCGACATTCTGTTCTGCAAGGCAAACCTGGTGCCCGTCGGCAAGGACCAGCTGCCGCACTTGGAGCAGACCCGGGTGGTCGCCCGGCGTTTCGACGAACGCTTCGGAAGAGCCACTGACAAGCCAGTCTTCCCCCAGGCCGAGGCGTTGCTGTCGGAGGCGCCCATCATTTTGGGCCTCGATGGCCAGAAGATGAGCAAGTCGCGCGGCAACACCATCGAGTTGGGCATGGACGCCGACACCACGGCCAAGCTCATCAAGAAGGCGGTGACGGATTCCGATCGCCACATCACCTACGATCCGGCGGCCCGCCCGGAGGTGTCGAATCTGCTGCTGCTGGCCGGGTTGGCCCTGGATCGGCGGCCGGAGGACCTGGCGGACGAGATCGGCGACGGCGGCGGCGGCGGGCTGAAGAAGCTGCTCACCGAAGCGGTCAACGAACTCTTCGCGCCCATCCGCGCGAAGCGCGCCGAATTGACCGCCGACCCGGGCTACCTCGAAGAGGTGCTCCGGGCCGGCAACCAAATCGCCAACGACGTGGCTGACCAGACGCTCAGCGAGGTGCGCCAGGCCATGGGAATGGTGTACTAGAGCTTGGCCACGTGGTCTTCGGCTTCGACCCACACGATCTTGCCGTTCTGGACGCTGATCGCTTTCAGCGGTTCTGGTTCGACGTTGTTCTGCGACAGGTCCGGATCCTTGGCCAGGTAGGCCCTCGTTTCGCGGGCTATCAAGCCGGATAGGACTATCAAGCCGATCAGGTTGGGTAAGGCCATCAGACCGTTGAGGATGTCCGCGATGTCCCAGATGACGGTCACCGGGAAGAGCGTCCAAACCACGATCAGCGCCGTGAAAATGACCCGGTAGGGCAGCTGCGCCCAGATTCCGAGCAGTGAGACCGCGCAGCGCTCGCCGTAGTAGGCCCAGCCGATGACGGTGGACAAGGCGAAGAAGACGATGCAAATCGCGACGATTGCGAAACCGATCTGGTTTCCGAAGGCGGCGCCGAAGCCATAGCCGGTCAGCTGCGACTGGAAGTCGCCCGGAGCTTGGTAGCTGCCGTCGGGCAACTGGATGATCTGGTCGTTGCCCGCGATGAGATTGCCGGCCTTGTCGAGGGCGCCTTTGACTGTCTTGCCGGCCTGCCACACGCCCGAGGAGATGATGACCAAGCCGGTGAAGGAGACGACGATGATCGTGTCAATGAAGGTCTGCGTCATGGAGACCAGGCCCTGGCGCACCGGGTGCTTGGTCTGCGCGGCGGCGGCGACGATGGCCGCCGATCCCATGCCGGACTCGTTCGAGAAGATGCCCCGGGCCATGCCCTTTTGGATGGCCAGCGCGATGGTGGAACCCAAGAAGCCGCCCGCCGCCGCGTGGCCGGTGAAAGCGTCCTGGAAGACCAGCCCGAAGGCGGGGATGATATTGCCCGCGTTGAGGCCGAGCACGATGATGCCGGCGATCAGGTAGACGATGATCATGAACGGGACGAAGGCCGCTGTGACCTTGCCGATGGACTTGATGCCGCCGATGAGCGTGAGCCCGACCAGGATCATGATGACGATGCCGGTGATGAGCGGTTCGATGCCGAAGGCGGTCTGCATATTCTTCGTCATGGACGACACCTGCGTGCCGTTGCCGATTCCGAACGCGGCCAACGCTCCGAAGATCGCGAAGGAGACGCCGAGAATTTTGCCTACAGGGCCTTTGATGGCCTTCTTCAGATATACCTGCGGGCCGCCCATGACCTCGCCCTTGGCGTCGAGCTCGCGGTACTTGGAGCCCAGGAAAGCCTCGGAGTACTTGGACGCCATGCCGAGCAGGCCGGTGATCCACATCCAGAACAGGGCGCCCGGGCCACCCGCGCCGATGGCCGTGGCCACACCGACGATGTTGCCGGTGCCGACGGTGGCCGCAAGGGCGGTGGTCAGCGCTTGATAGTGCGAGATGTCGCCTTCTGAGTCGGGATCCTTGCGCTTGAACAAGCCCAGCTTCAGAGCCGGCCACAGTTTGCTGAACTGTATGCCGCGCAGCCGGATCGTCAGGATCAGGCCGGTGGCGGCGAGCAGCGGGATGAGCAGCCACATGCTCCAAACGAATGAGTCGATGGCGCCAACGATCTTGGAGAATTCTTCCATTTGTTTCCTCGTCCACTAAGGGGAAAAATGCAGAATAACCTTAGGGTGCCGAAAAGAGCCTCGCAATAGTAACGTTTAGATTACGAGATGGCTCACGGGGTGCGCACCACACCGGGGTCTACGCGCGGCAGGTCGTCATTGCCGACCACCCAAAGCACGCCCAGCACCACGGCCGCAGCCAAAGCCAAGCCCAGCAGGATGCCTGCGATCAGCCCCTTGTGGCTCTTCGGTTTCGAAGGTGCGGCAAACATCATCGTCGGCTGTGAACTGGCGGTGGCAAATACGTTCGCCGCCGCACCTTCAGGCAAACGCTGCTTTGCGGACTCGGTACTGGTCACTAGGACGCCTTCCGTATCGGGGTCGGTACCTAGCTTAGCGCGTGTTAGTCACGTATGTGGCATCAGCTCGGAATCAGGAGGGCGACACACTCCACATGGTGGGTGTTCGGGAACAGGTCGAAGGCCCGGATACCGCCCAATTCGTAGCCGAATTCGGCCGCGGCGCGGATGTCGCGGGCAAGCGTCGCCGGGTCGCAGGACACATAGGCGATCCGGCCGCCGGTGCACAGTTCGCGCATCACATGTGCCCCCGCCCCCTTGCGCGGCGGATCCAGGACGACCAGGTCGGCCTTCCCCAGGTGGGCCTTGCCCACATCTTGGGCGAAGAAGCGGGCCGCCGGCACGTTGCGCCGGGCGTTGGCCACTGCTTCCCGATTGCCCTCGACGCCGGTGACCTGGCATCCGGCGTCCGCGAGCACGGCGGCGAAGAGGCCCACCCCGCAATACAAGTCGAGCGCCGACTGCCCGGGCTGGGGGCGCAGGAAATCGAGGACGGCCTCGGTCAACACCTGGGGTGCGGCGACGTGTGGCTGCCAGAATCCGTCGGGTGCGACCTGGAAGACGCGGTCGCCCAGTCTTGTTTGGGGGTTCGCGGCCTCCAACAGACATCTGCCGACCGGGACCAGCTCGTGCGAGCGGTACTTGTGCAGCGCCGGCTTTCCGTCGCAGGAGGCGTATTTCATGCGGGTCCGCCAGCCGAAATCGTCTGGTTCGACTGCCGCCACGCCGACTGGCACGCCGAGCAGGCCGCTGGCGATTTCGGATTTCAGGGCTCGCTGGGCCGCTGGATCCAGGTGCTGCCAATCGCAACCGCCGCACACGCCGGCAAACGGGCACGGCGGTATCCGGCGCGCCGGGTGTGGCTCCAAGATTGCCACCGCCGTGCCCCTGGAGTACTTCGACAGGACCTCGTCAACGCGTAAATTGATCAACTCGCCGGGCGCTGTGCCGCGGACGAAGACAACTCTGCCGTCCACCCGGGCGACGCAGCTTCCCCCGTTGGCGGGGCCTGCGACACGCACTCGCTCGACGATCAAAGACACGGTTCATGGTATCGAAACCGAAAATGACTACATCGTGTTGCGGTGTTCCACTGGGAAGCTACAGCGGCTAGGCTCAATACATGGTCGATTACATACATGGCCATGGTGAGTCTGTGTTGCGCGCGCACCGGCTGAGAACGGCTGCCAACTCCGCGGCGTATTTGGTGCCCCTGCTGTCGAAGGGCCAGTCGTTGTTGGATGTCGGATGTGGCGAAGGGACGATTACCCGCGATTTGGCGCGGTCTGTCGCCCCGGGCGAAGTTGTTGGTGTCGACTCCGCCCAAGAAGTCATAGAACTGGCGCAAGCCGGCGAGCAACTGGCAAACCTGAGCTTCCAGACCGGCGACATCTACAACCTCGGTCTCCCCAGAAGGTTCGACGTGGTCCACGCGCACCAAATCATGCACCACCTCCCCGATCCTGTTGGCGCTTTTCAGGCACTTGCGGCCGTTACCAAGCCCGGCGGAGTCATCGCCAACCGCGAGGGTGATTTCTCGGCCGCCTTCTGGTATCCGGAATGTGCGGGCTGGGGCATTTGGCAACGTGCCTTCTTGCAAGTCGGCAGGGCGCAGGGCCGCGACTTGTCGGTGGCGCGCAAGCTTCCGGCTATCTTGAAGCAGGCCAATATCGGCGAGGTGACGGTGTCTGCGAGCGTCTGGACCTATCCTGGCTTCGCGTCGCTGGAAGACTTGGCCGAGAGTTGGGCCGGGCGCTTGACTGAGCCGCCGTTCTCCGACCTCGCGGAGGAATCCCGCGTGGCGAACAAGGCGATCCTCGCGGAGGCGGCGCAGCAGATAAAGTCGTGGGCCCGCCAGCCGGAGGCCTTCTTCGCCTTCCCGCACGTGGAAGTCATCGTGAAGGTCAGTTGACCACGTTCACCGGGTTCCCGGCCAAATACTGCTCCAGGTTGCTGACGGCCACGTCCATGAGGCGCTGCCGTGCGGCTTGCGGGGCCCAGGCGATATGGGGCGTGATGATGACATTTGGCGCGCTCAGCAGTGGGTTGTCGGGCTTGATCGGCTCGGTGGAGACCACGTCCAGGCCTGCGGCGTAGACCTTTCCCGACCGCAGGGCCGCAGCCAGATCAGCCTCGTTGACCATGGGCCCGCGGGCCGTGTTGATCAAGATGACGCCATCGCGCATCTGGGAGATAGTGTCAGCGTTTATCAGGTTGGTGTTCTCGGGCGTGAGCGGGGCGTGCAGGGAGATGATGTCGGAGTTTGCCAGCAACTCTTCCAACGTCACGGTAGCTTGGGGCGAATACGGGTCGTGCGCGATTGTCAACATGCCGAAACCGTGCGCGATGTCGGCGACAGCCTGGCCGATGCGGCCGTAGCCGACCAGCCCCATGGTCTTTCCGGCGAGTTCGATGAGCGGGAAATCCCAGAAGGTGAAGTCGGGGCAGTTTGCCCAGCGGCCGGCCTGCACCGCCGCGGCGTGGTGCCCGACGCGGTGGCAGATTTCCAGCAGCAGCGCGAAGGTGAACTGGGCCACCGCCGCTGTCCCGTAGGTAGGGATATTGGTCACCGGAATGCCGCGGGCGCGCGCCGCTGCCGTGTCGACGACGTTGTAGCCCGTGGCCAGCACGCCGATATAGCGCAGATTGGGGGCTGCGGCGATGGTTGCGGCAGTCAGCGGGGTCTTGTTGGTGTAGACGGCTTCGGCGTCGCCGATCCGCTCGGCGATGAGTTCCGCCGGCGTGCGGTCGTAGACCGTGAGGGCTCCCAGGGCCTCAAAACCTGCCCAACTGAGGTCGCCGGGATTCTCCGTGTGGCCGTCGAGGATTACTATGTCCATGGCGGCCATCTTAATTGGCATCGGATGAAAGGGTTCTCATGATAAAGCGTCTTGGTGCATGTCTGGCAGGCTTGCTGCTGCTGGCCGGATGCGTGAAGATGGAGTTTTCCATCGACATTCACTCCGATGACGACATCGACATTTCGATGTTGATGGCCATCGACAAGGACTACGCCGACGAATTCGGCGACATGTGTGACCTGGCGAAGTCGAGCGCCGGCTCGTCCGGAGACTTCACCGCGGAAGAGTTCACCGACGACGACTACAAGGGCTGCCGGGTGTTCGGTAAGACGAACCTGGATTCAGCGGGCACGATGGTCACGCACACCGGCGGCAAGTACTACTTCAGCTCGGGCGCTTCCGACTCCGCTTACGGCAGCGACCTGGACGCCTCCATGTTCACCGGGTTCAAGTTCGAGGTCACATTTCCCGGCCCTGTGGAATCATGTTCCGGGAATGGCGTCATCTCGGGGAACACGTGCACCTGGACGGACGCCGCTGACCTGATCAACGGCATGGAAGCAGTGGGTGCGGACAGCGGCGGCCCGCTGGCTGGCGGCGGAGGAATCCCCTGGGGCATCATCGCGGCGGTCATCGGCGTCATCATCGTGGGCGCGGTCGTGGCCGTGGTCGTGATCAGGATGCGCAAGAAGCCCGCGGCGCAGCCGGTGTACCCACAGCCCGGCTATTACCAGCCCGGCTACGACCAACAGGCGTATCAACAACAGGCGTATCCGCAGCAGTATTCCCAGCCGCCCAACGCGCAGCAGCCCTACGCCCAGCCGCCCGCCGCGCAACAGCCATATGGCCAGCAGGCATATGGCCAGCAGCAGCCGTACCAACAGCCGCAGCAGTATTCCCAGCCGCCCAACGTGCAGCAGCCCTACGCCCAGCAGCCCTACGCCCAGCAGGCATACCAACCGCCTGCCAGCCCACAGCCTGGCTACGTCGCGCAGGCCGGGGCCGGAGAGCAATCTTGGGCTCCGCAGGCCGGATACCAAGTACCGGCGCAGGGATACCAGGCCCAGCCCGCCGCCGAGCAGCCGGCGCCGTTCGCCCCGCCTGCCCAGGCAGCCGCCCAGACTCCCGCATGGCAACCCCCAGATTCCCAAATCCCGTCCGCCGAAGTGCCGCTGAACCCGGCATCCGAGGCGGCGCCGGGCCCGGAACAGCCTGGTGACGGCCCAGCCGCACAGCAATGACGGCTATTTCCGACGGCGCTTGGGGCACGCTGCTGCAAGCCGCCGGGCTCGCGCCGGGCACCTGCCCTGAACTGTGGAACGTGGAGCAGCCCGACAAGGTGTCTGAAGTGGCCGCCGCCTACGTCGCCGCCGGTTCGGACATGATCGAAACCAACAGCTTCGGCGGTACCCGTTTCAAGCTGGCCCACTACGGCTTGGCTGATCGCGTCGCGGAGTTGAACCGCGCCGCCGCCGAGCTTTCCCGGGCTGCCGCCGGTGGCCGCAAAGTGCTCGGTTCGATCGGGCCGACGGGCGTCGGATACCTGCTGGCGGTTGAGGAAGTCACCGAGGAAGAGCTGTACGCCGCGTTCGCCGAGCAGGCGGTCGCTTTGGCAGAGGGCGGCGCCGACATGGCCTGCATCGAGACCATGACCGGCATTGGCGAGGCGCGGGCGGCGATTCGCGCCGTCAAACAGAACACGTCCTTGGAGATCATTTCGACGTTCACCTTCGATCGCACGATCACGGGCGACTATCGCACCATGGAAGGCGTCACCCCCGAGCAGGCCGCAGAGGCAGCCCTGGAAGCCGGGGCCCAAGTGGTGGGTGCCAACTGCGGCAACGGCATGGAACGCATGGTCGAGATCACCGCCCGCATCCGGGCGGCGTTCCCCGACGCGCCGATCCTCGTCCACGCCAACGCGGGCCTTCCCGTGAACGTCAACGGCACCGATGTCTTCCCAGAATCGCCGGCCGACATGGCCGCCCAAGTCCCCGCGCTGGTGGCCGCCGGCGCCGGCATAATCGGCGGCTGCTGCGGCACCACGCCCGCCCACATCTCGGCCATCGCCGCCACCTGTCGCTCGATGGCGTAGAGCACGGTGTCGTGCTTGTTGGTCATGAAATGGACGCAGTCGTAGCGTGGCTGCATGAAATCAGCTTCGGGGGGCGTTGAGCGATTTCGGTCGGATGGCAGGGGAGGTGGCCTTTCAAAATGCCTTGTCAGAGCCACTTTGGTAGCGGGGGCAGGATTTGAACCTGCGGCCTCTGGGTTATGAGCCCAGCGAGCTACCGAACTGCTCCACCCCGCGTCAGCCTGTCTATCTTAGGTGACCGTTTGAGGAAAGCCCAAATCCGGATCCGCTGGGGCCGGTCGGCAGCCCCTCTCAGATCCGTTCGATGATGTCGGTGAACGCCGCGCGGATGATGTCGCCGGTGGACACCTCGTTGTGCGAGGTCAGGGTCACAACGGCTTGTTTCCCGGGCGCGACGATCGAGAACTGGCCGTACATTCCGTCGGCGCGGAAGGTGCCCGGGGTCGTGTTCAGCCAAACCTGGTAGCCGTAGCCCACGTTCGATTCCGCGTCGTCGAAGTGGCGGACTGGGTCGATGACGTCGGTGTGCATCGCGGCCACGTAGCCAGACGGCACGATTTCCCGGTCTTCCCAGATTCCCTCTTGCAGCAGCAGGCGGCCCAACTTGGCCAGCTCGCTGGTGCGCAACTGCAGCCCGTAGCCGCCCAGGGAATGCCCGCGCGGGCAGGTGTTCCACCAGGGGTTGTAGATGCCCAAGGGGCGGAAAAGCCGCGGCTTCAGATAGTCGACGAGCACCTGGCCGCTGGTCGCTTCCACGACACGGCCGAGCATGTAGGTACAGGCGTTCGCATAGAAGAAGCGCGTGTCCGGCGGACGTGTCTGCTCGCCGGCGAAGAAGAGCTGCGCCCAGTCTGTGTCTTCGAGGACGGCGGGGTCGGTCTCTTGGAAGAACTCGTAGTCTTTGCCGGCGGCCATCCGCAGCAAATCGCGGACGGTTATTGCCGCGCTGCCCTCGGCGGCGGCTTCCGCGAACTCGGGGAAGAAGCCGAGCACTTTGTCGGAAAGCTCGAAACGGCCCTCGGCGACGGCCATGCCCACCGCGACGGAGGTGAAAGTCTTGCTCGCGGACCAGATGTGCACACGGTCGTCAGAGCGGAAACGATGCTCGATGTCGCCCTGTCCGGCTTGGTGCAAATGCACGCCATACACGCCCAAGTTACGCTCGGCGCAGGTCATCCGGAAAGAGTCGAAAACTGATGGTGTCAACACGGTTGAAATGCTATCGGCTCCCAGGCGGACGCCGGTAGCGCGCGGGCTGCCGGCGGAGCGCGAAAAAATGTGAAGATCTCGTAAACCGGCCACAAGAGCCTTGAGGGGGGGTAGCCTCCTTCTTGGTGGCGGGAATCCCTGCCGCTCAAGGCACCCCCAGGAGAACTGGCATGTCTTTTCGGATCGAGTACCACGACGCCTTCGCATTGTGCGGCTTCGGCGCTCAGATGACGCTGCGCGAGTATGGCTACAACAACAACCGCGCGCGACTGCTCGCCGACTTGCAGGCCGCGGGACACCTGGAAACGCTGGACGCGCTGGGCGGCGACGCATTCTGGGCGGCATGGTTCTGCGGCGATTCGCCCGATGAGATCTATTGGGTTATATGCCGCTCGGTGGCGGCCACGCAGGTGCCGCCGGCCGGGGCCGTGGTGCGCGAAGTGGCGGCGCACAACTATCTGGTTTTCGAGCACGAACCGGGCGACGACCGGGAAGTCGCTTGGACTGCCGACTACTACAAGGCTGGCACGATAGGGGTGAAGCTCAACTACAACCGCGAGGCTTGGATGGAGTATTACCCGGACGGATACGACGGGCGCTACGAGTTGTGGATGTCGCTGGCCAGCGACCACTAGCGAGCCGGCCGGATGCGGTCCCACACCTTGTCCAACGCCTGCGACCATGCCGAAATCGCGCCGGTGTCCCGCATGTACGTCACCGCGAGTTCGTTCAGGCCGCCCGGTGTCATCTCGCGCCAGTGCCCGGCCAACTCGTCCGGCGTCAGCGTTTTCGCTTTGTAGAGCAGGGCTTCGAAGAACGACGCCGTGTAACCAGCCGCCGCCTCGGGTGGGAAGCCCTTCGCTTCCGCCCAGCCGACGACATCGCCCAGCATTGCGAAATAGGCGCTCATCAGAGCCGTGATCGCTGTGAACATGTCCATCGTGGGCTCGTCGGCGGCGGGCACGATTTGGCCCAGCGAGCCAAAGACCGCGGTCACTTCGGGATCGTCGGGAAAGACGGCCAGCGGGCCGACGCGGTGGGCGACGAAAGGCAGCGGCACCATCCGCGTCAACGTGGCCGGAGCGGCCAGGGAGCGCAATTCGGCCAAGGTGAAATCCGAGATGAAGCTCAGCGCCCGCTGGCCGTCGCGAAACCGCAGCGCGCCGATGACCTCGCGGGCGATGCGGGGCAGCACCGCCAGCATCACCCAGTCAGAACCGTCGACGACCTCTTGGTTGGACGCGCAAACCCGGACGTTGGGGAACTTGGCCGCCAGGGCCGCCGCCCGTGCGGCGTTGCGCGGCGACAACAGCACTTCGGCCGCCGCGCCGTATTGGGCCAAGACGCCGCGTGCGAACGCCTCGTTGATGACGCCCACGCCGATGAAACCGATCCGCATGAGGACAATCATGGCGGATCTGGCTCAGCGGGCAAGTACCGTCTTCACTTCCGGAACGGCGTTGTTGAGATACTCCAAACGGTCTGCCAGGTGCGCGGCGCTGGGAGGTTCGAGCGCGTCCAAGGCGTAGTCGAGGCCCAAGTTGCGGTAGGCGGCGCGCCCCAGGCGGTGGTAGGGGAGTAGTTCCAACTGGTCGAGTTGGGGGATCTCCTTGCAGATCAAGGCCGTCCGGAAGAGGTTTAGGTCATCGTCGTTCACACCCGGCAACAGCGGGACCCGCGCGGTGATGGTTCCGGCGAAATCCGATGCGGCCACCGCTCGCAAGTTCTCCAATATGGCCGAGTTCGCCACGCCCGTCCAGCGGCGGTGCTCCGCGTCTTCGACGTGCTTGATGTCCACCAACAGGTGGTCGGTCCAGGCGAGCACGCGTGCGACGTTGGGCCGCGATCCGAAAAGCGTCGTCTCTATCGCCGTATGGATGCCGTGCTCTTTGGTGCCGCGCAACACCGCGGCCGTGAAAGCCGACTGCGCCAGCGGTTCGCCCCCGCTCACGGTGACTCCGCCGCCAGAGTGGAAGTAGAACACTTCGTCTTTCAGCACTTCATCCACCACTTCGTGGGCCGTCATCACCCGCCCATACACCTGTTGGTCCAAGCCGGTTTGCGGCAACGGTGATTGCGACTCGGGCGTGGAACACCACTGGCACGCCAACGGGCACCCTTTCAGGAACACTACGGTGCGGATGCCCGGGCCGTCGTGGATGGACGCCCGTTCGATGCGCAGGACCATGCCCGGCGTGCGGGCCAACTCACCCAACGCTGATACCACGCTGCGTGGTGCGCCCGATGATCTCGTCCTGCACGTCTTTGCCCAATTCGGTGAAATACGCGGTGTAGCCGGCCACGCGGATCAGCAGGCCCTTGTACAGTTCTGGGCGCCGCTGCGCGTCCAGGAGCGTGTCGCGGTCGATCACGTTGAACTGCACATGGAACACGCCCAGGGTGCACATCGATTTCAGCAGCGCCATCATTTCGGCGATCCCGGACTCGGTGGCCAGGAATTCCGGCTCCACCTTCATGTTCAACAGCGTGCCCTGCACGAAGCGGTCGTGCGGGATGCGGGAGACGGACTTGAGCACCGCGGACGGACCCTCGCGATCCGTGCCGCCGCTGGGTGAGACGCCGTCAGCCAGCGGTTTCCAGGCATTGCGCCCCGACGGCAGGGCGCCCACTTCCAATCCGAACGGCGTGTTGCCGGAAACCGGCAGGATGCCCGGCGTCATGGTGCCGAACTTGGAGCGGTAGCTCTCAATCTCGTCGGCGATAAAGGTGTAAATCTCTCCGGCGATGTCGTCGACCCAACCCGCGTCGTTGCCGTACTTGGGGGCGGCGAGCAACTGGCCCTGAATGTCTTCGGCCCCGGCGAAATCGTCCGCCAACGCCCGCAGCAACTCCGCCATGGAAACCGCGCCTTGCTCGAATACGACCTGTTTGACAGCCGCGAGCGAATTCACCAAGTCGGCGATCCCGATCAGGATCACGCCGTTTCCGGTGTTGTATTTCGCCCCGCCGCGCGAATAGTCCAGGGCCCGCTCGACGCATTCCGCGAACGACAGCGACAACGCCGGCACTGGCCTGTCCATGCAGACCTCGTCGATGACGTGGCTGCCCTTGACCACCGCGCGCACCGCATAGCGCAGTTGTTCTTTGACCGCGGCCAGGAAGTCGTCGTACGTGGCGAATTCCGCCGGGTCGCCCGTCTCGGCGGCGATGCGGCGGCCCGACTTGCGGTTGACGCCGTTGGTCAGCGCCAATTCCACGATCCCGCCCAGGTTGATGTCGGCCAACGCCGTATAGTGCCGCAGCCGTCCTTCGAGGTTGGTCTCCACGCAGCCGCACGGGTTCCAGTCGTAGGCTTCGCGCAGCGGGATGCCCTTGTTCATCAGCATCCGGATGCCCGTCTCGTCGTTGTGGAACGCCGGGAAGCCAGTGCCCAGCCGGATCAACTCGACCACCTTGCGCAGGAACGCCGTCGGGTTCTTTGCCATGTTGTAGCGCACCGACAGCGACGGCTGGTAGAGCTGCACGTCCATCGTGGCTTGCAGGATCAGGTATGACAGCTCGTTGACCGCGTCGCGCCCAGCCAGGTCTACGCCGCCCACGCAGACATTCTGGAACATCGGATACCCCGCGGCGAACTCCGCGGTCACGGCGTCCTGGAACAGGCAGGTTTCGGAGAACTTGATCCACAGGCAGTCCAGCAACTCCTGCGCGCCTTCCGGCGTCAACCGCCCGGCGGCGAGGTCTGCCGCGTAGAACGGATAGAGGTATTGGTCCATGCGGCCCGGGTTGTAGCTGGCCGCGTTCTGCTCCATGATGATCGCGCATTGGTACAGGTACAGCGCCTGCAGCGCCTCGTGGAAGGTGCGCGCGGGGTGTTCGGGTGCCCAACGGCAGTTCGCGGCGATGGTGCGCAATTCCGCCGCGCGCGCCGGATCGGGCGTCGCGGCTGCCTGGCGTTCGGCTTCTTCGGCGTAACGGTGTGCCAGCGTGCGGATGCCGTCGGCGGCGATCAATATCGACTGGAGGTAGTAATCCTTCTCATAGTCGCCAGGCCGCGTCAGGTCCAATTCGGCGCGCCGGGCGCGCGCTTTCGCGCAGATTCCCTCCAGGCCTTCGGTGAGGATGCGGCGGTAGCCGGCGGTGGTTTCGCCCCAGCCGCGCACGGCCTTGCGGTTGATATAGACCATGCCCGTGTCGCGCAGCGCCCGGGTGTCGTCCGGAATCTGCGCCAGCCACGCTTCATAGGTGGACTTGCCCTTCCAATAGGGGCGGATCACGTCGCAAAAGGCCCGCTTGTCTTCCGGGCGCAAGCTGAACGGGTCGTAGCGCCGCTCGCCGATGGTGTCCAACTCCGCGTCGAGCACTGACCAGCAGGTGTCGGCGCACAGGATGCCGCCGCGCGTCTTGGAACCGGGGGAGCCGACGATCAGCTCGTCGGGGTAAATCGTGACGTCTTTGCGCTCGCATTGCAGTCGGAAGCCCTTGGCTTTGCGCAGCGCCAGCGGCTCGCCTTCGGTGGATTGGAAGCTCTCGGTGAGCAGCAGGGCGTTTTCCAGGTCCATCTCCGGCCGGGTGCCGATCACGCGGTCCTTCAGGCGGTTGATCCGCTGGAGGTAGTCCATTCTTCACCTCCCATGACAGGGTTTCCTAATCATATTGCCTTACCTGGCCCGCAAATTCCTAGGCGGCGAGTCCGAACCGCTAGACTGCTGGGCGGAATGCGGCGTTGAGGAAATGGATCACCCGTTGAAGAAGAACAGAATAGCAAGCCTCGCCACTGTTGCCCTCTGCTTGGCGTTGGCCGCCTGTCAACCCACCCCAACCGAGTCCGGAATCGCGGACAGCCCGAGTGCGCCCGAAAAGGCGGTGCTCACAGTGGGGGCCACGCTGGAACCTGCCAGCATGGATCCGTTCCACAACACGGCCGCATCCATCCCACAAGTGCTGCTTTACAACGTTTACGAGACGCTGGTGAAGGTCGATTCCACCGGCGAGATCCGGCCGTTGCTGGCGCAGAACTGGGAAGTGTCGGCGGACCGCACGCAATACACCTTCTTCCTCAATCCGGCTGCGAAGTTCGCCAGCGGGGAGCCGGTCGACGCGGCTGCCGTGGTTGCGAACATCGAGCGCTTGCAGGCCGACGTGGAGCTCACCGGCACGCTCAAATTCCAACTCGAAGTCATCGAGTCCGCCGCGGCGATCGACTCGCAACAGGTCGTCATCAAGTTGAAGCGGCCCTCGTTGATGTGGCTCTACGACATGAGTTCCACGCTGGGCATGATCGTCGACCCAGCCGCGGGCGACATCTCCAACGAGTCTGCGGGCTCTGGCCCGTACGCCGTCGCGGGGCACGCCATCGGGCAATCCGTGACGCTCGCCAAGAACGAGTCGTACTGGGGCACGCCGGGGCGGTTCGACGAGGTTGTCTTCCGCTACTTCGGCGACCCGAACGCTATGAACGCGTCCCTGCTGGGCGGCGAGTTGGACATCATCTCGAACTTGCAAGCTCCCGACGCGCTGCCGCAGTTCTCCGACACGTCGCGTTTCACCGTCACCCGGGGCACCACGAACGGCGAGGTCGTACTCGGCCTCAACCACCAAACCGAGGCGCTGGCCAATGCCGACGTGCGCAAGGCCCTCACCATGGCGATCGACCGGAAGCTGCTGCTGTCGACCGTCTGGAACAACGAGGGCACGCTGATCGGCTCCATGGCCGTGCCAACCGATCCGTGGTACGAGGATCTGTCGGACACCGTGCCGTACGATCCTGAGGCCGCCAAAGCGCTGCTGAAAGAGGCCGGCTACGAAAAGGGCCTCAAGCTTCGGCTGCGGGTGCCAGTCGTGCCGTACGCCACCAAGGCGGCGCAGGTCGTCTACTCGCAGTTGCGCGACGTAGGCGTGGAAGCCACCATCGAGGAGTTGGACTTCGACCGCTGGGTCAGCGAGGTGTTGGGCGAGGGCGCCTATGACCTCACCATCGTCGCCCACGTCGAGGCACGCGATCTGGGCAAGTTCGCCGACCCGACGTACTACTTGCACAACGACGACCCGACTTTCGCCCAGCTCTATGCCGCCGCCGACGCCGCGGACACCGAGCAGGAAGCCATATCGCTGATGAAACAGGCCTGCCGCAGGCTCGCGGATGAGGCTGCTGCGATCTGGCTGTGGTCGATGCCGAACCTCGTGATCACCAAGGCGGGTGTGACGGGAGTCGAGGAGAACGCGACGACCCTGAGCTTCGACCTGTCCAACATCGCTGTCGGGTGAGATGGCTGCCGCCGCGCGCAAACTGGGCGTCTTCGCGCTCAGCCTGCTGCTCGCCTCGGTATTGATCTTCGCCGTATTGAACGCGCTGCCGGGCTCGGTCGCGCACACGATCCTCGGTGTGGACGCCACGCCGGAGGCCGTTGCGGCGTTGGAGGCGCGGCTCGGCCTCGACCGGCCCTGGCCGGTGCGCTACGTCGAATGGATGGCGGGAATGTTGACCGGCGATTTCGGTACCTCCCCGCTGAACGGGCATTCCGTCTTGGAGTTGATCGGCCCCGGCATCCCCGTCACTGCATGGTTGGTTGGGCTGGGCATCATCGGGTCCATCCTCATCGCTTTGCCGCTGGGCATGGTGGCAGCATTGCGGCGCCGCAGCTGGGAGGGCGTCGCCATTTCGGCAGCCGCGGAGTTGGGCATGGCCGTGCCCGTCTTTTGGGGCGGCATCATCTTGGCGCTGGTGTTCGCCATCGAGTTGCGCTGGCTGCCGCCCAACGGATACGTGCCGTTCACAACGGACGCGGGGGAGTGGCTGCGCCACATGGTCTTGCCCGTCGGCACGTTGGCCCTCGTCCAGGCGGCGGTGCTCACGCGCTATGTCCGCTCGGCGTTCATCGAGGTGCTGACGCAGGACTACTACCGGACAGCCCGCGCGTTGGGGTGGACGCCGTTGCGGGCGCTGTTTCGCCACGGGGTGCGCAACGCCGCCATGTCGCTGGTTACCGTAGTCGGGCTGCAACTGTCGGCATCCCTGGTGGGGGCAATCGTCGTGGAGCGGGTGTTCAACCTCCACGGCCTGGGTTCCATCCTGATCGACAACGTCTTCCAGCGCGACATCGCCGTGGTGCAAGCAACCGTGATGTTGCTGGTGTTGGCCGTGCTCGTCATCAACCTGGTGGTGGATCTGTCCTACGGGCTCATCGATCCGCGGCAGCGAGGCCGGCGATGAGAAAGATACAGCTGTATACAGGTCTGGCCCTGATCGCCTTGGTGATCGCCGCCGGCTTGGTTTCGCTGGTTTGGACGCCGTTCGACCCGATCCGGGTGACGGCCGACCGACTGCTCGATCCGGGCTGGCCGCATTTGCTGGGCACTGACGCGATGGGCATCGATATTATTTCGCGGCTGCTCATCGGGGCCCGGTATTGCCTGATCGTCGGCATCATCTCAGTCTCGCTGGCGGCCATCGCCGGTGTGCCGATGGGCGTGCTCGCGGGTCTTTCGGGGGCGCGGAGCGGCTGGGTGGACGAGGTCGTCATGCGGGTCAATGACGTGGTGTACGCCTTCCCGGCTTTGCTGTTGGCGATGCTGCTCGCCGCCGTGGCCGGGGCTTCCACGGTGACGGCGATGGTGGCGATCGGCGTTGCGACAATTCCTGCCTTCGCGCGCGTCGCGCGAGCGGCCACGCTGGAGGTGGCGGCGAGCGATTTCGTGCTCGCGGCCCGGGCCGCCGGGACCACCAAGTGGTCGATAGCTGTGCGCCACGTATTCCCGAACATCGCCCCGGTGGTGGGTGTGCAGGCGTCCGTCGGCTTCGCCATGGCAATCCTGGCTGAGGCGGCGCTGAGCTACCTGGGTCTGGGTACCCCGCGCGGGACACCGACCTGGGGCGGGATGCTGCGCGACGCCCAAGATGTCTGGTACACCCAGCCGGTGCAGGCCTTGTGGCCCGGGCTGGCGATCGCCTTGGCCGTGCTCGGTTTCAACCTGCTGGGCGACGGCTTGCGCGATGTCCTCGACCCGCGTCTGCGGGAGGTGCGATGAGCCTGCTTGAAGTCTCTGGCCTGACGGTGCGTTTCGGCCGCCGCCAGGTGGTCGCCATCGACGACGTGTCGTTCACGCTCGGCGAGCAGGAACGCCTGGGTATCATCGGCGAATCCGGCTCCGGCAAGACGGTCACGGCACTCGCCCTGATGGGCCTGTTGCCGGAGAACGCGGCCGTGACGGGCTCCGTGCGGGTGCGCGGGCAGGAGACCTTGGGCCTGGGCGAGGCCGAATATGCGAAACTGCGCGGCGACACGTTGTCCATGGTCTTCCAGGAGCCGATGACCGCGCTCGACCCGACGATGCGGGTGGGCCGCCAGGTGGCGGAAGTCCTGCTGCTGCACGCCCGGAACACGTCCGGCAACTCCCGCCAACGCGTGATCGAGATGCTGCGCCGCGTGGGCCTCGCGGACGCGGAACGCATAGCCGACTCGTATCCGCACCAACTCTCCGGGGGTCAGCGACAGCGCGTTTGCGTGGCCATGGCTCTGATCAACTCGCCCGACTTGGTCATCTGCGACGAGCCGACGACGGCGCTCGACGTGACTGTTCAGGCCCGCGTGCTCAAAGTCCTGGACGAGATGCTGGACGCCGAACACACCGCGTGCCTGTTCATCAGCCATGACCTTGCGGTCGTGTCGCAGGTGTGCTCCCATGTGCTCGTCATGCTGGACGGACGCATCGTGGAATCCGGCCCCATACACCGCATTTTCGCGACGCCGTCTCATCCGTATACGAAGGGCTTGGTGGCCACCGCGCAACTGGACAAAGTGGCTCCCGGGTCGCCTCTTCCCACTGTCGCCGATTTCTACACCCGGGCGGGGGCGACGAGATGACTGCGATCCTGCGGGCGGCCGGGCTGAGCCGTGCTTTTGGCTCTTTCGAAGCCCTGCGCGGCATCGATCTGGAGGTGTGCAAAGGCCAGCGGCTGGGCATCGTGGGCGAATCCGGCTCCGGGAAGACCACGCTGATCAAGCTGCTCGCCGCCTTGGACCAGCCCACCGCGGGCCAATTGTGGTTCGCCGGCCGGGAAATCACCGGCCTGCCGGAACGCGGCTTGGGTTTTCTGCGATCGTCGCTGCAGATCGTCTTCCAAGACCCCCGTTCGTCATTGAACCCCCGCATGAAAGTGGGGGATATCGTCACCGAGCCACTGCGTTCCAAACTGGTCCGCCGCGAGTTGCAGGGCGTCGACCGCAAAGAGCGCCTGCGGGAAGTGTTGGCGGCCGTGGATCTGCCCGCAGATTCCGGCGACCGCTATCCGCACGAGTTTTCGGGTGGCCAGCGGCAGCGCATCGCCATCGCGCGTGCTTTGGCACCCAAACCGGAGGTGTTGATCGCCGACGAGCCGGTCTCGGCACTGGACGTTTCCGTGCGTGCCCAGGTGATAAACCTGCTCGCAGACTTGGTGGA
Source organism: Propionibacteriaceae bacterium (assembly GCA_031271975.1). Taxonomy (GTDB): domain Bacteria; phylum Actinomycetota; class Actinomycetes; order Propionibacteriales; family Propionibacteriaceae; genus Propionicimonas. The sequence continues at coordinate 22,271 of JAISUR010000047.1, forward strand.
CAAGCAGGGCCTGACGCTGCTGTTCGTCAGCCACGACTTGATGGTCGTGCGCCACTTGTGCGACTCGGTAGTCGTGATGCAATCGGGCCAGATTGTCGAGCGCGGCACGACCGCCGCGGTGTTTTCGGCTCCGCGGACCGACTACACGGCCTCGCTGTGGGCCGCCGTCCCGCGCATCAAAGTCTGAAGCTCACATCGCCGTGATGGTTCCGGCAGCCCGGTCCAGCTTGAACCCGATGGCTTCCGCGCGCGTGATCGCGACGTCTCGCACTTGCGGTGCTTCGCCCAGGAGCATGCGCGCCATTTTCGCGGTGTGGAAGGGCAACCGCGCGTTGACGCGGGCGATCTCGGCGGCGGTGGCCGGGCGGCGTTCGCCGAACTGGCCGTAGAGCTTGAGCCCGATGTGCCCGTGGCGGCGGAATGTCCGCAGCATGCCCCAAAGACTGGTGTTCTCGACGAGGATGCAGCAGTTCTTGTTCTGTTCGGCGTTGGCGCCCAGGCGGCGCGGGAAACGCTCCAGGAACAATCCGCTCGGATCGGAGTTGAGCACCAGCGAGCCGATGGGCGTGACGGTGGGCTCGCCATCGGGGGAGACCGTGCCCACCGCCACGTGCATGTTCGCTTTCATTGCGCGGTCTACGTAGTCCAGAATCTGCGGCCACTGGGCGGCTAGGTCGAGTTGCATGGTCGATTCCAATCAGGCGTGGCATGCGTTTCATGCAAATCATACCAGTGGGCGCGCACCCGCGCGTGCCTTTGCGGCAAGTGCGCACCTGGCTCAGCTGGCTGCCAGAATGTCCACCACGAACACCAGCGTGGCCCCGCCCGGGATGGATCCGTTGCCGGACTCCCCATATCCCAACTCCGGCGGGATGACCAGTTCCACTTGGCTGCCGACCTTCTGTCCTACCAGGCCCTGTTGCCAGCCCTTGATGAGGCCGGTCAGGGAGAAGGTGGAAGGGGCGGATTTGCTCCAGGAGCTGTCGAACGCGGTGCCGTCCCAGAGCCACCCGGCGTATTGGATAGTGATGGTTTGGTCTGCGGCGACTTCAGCGCCGTCGCCTTCCAGCAGGACTTGGACGACCAGTTCGGCCGGGGGGTCGGCGCTCAGCGGAGTGATTGACGGCTCGCCGTCGTCGGCCAGCGCCACGGCGGGAATGTCCTTGTTGATCTGCGGATTCGGGGTGCCCCAGGCCCGCGTCGGATCAGCTTCGGGAGCCTCGTCTGACACTGACGCCACCTGAAGCACGATCAGATGCGCCGTCGTCGCGTCGTAAGGCGCGATGATGCCGAGCACCGCGCCCGCCTTCTTGCCGGTCAGGATGTCGGACATTATGTGTCCGGCAGTGGGCTCTTGGACCTCGCCGGTGTCGGTGCCAGACTCCACAAGCCGCCCGGTCTGGTCATACTCGGCCCAGTTGAACGTCAAATATTGGCCCACTTTGATCGGGTCGCCGACGCCACCCTCCGCGAACAGGCAGTACTCGTCCGTCGTGGACGCGGGGATCCCGCCTTCGCCGAATGTCAGCGATGGCACGCCGTCCGCGGACTCGTAGGTGATGCCGGTGAACGCGTCGCCGCAGTTGACCTTGGTGGGGGCGGGCGTAGCGGAACCCGCGCAACCAGACAGCGCCGACACCCAGACCAAGGCGGCAAGCGTCAACGGCAGCAGGCGGGACAGTTGGTTTCGCACGCTGACATCCTTCCACACTTGCCGTCGCTGAGCTGGTATCCGCCGCCCGCGACTTGCCGGGCGGCTGCCCCTGTGCGGAAGGGCTTGAATACCGGGCTACACTGAAGCGTTTGCTGGTGTTGCATACATTTGAGTCCCCGAGAAAGGAACGATACGAAGTGAAGAGAATCATAGGCGCCGCGCTCGCCGCCCTGCTGTTGGCCACGGCCGCTTGTACCCCGCAACTGTCCGCCGACCCCGCCGGCGACACCTCCGAATCAGCCCCCGCGGAGCAGACCTCGGCTCCCGCCGAACAAGAACCCCAAGACACTGCCGGCGACGCCGAAGCCGGCTTTGAGGAATACGTCAACCTCGCGTCGAACGTGACGACTGTCCACATGGTCATGAAAATGACCGGCTCGGCAGACACCACCCTCGAAGGTGATCTTGACGCGACTGACAAGTCCGACTTGAAGATGCACATGACGATGTCGATGTCGGGCCAGTCTATCGAGATGGTGGTGTGGGGCGGCAAGGTTTACGCCAACATGGCAGGTACGTGGCAAGAAATGACCAGCATGGACGTGGATGACCTCACTGCCGAAATTGGTGCCAAGTCCGCGGATACGCTGCGCGACGCCGTGAAAGCGAAGAAGTACATCGGCGAGGCCGACATCGACGGCTCCCCCGGCCACAAGTACGAGTTCACCCTGGATATGTCGACTGTCGGGGAAGTGGTCTATACGGTAGTCATCGCCAACGACAAGAAGTCGCTGCAGTTTGAATTCGAATCCAATGGCACCACAACCGAGGTGACGTACACGAAGATCGGCGAACCGGTTTCCATCGACAAGCCCAAGATTTAGGCTTCGCAGACCGCAAAGGCCGGGCCCCCAACGGGACCCGGCCTCTTGCTTTGCGGCTGCGCTGCTACACGAGCGCCTTCATCTGCGTGATCACGTCGGCGATGACCTGCTGGGCCGAGCCGTACAGCATGTTCGTGTTCTCCTCGAAGAACAGCGCGTTCTGCACGCCCGAGTACCCAGTGCCTTGGCCGCGCTTGATCACGATGCACTGCTGGGCCTTGTCGGCGTCCAGGATCGGCATGCCATAGATCGGCGACGACTTGTCGGTGCGCGCGACCGGGTTGACCGTGTCGTTTGCGCCAATGACCAGCGCCACGTCGGCGGTGGGGAACTCGTCGTTGATCTCGTCCAGGTCGAAGATCATGTCGTACGGCACGCCGGCTTCGGCGAGCAGGACGTTCATGTGGCCGGGCATCCGGCCGGCGACCGGGTGGATGGCGAACTTGACCTCCACGCCGATTTCCTCCAGCAGCTTGGTCATCTCCCAAACCTTGTGCTGCGCGCCGGCCACCGCCATGCCGTAGCCGGGGCAGATGATGACCGTCTCGGCGTAG
>JAISUR010000049.1 GCA_031271975.1 Propionibacteriaceae bacterium
TGGCGGCCGGCCGCCGGGCCGCACCTCGCGGAAGGCTTTCAGAAAGGCCTCCAGGCCCTGGATGAGGGCCGCCAGGTCTTCATTCGAGACGCGGTCGACCACCTGCCACAACGGTGGCATGCCAGCCGCCGCCACCTGACGCGCCACCTCGACGATAGCCTCGGTGAGGGCGACGAGGCGCTCCCGCCCGTCGCCCGGCGCCGCAGTGCGTTCCACTAATCCCGCCGCTTCCGTGGCCACGCAAGCCACCATGCGGTGGCCCCCCCCAGTTTGGTGGGAACCCACGTGCTCGACGTTTGCCCAGGTCAACAAAGTAAAACCCCCGGTCAGGCCGTGCCTGCCGGGGGCTTGTGGTGTTCCTCGGGCCTACGGCCCTCGTCAACACTCAATCGCTCGCGGCTCACGAGCAAGCTCGCGGCCGCTCGCTCAATCATGTGGAGGTGGCGGGAATCGAACCCGCGTCCTTGTGGGATGGACCAGGTCTTCTCCGGGTGCAGCCTGCTGGGCGTTCTGCTTGGCCTCCGCGCTCTCGCAGGCAAGTCGCGGACAGGCCCAGTCCGTATTAAGTCCCCGGCTAGCCTACGGACGAGGCCAGCCGAGCCAGTCTTCTAAACCAGGCCAGGAACCGGACGGAAGACACATCCGGGCTGACCCTTCGGATAGCTTAAGCAGCCAGAGCGAAGTCAGTGCGCGTAGAGTTGGCACTTATTGATTTCCAGGGGACATTTACGAGATGACCCTGGCTTCTCGACCCGCTTCTCCTGGAACTATCGCCCCAAGTCGAAACCGATCACCCCCGCTATTGAGTTTTGCGCCGACCATGTGGCCAGCCTTAAGACTATACACGAAGCCCAAGCAGGTTGAAAGGGCCGACCGACTCCCACGGAACCGCCGACGATCACCTGTTGGTCAGGCGCTCTGGATCAACGAGTGCTCCAAGCCGATGGTCGCGTAGTCGAAGCTGTTGGACACCTCTGCGAAATACTCCGTGTTCTGCGACATGACGGCCGACTCGCCGATCTCCACATAGATGTACAGCAGGCCGTCTTTTTCCATCATTATTTCCAGACTGCCACTGAGTTTGGTCGCGCCCGCGCCCACCTGCTGAGCAGCCTCGCAATCCGTGAAGCTGGCCACCCAGTCAGCGTTGTTGACCAGTGTCAGCTCGCCGATTTCACCGGTGCCGACCTTGCAGAAATTGTTCACGATCGGGTCGACCACGGTGGACTGCATCGAAGCTTCGGCCGCCTCCCAGATCGCGCGGTACTCCTCCTCGGTCATCGGCTCGGTGCGCCACTGCTGGGTGAGCAGGTTGACCTGCGCGTTGACCGGGTCGGCGTCCGTGGTCTTGGAAGGATCCTTGTAGTCGGTGTAATACGCGCCAGTTTCGCCGTCAGCATGCTTGACCCAGGTCGAATCGACCTTGATCGTCGTGTTGCCGAAAGGCACCGGCTGCAGGTTGGCGACATCGTAGGTGGGCGTAGAACTGCCGCAGCCGGCGAGGATGGATAGGGACAGGGCTGCCGCGGCAGCCATGATGGACTTTCGGGGTGCCATTCTTGGACTCCTAGTGCGTTTCGGGTAACTAAGGGGCAAGAACAACTATACCTCAGGATGGGTCTCGAAGGCGGCCAGCACTTCTGCGCGCGTAACGTCTTCGATGCGGGCGTGCTGCCACTTCGGGGCGAAGTCCTTGTCGACGAGCTGGGCGCGAACGCCCTCCGAGAAATCCGGCCGCAGCGACATGTGGTGCGCAAGCACGGTCTCCTGCGCCACCTGCTCTTCCAAGGTGTGGATCTCCTGCGCCTGGCGGATGGCCTCCAACGAAACGGCCACGGACAACGGGCAGCGCTCCCGCAACTGGGCCCCAGCGGCCCGCGCCTGTGGCGACGAGTGCTGCTCCAGCCGCTGCACGATCGCGGCGGGGTCGCTGCCCACGTAGCATTCCGCGATCCACTCGGCTTGCTCGGGGAGCACCGGATCGGGAGCCGTGCCTTCGCAGGTATCCACCAAGCGCAGCCACAGGGCGTCCCCCACGTTGAACGGCGCACCCGACATGGCCAGGTGCGTACCGATGTCGGATGGCAGCCAGGCCAGGTGCCAACTCATCAGGACATCCGGGAAGAGCCCGATCTTGGTCTCCGGCATGGCCATCACTGTGTTGGCGTCCGCGACACGCTCCCCCGCGTGCACGGAGATTCCCATGCCGCCGCCCATCGTGATGCCGTGCAGGTACGCGGTGAAGGGCTTGGGATAAGTCAGGATGCGCTGGTTCAGCCGGTATTCGCTGGCGAAGAACTCTAACGTGTCGCGACCTTCCAGCGCCCAATCACGCAATTGGCGCACATCCGCCCCCGCCGAGAAGCCCCGCTCGCCTTCGCCGCGCAATTCGACGCGCTCGACGAGGTCGTTCTCCTCGAAGAAATCCAACGCCGCGGCCAACGCCGAAATCATCTCCAGCGTGAGGGCGTTGATCGCCCCGGGCCGGTTCAAAGTCAGACGACCCACACCGTCGCTAACCACCACTTCCACAGACACGGGATCACTCTATCCCTGGTTGTCGCGCCGCGGTACTGCGATTCTCGCTCAAATGCCGCCAAAGCAGCCCGCCGACCAATCCCAAGGCGGCGAACCCGAGCGGCAAGGCCTCGTTGCGCCAGGCCAAGTTTCCGGCCCCATAGGCGGTCAGCGCCGCCGTGAAGATGATCGCGGCACGTTCAGTGCGCGGCCCCGGATTCGACAGCGGCAGCAGCAATCCACCCCACGTCAGATACCACGGATGCATCGCCGGCCCGGTGAAGGCGAACGCCAGGTAAGAACGGCTCAAGAAGGTGACCGGCTGTGTGCGGCCGACAGTCAACCCGCAGTGGACCACGAACACGGCGAAAACGAGCAGGCCGACGGCCTGAGTGGCTTGCAAGGCGATCTCCCCGGCCTCGGCCTGGCCCAAATAAGCCAACCCCGCACGCAAACCGTTGCCGATGAGTGAAACCGGCGCCAGCGTCACCACCTTGCCGGGCACGGACGCCGCCTTGACCCAGCCGTAGCCCAATCCGGACGCCTCGGTGATTGCCGCGAATGTCGCCGCGGACACGGCCAACGCGCCCACGATGCGGCACAGGCCCGGCCATACGTCGCGCCAGCGCAACGAAGCGACGCCGTGCCCGATGAGCGCGACCGCCAACGCCGCCAAGAACGCCGGCTGTTTGACCGCCGCGGCCACCCCCACGACCACAGCGGGTACCAGAAATGCCGCCGCGGACCGCCACTTGGACCCGCCAAACCTGTCCGGCAGCGCTGCCGCCAACCACAGTGCGAAGACGATCAGGCCCACCATCAGCGCGTCGTTGTGCATGCCTCCGATGAAGTCGATCAGCAGAACCGGGTTGACGGTGGCGAACCAGCACGTCCGCCGCACGTCGGCGCCGGAATGCTTGGCCAGACGCGGCAGGAAGTACGCCAGCAGGCCGACGCCGGCCAGCGCCGGAATGCGCAGCATCAGCGTCGCGTAGTACGGGTTGAGCCCCCCTGCCAACACCGCCAGGTGGAAGATGCGCAGGCTCAACGGCGGATACATGGCGGTGTCGTAGCGCCACAGCCAAGCCACCTGGTCCGCGAACGGACCAGGCAGGGTGCTCACGGCGAAGTCGTAAGGGTTCATGTCGTTGTGCAGCAGCCATCCCTCGGCGGCGTACCCGTAGGCGTCGTGCGAGAAGACCGGCGGTGCGAACAGCAGCGGGAGCGCCCAGAAGACGCCTACCGCCCAGTACTTCAACTTCACTGGATACGACGGGCGCAGCGCAAACCACGAGTGAACCAGCAAGCCGACGCCTGCCACCACCAGCGCCGTGCCGACCGCCCGCGCTTCCCAGGTGTCCCATCCCAATGCCCGCAACGGCTCCCACCAGGGCGAATTCTGCGGCAGGTACGCGGGCGTCAGCGAACCGGCGAACAGCAGCGCCGTGCCCAGCGTGCCCCGGCGGGTGGCCGGTTGCGCCCAGGCGAGGCGGAGTTCGTCGATCACAAATTCCACCCTAGTGGTCTCGCCTGAGCCGCGACTTGGAACCGCGTACCTGGCAAATAACGATTTGGTTCAATTCCCGAGAAACGCGGAGATGGTGCGAATTGGTCCGACCAACCGGCGTAGGATGAACGACGGCCTATTTCAAGGAGGACTTCAATGGCCGAGGTCGACCGAGTGGTCATTCGCTTCGCGGGGGACTCGGGCGATGGCATCCAATTGGCTGGAGATCGGTTCGCCGCCGACACCGCGCTGGCGGGCAACGATTTCTCCACACTCCCCAACTACCCGGCGGAAATCCGCGCTCCGCAGGGGACGATCGGGGGCGTGTCCAGCTTCCAGGTGCAAATCGCCAACTACGACATCCACACGCCAGGCGACCACCCGAATGTTCTAGTTGCGCTCAACCCAGCCGCCCTGAAGGCGAATCTCGCCGACTTGGAAAAGGGTGGCCTGATCATCGCCGACACGGCAGAATTCACGCCGCGCTCGCTTGCCAAAGTGGGCTACGAGTCGGACCCGCTCACCGACGGCTCCCTGGAGGGGTATCAGTTGGCGGCGTTCGATCTGACCGGACAGGCGGAGGCCGCGGTGGAACCGCTCGGCGTCGGCAGGCGCGAGGCGGGGCGCACCCGCAACTTCTACGCGTTGGGTCTGTTGAGTTGGCTGTACAACCGCCCGGTCGAAGGCACCTTGGGCTTCCTGGAGCAGAAGTTCGCCAAGCTCCCGCTGGTCCAGCAGGCCAACATCGCGGCGTTCAAGGCCGGCCACATCTACGGGGACGCGAGCGGCATGTTCGCGACGCGCTACGAGGTGAAGAAGGCGAAACTGCCCGCCGGCACGTACCGCCAGATCTCCGGCAACCGCGCCACGGCGTACGGGTTGATGGCCGCCGCCGCCAAGTCCGGCCTGAACCTCTTCCTGGGTGCCTATCCGATCACCCCGGCATCCGACGTGCTGCATTACCTCGCCGAAGCCAAAGCCCACGGCGTGATGACCTACCAAGCCGAAGACGAGATCGCAGCGGCGTGTTCTGCCGTGGGAGCATCCTTCGCCGGCAATCTGGGCGTGACAGTGACGTCCGGCCCCGGCGTCGACTTGAAGACGGAGACCATCGGCTTGGCTGTGATGCTGGAACTGCCACTGGTAATCGTCAACGTGCAGCGCGGCGGCCCGTCCACCGGCCTGCCCACGAAGACAGAGCAGGCAGATCTGCTACAGGCCCTCTACGGGCGGCACGGCGAGGCCCCGCTGCCCGTTGTCGCCGCCGGTTCGCCGATGGACTGCTTCGACGCGGTCTATGAAGCGGCCCGCATCGCGGTGAAGTACCGGACGCCGGTCTTCTGCCTCACCGACGGCTACATCGGAAACGGCGCCGAGCCGTGGCGGATCCCCGACATCGCCGCGTTGCCGCCGATTGAGCCGGATTTCGCCACCGAGCCGAATGGGCCCGACGGCAAGTACTTGCCGTACCTGCGTGACTCTCAGACTTTGGCCCGATCCTGGGCCGTCCCGGGCACACCCGGCTTGGAGCACCGCATCGGCGGCTTGGAGAAGACACCCGAGACCGGGGCCGTCGCCTACGATCCGGAAAGCCACGCCAAGATGATCGAGTTGCGCCGCGCGAAAGTGGAGTCCATCCCGGTGCCCGACGCGCGTGTGGACGACCCGGACGGCGACGCGAAAGTCTGCCTGGTCAGTTGGGGTTCGGCTTACGGCGCGGTCTGGGCTGCCGCCCAACGCGTACGCAAGACTGGGCGCAAGGTCGCCCGCATCCAGTTGCGCCACCTCAACCCGCTGCCCGCCAATCTCGGAGCGGCACTCAAGGGCTACCAGCGCGTCATCGTTCCCGAAGTCAACCAGGGCCAGTTGAGTTGGGTGCTGCGGGCCAAATACTTAGTGCCCGCCGAGCCGTACAACCGCACGTTCGGGCTGCCGCTGTCACAAGCGGAACTGGCCGACCACCTATTGCCAATCATCGACGCGGAGGAGGCGAAATGAAGGGCCTCGATCTCGTTCCCGCGGCCAGCGGCCCGTTGACGCGCAAGGACTTCGTCCCCGGCACGGAAGTGCGTTGGTGCCCCGGTTGCGGCGACTACGCCGTGCTGGCTACGTTCCAGGGCCTGCTGCCGACGCTGGGGATCAAGAAGGAGAACTTCGTGATCGTCTCGGGCATTGGCTGCTCGTCGCGTTTCCCCTACTACGTCGACACCTATGGCATGCACGCCATCCACGGCCGGCCGGCGGCCATCGCGACCGGCGTGGCGCTGGCCCGTGAGGATCTGGCCGTGCTCGTGGTGACGGGCGACGGCGACGCGCTGTCAATTGGCGGCAACCACCTGATCCACGCGCTGCGCCGCAACGTGAACATCACGATCATCTTGTTCAACAACCGCATCTACGGGTTGACGAAAGGCCAGGCTTCTCCCACCTCGGAGCGCGGGAAGATAACCAAGTCGACGCCATTCGGACTGGTGGATGAGCCCTTCAACGCGGTGTCGCTGGCGCTGGGAGCCGGCGCCACCTTCGTGGCGCGCACAATCGACTCGCAGCGGGCACATCTGACTGAAGTGCTCAAAGCGGCCATCGAACACCGCGGCGCCGCGCTGGTGGAGATCTTCCAGAACTGCCAGATCTTCAACGACGGGGCGTTCGACGCCCTGAAGGGCCCGGACGCCGAACTGATCCCGCTGGTCGACGGCCAGCCGGTGGTGTTCGGAAAAGACAACTCACTCTCGGTCGTCCGCAACGCCCAGGGCGTGCTGGAAGTGGCCACGGCGGGAACCCCGGTCGTCCACGACAAGACGAACGCGGGGTTGGCTTTCGAACTGTCGCAACTCACCGACGCCGGGGTCATCACGCGGGCGCCGATCGGCATCTTCCGCGATGTCGAAAAGCCCACCAGCGACGACTTGGCCCGCGCCCAGTTGAGCTGGCCCGAAGACCGGGTCGCCGCCCTGCAGGAGCTGATCACCGGCAAGGACACCTGGACGATCGAATAACCCCTCCCCGTCATGCCGGACTTGTTCCGGCATCTCGGACGAAGTCCGGCTCCCCACCAGGCTGGGTGTTTCGCTTCCCGGCGATGGTGTCCACCGTAAGCACGATCAGGGCCACCCAGATGAGAGCGAAGCCCACCCAGCGGGCCAGCGGCATCTCCTCGCCGAAGACGGTCACACCGAGGGTGAACTGCATCACGGGGCAGGCGTACTGCAGCAGGCCCACGGTGGTGAGCGGAATGCGCCGGGCGGCGGCGGCGAACAACAGCAGCGGCGCGGCCGTCACGACGCCCGCCGAGAACAGCGCCGCCGTGTGGACGGGGTTCAGCCAGAGGGTGCTCGCACCGGTCACGGACAAGAAGATGATGTAGCCCGCCCCGATTGGGGCCAGCAGCGTGGTTTCGACGCCGAGCCCGACCATCGGTGACACATCCACCTGCTTCTTGATCAGCCCGTAGACGGCGAATGTCAGCGCGAGCAGCAGCGCGACCCAGGGAACCTGCCCATACCAAATCACCACTACCAGCACGGCCGTACCGCCGATGGCCAGCGCCGCGAGTTGTAGCGGGCGCGGTTTCTCGCGCAGCACCACAACGGCCAGCATCACCGTCACCAGCGGGTTGATGAAATAGCCCAGCGAGGCGTCCACAACATGCCCCGCGAGCACGGCGAACACGTAGATGGACCAGTTGGACAACACCAGCACCCCGGCGACGACCAAACGCAGCAATGTCGCGCGGTCGTGTATCACCGCCCGGAACTCCCCCCATCGCCGCAGCGCGGTCACGCCGATCAGGCACAGCACCAGCGTCCAGAGCACACGGTGCGCGATGACTTCGAGGGCGGGCGCGGCGGCGACGAGCAGGAAGTACAGCGGGAAAACGCCCCAAAGCAGATACGCGGAAAGGCCGCAGAGCAGGCCTTTCCGATGGGATGTCAGGGCGTTCACGGCGAAGACTGTACCGCGCCCGGGTCACAGGTTCGTTACGCGCCCGCCGCCTGCCGATAGGGTGGACGATGTGACTTTCGACCTTGACCCGAACGTGCGGCCGCAAGATGACCTTTTCCGCCACGTCAACGGACGCTGGCTGGCCAGTGCCGTGATCCCGGACGACCGCTCTGCGACGGGCGCTTTCATCAAGCTCCGCGACGATTCCGAGGCGGCCATCCGCGATATTCTGGCCAACTTGTCCGGCTCCCCGGCCGGATCGCAGGCGGCGAAGGTGGAGGCGCTGTACGCGTCGTTCATGGACGCGGACCGCATAGACGCGCTGGGAGTGTCCCCCTTGCGGACGCTGCTGGCTGAGATCGACGCGATCGATTCGGTGGCCGCACTGCTGGCCTATTTCGGCCGGAGCATCCGCCGTGGCATAGACGCACCCTTGGCCCGGGAAGTCGACGCGGATCCTGGCGATCCGTCCCGGTATGCGCTCTTCGTCGCCCAGTCCGGCCTGGGCCTGCCCGACGAGGAGTACTACCGCCTGCCGGAGCATGCTCCAATTCTTGCAAAATACACCGAGCACGTCGACGTGATGCTCTCCCTGGCGCAGTTGACCTCCAGCGCCGGCGCCATAGTCGTCGGCCTGGAGCGCGAGATCGCTGCCTTGCACTGGGACAAGGTGCGCACTCGGGACATGGTCGCCATGTACAACCCGCTGCCCGAGGCCGAGCCGTGGGCGTCCATGCTCCGCGCGGCCGGCGTGCCGCCGCAGGAGCGGGTGGTCGTCATGCAGCCGTCTTATGTGTCCGGGCTGGAGGCTTTGCTGAGCGAGTCCCGCCTGGGTGATTGGAAGCTGTGGGCCAAATGGGCGCTGGTCTCCGGCCTCGCGCCCTATCTGCCGCAAGCCTTCGCGCAATCGCATTTCGACTTCTATGGCACGGTGCTGCAAGGCACGCCGCAGATTCGGGACCGTTGGAAGCGCGGGGTCGAGTTGGTGGAGCGGTTCCTGGGCGAGGCGGTCGGAAAACTGTACGTCGACAAGCATTTCCCACCCGAATCGAAGCGCCGCGCCGAACGCATGGTCGAGTGGCTGATACACGCCTACCACGACTCCATCTTCGAGTTGGATTGGATGACGGACACCACCCGCCGCGAGGCGCTGCGCAAGCTGTCCAAGTTCACGCCGAAGATCGGCTACCCGAACGTGTGGAAAAACTATGGCATGGAAGTCGACCCGTCAGACTTGGTCGGCAACGTGCTGCGTTGCGCACAGTGGGCCAGCGACTACGAGATTGGGAAGCTGGGCGGGCCGATACGGGACGAATGGCTGATGACGCCCCAGACCGTCAACGCCTATTACCATCCGCTGCGCAACGAGATCGTCTTCCCCGCGGCGATCCTGCAGCCGCCCTTTTTCGATCCGCTGGCCGACGACGCGGAAAACTACGGCGCCATCGGAGCGGTCATCGGACACGAAATTGGACACGGGTTCGACGACCAGGGCTCGACCTGCGACGGCGACGGCCGGCTGCGCGATTGGTGGACGCCGGAAGACCGCGCGGCTTTCGAAGCACGCACCAAGGCGCTGATCGGCCAGTACGACGCGCTCTCCCCCGCGCAGGCCCCCGATGTCCACGTAAACGGCGCGTTGACGATCGGCGAGAACATCGGCGACCTGGGCGGGCTGGGTATCGCCTACCAGGCGTGGGAGTTGAGCGGTAGGGCGGCCGAGCCGTCAGACATCCCGGCCGCGCAGCGCTTCTTCTTGTCGTGGGCCCGGTGCTGGCAGGGCCTGCGCCGCGAGGCCGCCCTGCGGCAGCAGATCGCGACTGACCCGCACTCCCCCGAGGAATTCCGCTGTAACCAAGTGGTGCGCAATCTCGATTCCTTCTATGCGGCGTTCGACGTCGCCGAATCCGACGCCGCCTGGCTGCCTCCGGAAAGCCGGGTGAAGATCTGGTGAGCGAAGAACGCCTGGTACTGGCACGGGGCAGCTACGCCGAGTACCGCCGCGTCCGCGGCATCCTGCAGCAGGAGACCACCTCCGGCGCGCTGCTGCTCGTCGCCGCCGTGGCGGCCATGGTCTTCGCGAACGTGGCGCCGGCGGCTTACGCGGGTCTGCGTGATTTGGAAGTGGGGCCGGACATCCTGGGCCTCCATTTGTCAGTGGGCCATTGGGCCGCTGACGGCTTGTTGGCGATCTTTTTCTTTCTGGTCGGGCTGGAGTTGAAACGCGAGTTCGTCGCGGGAGACCTGTCAGATCCGAAGAAGGCCGTGGTCCCGGTCGCGGCGGCTTGCGGCGGGGCGCTCGGGCCGGCCGTCATTTTCGTTTTGGTCACTTGGGGGGACGCCAACGCGATGCGTGGCTGGGCCGTCCCGGTGGCCACAGACATCGCCTTCGCCGTCGGCGTGTTGGCCGTGATCGGCGGCCACCTGCCCGCGGCCATGCGCACGTTCCTATTGACGTTGGCTGTCGCCGACGACTTGATCGGCATCGCGATCATCGCGATCGTCTACGCGACCGACCTCCACTTGGAGTTCTTGGCGCTGGCCGCCATTCCGACGCTCGGTTTCATGGCGTTGACGCAGTTCGCGCGCAGATGGATCCGCAAACACAAGATCATTTCGACGGCCGTGCTGTCGGTCGTCGCGTTCATCACCTGGGTGTTCTTCTTCAACTCGGGAATCCACGCGACCATCTCCGGGGTGGTGCTGGCCTTCATGGTGCCGGTCGGCGCCAGCGGCCACGGGTCCGGGCTGGCGCAGTCGATGGAACACCTGGTCCGGCCCACTTCAACGGCGATCGCCGCGCCGGTTTTCGCTTTCTTCTCCGCTGGCGTCACGCTGGGCGGCTGGCAAGGATTCGTGGACGCGGTCACGTCCCCGATCGGGCTGGGCATCATCATCGGCCTGCCAGCGGGCAAGACCATCGGCATCTTCGCGACGACGTGGGTGGTGACCAAGATCGGCCACGCGCGCCTCGACGACGAGATCGCCTGGATCGACGTGCTGGGGCTCTCCGTGTTGGGCGGCATCGGTTTCACAGTGGCGCTGCTGGTCTGCGAGTTGAGCTTCGGCCAGGGCACCCACGAAGATGATGTCGGCAAGGTCGGCATCATCGTGGCCAGCGTCATCTCCGCCGTGGTGGCGGCGATCATTCTGGGCGCGCGCAGCCGCCACTACAAGGCCGTCGAGGAGCAGGAAGGCTTGGATTCCGACAACAGCGGCACCCCGGACGTCTTCGAACGCAACAGCGCGAACCCAGCGGACTCCGTCCGTCATCCCAGAACTTGTCCGGGATGACGGGAAAGGGAGCCTGGTGGCAATCAGGGGTCCCCGCAAAGTACCGCAGCGAAGCGAGGACACTTTGTGGGGCTTGATCCCAG
>JAISUR010000009.1 GCA_031271975.1 Propionibacteriaceae bacterium
GATTACGCTTCGGCTCGCCACCACTTGGAAGACGCCCTCGCCCTGCTGGCCGATCCGGCCAAGCTGTATCAGATGGCCAACGCCGATACCCGCCGCTTGGCGAACCAGACGTTCTTCAAGCGGATCGAAGTGTGCGAGCGTGACGGCGACGAAGACCCAGGATGCGACGGTCTGAACCAGCGCCGAACCCTCCTAATCCAGCTCGAACCGCCCTACACGTACTTCCTCGACAAGGAGACTCAACAGGAAGCCGCAGCGTTCGCCCTAGTCACAGCCACGGAAGGGAACAAGAAGCCAAGAAGGCCGGTACAAACCGTCGCAGACGATCACGCCGAACGCGACAGCGTTCGTAGCGTGGCGTCTCGAGGAGCGAAGCGACGAATAGGTTTGATCCTGGACACTCAAGGGTGGCTGACGGGACTTGAACCCGCGGCCGCCTGGACCACAACCAGGAGCTCTACCAGCTGAGCTACAGCCACCATGTCCGGATTTCCGGAGCCGGAATAGCTTAGCGCGTCGGGTGGCGGAAGGGAATCTGGGTTAATCGAAACACTTCCGTCGTGGCGGGGTCGGCGGTGACACGCGTTGGCTCGGGCTGTCGCGATAGGGTGTACGGCGGGAATTGGAGTTGAACGTGGCGGGGCCGGATAAGCGGAACATCTACAAGATCAGCATTCCCGGCGTGGCTCGCAGCTTCGACCGGCGACTGATCTTGCTTGTCAACATGGTGCCGATGGCACTCGCCCTGATTCAGATTTCTTCGGTCAACGTCGCCATGCCTTCAATCGAGGCCTCTTTGGACGCGGCTTCCTCCGACATCCAGTGGGTGCTTTCCGGCTATGCGCTCGCTTTTGGGATTTGCCTAGTGCCGTCGGGGCGGCTGGGCGACGTCATCGGGCGCAGTTCCATCTTCTGCGCGGGGCTGGGCATCTTCGCCATCGCCTCGGCTGCTTGCGGGCTCGCATCCGATCCGTTGTCGCTCAATGTCGCCCGCGTGTTCCAGGGCATGGGCGCCGGCATGCAGGGCCCGCAGACAGTCGGGATGATCCAGCAGCACTTCCGGGGCAAAGGCCGCGCCAAAGCCTACTCGCTGCAAGGCATGGTCGTGGCGGCGTCGGTTGCGGTCGGGCCGCTCGCCACCGGCTTGCTCATCACTTTCCTCGGCGCAGACCTCGGCTGGCGGGTTCCCTTCCTGCTCAACCTTCCGCTGGGCTTGCTCGGCTGCGTGCTCGCTTTGCGCTGGCTGCCGTTCGAGGCCGAACGCGAACGCCGGCATGCCCCCGGGAAGCAAGCCGAACGGCGCCGCCTGGACCTTGACCCGCTGGGAGCTGCGCTGCTGACCGGCGCGGTGGTCTGCGTGATGCTCCCCTTCATGCTTGGCGAAACGGTGGGTTGGCGTTTCTGGCTGCTCGGCGCGGCGGTCCTGCTCGGGCTGGGCTGGCTCGCTTGGGAATGGTGGTACGGGCGAGCCGGGCATGAGCCCATGGTCGACCTCGGACTGCTCAAACTGCGTTCCTTCACCCACCAGACGCTCGTGTCGGCCATGGATTTCCTCGGCGTGACGTCCATCTTCGTCGTCGTCGCGATGTTCTTGCAGCAAGGCCTGGGGTGGAGCGCGCTGCAAGCCTCCATGATCGGCCTGCCCAACGCCGTGCTGAGCTGTTTCGGAGCGATGTGGGCGGGCAAGTACGTGCTCGCCTGGAAAGACAAGCTGGTCATCGGCGTGTTGGGCATCATCGCCATCGGCATCTTCAGTTCGGTCGGCGTCGTTTGGGGCGCCCGGGACGGCGGCTGGAGCCCGTGGTGGCTGCTACTCACCTTCGGAATCTATGGGCTGGGCCAAGGAGCATTCGGGGCGGCCAACCAGACCCTCGCCATGCTGAACGTGCCAGTCCCAATGGCTGGAACGGCCGGCGGGGTCAAGTCAATGACCGAACGGGTCTCCACGGCCGTAGGCAACGCCGTCATGACCGGCGTGCTCTTCGCCACCCTCCCCTACTTCGACTGGCATGGCGCCGTGATGGTCACGTACGGGAGCATCTGCGTCGTGGTCACCGCCGCACTGGCGCTGGCAACGGCTTATGTGATTTACGAGCGGCGCAAACGGACTTCGTCCGAAGACACTCATCCCAGGGGCTCCTCAGCCGGACTTCGTCCGGAGATCCTGATACAAGTTCAGGATGACGGGGTGGAGAGGACGGCCGACGAGCTGAAGGGAACGGCCGAAGCCGATGGCTAGGAAGGTGGATGTCGGGCCGAAGTGGCTCTTCTTGCTGGTCCTGGCGGGGCTGGGCATGTTTGGGCCTTTTGCGATCGACGCCGTCTTCCCAGCCTTCGAGCGCATGGACGCCGAATGGCACGTCGGCAACGCGGCCCTGCAGCAGTCGGTCAGCGTCTACCTGTTGTCTTTCGCCGCGATGAGCCTGTTCCACGGCCCGTTCTCCGACGCGTTGGGCCGCAGGCCGGTCATCATCGTCGGGGTCACCGGGTTCGGACTCGCCTCGCTGCTCGGAGCGCTCGCCCCCAGCCTGCCGGTGCTGCTGATCTGCCGCTCCCTGCAGGGCATTTGCGCGGGAGCCGGCCAGATAGTCTCCCGCGCCATGATCCCCGACGTGTTCGAAGGAGAAGAAGCCCAACGCGTCATGGCGCAGATCGCCATGATCTTCGGCCTCGCGCCGGCCATCGCCCCCATCATCGGCGGCTACCTGCTCGGCTGGGACGGTTGGCGCGGTGTCTTCTGGTTTCTGGTGCTGTTCGCAGCCGTGCTCCTCGCGCTCGTCCTCTGCGGCGCGAAGGAGACGCTGCCGAAACAAAACCGCACCCGCTTCGACGGGCGATTCCTGTTCGTCTCGCTCTACAAGGTGTGGCTCAACCCCACCGGCCGCCTGCTCGCCTTCATCGGGGCGATACACTTCGGCGGCCAATTCGTCCTGATCTCATCCGCCCCGCTGTTCATCACCGATCTGGTCCACCTGGGCGAGACCGATTTCTGGGTGCTGTTCGTGCCGCTGTTCTCCGGGATGATCGCCGGCTCTTGGACAACCTCCCACTTCAACGACGAGCGCTACCGCTGGCGGCTGGCCTGGACCGGGTACGTCTGCGCGCTGACGGGCGTCGCCCTGCTGGTCGGCTTCGCATTCTTCGAGCCCACCGCGCAGTTGCCCTGGATTGTGATCCCAATGCCGCTGTACACGTTCGGCATCTCGCTCGTCTTCCCGATCCAGACTCTCGCCATGTTGGAGCTCTACCCGAAGTATCGCGGGGCGGCCTCCTCGGTGCAGTCGTTCATCTCACTGTTGACCAACGCCGTCATCGTGGGGCTGATCGCCCCGGCAGTGGCCGTGTCGCTGGAAACACTCATGCTGACGTCTGCGGGATTCACCGTCTGCTCGGCATGCCTGTGGACTTGGTACCGGCGCCGGGCCAGGAACGCCCCAGCGTCACTCCCAGAATGAGTTGCCGATCACGATGCCTTTGGTCAGCTTGCGTTCCGCGCGCCAATGCGGCAGACGCAGCGACATTTCGAGTTGAAACTGCGGCCCATGCCCGTGCGTGATCAAGTGGCACAACTCGTGGACAAACGTGTTCTCTATGATGTCGGGAGGGTGTTTCACCAACTCCAAATTGAGGTTGACACGGCCCGTCGTCTGATTGCAGGAACCCCAACGCGTCTTCATGAAGCGGATCGAATACTCCGTCGGGCGCACGTCGAATGTCGGCTCCCACTTGACGCGCAACGCCTCGATGGCCGCGGCCACCTGCGCCCGATACCACCGCTCCAGCACGCGCTTGCGGGAAGCCTCGCCGGAATGGCGCGGAACGGACAGATAAAGATGCTCTCCCGCCACGTTGACGGCCTCGTCGATCCGCTCCCCCGCCCACGGGACCAGAACCAACGTGTAATCGGCGCCCCACAAGGGAAAACTCTCGCCCGACTCGACATGCTTCGGCTCGCGCACCGGGCGGACCATGCGGTGATGCGCCTCGCGGATCCAACTCACGCGCGGCCGCAAGAAGGCCCACAGCGCCGCGTCGGACGTGCCCGTGGGCACAGAAGCGCGCACCGAGCCGTCCGGCGGCTTCACCGCGAGCCGCAGATTGCGGATGGGCTTATAGGTCACCTTGATGTCGATGCCGTCGAGCGTTACCTGCCTCGTCTTGTATGCCATTTATCCCCCTTGGAAACAAGGATAGGCGTGCGGTAGGACAGTCTTTGCGCGCCACGGCGGCCCGCGGCCTGGTGGCGGCTACCGCCCCATGCCGAGGTAGCGCCAACCCGCGGCACGCCAAGCCGGGACATCCAGGCAATTGCGCCCGTCGATGACCACCGGCACGGCGACCAGTTTCGCGGCGGCGGCCGGATCGAGCCCACGATAAGCCGCCCACTCCGTCACCAGCACCACAACCTCCGCGCCGGCCAGCGCCTCCTCGGCGGTGGCAACGAAAGCCAACTGCGGGTGCAGCCGGCGCGCGTTGTCGATGGCGTGCGGATCCGTGGCGACCACGTCAACGCCGAGCCCGTGCAGCCTGACGGCCACATCCAGCGCGGGTGAATCCCGCACGTCATCGGATTCAGGTTTGAACGCCAGGCCCAGCACGGCGACGCGGTGCCCTTGATACTCGGGCCCCAGCGTTTCCAGCACGAGTTCCACGACACGCTCTCGGCGGCGCAGATTTATGGCGTCCACCTGGTCCAAGAACTCGACGGCGCGGCCCACGCCAAGCTCGTCGGCGCGCGCTTGGAACGCCCGGATGTCCTTGGGCAGGCAGCCGCCGCCAAACCCCACCCCGGCGTTGAGGAACCGCCGCCCGATGCGCGGGTCGTGTCCGATGGCATCGGCCAGTTGCGTGACGTCGGCCCCCACCGCTTCGGCCACCTCCGCCATGGCGTTGATGAAGGAGATCTTGGTGGCCAGGAAGGAATTCGCGGCCACCTTCACCAATTCGGCCGTCGCATAGTCGGTGGCGATGAGCGGGCACTCGGGCAGCTTGGCGTAGACAGCGTCGAGCAACTCGCGCGCTTGGTCCGCGCCGACGCCGGGCAATCCATAGACGATACGGTCCGGCTCCAAAGTGTCTTTCACCGCGAATCCTTCGCGCAAGAACTCCGGGTTCCACGCCAGCAGTGCACCCGTCGGCCCGATCCGCTCAGCCAAAGCGGCCGCCGTCCCAACGGGCACAGTGGACTTGCCCACCACGAGCACTCCTGGCCGCAAGCAGGGCGCCAGCGCGTCCACGGCGGCGTACACAAAGCTCATGTCAGCGCCTCGGCTGCCCTTCAATTGGGGCGTGCCCACAGCCAAGAAATGCACTTGCGCGGCGGCAGCTGCGGCGAAGTCGGTCGCGAAACGCAACTTCCCGGCCGCCAAACCCGCGGCGAGCAATTCGTCCAAGCCCGGCTCGAAGAACGGCGCCTCGCCCCGGGACAGCGACTCCACCTTGGCGGCGTCCACGTCAACGCCAACGACGTCGTGTCCGAGCGCTGCCATCGCGGCGGCGTGCACCGCACCCAGGTAGCCGCAGCCGATCACTGAGATTCGCACGGCGTCCACACTATCCCAGAGGCGTGCCCTTGCGGGCACACGGACTGCGTCCGAGATCCCCCTCACCGTCATCCCGGACTTGTTCCGGGATCCCCCTCACCGTCATCCCGGACTTGTTCCGGGATCCCCCTCACCGTCATCCCGGACTTGTTCCGGGATCTTGGGACGAAGTCCCATGCGCGCCGCAGGCGTGCCCTTGGCAGGGCACACGGACTGCGTCCGAGATCCCGGAACAAGTCCGGGATGACAGGGGGGTGGTCGGGCCGACGGGTGGGGTGGTCGGGCCGACGGGTGGGGTGGTCGGGCCGACGGGTGGGGTGGTCGGGCCGACGGGTGGGGTGGTCGGGATGACCGGGAAGGGGCCAG
>JAISUR010000012.1 GCA_031271975.1 Propionibacteriaceae bacterium
GGAGGACCAGACCCTGGTGGTCCGCGAACCGGCGGTGGCGGGGGAGAAGTTCGCCTCCAAACCGGTCGATTTCCTGGTCTTGAAGCGCCCGGCCGCTCCCACGCTGATATTCGAACACAACGATTCCCGCCAGGAGTGGTGGATATCCTCCGCTACGTCGGGGTCGTACCAGTTCTACTGCCCGGATAACCCTGACCCCGGGCCGGGCGACGTCGATTGGGGATCGGTGTGGGGCCATTGCCACTTCCCCGACATCACCTACATCCGCAGCAAGGCCGACCCGGCCACGCACACGCCGAACTCGTGGATACAGCGGCTCAACGATCACCCGATCGACATCGCCGACATGGATTTCGGGACGGCGGACTACGGTTACCCCGCTCCCGAAATGCAGAAAGTGGTCATCCGGGACAACAACTACTACGCCCAACAAAACCAGTTGACCGACTGGCACACCAGCATCGAACTTGCCGACGTCACCAAGGACGGCAAGGCGTTCGCGGGCGAGGCGTTCTACCTGGGGGCCACCACCGCGGCGGAACTGCCGGCGTTGACCACCGGCCAGACCACCGACGCCCAATACGAGGTCGGCGTGAAGGCCGGGCTGACGCCGGGCATCTACCAGGCCAACCTGGTGCTGCACTTCGACGACGGCTTCGACACCACCAGCCCCGGCACCGACGACACGGCGCTGGGCTCGCTGACCTTCGTGGTGACCGGCAAGACGGAGTGGAGCTTCGGCAACCTGAGTGACGCCGTGAGCTTGACCCACGACGGCGCCGGCCTGTCGATCAAGGCGACCTCCGGCCTGCCTGCCGACGGCGTCGCGGAATACTCGCGCGACCTGGTCACCTGGCACGATCCGCAGGCTGAGCTCGGCTCCGATAGCTGGGACGAAGAACTGGGTTGGGCCCAGGCATACACGTTCTACGTGCGCGTTGCCGGCGACGACTTGCACAACACCAGTGCGCCGCAACTGCTGGAGGAGAAGGTCTACACCGCGTTTCAAGCGCCCACCTGGGCGGAGACGCTGCGCGTCAACTATGCCGCCGAGACCATCGAGTTCGTGCGCGGCGTGCGCGCCGCCGACTACGCGGTGACGGCAGCGGGCGAGGACATCGCGGCTAACGGCTCACTTTCGGCGTTTGCCGATGCCGGAGGCGGCGACATCGTGGTGCGGCGGGCCGGGGCCGCTGACATCCACGACGGGCCGGCCACCTCGGCGCCGAGCACGCTGGCAGTCGCTGGCCGTCCGGCTCCTCCCGGCCCGGGTGACGTGGACACCGCCAACTCCGAGAGCAACCTCAAAGCGACGGGGAGGATCACCGAGGTGAGCGGCAAGGCCTTTGAGTACCGCGCGAAGGGCTCCGATGACCTGTGGAAATATGTCGGCGACGGAGAGGCGACCGATGTCGCCAACGGTGAATATGAGGTGCGCTACCCGGCCACGGAAACATCGTTCGGGTCTGCCGCGTTGGACGTTCAAGTGGGCGCTGACCAGATGATCCAGGGCAAGCTGCTGAAGCTGTTCGGCGCGGACGTCACGCCAAGCGAGGGCGACGGCGCCCAGGGCACCGAGTACGTGGTGTCCGCCTACGTTGAGACGTCGACGTTGGCCGTGACCAACGCGGACTTGCTGGTCACCGAGGGCGCGACCGCGGACTCGCTGAATGCCAGCTTGGCTCCCGGCGCGGAAACCGCGGTCGATGTCACTGTGCGTGCCGGCGTTGTGCTGACCTATTACAAGCTGAAGATCTGGCGCCACGCACAGACAGCGGAATTGCAGACGTTGCTCGCCAACATCCGCGCGCTGGAAACCCATGACATCTTCAAGGGTTACACCGCCGACTCCGTTCACGCCTTGGGCCTGGTCATGGACGCCTGCGACACCGTTGTGGCGGACCAGTACGCCACCCAAGACGCCGTGGACGCCAAGCTGGTGGCGCTGACGACAGCAGTCGCGGACTTGGAGCCGCTGACGCCGGTCGTCTCTCCCGCAGAGGATGAACTTGCCGCCGTGCGGGACCTGGTCGACTTCGCCACCGGCCTGAACTCCGCGTCGTACACCAATGAGTCGTTCATCGCGCTGCTGGAGAAGGTCGCGGCGGCAGAGGCGCTGCTAGCCGAAGGGTCGCCTGGTTCGGACGAGTTGGCCCAGGCCAAAGACGAACTGCTGAACGCCTTGGTGCACCTGCGCTACCACTACACCGAACAGGTCGCCACGCAGGTGACATCGGTGGTGGTGAAAAGGAAGAAGACCTTCCAAATCGGCGGCCTGGCCTATCTGACCTCGGGCAAGACCGAAGACTTGGATTACGAATCCTCCGACCCGGCCGTGGCCACCGTCAACGCGTCCGGCAAAGTGACCGGCAAAGCCACGGGAACCGCCACGATAACCGCTTCGTCCAAGACGCCCGGCGTGGACGGCAATCCGGTGACTGCCACCGTGGCAGTGCAGGTGGTCAGCAAGCCGCCGTCGGTGAAGAAGGTTTCGGCTGACGCGCCGAAGGAGTTGGCTCCGGCCCAGCAGGTATGGCTGCACGCCAGTTGGTCGAAGGCCAGCGCCGCGCCAGGCAAGGTGACGTTCGCGACGTCCAACAAGAAGATCGTCACCGTGGATAAGACTGGCAAGGTGACCGCTGTGGGCTCCGGGACGGTCAAGATCAAGGTCAAAGCCGGTTCCAAGTCGAAGACATACTCCATCCGTGTCGCCAAGTTGAACAGCGTGCGGCCCACCATTACCGGCCAGAAGAGCGTCGGGTCGCTCCTGACGGCCGTCCCCGGTGTGTGGGGTCCAGGCGCTGTGACGCTGAGCTACCAGTGGCTGCGCTCCGGCAAGGCCATCGCGGGAGCCACGCAGGACACCTACCTGCTGCAGCCGGAGGATGTGGGCAAGAAGATCCAAGTAAAGGTGACCGGCTCCAAGGACGGCTATCCAAGCCTCTCGGCTACGTCGAAGCAGTACGTCAAGGCGACGCGGGGCTAAGCCGGGTCGATCGTGAAGCCGTTGCCCGTCATCGTGGCTATGAGCTTGCCCTGATCGTCGGTGACGTCGATGCGGAACACGCACGTCCGCTTGCCGCCGCTAACCTGCCGCGCCTCGGCGTAAAGCACCGTCCCGGGCCGACCGGGCGAACTGTAGGAAATGGAAGCGGACTGGCTGACGGTCAGCCTGCCGTCCGCCGCCGCGAGATGCGCGTAGTTGCAGGCCACCGCGAACGCCGAATCCGCCAGGGTGTAAATCGCGCCGCCTTGCACCGCACCGCCGGCGTTGAGGTGCTCCGGGCCAGCCTGGAGGCTGCATCGGCACCATCCGGGCCCGGCATCCTCGATGACCACCCCGGTTGACGTTAGATACTTGTCGGCCGAGAAGAAGCTGCGGAGGTCGTCGAGTTCCATGGCGCAACTCTACTGGGCGCCCCGCCCCCGGCCCACAGGCAATCGGACTTCGTCCGGAGATCCCGGACCCCACCCCACAAAGTTCTTCGATACTTTGTGGGGACCCCGGACCCCACCCCACAAAGTTCGTCGATACTTTGTGGGGACCCCGGAACGAGTCCGGATGACGCGGAGGGGTAGGGGTGCCCTTGCGGGCACACGGACTTCGTCCGAGATCCCGGAACGAGTCCGGGATGACGCGAGGGGCGCACGGGGTGATCCCTCACTGGCGTCGTTCACGGCATCAATCTGGGGATGACGCGAGGGGCGCACGGGGTGATCTGTAGCCAGATTGTTAACTAAAGCGCGGTTCTGGGTGCAACGCCCGCTGGTAAGCTCTTCGGGCAAGCAGACGGCGACATAACCGCTAGTCCTCCGTTTGAAAAGGAATCACAACTCATGAAGAAGTCCATCATTGGCCTTTTGGCCGCCACCGTGTTGGCCGGGTTCACTGGCTGTGCCAGCGGCTCGCCCGCGCCCACGGCCCAGGAAGGCACCTCGGGCGGCGACGCTCCCCAGGCAGCGTTCAAGGTTGGGGCGACTGGCCCGCTCACCGGCCCGGCTGCGCTCTACGGCACGGCCGCCCGCAACGGCGCGCAGATCGCCGTCGACGAGATCAACGCGCTCGGCGGGATCCAGCTCGAACTCAACTACCAAGACGACGAACACGACGCCGAAAAGGCCGTCAACGCGTACAACACCCTGAAGGACTGGGGCATGCAGGTTTCGCTGGGCTCGGTCACCAGCACCCCGGCGCTCGCCGTCAGCACCGAAAGCTACGCGGATCACATCTTCTCGCTCACCCCGTCGGCTTCTTCGACGTCGGTGACCGACGGCAAGGACAACTATTTCCAGATGTGCTTCGCCGATCCCAACCAGGGCTCGGCATCCGCGCAGTACATCTTCGATCAGAAGCTGGGCACGCAGATCGCCGTCATCTACAAGAACGACGACGTGTATTCGAAGGGCATCTTCGACACGTTCAAGTCCAAGGCCACCGAGCTCGGCCTGAGCATCGTCTCCGAGACGACTTTCACAGAAGATAGCCAGCAGGACTTCTCCGTGCAGCTCGCCGCTGCCAAGGACGCCGGCGCCGACCTGGTGTTCCTGCCGATCTACTACACACCCGCCGCGCTGATCTTCACGCAGGCCAAGTCCATCGACTACGCGCCCAAGTTCTTCGGCGTGGACGGCATGGACGGCATCTTGGACGTGGAGAACTTCGACAAGTCTTTGGCTGAAGGCGTCATGTTGCTCACCCCGTTCAACGCGGACGCGAGCGACGCGAAGACGACGGCTTTCGTGGAGAAGTACAAGGCGGCTTACGGTGACACGCCGAACCAATTCGCGGCAGACGGCTACGACTGCATTTATGCCATCTACCAGGCCCTGACGTCCGGTGGTGCGACGGCAGACATGACGGCTGAGCAACTCAACACCATCCTGATCGCCCAGTTCACGTCGATGACGTTCGACGGCTTGACCGGCGACGCGATGACGTGGGGCACCAACGGCCAGGTGACCAAGCAGCCCAAGGGCATGGTCATCAAAGACGGCGCTTACGTCGGTATGTAACAGTTAGCTACTTCCTGAGGGGAGGGTCGCTCTGGAATGGGCGGCTCTCCCCTTTGGCGTTATAGGATTCTCGACATGCTCTTTTGGTCACACCTAATCAGCGGCGTAAGCCTGGGGAGCATCTATGCCATCATCGCCTTGGGCTACACCATGGTCTACGGCATCGCCAAGATGCTGAACTTCGCCCATGGCGACGTGATCATGGTCGGCGGCTATGTGTGCTTCTTCGCGGTTACCTCGTTTGGATTGCCGGCCCCCGTGGGCATCGGGTTGGCCATGCTGGTCTGCACGCTGCTGGGTGTCACGATCGAAAGGCTGGCCTACCGCCCATTGCGGCAAGCCTCCGCTTTGGCTGTGCTGATCACAGCGATCGGCGTCAGCTATTTCTTGCAGAATTCCGCCCTGTTGCTGTGGTCCTCGAACGTGAAATCGTTCCCGGCGATAATCGGCGACGCCTCTTGGAAGATCAATGACGACCTTTCCGTTTCGGCGACGACGATGGTGACGATCGGAAGCTGCATCGTCATCATGGCAGGGCTCACCTGGTTCACTAGCAAGACCAAAATGGGCAAGGCTATGCGGGCATCGTCCGAAGACAAAGGCGCGGCGCAATTGGTGGGTATCAACATCAACGCCACCATCTCCGTGGTCTTCGCGATCGGCTCCGCGCTGGCAGCCGTGGCCGGCATCCTGCTGTGCTCGGCATACCCCAACCTCACTCCCACGACGGGCGCCATGCCCGGCATCAAAGCCTTCACCGCCGCGGTGTTCGGCGGCATCGGGTCGATTCCGGGCGCCATGATCGGCGGCATCCTGCTGGGCGTGATCGAGATCTTCGCCAAGGCCTACATCTCCACACAGCTTTCGGACGCCATCGTCTTCCTCGTCCTCATCATCGTTCTCCTGGTCAAACCGACCGGCCTGCTGGGCAAAGTGGTGCAGGAGAAGGTATGAAGTCGATCCTCAGCCTTGTCCGCAAGGTGTTGCAGCCGCTGGCCGACAGCCCGGTGGGAACGGCGGTGCGCAAGGTCGGCAGCCCCAATGTGCTGCCCTACGTGACGGTCATCCTCGGCTTTGTAATCGTGCAGTCGCTGCTGGCCACGGGGGGCATCTCGGCGACGCTGAGCGGTCAGTTGATCCCGATCTGCGCCTACATCGTGATGGCGGTATCTCTGAACCTCACGGTTGGCGTGCTCGGCGAGCTGTCGCTGGGCCATGCCGGCTTCATGAGCGTCGGGGCGTTTTCGGGCGTGGTGGCCTGCATGTCGCTCGACACCGCCATCGCGTCGGAGCCGTTGCGCCTGGTGGTGGGCATGGTCATCGGGGCCGTCCTCGCCGGAGTGGCCGGTTTCCTGATCGGTATCCCCGTGCTGCGGTTGCGCGGCGACTACCTCGCCATCGTGACGCTGGCCTTCGGCGAGATCATCAAGAACATCATCAACTGCCTGGCCATTGGGCAAGATTCGGACGGGCTGCATTTCGGCTTCTTGGTCGCCGCCTCGCAGTTGGGCATCGAACCGGACGGCCGCGTGCTCGTGGACGGGCCGATGGGCATGGTCAACATTCCCCACCTGAGCAGCTTCATCGCCGGTTTCGTGCTCATCCTGGTTACGTTGTTCATTGTGCTCAATCTGGTCAACAGCCGGTCGGGGCGGGCGATCATGGCGCTGCGCGACAACCGCATCGCAGCCGAATCCGTGGGCATCCCCGTCACAAAGTACAAGCTGATGGCGTTCGTCACGTCGGCGGCGCTGGCCGGCGCGGCGGGCACGCTGTACGCGTTGAGCTTCTCGACCATCGTCGCCACCAAGTTCGGTTTCAACACTTCGATCCTGGTGCTGGTCTATGTGGTGCTGGGCGGATTGGGCAACATGACCGGCTCGATCATCGCCGCCGCGCTGCTCACCGTGTTGCCGGAGCTACTGCGCAACTTCAACGATTACCGCATGCTGGTCTACGCCATCGTGCTGGTGCTGGTGATGCTGGCCACGAACAACGACACCTTGAAGGCGATTCCGCGCCGCATCCGGGCCCGATTCTCCGCACAGACAGCGGAGGTGAACGCCGATGCCTGACCGCGAAACGAAACTGGTGCCGCTGCCGGCCATGAACTTCGTGCCGGAACGCGACGCCGACAAGGCGCCCATCCTGGAGACCCGCAACCTGGGCATCGACTTCGGCGGTCTGGCGGCCGTCGACGGTTTGGACCTGGCCGTCAGCCCCACCGAAATCGCGGGCTTGATCGGGCCGAATGGCGCGGGCAAGACGACGGTGTTCAACTTGCTCACAGCCGTCTACAAACCCACCCGGGGAACGATCTTGTTCGACGGGCACGACACGATGGGCATGACTTCGGTGCAGTTGAGCAAAGCCGGGATCGCGCGCACCTTCCAGAACATCCGGCTCTTCTCGTCGCTGAGCGTGCTGGACAACGTCAAGTTGGGTTTGCACAACTCCATCGGCTACGGCATGTTCGCCGGGATCTTGCGGCTGCCGGCTTACTGGAAGCAGGAACGCGAAGCCAATGAACGCGCCCGCGAACTGCTGTCCATCTTCTCCATGGAACACCTGGCCTCGGACCGGGCCGGTTCGCTGCCGTACGGCGTGCAGCGGCGGCTGGAAATCATCCGCGCGCTGGCGACCAACCCCAAGCTGCTGCTCCTCGACGAGCCCGCCGCGGGCATGAACCCGTCCGAGACCACGGAGTTGATGGAGAACATCGTCAAGGTCCGCGACACGTTCCAAATCGCGGTGCTGGTGATCGAACACGAGATGAGCTTGGTCATGGGCATCTGCGAAGGCATCTGTGTGCTGAACTTCGGCAAGACGATCGCCAAAGGCACGCCTTCCGAGATCCAGAACAACCCGAAGGTCATCGAGGCCTACCTCGGCTCATCGGCCACGAAGAAAGCCGCGAAGGAGGTGCCCGATGCTGAAGGTCGCTGACCTGAACGTCTTCTACGGCGCCATCCACGCGGTGAAGGGCATTTCGCTGCAAGTGCGCGAAGGCTCCATCGTCACCCTGATCGGCGCGAACGGCGCGGGCAAGTCGACGATCCTGCAGACCATTTCCGGGCTGTTGCGTCCCCGCACCGGCACAATCGCCTTCCTGGACGAGGCCATCACGACACTGCCCGCGCACAAGAGGCTGAAGCGCGGCCTGGCCCAGGTGCCCGAAGGGCGGCGGCTGTTTCTGTCGATGACTGTGGCCGAGAATCTGGAGATGGGCGCCTACACCGCCCCCAACGACAAGACAGCCGCCGACATGGAGCAGGTGTTCGCGCTCTTCCCGCGCCTCAAGGAACGCCGCAAACAGATCGCCGGCACGCTCTCCGGCGGCGAACAGCAGATGTTGGCGATGGGCCGCGGGCTGATGAGCCGTCCCAAGTTGCTGATGCTCGACGAGCCGTCCATGGGTTTGGCCCCCATCTTGGTGGAGCAGATTTTCGAGACCGTCCAGGCCATGAACCGCGCCGGGACGACGATCTTGCTGGTCGAGCAGAACGCCCAAATGGCCTTGTCAGTGGCCGAATACGCGTATGTTCTGGAGACCGGCCAGATCGTGATGGAAGGCCCGGCGGCCGAGTTGGCCGACAACGACGAGGTGCGCAAGGCCTACCTGGGCGGCTGACGCCTTTACCATTTAGCCGGCCTTTCGCACGGCCAAGTCTCGCATCTGGCGTTTGGGCGAGCCAGTCCGGCGATCAGGGCTAGGATGGCGCGCATGAGCATTCCGGAAGCCGTCACTGTGGGGCTGTTCTGTATGACGGTCGTGTTCCTCGTGCTGATCGTGTTGTGGGGGGCCGTAGCGGCCTTCGCCCGCGTCATGGGTGTTATGGAAAAGGCGTTGAACGGCACGGAGGGGGAGCGGTGAACTCATTCTGGGACGCCGTCAACGAACTCTTCGCGTCTTCCGGCTTTGCAAACCTGACCTGGGAATCCCTCGTCATGATCGGCATCGCGGGCATTCTGATCTATCTCGCGATCGTCAAGGAATTCGAGCCGCTGCTGCTGCTGCCCATCTCCTTCGGCATGTTGCTGGCCAATCTCCCGCTGGGCGGGCTGATGCACCCCGAGTTCTACAACACGGGCAACATCGACTACCTGATGGTCTTGCACGACGGCGGCCTGCTGGACGTCCTCTATCTGGGCGTCAAGCTGCAGATCTACCCATGCTTGATCTTCCTCGGCATCGGCGCGATGACCGACTTCGGCCCGCTGCTCTCCCGGCCGTCGAGCCTGGTCATGGGCGCGGGCGCCCAGTTTGGCATCGCGACGGCGTTCATCATCGCCATCGCCCTCGGCTTCGCGCCGAATGTGGCCGGCTCCATCGCGATCATCGGAGGCGCGGACGGTCCAACGGCCATCTTCCTGACATCCAGGCTGGCGCCGGAGTACCTGGCGCCGATCGCCATCGCCGCCTATTCCTACATGGCGCTCATTCCGCTCATCCAACCGCCGATCATGCGCTTGCTGACGACGAAGAAAGAGCGCGAGATCGTCATGAAGGAAACGCGCACGCCGTCCAAGGTGGAACGCATCTGCTTCCCGATCCTGGTGGCGGTCCTGGTCATCTTGCTGCTGCCCTCGGTCGCCCCGCTGATCGGCATGCTGATGCTGGGCAACCTGTTCCGCGAGGCCGGCGTGGTCGACAGGCTTTCCGACACGGCGCAAAACGCGCTCATCAACATCGTCACGATCTTCCTGTCGCTCACGGTGGGCGCTACGGCCATCGGCAAGCAGTTCTTGCAGGCCCAAACGCTGTTCATCATTTTCCTTG
Source organism: Propionibacteriaceae bacterium (assembly GCA_031271975.1). Taxonomy (GTDB): domain Bacteria; phylum Actinomycetota; class Actinomycetes; order Propionibacteriales; family Propionibacteriaceae; genus Propionicimonas. The sequence continues at coordinate 9,794 of JAISUR010000012.1, forward strand.
GCTTGGTGGCGTTCGGCTTCTCGACGGTCGGCGGCCTGCTCATCGGCAAGCTCATGTGCGTCTTGACGGGCGGCAAGATCAATCCGCTCATCGGCTCGGCCGGGGTGTCCGCGGTGCCGATGGCCGCGCGGGTTTCCCAGGTTGAGGGCCAGAAGGCGAACCCGTCCAACTTCCTGCTCATGCACGCCATGGGCCCGAACGTCGCCGGCGTCATCGGTTCGGCGGTCGCGGCCGGCGTACTGCTATCTCTGTTTGGAGGATGAAAATGGCCGATCCATTGGACGTGCTGAAGAAGAAGCGCGAACAGTCTCTCAAGGGCGGTGGCGACAGCCGCATCGAGGCGCAGCACGCGCGCGGGCAGCTCACCGCGCGTGAGCGCATCGCGATCCTGCTGGACGAAGGCTCCTTCCAGGAGTTGGGCTCGCTGGCCACCCACCAGATCACCGACTTCGGCATGGGCGACAAGCTGTTCCCCGGCGACGGCGTCGTGACGGGCTTCGGCAAGGTCAACGGGCGGCGCGTGGCGGTCTACGCGCACGACTTCACCGTGCTGGGCGGCTCGTTCTCAGAGGTCCAGTCGCACAAGGTGTCGCGGCTGCTCGATCTGGCGGTGGCCTCCGGCATCCCCGCGATTGGCCTGAACGACTCCGGCGGCGCGCGCGTGCAGGAAGGCGTCCGGTCACTGCAGGCGTATGGCGACGTGTTCTACCGCAACGTGAAAGCCTCCGGCGTCGTTCCGCAGATCTCCGTCATCATGGGCCCGTGCGCCGGCGGGGCGGTCTATTCGCCCGCGCTGACGGACTTCGTGATTATGGTCACCGGCACGTCGAACATGTTCCTGACCGGCCCGGAGATCATCAAGCAGGTCACCGGCGAAGAGGTTTCGGCTGAGGAACTGGGCGGCGCGTGGGTGCACAACGCCCGCAGCGGCTGCGCCCATTTCGAGGTTGCCCGCGACGCCGACGCGATGGCGCTGGTGAAGTTGCTGCTCGGCTACCTGCCGCAGAACAACTCGCAGGATCCGCCCCAGCTCACCCCGTACGACGACCCGGCCCGTGCCGACGAAGCGCTCAACTCAATCGTGCCTGATGACGACAACGTCGCCTACGACATGCTGGAAGTCCTCAACGCGGTCTTCGACACCGATTCGGTGCTCCAGGTTTCCGAACAGTACGCGCCGCACGCCATCACCGCGTTCGCCCGCTTGGACGGCTACTCGGTGGGCGTCGTCGCCAACCAGCCCAGTGTGCTTTCCGGCGTGCTGGACATCGACTCGTCCGACAAGATCGCCCGGTTCGTGCGCCTTTGCGACGCGTACAACGTGCCGGTAGTGACCTTTGTCGACTGCCCCGGCTACCTGCCCGGCGTGCAGCAGGAATACGGCGGCGTCATCCGCCACGGCGCGAAGATCATCTACGCGTACTGCCAGGCGACCGTGCCGAAGTTGTGCGTGGTGACGCGCAAGGCCATGGGCGGCTCATATGTGGCGCTTTCCAGCAAGCAGATGGGCAACGACATCGCCTTCGCCTGGCCGAGCGCGCAGATCGCGGTTATGGGCGCTGAGGGCGCGGCCAAGCTGCTCAACCGCAAGGCCATGAAAGAAGCGGCCGATCCGGCGAAGGCGCAGGCCGACTTCATCGCCGAATACAAGGAGCGCTTCTTCAATCCGTACCGCGCCGCCGACCTCGGCCAGATCGACGAGGTCATCGAGCCGAAGGAGACGCGGACCAGGCTGATCCGGGCCTTTGAAGTGTTGCGCACCAAAGTCGAAACGTCCGTCCCCAAGAAGCACGGGCTATTCCCGGTATAGGCGGCAAGCATGATTCAGGTATTGATCGGGCTGGCCGAAATCCTCGGCGTGATGGTCCTCGTCGCGGGGGCGCTCATCGGCGTCACCATGCTGGAGCAGCGCAAAGCCGTCAAGGCCGCCAAAGCGGCGAAAGCCCTCGCCGAGGCCGAAGCTCCGGCCCTGGAGTCGGACGACGACGCCGCGGCGGAAGCCCAGCCGGGGGGCATCACGCCAGAGCTGCTGGCCGCGATCACCATCGCCGTCGCCGACTATTCCCGCCGCCGCCGGCTCGAAGCCGCCCCGCACGCCCGGGTCGACGAGCCGGGCAGCCGCCTTTTCGCCAGCCGGTGGGTGACTGTCGGCCGCAGCTTCCAACAACAATCCTGGGTTAGGAGATGAGCATGCGTCGCTACAACATTCAGGTGAATGGAAATCCCTACAGCTTCGACGTGGTCGAGGACTCGCAAGATTCGTTTCTGGTGACGTTGGAAGACGGCACCGTGCTCGACGTCGTGTTGGAATCCGGCGAGGACTTGGCGCCCGTGGTGACCGAAGCCGCCGCCGCGCCCGCCGCGGCAGCCCCACGCCCGCGCGCCACCGCCGCACCGCGAGTCTCCGCGCCGCCGCGGGCAGCCGCGGCCAGTTCCGTCTCTACGGCCGGTTCCGGCGCCCCGGGCAAGTCGTTCCCAGCGCCGATGCCGGGCACGGTGCTGTCCGTGTCCGTGTCCGCCGGGGACACCGTGTCGCGCGGCCAGACGCTGTTGGTGTTGGAAGCCATGAAGATGAAGAACGAGTTGAAGGCCCCCCGCGACGGCACAGTGACGAGCGTCCGCGTCAGCGCCGGCGACCAGGTCAAGACCGGGGATCCGCTTCTCGACTTCTAGACACCGTCCGTTACGCTTTGCAGCGTGAGCGACATCGTTATCGTCGGGGCGGGCCTTTTCGGGATGACCGTGGCCGAACGCCTGGCGGACGCCGGCAAGCGCGTGACCATCATTGAGCGCCGCGGCCACATTGGCGGGAACTGCTTCAGCGCCGCTGACCCGGCGACTGGGATCGAAGTGCACCAATATGGCGCGCACCTCTTCCACACCAGCGATGAACGGGTTTGGGAGTATGTGAATCGGTTCACGTCGTTTACCGGCTACGTGCACCGCGTCTACACAGTGCACAAAGGTGTGGTGTATCCCATGCCGGTCAACCTGGGGACCATCAACCAGTTCTTCGGCGCGGCCTATTCGCCCGACGAGGCGCGCGAGTTGATCCGGCTCCAGGCGGCCGAGTTGGGCGGCGCCGAGCCGCGCAACTTTGTAGAGAAGGGCATCTCGCTGGTGGGCCGCCCGCTGTATGAGGCGTTCTTCAAGAACTACACCGCCAAGCAGTGGCAAACTCCAGCCGAGGAGCTGCCCGCGTCCACCGTCGCCCGGCTCCCGGTGCGTTTCACCTACGACAACCGCTACTTTTCCGACACGCACGAAGGGTTGCCGGCGCAAGGATACGCGGCCTGGTTCGAGCGGATGCTGGACAATCCCCGCATCGAGGTGCGGCTCGGAACAGATTTCTTCACGCCGGGGCACGAATACTCGAAAGACACCGTGGTCGGCGCCGTCCCGGTGGTCTACACCGGCCCGGTGGATCGCTTTTTCGGCTACAGCGAGGGCACTTTGGGCTGGCGCACGGTCGATCTCGAAACTGAGGTGCTGCCGGTCGGCGACTTCCAGGGCACATCCGTGATGAACTACGCCGACCTCGAAGCCCCGTTCACCCGCATCCTCGAATGGCGGCACTTCCACCCCGAGCGCGACTACCCGCAGCACGCGACCGTGATCACGCGCGAGTTCAGCCGCCGGGCCGAGTCAGGCGATGAGCCGTACTATCCGGTGAACACGCCCGCCGACGCCGCGATGCTGGCCCGCTATCAGGAGCTGGCGGCGGCCCAACCGCAGGTGAAGTTCGGCGGCCGTTTGGGCACGTACCGCTACTACGACATGGCTCCCACCATCGCGGCGGCGCTGGAGTTGGCGACGGGATTGTGAGCGTCGGACTGCGTCCGAGATGCCGGAACAAGTCCGGCATGACGGTCAGGTTGGGCGGCCCACTGTTCGATGAGCTCTCTCGGCTGGGTTTGGGATGAGCGCTGCGCGGTGGCCGAGGGAATAGGATGGCCTGGTGGAAGTCTCCCCTACGGCGCGCGCACGGCGCGGGCGCATCCGCATGACGCACTCCCAGCGGCACGAGCAACTGGTCGATGTGGCGCGCGGGTTGTTCGCCGAAAAGGGGCTGGATGGCACGTCGGTTGAAGAGATCGCGGCACAGGCTGGCGTTTCGAAGCCTGTCGTCTACGAGCACTTCAATGGCAAAGAGGGCCTGTACGACGTGGTCGTGGACCGGGCGGTGACGGCGTTGCAGGAGGCTATCGCCGAGACGTTGAACGCCTACGACAGCCCGCGCGCGCTCATCGAGCAGGGCACCATCACGCTGCTGGACTTCATCGAAGACCATCCCGATTCGTTCCGCATCATCTCCCGGGATTCTTCCGCGACCGCGCCCGGGGCGTCGTTTGCCACGATCCTGTCCGACATCGCCTCCCGCGTCGAAGACCAGTTGGCCGAGGGTTTCGCCAAGACCGGCCACGATCCGCAGACGGCCCCGCTCTACGCCCAAATGCTGGTGGGCCTGGTCGCACTCGCCGGGCAGTGGTGGGTGGACAACCGCGAAACGCATCCACTGCCCAAACCACTCGTGGTGGCGCACCTGGTGAATCTGACCTGGTACGGGATGCGAGGCCTCAAGACAGATCCCCAAGTGCACACCGGAGACGAATGAAGTTTTCGACCGCCACGGCCTTCGCGTCGGCTGTCTTGTTATTTGCCCTGAACGGCATGGTCATGGGCGCCTACACCGCGTCGCTGCCGATCTTGACCGCGCGCTTCGAGTTGCGGGCCATGGACGTCTCGTGGCTGCTCATCGTGTCCGGCGTTTTCGCGATCGTGTCCATGCAGTTGGGCGGGCGGCTCGCGGACCGGTTCGGCGCCAAGCGCCCCGCTTTGGTGTCCATCGTGTTCGAAGCCCTTGGGCTGGCGACCGTGGCGCTCGCCCCGGAATACGCATATCTGCTTGTCGCGGCGGCATTCCTGGGCTTTGGGAACGGCGGCATCGACGTCACGATGAACGTCGTCGGGGTGGAAGTCGAAAAAGCCCGGCCGCGGCCGGTGATGAGTTTCCTCCACGGCTGTTGGGCGCTCGGCAACTTTTGCGGGTCGTTGGCCCTCGCTGGCGCGGCGCTGCTGTTGGAGTCTTACCAGGCAGTGCGCTTGATGACGGCTGTGGTGGCCTGTTGCGCTGTCGCCATGCTGTTCGTCACGATTCGGATCACGCCGGAGACCCCGGTGCGCGAACACGTCGACGCGGATGGCATCAAGAGCCCGATACCGAGAGCCGCCTGGTTGCTCGGCCTTATGGGCATAGCCTTCGGCATCGGCGAAGGCACCGCTTGGGATTGGGGTGGCAACCATGTCCGCGAGGTCGCGCAGGTGGACGGCGGTTTGGCCGCCTGGGCAGTCCCGGTGATGGCGGTGTGCATGACGGCGATCCGGCTCACCGGCGACCTGCTGGTGGTTAAGATGGGCCGCCGCACGCTGGTGCGTTGTGGCGCGGCCTGCGCGGTCGCGGGGTACCTGGTGGTGTCAACACTCAGCTCGTACCCGTTGCTGCTGGTCGGCTGGGGCCTGGTCGGCTTGGGAATGGGTGTGATCGCCCCGCAGGTCTACGCCCTGTCGGGACATTTGGCAGGCGGACGCGGCCTGGCGCTCGTGGTGACATTCGGTTACGCGGCTTGGCTGGCCGGCCCCTTCCTGATCGGCTTGGAGGCAACGTACATCGGCCTGCAACACGCGATGTTCCTCCCGCTGGTCCTCTTGGTGGGCCTGCTGGCTCTGACAAAGATCTTGCCCCTCGACGAGCCAAACCCGTCATCCTGAGCAACTACACGAGCAGGCGGGCCCCGGGCACTGGGCCATATACGCGCAAGAGGTTGGCTCCCACACCCATCGAGCTCATGCCGACGCAGATGTCTATGGCGGCTGTTTCGTCCGCGCACAGGAACGCTATGGTCGGCCCGGAGCCGGAAACGACCGCTCCCAACGCGCCCAGGTCGAGGCCGGCTTGGCGAATGCGCACCAGGTCTGGGCGAAGGTTCAACGCGGCGGGCTGCAGGTCGTTGACGAGCGCGGCGCCCAGCGCTTCGGCGTTGCCCTGTGCGAGCGCGTTCAAGATCGCCCGGTCCACTTCCAGGGGGGACGTGCCGCCGGGGTACATCTCGTCGAAACGGGCGAACACGGCAGCGGTGGACAGGCCTTCGCCGATGGCCAAGACCCAGTGGTATGTGCCGCGCGTCAGCACCGGTGCGAGGTTGTCACCGCGATCCACCCCCAGGGCTACCTGGCCGCGTAGGCAGAAGGGTACGTCGGCGCCCAATTCGGCGCCCAACGCTGCCAGTTCGTTGTGGTCGGCGTCCAAGTCCCAAAGGGCCGTACAGGCCAGCAACGTCGCGGCGGCGTCCGCCGAACCGCCAGCCATTCCGGCGGCGACGGGAATGGCTTTGTCGATCACCAGTTCCACGCCGATCCGCTTTTCGTAGCCAGACCAGCGGGCCAGCAGTCTTGCTGCTTTGATGGCGAGGTTGTCGTCACCTTCAGGGAGAAACGGTGACGCGGAGCCGCGAATCGTCAGCCCGAAGTGTCCCGGGGCGGCGCGCCGGGCGCTCACCTCGTCGAAAACCGACACCGCCTGGAACACAGTCGCGAGCGAGTGATATCCGTCGGGGCGCCGCGGGCCGCAGCGAAGCGCCAGGTTGATCTTCCCCGGCACCCGTACCGTGGCCGCTGATCCATCCGAATAGTCCATGCCCCCTCCTGACTACGCCAAGTGTTCCCGAGTTGGTAAGTGTGCGGCTAGATTCCGGTAGTCCGTAATATCCAGCACTTCTCCACGCGCAGACGGATCCACCCCCGCCGCGAGCAGTGCCTCCTGGGCAAGCCCTGCCGTGCCGAACAGCCCCGCCAGGGCTTGCCGCAATGTCTTGCGGCGCTGCGCGAAGGCCGCGTCCACCACCCGGAATGCCGCGAGCCGGGCGGCTTCATCGCCGAGCGCGGCGTGGCGCGTCAGGCGGACCAAGCCGGAATCCACGTTCGGGACTGGCCAGAAGACGCTCGGCGGGACCGACCCGATCCGGACCGCGTCCGCATACCAGGCGAGTTTTGCCGACGGCACGCCGTACACCTTCGACCCGGGGGCCGCGACCAGCCGATCCGCGACTTCCGACTGGACCATGACCAGGCCGGACGTCAATGAATCCAACGTGGCCAGCAGATGCAGCAGCACCGGCACCGACACGTTGTAGGGCAGGTTGGCGACGAGCTTGCCCGGACGGGCGGGGATGTCGCAGCGCAACGCGTCGCCTTGGATGACGGACAGCCGACCGCTGGCGGCGGGCAACTGTTCGGCAACGGTCTGCGGCAGGCGGGCGGCCAAGGCTGGTTCGATCTCCACGGCCACCACTTGGCAGCCCGCTTCCAACAGCCCCAAGGTCAGCGAACCCAACCCTGGGCCTACCTCCAGCACCACGTCGTCGGGGCCGACGCCCGCCGCGGCGACGATGCGCCGCACAGTGTTCGCGTCGTGCACGAAGTTCTGGCCGCGCTGTTTGGACGGTCGCAGCCCGATCTCGGCGGCAATGGCTCGCAACGTGCGCGGATCGAGCATCACCACTCCCCGAAGAGAGCCACTGCGTTGGCGGCCAACTGCGCCGACAACTCGGCCACGTCGACACGGCGGCGCTCGGCCATGAAGCGAACCGTGTACGGGATCAGGTAGGGTCCGTTCGGTTTGCCGCGATGCGGCATAGGGGTGAGATAAGGCGCGTCGGTTTCCACCAGGATCCGGTCCAACGGCGCGATGTCCAGCGCTTCACGCAGCGCCTCATTGGCTTTGAACGTCACCGTGCCCGGAAAAGACAGCCACGCGCCGCGGTCCAGACAGCGTTTGGCAAAGTCGGCGTCGCCGGAGAAGCAGTGCATCATCACCTTGTCAGGGCCCGTTTCCGCGTCTAACACGTCCAAGATATCGCCGTGGGCGTCCCGGTCGTGGATAACCAGGGGCAGGGCGTGTTCCTTCGCCCAGGCGATGTGCCGGGCAAAGGCGTGGCGCTGCAGCGCTTGGCCGCCGGTGTCTCGTGTGCGGTAGTAGTCGAGGCCGGTTTCGCCGATGCCGCGCGCGCCGGGAATGAGCTTTTCCAACTCGTCCAAGCCGGCATCGACTTGCGGCCCCAGCCGCGCGGCGTCGTTGGGGTGGATGGCGATGCACGAGATCACCTGCGGGTAGGTCTGCGCGAAAAGGATCGATTCGGCGGAAGAAGCCACATCGCAGCCCACGTCAACCACGCGCGTCACGCCGGCAGCGGCGGCCATACCCAAGACTTCCGCCACGGACAAGCCGACGCGTTCAACGGTGCTGGCCAGGTGGGTGTGGGCGTCTATGGTGGGGACAGGCAGTGGTTCGGGGGCTTCGGGAAGCTCTCGTTCACTCATCGCGTGCTCTTCTGGCCAAGTCATAAAGCTCACTGCGAGAGTACTCGGTTTGGGCGGCCACGTGGGCCGATGCGGCAGAAAGGGCAACACCGTCTTTGACGGCTGCCAGCACCAACTCCACCGCATCCTCGATGGCAACTTGCTCGGCTTCGAGCCGGCCAGCGACGCAAACCGTGACCTCACCTCGCACGCCCTCGGAGGCCCATTGGGCCAACTCGGCCAGAGTCCCACGCCGCGTCTCCTCGAAGACCTTCGTCAATTCGCGGCTGACAGACGCTTGGCGCCCCGGACCGAAAGCCGCAATTGCCGCCGTGAGGAAATCCTCCAACCGGTGCGGCGATTCGAAGAAGACCATGGTGCGCTCTTCGTCGGCGAGCGATGCCAACCGACGGGCCCGTTCGGTCGTCTTGCGCGGGAGGAAACCCTCGAAGCAAAAGCGGTCTGTGGGCAGCCCGCTCAGCGCCAGCGCGACGAGCACCGCCGAGGGACCGGGCACGACGTTCACCTCGATGCCTTCGGCGACGGCTGCCGTCACGAGGCGATATCCCGGATCGGAAATGGTCGGCATCCCGGCGTCGGAGATCACGAGCACGGACGCCCCGTCGCGCAGTTTCCGCAGCAACTCTTGCGCCCGTGCGGCCTCGTTGCCGTCGAAGTAGGAAACGAGCGTCGCCTGAGTGGAAATGCCCAGCCCACTGAGCAGATTGCGCGCCCGGCGAGTGTCCTCCGCCGCGATCACCTCCGCCGAAGCCAACGCTTCGCGCAACGATTCAGAGGCGTCCTTCAGATTCCCGATCGGCGTCCCAGCCAACGTCAATGCCACAGGAGAAGTATTCCATCAACCCGACCAGTGCGCCGGAAAGGGCACCCTTCCAGGGTGCATGGGACTACGTCCCAAGATGCCGGAACAAGTCCGGCATGACGGGGAGGGGAATGCCGGAACAAGTCCGGCATGACGGGGAGTGATGTACGGAGATTAGCGTCCCAAGATCCTGAATCAAGCCCAGGATGACAAGTGGGAACTTTGTGGGTGCAATACCATGGCGGGGTGAGCGCAACCACCGTGCAACCTCAGTTGCCCCCTCCGCCGCGGTTTGCCTCCCCATCCCCAAGCCCTGCCCCCGCCTCGCCTGCGACGCCAACGTTCGAGTTCCGGCTGGTTCAGCCGCGCTTCCAGCCACAGGCGCGAACATCAACCATCCAGCGGCTGCGCGAGGGCAAACTGCACGACGGGCCGATCAGTTGGGTTGTCACGCTGGCCATTACCGCCTTGGCCTTTGTCATCCGCTTCGTCAACCTTGGCTATCCCAACAAGCTGGTGTTCGACGAGACGTACTACGCCAAGGACGCCTACACGCTGTGGCAGTTCGGGTACGAAAAGGCTTGGCCCAAGGACGCCAACGACCAGATCGTGGCGGGCAGCCCGGACGTCTACTCGTCCACCGCTTCGTACGTAGTCCATCCGCCGCTCGGCAAGTGGCTGATCGGCTTTGGGGAGCAGCTTTTCGGCATGAACGGGTTTGGCTGGCGCTTCATGCCCATGGTGTTCGGCACGCTGCTGGTTCTCGTCACCATCCGGTTGGGCCGGCGCCTTTCCCGTTCCACGCTCATCGGCGCTCTGGCCGGGCTGTTCCTGGCCGTCGACGGGCTCGCTTTCATCATGTCCCGCATGGCGCTGCTGGACATTTTCCAATCGTTTTTCCTGGTCAGCGCGGTGTTGTGTTGTGTCGCCGACCGCGACGCCTACCGTTGGAAACTGGCCGACATTTTGGAACGCAGCGGCCGTGAGGACTTCGGCGGAGCTTCCCCCGGAGCCTTGGCGGTGCCGGGCGACCGGGTGACATTCGGCCCGCTCGTCTTGTGGCGGCCGTGGCGGATCGCCGCTGGGCTGCTGTTCGGCCTCGCCATCGGCGTCAAATGGAACTCGCTGTTCCTGCTGGCGGTGATGGGCGTGGTGTGCGTGCTATGGGATGTCGGCGCGCGGCGCCTGGCGGGTGCGGGTTGGCATTCTTGGCTGGCACTGCTGTTGGACGGCATCCCGGCGTTCGTCATGATGGTCGTGCTCGCAGCGGTGGTCTATCTGGCCACGTGGACGGGCTGGATCGTCACCGACGGCGGCTACTACCGCGACTGGGGCGCCAACAATCCCGACGAACCTCTGGTGACGTATCTCGGCGACCCATGGGCCTCACTGCTGCACTACCACATCGAAGTTTTCAACTTCCACACCGGCGACTACATGCGGGAGCAGACGCACCCCTATGACGCACACCCGATCGGCTGGCTGCTGATGATCCGCCCCATCGGCATCGACTGGACGGGCGACATCCAACCCGGCGTCGAAGGGTGCACCGCCCCGGCAGGTGATACCTGCGTCCGCGTCATCGACGGCATGGGCACCCCGCTGCTGTGGTGGTTGGCGGCGGCTGCGCTGATCGTGTCAGTGATTTGGTGGATCGGGGGCCGGGATTGGCGCTTCGGCGTACCCGCTCTGGCCACCGCCGCCACATATCTGCCTTGGTTCGCGAGCGCCGACCGCCCCGTCTTTTTCTTCTACACGATCACGATGGTCCCGTTCACCGTGATCTCGTTGGCGATGGTGATGGGCTTGGTGCTTGGGCCGGCCAACGGACGGTACAGACGCCGCGCGGGGATGGCTGTGGGGGTGCTCGTAGGACTTGTGGTGGCCAACTTCGCATGGATCTACCCGGTGCTCACAGACCAGCTGATGTGGCGTTCGCAGTGGATGGCGCGCATGTGGCTGCGCACCTGGATCTGACAATTCCCGTCCAGCAATAGGACGTTCCCACGCGGCGCCGCAGGTGCATTACAGTTGCCCAGAGCACATTGAAAGGGGAGCCACATGGCGCTGCAATTCTGGACTCAAAAGGGCGACGGCAAAACGATCGCCCCGGGCGAAGTGGTCGCCCCTGACGAGCGGCTTTCGTGGCCGCGCATGGTTTCCATGGGCATGCAGCATGTGGTCGCCATGTTCGGGGCCACCTTCTTGGTGCCGCTGATCACTGGATTCCCGCCCTCGACGACGCTGTTCTTCTCCGGCGTCGGCACGATCTTCTTCCTGCTCATCACCGGCAACAAGCTGCCCAGCTATCTGGGCTCGTCGTTTGCTTTCCTGGCTCCCATCGCGGCGGTCTACGGGCAGGTGCCGGGCGAGTTGGCCATGGGGGTGTCGCTGTTCGGCATCATGGTCGCCGGCATCACGCTGGCCATCGTCGGCCTGATCGTGCATGTGGCGGGCTCGGGCTGGATAGACAAGCTGATGCCGCCGCCGATGACCGGCACCATCGTCATGATCATCGGCTTCAACCTGGCCGTCGCCGCCAAGAACAACTTCCAGACGCAGTATGTGGCCGATCCAGCGGCCTGCGCCGCCGACGCGTCCAACACCAGTGCCTGCGCCGTGGTGCAGACCGCCGACCTCACCGGCTGGATCACCATCTTCGCCATCGTGCTGATCGCGGTGGTCTTCCGCGGCCTGATCGGCCGCCTGTCCATCCTGCTGGGCGTGCTGGTCGGCTATGTGGCCGCTGTCATCCAGGGCCAAGTCTCGTTCGACGCCATCGGCGAGGCGGGTTGGATCGGGCTTCCGGCCTACCATCTGCCGTCGCCGGATCCGGTGGTTTTCGGCCTGTTCGTCCCGGTGGTGTTGGTGCTGATCGCGGAGAACGTCGGTCACGTCAAGTCGGTCGCGCTGATGACCGACCGGAACTACGACAAGATGATGGGCCGGGCGCTGCTCGCTGACGGTGTCGCGACGACGGTCGCCGGTTTGGGCGGTGGTTCGGGCACCACGACTTATGCCGAGAACATCGGCGTCATGGCGGCCACGAAGGTGTATTCGACGGCCCTGTATTGGGTGGCGGCGTTCACCGCAATCCTGCTGTCGCTCATCCCGAAGTTTGGCGAGGCCATCAACACCGTGCCCGCTGGCGTGCTCGGCGGCGCCGGAGTGGTGCTGTACGGCATGATCGGCCTGCTCGGAGCCCGCATCTGGGTGGAGAACAACGTCAACTTCACTTCCCCGGTCAACCTGCTGCCGGCCGCTGTCGGCCTGATCATGGGCATCTCTGACCTGTCTATCGTTGTCAACGGCCAGACCATCGCCGGAGGCGTCGCTGTCGGCACGGTGGCTGCCCTGGTGTTGTTCCACCTGATGCGGGTCATCGCGAGGGCCCGCGGAACGGAGTGAAACTCTCCGCAGCCGTCCAGCAGGGCCTGTGGGTGGGCCTTGCCACAGGCCTGTACGGCATTTCTTTCGGCGCGCTGTCCGTCGCCGCCGGACTGGACGTGGCCCAAACCTGCGCGCTCAGCTTGCTGATGTTCACGGGCGGGTCGCAGTTTGCGTTCATCGGTGTGATCGGCGGTGGCGGAACCGGCATCGCGGCGTGGTCGGCGGCGAGCTTGCTGGGTGTGCGCAACGGCGTCTATGGGATGCGCACCAAAGCGATGCTGCAACCCAAGACGGCGTGGATCCCAGCCATGGCGCAGCTGACCATCGACGAGTCCATGGCCGTCTCGTCGGCGCAGGGCGAGATCGCCGAGCAGAAACGCGGATTCTGGGCGGCCGGCCTGGCCGTCTACGGTTTCTGGAACGCCTGCACTCTCCTGGGCGCGCTCGCCGGTGACGCGATTGGAGACCTCCAAGCGTGGGGTTTGGACGGCGCGGCGGTGGCGGCTTTCGTGGGGCTGCTGTGGCCGCACCTGAAGGGCCGCGACCCGGTGGTGATCGCCGTCGCGGCGGCAGCGGTCACGATCGCAACCGTCCCGTTCGTGCCGCCGGGCGTTCCCATCCTGATCGCGGGCACGGTGAGCGTGTTGTTGTGGTGGTGGCGCCGATGACGACTTGGGCCTGGATCATCGTCGCCGCGGTGACGGCGTATCTGACGAAGTTCGCCGGCTACCTGCTGCCGCGCAAGTTGCTGAACAACAAGGCCGTGCCCGGAATAGCCGCGGCGCTGACCGTCGGCTTGCTCGCCTCGCTGGTCATCACCAACGCCCTGGCCAGTGGGCAGGCGCTGCAGTTGGACTCGCGCCTCTTGGCCCTCGCCGCCGCCTTGATCGCCGCAAAGCTGCGTGCCCCCTTCATAGTCATCGTGATAGTCGGCGCCGTCGTCACCGCCCTGGGCCGGATGGCCGGGCTTCCGTAACCCCGTGTTCCCGCAAAGTATCGGAGCGCAGCGGAGAGCTTTGTGGCCAGAAATGCCCGACCCGCTCGGCCACTTCGTCACCCAGGGGATTCACGCCTGGACAAGCCAGGGCGTGCCCTAGTAGGGCGTGCAGGCATTTCACGCGCGTGGGCATCCCGCCGGCGGAGACTCCGGCGATCTCCGGCACGTCGCCCAAGGCGGCCCGGTCGGCCAGATAGGCGTCGTGTGCCTGCGCGTACCTTGCGGCCAACGCCGGGTCGTCGGCGAGGCGCTGGTTCATTTCGGCCATGGCCTGACCGGCTTCGAGGCGGGAGCATTCGGCGACCGCCCGGCGGCAGGTGAGGTAGTACGTGGTGGGGAAGGGCGTCCCGTCGGGGAGCCGGGGCTCGGTGGCGATTACTCCGGGCTTGCCGCACGGGCAGCGCCAGGCGACTCCCGCGATGCCGCGCGGGGTCCGGCCGAGCTGTTCGGCGATCGCTTCGACGTCGCCGGGCCGCAGCGGTTCGATCACCTGCTGACCACCTTGCGTTTCGGCGCGTCGGCCGCTTCGATCGATCCGATCAGGTTGTCCCACCACACCGGCGGATGCTCGCCCGCGGGCAACTCCGAGGCCGACTCAATGACCACGCCGCCGCCGAGCGGTTGCCCATCGGCGCCGATGACGCGATAGCCCGTCTCGCCCGGCATCACCCAGCCCAGCCGGGTGCGGGCCTGCGTCTTGACGTATTCCGGGTCGTTCCAGCGGGCCAACTCTTCTTCCAAGTCGGCGACGCGCGCCGTCCGTTCCTCGATCTGCTGCATGGCCGTGGCCAACTCGTACTGCTGGCCGATGAAGATGCGCAGCGTATTCGCATACGACAACGCCAGCACCAGCACGACGGCGATCAGCGCGGCCGCCCGGCGTGTGATGCGCGGCAACTTGGGCGGCGTGAACTCTGGCGTATCAGGCGTCCCCGCACTGCGCGGCGTGGCTTGGGCCTGCGCAGGCCGAACCCCGGCCCGGGACCGCTTGGAACGCCCCGGCCCGGCGCTGCCACGCCCTGTCGCCTTCACTCAATCGAGTCTAAATGCCCGGCGACGGCTCCTGTGGGAGCCACCCCGGCGCCTCGGCGGCTACGCCTTGAAGCGCGGGAAGGCGGCCGCGCCGGCATAGCGGGCGGCGTCGTCCAGATCCTCTTCGATGCGCAGCAACTGGTTGTACTTCGCGACACGCTCGGTGCGCGCCGGAGCGCCCGTCTTGATCTGGCCGCAGCCCAGGGCGACGGCAAGGTCGGCGATGGTGACGTCTTCGGTCTCGCCGGAGCGGTGGCTCATCATCGTGGAATAGCCGGAGCGATGGGCCAGCGTCACCGCGTCGATGGTCTCCGTCAGCGAACCGATCTGGTTCACCTTCACCAACAGCGCGTTGGCGGCCTTGGCGTCGATGCCGCGCTGGAGGCGCTTGACGTTGGTCACGAAGAAGTCGTCGCCGACGAGTTGCACCTTTTCGCCGAGCACCTTGGTGATCGTCTGCCAGCCTTCCCAGTCTTCTTCGTTCAGCGGGTCTTCGATGGAGACCAGCGGATACTTGGCGACCAAGCCTTCGTAGTATTCGATCAGCTCGGCGGACGACTTCAAGGAGCCTTCGAACTCATACTTGCCGTCTTTGTAGAACTCGGAGCTGGCCACGTCGAGGGCGAGCGCGATGTCCTTGCCGGGCACCAGACCGGCCTTCTCGATGGCTTCGACGATCAGGTCGAGCGCTTCCGCGTTGGAGTCGAGGTTGGGTGCGAAGCCGCCTTCGTCGCCCAGGCCGGTGGACAGCCCGCGTTCCTTGAGCACGGCCTTGAGTTGGTGGTAGACCGCCGCGCCCTTTTCGAGGGCTTCGGCGAACGTCGCGGCGCCGATCGGGGCGATCATGAACTCCTGGATGTCAACGTTGGAGTCGGCGTGCGAGCCGCCGTTGAGGATGTTCATCATGGGCACGGGCAGCAGGTTCGCCGTGGGGCCGCCGATGTAGCGGTACAGCGGCAGGCCGGCCGAATCAGCGGCGGCCTGGGCGACGGCCAGTGATACGCCGAGGATGGCGTTGGCGCCGAGCTTGCCCTTGTTCTCCGTGCCGTCCAGCTCGATCATGGCCTGGTCGAGAAGCCGCTGCTCGTCGGCTTCCATGCCGAGCACCTCGGGCGCGATTTGCTCGATGACGTTTTCCACGGCCTTCAGGACGCCCTTGCCGCCGTAATGCGCCTTGTCGCCGTCGCGCAACTCGACCGCTTCGAAAGCGCCTGTGGACGCGCCGGACGGCACCGCCGCGCGACCCTGCGAACCATCGTCGAGGACAACCTCGACCTCAACCGTCGGATTCCCGCGGGAATCCAGAATCTGCCGTGCGTCTACGAAATCGATGCTTGCCACGAGGAGCCCTTTCAAGAGTGTGACTGTGTAACAACCCCACCCTACCGGCGTTTGCCCGTGCTCGTGCTGTGTTTCCGATGTGCGGATTGCACCCCACGAAGTTCTCCGCCGCGCCTAACCGATCTTGAGTTTGGCGCTGGTCTTTGCCGTGGTCTTGTAGCCGGCCTTCTTGGCGGTCACCTTCACAGTCAACGACTTCTTCGCGTCTTTGGCCGCCACCAGGTATGTCGCGCTGGTCGCCCCCTTGATCTTCGAGCCGTTGCGATACCACTGGAACGTCAGCGAATCGGCGGCCGGGCTCCAACTCCCAGCGTTGGCCGTCAGCGTCTCGCCAACCTTGGGGTCGCCCGCGATTGTGGGCACAGGAGCGGCGGCAAAGGTCTTCGCCACGGCCGCCTTCGTCTTGGAGGACGTCTTCGAAGCGGTCTTGTAGCCGGCCTTGCTCCCGGTGACCTTCACGGACAGCTTCTTGCCCACGTCTGCGGCCTGCACCTGATAGGTGTCGGAAGTCGCGCCGGCGATCGCTTTGCCCGAACGCAGCCACTGATAGTTCAAGGTGACCGGGGCCGGATCCCAAGCGGATGTCGTTGCCTGCAGCACGTCCTCGAACTGCGGCGCGTACTTGCTGGTCGACTTGCCCGTCGTGACATTCACAACCGACACAGACTTGGTCGTCAGCGAACCGGCGGCGGGCTTTACCGCCTTCGCGGGTTTGGACCAGGTGTCGGCCCACCAATAGCGGCTGGCCAGGACTTTCACCGACACTTGCTGGCCGTAATCGTCTGCCGTCAAGGTGTACGAGGCGCCCGTCGCCCCCGCGATGTCAACCCCGTTGCGTGTCCACTGATACGAATACTCCAGCGGCGTCGGCGTCCAGGATCCCTTCGAGGACACCTTCAACGTCTTGCCGGTCTTCGCCGTGCCCGAGATCTTTGGAGTGCCGACCTTCGTGAAGGCAGGCGGTATGACAGTCCCGATAGCCAGGGAATGCTTGGCGCCGGCGGCGATGGCCGTCACGCCAGACAGGCCCGGCAAGACGGTGGTCTGCCCGTAGTCGTTGTTGCCCCAGGCCACAACCGTCCCGTCGGATTTCAGCGCGAGCGCGTGCCGGTCACCGGCGGCGATGGCCACCACGTCTTTGAGCCCTTTGGGTGGCTGCGGCCCCGAACCCCAAGCGACGACTGTGCCGTCGGATTTCAAGGCGAGGCTCTGCCCGGCGTAAATCTCAGGGTCGTCCTCGCCGCCTAACACCCAATAGGCGCCGGCCGCCACTGCGATGACATTCTTCAAGCCGCTGGGCACTTTGGTGGCGGCCTTGTTCTCACCCCAAGCGACGACCGTGCCGTCACTCTTGAGGGCCAGGTTGTGCTTGCCCGCGGCCGCGATGGCAGTTACCGAGGAAAGCCCGGCCGGCACGCTGGCGGGTTCGTCCCAGTCCAAGCTCGGCGCGTATTGCCCCCAAGCCACGACCGTGCCGTCGGACTTCAGCGCGAGCGAATGGAAATCGCCGGCCGCGACGGAAACGACGCCGGTCAGCCCTGCCGGGACGTCAGCCTGCCCACTATCGTCATCGCCCCAGGCGACCACTGTGCCGTCGGCCTTGGCTGCCACCGCGTGTCCATCTCCAGCGGCGATCGACACAACGCCGCTCAGCCCTGCGGGCACGTCAGTGGCTTGCCTGCTGGACCCCCAAGCGGAGACTGTGCCATCTTCCAGCAGCGCCAGGGTGAACTCATCCCCGGCGGCCAGTGCTGCCACGTCGTCCAACCCGTCCGGCACGTTGCTCGCAGCCGCCAGGTTCCAATAGCCGCGTTCTGACCACATCGCCAAGGTGCCGTCGGCCTTGTGGGCGACCACAGTCGTGCCGTGCCCCGACCCGGAGATAGCGGTAATCCCGGTGAGCCCGACCGGCGGGGCCACGCCGTCCTGGTCATCCTCGCCCCAATAGACGAGCGTTCCATCCGACTTCAGCGCCAACGAGCCTTGGTCGGTGGCGGCGATCGACACCACACCCGTCAACCCGGCGGGGACGTCGGTCTCACCGTGCCAGTTGCCACCCCAGGCGACGACTGTGCCATCCGACTTCAGCGCCAACGAGTGGTAATAACCCGCTGCCACTGCCGTCACGCCGGTGAGCCCCGGAGGCACTGTGGCCTCGCCGCTCGAGTCGTCTCCCCAGGCGACGACTGTGCCGTCCGACTTCAGCGCCAACGAGTGCCAACTGCCGGCCGCGATGGCGATGACGTCGCTGAGCCCGGACGGCACCGCTGCCGGGAGAAGACCCCATCCCACGACTGTCCCGTCGGACTTCAACGCCAGCGAATACTCTTGTCCGGCCGCGATCGACACCACATTCTTGAGTCCCTTTGGCGGGCTTGCCTGCTTGGAGTAGTTCATGCCCCAGCCCACGACGGTGCCGTCCTGCTTCAGCGCAAGAGAGAAGTCGTAGCCGGCAGCCACGGCTTTCACGGAGGCCAACTTGGAGGGCACCTTGGTTTGGCCAGCATCGTTGTCTCCCCAAGCGATGACCGTGCCATCCTTCTTGAGCGCGAGCACGTGGGCGCTGCCGACGCTGACCGAGGTCACATCTGTGCCGGCGAACTTGGGCGGCAGGTCGCCCCAGCCGATGACGCTTGTTTCAGAATCAGCATGGGCAGATGTGGCGGGCAGCGCGACCAGCCCACCGGCCAGGAGGGCGGAAGCCAGCGCGGCGAGCAGTGCCCTGGTGAAGCTGCGAGTATTCATTTGGGATTCCTGTCTGAACGTTTACACCTACAAGATGCACGCCGGGCGAATTTCGTGGCATACCTTGTCAGATCGGCGGCAGGCGTTCTTCCAGCCGGCGCAGCGTGGCGCGGGCGGTTTGCTCCGGATCGAGGCCGGCGCGTTGGGCCGCCGCCACGAGGCCGAGGAACGCCGCGCCGATTTCGTCCGGCGGCACTTCGGCGGCGGCGACGCCCAGCTCGTGCGCTGGGTGTCCGAGGCTGCGGGCGCGTTCCAGCACTTTCGCGGCGCGGGAGAGCGCCGACATGCGTTCGGAGATGCCGTCGGTGATGGACGTGCGCCCTTTCGCGGCGGCTTTGCGCTGCTCCCAACTGCCGAGCAGGTCGTCGGGCACGTCCGCGTCGGTGAAGACGTACGGATGGCGTTCGACCAGCTTGTTGGCGATCCCGGCGGCGACATCCTCGATGGTGAAACGGCCCTCGCGGGCGCCGATCTCAGCGTGAAACACCACCTGCAACAGCAGGTCGCCAAGCTCCTCGACGAGTTCCGCGTCGGACCCGGCCTCGATGGCGTCAACGACTTCCAAAGTCTCTTCGACAAGGTAGTTGACCAAGCTGAGATGCGTCTGTTGTGCGTCCCAAGGGCACTCGGAGCGCAGCCTGTGCATAACCTCCAGGAGGCGTTCAAGCTGCGGGTACGCGGCCACTAACCGGCGGCCTCGGCTGTCGGGATGGGTGTGGCGAGCGCGCCGGACCCGGAAAACGTGTAGTTGCTCGGATCCCACTCACCGTAGCGCGGATTCAACTCGACGGTTTCCGACACTGACACTATCTCGGCGTTGACCGCCTCCAGGACTTCCAGGCCGTCGTCGGCGCTCACGATGGATTGGAGCAACACATAGACCCCAAGGGCTCTGGAGATATCTGCCGTGTCGGGCTGTTTGGAGAACTCACCCACAGCCAATTCCGTGTAGACGCTCTCGAGATCTTCTTCGGTCACGGCCGCCTGCACAGTCGGCGACTCGATGTTGTCCAGGATCAGACCGACGAGGGCTACCTTGAACAACTGGGTACGATCCGAGACCAGATTAAGCGGCCGTATCGCTTCCCAACTGGCGTCCAACTCTTGCTCGGTGATCACCACGTCGCCCACTTTGGCGGCCATGTTCGGATCGCCGCCGTAGCACCCGGTGAGCAGGAACAAGGCTGCGGCAAGAACGACGCTGATTCGCTTCATGCAAGACTCCTATCGATACCGGGATGAGCCTACCCTACTGCCCTGGATCGCGGCGCGGCCCGCTTTGTCACCCGGCTGGGATCGCACTGCAACCTAAGTTCACTTGATCTTCAGCTTCGCGCTGGTCTTCACAGTGGTCTTGTAGCCCGCCTTCTTGCCGGTGACCTTGACCGTCAACGACTTGCCCGCATCCTTGGACGACGCCCGGTAGCTCGCACCCGTCGCGCCCTTGATTTTCGAACCGTTCCGGTACCACTGGAACGACAGCGAATCGACCGCTGGGCTCCAGCCGCCGACGTTCACCGTCAACGTCTCGCCGACTTTCGGGTCGCCCCAAAATGTGGGTACCGGAGCGGAAACGAACGCCTTGCCCACGACAGTTTTGGTCTTCGAAGACGTCTTCGAAGCAGACTTGTAGCCCGTCTTGTTGCCGGTAACTTTCACCGAAAGCTTCTTGCCGACGTCCACGGCCTGCACTTGGTACGTGTCCGAGGTCGCGCCCGCAATGGCTTTGCCTGAACGCAGCCACTGATAGGTCAAGGTGACTGGGGCGGGACTCCAAGTGGCGGTCGACGCCTGCAGCACATCCTCGAACTTTGGCGCGTACTTGGACACCGACTTGCCCGTGGTCGTGTTGACCACAGATACCGACTTCGTCGTGAGCGAACCGGCCGCGACCTTCACGGACTTGGCGGGCTTCGACCATGTGTCCGCCCACCAATACCGGCTGGCAAGCACCTTCACCGAAACCTGTTGCCCATAATCATCGGCCGTTAACGTGTAGGAAGCGCTCGTCGCACCAGCAATATCGGCGCCGCCGCGAGTCCACTGATACGAGTAGCTCAGCGGGGCGGGCGACCAGGACCCCTTCGACGACACCTTCAGCGTCTTGCCGACCTTCGCCGTGCCAGAGATCTTCGCAGTGCCAACCTTCGTGAAACCCGGAGTGTTCACCACGCCGACAGCCAAAGACTGGTTTTCGCCAGCGGCGAGAAGCGACACGTCAGACAGGCCCCTCGGTACGGAAGTCTGTGACTGGGTGCCGTCTCCCCATGCGACGACCGTGCCGTCGGATTTCAGTGCGAGCGCGTGCCGGGATCCGGCAGCCACATTCACCACGTCCCGCAGGTTCTTCGGAATCGAAGTCTGCTTGTACTGGTTGCCTCCCCAGGCAACTACTGTCCCGTCCGACTTCACCGCCAACGACCAAGTGTCGTAATAGTCGCATCCGGCTGCGATGGCCACCACGTCAGTTAGGCCGCTGGGCACCTCGGGGCCGTCGCCATCGCCCCAAGCAACGACAGTGCCGTCAGCTTTCAGCGCCAGGGTGTGATAGTCGGACACCGAGATTGTCGTCACTCCAGACAGGCCTGCGGGCACCGCTGTCCTGCCTGACCCATTGTTTCCCCATGCGACGACCGTCCCGTCGGATTTCAGCGCTACAGAGAAGCGTTCCCCGGCCCCGACGGCGACGACGCCTGTGAGCCCGGCAGGTATGGTCGTTTCGCCGTAGAAGTCAGTGCCCCAACCGACAACCGTGCCGTCGGACTTCACGGCAAGCGCATGACTGTCGCCAGCGGCCACACCGACGACATTGCCCAAACCTGCCGGAACCGTCGTCTGGCCTCCGGTGTATGAGTCGTGGCCCCAGGCTCGCACGGTGCCGTCAGGCATGACTGCCAAGCTGAAGCCGTTTCCAGCCGCGATTGCGGTGGCACCGCTCAGGCTGGCGGGCGGCTCACCAGAGCCCTCCAGGTTGACCAAACTGCCGTCGGCCCGCCACGCATACCCGTTCATGCCGACGCTGATCCCAACGACGCCGGCCAGGCCAATCGGTGCCCGGGCGTTTCCCCAAGCGACGACTGTACCGTCAGACTTCAGTGCCCACGACGAGTCCCTGCCCGCGCTGATCGCAACAACGTCATTCAAGCCGGCGGGCACGTCGCACTGGCCGTCGTCGTTGGAGCCCCATGCGACGACTGTGCCGTCAGATTTCAGTGCCAAAGAGTGGTATTCGCCAGCCGCGACGGCGGTTACCGAGGTGAGGCCATCCGGTACGCGGTCCTGGCCTGAGTCAGCATCGGTTCCAGCGGTTCCCCAGCCGACGACCGTGCCGTCCTTCTTGAGTGCGAGCACGTGGTATTCGCCTGCCGAGATCGCGGCGACATCGCGCAAACCAGACGGCACGGAGTCGGCAGATCCAGAGTCGTCACCAGGGCAATCGTCGTCCTCGCCGTCGCAAACCGGCGGGACATCTCCCCAGGCGACGACCGTGCCGTTGGTTTTCAGCGCCACGGAGAAGTGGCTGCCAGCGGAAATGGCGGCCACCGACTTGAGCCCTTTCGGCGGCTTGGCCTGTTTGTTCTCGTTGGATCCCCAGGCGACGACCGTGCCGTCCGACTTCAAAGCCAAGAAGTGGTAGGAACCCGCTGCCACGGCTTTGATGTTGGTCAGCCCCGACGGCACCTTGACCTCTGCCGCGTCGTCTTCGTCTCCCCAAAGGTGGACGACTTTGCCCTCCTTCGTGAGCACCAACGCGGTCGAAGCGTGCCCGGCGCTGACTGATTGGACAGGCACGCCAACCGCGCTCTTGTAGATGTCGCCCCAACCGACGACGTCACCGCCCGAACCAGGGTCGGCGTTGGCCAACTGCGAGGGCATGGCTATCAGCCCGCCGACGACGAGCGCGAAAGAAACAAGGCCAAGCAGGGCCCGGGAGATGATACGAGTATTCATTTGGGGGTGGTCCTCTCTCAAGGGATTACACATGCTACATGCATCATGTGGCGATTTCGTGGCAACCGGATCGAATCCAGCATGACGAGACGCCAATGTTTGCCGTCAACATCTCCCCGACTTTGGGATGCCCACGACAGTCTTGGTCTTCGAAGACGTCTTCGAAGCAGACTTGTAGCCCGTCTTGGTGCCGGTAACTTTCACTGAGAGCTTCTTGCCGACGTCCTCGGCTTGCACTTGGTACGTGTCCGAGGTCGCGCCGGCGATCGCTTTGCCTGAACGCAGCCACTGATAGGTCAAGGTGACTGGGGCGGGACTCCAAGCGGCAGTCGACGCCTGCAGCACATCCTCGAACTTTGGCGCGTACTTGGACACCGACTTGCGCGTCGTCGTGTTGACCACAGATACCGACTTCGTCGTGAGCGAACCGGCCGCGACCTTCACGGACTTGGCGGGCTTCGACCATGTGTCCGCCCACCAAGCCCGCCTGGCAAGCACCTTCACTGAGATGGCCTGCTGATAGTCGTCGCTGACCAACTTGTAAGAAGACCCGGTCGCCCCTTCGATGTCGATCCCGTTGCGCGTCCACTGATACGAATACGCCACTGGCTTCGGCGACCACGATCCCTTCGACGACACCTTTAACGTCTTGCCGACCTTCGCCGTGCCAGAGATCTTCGCAGTGCCAACCTTCGTGAAACTCGGGGTATTCACCACACCGACGGCCAAAGAATGGCTTTTGCCAGCCGCAATCAGCGATACGCCCGACAAACCCCGCGGGATCGAGGTTTGCGCCCAGGTGTTGTCTCCCCACCCGACCACTGTGCCGTCAGATTTCAGCGCGAGCGCGTGATTGGATCCGGCAGCGATAGCCACAACGTTATGCAGCCCTTTCGGGACGTCAGTCTGCCCGTACTGGTCGTATCCCCAGGCAACTACCGTCCCGTCGGATTTCAACGCCATCGACCAGATCCCCCAGTCGGGGCATTGGTAAGTGATGAAGGTACATCCGGCCGCCACAGCGACGGCGTCAGTTAGATCGAAGGGCACATAGGGATACCCCGCGCCCCAAGACACCACGGTTCCGTCCGTCTTGAGCGCCAGGACGTGGTTGTCAGACACCGAGATCGACTGAACTCCAGACAACCCTGCGGGCACATCTATTGCGGGCGCCTGGTAGCTTCCCCAAGCGACTACCGTCCCATCCGCCTTGAGTGCGACCGAAAACATGTTCCCAGCGCCAACCGCAATCACGTCGCTCAGGTCAGCGGGCACCTTCGCCTTCCAGGAGAAGTACCCACCCCAGGTAACCACTGTGCCATCGGACTTGAGCGCAAGGGCGTGCTTTGGCCCAACTGCGACATCCACGATGTCACTGAGGTTTGCAGCGCCATCCCGCAGCCACTGGCCACCCCAGGCCTGTACAGTGCCGTCAGGCAAGACTGCCAGGCTGTTGTCGTGTCCGGCGGCTATCGCCGTGGCCCCACTCAGCGTGGCAGGCGGCTCGCTGGAGTCCCGCAGGACGATCACGCTGCCGTCGGCCCGCCACGCGTAGTCATACGCAACTCCGACGACACCTGGCGCATTGAGTTGAAAATCCGAGTATCCCCAAACCACGATGGTTCCGTCAGACTTGACGGCCATCGAGGTGGACGAATCCGCACCGATAGCGACCACGTCCCCCAAGTCTGCGGGGACATCGCACACTCCCTCGTAGTTATCTCCCCAAGCGACGACCGTCCCGTCAGATTTCAAGGCCAAAGAATGATCTGTTCCGGCCGCAACAGCAGTCACCGACGTGAGCCCGGCCGGCACCCGGTCTTGGCCATAGTCGAAGTCGCTTCCGGTCGCCCCCCAGGCGGCGACGGTGCCGTCTTTCTTCAAGGCGAGCACATGGCTGGACCCCGCAGAGATCGCGACAACACCGCGCAGCCCGGACGGCACCCGCGTCGCGGTGGATTCGATCAAGCCCTTCTCGCACGTTCCTGCCTCTTCTTCCAGCTCAGTGCATTTCTGCGGCGCGTTCCCCCAGGCGACTACCGTGCCGTTGCTCTTCAGTGCGACGGAAAAGTGTGAACCAGCGGAGACATCGATCACAGACTTCAGACCCTTCGGAGGCTTGACGGCCTTGTACTTGTTATTGCCCCAACCCACCACAGTGCCGTTCGACTTCAGAGCCAAGTAGTGCTCATCACCTGCTGCCACAGCTTTGATTCCGGTCAGCCGCGCAGCCGCCTTGTCATGTGCCGCGTTGTAGTCATGGTTCCACAGGTGAATGACCTTGCCCTCCTTCGTCAAAGCCAGCGAGCTCGCATACCCATCGCTGATGGATTGGATCGGCACGCCAACCAAGGCCGCGTGAAGGTTACCCCAACCGACGACAGTGCTATCCGAGCCGGGGTCGGCGTTGGCAAGTGGGGCGGGAGCGGCCACCAGCCCGCCCGTGACAAGAGCAGATAAGGCACACACGATCAACGACCGGGACAAGCGGGGGATACGCACGGTGGCTCCTCTCAGGAACAGCTACAGCCTATCCATGCGCGCAGTGGCAGAAAGGTGGCAGGTTGGACCGATCCTTTTTACCCCAGGGCCGTCAACACGTCGCCGGCCCAGGACAGCAGGGGCAGGTCTGTGACCATCTGGCCGCCGATCGGGGCCGTCATGGGCGCAGGGATGAGGACGGATTTGGCGCTGCGCCGAAGTTGCCAACCGGGATAGAGCCTGCCCAGGCGCACGGTCTGCAGGTCGGTCGGTTCGAGGGGGGTGAAGCGGACGTAGTGGCCCTGCGCGACGACCTCGTGGATCCCGGCGGCTTTGGCCCGCAGGCGGAACGCGGCGACGGCCAGCAACGCCTCCACCTCTCGCGGCAGCGGGCCGTAGCGGTCGAGCAGTTCCTCGCGGACGGCGTCAATGTCGGCGTCGCTGGCCACCTGGGCCAGGTGTTTGTACATTTCCAGCCGCAGGCGTTCCGATTCGACGTAGTCAGTTGGCAGATGGGCGTCAATCGGGAGCTCAATGCGCATCTCTTCGTCGGGGGCGGTTTCCTCGCCGGTGAATTCGGCAACCGCTTCGCCGACGAGCCGCAGGTACAAGTCGAAACCCACCTCGGCGATGTGCCCGGACTGTTCGCCGCCGAGCAGGTTGCCGGCTCCGCGGATCTCCAGGTCTTTCATGGCGATCGACATGCCCGCGCCCAGTTCTGTGTGGGCGGCCATGGTGGCGAGACGGTCGTGGGCGGTCTGGGTGAGCGGGTTGCCGGGCGGATACAGGAAGTACGCGTAGCCGCGCTCCCGGCCGCGTCCGACACGTCCGCGAAGCTGGTGCAGCTGGCTGAGTCCCAGCATGTCGGCACGTTCGATCAGGAGAGTATTGGCGGTGGTGATGTCCAAGCCGGCCTCGATGATGGTGGTGCACACCAGCACGTCGGTGCGGCGTTCCCAGAAGTCGAGCATCACCTGTTCGAGGGTGTGTTCGTTCATGCGTCCGTGCGCGACGGCGATGCGGGCTTCGGGGACGAGTTCGGCGAGCCGGTGGGCGGCCTTCTCGATGGAGGACACGCGGTTGTGGATGTAGAACGCCTGTCCTTCGCGCGCCAGTTCGCGGCGGATCGCGGCCCGGATCTGCCCATCGTCGTAGGGCCCGGCGAAGGTCAGCACCGGGTGGCGTTCCTCGGGCGGGGTGGCGATCACGGAAAGCTCGCGGATGCCGGTGATGGCCATTTCCAGTGTGCGCGGGATCGGGGTGGCGCTCATCGCCAACACGTCCACGTTGAGCCGCAGCTTTTTCAGCGTCTCTTTGTGTTCGACGCCGAAACGCTGCTCCTCGTCGATGACTACTAAGCCCAGGTCCTTGAATCTCACCTCGTCGGACAGCAGCCGGTGGGTGCCGATCACCACATCCACAGCGCCGGATGCCAGGGAGTCGATGGTCTTCTTCGCCTCCGTGTCGCTTTGGAAACGGCTCAGCGGCGCGACGGTCACCGGGAATCCGGCGTAGCGTTCCGAGAACGTGGCCATGTGCTGCTGGACGAGGAGCGTCGTCGGGACGAGCACGGCTACTTGCTTGCCGTCCATCACAGCCTTGAACGCCGCCCGCACGGCGATTTCTGTCTTGCCGTAGCCGACGTCCCCGCAGATGAGCCGGTCCATGGGGACTTCGCGTTCCATGTCCAGCTTGACCTCGACGACGGCCGCGAGCTGGTCCGGCGTCTCCACGTAGGCGAATGCGTCCTCCAACTCGGCCTGCCAAGGGCTGTCTGGGCCGAACGCGTGCCCCTTTGAAGCTTGCCGGGCCGCGTACAGCTTGATCAGTTCGGCCGCGATTTCGCGCACGGCCTTGCGGGCGCGGGACTTGCGCCGGTTCCAGTCGGAGCCGCCGAGCCGGTCGAGAGTGGGCATTTCGCCGCCGACATAGCGCGTGACGAGGTCGAGCTGGTCCATCGGCACGTAGAGCCGGTCGCCGGGCTGGCCGCGCTTGGACGACGCGTATTCGATGACGAGGTATTCACGGGTGGCGCCGGCGACCGTGCGCTGCGTCAACTCGACGTAGCGGCCCACCCCGTGGAATTCGTGGACGATGGCGTCGCCGGGGATCAACTCCAGCGGGTCGATGGTCTTCTTGCGGCGGGAAGGCATGCGCCGCGCCGACTTGTCCGACTCGCGCTGGCCGGACAGGTCGCCGGCGGTGAAGACGTCCAACTTGATGCGCGGCAGCGAGAACCCGTGGGCTAACTCGGCCACCAGCACATGCACTGTGCCGCGTTTGGGACGTTTGGCCGGGTCGGCGACGGCTGCGGGGATGTCGTGCTCCCCGAGGATCTCGGCGAGGCGTTTGGCCAGGCCGGGCGAATCTGATACCAAAACGACGTGATGCCGGTCCGCGATGGCGTTGGCGACGGATTGGATGGCACCTTCGGTATCGCCTGTCCAACGCTGTGCTTCCTGCGCGTCCACGGTGACTGCTGCCACGCCGGTGTCCACCACATCGTCAGTTTGGTCGCCTGGGGTCTCGGGTTCCATTGCGGCGCTTGGCGCGGCGGCGAACGGTGACAGCGACCACCAGCACAGACCGCGCCGCAGGGCATGCCCGCGCACGTCCGCCAGTGGGCGGTACGCGGAGGCGGCCATATCTATGGGCTCTTGGCCGCCGTCGGCGGCTGCCGACCACGACGCGTGCAGGAACTCTTCGCTGGTGGCCACGAGTTCGTGGGCCCGCGTTCGCACCTTTTCCGGGTCGCTGACCAGCACTAACGCGTTTTCGGGGAGCACGTCGACAAGCAGTTCCAGGCCGTCCACCAAGGCCGGGGCGAGAGCCTCCATGCCCTCGACAGCTTGTCCTTGCGAGATCCGGTCGAACATCTCCCCGAGCGCTCCCGGCTGGTTCGCATAACGCTGCGCCCACGCTTTGGCCCGCTGTTTGACCGCGTCCGTGATGAGCAGCTCACGACAAGGCGACGCGATCACTTCTGGCAAGACCTCGACCATGGAACGCTGGTCGGCGACGGAAAACGGCCGTATTTCCTCGACTGTGTCGCCGAAGAAGTCGATCCGGACAGGATGCTGCGTTGTGGGCGGAAACACGTCCACGATGCCACCGCGAACGCTGAACTCGCCGCGGCGTTCCACCAAGTCGACGCGGGTGTAGGCGGCGGCGACCAGATCGCGGGCGAGAGTGGACAGGTCGTAGTCCGCGCCGGTCTTGAGGAGCACCGGCAAGATGCTCCCCAGGCCGGTGGCTTGTGGCTGCAGCAGGGCGCGCACCGGCGCGACCACAACCTTCGGTGCGGGCAGGCTGTCGTTGCCAGCCAGGCGCCGCAAGACGGCGAGGCGCCGCCCAACCGTGTCAGCCCGGGGGCTGAGACGTTCATGTGGCAGAGTCTCCCACGCCGGATAGTAGGCGACATCGTCAGGTGTGAGCAGCGAGGCGACAGCGTCCGTGATGGCTTCGGCTTCGCGATAAGTGGACGCTGCCACCAGCAATGGCCTGGTCTGAGCCAAAGCGGAGATCAGGAGCGGCCGGGCCGCAGGCGGAAGGGTGACGTCGAGCGCGCGAAGCTGCGACCCGAGGCATTCGGCGATGACCGGCTCCGTCGCGAAGAGTTCCACCAATCCCGATCTGGACACCGAGCCAGTCTATTGGCCTGCGTCACCGTTCGTGGCCGCCCACGAACTCCGCGTTCGGCTTCCCCGGCGCTTTTCCGCTAGACTTCTCTCCGGCCCACGCAAGGGTCCACCAAGATTCGGATAGAATGCCCGTTCGAGGAAGCTCAACGAGCCCTCTGTCAACACACTTCGGGGTGTGGCGCAGCTTGGTAGCGCGCTTCGTTCGGGACGAAGAGGTCGCAGGTTCAAATCCTGTCACCCCGACCAGTTTGCAGGGCGTTTGCCCTTGCCGGTGGCGGTTTCCGCCCAGTGCGAGGACGGTGCCGAAGTGGCCAAGTCATCAAATTGCCATCAAAATGGGCCGCGCCTGAGCGTG
>JAISUR010000036.1 GCA_031271975.1 Propionibacteriaceae bacterium
TCCCGACGAAGCCACCGTATGGCTCGCCCACGAAGCCACCATCACCCCCGAACAATCCACCACCTGGCAAACCCACCTCAACGACTACAACATCGACCCACTGTTCAACCAATTCGGCGCGAAGAGCCCCACTTTCACCGAGGGCGCAACCTTCATCGACGACCACCAAGGCTGGCTCTCCGACACCTTCGCAATCCGAGGCCGCGCCACCAAACGCGGCTACTCGCGCGGCGACGCCGAGGATGGTGGCAGCTTCTCGGAGTACGTCAAGGAGCTGCCGGGCGAGAAGATCAGCATCATGATCGAGTTCACCGGCTCTTTTGCCGTCGAAGAGCAGATGGGCGCCGCTGTCACCAGGCTGTCTTTCCAGCAGCGCCATCGCCCGCTGCCGTTGGCCGAGGTGCCGCCGATCCTGTTCGCCGAGTCGTTCGCCGACTACGTCTTCATAGCCGAAGCCGGCGCCTACGACCCGGATTGGGAGCGGAAGTCAGGCTTCTAGGCCGTTGCCCGATGGTCTCACGCCCAGTGCGCGTACAAGGCGGCCTCCCGCAACGACCCGATCCTGTTCGTCGGTGACGATTTCAATCAGACCGACCTTGAAGCTGCCGAACTGGTGTCTGCTTGAGGCGCACCGGACCGTTTTCCAAACAGCAGGATCGCACTCACAACCGGCACGACCATGAGCGCGATATTCGGTATCCACCACGCGGGATCGAAATCGCCTGCCAATGCCCAGAATCCGATTGCCATCATGCCAGCGACGAACGTCAGCGTCAGCGAGATCACGACCAACCTGGTGCGGGAAGCGTCGCGCCGCATCCGCCAAACACCGACGATGCCGGTCAGCGCCGCCGCGATGTCCAGCGGGAAGAACGACCAGTTCCAGGCGACCATGAGCGGGTCGTAGTAGTTCTTGAACGCCCAATCCGGCGGGAGCCATCCAAACGCGGTTACCAGCCAGTAGGCGAGCAGACCACAGTCAACAGCAACCAGCAACACCTTTGCCACCCTCACGCCCGCCACCTTATCGGTGGGCGGCGGAATCCTCTTGGTTCGGGCCTACCGCGGCAAGATCGGAGAGCAGCGTTCCGTTGAAAGTGAAGTACTTGGGACCCTGGTAAGCGCCTGACTCGTTAACTGCCCCCAACCGGGTAAACAATTCTGTGGCGAGGCACCCTTTCAGGGTGCATGGGACTTCGTCCCAAGATGCCGGAACGGAGTCCGGCATGACAGGGTGGGTGGGGTTTGCGGCGCCCGTCACAACGGCAGGAACTCGACGTCCTGGCTCGTGGGGCTGCTCGCCCAGGCGCCTTCGGGAGTGACGGCGTAGTAGGCGCGGCGGGCGAGGCCGTCCGGCCAGACCACCGGAGTCCAGGTGGCGCCGTGGTCGTCGGAGAAGTGCAGCCTTTCGTCGCCTTGACCGTCGTCGTATTCAGCATAAAGACGATCCCCGATGAAACCGGCGGCGTCGCCGAAGCCGGTGTCTGGCTGCTCGAATTCGTGCGTCTCCCAAGTCTTCCCGCCGTCAGCGGTGTACCACACGACGAGCGCCAGCCGGGCGGTGGTTTGGGCTTCTTCGCGGTAGAGCAAGGCGGCGGCGTTGTTGCCGCTGATCGTCATAGCGTCCGGGGTGGTGAGTTCAGCCATTGGCTGGTATCGCACGTTCGAGCCGTCGGCGATCATGATCTGGGGAGCATCGCCAACCGTGGCCGTGCCGCGACCAATGACCTGCGTGCCGTCGGTGGCCCAGATGTCATGGTCCTCGGGAAGTGTGAACCAAGTGGCGCCGAAAGTACCCTGCTCGAAGAGGGCCGATCCGCCGATGGAATAACTGCCACGGGAGGGATTCTGTGTGAGCAGCGACACCAACAGCTTGCCACCGATCACGGCCTCGCCCCGGACGTGCGTGTAGCCAGACGGAACCGGAAGCTCCGTCGAGCCGGAGGCCGTCACCCAATAGACCTTCTCGTATTGGAAGTCGACATGGTTCGTGAACCAAATACCTTCGGACGTCGGGAAAATCGTGTTGAAACCCTCGTCCTTGGCCCATTCGTCGGTCAGCAAATAGGTGTTCCCGCCGGAGAACAAGACGAATCCTCCGGCCGCGTCGGCGACCAGCTTGCAGGAGTCAATGGCCTTCAGGGAGTGGAACAAACCGAAGTCATCGCTTGAGTAGGGGTGAACCAGCGCTTCGGTGGGTGCTGTGCAGGGCGCGGCCAGTGCGGCCCAACCCTCGGCAGAGGTGCCGTAGGACCCGCGCTGGGCATTGGTGCTCGAACTGCCGTCGGCGGTTTGGCTGGTTGTCGCAGAGTTGCTGCCAGGGGCGGGATCTCCTCCGGAAACACATCCGGCGAGAGTCACGAGTGCGATAAGTCCGCTTGTCAAGAGGCGTTTCTTCATGGGTGGGCTCCTCTCAAGAACACGCCAGTGTAATCGGTGCGTCCAAACTATGCGCCCAGCAACCACGCGATCGCGAAACTTCCGGTCCAGTGGCCGGTGGAGTAGTCGTCCAGGTGCAGTCGGCTCAGCCCGTCGGCCGCTTCGCGCTCGGCCAGTTCCATCGCACGGGTAGCGATTTCCGGGCAGCCGCTCGCGATGCGGCGGTAGGCCAGCGCTCGGGTCAGCGGCAGGCCCACCGTGTGGCCTTCCATGGGGTCGGAGGCGTCGCGCGGCTGCGGCACTGGCGGCAACTGCGGCGCCGCCGGGTCGAACAGGCCGGGCAGGAAACCGCGCAGCCATTCCCGGTAGGCATCCCCATCCAAGGCTGCGGCCATGGCTGCGGCCTCGTTGAGGGACGCCGAGAAGAACGAAGTCTGATCGAGTTCATACAGCACGGGGGCCTCCCGGTCCGCGCCGAAGCAGACCTGCGTCTTTTCGCGGGCCAACGCCGCCAACTCCGGGTTGCCGGAGGCTTCGATGGTTTGCCACAAGCCCCAAGCTGTCTGGGAATGCATGCCGCCGCGTGTCGGCAGCCACAGCGCGTGCAGCCAGTCGGCGGCAAGCTTGGCGATGGCAGCCTCCAACGGTTGCAACGCCGCACTCCAATCCGAGTAGTTCTTGGCACGCAACTCGGCGGCCAGGATGAACAGCCACGCGTAGCCGTACGGACGTTCGTAGTGCGGTGGACCCGGATTGGCCCACCACTTGGCTTCGGCAGCCAACAGTTCCGGCGTGAACGACTTGTCGAGCGTCGCGCGCACCCGTTCGGCGAGTGCCGCGTCCTCCAATTTGTCCAAGGTGGCGACCAGCGCCCAATGGGAATGGACCGACGAGTGCCAGTCGAACGAGCCGAAGAAAACCGGGTGCCGTTGCCTCGGCAGCGACAGGTCGGCGGCGCTCTCCAGCACTTGGGCCGTCCAGATCGGGTATTCCTGGTGGATGTGGCCGAGGATGTGGCCGGCGAGTTTGTCGTACACAGACACTTGCGTCTCCTATCTGGTGCGCAGCCGGGGCTCCAAACCGACGTGGATGAGGTCGACGATAAGGTTCATCATCACGATGAAAAAGCCGCCCAACAGCACGACGCCGATGACGACCGGGCGGTCCTGTGTGCCCACCGCCTTCACGGCCAGCGCGCCCACGCCTTGCAGGCCGAAGACTTGCTCCATGATGATCGCGCCGCCGAGCAAATACCCGATGTCGGCGCCCAACTGCGTGGTGAGGACGGTCAACGTGGACCGCAGCCCGTGTTTGTAGACGACTTTGCGCTCGGACAGGCCTTTGGCGCGGCCGGTGCGGATGTAGTCCTCGCCCAGCACGTCCAGCAACTGGGCGCGGGTGAGGCGCTGGTAGATGGCGGCCGTCACCAGCGACAACGTGACCCAGGGCAAGATGAGGTGCCACATCCAGTCCAAGAAGCCTTTGCCCAGTTCCACATAACCCCCGGCCGGGAAGAGCACCATGCCGTTCTGTTTGGGCACGAAGTAAAGCGCGTACAACAGCGACATGCCCAACACGAACGTCGGAAAGCTGATGCCGACCAGCGCGGTGATCTGCGCCAACCTATCGCGCCACGTCCCCGGATGCCGCGCCGAGACGATGCCCAGCGAAAGGCCGGTGACCAGCCAGATGAACACCGCGCCGAAAACCAGTGAGAAAGTGGCCGGTATGCGGCTGGCGATGATCTCCCACACCGAGATCTGGGAGCGGTAGGAATAGCCGAAATCACCCTGTAGCGCGCTGGTGAGGAACCGCAAGTACTGCTCGTGGATGGGCAGATCCAGGCCCAGGTTGTGCGTGATCTGCCGGATCACGTCGTCGGAAGCCTGCTCGCCGGCGATGAAACGGGCCGGATTGCCAGGGGCGACGTAGAAGAGCAGAAAAACGAACAAGCTGAGCAGGAACAGGATCAGGGCGGCGTAGCCGAGCCGCTGCGCAAGGGTCTTAAGCACCGGCCACCTGCTTCCGGACAGCCTTGACCCGGCGCTTCACCCCGGCGAGCAACCGGCGGCTGGCTTTCGGATCGAGGGCGTCGCGCATGCCGTCGCCGAGGATGTTGAACGCCAAAGTGGTCAGCAACAGCAGCAGGCCGGTAAAGCCCAGCATCCACGGGGCGACCATGTAGATCGAGTTGCGCGAAGCGTCGGCGAGCATGTTTCCCCAACTCGGTGTCGGCGCGACGATGCCGAAACCCAAGAAGCTCAACGACGCCTCGAAGATGATCGCCGACGGGATGAGTTGGGTGGAGTAGACGATGATGGGCTCGGTGAGATTGGGCAGGATGTCCTTGAAGATGATCGA
>JAISUR010000005.1 GCA_031271975.1 Propionibacteriaceae bacterium
ACGAGCGTCGAGAACACCGCCGTGCCCAAGTGATCGGTCGTGAATAGGCCGGTGTCGGGGTCGTAGCTCGCGCCGTCGACAGTGATGGGGTGGGTGATGGGATACGCCGCGTCGCTGACGTACGCGCCGGTGTCCGGGTCGGCGTGCATCGGGACCGTGACCGTCTGGCCGGCCCCTTCGAAGTGGTACCAGATCTCCACATATGGGTTGGGGGACACCAGCCCGACCACATCCAGCAGGTGGTTGCCGTCTGCGAAAAGGTTGGCCAGGGGCAGACCAGTCACGTCCAGCGAAGTGATGCGGTTGTCGCGGATCGACACGTACGCCAGGTGCTCGGTCGGTTCAAAGGCGGTGAGTTGGTTGCCGTCCAGATAGACCGATGCCAGCCAATCCGGTCCGGACAGGTCCAGCGCCGTCAACTGGTTGTACTGCGCGGAAAGGTTCCGCAGCGCGGGGAGGCCTTCCAGCGACAGCGATTCCAGCCCGACACGGTCTAACTCCAGCACCACGAGTTTCGGGACGCCGGACAAGTCGACCGCGGCGAATTGGTTGTCGCCATCGGCGATGTTGCCCAAGTACAAGCTGGTGAGCTTGCCCACATTCGACAGGTCGATGCCGGTCAGGTGGTTGTCTTGGACGTTCAAGTACAGCAGTTGCGGCACCCCGGTCAAGTCCAGCGAGTCAAGCTGATTGCCGCCCACCTCGAGGTATTGCAGCCCCGGCGCGGGCGCGAGGTCGAGGGAGGCGATGTTGGAGTTGGTGAGGTTCAACTCAGTCAAGTTGGGCAGCCCCGACAAGTCGAAGGCGGGCAGCCCCACGTCGCGCATCCGCACGGTGCGCGTGGACGGCGGCAAGTACACCTCGCCCGTGCTGAAGTCGTTCTCGAAGGCGATCACGGTGTTCAAGTTGGGCAGGCCGCTGAGATCCAGCGAAGTCAACTGGTTGGTGGCGACGTTGACGGTGGTCAGGGCGTCCAAACCGTTCACGTCCAGTTCGGTGAGTTGGCACCCGCTGCAACTGATGGTCGTCAAGGCGGGCAAGTCCGACAATTCCAAGGTCTGCAGCGGATTGGCGTCCAAGCTGATGCCGCGAAGATGCGCGAAGCCGGCGGCTTGGAAACTGCCGAGCTGGTTGCGGCTGAGGGTCAGGTTCTCGACGGCCGGCACCCCAGACAGGTCGATATCGGTCAGTTCGTTGGATGACACGACGAGTTCGGTCAAGTTCGGCAGGTAACCCAGTGTGAGGGAGCTGATGTTGTTGGTCTCCGCCCGCAAATTCTGCAGGCTCGTCAGCTCACTGATATCCAGGCTTGCCAAAGAGCTGTGGGCCACGTCGAGGTGGTAGAGCGCAGGCAGCCCGGTCAGGTTGATCGATTCAAGGCTGCTGTAGTTCAGCGACGCGTATTCCAACTCGGCCAAGCCCGCGATGTTGACGTAGGACAGCTGGGAATTCGAACCGTAGAGCATCCGCAGGTGGCTGAGCATGCTCACGTCCAAGCTGGTCAAGTCGTTGTTGTCCACCCACAAGACCTCCACGTTGGGAAAGTGCGCCACGCCTGTCACGTCGGCGATGTGCATGAAGCGCACGTTCAGCTCGTTGACGTCCACGGTTTCGGCGTCCTCCAGGTAGCCGTTGGAGTTGGAGTCGTAAGTCGCCGCCACGTATTGCCGGAAAACGGCGTCGGGGAACTGGGCGGCGTTGATGGGGACGCCGGCGGCCAGCGCGGCCGGGGCGACGGTGAGCAAACTGGCTGTCAAGGCGAGAGCAGAAATGAAACGAAGTGCGGTGCGCATCTGGGATACCTTTCGGCGGGGATTCCATCGTAGCGGCCGCTTGGAGGACATGGCTAGGGCCCGGTCGTGCCTCCCGCCTCGCAAGCGCCGGTTGCGAGATGATTAGCCAATGGCGACATACCGGGACGAGGCGGTGGTGTTGCGGACTCACAAGTTGGGTGAGGCGGACCGCATCATCACATTGCTGTGCCGGGAGCACGGGAAGGTCCGGGCGGTCGCCAAAGGGGTGCGGCGCACCTCGTCGAAGTTCGGGGCGCGTCTGGAGCCGTTCACCATCGTCGACTTGCAGCTCTACACGGGGCGGAACCTGGACACTGTCACGCAGGCCGTCACGCTGGCTGCGACGTTTGAGGCGATCAGCTCCGACTACGGGCTATTCACCGCCGCGCAGGTGATGGCCGAGACAGCCGACCGGGTGGTCGCCGAGGAGCGCCAGCCCGCGCTGCAGCAATACCTGTTGCTCTCCGGGGCTTTGCGGGCGCTGGTCAACGGCACCACAGCTGGGCCCCGCCCGGCCACCGTGATTATGGATTCGTATCTGCTGCGTTCCTTGGCCACCGCCGGATACGCCCCTACGCTCACCGACTGCGCCCGCTGCGGGGCCAGTGGGGATCACGAGTCTTTCTCCGTGCCCGCCGGCGGGGTGGTGTGCCAAGCCTGCCGGCCCGTTGGTTCCGTGCATCCCCGGGCCGGAACGATCGAGTATCTGCGGGCGCTGCTCACCGGCGATTGGCCCGCCACGCTCGTCGACGAAGCTGTGGCCAAGGCGGCCAGCGGGATTGTCTCGGCCTTCACCACCTGGCATCTGGAGCGCGGTCTGCGCTCGTTGTCGTTGGCCCACGGATGACGCGGTGACGAGAGTCGCCGAACCGGTGGCTAGACTCATGCGCATGCGCGCGCGTTTGCTCCTCGGCCTGCTCTTGCCTCTGGTCGCTTGTTCGGCTGCGCCCACACCGTCCACCGCTGAGGCGCCGCCCGCTTCCGCCGACACTCCCACGGTCACGGCCACGGCACCCGAGCCGTCCGGGCTGGAACTGACCGTCATGTCGTACAACATCCTCAAGGCCAACGCGAAATCCAAGAACTATCCCTGGGTGCCCGCCAAGGAACTCGCCATTTCGGCCCGCATACCCAAGCTGGCCCAGGCCATCAAGTACTCCGATCCCGACATCGCCGGCCTGCAGGAAAATGAGGGGAGCGACCCGCCGCCCAGCGCGGATCTCAAGCCACTGCTCGACGACTACGGCTTCGTGGCCGAAGACACCGATGTGCCGATCTTGTTTCGGCGGTCGGCGTTCAAGCTGGTCGAATCCAACCACGAGTACATCGGGCGCAAGTCCGAGCTTTCCAACTACGACCGCATCGTCGCCTGGGCCCGGCTGCAACACAAGGACACTGGCCAGGAACTGGTCGTCTTCAACCTGCACGCGTTCCCGTTCGATGAAGCCAAGGACGCCAAGCTGCGTTCCCAGTCCATCGACAAACTGCTGGACGTGATGGACACGGTAAACCCGGGCCAGGCCACACCTTTCGTGCTGTTGGGCGACTTCAACGCGTTCAACGACGAAACCCGCGAGGTCTACCGCGACCACATCACCAAGCTCGCGGCCGTCGGCATTGTCGATTCGGCGAACGTCGCCGCGGTGGACGCCTCGGACGTGCCCGGTGCCTCCACCGACCACTACATGCACGCCACGATAGGCGGCAAGGACTACGACAAGGTGGTGCCGATCACCAACCGGCACATCGACTACATCTTCGTGGCCGAATCCACGCCGGTGGCCAGTTGGGCCGTCGTCTCCGGGCCCGGGTTAGCCGAAAAGACCGTGGCCGGGGAGCAGATGGACGCCTGGGAGGGCGTCGTGCCCTCGGACCATTCGCCAGTGGTGGCGAAACTCACACTGGGCTAGTCAGCGGGTCAGCCGCCGGTGTGTCGTCCGATGTGGGCGAGCGGCCTCAGCGCCGAGCCGGGCGATCTTGTTCTCCTCATAGTCGGCGTAGTTGCCTTCGTACCAGAACCAGTTCGCCTCATCCTCGTCCGTGCCCTCCCAAGCCAGGATGTGCGTGGCGACGCGGTCCAGGAACCACCGGTCGTGGGAGATCACGACCGCGCAGCCGGGAAACTCCAGCAGCGCGTCTTCGAGCGATTGCAGGGTCTCCACGTCCAAGTCGTTCGTCGGCTCGTCCAGCAGCAGCACGTTGCCACCCATCTTGAGCGTCAACGCCAGATTCAGCCGGTTGCGCTCGCCACCGGACAGCACCCCGGCGAGCTTCTGCTGGTCGGGCCCTTTGAAGCCGAACGACGCGACATACGCCCGCGACGGCATCTCGAAGCTGGCCACCTTGATGTGGTCCAGCCCCTCGGAGACCACCTCCCAGACGTTCTTCTTCGGGTCGATGCCCGCACGGCCCTGGTCGACGTAGGAGAACGTGACCGTCTCGCCGACCTTCAGCGTGCCCGCATCGGGCTGCTCCTCGCCGATGAGCATCTTGAACAACGTCGTCTTGCCCACGCCGTTCGGGCCGATGACCCCGACGATGCCCGCCCGGGGCAGAATGAAGCTCAGATCTCGGATGAGCACGCGGTCGCCGAAGCCCTTGGTGAGCTTCTTCGCTTCCAACACCGTCGAGCCGAGCCGCGGGCCGGGCGGGATGTTGATCTCCGCCAAGTCGATCTGGCGGTTCCGCTCCGCCTCGGCCGCCAACTCCTCGTAGCGGGCCAGACGGGCCCGGTTCTTCGCCTGCCGGGCCTTCGGATTGGAACGTACCCATTCCAATTCGCGGGCCAGGATTTTGGCACGTTTGGCGTCTTTCTTGCCTTCGATCGTCAGCCGAGAGCGTTTCGTCTCCAAATATGTCGAATAGTTGCCCTCGTACGGATGGAGCTGGCCGCGGTCGACCTCGCAGATCCAGCCGGCGACGTTGTCGAGGAAGTAGCGGTCGTGGGTGACTGCCAGCACCGCGCCGGGGTAGTTCTTGAGGTGGCCCTCCAACCAGTTGACCGATTCCGCGTCGAGGT
The DNA here is from genome assembly GCA_031271975.1 of Propionibacteriaceae bacterium. Classification (GTDB taxonomy): domain Bacteria; phylum Actinomycetota; class Actinomycetes; order Propionibacteriales; family Propionibacteriaceae; genus Propionicimonas. The sequence goes on from JAISUR010000005.1 coordinate 4,813, forward strand.
GGTTGGTCGGCTCGTCGAGCAGCAGCAGGTCGGGCTGTTCCAGCAGCAGCTTGCACAGCGCGACGCGGCGGCGTTCACCGCCGGAAAGCACATCCACGATGGCGTCGCCGGGCGGGCATTGCAGCGCGTCCATGGCCTGTTCGAGCTGCGAGTCGAGATCCCAGGCGTTGCGCACATCGAGTTCGGTCTGCAACTCGCCCATCTCGGCCAGCAGCGCGTCGAAATCCGCGTCCGGATCGGCCATGGCGGCGGACACCTCGTTGAAGCGGTCCAGCATCGCCTTGGTTTCCGCGACGCCTTCCTGGATGTTCTCCAAGACCGTCTTGCCTTCGGTGAGCGGCGGCTCCTGCAGCAGGATGCCGACCGTCTTCTCCTTGGCCAGCAGCGCTTCGCCGTTGTCAGGGCGGATAAGCCCCGCCATGATCTGCAGCATCGTGGACTTGCCGGCGCCGTTCGGCCCGACCACGCCGATCTTGGCGTCGCCGTAGAAAGCCAGCGTCACATTGTCCAGGACAACCTTTTCGCCCAGCTTCTTGCGGACGTTATGCATAGTGAATACGAACTCAGGCACGCCGACAGTATGCCACGAGCCCGGGCGGGGGAGGCCAAGCTTGCTCCCCGGCCCGGGCCCGGGTTGGTTCAGTTGCGGATCAGGCCACCTTGGCGCGGCGCTTGGACAGCAGGTCGAAGGCGACGGCCGCCAGCAACACGAAGCCCTTGATGGTCTGTTGGACGGCCGGGTCGATCTTGGCGATCGACAGCGCCATGTTCAGCACGCCCATGATCAAGGCGCCGATCATCGCGCCGGAGATCTTGCCAATACCGCCTGTGACCGCCGTGCCGCCGATGAAGCAGGCGGCGATGGCGTCCAGCTCATAGTTCTGGCCAACCTGCGCCGTGGCCGCGCCCGCGCGGGATGTCACCACGACCGCCGCCACACCGCACAGCAGCCCCATGTGCACGAAGATCATGAAGTTGGTGCGCGCCGTGTTGATGCCGGACAGGATAGCCGCGTTGAGGTTACCGCCGATCGCGTAGATGTGCCGCCCGAAGACCGTCCGGTTGAGCACAAACGAGTAAATGAAGATCAACACGCCCACGATCACGAGCAGGAACGGAGTACCGCCGTCGGAGAGCGCCAGCACCGCGGTCACGGCCAGGATGCCGACCGAGATCACGATCAGCTTGCCGACCATGAAGCCGAACGGTTCTGGGGCGATGCCGTGCTTTATCTGCGAGGCGCGGTCGCGCACCTGCGACCAGACCAGCCCGACGACGCCGACGACGCCGATGATCAGCGTCACCACGTCGAAGTTGGCGACAAATCCGAACACGTGCGGCAGCGAGCCGGACGCGATCGAGATGAAGCCTTGGTCAAAGCCCGCCATGGTGATGCCCGCGATTACCAGCGCCAAGCCGCGGAAAATCAACATGCCGGCCAGGGTCACGATGAACGCCGGGATCCGCACATAGGCCACCCAGAAGCCGTGCCAGGCCCCGATGACCACGCCGACCACCAAGGCGGCCAGCACCGCGAGCGGCCACGGCATATGCCAGTTGATCGCCATCCAGCCGATGATGCCGCCGATGAAGGCCACCACCGAGCCGACGGACAGGTCGATATGCCCGGCCACGATCACCATCACCATGCCCACGGCCAGGATCAGCACGTAGGAGTTTTGCAGGATCAAGGTGGCGACGTTGTTGGGCATGAGCAGTTTGCCGCCGGTGCCCGCCGCTGCGATGGCGATGACCACAACCAATGCGGCCATGATTCCGTACTGGCGAAGACTTCCGCCCATAGTTTCTTTGAGGCTCATGCTGCGTCCTTCGTCTCTTGGGTCATGAGGTTCATCAGGCGTTCCTGTGTGGCGTCGGCCTTGTCGACGACGCCGGTGATGTGCCCTTCGCTCAGGGCGTAGATGCGGTCGCAAATCCCGATCAGCTCGGGCAGTTCGGAGGAGATCACCAACACCGCTTTGCCCTTGTCGGCGAGTTCGTTGATGATCTGGTAGATCTCATACTTCGCCCCGACATCGATGCCGCGCGTCGGCTCGTCGAGGATCAGCACCTGGGGGTCCGTGTAGACCCACTTGGCCAGCGACACCTTCTGCTGGTTGCCGCCGGAGAGCTTTCCGACCAGCGCTTCGATGGAGTGTGTCTTGACGGTCAACTCGTCTCTGAGCTCGTTGGCGACCGAGATTTCGGCGTTGCCCTCGATGATTCCGAAGTTCGCCAGCTTCTGCAGCCCAGCCGCTGTCATGTTCTCTTTGACGGACTGGATCAGGTTGAGCCCGTAGCGCTTGCGGTCCTCGCTGACGTACGCGATCCCCGCGTCGACAGCCTGTTCCACTGTCGCCACGTTGACTCGGTCGCCGTTCAGGTATACCTGCCCGCTGATGTTGGAGCCGTACGCGCGTCCGAACACGGACATGGCCAGTTCGGTGCGCCCAGAACCCATCAGGCCCGCCAGGCCGACAATTTCGCCGGCGTGGACGGTGAGGTTCGCCTTGTCGACCATCACGCGCTGGACGTCCATCGGGTGATGCACGGTCCAATTCTCGATCCGGAAGACTTCTTGGTTGGTCGCCTTGGATTCGTGGTCGGGGAAGCGGGAGTTCATTTCGCGGCCCACCATTCCTTTGATCAGCCGCTCTTCAGTGACGTCGCTTGCGGTCACGTCCAGGGTTTCCACCACTTGGCCGTCGCGGATCACGGTGATCGAATCCGCGATGTCGAGGATTTCCCCGAGTTTGTGGGAGATGATGATCGAGGTGACGCCTTCGTCGCGCAGGGAGCGGATGATGCTCAGCAGGTGCTGCGAATCGTCGTCGTTCAGCGCGGCGGTGGGCTCGTCTAGGATCAGCAGTTCCACCCGCTTGGCCAGCGCCTTTGCGATTTCGACCAACTGCTGCTTGCCGACGCCGATGTCCACGATATTCGTCGCTGGATGCTCGGACAAGCCGACGCGTTTCAACAGTTCGACGGCTTGTTCGTCGGCGAGGTTCCAGTTGATGACGCCGTTCTTCGCGCGTTCGTTGCCGAGGAAGATGTTCTCGGTGATGGACAGGTACGGGATCAGCGCCAATTCTTGGTGGATGATCACGATGCCCTTGGCTTCCGAATCGCGGATCGTCTTGAACTGGCAGGTCTCACCTTTGAAGGTGATGTCCCCGTTGTAGCTGCCGAAGGGGTGGACTCCCGAAAGTACTTTCATGAGAGTGGATTTCCCAGCGCCGTTTTCGCCGCAGATGGCGTGGATCTCGCCGGGCATCACCTTGAAGGTCACGTCGGACAAAGCCTTCACGCCGGGGAATTCTTTGGAGATATCCACCATCTCCAGGATCGGAGTATCGCTCACTGGCTGGCTCCTTGTTGTGCACCGCCCGGGTCGGGGCGGGGGATCGTCTTTGACCTGGCCGGATGTCCCGGCCGTGTTGTGCGGCGGTAGGTGGCGCGCACCCCTGGAGCGCGCCACCCCACCACACTAGTAGTTACTTGATGGCGTCCGCCGAAACGAAGCCGGAGTCCACCAGATCGCTCTGGACCTTGTCCTTCGTGACAACCTGCGGGTCGAGCAGGTAGGTGGGCACGATGTTGACGCCGTCTGTCGAATCGTTGTCATACGTGTCGTTGTTGGAGTCCACAGTGGCGCCCGAGGCGATCTGGTCGATCATCTTGGCAACCTGCGCCGCGAGCTTCCGGGTGTCCTTCCACACGCACATCGACTGCTTGTCAGCCAGGATGTTCTTGATGTTCGGCGTATCACAGTCCTGGCCGGTGAGCACTGGCCAGTCGGAGCCGACCTTGTAGCCCTTGCCTTCCAGAGCCTGCGCGATGCCGAGGGCGAGCGAGTCGTTCGGAGACAGCACGACGTCTACCTTCTGCGACGTGTAGAAGGAGTTCAGGCGGTTCTCCATCTCGTTCTGCGCGGTTTCCGACTTCCAGGCCAGGATGCCGATTTCAGTCCACTTGTCCAGTGTCGCGGGGACCTTGCCGGACTGGCTGACCAGCTTCCCGTTTTCCAGGAAGGGCGTCAGCTTGTCATAGGCGCCCTTGAAGAACAGCCCGGCGTTGTTGTCGTCCGGTGATCCTGCGAACATCTCGATGTTGAACGGGCCGGCGGCGTTGTTCAGGTCGAGCTGGTCGATGATGTAGTCGCCCTGCAGGTTGCCGACCTTCTCGTTGTCGAACGTGGCGTAGTAGTCGACATCCTTGGTGTCCATGAGCAGGCGGTCGTAGGCAATGATGATGATGCCCTTCTCCTTCGCCTTGGCCAGCGTCGGGATGAGGGCCTTGGATTCGATGGAAGCCACGACCAGGATGTTCGCTCCGGCGTTGATCTGGTTCTCCAACTGCTTCACTTGCTCTTCAGGCTTGTTGTCGGCGTAGTCGAGCTGCGTCTCGTAGCCCGCCTCCTTCAGCAGGCGCTCCAACTCGGCGCCGTCCTTGTTCCAGCGTTCGAGGCTCTTGGTGGGCATCGTGATGCCAACCATCTTGACCGTGGTCTCCTCGCCGCCGCTGGCGCTGGGGTCGGTGGTCGCCGGGGTGCGCTCAGCGGAACAGCCAGCGAAGCCGGTGAGCACAACTGCCATACCCGCAATCGCTGCGATGATCTTTCGTCTTGCCATGTGAAGATTGTCCCTTCTTTGGGTCTGGGGGCCTCCGTCGATGGTGCCCGGTACAACTTCTGTGGATTAGGCCACGGCAAGACAGTAGCAGCATTGGGTTTATGTCGCAAAGACAAGAAGGGAAGTTATCAAACTGTGACTTAACATCCCGAATGCAGCTTGGACGAGTCCAAAATGGGGGACTGACGCTCGACAAGCTTGTTTGCTACACTCCTGGCATGGCCATAAATCGCGTGCCGCCGGGCTCGCAGAGTTCACTCCGAGAAGCTAATCGTGCCCGAATAGTGGACACAATCAAGCGGCTCGGTGCCCTGACCCAGGTGGAATTGGCTGACGCGACAGGGTTGTCGACGGCCACGGTCTCCATCATCGTCAACGAGCTGGTCGCGGCGGGTATCGTCGCTACGACCCAGGTCACCCGCTCCGGACGCCGCGCCATTCAGGTGACGCTCTCGCGCGGCTTGGGCCTGGTAGCGGGCATCCACTTCTCGACGCGGGCGCTCAAGGTCGTTTTGGCCGATCCGACGACGGTGGTCGCGTCCCAGCGGCTCCCGCTGCCTGCCGAACACCGCCACGACACCGGCATGGACCGCGCCGCTGAGTTGATCGCCGAAATGCTGGCATCCATCGGCGCCCCGCAATCCGAATTGCTCGGCGCGGGCCTGGGCATCTGCTCGCCCTACAACCCGTCCACCGACATGCTCGCCGTGCCCGGACTGCTGCGCGGCTGGGACGAGGTGCGCATCGCCGAATCCATGTCCCGGCGGCTCGGCAAACCAGTGGCCGTGGACAACGACGCGAATCTCGGGATGCTCGGCGAATCCCGCTACGGCGCCGCTCGCAACGCCCAATCGGGCGTGTTCGTCTCCATTGGACACGGCATCGGCGCGGGCATCCTCTACAACGGCGAAATCATGCGCGGCCACGATGGCACCGCCGGTGAGATCGGACATGTCCGCGTGGTTGAGAACGGCGCGCTGTGCCACTGCGGCAACCGCGGCTGTCTGGAAGTGATGGTCAACTCCAGCGCCATAGTCTCGTCGCTGCGGAATGCGGTCGGCAATGTGACCCTGCGCGATGTGATCGCGATGGCCCGCCAAGGGGATCTGGGTTGTTCGCGGGTCATCAGCGATGCCGCCCACTACGTGGGCACAGCGCTCGCCTCGGTCTGCAACCTCGTCAACCCGGAGATCGTGATCATAGGCGGCGAGCTGGCCGACGCCGGCCCGATCCTGATCGCGCCGTTGGAGGCTTCGCTGGAACGCAACTCGTTGCACAACCCGCTGCATCCGCCGCGCGTCGAGGTCAGCGACTTGGGAGAAGACGCCTCGGTGCTGGGGGCGGCCGCGTTCGCTTTTGACTCCGTCGCCATCCCGGTCGGCGGGACGCTGGAGGCTTTGGCATGATTTCGCTGGTCCGCGACGTCCCCCCGCAGCCGACCACGCGGCAGCCGATCTTGGCGATGCGTTCAGTCTCGCGGCGTTTCGGCTCCGTCCAGGCCCTCGACCAGGTGGACTTCGACATCTTCCCGCGCGAGATTGTGGCGGTGGTCGGCGACAATGCCGCGGGCAAGTCAGTGCTCGCGAAGATGATCGCGGGCGTCTATCCGCCTGATTCGGGCGTCATTTACTGGGATGGGGTGCCCACAAACATCCCGAACCCGTCGGCGGCGCAGGATCTGGGGATCGCGACCGTTTTCCAGGAGTTGGCGCTCTGCGACAACATGACCATCGTCCAGAACCTGTTTCTGGGCCGGGAACTGAGCCGTTCGCTCGCCATTCGCGACAACTATATGGAAGAGGTCGCGCGCAACGTTTTCGCGGAGTTGGGCGCCAAGATGCCCCCGGTGCGCACGCCGGTCGCGGGTTTATCCGCGGGCCAGCGCCAGACCACGGCGATCGCCCGGGCAATGTTGGGTTCGCCGCGCGTGGTGGTGATGGACGAGCCGACGAGTTCGCTGTCGGTCACCCAGACCGCCGAGGTGCTCAACCTCATCGAACGTCTGCGCGACCTCGGCTACGGCATCATGTTCATCTCGCACACCATGTCGGACGTGCAGGCCGTGGCCGACCGCATCGTCGTCATGCGCCACGGCCGGATCAACGGTGAAGGGCTCATGGCCGAAGTGACCTACGAGGACATCATCGCGGCGATCACCGGCGTGCCCAACGAGTTGACCCGAGCCACCAAAGCCCGCGGCCCCTTGCCGGCGCCCGTCGAGTTGACCACGCTGAACGCCCGGCTGCCCCTGCCCGACCGGCTGCACACCAGCCAGCGGCAGGAGTTGCTTCACGACGGCACATACGACCGGCGCTGAGGTCACCGGGCCAAGCGAAGCCGATAGCATGGGCCCATGTGGACTCTCGGGGTCGAGGCGCTGGCCCAAATGGCCCTCGGTTCGCGGCTGTTCGGCGGCGGTGGCGGCGGAGACACGCTTGGCGCCCGCTTGGTCGCCCATCAAGCGCTGGAGGACTGCGGCCAGGTGCGGGTGCTGCGCCCTGACGAGTTGGACCCGGACGCGCTGGTGGCCGGCGTCGTCGTCATCGGCACTCCGACGGTCTTGGTCGAAAAGCTTCCCTCGACAGACCAGCTCGCAGCGGTGGTGCGTGCCGAGGAGGCCAGGCTGGGACAGAAAATCGAAGCCTTGATCCCGGTCGTGATCGGCGGTATGGAACTGTTCTACCCAATTGCCGCCGCGGCGGCGCTCCACCTGCCCTGCTTGGACGCCGACGGTATGGGCCGCACGCTGCCGGTCATTTCCATGACGACGTTCACGCTTGCCGGGGTGAACGTCGCCCCGCTGTGCTCCGCCGACGCCAAGGGCAACGTCATCTCGCTGGACACCGCCGACAACCGGCTCGCTGGCGCCATCGCCCGGCTGTCCGCCATGACCTTGGGCATGGCCAACGCGTGCGTGTGTTATCCGATGAGCGCGGCGACGGCTTGCCAGGTGTCGATTCCCGGTTCGCTGACCCGCTGCCTCGAATTCGGCGGGTTGTTGGCGCAGGCGCAAGCGCAAGGCACTTTGGAGCCGGTGCTCGGCGCGTGCGGGGGCCGCGAACTGGGCGACGGCGTGGTGATCGCCGTGGACCGCAAGACCACATTCGGTTTCCCGAAGGGCTCGGTCACGTTGGAGTTGTTCGGCGGACAAGGCACGATGCGGGTGGAGATGCAGAACGAGTTCCTGGTCGCCATCGTCGACGGGGAAGTGGTGGCCACGGTGCCTGATCTCATCAGTATCTTCGACATCAACGATCTGGAGCCGCTCTATACGGACGAGATTCAGGAAGGTCAGCGGGTGCGGGTGGCGGTCATGCCCTGTGCCCCGCAGTGGCGGCAACCTGGCATGGCTGACCTTGTCGGCCCGGCGGCTTTCGGTTACCACGTGGACCCGGTGGGGCAAGCATGAGCATTCGAATCGGCATCGACGTGGGGGGCACCAGCACCGACGCCGTCGCCGTGGACGCCGCCGACCGGCTGGTCGCCCATGCCAAGGCGGCCACCAGCCCGGAACCTTTCGACGGAATCGCGCAGGCCCTGGACGCGGTGTTGGCACAGGTCGACGCGTCCGAGGTCACCCACGCGATGCTGGGCACCACACACCTGACGAATGCGCTGCTGGAGCGCCGTTCGCTGTCCCGGGTGGGGGTCTTGCGGCTCTCGGCGCCCGCGGCCACCCAACCCCGTCCGGGAACCGGGTGGCCGCCCGAATTGGCCGCTGTCATAGGTCCGGTGGCGGTGGTGGGCGGCGGCTGCGAATACGACGGTTCGCTGATCGCCGAGTTGGACGAGAAGGCCGTGCGGACGTTCGCCGAATCCTGCGTCGGCAAGGTGGGCGCAGTGTCCGTGACGGGAGTGTTTTCGGCGGCGCATCCCGCACAAGAGACGCGCGCCGCCCAGATTGTTTCCGAAATCGTGGGCGTTCCCGTGTCGGAGAGCCACGTCGTGGGCGGGTTGAGCTTGATCCCGCGCGAGAACGCCACCATTCTCAACGCCGCCATCATCTCGGTGGCCCGCAATGTCATTGACGGTTTTCACCAGGCATTGCACGCCCGCGGGCTCAGTGTCGAGTCCTATCTCACGCAGAATGACGGAACCTTGATGGCCGCGGAAGCCGCCATCAGGTTCCCGCTGCTGACGGTCAACGCCGCCATGGCCAACTCCATGCGCGGCGCGAGCCGCCTTTCGGGGCTGGACGACGCGTTGGTGATCGACGTCGGCGGCACGACCGCGGACATGGGTTTGCTGGTGGACGGTTTCCCCAAGCAGCGGGTTCGCGGCACGGAGGTAGCCGGTATTCCCACTAATTTCCCGACCCCGCAGATCAGTTCCTTCGCGTTCGGCGGCGGTACGTTGGTCAAGACCAGTCCCGCCTTGGCGGTGGGACCGCAGTCGGTGGGCTACCGGGTCACGCAAGACGCGTTGATCGGCGGCGGCAGCCGGCTCACCTTGTCGGATGTGTCGGCGGCGGCTGGCCGGGACGTGGGTTTCGGCGATGCGGCGCTGTCCGCCCAGATTCCCGCCGCGTTGGTGTCCGAGGCCATGGGCTGGGTGGACCAGCAAGTGCGCCGCCTCGTCGAACGGCACCAAGTGCCGCAGGGCGGGTTGCCGCTGTTGGCGGTGGGCGGCGGGGCGCATCTGGTCGGGTCGGACATACCGGGCGTCAGCCAAGTGATCCGCCCACCGCACAGCGCCCTGGCCAACGCGTATGGGGCCGCGATCGCGGAAGTCTCCGGTTCGGTCGACCGCGTCTACAACTACGACCGCTTTGGGCGCGAGCACTGCTTGGACGCGGCGCAGGAGGCGGCTGTCGACGCCGCGATCCAGGCCGGGGCCAAACGCGGCCATGTGCGGGTCGCCGCCATCAAAGAAGTGCCGCTGACCTATGTGACCGGCCAGACCTGCCGCGTGCAAGTCAAGGCCACCGGCCCGTTGCGGGCCTGAGGGAGGATAGCATCGCGCCATGGCTGGTCAATGGGTGCTGGATGGGACCGCTACGGTCCGCCAAGTGTTAGCCCTGGGTCCGCTGCTCCCAGCCAAACTGCTCGCCGGCGAAGCCGCCCTGGATCGGCCGGTTTCGAAAGTGCGCCCGCTTCCCAGGCGCCGTGAGGCCAGCGGCGAATACCGCGATACCGCCATCGTCGCGGACGGGGCTGACTTCGCCGAAAACGACTACCTCATCGACTTGGCCTTGCGCTGGATGGGCGAAGAAGGCGCGCCGCTGTTGGTGTTGGTCTCCGGCCAGCTCAGCCCCTCGGTGTCGCCCAGGCGGCTCGCCGACCGGCTGGGCGTCGCCCTGGCGACAGTCGACGGCAGCCTGCTGGAGGTGATCGACGTCGTCCGCGAGTCTGTCGAAGCTCCCAACCGCCAGGTCGCACAGGTTGTCGTGGAATTGGCGGATCGCTTGGAAAGGCTCGGGAAGGATCAGGGCATCGACAAGGTGTTGGCTTTGGTCGACGCGGCTCTCGGCGCCACATCCGTCTTGGTCGACGGCGACGGGCAGGCGGTGGTTGGGCCGGTTTTGCAGCCGCCGGTCACATCGCAGGCGCTGCAGGGACAGCCGGTGTACGACAGCCGCCGTGAGTTTGCGCGGCTGACGTCGCCCATCTGGGTGGCCGGAGAACATGCCAGGTATTGGCTCGTCATCCAGTTGCCGTCGCCGACGCCGGCCGGGCGGCAAGCCATCACCCGCGTGGCCCAGTTGGCAGGGGGCCAAGTGGCGGTGCGACTCGCCTCCGAACTGCTGCGGCGAGAACGGCAGTCGCGGGCGGCGTTCGGGGTCCTGGAAACCATACTCTCTCTGGCGGACGTGCCTGACGCCGCGTTGTTGCGGCAGATTGACGCCTTGGGTTGGCGGGTGGATGGCTGGTGCGGGGCGGTCCAAGTGCGGGCGGAGGACGCCGACCCGGCCACGGTGATGTCGTGGACCCAGCCGCTGCGGGCTCGTCTCACCGAGGCCGGACTGCGCGGCCCGCTGGTGGAGCGTCCCGATGGCTGGGTTTGGTGGGAGACGCGGGACTTGGCCCGCGAGCCCGCTGATGTGGACACGTTGGCCAATCGTTGGCGCTCCGCGCTGGCGGGTTTCCAGAGCGCCCGGCCTGGCCTGCGCATGCAGGTCGGCTTGGGCTGTGCCTACCCGCACCTTGAAGGGTTGCGCAAGTCGCTGTCCGAAGCCGCGGACGCCGCCCTGATCGCCCAAACCGACGGCGGAGAATTGACGCTGCGCTACTACGGCGACTTGGGCATTCAACGCCTGCTCGCCCGGTTCATCACGACCGCTGAATTCCTCGACTTCGCGGGGATCTTGCTGCGCCCGGTGCTCGAATCGCGGCATTCGGGGGAGCTGCTGGAGACGTTGGAGGCGTTTCTGGATTGCGAATCGTCGGTCACCTCGACGGCCGAAGCGTTGGACCTGCATCGCAATACCGTCATGCGGCGGGTCGCCCGGCTCAAGGAGTTGCTCGGCGCGGAGTTGGACGACCCGGACGGCAGGCTCGCACTGCAGCTCGCTTGTCGAGTGGTCAATCTGAACACCTAGAGGTGAGCCTGGCCGATCTGTTCCAGTTTTGGATCAGTTGTGCGACAAGCATGTTACGGCAGGCAGCTTTTGGTTCAATTCGCATAAGCAACGACCAATCAGTGTGCAATGTGCACCATTGACGTTCTCTACTCTTGTCCCAAACCTGTTTGTCTTGAAGGAGGATAAATGAGGACCGCCAGAATCGCCGCCGCAGCGGCCGTGGCCTCCCTAGCCCTGTTGGCCAGTTGTACCACTTCGTCCACCACAGCCCCGACCGCCGAAACGACTACTCCAGCCGGCGAGTCGACCGAGAAAATCTCCATCGCCTTCTTCGGCGCGGCCAAAGCGAATTCCTTCGCGAACGCCGTCTGGGCGGGCATCCAAACCTATGCCGCTGAGATCGGCGCCGACGCCGAGTTCTTCGACGGCGAATTCAACGCCGAGAAGCAGGTCCAGCAAGTCCAAGACGCCAACACCTCCGGCAAGTACCAGGTCTATGTGATCGGAGCCAATGACGGCGCCGCACTCATTCCGGCCGTCGAGCAGGCCGTCTCTCAAGGCATCAAGGTGGTCGCCGCGGACTTCCCCGTCGGCACCGCCTACGACACGTACCAGGCCCAGGTGGAAGGCACCTTCGCCATCGTGGACGCGCCCACCACCAATGGCGACTATCTCGGCAAGCTCGGCCTGGGCGCCTGTGAGAAGCTGGCCGTCGACCCGTGCCAGGTCGCGTACCTGCAGGGCAACGCCACGCTGCCGCTGGACAACGCCCGCACCCAGCACGTCGTCGACACGCTGACCGCTGGCGGGATCACCGAGATCTACTCGAATCTGCAGGGCGGATACACCCAAGACGAGGGCCGCAAGGCCGGGCAGGACTTGCTCCAGGCCCATCCCGACGTGGACGTCATCATCGGCTCCACGCAGGCCATTCTGGGTGTCGAACCGCTCGTCGACACGTCCAAGGTGATGCTGGTCGGCAACGGCGGCTCGCGCCAGGCCGTGGCTGCCGTGCAAGAGGGCAAGTGGTTCGGCATCTACTACTACGACGTTGAAGAGACCGGTTATCTGGCCGCGCAAATGGGCGCGAAGGCTTATTTCGGCGAGACGGTCGAGTCTTCCATCGACATCGCCGGGCTCGACTCCACGCGCACCTACGGCGACGCCGCGAATCTGGAAGGAATCACCGGCACGTTCGACGACTGAGCCCCCTGATGAGTGACACACCGTTCCTGAGTGTCCGGAGTCTGCGGAAGTCCTACGCCCGCAACGTGGTCTTGCACGATGTGGACTTGGACTTCCGCCCCGGACGCGTCTACGGCCTGCTGGGCGAGAATGGCGCCGGCAAGTCGACCCTCGCCAAGATCGTCTCCGGGCTCATCGAAGCCGACTCGGGGACGGTCGAGGTTGAGGGTCAGGCCCGTCATTTCAAAGCCCCCAAGGACGCTTTGGCGCAAGGGATTTCGATCATCACTCAGGAGCAAACCTTGGCGTTGGACCGCTCCGCCGCGGAAAATGTCTTTTCCGGCAATCTTCCGCAGCGGGCGGGCTTCGTCAAGGAAAAGGAACTGCGCGGCGAGTTCGCCCGAGTTGCCGGCAAGCTGGGATTCTCCGACATCGCGGCTGCGACCGTCGTCAAGACGCTTTCGATAGCGAAACGCCAACAGGTGGAAATCATGCGGGCGCTGGCTCGCGGCTCGCGCCTGATCATCATGGACGAGCCAACCGCGATCTTGTCCACGGTCGAAACCCAGCAACTGCTGCAACTGATCCGCCGCCTCGCCGACGAAGGCCTGGTCATCCTGCTCATCTCGCACTTCTTGGAGGACGTGCTCTCGGTGGCCGACGACGTGGTGGTGCTCCGCGACGGCGCGGTAACGTACTTCGGCCCGGCGACAGGGCAAACGCCCCGCTCGTTGACGGAGCATATGGTCGGCCGGGTCATCGATTTTGAGCACCAGCGGCCCGCCCCGCTGTCAGAGCATGCTCCCGTGCGCCTCCGGGTTGAAGGCTTACGGCGGGCGGATGGGATCGGCCCAGTGTCTCTGACGATCCGGGCTGGGGAGATCGTTGGCATGGCCGGGTTGATCGGCTCTGGGCGCACCGAGGTGGCGCGCGCCATCTTCGGAGCCGATCCGAAGGTGGCCGGCACGGTGACGGTGGACGACGTGGAGATCGCCCACGCGTCGCCCCGCGTCAGCGTGCGCCATGGCCTGGGCATGGTGTGCGAGAACCGCAAAGAGCAGGGGCTTTCCCTGATCCACTCCATCCGCGACAACGATTCGATTGTGGTGCGCGACCGGTTCGCGCGGTTCGGTTTCCGGACGGTGCGGGCCGAGAAGGCCGCCGTGCGCGCGGTAGTGGAACGCACGGACGTCAAGTGCCGCTCTATGGAGCAGCCGATCTGGCAGCTTTCGGGCGGCAACCAGCAGAAGGTGCTCTTCGCCAAGTGGATGATGGCGGAGCCCAAAGTGCTGATCGTGGACGAGCCCACCCGCGGCGTGGACGTGGGCGCCAAGGCGCAGATCTACGACATCATCGCCGACTTGGCCGCCCAAGGGGTGGCGATTCTGATCATCTCATCCGAGATCGAGGAGGTGATGGGCCTGTCCCATCGCCTGTTGGTCATGCGCCGCGGGCAGTTGGTGCGGGAGTTCGCCTGGGGTGAGGCGAGCCGGGCCGAAGTCATCGCGGCTGCGTTCGGAGACTACGACAACGATGGAGGAAGCAATGGCTGAGCACAAAGGCCTGTTGCGGCAGCGGTCCAGGGATTTCGGCATCGTGTTCGCCGCGGTGGTGCTGGTGGTGGTGCTCTCGTTGAGCACGAGCACGTTCCTCTCCGTGGCGAACATGGTCAACCTGCTCGACCAGATCATCGTGGTTGGGATCTTGGCGTGCGCCGTCACCGTCCCAATGATCGCAGGCGTGTTCGACCTCTCGATGAGCGCGATCGCGGCGTTGAGCGCCATCATCGCCATCCACACGATCAACGCTTTTGGCTTGCCGGCGGGGTTGTTGGCTTCGGTCGGCACGGGCGCGCTGCTCGGACTGTTCAACGGCGTGATGGTCACCTACGCGCGGGTCAATTCGTTTATCGCCACGCTCGCCTCGTCGATGGTGTTCGTGGGCCTGGCCACCGTCATCACGGATGGGCAGATCGTCAAGTCCGACGACGCTTCGCTGCAACTGCTCTCGCGGCCATCGGGCTTCCTCGGCATCACTTGGGGTACCTACGTCTTCATCGCGATCGCCATCCTCACCGGCATTTTGATTGCGAAAACCATCTACGGCCGCGCCTTGTACGCCGTCGGCGGCAACGCGGCGGCCGCAACCCTGTCCGGCATTTCGGTCGTCCGCACGCACATCACCGCTTTCATGATTTCCGGTGCGCTGTCAGCTGTCGCCGGATTGGTGCTGGCGTCACGCGCGTTGTCTGCCCAACCTGCGACTGGCCAGGGGTTGGAATTCACCGCTATCGCCGCCGCGGTGATCGGCGGGGTCTCGCTCAACGGCGGCGCCGGCGCCATCTGGCGTTCCGTGCTGGGTGTCTTCTTGTTGCAGTTGATCGGCAATGGCTTCAACCTGCTGGGCGCGCCCACTATCTTCCAGAAAGTGGTGCAAGGGGCGTTGATCCTCTTCGCCGTGTCCCTCGACCAGTTCTTGCGGGCCCGCGACACGTAGCCGCTGGCTTCAGCAACCCACCCGCTCCAAGAAAGGAAACACATGTCATCCGGATACCGCATCGCCATTGATGTGGGAGGCACCTTCACCGACGTCGTGCGCCTCGACCCGCAATCGGGGATGCTTCGGTTCGAGAAAGTGCCCACCACCCCTTCCGCACCCACGCAAGGCGTCTTGGCGGCCTTCGTCAAGGCTGAGGCACCCTTGGACGCGGTGGACACGTTCAACCACGGCACCACACTGGGCCTCAACGCGCTGCTCACACGGACGGGCGCGCGGCTGGCGATCGTGAGCACCAAGGGATTCCGCGACGTCTACCTGCTCGGCCGCACCGATCGCAGCCAGAGCTACAACTTCTGGTATCGCAAACCCGCCCCGTTGGTGGAGCGCGCCGACACGTTCGAGGTCGACGAGCGTTCCCACTTCGATGGCACGGTGTCCCGCGAGTTGGATCTTGCCGACGCCCGCGCGGTGGCCGCACGCATCGCGGCTGGTGGCTACGACTCGGTGGCGGTGGCCTTCCTGCATTCCTATGCGAATCCGGACAACGAGCGCCGCATGCGCGATGTGCTGGCCGAAGTGGCTCCCGGCGTGGCGGTCACGCTTTCGTCGGATCTGTCCCGCGAGTACCGCGAGTACGAGCGCACGTCGACGGCGGTGTTGGACGCCTACATCAAACCGATTATCCGCAACTACTTGGTGGAATTGGGGCAGCGCCTGGACGGCGGCGGATTCGCCGGCAGTTTCCTGATTTCCCGGTCGGGCGGCGGTGCCATGACGGCCGCGTCCGCCAAGGAACAGCCCGCCAACTTGATTCTGTCCGGCCCGGCGGGCGGCGTGATCGGCGCCGCCGGTTTTTCGAAGCTGATCGGCCAGCCCAATCTGATCACCATCGACATGGGCGGCACCAGTTTGGACGCGTCGCTGGTGCTTGACCACAAGCCGTTGTTGCATCAGGGCGCCACTTTCGAAGGGCTGCCGATCAACATCACGTCGCTGAACATCCACACCATCGGGGCCGGCGGCGGGTCGATCGCCTGGCTGGACGAGGGTGGCGCGTTGCAGGTCGGCCCGCAGAGCGCCGGGGCGGATCCCGGGCCGGCGGCGTACGGCCTGGGCGGGCAGGCTCCCACTTTCACCGACGCGGCGCTCGCGGTCGGATATCTCGGCTCCGACACCCCGTTGGGAGGCAGCTTGCGGCTCGATGACGGGTTGGCGACGGCGGCGCTCGCCCCGCTCGCGGAGCAGTTGGGCATGAGCGTGCGAGAGTTGGCGCTTGGGGTGCTGGCGATCTCCGCTTCCAAGATCATGGGCGCGGTGCGCGGCATCACGGTCGAGATCGGACTGGATCCGCAGGACTTCGCACTACTCGCCTTTGGCGGCGGCGGTGGGTTGACCGCAGTGGATGTGGCTCGCGAATTGGGTATCCCGAAGGTCATCATCCCGCCTGGTCAGGGCGCGTTTTCGGCGTTGGGCATGCTCATGGCGGACGTGGAGCACGACTATGCCCGCACCACAGTCGGGTCCTTGGACGGGATCGACACCGAGCAGGTTGAGCAGACCTATTTGGGCATTGAGGAAGAGGCCCGGGCCACGCTGCTGGAAGAGGGGTTCCCCGTCGAGCAGCAGTTGCTGGTCCGTTCCTTGGATGTGCGCTACACGGGCCAAGAGCACTCGGTTTCTGTTCCGGCTCCGGCGACCGGCCCGGATTTTGCCGCCGAAGTCACGCTGGCGTTCACCGAGTTGCACTTGCGCCAGTATGGCCACACGCAGCAAGTGCCGGTGGAGATCACCACGTTCCGGCTGCGGGCCGTGGGTGTGGTGGACAAACCCGAGATCCCGCTGGCGCCCAAACGCACGGAGGGCTCCGCGGCGCCGTTTGGCACTCGCGGCGTGCTGCGTCCAGACGGCGGTGTCGCCGAATATGGGCTGTATTCGCGCGAATCGCTGCTGGCCGGAGACCGTATCGCCGGGCCTGCGGTGGTGGTGGAACACACCGCGACGACGGTGATGCACGCCGGCGAAACGTTGACCGTCGGCGACTACGGCGAACTGACAATCGACATCGCAGGACAGGAGGCTGGCAATGAATAGCGCGATCACGAACGAGGTAATCCGGCACGCGCTGCTCTCGGCGGCCGACGAGATGGCCCGGAATTTGTGCCGCACCGCGTACAACACGGTTGTCTACGAGATCCACGATTACGGCATCGGCGTCCACGACGTGCGCGGCGACGTGGTGGCGGATTCGCCCGGCATCGCCGTGTTCACCAGGGGCAACGACTATGGGATCAAGAAGGTCGTCGAGTTCTTGGGCCCAGATGCGATGGGGCCGGGCGACATCTTCATGCTCAACTATCCCTATTGGGCTTCGGCGCATTCGCTGGACGTGCTCGTTTTCGGGCCGATCCACGACGCGGACAAACAGTTGATCGGCTACGCGTCTTGCCGCGTGCACGTCGTCGACTTGATGGCCAAGAGCGCGGGCTATGTGCTGGATTCGGTGGACATGTACGAGGAGGGCATCTTTTTTCCCGGTGTGCGGATTTACCGCGGGGGAGAGCCTTGCGAGGACATCTTCAACATCGTGCGTTTCAACTCGCGGATTCCGGACAAGACGATCGGGGATATCCAAGCGCAGGCCTCGGCCGTGTTCGCGGGCGTGCGGCGGGTGTCGGCCATCGCGGAAAAGCACGGCTCAGCGGCGCTGCTGGAGGCCATGGACGCCATTTCGGCGCACGGCGAGCGGCTGGCCCGGATGGGGTTGGCGAAGCTGCCGAAGGGCACTTGGACCGGTGTGGATTACGTCGACCACGACGGCATGAACTTGGACACGCTGATCAAGCTGCAAGCCACGGTCACCATCACTGACGACGAGTTCATCGTGGATTGGCGCGGGTCGGCCGAGAATGTGCCCGGCCCGATCAACCTGCCTTTTGGCGAGACCCAAGCCATCACGTCGTTGGTGTTCAAGGGCCTGACCACGCCTGATACTCCCGTTGTCGCGGGGAACTTCGCCCCGCTGAAGATTCTCACCACCGAAGGCTCGGTCATGCACGCTGTTCCGCCCATGCCGACGTTCACGCTGTGGACGGGGCTGATCGCCCCAGAGGTCATTTTGAAGGCGTTGGCGCAGGGCATGCCGGAGCTGATCCCGGCGTGTTCTGGCGGCGATGTGGGTTCGATGATGGGCTTGGGCATCAATCCGCGCAGCGGCGACCATTGGCTGGAGGCCACCAATGAGGCGGTCGGCTTTGGCGGCCACGCGCGCGGCGACGGCGAGGACGGCATCATGCACCTGTCCGAGCCGGGTTGCCGGAACAATCCGGTGGAGGTGCTGGAGACGAAGGCCCCGATGCTGATCGACCACTATGGTTTCCGCCCGGATTCCTGCGGCGCGGGCAAGTATCGCGGCGGTGTCGGGGTGAGCCGGACGTACCGCTTCACGGCGCCTTCGACGGCGATCTGCCTGGTATTCAAGACGAAGACCGCGCCGTGGGGTGTCGCCGGCGGTAAGGAAGCCCGGCCCAACCGCATGACCATCCACCGCGCCGACGGGGAGGTTTTCGATTCGAGCGGCAAATACAACTCGGTGCAGGCCGGGGATGTGCTGGTCAACGACATGGGCGGCGGCGGTGGCTACGGCGACCCGTTCGAGCGCGAGCCCGCCGCGGTCGCCAAGGATGTCCGCAACGGCTACATTGGCGTGGAAACCGCGCTGAAGGACTACGGCGTGGCGGTCGACCCGGAGACGTTCGCAGTCGACGAGGTCGCCACCCGCAACCTGCGCGCGTCCGCCTAGGAGGGCATATGTCTGAATTGTTGGTGGCCAACGCACGGGTTTTCGGTGCGGGCAAAGAACCGGTCAACGTGTACGCGCGTGACGGCGTGGTCGTGTCGGTCGGGGGAGAGGTTCCCAGTTCGGCTCCGGTGTTGGACGCTTGGGGCGGCACCCTCATTCCGGGCCTACTCGACGCCCACTGCCACGCCTACGGCTCGTCGATGAGCCTGGAGGAACTGGAAAAGTCGCCGATGAGCTGGATCGCCCTGAAAGCCGCCCAGCGGTTGAGCCGGGCGCTGTCGCGTGGCTTCACGACGGTCCGCGATGTGGCCGGCGGCGACCCGGGTTTGGCGAAGGCGATCGCCTGCGGGCTGTTCCCGGCTCCGCGCTATCTCTACACTGGCCCAGCGTTGAGCCAAACGGGCGGCCACGGCGACGGCCGGCATCCGCTCTATGACGACCCGCCCTATTGCGGCTGCAACACGAACGTGGTGGACGGCGTGGACGCGATGCGCGTGCGGGTGCGCGAGCTGCTGTCCAAAGGCGCCCACGCCATCAAACTGCTCACTTCGGGCGGCGTCATCTCGCCGACGGATCCGATCGAGGTGCCGCAGTATTCGGCCGCCGAGATCCAGGTTGCCGCGGAGGAGGCCGAGCGCCGCGGCACGTATGTCACGGCCCACGCCTATTCGCCGCGCGCGATCACCCATTCGGTCAAGAACGGCGTGCGCTGCATCGAACACGGCAATCTGCTGGACGCGCCCACAGCCGCCCTGATGGCCGAGACCGGTACGTACTTGGTGCCGACCCTGGCCGCCTACGACGCCATGGACCGCCGCGGCGACGACGTCGGCCTGACCCCGGTCGGCCGGGAGAAGAACACGCAGGTTCTGGTGGCCGGCCAGGAAGCGATCCGGCTGGCTCGCGCCGCGGGCGTTCGGATTGGCTTCGGCACCGACCTGATGGGCGATCTGGAAGACGAACAACTCCAAGGCCTGCGCCTGCAGGCCGAAGTGGAAGGCCTGGAACGCACTCTGGAAGCCGCCACCGTCACCAACGCCGCCTTGATGGGCCTGACGAACGTCGGCCGCGTCGAACCCGGCTACGCAGCCGACATGGTCATCTTCCGAGGCGACCTGGCCAAGGATCCCGAACTCCTGTGGAACGGCGCCCGGACGGTAATCCAAGCCGGGCAAGTCGTAGTGGCATAGCGGTTGCCGCGCCATCCTCACCGAGTCATCCCGGGCTTGTTCCGGGATGACAGCGAAGGACCTTGCCGCCAGTTGGCTTAGTGTTCCCAGACCTCGAAACAGACGAATACAAAGACCCCGCTATCGACGAAGGCTTCAACGGCGACTCGACGGCCTGGCTGGCACGCGCCGGCTGATCACTCGGGGCAAGTCCAGGGATTGGCTTCCACTTCCATCGGCCAGATTGCCGCCGTCACGCAATCGATGGCGACGAGTCCGAACAGCACCCAGAAGATGATCGTGCTCACGCGCGGGCCGGCTTTGGCCAGGAAACGGTCCAGCAGCGGGACGATGATGTAAATCCCGAAAAGGCCCAGCAGCGTGAAGCGGAAGGTGTCCTCGAAGCAGATACGGCCATGCAGGTTGAGCCATTTGCCGGTGTAGTTCCAGGTGCACACGCCCGTCAACTGCTGCATCAGCCAGGACGCGAAATACTCAACGACGGATGTGATGGCGTAGATCGCCGCACCGATCACCACCCCGGTCACGGGCACTTTCCCGATGTGCAGCTTTCGTTTCCGCAACGGGCCGAGCAGCAAGATGATCACCAGGCCGCCGACGCCGTAGACCCAAAGGTACGGGCCGCGCGTGGGGCCGCGGTTGGTGAAGCCGTCGTAGACGATCTCCAGCAGCAGGAATTCGTAGACGTAGCCCACCACGGCGGAGAGGATCAGGTAATAGAAACAGCGTTGGAGCGTCCGCATGTGCCAAGTGTACTGATATAGGCTTACGCCTTGGGTTGCCAGCCAGGTGACCACAGCGGAAGGAGCCCGAAATGGCCAGCAAGCTTGAAAACGTCATCTCCCTCACGAAACGGCGCGGATTCGTTTATCCATGCGGCGAAATCTACGGTGGCACGCGTGCGGCGTGGGATTACGGCCCCTTCGGCATCGAACTCAAGGAGAACATCAAGCGGCAATGGTGGAAGGCCGTCGTGCAAGGGCGCGACGACGTGGTCGGCCTGGACTCGTCGATCATCTTGCCCAGGCAGGTGTGGGTGGCGTCCGGGCATGTGGGCGTCTTCTCCGATCCGCTCACCGAATGCCTCTCCTGCCACAAACGACACCGCGCCGACCAACTGGAGGACACCTTCGAGCACAAGCACGGACGCAAGCCGGCAAGCATGGAAGAGATCCCCTGTCCTGATTGCGGGACGAAAGGCCAATGGACCGAGCCACGCGATTTCAACATGATGCTGAAGACGTATCTGGGCGTCATCGAAGACGAATCCGGCTTGCACTATCTGCGCCCGGAGACTGCGCAGGGCATCTTCATCAACTTCAAGAACGTGGAAAACACCTCGCGTATGAAGATCCCGTTCGGCATTGGCCAGACCGGCAAGTCGTTCCGCAACGAGATCACGCCCGGCAACTTCATTTTCCGCACGCGCGAGTTCGAGCAGATGGAGATGGAGTTTTTCGTCAAGCCCGGCACGGACGAACAGTGGCACCAGCATTGGATCGACGCCCGCACTGATTGGTACGTCGACCTCGGCATCGCCCGCGAAAACTTGCGCCACTACGAGCATCCGAAGGAGAAGCTGTCGCACTATTCGAAGCGCACGGTCGACATCGAGTACAACTTCGGCTTTGTCGGCGGAGACGGCTGGGGCGAGTTGGAAGGCATCGCCAACCGGACGGATTTTGACCTCGGCACGCACAGCCAGCACTCCGGCCAAGACTTGTCGTATTTCGAGCAGGCGACGGGCGAACGCTACATCCCCTACGTGATCGAGCCGGCCGCCGGCCTGACGCGCTCGATGATGGCTTTCCTGGTCGAGGCATACACCGAAGACCAAGCTCCCAACACCAAGGGCGGTTTCGACGTGCGCACGGTGTTGAAGCTGGACAAGCGCCTGGCTCCGGTCAAAGCCGCCGTGCTGCCGCTGTCCCGCAACGAGGAGCTTTCACCCAAGGCGCGGGACTTGGCCGCCGAGCTGCGCAAACACTGGAACGTAGACTTCGACGACGCGCAAGCCATCGGCCGCCGCTATCGCCGCCAAGACGAAATCGGCACGCCATTCTGCGTCACGGTCGATTTCGACACCCTGCAAGACCAAGCCGTCACCATCCGCGAGCGCGACTCCATGGCCCAAGAGCGGGTCGCCCTCACGCAGGTCCGCGATTGGCTGGCCACACACCTCCTGTGACTCGTCAACGCCGTCCCGTTTTGGCTGACGCCCGCACCCGTCGTCGGGTACGGCCAACAAGTCACCTCGGATGCCCAACGTGTCATCCCGGACTCGTTCCGCGATCTCCAACGAAGTCCGGCCGCGCCCCCGAAACAAGGGGCACAGACCTGTGCGACTAGGCAACCTGACGATCGACCCGCCCGTCATCCTCGCGCCGATGGCGGGTGTCACCAACCGGGCTTTCCGCCAGCTTTGCCGTGAGCAGGGCGCCCCGCTGGCGGTGTGCGAGATGGTTACCTCACGTGGCATAACCGAGCGCATCCCCAAGACGTTCGAATACATGGCGTTCGCCCGGGGCGAGATCCGCTCGGTGCAGATCTACGGCGTGGACCCGGCCGTCATCGGCAAAGCGACTCAGATCCTCTGCGGCGAGTTGGGCGTGCAGCACGTCGACTTGAACTTCGGCTGCCCGGTGCCCAAGGTGACACGCCGCGGCGGCGGGGGAGCGCTGCCCTGGAAACGCGACCGGTTCACAGCCATCGTGCAAGCCGCCGTGCGTGCCGCCGAGCCCTACGGTGTGCCGGTCACGATCAAGACTCGCCTCGGTATCGACGACGACCACCTCACTTACCGCGAGTCGGGCAAGATCGCGTCGGATTGCGGCGTCGCTGCCGTCACGTTGCACGCCCGCACCGTGCTGCAGGCCTATGGCGGCAAGGCGGATTGGGGAGCCATCGCGGAGCTGGTCTCCGATTTGGACATTCCCGTCATTGGCAATGGCGACATTTGGGAGGCGCCAGACGCCGCAGCCATGATGGCGCAAACCGGCTGTGCGGGCGTGGAGATCGGGCGCGGCTGTCTGGGCCGACCGTGGCTGTTCCGCGATCTTGCCAATCCCGGCACGCGAACGCTCCCGACCCTGGGCGAGGTGGCCGCCATGGTCCGCCGCCACGCGGAACTCCAGGCGGAGCTTTTCGGCGAACGGCATGGCCTGACCGACCTGCGCAAGCACATGGGCTGGTATTTCAAGGGCTTCCCAGTTGGCGGCGAAACCAGGCATGCTTTGGCCATGGTCTCCTCGCTGGCCGAGTTGGACACCTTGTTGGCCCGGCTGGATCCGGCCGTCCGTTTTCCGGAGCACGAGCTTGGCATTCCGCGCGGGCGGCAGGGCAACCCGCGCGAAAAGGTGGTGCTGCCCTACGGCTGGCTTGATTCGCGGACGCTGGGAGACGCCGACATTTCCGCCGCTGAAGACGGTGCCAGTGGGGGTTAAACGCGCTCTGAGCAGGCAATTCCCAGCAATCTGGCACATGATCTGATCCGGCGCAATGGGACTTGGTTCCCATGTACAGCGCGTTGACTTGGGCAGTATCCTCCCCTCGTGGAAGGTTTGTCCCCTGAGGCGAATCAACGCCTGGATAGGTTGTACCAGCAGGTCGCTGAGGCGAATCGGCGTGCTGAAGAAGCGAGCGCGACGGCGGCTGAGGCCGCTAAGTTGCGCCAGTGTGCGGAGTCTCCCGGCGGCGAGGTGTGGGTTGAAGTAGACCAGTTGGGGCGCGTCACCGGTGTGGAGTTCCGCGATTCTGCGCTGCGGCTG
The DNA here is from genome assembly GCA_031271975.1 of Propionibacteriaceae bacterium. Classification (GTDB taxonomy): domain Bacteria; phylum Actinomycetota; class Actinomycetes; order Propionibacteriales; family Propionibacteriaceae; genus Propionicimonas. The sequence goes on from JAISUR010000005.1 coordinate 28,404, forward strand.
TCGCCATCGCGACTGTCAGAAGCCATGCTGGGCGCCATCAAGCAGGCCCGGCAGGTTGTGGGCGAAAAGGTGATGGGACTTTTCGAGCAAGGTTTTGGAAACAATCCGGAGATGCTGCGGCAGTTGCGGCAGGCGTATCAACCGGACTTGGGCGACGCGCCTGGTCCGACGGCGCCCAGAAACACGCCCAGTGATGGGATTCTCCGGCCGAAATGGGGCGAATGATGACCGATATTCATGTAGAGCCTGAGTTGTGGCGCGACGCCGCGACGAGCCTGGATTGGGCGGCCACCGACATTCAGACGGCGAAGGATGCGGCAGTCCTGGCGTTGGAGCCGAATGCGTTCGGCTTGATGTGCTCGCCGCTGCTGCTGCCGATCTACTCGCTGGTGGAGCTGGCGGCCGTCGCGTGCATGTCGCAGTCGCAGCAGGCCTTGCGGAACACGGCTTCCAACATCCGCACGGCGGTGTCCACCCTGGAGACAAACGACACGTCGACCGGCTACAACTTCGACGGATTGGGTGGCGGAATATGAGCGACAACCCGCTACTGGTGACCGAGTCCCATCCCGACGGGGTCATCGGTCTTGACTTGACCAACCCGTTCTCCGGGTTGCGGCTCATTGAAGACATCGCCGACTTGAAGGATTCGATTGAAGGCGGTTCGTGGCTGGGCGGAGCGTTCGCCGTCGGCGGCGGCGTCATGGACGCACTTCAACTGATCAAGAACCCGATCGAAGAATTGATCGCCATGTTCGTCGGATGGATCATCGAGCACCTGTATCCGTTGAATGAGTGGTTCGAGGAACTGACCGGAGACTCGGGTGCCGTCAACGCCGCATCTGCGACCTGGGTGAACATTCAAAGCGCGTTGCAATTGTCTGCGGAAGACACCTTGGACGTCTTAACGCCGCTGGCAGACCAGCACGGTCTCACCATCGAAGCCATCCGCGAGCTGGTCGAAGACATGTCGGCGCACATCGCCGCACTCTCTGGTTTGGCTGGCGCGATCGGCAAAGGGCTGAGTATCGCCGCTGTCATCGTGCAGGTAGTTCACTGCCTGGTGCGAGATGCCCTGGCCGATTGCGTGGCCTTTATCGTCCATGGTCTTGCGGTGGCCGCGGGCACATTCGGCGTTGGCTTGGCTTGGATCATTCCTGAGCTGGTTTCACTGGTCAACAAATGGGTCACCCGGCTCAAGAAGCAGATCGACGACCTGATCCGGGCCTTCGAACGCCTCAAGGAGATCTTCCGCGAGTCCGACAATTTGTTGGAAGCGGTTAAGAAGGTCTTCGCCGAAATCCTCCCCAAGAAGGCCAGCGCCGACGCCCCCGACGTGGATGGCGCAGTCCCGCCGAAGTCCAGCCCGGACGCCGATCCGACGCCGACCAAGCCGAAGAAGGAGCCCAAGTATCCCGCTAAAGGGACACCCAACTCGTACGGCTACGATGAGTTCGGCAATCGCCTCCCATACGCCAACAACAGGCCCAGCTATGCCCCGGGCCAAGTCGACGAAGTGTGGGACGCTGCTGTAAAGGCGAGCCCGGACGGGCAAGTGCGCGTCCTTGGACCCGACGGCGAATATCACATCGTGGAATGGGAGCCTGGCCAACCGCGCCAGGGTACATGGGACATGGGGCACCTGACCGGCGAGGAATATGCCGAACTCCACCGCCAATACATGAACCACGAGATAACCAGGGAGGAATTCCTGCAGCAGTATCGGGATCCCGCCAACTATGAGGTGCAGGACCCGTCGCGCAACCGTTCGCACGTGGACGAGGCGCGCTAGACTCGGTCCACAGTGTTGTCAGGTACCTGAGAGCGAGGCGTCATGGCGGAAGTGCCGTACGGAAACCTGGAGTTCAAAGCGAAATACTTGCCTACGGCTGAGTTTCTCGCTACCTACCCCGAGCTGGCCGGCGGAGACGCCGCCTTGTTGACCAAGGCCCTCTGGGGGTCAGTGACCAACAAGGACATCGCGTCTCGCGTCGCCACCTCGAATTGGTTGCTGGATCAAGGTGCCGATGCGGCGCACAAGCGGGACGACGGCTGCACGGTCTTGCACGTATTCCTGGCTGTGCGCAACCGCGATCCGCAAGCCGAAGCCCCGCTGCTGCGCAGGCTCATTGAGGGTGGCGCCGACATCAATCAGCGATTCAGCCACAAAGGAAAGCCGCTGGAGGCGTTGTGGGCGGTCTACAACTTCACCGATGAGTATCTTGCCCCGTTCTATGACGAGTTCTTCCGCAGGCCGGACTTGGACCTGCTGGATCCGGGCACTATCGGTGCCAACGATCTGGACCGGGTACGGAAGCTGCTGCCGCATCGGCAGGCGCTACTCGAACGCATGGAACAGTATTTGCGTGACCACGGGCTGGTTGAGCCCCCGAAATAGCGAGGTGGAAATGTCTACTGGTTGGCCCGAGTTCATTCCCAAGGCTGGCGCGTGCTTGGTTTCGAAGCGGATTCTGAGCGGCGAAGGGTGGCCGCGATGGATGGTGCGAGAACCGTCAAAGGCTCCAATTGACAACGGTTGGCGGATTTTCTCGCATCTCGATGACGCGGAGTACTTGGCCGATCCCAACAACTTGCAGATCGTGGATTTCAATCAGGTTTGCGCGATCCAGCCCGCCCTGATAGGAATCTGGAATTTCCCGGTCGGTTCCGATCTGCAAATGTTCGTTGATGATGACGGTATCCAGATAGCCGATACCCCCACCGGCAGGATCATTCCGCGCGAAGACTTGTACTTGCCTCCTGCGGAGCGGTCCTATCAGGGATAGCCCAGTGCACTCTATGACGCCTGAGGGCATCCGTGTCAGCTCACCAGTCTGCATCACCGATGTCGTGCGGTTTGGCGCCCAGCAGGGCAGGAACCAGGGTGTTCGCCTTCATGCCGACGAAATCGGCCAGCAATGGGCTCCTTGCTGTGGTGGTAGATCCAAGGTTGAGGCGCGACGCTTCATCGTCGCAGGGTTCTGGTACCCCACCAGGGGCGTTGCTAGCATGCCGAGCCCTCCGCCTGGGAAGACAACCACGGTCAGCAGACCGGACGCGGGATCCGCTCTACTCAACCTTGTGGCTGGGCATACTCATTGGCTGGCATAGGTCGTCACTAAATCGGTCCCCGAGTTGCCCGCAAGCTCCCCTAATCCGTGCACAGTCGTGACTCAGTGAAGCTCAACGGCACTACCGTTCCCCGTTGGTTGCCTACCTAATACGAGCGTCGGGCTACCTCAACGTCTGAGTTAGCTCCTTAGCATTGCCAGATCATCCGAGTAGTAGCGGAGCAAGCTCTGGGCTCCCCGTGTTCGGGTGTTGGAGGTGGAAATGTTTACTGGTGTTGGGTCCTTCTTTAATAAAGGCACGCGCGCGCGCAAGGCGCCGCGCCGCAGATCCTTGGTCGGATTGGTGGCGATGGCGCTGGCTGTGGGATCGCTTGTAGTCATCCAGCCGCTGTCGGCCACTCAGGCCCATGCCGCTGTGTCGTGGACCCCGCTGATCGACATCGAAGCGGTTTGGCTGCAGGATTGGCCCTCGTATTCGGGCAAGTCGGGGTTGCAGCAGGAGTTCAGCCGCGACGACCTCTACCTGGCCCCGCACGACGCCGGCTGGCTCACCTCTAGGGGCGGCCAGTTGAACATGGTCGACCGCCTCGTTTGGGACACCTCCGACGCCGACAACTGGAAGGTCGTCGACCGCGAGCCCTTCCTGGCCTTCCGGAATAACCGCGACGGCTCGACATCCATGGCCACGTCCGACTTCAACACCATGGGCGTCGGCCCCATGCGCAACTCGGACGGCACGGTGGACCGCACCAACCTCGTCGCCTATTTCTGGCACTGGAGCACGGATGATTACATCCCGCCCTATTCCCAGTTCGGACTCAGTTCTTGCCCCAGCGGCCAGAAGCACATCTACCGCGTCCGCTCGAAGGACGCCTTGGGCAACGTCAACAAGCAGGTGGAGTGGGCGTGCATGCCGAAGGCGAACAAGGGCGACACCACCGGCGGCGAGGTGGACCAGCTCACCGGCAAGCTTTACATCCAGGGCGGCACCCACATCGAGATAGACAGCGGCGCGCGCACCACCACCGACGCTTCGAGCACCAACTTCACCATCTCCGTCTGGGATCCGGGCAGTGGCTCCTATGTGTCGTCGACGGGCAACGGGAACACCTACTCCATCCAGCCCGGGTCCAAGCAGGAACGCGTGTCGTTCAAGGCGATGCGAGCCTGTATCAGCGGCGGTGGCGATCCGACCACCACAAACTCGCCATGCGCTGATGCCAGGTCTCCCTACACCACGTCGGACATGGCGCTGGACGCCTCGGGCAACATCTACGCCTTGGCGCAGTCCGACGACAACCACGCCGTCATCATCCGCATCACGCCCACCCGTGACGGGAACGGCAATATTTCCAACGCCACCTGTAGCACGTTTGGCGCATCCTGTGCCTGGCGGTACTACGTCGTCTCCCACATCACCGAGTACAACTCCACCGTGAAATTCAGCGACGTGCTGGGCAACGTGGGCTCCGCGTTCTACCGCGGCAACATTTACGTCGGCGGCTACAACGGCAGCCTGCGCACCGCTGAGGGCCAAGATTGCGCCAGCAACAGGGGCATCCTGGAGATCGACCCGCTGAATCAGACTGGCCGCCCCTACTGCACGGCGACCAACTTCATGGCCGGCACGGCTTACCAAGAGGCCTATGACTTCGCCTCCGCGCAGACGGCCGGCATCATCCAGGGCACCGTCTACCACGACATCAACGGCAACGGCATCATCGATGAAAACGGCGACGGCAAGGTGACAGGCGACAACGGTGATGATCCGGGCCTGGCCAACCAGCGCCTGGCGCTCTACCGCGAGAATGACAACGGAACGTACTCGTTGATTTCCACCACCAACACGGATTCGCGCGGCGACTACTACTTCATGGTCTACACAGGCGTCGAGGGCAGCCCGGTCAAGTACTCGGTCCGACTGATCCAGCCCTACGTGAATCTCGCCACTGACTCCAACGCCACCCCTGTCAACGTCAACGCGGTGCAAACCTGGGCCGATGGCGGCCGCTACAACCAGCTGGGCGAGTCCTACGCCGACGACCCGGCCAACGGCATCTACCTGAACCGCACCACGGCAAGGTGTTGGGCGGGCAGCCTCGCTGGCACCGATTACACCGGTCAGACGCCCCTCGGCGGCACGTGCTACGGCAACGTGAGCCCTTACGACACGCCGGATTACCGGCAGAATCATCACGGCTCGCTCGACTCGGCGCACAGCAACCTGACTTCGGAAGCCAATATCCTGTCCGAGGTGGTCATGCTGACCTCCGGGGACGTGGCGGACGCGTCCTTCGGCGTCACCATCGCCAATGCGTCTTGGGGCGACGCGCAGTCTCCCAACAAGTCGACTGCGGCAAGCGCCGGCCCCTACCACGTCAACCTGCCGAACTACTGGGTCAAGCTTGGTTCGCAACTCGGCAAGGCCATCGACTGGCGCACCAGCGACAACTTCCGGACGGGCAACGGCGTCAATGACAGCGCTTCCAACGCGCATGCCAGCGATGACGGCATCACGTTGAAGTTGGCCAACGCAACAGACTCTGGCCTCACCTACACCTACATCCCCCTGCAGGACCAGTTGCTGTCCGTCGGGAGGACATACGATTTCGCTGCTGAGGTGTCGGCAGCCACAGGCTACAAGACGCCGGGCGAAATTCGAGTGACCGGTTGGATGTCGCCGCCAAACAGCACGACCATCGCCGCGACTCCAGCGGCCGCGCAAACGTTCGATTTTGGAACGCCGGCGGCCGAGGCTCAAGACGATGACGTGGTTTACCGGGCGCATGCTTCTTATGATGTGCCTGTCACGCCTGCGGTTACCGGAGTCAAGGAGGCCGTGGCTCGCTTCAGCGCCACTTCGGCACAACATCAGGCGGGCGCTTACCCCGACAACGCCTCCGGGCGCTACGGTCCTGCGTTCTCGTCGGCTCTGGGCGGATCCGCAGCTGGCAACGCCTATCCGTGGGTGAGCGACGGCGAAATTGAGGACTACCGGGTTTATCTGGCCCAAGCCCAGCTCCGCGTGGCGGTGAAGACGACCGGTGGGACGGCAGCGGTGAATTACACGGTCGACAATACGGTGAGCGGCGGCTCGTCGAATCCGTCGCGCGTTTCCGGTTCTGTCACGACTACGCATTCAGGTGTGGCGGTCACCTCGGCCACTCCGCACGCCATCGACAAGGTGGCGTCGCCGACGGTCGTCAAGCCTTCCGTGCCGACGGGTTGGAGTGTCACCGGAGCGTCCTGCTACGGCTCGGCCACCGGCTATTCCGTGCCCGGCCCCGGCACGGCTTCGACCGACCGATACTCACTGGATTCGGCCACCGGCGCCATCACGATCCCGGCGAACTACTTCGGCTCCACCGAAGGCCCATCGGGTGCCGACCACCTCGTCAACGACCTGACGTGCGAGGTCCAACTCTCCAAGAACCCCGATGCGGCCAAGGCCAGCCTCGAACTCGACAAGTCGGAGGCCACGGTTGGGACCAACATCGTCGGCACGGTCACCGTGCGCGATTCGTCTGGCAACACGCTGCCCGGCGTCGCCGTCCAGGTGAAGTCGACCGCGTCGGCGGTCAAGGTGCAGGACGCCGCCGGAGTGAACATCACCAGTTGCACCACGGACCAGGTCGGCCAGTGCAAGATCCAGATCACGTCGGAGACGGCCGGCACGTACACGGGGGCGGTCCATGCCTTGGTGAAGCCCACCCCGGCCGGCGATTGGACCGAAGCCGGCGGCAACGGCGATGCCAGCAAGGCCAGCCCGGCGACAGTCAAGTTCGTCCCGGCTGCGGCCTCCGCACAGTATTCGCTGTTCGAGGTCTCGCCAGCGGGTCCGCTGACGGTAGGCTCCGAATACTCCATCAAGGTGACAGCGTTTGATTCGCTCGGCAACAAGGTTCCCGGCACCCAGGTGGTCTTCTCCGACAACTCCCTGGTGCTCTTCAACGGTACCGCCGACCAATCCGACGACTTGTGCACCACCGGTGAGAATGGAGAATGCACGATGTCGTTCACCGCGCACAAGGTGGGTACCTTCCCGGTGCACGGCAAGATCGGCGGTGTGGATATCGCGGGCGCGGGCGACGCGGCCAAGAAGTCTCCGCAGTCGCGGCAGTTCACCGTGGGGTCCATCGACCCGACTCATTCCACGCTGGAAATCGCCCCGGCCTCGGTCCCGGTGGGCTCCGCCGCTGTTGCCACCGTCACGCTGCAAGATACCTACGGCAACCCCGTGGGCTCCAAGACTCAGGCCGACATGGGCTTCAACCCGGCACAAGGCTTGACCTTGGGCAACGATTTCGCCGAGACGACCACCGGCCAATACACGGTGACTGTCACTGCCACCAAGCCAGCCGTTTACACGCTTGCTTCTTCGGCGACTGGTGACACCGCCAATGTCGAGTTCACCGCTTCCACCCAAGGCTCGGCAGCCAAGTCAGTCCTCACCGTCACGCCCGCTGATGCTTCGCAGACAGTTGGACAGCTCTACACGTTGGAGGCTGCCATCTACGACGGCGTCGGCACTGACAACGGTGGTCGAGGCAATCCGGTCAATGGTGTGTCCGTCACATTTGCGGCGTCCGGCGACGCGGGCATCCGCGGATTCACTCCCACGTCCGGCCTCTGCTCGACTGGTTCCAACGGCAAGTGCTCGGTGTCCTTCACATCCTCGCTGCCTGGCGTTTTCGAGTTCAGCGCGACTATCGCCGACAAAGACACTCAGGGCCATCCGCAGAAGCAGATTTCCGGGTCTCCGGTAACCAAAGAGTTCACCACCGGCCCCATCGCCGCCGACAACTCCAGCTTGGAAGTTGACCGGTACGCGAATGTCGGCGAGGACGCCGGGGTTACCGTGACGCTGCGGGACTCGTTCAACAACCCGGTGCGCGGGCTTACCAAGACCCAACTCGGGTTGTCCGCCGCTCCGAACGGGGCGACACTCGGCGCCTTCACAGAATCGAGCCCTGGCGTCTACACGGGCACGATCACATCGACGGTGGCCACCAAGTTCACGGTGTCCGCGCTGCCGACCGGGTTGAGCAACGCGCTGAGCGCCGAGGTCGAGTTCTCTTCGAGCCAGGCGGATGCCCAGCGTTCCGACCTGGTGGTCGACCAGGCCGGGCCGCTCCCTGTGGGCCAGCAGGCCGCCAACACGTACAAACTGACCGTGACGGTGCGAGACGCCCACGGCAATCTCGTGCAGGATGCCCCGGTCAACTTCTCCGTGACGCCTTCGCCCAGCCCGACGCTCGGACCGGTCTTGAGCGCTCAGTCGTGTGACACGGACGCCAACGGCACCTGCTACGTCACCGTCTACTCCAAGAAGGCCGGCTCCTACCAGTTGCACGCCAAGATCGGTAGCGTGGACGTTGCTGGCAATGGTGTGTCCACCAAGGGCAGCCCCGCCACCCGGAAATGGGATTCGCTGAACACGCCGGATGCTGCCAACTCCACTCTCTCGGTGTCTCCGAAGTCAGTGAACGCGGGCAGCAATGCGGTGGCCACCATCGAGCTGGCTGATGCCTACGGCAACCCGATCACCGGATTCGTCAAGGGTGACATGGCGCTGACGGCCAATCCAACCGGGCCGACGTTCGCCAACGACTTCGCCGACCACCTGGACGGCAGCTACACGGTGACCATCGCCAACCTGACCCGAGCCGGTACCCAGCAAATCAACGCCGCTCCGCTGGGTGTCCAACTGACCGACTCGCTCCAGGTGCAGGCCAAGCAAACGAACTGGGACGCCACCTGGGTGGCTGAATCGGGCAACCCCGCCACGGGTGTCTTCAAGAAGGTCACCCTTACCGTCAAGGATGAATATGGGAACCCGATTCAGGGCTTGCAGCTCAGCGACTTCTCCACGCCGAATAGCTGGGGCGGCATGACTCGTAAGTCGAGTTCTCCCGACCTGACGTCCGGACAGGCCGTCGGCGAGTACTACTGGGAGCTTGCCGGTTCACGGGCGCAAGACTATTCGCCGCAGATCTCCATCGACACGGCGCAGCCCAGCGCCATCGTCAAGTCGACTGTCATCCGCGTGATCAACTCCGCAGTAGCCTCTACCGAATTGGTAGTCACCTACCCGGCTGGCCGCTCTGACGCCGTCGTGTCCGGTCCGTCGCAGGCGGGCTCCGGCGACCAAGGCATCACTGTGACTGTGACGGTGCTGGACGGCTCCGGCGCTCCTGTGGCCGGCCTGACGGCCGGGGACTTCACTTTCGTTGGCGCGGCCGCCCCCTATGGGCCGGTTTCCTGGAAGGTGCCCAGCGGCCGCGCCATCGATCCTGCCAAGGACTGGCTGATCAAGGCGGGCTCGTTCACCAACAACCTGGACGGCACGTACACCTGGAAGATAGCTTCCAACCGCGCCGGCACATACAACGCCGCGGTCACTGTGGCTGGCGTCACTTCGTCCGCTGAGCCGGCGAAGTTCGTCGCCGCGGCTCCGAAGGATCCCGGTGGGGTCACGCTGGTGATCTGCCCCTCCAACACGCTCTGCACCGACGATCTCGCTGTCGACAACGGTTCCATCACGGTGTTCCAGAACCAGGCCTATGCCTTCTTGGAAGTCACCGACGACTACGGCAACCTCGTCGACCTTGACGATCCCGCGTATGGCGCTAGCGGCGCGAACGCCATCATCAACGCCGGGTTCAATTCGGATCCGACGGGAGTTGTGCGCAGCACTGGCGCCACGTGGACGGCGACCCACGACGCATTCGGCAACCGCACTGGCCCGTATCGCACGACGCTGACTGGCCCAACGGGCCAGACCTTCACCGTCTCGGTAGTCGTCGACGGCGTCACGGGCTCAGACAAGGTGCGCTTCAAGCCGGGCGATCTCGACCACGCCACGCTGAGCCTGTCCACGGGCACACACACGGTCTGCGCGAATGCCTCTGGCAATTGCATCACGGCCACAGTGAAGGCGTTCGACTCGGCTGACAATCCCATCACGGGGTTGACGTCCGCTGATTTCGCCTGGCACTCCAATCCTGACGGCGTCCAGGTGAACACCCACGACGCTCAATGGGCGGAGTCCAACCCTGGCACTTATGTCGCCAAGATCTGGTCCACCAAGGCCAGCAACTACTATGTGTCGGCGGCAGTCCGCGGGACTGAGACGAACCAGGTCGCGGTTACGTTCACTCCCGGGTCGGTCTGCACACCGGGGATCGACGAAAACTGCCCCGATTCGGTCACGAATCCGGACAATGCACATCGCACCCGATTGGAGATCGTCAAGGATGGCGCGGACGCCGACGGCAGCGCGAAGAACCGAATTGACGTCTACCTGTTCGACGCCTTTGGCAACGCCGTTCCCAACTATCAGGTGCGTTCTTGCGACGGCGGTTGCGCCGACGTGACTGTTGCCACTGCGAACATCCCGTTCAGCGACGCTGACGGCAAGACAACGGTCGAGTACACCGCCACGAAGGGCGGCGACAAGTCTGTGACAGTCGAATATGCGCCGTCCGGTTCATCGAACTGGAAGGCGGTCAGGTTTGTGGCGCAGGGCGGCTCGACTCCGCCCGCCTCGTATGCCTCGTCTCCGGCGACCATCAACTTCAAGTGGCGGTCGTTGCCGAAAGACCCGGCAGACGGCCAGGCCACACTGACTGTTTCTCCGGATCCAGCGACCGTGGGGCAGAACCTTACGGCCACGCTGGTGGTTGTTGACGGCCAAGGCGATCCGATAAGCGGGCTCGGCCTCTTGCAGCTGACCTCGGCTGGCATGACCAACATCTCGTCCGCCCCAGTCGAGGGACCGGACGGCACGTATGTGTGGACCGCCAAGGCATCCACTGCGGCCAACGCTTCATACACGGCCCAGGTGGAAGACCAAGACGGCACCAAGGTGACTGACACATACGCAGTTGTCGCTGATGTGCCCGCTGCCGCCAAGTCGGCGCTCTCGGTCAACCGGAACCAGCAGATCGCCGGCCAACCAATTCTGGTGACCTACACGGTCCACGACGCCTACGACAACCCGGTACTCGGGCTTACGGCTGGGAGTTTCGCCACGCTGGGCGCGTATGTCTCCGGCGGAGCCGCCGGCACGCCGAATATCTCGGCTACCCCGGGCACGTTCGTCAGCCTGGGCGCCGGTGTCTACACCTGGCAGATCACTTCCGCCAAGTTGGGCTCGTTCGAGCTGTCGGGTACGGTCTCCGGAGTTGCTCTCAGCCAGCATCCGCAGGTCGTGTTTACGGCTGCCGGCGTGTGTGTGGTGAACTGCCCCGGCGACGGTGATTCCACCCACGTCACGCGCGCTGTGATTTCCAAGAATGGCGCGATAGCCGACGGCGTGGACACGGACGAGGTGACGGTGTACGCATTCGACGCGTACGGCAACCCCGTTTCCGGCGCCGCTGTGATCGCCCGGCGCGACGGCAACACGGCTTTGCAGCCGGATCCGGTGACGGGCTCCACCGATGCGAACGGCGAGTTCGTGGTCAAGTGGACATCCACTGTGGCCAACACATTCAAGGCCACGATCACCGTCGACGGCTTGGATGGCTTCGACGGCTGGGCTCCGCAAAACCTGAACTTCAACGGCGGAGCCGCTGACTACCGGAAGTCCACGTTGACACAGTCGCCTGCTGGCCCGATCAAGGCGGGAGAGTCCTACACGTTGACGGCCACTGTGCGCGACGCGCAGGGCAATCTGCTCGACGACGAGTCGGTGAACTTCTCCGGCGATGCGAGCGTGGTGTTGGATGAGTCCAGTTGCAACACGGTCAACGGCGTCTGCCAGGTGCAGGCGACGGCGACCGTGGCCGGCAAGTACCAGGTCAACGGTTTCATCAACGGCACGACGCACATCCAAGGCAGTGGCGCGGACCAGTCTTCGCCCAAGGAACTGGAATGGACAGCCAACTTGCCCTGCGTTTCCCCGGCTGAGTCGTGTTCCAACGACCCGGCGAAGCGCACGCGAGTGGTGCCCGGCGACAATGGCGCCACGGCCGATGGCGTGGCCAAAGACACCGCGACCCTGTACGTTTTCGATGCCTTTGGCAACCCGGTCTCCCAGGCCAACTGGGCAGTGAGCTCCACGGACGCCTACTTGAACATCCTGACTGCCAGTGGCAAGACCGGCGATGCGGGCACGGCGGGCTTGGAGTTCACCTCCGGGCATGTCGGCACCTACTTCGCCAAAGTCGTCGTGGCTGGCCAGGAAGTGCAGAACTCTCCGCTCGAGTTGAGCTTCCAGACGGGAGCTGTGAGCACGATCACGGCGAGCCAGTCTCCCACTGGGCCAGTCCGGGTGGCGGGCACCTACCAGCTCTCCATCCACGCGGCTGACGCGTCGTCGCACCCAGTGGCCGATGTGGTGGCGGCGTTCCAGTTGCCAACCGGCCTGACGGCCGTTGACGGCGCGGGCTGTCGCACCGACGCACAAGGCAATTGCTCGATCGATGTGACGTCTACCAAGTCGGGTAGCTACGAAGTGGCTGTTCAGACGACGCCAACTGCTGTGCCCAACAAGCTGATGCTACAGTTCACCGCCGGCACGGTCGATGCTGGAAACACGCGGGTGGAGTATGTGAAGAACGGCGCGCTGCCGAATGAAGTTGACCAGGATGTAGTGCGTGTCATCGCGCAGGACACCTACGGCAATCCGGTCGTGGGCGCCGTTGTGCGCTCGACCACGTCGGATCCGGAACTGACGATCGGCAGCCCGATATCGCCAACTGGCGAGGACGGCATTTCGCAGATCTCTTACACGGCGAGCGCCGAGGGCACCTACCTGGCCGACATCACTGTCAACTCCGTCACCCCAACCGGTGGCGTGGGTTCTCCGGTGAGCCTGGGCTTCTCCGAGAACCCAGTCGACGCGGCGTACTCCAGTTGGGAAATCGATCCGGCGGGGCCGCTCAAGGTCGGCGAAACGGCGGACAACACCTACACCGCGACGGTCACGGCCCGCGGCAGCGATCAGTTGCCGGCCGCCAACGCGATCATCACATTCTCGATCGACAAGGACGGCACCGCGTGGGGCACGGCTGCGCGCACGTGCAAGACAAACGCTTTGGGCAAGTGCTACGTGAAGGTGTACTCCACGAAGGCCGGCACCTATGCCATGACCGCCTCGGCGGCGGACGGGCCTATCGGGCAGTCCAAGCCGATTGCGTGGAAGGCTGAGGATGTGTGCGACAAGAACTGCACGCCAAGCGAAGATGTGGACTCGCAGCACAAGACGCGCTACGAGGTCACCCGCGACAATCAGCGGGCAGACAATGCGGCGGCCAACGTGATCACGGTCTACGCATTCGACCAGTACGGAAACCCGGTGGCGCACCAGCCTGTGGGCGTGACCAGTTCCGACGTCGCTTTGCGTTTCCCGGCTTCGATTCCGACGACGGGCGACGACGGCGCGACGGCGATCAACGTGTATTCGAAGGTCGCTGGCGAACACGTCATCGAGCAGTTGTGGATCGGTCCGGATTCCGACAAGAAGATCCCGCCCAGGCTTCCCGCCAAGGTGCATTTCGTCGCCGGCCCAGGCTGCGCTGCCGGCGATCCGGATTGCCCGGATGCCGACGTTCCCGACGAACGCCGCACGCGCCTGGAAGTCGTCACGGACAACCAGACCGCTGACGGCTCCGCCAAGGACCAGGTCAAGGCGTATGTGTTCGACAAGACCGGCAACCCGGTGGTCACGCAGATCCAGTCGACTGCTGGTGCGGACGTCACGGTCGCCCCGATTGCCGACACTTCGGCTGACGGCGGCGTCACCATGATCGAATACGCCACCACGAAGGCCGGCAGCTACGCGGCCCATGTCCAGTTCATGCGCGAAGGTGCTTGGGAAGACATCGTGTTCCGGCCGCAGTCCGGCGAGGCCGCGCCCGCGGGTTCCTCGTCTCCGGTGACGATCAGCTTCGCTGCTGGGGCTCCTGCGGCTGCCAACTCGGTGTTGGTGGCGTCTCCGGCCACTCAGACTGTGAACAACAACGTGCTGGCCACGATCACCGTCAAGGATGCCAACAACAACCCGGTCACCGGGTTGTCGGCGGCCGATTTCACTGTGACCGGTGTGGCCGCGGCGAGTGGGACAGCCAGCATCTCGGCTTTGCCCGGCACATTCGTGGTGGAAGGCCCAGGCGTTTACACGTTCGGGTTGACCAGCAAGAAGGTGGGCGAGTTCACTTTGACCGGCACTGCCCGGGGGGTCACCCTGCTCCAGCATCCCACGGTGACTTTCACCGCTGCAGGTGTGTGTGTGACCAACTGCCCTGGTGACGGGGATCCCAGCCACGTGACGCGTGCGGAAGTCACCAAGAACGGCGCAATCGCCGACGGCGCGGACACGGATGAAGTTACGGTCTACGCCTTCGACTCCTTCGGCAATGCGGTGGCTGGTGCGGAAGTGGTCGGCACGGCCGACAGCAACACCGCGCTGACTCCCAGCCCGGTGACTGGCTCGACGAACAACTTCGGTGTCTACGTCATCAAGTGGACGTCTACACAGGCGGGCACTTTCAAAGCCACGATCACCGTCGCCGGCCTCAGCGGTTTCGACGGCTGGGCGCCGCAAGCTCTCAACTTCAATGGTGGTGAGGCGTCGACGAGCCAGTCGACGCTGGTCCAGTCGCCTGCGGGCTACTTGGACGCGGGCCAGTCGTTCAAGCTGACGGCCACGGTGGCAGATGCCCAAGGCAACCTGCTCAGCGGCGAGTCCGTGCAGTTCTCTGGGCCGGCCGAGGTGAGCTTTGACTATGCCAGCTGCCTCACGGTCGACGGTGTGTGCGAAGTCAACGCCACCGCGACCAAGGCCGGGACCTACGAGGTTCATGGCCGGATCACCACAAACCAGGGAGCCAAGGACATCCTGGGTGACGGAACATCTGCTCAGCGTTCGCCGAAGCAACTCGAATGGCGGGCGTCTGTGCCGTGCGTCGAGCCTGTTGACGCGGGCTGCGCGACAGATCCGGCCAAGAAGAGCCGGGTCGAGGTGACGCGCAACGACGCCACCGCCGACGGTGTGGACGCCGACGAGGCCGTCATCTACGTGTTCGACCGGTATGGGAACCCGTTGCAGGAGAACTGGTCGGTGAGCACGGCTGACGCGGAGTTGTCCATCGCCAACACCTCCGGCGTGACAGGTTCCAACGGCACGGTCTCGCTCAAGTTCACCTCGCAGGTCATGGGCAAATATCATGCCGCGGTCACGTTGGCAGGGAAGACGCCGACGGGCTCGCCGCTGGAGTTGCGATTCCAGCGGGGCGATGTGGCCTCGGTCACGGCGTCGAAGTCCCCGGAGGGCCCGATCCAGGTGGGCGGCAAGTACCGCCTCGGCATTCACGCCGCTGATTCCACCGGCAACCCGGTCAATGGTGTGGGCGCTACCTTCGAGTTGCCCGCCGGCCTTTCATTGGTGACCGGACAGCCTTCCTGCCAGACCGACGCGTTCGGAAACTGCTCTCTGGAGGTGACTTCCACGAAGGCGGAGACCTTCGAGGTGGCCGTCAAGTCCACACCTGCGGCCACGCCGGCCAAGCTGGTGGTTGGTTTCACGGCCGGGGCTGTGAATGCCGCCACTACCCGCGTCGAGTACGTGAAGAACGGGGCTTTGCCCAATGGCGTGGATGCGGATGTGGTTCGTGTCATCGCCAACGACGGGTATGGCAACCCGGTGCCTGGTGCGGTGGTCGCATCCACCACGCAGGCGGCCCAGTTGACGGTTGGCCAGCCGATTCAGCCCACCGACTCTGACGGCGTGACGCAGATCACGTACACCGCTAATGCGGAGGGAATCTACCCGGCGGACATCACCGTGGACGGTGTCACTCCGACCGGCGGTGTGGGCTCGCCAGTGCAATTGGGCTTCTCCGAGAACCCGGTTGACGCCTCGCAATCCGACTGGTCGGTGTCACCCAACTCTCCGATCAACGTCGGCGAAGGCGCGGACAGCACCTACACGGCCACAGTCACCGCGCGGGGCCGCGACGGCCAGCCAGCGGCGAACGCCATCATCACTTTCGCGATCAGCCCCGACGGGCCGGTCTGGGAAGACGGCTTCACGTGCAAGACGGATCGCCAGGGCGTTTGCTCTGTGGCGGTGCACTCGACCAAGTCGGGCACTTACTCGGTGACCGCGGGGTCGGCCGATGGGCCCATCGGCTCGGCCAAGTCGATTGCCTGGTCCGCCGAGGAAGTCTGCGACCGGGATTGCACGCCGGTCGACGGTGTCGACGCCGATCATCGCACTCGCTACGAGGTGACAGTCGACTCGGTGACGGCTGACAATGCCGCCGCCGACGTGATTACCGTGTGGGCGTTCGACAAGTATGGCAACCCGGTTCCGCACCAGCCGGTGGGCGCGGCAAGCGCTGACTCGGGCTTGCGGATCCAGGCCGGCAACGTGACGGGTGACTCTGGCTCGGCGACGGTTTCCATCTATTCGAAGGTGGCCGGCGAGCACAGTGTCGATGAACTCTGGATCGGTCCGGAATCCGCGAAGCGGTTCCCGCCCGATCTGCCGGCGAAGGTCCACTTCGTGCCAGGCGAGGGCTGCGCGCCGAATGACGCGAATTGCCCAGACGCTTCGGTGCCGAACGAGTTGCGCACACGCATCGAGATCACCGCGAACAACGCGCCTGCCGGCAGTGGCGAGCACGACGTGCTGACGGTGTTCGTGTTCGACAAGTTCGGCAATCCGGTTTCCACGGCTGTCCGTTCCACGGCTCCCGCACAGGTGACCGTGCTCGGGCCCATCGCCAGCACTTCCGCCACTACGGGCGCCACCACGATCGAGTACGTCTCCGATCAGTATGGCGACTACCAGGTGGCCGTGGAGTTCCAGCGCGCTGGAGCTTGGGAGCCGGTGGTCTTCAAGGCCCAGGCGGGTTCCGCCCCTCCGGCAAACTACACATCCTCGCCGGCGACGATTTCCTTCGCTGACGTGGAGCCGCCCAAGACGCCGTCGTCCGCACATCAGGACCGCGAGGACGGTCAGCCAGTTGTCACCAACAAGCCCGCGGTTGACGCGGAGCCCGGCGACACCATCACGGTCACCTGGCCCGATGGCACCACTTCCACAACTGTGGTGGACGGTGACGGCGGCTGGTCCGTGCCAATCCCGGAAGGCACTGACGGCGACGTGACCGTGACCGCCACTGATCCGTCGGGCAACACGTCCGATCCGGTCGTGGTGCATGTGGATGTTGTCGATCCTGAGGCGCCCGGCTCGGCGCACCAGGACCGCGACGACAGCGGCAACCCGGTGGTCACGAACAAGCCCGCCGGCGATGCCGGCCCGGGCGATACCGTGACGGTGACTTGGCCGGATGGCACCACTTCGACTGTGGATGTGGACGATGACGGCGG
This sequence comes from Propionibacteriaceae bacterium, assembly GCA_031271975.1. Taxonomy (GTDB): domain Bacteria; phylum Actinomycetota; class Actinomycetes; order Propionibacteriales; family Propionibacteriaceae; genus Propionicimonas. Next base: position 45,818 of record JAISUR010000005.1, read on the forward strand.
CTGGTCCGTGCCGATTCCGGATGGCATGCCAGACGGCGACGCGAAGGTGACTGTCACCGACGCCGCTGGCAACACCTCGCCCGAGGTGACGGTGCCTGTCGACGTGACCGCGCCGGACAAGCCCACGATCGACGTGGCCAACGCCACTGAGGTCTCGGGCACCGGTGATCCCGGATCCACGGTCACTGTGGTGTTCCCGTCGGGCAGCAAGCCCGCTTCCCAGGAGACTGTGGTCGGCGACGATGGCAAGTGGAAGATCGAGTTGCCGGACTTGGAGGACGGTGAGTCTTCGGTCAAGTCCGGGGAGATCACGGCTGTTGCCACCGATGACATGGGCAACGCCAGCGATCCGGTGCGGACATGGCTCGACACCGAAGTGCCTGGCACGCCGGCGATCGACAAGGCATATAACTCGCTCATCGAGGGCCACATCGATCCGGATGCGAACGACCCGGGGACGGTCATCAAGGTGACATTCCCGGATGGGTCGACTGTCGAAGTCACGCCAGACGCCGATGGCCGCTGGAATGTGGCCATCCCAGAGGGGGCTGACCGAGAAGGGACCGTGAAGGCAGTGGCCATCGATCCGGCGGGCAACGTTTCCGATCCGGCGTCCAAGAGCTACGACGGCCCAGTCGATCCGCCGGGCAACCCGGAGGCTCATCAGGACGGCGACCGCGTGGTTGGATGCAACGCTGTGCCGGGCAACGAGATCGAGGTCACGTTCCCAGGTGGCGCTAGCGACACGGTCACCGTCGGCGACGATGGCTGCTGGAGTGTCTCCATTCCAGAAGGCACCGATTCAGGCGACACCGTGGTGGTGCAGCACCATCCGGAGTCGGGCAAGCAGTCCGACGAGACCCGGATCACCATCGACACCGAAGCTCCGGACAAGCCCGGTTCGGCACGTCAGGACCGTGAGGACAACGTGCCGGTCGTCACTAACAAGCCTTCGTGCGACGGCACTCCTGGAGACACCATCACGGTGGTCTTCCCAGGCGGCGCGCAGGAGACCGTGACAGTGAATCCGGACGGCTGCTGGAGCGTGGTTATCCCGGACGGGGAGCATGATGGTGAGGCGACCGTGACTGCCAGCGACGAGCAGGGTAACACTTCTGCTGAAGTCAAGGTGCCGATCGACGTCACACCGCCTGAGACGCCCTCGTCGGCGCATCAAGATGGGCCGCAGGTCAAGAATGACTGCGACGCTACGCCGGGCGACAAGATCACCGTCACGTGGCCGGATGGCTCGACCACGGTCACGACGGTCGGTTCGGACGGCTGCTGGTCGGTGGACATCCCGGCAGACACTCCTTCGGGTGATACCACGACGGTCACGTCAACTGATCCGGCTGGCAACGAGTCCGACCCGGTTAAGGTGCCGATCGACACCACTGCGCCGGACGCTCCCTCCGCGGCGCATCAGGATCGTGACTCGGATGGCAAGCCGGTGGTCACCAATGCTCCGGCCACGGACGCGGAGCCGGGCGCCACGGTTGTGATCACATGGCCGGACGGTTCAACATCGAGTGTGGACGTCGGCGACAGCGGTACGTGGTCGGTGGCCATCCCGGATGGCATGCCGGACGGCGAGGCCAAGGTCGTCGTCAAGGACGAGCATGGCAACACCTCCGCCGAGGTCGTCGTGGACATCGATGTGACGCCACCTTCGGATCCGACCGCCAAACAGGTCGGCGATCAGGTGACGAACTCGCCGGCCAACGACGCCGATCCGGGCGACAGGATCATCATCACCTGGCCGGACGGCTCCAGCGTGGAGACGGTTGTCGGCCCGGATGGCAGTTGGTCAGTGGCGTTGCCGCCGGTCGAAGGTGAAGGCCAAGCGACTGTCGTCGCCATCGACGCTGCGGGCAACGTGTCGCAGCCGACCGTCATCGATGTGTATCCGCCACTGACGATGATCGCGGAAGTGGTCGTGGAAACGACTCGTAACACCGCCGTGGAGATCCCAGTCCTGGACTACGTCACCGGTGGCAAGAACCCGCTGCAACTACTGGCCCACACGGAGCCGGATAACGGCATGGTGCAGGCCAGCGGCGCAGCTCAGGGCTTCGGGTTGCTGGAGGAAGGCACCACGGCGATCATCCACACGCCGAACAGCGGATTCGTGGGCGAGGATCACTACACCGTCACGGTCGGAGACTCGGCAGGAAACACGCTTGACGTGCCCATCCACGTGTTGGTGCTGGATCCCGGTAATGCGGTGGATTCTGGTGGCGACCTGGTGTCCGGCTGGGGTTGGCTTATGGGCCAACTCGCCGCCGCAGGCCTGGCCCTCCTGTTGCTGGCCACGGCAGCAAGGAGCAGGAGCCGCCGCCGCTCGTAAAGCAGGCAAGAAGGACGGGGCGCACGGACTGACCGTGCGCCCCGTCCTTTACTGTCAGCGCTTATCCGGGTCCATGCTCAGTGGACCGCGAGCCGGACTCCGTCCGGAGATGCCGGAACGAGTCCGGCATGACGGGTAGGAGTGGTCCCGAAACAGGTTCGGCGTGACGGGAGGGGCTACCCGGCCAGCGCGGTCGCGAACTGCATGATTTGGGCCATGAAGACCACGAACATGAGGATGGGAGCCAGAACGCCGAGGATGATACCGACGATGCCCTGTGGGCGGCCCTTGTTCTGCACTGCGGCGATGATGGAGATGACGAAGCCAACGATGCCAACCAGGGAAGCGATGAAGGAGATCGTCAGATACAGCATGCCGTAGGTGCCGAAATACTCCTGCACTTCCAATGGCAGGGAGTTCACGTCGATTTGGCCGCCGCTGATGACCGCCCCGCTGTTGACAAGGTATTCCAAGACCTGTGCATAGACCGCCCCGAAAGACCACGTGGCGAAGCAGCCTGCGATGGCCCCGACGGCGACGATGATCAGGCCGATGAGGCCCAGCTTGGACTTCTTTGCGGGAGCCGCGGCGTCCGCGTAGTACGGCTGGAGCGCGTCCGGTTGCACGGGTGCCTGGCCAGTGGGCGGCCAAGTCACTGCTTGGGGTTGGGCCGGGGCCGTATATGGCGTCGGGTTGAACGCCGGTGCGGCATAGCCGGTCTGGCCGGGCGGGGTGTATTGCTGTGCGGGTGGGGTGTACTGCTGGGCAGGAGGTGTGTATTGCTGCTGCGGGGGTGTGAAACCCTGAGCCGGTGGGGCATATTGCTGCGTAGGCGGCGGGAACGAGCCGTAGGAGGGCGTCTCCGGGGCGGCGTACTGCGGTGTTACGGGCGCCTGGGGAGCGGCAGAGTACGATCCGGGTGTGTAGCCCGTGATCTGGTCGGACGCCGGTGCTGCTTCGGGAGCCGGTGCGTTGAAGGCATCTGCGGCGGGAGCCTGAGGGGCAGTCGCGGGGCTGTCACCCAGAGCTGAGAAGTCGGGAGCTGCGGGGGTGTTCGCAGGGGCGGAAGGCGGAACCCAGGCAGGCTGGCCAGAATCCGGTGTGTTCTGATCTGTCATGGCGTAATCCTAGCGGCAAGATCTGGGCTCGCGCTGTGTAAACGCACCGTGATAAGGAGTGCCGGTTCAATCGCGGAAGTCGCGTTCCAAGTACTGGGCGTCGACGTCTCCGTTGGCCACTCGGATCGCTTCCTGCTCGCGCAACTCGACGCGGCGGATCTTCCCGGAGATCGTCTTGGGCAGGTCTTGGACGAATTCGACGATGCGCACCCGCTGATAGCCGGAGAGGCGTTCGCGGGCGTGTTCGAAGATGGCGCGGGCGGCCTCGTCCGTGTTGGTGGCGACATCGCCCACCAGCTTCACGAAGGCTTTCGGCACAGCCAAACGCACCGGGTCGGGGGAGGGGACGATGGCAACTTCGGTGACGTAGGGGTGCTCCAGCAGGATGGATTCGAGTTCGAAGGGCGAAATCTTGTAGTCCGAGGCCTTGAACACGTCATCGGCGCGGCCGACATAGGTGAGGTAGCCGTCGGCGTCCCGGCGGGCGATGTCGCCGGTGTGGTAATAACCGTCGTGGTAGGCGTCCGCGGTGAGCGCCGAATCATGGTAATAACCCGTGGCCAAGCCGAGGATGTCAGCGTCCAGGCTGAGGCAGATTTCCCCTTCGTCCGCCACTTCTGCTCCGGTGGCCGGGTCGCGCAGGGTTACGGCGTAGCCAGGCAGGGGGCGGCCCATCGAACCGTCTTTGACAAGGGCTCCCGGGTTGTTGCCGATGGCGCAGGTCATTTCGGTTTGGCCGAAGCCGTCGCGGATGGTGGCGCCCCAGGCGTTTCGGACTTGGGTGATCACTTCGGGGTTCAACGGCTCGCCGGCGCCCAGCAGTTCCCGCGGCGGGTGCTGCAGCATGGTCAGATCGGCTTGGATGAGCATGCGCCACACGGTGGGCGGCGCGCAGAAGGTCGTCACCTCGTGTTCGTCCATCACATGCATGAGTTCGGCGGCGTTGAAACGCTCGTAGTTGAATACGAACACCGTCGCCTGGGCGAGGAAGGGCGCGAAAAAGTTGCTCCAGGCATGCTTGCCCCAACCGGGGGACGAGATGTTGAGGTGGATGTCGCCCTGGCGCACGCCCAGCCACCACATCGTGGTCAGGTGCCCGACCGGATAGGACACCTGCGTGTGGCGGACAAGCTTCGGATGGGATGTCGTGCCCGACGTGAAATACAACAGGCACTTGGCGCTGGCCGGGGTGAGAGCCTGCGGGTCGTAATCGGCGGAAGCCTTGTGCGACTCGGCGAAGTCGATCCAACCGGGCGGTGTCACCGGGCCCACGCCGATCTTGACCAGCGAACGGCCAGTGCCGCGGAAGCGGCGCTTCAGGTTGTTGGACGCGATTGCGAACTTGGCGCGCGAACGTTTTGCCCTGAAGGCCAGGTCCGCCGGGGAGAGCAGTGTGGAGGTGGGTATGGCAACGCCGCCGATCTTGATCAGGCCGAGCAGGATCTCCCACAACTCGATCGTGTTGGGCAGCATCACGATCATGTGGTCTCCGGCCTTCATGCCGATCTTGTGCAGCCAGTTGGCGACCTGGTCGGATCGCCTGGACAACTCCGCATAGCTCCAGGAGCCGGTCTGTGCGCCGTCGGTGATCATCACAGCGGGCCGGTCCGGGTGCTCGGCGGCGACGACGTCGAACCACTCCAGCCCAAAGTTGAAGTGCGACAACTCCGGCCAGCGGAACCCGCTGACCGCCTTGTCGTAGTCGGGATTGGCGAAGAGGAAGTCGCGTGCTTTCCGCACAGCGACCGTGGCCTCGGTTGGGGGACGGCCGACCATGCCAACTCCTAAGTTAACGGAACCGTAGGTTACGCTACCGTAGCTTACTCAGAAGGGCCTGGTCTTCCAAACACGCCCGCGGCGTGTGGTCAACGCAATGAGCTTGGCTCGTACGTCCAGTGGATTGCCACGTCCGATGGGTTCGCGACGTCTACCCAGTACGAAATGCTGCCCATGGGGTAGTAAGTGTCCGTGTCGGACGGGTTGGGGGAGAGACTCACGGTTCCGGCCCAAGAACCCCAAATGCGAATTTTCGCGTCGTCCGCTCCCACACGCGAATAGGAAGCCGTGATCGACGGGGCACGCTCGGTGAAGGGCGCCGTTTCGCTGTCCAGGTTCCACTGCAGAGTGTCTTCATCGATCGTGATCGACTCGCCTTTGAATCCCTTGATGGTGGGGCCTTCGAACCCGAATCCGCACTTGGTTTGGTACGCATGCTCTGCCAGGCATTGAGTCAACTCATCTTCGGCTTGTGCCAAGATCGCCTCGGCGGCCGTGTCTTTCAGCTTCAGTGGTTCGGTTACGGCAGGCTGCACGACCTTGGACTCGTCGCCCAACACGGTGAACTCTGGGACGGTCACTTCCATCAGCGGGTGCTCGACGGCAAACTCGTAGTAGCCCGGAAACAAGATGAACTCGCACAGCGTTCTGCAGTCGGTGGTCGAGACGGGTTCGCCATCGAGCGTTAGGGTGACTGACAGCGCCGTCGCCTGCTCGAAAAGCGTGCTGGCGACCTCGACTTCGACCCATCCGGAGACCAAATACCAATAGGTATCCGCCTGAAGAACATGGAAGTCGGCGTCGACCACCTGGGTGCCGATCGCATACCTGGCATGAACCCTGTCATCACTGCTCGCCGACTCGTCTACCGCGATCGACGTCAGCGGAGCGGTTGCCTGCGAAGCTGCGAGCATCTTGTCGGTGAGGTAGGTGGCGGCATACGGTGTCCCGTGCACAAAGGCCAGGGCGTCCGCGGCGCGACCTTCGGCCAGGGCTGTCAAATAGCCTTCCACGGCCTGGGTTGGAGTGCGAGCCTGACCAATCTCGAAAGGCCGAGCTTGATCCCAGTGCTGGTAGGCGAACACGCTGATCACTGCGGCCATGGCGACGGCCACCAATGCGCCGCAGGCTCGAATGATTCTGGTCCGATGGTGCCCAGGTGTCTTGTGTTCCTCGGTGCCGGGGTCGGAGGTCATGGCTTCACCCTACCGGTACTGCAACTCTGGCAGCCTGGCAGCACGTCACAGCAGGTCTGGATACTTGTCACGGTCGCCAATCCGTGCGGCATACTCTGCCAGCCTTCCAGCTGCCTGGTCGTCGTACTCGAGCAACGCCCGGACGCCCCACGCGAAGCGCAGTTTCGCATCGACCACCTCACTGGCCAGGTCGTCAAGGTGGGCGTACAGCGCCCACAGCAGATCGTTGAATTCAGGGTAGGCGCCCTGCATGGCGATCCCATAGGTGAACGGGCGGCCAGACCATGGGTAGCTGCTGGACTGGTTGGCGAGTTTGTCGCGCGCCTCTGCCAGCAGATAGAAGATGTTCTTCATGGATTCCTCAACCTCTTCAAGGACTGCTTCGGTCACCCTGACCTGATCGCTCGAGCCAAGATCGGTTCCTTCATCCACGTTGCGGACGGGGTTCTTGAGGTCGAAACCACCTGAGTAGTTGTTCTTGATCTGGGTCAGATTGTGTTTCATGGCCGCCGCCAGGCCCTCCTCTTCAGACCTGATCTCCGTACGAAGCTGGGAGAAGGAGTCGGCGAAAGCCGTGTGAATGGCCTCATAGTCTCCAGGCTTGTTCATCTCGACATCTTTGAGGGTGTAATTGCGCACGTCCTCCCAGAGCTTGATACCAGCCTTGCCAATGACCGTGGCTCCCTTGGCCTCAGGTATCAGGCCGATGACGTCCAGGATCGCTCCGATGACGTCGAATGCCAAGGTCCATTCTTCGGTGAGGTCGTTCGGCTGTCTTGCAAACTTCCTGAAGGCGGCCGTCGCTGATTCAACGATCCGGGCGGTGTCCCTTCGCGCCATCTCGAGTAAGTACTGCGTCCCTTTCGCCGCTGTGTAGAGCGATATCAGCACGTCGTTGAAATTGGCGACGACTGTCGGCAGGGCAGCCAGATACTGTTCAAATGCTCCCTTGAGAATGCCCTCCATTTGGGAGAGGTTCTGCTGGATGACGGTGTAGTTCGAGTCGAAGATGCTGCCGCCGCCCGGCGCGTCAGACATGGACGTTGAGACGGCGGCGATCACAGGCTCGAGGCCCGCGATGAGGTACTGAAACCTTGCAGGGTCTGGAAGCTGATCAAATGCGCACAAAGCACAACTGAGTTCCGCGCGGACCCCATTGAAACGCGAAACATACGAAGATGACCCTGAGGGCATCGGCCAGCCATTAACGGTTATCTTGACATCGCCGCCGCCAACACCATCGGCATCGGGTGCCTCCACGATAGTCATTGTGCTTGTTGCATAGCTTTCAGAGACCACGACTATCACACTCAAGTAGTGGTCCGCCATTACCTCGAAGCCCTGCTTCTTCATGTAGGCGTCAATAGCAGCGCGGTTGAGCGCGCCGATCGACAGATCCTCATAGCCCGACATCTCGTCTGTCCCTCCTCCGCTGGCGCCGCAGCGGATGCGTGGTTTTACTGGGATGCTACTGGCTGCTTTCGGATACCGCGATGGGAACCAAGTCCCATGTGGCTTTGGAGGGGGATTTGGGTGCCCCGACTACACTGACCTGTTCTTGAGAGGAGCACCCCATGAAGAATCACCTCCTGACAAGCGGACTCATCGCTTTGCTGCTTGCCCTTACCGCGTGCACCGGAGCCACGGTCCCGGTCAACGACGATGTGTCGGATGACACCACTGCCATGTCCGACGGCGAAGACGCGCCTGCGGGCATGATCTACTACGACTTGAATGACATGATCGAAGAAGGCACCAAGTCCATCACCACGGCGCACGTGGAAACCATCATCGAAAAGAAGGGAACCACGGAAGTCACCACTGGCGTTGTCGACTACACCGACCAGGACAACCCCGAATTTGACATCGTGAAAGAGGGAGTTGTCAGTTCCTCGGAACGAATCATCCAGGCCGATGGCTACATGTACGCCTCGTACGGCAACGCCACACCGGCCCAGCTGAGCGGCTCCGACTTGAACCCGTTGATGTACGACGTCGATCTGTCCCGGGCCGCGCATGACGCCATCTACGGCATGGTCGATCCGCTGGATGGCGTGCAGCCCACGGTGACCTTCGTCGGAGAGGAACAGCTCGACGGCCAGGCGGTGCAGCACTACAACGTCACCGGCAAGCAGGTCTACAAGAAGGACGAACCGCAAGCCGTGCTGGACATCTGGTTCAACGCTTCAGGCCAGCCGATCAAGTTCGTCTTCCAAGAGCAGGACGCCACCACGACGTGCGCCTACACCCAACTCGGCGAACCCGTCACCATCGAAGCGCCCGCGGACTTCTACGCGTGAGGTCGCGGCGCGGCGAGCGTCAGCGGAGACCTTCGTTGGGCACTGCCACCGTCATTCCGCCCGAGCCCAGCACCGGCTTGTCCATCGCCATCAGGGCCTCGCCCAACTGGTCGAAGCTGATGACCTCGCCGATCAGGCGTTTGGGATCGAGCTTCCCGGCGGTGATCAGGTCGAGCATTGGCGGGTAGGCCTGGGCGGCCATGCCGTGCGAACCGGAGACGCGCAGTTCTTGGGAGACGACCAGGTCCCATGGGAGTGGGGCAGTGGCGTTCTCTTTCAGCATCAGGCCCACTTGGACGTGGCGGCCCCTGCGGCGCAGGCTGCGGATGGACGCCGCTGAGGTGTGCGGCGAACCAACGGCGTCGACGGAAACGTGGGCGCCGCCGCCGGTGATCTCGCGCACCAACTCGGGAGACTCCGGCGAAACCGGCAGCGTTTCCGCGGCCCCCAAGTCGCGCGCCCGGGTCAAGGCTTGCTCGGACTGGTCGACGGCCACAACTCTGGCGCCGATGGCTTCGGCGATCATGACGACCGACAGGCCCACGCCGCCACATCCGTAGACGACCAGCCACTCGCCGGCGGTCAGCGACCCTTGGCCGGTCACCGCGTGGTAGGCGGTCGCAAAGCGGCAACCCAGCGCGGCGGCGGTCACGAAGTCGAGCCCGTCCGGAAGCCGGACCAAGTTCAAGTCCGCGTTGTGCACCACGACGCGTTCGGCAAAAGACCCCGGATAGGTGAAGCCGGGCTGTTGCTGCGTCGGACAGACCTGGGCGTTGCCCGAAGTGCAGTAGTCACACTTGCCGCAGCCGTTCACGAACGGGGAGGTGACACGCTCGCCCACAGTGAAGCTGGTCACCGACTTGCCGACGGCCACCACGTTGCCGGCGAACTCGTGGCCCGGGGTCATGGGCAGGGGGACGATTTCGTGGCCGCGCCACGCGTGCCAGTCGGAACGGCACACGCCGGTGGCGCGCACCTCGACGATGGCCCCGTCCTCGGGACAGGTCAGTTCGGGGACATCTTGCCAGCGGACCAACCCGCCGATCTCTGAATAAGCCACTGCGCGCATGCCAGAAGGTTACCCGTTTCCCGCCCGGGGATCGTGTTTTCCAAAACGGGAGACTCCGCATTAGAGTAGGCCCGCTATGCACTCCGTAACCATCCCCATCGCCGACCCGGGCGATCTGCCGCGCTATTTCCGGGGCGAATCCGACGTCGCGTGGCTGCGCAACCACGACGGCATGGTTGGCCTCGGCGTGGCCGCACGGCACGAAGGGCCCCCTGGGTCTTGGTGGGAGGAATTCGCGGCCGGGCTGGAAGTCGACAACGAGCTTCCGGACACTTTCGGAACCGGGCCGCTGGCGTTCACCTCGCTGGCATTCGATCCGGAGCACACCGCGGAAGCGTCCGTGATCACGGTGCCGCGGCTCATCGTCGGCCGGCGCAGGGGCAAGTGTTGGTTGACGTTGCTCAGCGATCACGGAGATGTGCCTCGGTTGCCGGAGCTTGTCGGCGCGCCCGCCGCGCCCGCCGATCCTTCCTGCCAGTGGCTGCTGCCGCCCGCGCAGTGGAAGGCCGCCGTCGCCGAGGCCGTGTCACGCATTGGGGACGAGCTGACGAAAGTGGTGCTGGCAAGGGCCGTCCGAGTGGCGACCGCAGCCGATCCGGCTTGGCTGGTGCGCTGGCTGGCCGAGCAGTATCCGACTTGCTGGACGTACCACAACTCTGGCCTGGTCGGTGCGTCGCCGGAGTTGCTGGTGCGCCGCGAGCATGGGCTTGTCACCTCGCGGGTGCTGGCGGGGACGATCCGCCGCGACGGCGATGAGGAACTCGACCTCAAACTGGCCCACGCGCTGGCCCGCTCATCGAAGAACCTGGTCGAGCACGAGTTGGCCGTCGAGTCGGTGGCCGCCGCGCTGGAGAGTTTCGCGACGGGCATGAACGTGCCGGAGCGGCCCTTCGTCCTGGAGTTGCCGAACGTACTGCACCTGGCCTCCGACATCACGGCGGTGGTCCGGCCGGAGGCGACAGCATTGCGCGTGGCCGCCGCGCTCCATCCCACGGCAGCCGTGTGCGGCACCCCGACGGCCTTGGCGCGTGAGACCATAGCCGAGTTGGAATGCCTGGACCGCGGCCGCTATTCAGGGCCGGTCGGTTGGACGGACGCGAACGGCGACGGGGAATTCGCGATCGCGCTGCGCTGCGGCAAGTTGGACTCCACCGGTGTGGTGCTCTATGCGGGCTGCGGTATCGTCGCCGAATCCGACCCCGAGGAGGAGTTCGCCGAAACCGAAGCCAAGCTTCTGCCGATGCTGCAAGCGCTGGGGCTGAATCCGTCATCCTGACCCCCAACCCCGTCATCCCGGACTCGTTCCGGGGTCCCCGCAAAGTATCGA
>JAISUR010000029.1 GCA_031271975.1 Propionibacteriaceae bacterium
CGACCTGCCTTTCCGCCAGCGCCCAGGCCTTGCCCGACACGATGTAGACCTCAGATGCTGATACCGGCTCGAGCGCGGCCGGGCCGCGGCATCTCCAGCCTCGGCTCCGGCGGCCGGACTTGGCCGGCCCCACGCGACTGTCCGTCTCCATACCCGCACGCTCGCCGCTGTTGCTGGAAGTCAAGAGCGGGTAGCGAACGCAGCGGCGATCCCGCACCCACGCCAAGAGACTTGGCGGGCAGGGCCAAACTGCGAGAAGCCACCGCCACCGAGGATGCGCTTCTTGGATCACCTGGTCCTCACCATGGCGCGATGGAATTCGTCGAGACGCTTTCTCGCGCTGCGGCCATCAGCGGTATGATAACGGTATGGCAACTCGAAAGATCACCGTCACAATGCCGCAGGAACAAGTCGAGGCGATCAAGCGTCTCAGTGGGAACGTGTCGGCGTTCCTCACAGATGCGGCGGCGCTGAGTTTGCGTCGACACGCCTTCGAGGAGGGCCTACGCGAGTACGAAGCCGCCCATGGCATCATTACCGAGGACGAGATGGATCTCGCTTCCGCTGCTGGATCGGTGCGGGTGGCTTGAGATGCCGGGCGGATTCGCCACGGTGGTTTTGGATGCCGAAGCTTTGGATGCTTGGGGACGCCTGGAACGCCGGATGATTGCCCGTCTGAAGCGTTTACACCTCGACGGGGCGGTGTTCGTGGCAAGCGCCAACACGATCATCGAACTTGCCGGCTCTCGTGCCCGTTCCATGGCATGGGCGTTGTCGAGCGTCGACGTGATTCCAGTGACTCGCGACCGGGCGATCAACGCCGCGGCGTTGCTGCGTGAGCGAGGCCTCAGCGGCCACACCTATGCGCTGGACGCGTCAGTCGCCGAGGTGGCGGTTTCGAGCCCGGGTCCGGTACTGGTGCTCACCTCGGATGTACCCGACATGAAGCTGCTGACGGGCGGACGTTCCGATGTGGAAGCCGTGTAGCGCTCGCGCCGACCAGCATTGGTGTTCCGCCAAGGAGTGAGGGCGGTCAGTGCTGCCACAGCCGCCGACGCGGAGGAGCGGGCTGAGCGAACGAGCGTGACATTGACCGACTGTGGTTATAGATTCGTCATAGTCAATCAAAAACGATCACAAAGACGGTGGTCGCAGGTGACAGTCAGGAGATGGATCACATGTTGGCAGATGAACGCTACGAACGAATCCTCGGGCTGCTGCGCGAAAAGGGCGCGGCCACGGTCGCCGAGTTCTGCGCCGCGCTGGGCGCATCAGAGGCAACAGTGAGGCGCGACCTAGTCCACCTCGACGAGGGGGGTCAGTTGACCAAGGTCTTCGGCGGCGCCAAAGCGAAAGGCTTCCAGTCGGTGTCGAAGGACGACGCTCTTCAAGCCCGCATGAGCGTGAACCTGGAAGAGAAGCGGCTGATCGTCCAAGCGGCCGCTCAACTCGTCGGGCCAGACGACTTCGTCTACCTGGATGCGGGGTCGACCACGGCGCTCCTGGCCGAAAGCCTGACCCAGCCGGACGCCGTCTACGTCACCAACGGCATCGCACAGGCCAAGGAACTGGCCGCCCGCCGGTTCGACGTCCGCCTCATCGGCGGCCGGCTCAAGCCGGTCACTGAGGCGGTCATCGGCGGCCAGGCGGTCCAGGACCTCCAGCGCTTCAACTTCTCGATCGGCTTCTTCGGCGCCAACGGCGTCACGCTCGACCGCGGCCACACGACGCCGGACCCGGAGGAGGCCATGGTCAAGGCCCAGGCCGTCAAGCAGTGCCAGAAGGCTTACGTGCTGGCCGACGCCGCCAAGGTGGGCCAGGTTTCCCCCGTCACGTTCGCCGCCTTCGGCGACGCCCATCTGATCACGTCAAAGCTGCTCGACAGCAGCCTCCGCGGCCACTCCGGCGTGACGGAGGCCGGTCGATGATCCACACAGTCACGTTCAGCCCATCGCTCGACTACGTCATGGACGTCGCCGAGATTGAGGCCGGGGCCATCAACCGCTCGGCCGGCGAGCAGATCTTCCCCGGCGGCAAGGGTGTCAACATCGCCATCGTGCTCGGCCGCTTCGGCGTTCCTTGCCGGGCGCTGGGATTTTCGGCTGGCCTGACCGGCCAGTCGCTCCGGTCCCTCCTGCTGGGGCTCGGAGTTCACACCGACTTCATCGAACTGCCCGCCGGTGAGACCCGCATCAACGTCAAACTCGCGACCCGGCCGGAAACCGCCATCAACGGCCAGGGCCCGGCCATCCCCACCTCGGCGCTCAACCGGCTCTTCGCCAAACTCGGCGAACTGCAACGCGGCGACACCCTCGCCCTCGCCGGCGCCGTCCCCGACAGTTTGAGCGACGACATCTATGAGACGATCATGGCCCGCCTCAAGCCCCGGGGCGTCCGGCTCGTCGTCGACGCCACCGGCGACCTCCTCCGCAAGACCCTGCCCCACCGGCCTTTCCTCATCAAACCCAACGGCGAAGAACTCGGCGCCCTGTTCGGAGCGACCATCGACAGCCCGGAGAGCGCCGCCCGCTACGCCGCCGCAGCCCAGCGTCTGGGCGCCCGCCACGTCCTCGTCTCCCTCGGCGGCCAAGGGGCCGTGCTCGTCACGGAGGACGGCTCCGCCCTCCGCGGTCGTGTACCGGCCGGCCAACTTGTCAATTCCGTCGGGGCCGGCGACTCCGTCGTGGCCGGCTTCCTGGCCGGCCTCCAGGCGACGGACGACTTGTCCCACGCCTTCCAACTTGGCCTGGCGGCCGGCAGCGCAGCGGCGTTCAACTCCTGGCTGCCCAGCCGCCCGGCCATCGAAAAGCTCTATCCCCACGTCACCATCACAGAATTGGAAACCCCATCATGAGGATCACCGACCTGCTCCCCACCGCGGCCGTCACCATCGGCGGCAGCGCCACCACCAAGACCGAAGCCATCGACAGCCTCGTCGGCGCCATCGTCAAGACCGGCGCCGTGACCGATCCGGAGGCCTACCGGGCGGCTGTGTACGCGCGTGAAGCCGAGGCCACGACGGCCATGGGCGAAGGCGTGGCCATTCCCCACGGCAAGTCCGCCGGAGTCGCCCGCCCCGCCCTGGCCGCTCTCACGCTGAAGGCAGGTGTCGACGCCGACAGCCCCGACGGCCTCCCGGCCACCATGTTCTTCCTCATCGCCGCCCCCGAAAGCCAGGACAACGTCCACCTCGACGTGCTGGCGCGCCTGGCCACTCTCCTCATCGACGACGATTTTCGCGACGGCCTGTACTCCGCCCATACCCCGGCCGAGTTCCTCGCCGTCATCGACGCGGCCGAGCAGGCCCGGTTCGCCAGCGAGGCGGACCCGGCTGAGTCCGCGCCGACCCCCGCAGACCCGGCGCCAGGCGTGTATCGGCTGCTCGGCGTGACGGCGTGCCCGACCGGCATCGCCCACACGTACATGGCGGCCGAGAAACTGGAGCAGGCCGCCGCCGCCCGCGGGGTGGTGATGAAGGTCGAAACCGACGGCTCGGTGGGCGTGAAGAATGCCCTGACGCCCCAAGAGATCGCCCAGGCGGACGCCATCATTGTGGCCGCCGACAAGGACGTCGAACCGGCCCGCTTCCACGGCAAACCGGTCATCTTCGCCAGCGTCGCCGACGGGATCCACAAAGCCGACGACCTGATCTCCCGGGCCCTCGACGGACAGGTGCCCGTCTACCAGGATTCGACGGGCCGCGCGGCCGGCCAGGCGGCTGGCGGCCAAGACTCCGCCGGCCGGAAGGTCTACAAGTCCCTCATGAACGGCGTGTCGTTCATGCTCCCGTTCGTCATCGGCGGCGGCATCCTCATCGCTTTGAGCTTCCTCGTCGACAGCGCCAACGCGGGCACGAGTTCGTTCGGCTCGGGCAACCCCGCCGCCGCTCTCCTCAACCAGGTCGGCTCGCTCGCCTTCGGCGTCATGTTCCCGATCCTGGCTGGCTACATCGCCATGGCCATCGGCGATCGCCCGGCCCTCATGCCCGGCATGGTCGGCGGCTTCATCGCCAAGGCCGGCGTCTCGGCCACTCTGCCCCAAGACGAATGGGTCTCGGCCGGCTTCTTCGGGGCACTCATCGCCGGCTTCGCTGCCGGTTACATCGTCGTCCTGCTCCGCAAGCTGTTCGACCGGCTGCCGAAAGCCCTGGAGGGGACCAAGCCGACTCTCCTCTTCCCCGTCTGCGGCATCCTCCTCATCGGCCTGCTCATGGTCTTCGTCGTCAACCCGCCGATGGCCTTGTTCAACACCTGGCTCAACGGCGTGCTCCTCGGCCTCAACACCGGCAGTAAGCTCGTCCTCGGCCTCATCCTCGGCGGCATGATGTCGATCGACTTCGGCGGCCCCCTCAACAAGGCGGCCTACGTCTTCGGCACCGCCGCCATCGCGACCGGCGCCTACGGCATCATGGGCTCCGTCATGATCGGCGGCATGGTCCCGCCCATCGCCATCGGCCTGGCCCTGCTGGTCTTCAAGAACCGTTTCACCGAGGACGAACGCAACACCACGATCACGGACTTCATCATGGGGCTGTCCTTCATCACAGAAGCCGCCATTCCGTTCGCCACGACCGACCCCGGACGGGTCATCCCGTCGTGCGTGGCCGGCTCGGCCGTGGCCGGCGGCCTGTCGATGCTCTTCGGCTGCGGCTCGCCCGCCCCGCACGGCGGCATCTTCGTCATCGCCATCATCGACAAGCCGCTGCTCTACCTGGTGGCACTGGCCGCCGGTTCCCTCGTCAGCATGTTGTTGCTCGGCATCCTCAAGAAGCCGCTGCCCCAGAACGTCCAACCCGCCCAGGCCATCGCCGCCTGATCCAGTCCCGCCATCTCATCGATTCAGCAAGGAACTACAATGCCAACGCTCACCTACACCATCCAAGACCAGGCCGGCATCCACGCCCGCCCCGCCGGAATCCTCGTCAAGCTGGCCAACGGCTTCCAGTCCGACATCACGATCGCGAAGGGCGACAAGACCGGCAACCTGAAGAAAATCTTCACCGTCATGAGCCTCAACGTGAAGGCCGGCGAACAGATCACCGTGACGGTCAGCGGACCCGACGAGACGGAAGCCGCCGCCGCTATCGGCCAAGCACTGGCCGAAAACCTCTAGCCCGCCCAGGAGCGACCATGGAAACCATCCAAGGTGCCGGCGTCTATCCCGCCGTCGCGATCGGACCGCTCTACCACTTCAAGAAGGCGACAGCGGAGATCACGCCCCACGGCATCACCGACCCGGCAGCCGAAGTCGCCCGCTTCGAGGACGCCCGGACCGCCGCTATCGCTCGGCTCGGTCACCTCTACCAGAAAGCCGTCGCCGAGCTCGGCGAAACCGAGGCTGCGATCCTCGACGTCCACCGCATGATGCTGGAAGATCCCGATTTCGCGGCGGCCATCACGACCGTGATTGAAACTCAGCTTGTCAACGCGGAGTATGCCGTCAAGGTCGCCGAAGCCCAGTACACCGAGTTGTTCACGCAAATGGAAGACCCCTACATGCGGGAACGCGCCGCCGACGTCAAGGACATCTCGGAACGCCTGCTCCGGGGGTTGGACCCCGCCCGCTACCACCGCCTGGTGATCGAACAGCCGTCCATCATCGTCGCCGACGACCTCGCGCCGAGCGAAACCCTCCAACTGGACAAGGCCATGGTGTTGGGCTTCGCGACCGCCGGCGGCGCCGTCAACTCCCACACGGCGATCTTGGCCCGCACTATGGGCCTGCCCGCGGTCGTGGCCGCCGGCGAGGCCATCAACGCCTCTCTGGACGGCCGCTTCGCCGCCCTCGACGGCGAGGACGGCGTCTTGTACGCCGACCCCGATGTCACGACCTTGGAAGTGATGGCCGCCAAACGCGACGCCCTCCAGTCCAGGCGTGACGGCCTCCAGGCACTCATCGGGCAGCCCAACGTGACGCGGGGCGGACGTGAGATCGCGCTGTTCGCCAACGTGGGCGGGCTGAGCGACCTCGACGCCGTCCTCGTCAACGACGCCGGCGGGATCGGCCTGTTTCGCAGCGAGTTCCTGTATCTGGAAGCCAACGCGTGGCCAGCCGAGGACGACCTGTACGCCGCCTACCGCCAAACCCTGGAAACCATGGCTGGCCGGAAGGTCATCATCCGGACGCTCGACATCGGCTCGGACAAACAGGCCACCTACTTCGGCTTGCCCGACGAGGAAAACCCCGCCTTGGGTCTGCGCGCCATCCGCATCTGCCTCACCCAGCCCGAGATTTTCAAGACACAGTTGAGGGCCCTCTACCGGGCCGCTCCCTTTGGCCAACTCTCGGTCATGTTCCCCATGGTCACCTCTGTCTGGGAGGTCCGGCAGATCAAGGCCATCATGGCCGAGGTCGAAGCCGGTCTGACAGCCGAAGGCGTGTCTTGGGCCCGGCCGGGCGAAATCGGGATCATGATCGAAACGCCGGCCGCTGTCATGGTCAGCCGTGAACTCGCCGCCGAAGTCGACTTTTTCTCCATCGGCACCAACGACCTTACGCAGTACACGCTCGCCATCGACCGGCAGAACCAATCCCTCGCCCAGTTCTACGACCCCCACCACCCGGCCGTCCTGCGACTGATCGAACTGGCCGTCGAGAACGCCCACGCGGCTGGCATCTGGATCGGCATCTGCGGCGAACTGGGCGCCGACCCTGAGCTGACCGGCTACTTCCTGGATCTAGGCATCGACGAACTGAGCGTCAGCCCGACGGCGATCCTCCCGCTGCGCCAGATCATCACCGACATGGACTAGTCCACACGCCACGCCTTGGGGTCGCCCAGTGCTGTGACGGGGATGAGCCAAATGTTGTGGTCCACGGGGTACACCTCGTTGCCGGTGTAAATGACGAAACCCCGGTGTAGCCGATCGGCGGTTTCCAGCGCGCGCAGACCTCGCAGCCAGTTGGAGTCGTATACCCGTCCGGCCTTGACCTCCACACCAACGCGACGGCCGTGGGCGTCGGTCAGCACCAGGTCGACTTCGCGGTCGCCGGCCGCCTGGCGCCAGTAGTGCGCGGTTTGGCCGCCGAGTGACCAACCGGTCGAAGCCACGATCTGGTTGACTGCCCAACTCTCCAATACCTGGCCGAAAGCCTCGCGGGCGGAAAGCAGATCCACTCCAGCGCGGGTGAGGGCGGCCACCGCCAGGGAGCTGTCCACGGGATGGACTTTGGCCCGGGTGAATCCTTGCCGGGGAGCGGATGTCGCCAGGTTTGACAGCCAATGGATGCAAAACAGCCTTCCCAGCAGGCCCAAGTAGTTGTCGACGGTGCGCCGATCGAATCCCAGAGTCTGGCCGATCCGGCTGGCATTGAAGATGGCACCTGGCGTAGTCATCAGCGCCTGGCATACGGCCGTGGCCCTGACGGCCGAGTAATCCGAGTTGGGCAACACCGTTTGGCTGAAAAGGCTCGCCAGGTCGGAGGCAACACCTTGGGCCATCTCCGCGACGGTCGGCGCCGGATCGGCCAGCGCGTAGTCCGGAAAACCGCCCACTGCCATCATGGTTAACACGGCGTCGTCGTCCCGCCCAGCGACCTTCCCGACAACCGGTTCGGCATCGAACAGGCAGTCCGCCAACGAACCGGTCCCACCGGCCAATTCCCAGGCTGTCAGCGGCCAGAGCGTGAAACGCCGTGCCCGCCGAGTAAGCGGATCAGCCCCGCCCAGACCCGCACGGCCGATGGACGCCGAACCGGTGAGGACAATGTGGCGCCCGAGCGGCAGGCCGTCGACCCGCTCCTTCACCGCCAGCGGCAGATCAAGTAGCAATTGGGCTTCGTCCACGATTGCCGGCAACTCAAGCCGCCCCACCCACCCCGTCACGTCGGCCCGGGCCAAGGCGAGGGTGGCAGGGTCCGCCAGCGTCGAGTAGGAGAATCCCTGCCGGACCAGGTCTTTCTTCATCAGCGTGGTCTTGCCCACACCCCGGGCACCCTCCACCACAGCCACCTTGCTCAACGGTGGGCGGACAAGAGCCGTGGCCAACAAGCGAGGAGCATAAGTCATGTCCATAGACTAGCTGGTGATCAAATATTTGTACATTGAATGTACAAATATTTGTACATTCAATACCCACATATGCTGGTTGTTTTCGGGGGCTGAACCGGGGTCCCCGGAATGGCTGGGACGGGGCCCTCTCGGGTTCGAATCCGCAGTGATAATTCACAATCGCCGCTGGCCCCTGCGGGGCCGACGGCGGTTGTGGAGCATAGGGGATTCGAACCCCTGGCCTCTTCCATGCCATGGAAGCGCGCTACCAACTGCGCCAATGCCCCGTGTCCCGGAGGACGAGAGTTGATTCTAGCTGGCGAATCTCGGTTTCGGAAATCCGCGTTTGGATGAAGGGGCTGGGCCTTGGTAGAGTTTGTCGCTGTGCCCGTTGGGCATCCCAACACTTTGGAAGGCAGAGGGATCTGTGGCGAACATCAAGTCTCAGAAGAAGCGGATTCTGACGAATGAGAAGGCGCGTCTGCGCAACAAGTCGGTGAAGTCGGCGCTGCGCACGAGCGTGCGCAAGTTCCACGAGGCGGCAGACGCCGGCGAGACGGACAAGGCCCAGGAGTTGGCCCGGGCGGCAACCCGCTCGCTGGACAAGGCGGTTTCCAAGGGCGTCATCCACGCCAACCAGGCCGCCAACCGCAAGTCCGCGATCGCGTCCAAGGCCGCGTCCCTGTAAACGACGCAACCGCAGAGCCACGCCCCGCAAGGCGTGGCTCTTGGCAATTCCGAAGAGTGTTGTTGGGCGGTGCGTACACTGGGTTTCGTGAGTTGGTTACCCCGCCTCAAATGGCTCATTCTCCCCCTAGTCTTATTTGGCTTGGCCTGCGGCTGCACGGTTGACGTGACCGAGGTAGAGCAAGACCGCATCACGCAGATGGACTTCCAACTGCAAGTCGGTTCGGATTCCGATATCGAAGTCACCCAGACAATCACCGTGCGCTATGCCACGCCGCGCCACGGCCCCTACGTGTGGTATGTCTCGCGTGCGCCACATGACTTCTTCCAGGACCGGGTTTACACATACCGGATCGAGTCTGTCGTATCTCCGACCGGCGCGCCCGCCGCCATCCTCCCCGAGCAGCGGCATGACGCCCTGGTGGTGCGGATCGGCAGCGAGTATCGGACCGTCACCGGTACGCAAACCTACGTTTTGAAATACACGATCGAAGGGGCTTTGAACTCCGACACATCTGCTGGCATGGACGAGCTGTGGTGGAACATCATCGGCACCGGCTGGGAGATCCCCATCGACGCCGTGAGCGTTTCCGTCACGGGCCCGGCGGAGATTACGGCTGTAGCCTGCCATGCGGGCGCGGCCTATTCGGGCGAATGTGGTGCCGCGTCCGCCAGCGGCGACACCGCGACTTTCAGCCAAGGATCGTTGCAACCGGGGCAAGGCATGTCCGTCACCGTGGGATGGCCGTCCGGAACCTTCGCCGACACGCGCCAACGCTTGGAGTTGCGCGGCTGGGTCGACACGGTGATCGGCATCGCCGTGTGCCTAGCCGCCGCAACGCTCACCTTCCTGGGCGCGCGGGCTTTGGGCAGAAAACGCGACGCACAAGACCTGCGTTTCGCAGACGTCGAATTGGGCGTCATCCCAGCAGATCCCGTCAATCACCGGACCATCCGCCGCGAAGTCACCCGCGGTCCGGAACGCGACACTCCCCCGGAAAGGGCCCGGCCCGGCGAACTGGCCCTCCTCCTCGACGAGACACAGCGGCAGAAGGCCATCGCGGCCACCCTCATCGACCTCGGCCAGCGTGGCCTCCTCACTTTCAACTGGCAAGACGACGACACGTTCACGATCACCTGCCCGCCGCCGAAGCAGATGGCAGAACTGCGCGGCTATGAGGCCCGGCTCTTGTTCGCGCTGAGCTTCATGCAAGGCAAGGTCCAATTCGCCAAGGGCGGCAACGTCGCGCTGGGCAAAGTCCTCGCCGAACTGCGCGTCGACCTGGAAAACGCCCTAGTCAATGAAGGATTCACTACGCGGGACAAGAGCGCTCGCGGCGCCGGAGGGGTCTTGTTGGGCTTCGCGGCGTTTTTCGGACTGATCGCCTGGCTCCCGGTCGTGTTGTCCCAGGATTTGCCGATCTGGCTGATCGCGCTGCCGATGCTGTTGGTGCTCTTCGGGATGACGTACCACCACTACGTTCGGCAGTACGGCCAGGTGCGCACTCCAATCGGTTCGGCGGTGGCGGCGCAAGGTTTCGGCTTCAAGCAGTTCATGGAGACGGCCGAATCCAAGAACCTGCGCTGGCTCGACGGCGACGACATCTTCGCCCGCTACCTGCCCTACGCCATCGCTTTCGGGTTGGAAGAACAGTGGATGGCTCTAGCCGTCGAAGGCTTCGCCGCCCTCGGTGTCACTCCGCCATCCCCAGATTGGTGGGTCGGCCAACACGACTTCGCCACCGGTTTCGCGGCCTTCGACACGGCCGTGACCGCGCTTTCTGACATCTCCACCAGCTACGGCTCGTCATCCTCGTCCGATTCCGGCTTCAGTGGCGGTGGCGACTCCGGCGGCGGCGGAGGCGGTGGCGGCGGCGGGACTTGGTGAGCAAGCAGCACCAGGGCTTGAAATCCCACGTTGGGGCGGGGTAACTTCCTCTTGACCAAAACTGAATAGCTGGCATCAGCGTTGATGTAGCGCAAGAATCTCAGCGCGCCGGAGTTCAACGAAGAGCTTCCCGCGGCCAATCCTCACAGGAATGAGTAAGACGACCATGGAAATGATCGGCACCGTCGTAATTTGGATCATCATGGCGTGCGCCTTCGTCGGCTGCATCGCCTCCGTCATCAATCCCGAGTCTGACTTGGGCAAAGAGTTCGTGGCCGGCATCGACGCCATCGGCCCGATCTTCCTGCCGGTGGCCGGCATCATGGCCGCGTCTCCCTACTTGACCGCCTTCGTGTCGTTCGTGTTCGGCCCGGCCTTCTCGGCTGTGGGCGCCGACCCGGCCATGGCGGCCACCACATTCATTGCGGTGGAC
Source organism: Propionibacteriaceae bacterium (assembly GCA_031271975.1). Taxonomy (GTDB): domain Bacteria; phylum Actinomycetota; class Actinomycetes; order Propionibacteriales; family Propionibacteriaceae; genus Propionicimonas. The sequence goes on from JAISUR010000029.1 coordinate 10,999, forward strand.
ATGGGCGGCTACCAACTCGCAAACGAGTTGGCGGCCACGAAAGAGAGCTGGATGATGGCGATGATGACGGGTTACATGGGCGGCGCGACGATCGTCTTCACCATCCCAGTGGCCCTGAAGATGCTGGTCAAGAAGGACCAGAAGTATCTCGCCCTGGGCACGATGTGCGGCCTGCTGGCGATCCCGATCGGCGTGCTGGTTTCCTCCACGGTGATCGCCCTTTCCAACCCCAAGATTCGCGAAGTCATCCAGACCAACGGCGAGGCTACGTACCAGCTCGCCCTGTCTTTCGGCCAGATCTTCTTCAACTTGATCCCGCTGATCATTATCTGTGTCGCTTTGGCGGCGGGCCTGATGTTCATTCCGGACGGCATGATCAAGGGCTTCACCATCTTCGGGCGGTTCCTCGAATCGGCCCTCAAGATCGTGCTCGTCCTCGTCGTCATCGAGTACTTCACCGGGCTGTTCAGCAACCTGGGCAACGTGATCGGCTACCAGTTCTTCGGCTTCGAGCCGGTCATCGCCGACGACGTGGACAATTTCCGGGCTTTGGAGGTTTCCGGCTACATCGGGATCATGCTCTGTGGCGCGTTCCCAATGGTCTACCTGATTAAGACGTATCTGGCCAAGCCGCTGGGCGCCTTCGGCAAACTGTTCGGCCTCAGCTCTGACGCCACCGCCGGCATTCTCGCCGCCGCCGCGAACGTGCTGGCCTGCCTGGCGATGATCAAGGATCTGCGCGCCAAGGACAAGGTGATCTGCCTCTCGTTCGCGGTTTGCTGTGCATTCCTGTTCGGCGACCATCTGTCGTTCACCGCGAATTTCCAGCCGACGCTGATCGTACCGGTGATGTCCGGCAAGATTGTGGGCGGCATCATGGGCATCGTCTTCGCCTTCCTGCTGGCCATCAAGAAGGCCGAGCAGTTGGAGCGCGACTTCGGCGAGGTCCCGGAAGGGACCGACGGCGCCGAGCCCGCGGAGCCCGCAATTGCCGAATGAGAGAGAGGCATAGCAAATGAAGCTCGCCACGAGCTTGAACGGGGTGACCTATCGCTTCACCGGCATCCCCGACGTGTTGGCGAAAGCCAACGAGCCGAAGGCCGGCGACCGGTTGCAGGGCATCGCCGCGCACACCGCTTCGGAGCGGGTGGCGGCCAAGGTGGTGCTCTCGGAGTTGACGGTGGGCGACATCACCGAGAATCCCACCGTCCCCTTCGAACAGGACGAGGTCACCCGGGTCAACTGGGAGGGCCTCAACCAGGCCGGCTACCAGGCCAAGAAAAACATGACGATCGGCGAGTTGCGCGAGTGGGTGCTGGATCACAAGACCACCCCTGACGAGTTGAAGCGTTCGGGGCGGTCGTTCATCGGCGAGGTCGCGGCGGCTGTCGCCAAGATCATGACGGCGATGGACTTGGTGTACGCGGCGTCGAAGTTCCATTACACCACCCATTGCCGCACTGAAATCGGCCAGCCGGGCACGCTGTCGTACCGCTGCCAGCCGAATTCGACGACTGACGACCCGGATGCGATTCTGCTCGGCGTCATGGAGGGCCTGTCGTTCGGCTGCGGCGACGCGTGCATCGGCATCAACCCGGTCAACGACGATGCAGCCAACACCAAGCGGATCGCCGACCCGCTGTTCGAGTTCATGTGCAAGTGGGAGGTGCCCACCCAGTTGGTGGTGCTTTCGCACGTCACCACGCAGATGGAGGCGCTGCGGCGCGGTGCCCCGCTTTCCATGGTTTTCCAATCCATCGCGGGGACGCAGCCGGCCAACGACGATTTCGGTGTCAACAAGGCGCTGCTCGAAGAGGCGTACGAGTTGGCGCGCACCCAGGGCACCTGCCAGGGCGCGAACCTGCTCTACTTCGAGACGGGCCAAGGTTCGGAGGTTTCCATCGGGCGCGACTGCGGAGTCGACGAGATGACGCTGGAAGCGCGCACCTACGGCTTCGGGCGGTACTTCCGGCCATTCATGGTCAACAATGTGACCGGTTTCATCGGGCCGGAGACCATCTACGACGGCAAAGAGATGATCCGCGGCAACCTTGAAGACCACTTCATGGGCAAGTTCCTCGGCCTGCCGATGGGCATGGCACCGTGCTGGACGAACCACACGTCGATCACCATGGACGACCAGCAGATGGCCACGATGCTGCTGGCCATGGCCGGTTCGAACTACTTCATGGGCGTCCCGCTGGCCGACGACGTGATGTTGGCCTACCAAGACACCAGCTACCACGACGACGCGACCCTGCGCGAACTGCTGGGCCGCACGCCCGCACCGGAATTCCACCAGTGGATGATGTCGCTCGGCCTGATGGACGAGCGCGGCATCCTTACCGAGCGGGCCGGCGACGGCTCGGTTTTCCTGAAGTGAGGCCGCGATGAACGAACAAGAACTGCGAAGCCTCGTGCAGTCCACGCTCGCCCAGATGATGAGCGAGCCGGCTTTTCAGCAAGAGCCAGTTGGGGGGCCGGCCGGCGCGGCGCGTCCGTCCGGGGCGGCCACCGTGGATCCGGGCGAGATACCGGACATCCGAGCGGTCGACTATCGGCAGGTTTACGCGGTGCCCAACCCGGCTAATCCGGAAGGGTTCCAGCGGATCAAGGCGACCACGTGGGCCCGGCTGGGGCAGGGGCGCAGCGGGCCGCGCTACACCACGGCCGCCGTGCTGCGATTCTTGGCCGACAACGCCACGGCGATGGACGCCGTCTTCAACGACGTGTCGCCAGAGTTGATCCAGCGCTTGGGCCTGTTCAGCGTGCAGACAGTCTGCCAATCGCGTGACGACTTCCTCACCTATCCCGACAAGGGCGCCCAGTTCGATCCCGCGGTCCTGGCCGAGATCAAAGCCAAGTGCCAGCCCAATCCACAGGTGCAGGTGTTCGTCACCGACGGATTGTCGTCCACGGCGGTCGAGGCGAACGTTCCCGACCTGCTCCCGGCGTTCCAGCAGGGCCTGAAACTGAAGGGCCTGACGATGGGCACGCCGTTCTTCGTCAAGTACGGGCGGGTCCGCTCCATGGAGCCGATCTCAGAAGCGCTTGGCGCTACCGTCACCTGCGTCTTGGTGGGGGAGCGTCCCGGCCTGGCGACCGCCGAGTCGCTCAGCGCCTACTTGGCTTACCAGGCGAAGGTCGGCATGTCCGAGGCGCTGCGCACCTGCCTGTCCAACATCCACAAGGAGGGCACCAACGCCGCCGAGGCCGGCGCCCATCTGGCCGAACTGGCCGCCGAGATGATCCGGCAGAAGGCCTCCGGCATCGACTTGCAGACGACCTGAGGGGAGAGCGGAAATGGATATGAACAGATCAGCCATCGAGGCGATCGTCCGCGAAGTGCTCCAAGAGGAGTTGCGGCGCTGCGGCGCCCCCGCGCGGCACGTCGACCCGTCCGGGGTGATCCAGTTCGACCCGGCGTTGATCCAAGTGGAGCCTTTCCCCTTCCCGATCGACACCGACCGGGTCAAGTTGGTGGACGTGCTCAGCATCGACGAATCGCCGCGCGTCGGCTGCGGCGTCATGGAAGTGGACCGCGCGCAACTGCCGTGGACGTTGACCTACGACGAGATCGACATCGTGCTCGAAGGCACCCTCGACATCATCGTCGACGGCCGCACCACCCGGGCTACGGCCGGCCAAGTCATCTACATCCCGAAGAACACCTCGGTGGTCTTCTCCGCCCGCGACAAGGCGCGTTTCGTCTATGTCGTCTATCCGGCGAACTGGTCGGAACAGTAAGCAAAGAAACTAGATCCACGTGATCCCGCGTCCGCACGCCGAAGTCGAGTACATCTTGCCGACACTCCAGGGATAGGCGGGGCGCGCCCTGGTCGCGGACTTGGAGGCGGAACCCGGCGGTAGCCGTTGGCGTTAGAATCGCGGGCATGGCTATTGAGCGCGCTCGGGAGTGGTTGGCGAAGTTTGGCTTGGATGGGCGGATCTTGGAGTTTGACACTTCGTCCGCGACGGTGGAGTTGGCCGCGCAGGCGGTCGGCGTAGCTCCGGAGTTGATCGCCAAGTCGTTGTCGTTCAACACGCCGGATGGCCCGATCGTGATTGTGGCCGCCGGAGACGCGCGGGTGAGCAACCAGGCATATCGGGCGCAGTTCGGCTGCCGGGCCCGCATGATTCCCGTCGACGACGTGGAGGAACTAATCGGCCATGCGGTTGGCGGCGTCTGCCCGTTCGGGGTGAACGAAGGCGTCCGCGTCTACTTGGACGAATCCCTGCGCCGCTTCGAGACCGTCTACCCGGCGGCCGGCACCGCATCGAGCTGTGTGCGGCTCTCCTTGCCGGAGCTGGAGTTGACGGCATCCAAGGACTGGGTGGCGGTCACCACCTACTGAGTGGTCCAAGGGTTGGACGCGATTCGTTAATGAGAGTCATTTGCACTAGATTGTCGGTGTGACACTTTGCAGGCGGCTCCGTCTTCTCGCGGGCCTTGTGGCGATCCCCTTGGCGTTGACCGCGTGTGCGGATGCCGCTCCCGAGTCTTCGACCAGCGCGGCGGCCCAGGACAGGATCGCTATCGTCGCCTCCACCAACGTCTATGCGAGCATCGCCGCGGCCATCGCCGGGGACCGTGCCGACGTGGTCAGCTTCATCAACAGTTCGACGCAGGATCCGCACGAGTATGAGGCCACCGCCCAGGACCGGCTGGCCATTGAAGGCGCGGACATCGTGGTGGAGAACGGCGGCGGGTTCGACCACTTCATGGACGTGTTGCTCGAAGGGGCCCAAGCTCAGCCCGCTGTCTTGAACGCCGTGGCCACCTCCGGTTTGGTTTCCGCGGACCAGGCCCAGGGCGACACGGAAATCGAGGGATTCAACGAGCATGTCTGGTACAAGTTCGACGCCATGGACGCGCTCGCGCTGCGGATCAGCGGCACGCTGTCGGACCTGGACCCCGACTCGGCGGCCGCCTACGCGGACAACTACCAGCGGTTCTCCCGGGAACTCGCGGACCTGTCCACCGCGGCAACGAGTCTGAAGGCCAGTTTCGACGGGCAAGGCGTGGCCATCACGGAGCCAGTCCCGCTTTATTTGCTGGAGGCCGTCGGCCTGGTCAACAAGACGCCCGAGGATTTCACCGAGGCCGTCGAGGAGGGTGAAGACGTGCCCCCGCGCGCGCTGCTGGCCACGCTCGACTTGTTCAGCGGCCAGCAGGTTTCGCTGCTGGCGTACAACGACCAGACGGCCGACGCCGCAACCGAACAGGTTCGCGCAGCCGCCGAGGCGGCGGGCATCCCGGTCGTCAACTTTTCGGAGATCCTGCCCGCGGGCAAGGATTACATCCAATGGCAGCAAGCGAACTTGGACAATTTGGAAGCGGTGTTGGCCAAGTGACGGGTGACTCGGCGGCAGGAACTCCGGTCTTGCGTGTGCGGCAAGCCGCGCTGGCCTTCTCGGAGCGCGTCCTCTGGGACGGCTTGAGCCTCGATGTCCTGCCGGGGGAGTTCATCACCGTGTTGGGAGCCAACGGTTCTGGCAAGTCTTCGCTGTTGAAGGCGATTCTCGGCATGCAACAGCTCACTTCCGGCGACATACAACTGTGCGGCCACCCGGTGCGAAAAGGCGATCGCCGCATCGGCTACATCCCGCAGCAGCGTCTGATCCCCCGGGGGACCCCCATGCGGGGCCGCGACCTGGTGTCCTTCGGCGTGGACGGGCATCGCTGGGGCGTCCGGATTGCCGGGCGGGCCGCGGCGCGGGCCCGCATTGCCGCCGCCATCGAGTCAGTGGGCGCGAGTTCCTTCGCCGACAAGCCGGTGGGGCTGCTCTCCGGGGGCGAACAACAGCGGTTGCGAACCGCCCAGGCGTTGGTGTCCGATCCGGTGTTGCTGTTGTGCGACGAGCCGTTGAGCAGCCTGGATCTGCATTACCAGCAGTCGGTGGCCAACTTGGTTTCGCGGCGTTGCCGAGAGCATGGCACTTCGGTGCTCTTCGTCACGCACGACATCAATCCCGTGCTTTCCTGCACCGATCGCGTGCTCTACCTTGCCGCTGGGCGGCACCTGCTCGGCACTCCGAACGACATCCTGCGCTCAGACGTGCTCTCGCAGTTGTATCAAACTCCGGTTGAAGTGGCGCGGGTGGGCGACCGGGTGGTGGTAGTCGGTGCTCCCGAGCACCACGAGCCGCATCACCTGGAGGTGCGCCAATGATCCTCTTGGATGCAGATCCTTGGTGGACCCGGATCTTGAACTTCGATGACTACGGCAGGTTGCTGGGCTTGGTGCAATACTCGCTGCTCGCGGCGGTGATCCTCGGGGTCGTCGGGGGAGTGATCGGTGTGTTCGTGATGCAACGAGACATGGCTTTCGCGGTTCACGGCATTTCGGAGTTGTCGTTCGCCGGCGCGGCCGCGGCACTGCTCGCGGGTGGGTCGGTGGTGGCGGGGTCGCTGGCCGGATCGCTGGTGGCCTCTCTCGCCATCGGGCTGCTGGGTGCGAAAGCCCGCGACCGGAACTCGACGATCGGAGTCCTGATGCCCTTCGGGTTGGGCCTGGGCATCCTCTTCCTGGCCCTGTACGAGGGCCGGGCGTCGAGCAAGTTCGGCCTGCTGGTCGGGCAGATCATCTCGGTGGACGGTCCGCAATTGGGCTGGCTGATCGGGGTCTGCACACTCTCCCTCGGGTTGCTGCTGGTGATGTGGCGCCCGCTCATGTTCGACAGCCTCGACCCGGACGTCGCCGCCGCACGCGGAGTCCCGGACAAGGTGGTTTCGCTGGCGTTCATGCTCACCCTCGGCATGGTCGTTTCGGTCGCTGTCCAAATCGTTGGCGCGCTGCTGGTATTGGCTCTCGTGGTTACCCCCGCGGCCTCCGCGCTGCGAGTTTCGTCGTCGCCGGTCGTCGTCCCGGCGCTGGCCGCCGGGTTCGGAGTGCTGGCCGCGGTGGGAGGAATTCTGCTCGCCTTGGGCGGCGCCCTGCCCATCAGCCCCTACATCACGACTATCTCGTTCCTGACCTACCTGGTTTGCCGCGGCGTCGGCTCGCGTTCGCGGGTGTCCGCCGGGAGTTCGGGGCCGGTCGCTTCGTGACGCCAGAGCACCTGGGTGCTCAGCCAAGCGATCCCGGCGACCAGCGAGATGGAGAAGACGACGTCCACGATGTAGTGCTCCTTGCAGAACAACGTCGCCAGTGAGATCAGGACGCCGAGCACGGCCACCGGCAGCGCGTGGGCTGCCTTGCGGCCGGATCGGTCGGTGAAGATGATCAGGAAGAACGGCAGCCAGATGTGGGCGTTGTGCAGGCTGGGCAGTCCGTTGGAGGCCGCATCGGAGTTGTACATGAATTCGAGCAGCCGGTCGAAGATGCCTGTGTGCTGGGCGTACACGTCCGGGCTCCAGGCGTGCGGCACGTCGTTTGGCGCGACCAGGTAAATGACAGAACTGATGGCGAACAGGATCGACAAGGCCAGGATGTAGCGCTTGACCAACTCGCGGTCTCCCACCCAAGCAAGATAGAACGGTGCGAACACCAGCACGGCATAGGCCAGCAGATAGAAGACGATGAAGAACGGGATGATCGGCAGCGCCGCGTCCAGGGCTGTGCCGAAGTTGTAGTGCGGGACATTCTCGGTGAACAGGCGGGTGCCGTTGTACGTGAGCGTTTCCCCGATGTCCAACACCACCAGCGCCACCGCCGGCCAGAGCAGATAGCGCAACGTGAAGTCGTGTTTGGCTTCCGGCGTGTTCAGTTTGCGTGCGGTGAAGCGATACATGAGCAGCGCCAGCAAGGTGAACGCAATCAGAATTTCTTCAATGCTTGAAATGATCCCCACGCTTGGAAGGATAATCACGGCCGCCATTCTTCGCTGGCGTTTTGGGGAAAACGCCTTGTGGCAGGGCGGAAGTCAGTCGAACAGCGGCGTGCTGAAATAGCGTTCCCCGGTGTCCGGGAGCAGCGTCACCACAGTCTTGCCTGGGCCCAGCATCTTGGCCATCCGAAGCGCGGCTGTCACGTTGGAGCCGCTGGATATCCCGCACAGCAACCCCTCTTTCGCCGCCAGCAGCTTTGCGGTGGCGAGGGCTTCCTGATCGGCCACGACGCATACGTCGTCGTAGATGGCCGTGTCGAGGACTTCGGGAATCAGGCCGTCTCCGATGCCCATCTGGAGGTGCGTCCCGATCGGGCCGCCGGAGAGGATGGCGGCTTGCTCGGGCTCCACCGCCCAGATTCGGACATCCGGCCAGCGCTCCCTAAGTGCCTGGCCGACTCCCGTTATCGAGCCGCCCGTGCCGATCCCCGCGCAGAATCCGTGGATGGGGCCGGCATAGGCCGCGAGGATTTCTCGCGCCGTGTGGTTTCGGTGCACCGCGGGATTGTTGGGATTGGTGAATTGCTGCGGGATGAAAACCCTGGGGTCTGCCGCGGCGAGTTCCATCGCGGTGCGAAGGCAGTTTTCGATGCACTCGCCGATGTTGCCGTTGTCTTTGACGAGGATGACCTCCGCCCCGTACTGCTTCACGAGCTTGCGCCGTTCTTCGCTGACGGAATCCGGCATCACTATCTTGACCTGATAGCCCTTGACGGCGCCGATCAGCGCGATGGCGATGCCCTGGTTGCCGCTCGTCGGCTCGACGATGACTGATTCCGCGGTGAGCAGCCCCGCGTCTTCTGCCGCTGTGATCATGGCGTGAGCCGTGCGTGTCTTGATGGATCCGCCGATGTTCACGGCCTCGTACTTGACCAGGATGTCCGCGCTGTCAGCGTCCGCGATGTTGTTGAGTTTGATCAGAGGCGTGCTTCCGATCGCCTGCAGGACAGATCCATAAACCATAACGTTCCCCGCTTGCTCGCTTTCTCGGCATGGGTGTCGAGCGTTGGGGCCTTGCCAAAGGCCAGTGTGTGGCGTTGCGGCCTATCTTAAGGTCAAGCTGCGCCGAGGCGGAACCGTCTTGCGCCCGTTTGGCCGATGAGGAGTCAGCATTGCACAAGGCTGGCGAGCCCGCCTGCCGCAGTCTCCTTGTACTTGACGGGCATATCGGCGCCGGTGGCCATCATCGCTGAAATGACCTGGTCCAAGCTGACGATCTGGTGCCCGTCGCCTGCCAGCGCCAGCCGCGCAGCCGTAATAGCGGTTGTGGCTCCGATGGCGTTCCGCTCAATGCAGGGCACCTGCACCAGCCCGCCAACGGGATCGCAGGTGAGGCCGAGGTGGTGTTCCAAGCCGATTTCCGCCGCGTTGACCACTTGTTCCGGCGACCCGCCCAACACCTCGGCCAGCCCAGCCGCGGCCATCGAACAGGCCACTCCGATTTCCCCTTGGCAGCCCACCTCGGCTCCGGAAATGGACGCCGTCGCCCGATAGACCTCGCCGATCGCCCCAGCGGCGAGCAAGAAATCGATCGGAGTGCTGTCATCAGAACCGGGCAATGCCAAGGCGTGTTTGAGCACGGCGGGGACTATCCCGGCGGCGCCGTTCGTTGGCGCTGTCACCACCCGGCCGCCAGCGGCGTTCTGCTCGTTCACCGCCAACGCCCAAAGGCTGACCCACTCCAACTGGTTGTCCCCCGTTTGGTGCCTTATTTGCCGCAGCATCCGCGGAGCCCGACGTCGCACCCGCAATCCGCCTGGCAGCACCCCTTCGGTATGGCACCCGGCTTCAATGCACTGGCACATCAGGTCCCACAGAGACCGCAACCGCCCGCGCACCTCGTCCCGGCCGCAGTCGGCAGACTCGTTTCGGAGCATCAACTCGCTGACCGACAGGCCGGAGCGGGCACATTCGGCGAGCAACTCGGCCCCGGTTCGGAAGGGGTGTGGCAACGGGTCTGGGATGACGGTCGAGACTTGGCCAGGGTCGGCGCCAACCACGGCGCCACCGCCAATTGAGTAGTAGATGTGTTCGCTCCAGCCGTCTGAGGTGCGGACCCGGAACACGATCCCGTTGGGATGCAGCGGCAGACGTTCAGCGGGGCGGAATTCTATGTCGCCCACCGGATCGAACTCAATCTCACGGCCGTTGACCAAGAGCCTGCCATCTCGTGCCACCTGCTCCAGCAGTTGGTCGATTTGCTCCGGGATTACCGATTCGGGGCGGAATCCGGCCAGCCCCGCCACGACCGCACGATCAGTGCCGTGTCCGCGCCCGGTCGCCCCCAGGGACCCCAGCAGCGCCACCTGCACCGCCTCGATTGCCGGTACCTCTTGCAGCAGCAGGCTGGCAGCTCGCATGGGGCCTACGGTGTGCGAACTCGATGGCCCCACTCCAGCCTGGAACAGGTCAAAAACGCTCACGAGATGAGCCTAACCACCTGCCCTGTTCAGGCCAAGGGATTCGACCAACGCCCGGCCGCGATCGCCACAGTGGACCGGCGAGTTCGTAACCGGTCCGTGCCAGTTGATGTAAGCGCTTGCATTTCCGAATGTAAGCGCTTACACTGGACTTGCGAGGATGCTCGCAGGAGACAACTCTTAATACGGAACACAAAGGAGTGACATGTTTCGTCCAACTCGAATCTTGGCGGCGTTGGCCGCCGTCGTCTGGTTGGCGGGTTTGACCGCCTGCGGACAAGCCCAATCAACCACCAGCGCGCCTGAAACCACGACTGAGGCCGAGGGTGCCGACGCCGCCTGCGCCGCGTACGCCCAATATGGCGATCTCGCCGGCACGAAGGTGACGGTCTACGCGACCTTCATCGATCAAGAAGGCTCCGAATACGAAAGCTCCTGGGCCCAATTTGCCGAATGCACCGGCGCCGAGATCGCTTACGAGGGCTCCCGGGACTTCGAGGCGCAGCTTCCCGTCCGCGTTGAAGCTGGCGCCGCTCCCGACATCGCGATCCTGCCGCAACCCGGCCTCCTACGCACCGTGGCCGCAACCGGCAAAGTCAAGCCTGCCCCGGCAGCGGTGGCGGCAAATGTCGACAAGTACTGGTCGGCCTCATGGAAGGCGTATGGCACAGTCGATGGGACGTTCTACGCCGCGCCGCTGGGTGCTTCGGCCAAGTCATTCGTGTGGTATTCCCCGGCCATGTTCGCCGACGCGGGCTACACCATTCCCACCACCTGGGATGAACTCACCGCACTCACCGAGAAGATCGCCGCAGACGGCAAAGCCAAGCCTTGGTGCGTCGGCATCGAATCTGGCACCGCCACCGGCTGGCCGGCCACGGACTGGGTGGAAGACGCCGTGCTGCGTTTCGCCGGCGGCGACAACTATGACAAGTGGATTTCCCACGAGATCCCGTTCAACGACCCGTCCATCCTGGAGTCGCTGACCCAGATGGGCAAACTCATCCACGACGAAAAGTATGTGAACGCCGGGATCGGCGACGTCCAGTCCATCGCCGCCGAGCCGTGGACGGACGCCGGATATCCGATCGTCGACGGCCAGTGCTACCTGCACCGCGCCGCGTCGTTCTACCAGACCAACTGGACCACCCTCGACGAGAGCCTTGTCGTCGGCGAAGATGGCGACGTGTGGGCGTTCCCGCTGCCGGGGCTCACTGCCGATTCCAAACCCGTCATCGGCGGCGGTGACTTCGTCGCCGCGTTCTCCGATCGCCCGGAAGTCCAAGCGTTCCAGGCGTTCCTGGCCAGCCCGGAGTGGGCCAACGCCAAGGCCACTGCTACGCCGCAGGGCTGGGTAACGGCTAACAGCGGCCTGGACGCGACGCTGCTGAAGTCTCCGATGGACCAGCTCGCCTTCTCGGTGCTGGCCGATCCGGGCGTCGAATTCCGTTTCGACGGCTCTGATCTGATGCCGTCCGAAGTGGGCGCTGGATCCTTCTGGAAAGAAATGACCGCCTACTTCGCGCAGGACAAGTCCGCCGCGGATGTCTTGGCCGCGATCGAATCCTCCTGGCCCAAGTAAGAACGGTTGACACCTGCGATGGACCTCCTGCTCCACCCGGAAAGCCCCGGTGACAAGCTACTGCTGATGGTGATCGCCATTGCGATCTTCGTCGGGGTCACCGGGGCGATCCTGGGCCTGCTCAGCCTCCCCAAGCGCATGCCGCGCTGGGTGACGCCGCTGGGTTTCCTGGCCCCGGCGGTTGCCGCTGTCTGCTTCGGGCTGGTCTATCCGGCCACGGTGACGGTCGGCAACTCGTTCAAGGACCGGGCGGGGCAGGAGTTCATCGGCTTTGGCAACTACGTCCAGGCCTTCACCGAGGGCCAGTTCCTCATCGTGCTGCGCAACTCGGTTGCGTGGGTGGTGTTGGTCCCGGTGCTCGCCACCGCACTCGGCTTGGCCTACGCGGCGCTGGTGGACCGCACCCGTTTCGAGAAGATGGCCAAGACGCTGATGTTCCTGCCGATGGCGATCTCGATGGTGGGTGCGTCGATCATTTGGAAGTTTGTCTACGACAACAAAGTCGGCCTGCTCTCCGAAGCCTATGTGGGGCTGGCCGCGCTGTTCGGGCAGCAGGTGACGGCGCCGCAGTGGCTGATGAACGCCCCAGCGAACACCGGATTCCTGATCGTGGTGATGGTGTGGATCCAGGCCGGATTCGCCATGACCGTGCTGTCGGCCGCCATCAAGGCGATCCCCGACGAGATCAACGAGGCGGCGCTGCTGGACGGGCTGACGGCCTGGCAGCTTTTCCGCACCATCACGGTGCCGATGATCCGGCCGTCGATCGTAGTGGTGCTGACCACGGTGGCCATGACTTCGCTGAAGGCCTTCGACGTGGTGCGGACGATGACTGGCGGCAACTATGACACGTCGGTGATCGCCAACGAGTTCTACACCCAGTCGTTCACCAACCAGAACAAGGGCTTGGGGGCGGCGCTGGCCGTGCTGCTGTTCGTCATCATCATCCCGGTGATCGTCTACAACGTGCGGCAATTGCGCAAGTCGGAGGAGGTGCGGTGATGGCCAGCAAGTCTCCCACCGCGCGGTGGATTAGCCGTCCTCCGGGCCTGACCCGCGCCGAACGACGGCTGGTTGAGGCGAAGAACCGACTCACCTCGCCTTGGGCTTCGGCACTGGCCCTCGTGATCGCGGCGCTGTGGACCGTTCCCACGTTCGGGTTGCTGGTGACCAGCTTCCGGGGCAATCGCCGTGACATCACGTCGAGTCCCTGGTGGGAGGCTCTCGCGCCCGCCAACTGGGGCGGATTCTCGCTGGCCAACTACGAGACCGCCCTCGGCCCGCAGAACAAACTGGGCGACTATTTCACCAACTCTTTCGTGGTGACGCTGCCGTCGGTGCTGATTCCGATCACGCTGGCGTTGCTTGCCGCCTACGCCTTCGCCTGGACGGAATTCCGCGGCCGCAACATCCTGTTCATCGCCGTATTCTCCTTGCAAGTTGTCCCACTTCAGGTGACGATGATCCCGCTGCTCACCCAATACGTGAACTGGGGGCTGAACGGCACCTACTGGGTGCTGTGGCTTTCCCACGCCATGTTCGGACTGCCGCTGGCGATCTTCCTGCTGCACAACTTCATGCGGGAGATCCCGCGCGAGTTGGTGGAGGCCGCCCGTGTCGACGGAGCCGGCCACGTCCAAGTCTTCCTGCGGGTGATCATGCCGCTGATGACGCCGGCTATCGCCTCCTTTGCCATCTTCCAATTCCTGTGGGTGTGGAACGACCTACTGGTGGCGTTGGCCTTCGCCGGGAACACCCCGGAGGTGGCTCCGTTGACTGCGCGGCTGTCCGACATGGTCGGCTCGCGGGGGTCGGCCTGGCATCTGCTCTCCGCCGGGGCGTTCATCTCGATGGTGGTCCCGGTGGCTGTCTTCCTGGCCCTGCAGCGCTTCTTCGTCCGCGGGCTGTTGGCCGGATCGGTGAAGGGCTGAGTATGGACGGCTACCTGTTCGACCTCGACGGCGTGCTCGCGCCCACCGCCGAACTTCACCGGCGGGCCTGGGAACGGATGTTCGCCGAGTTCCTCGCCTCGTTACCCGGCACGGCGGCGTACACCGACTTCGACTACTATCACCACCTGGATGGCCGCCCCCGCTGCGACGGCATCGCCGACGTCTTGAAATCGCGGTGTGTGGAGCTGCCGTGGGGATCCCCGGACGATCCGCCCGACGCGATCACCGTTTGCGGGCTGGGGAATCGCAAAGACGCCTACTTCCTCGCCGCCTTGGACGCAGGAGGCTTGGCGCCCTATCCGGAGACTGTCTCGGTGCTGCGAGCCTTGGACAGCCGTGCGGCGGTGTTCGCGGTGGTGAGTTCTTCGCAGAACGCCCAGAAGGTGCTGGACCGCACGGGCCTCAGCGGCTGGTTCCCGCACGTCGTGGATGGCCGCTATCGCGTCGCAAACGGGCTGGGTGGCAAGCCCGCTCCCGACATGTTCCTGGCGGCGGCCGACCTGGTTGGATTGCCGCCTGCGAACTGCGCAGTGGTGGAGGACGCCATTTCCGGGGTCGCGGCGGGCCGTGCGGGCGGATTTGGGTTGGTGGTCGGAGTGGATCGCGGCTCTCAGGCGCAAGCGCTACTGGACGCCGGAGCAGACGTGGTGGTCGATTCGCTGGAAGGGCTGCTATGACTTGGGCTGATCCTTTGGACCGCGGGCGTTTCCCCGCCGACGAGTGGGCTTTGGTCGAAGTTGCCGCAGACCTCGTTTCGGGCGATCATTCGCAGACCCTGTTCAACGTGGCGAATGGGTACTTGGGCATTCGGCCGGGCAGTGGTTTCGCCTTTCTAAACGGCTTTCACGAGACTTACCGGATTCAGCACGCGGAGAACGCCTGCGGCCTGGCGCGCGTCGGGCAGGTCATCGTGCCAGTGCCAGACGGCACCGCGTTCCAGGTGGCGGTGGATGGCGTTTCCATCGCAGATTGCTCGCTGACGAGCCGGATACGGCGGCTGGATTTCCGCAGCGGCGAGCTGAGCCAAGACGAAGACTGGAAGCTGCCCGACGGCCGCGATTTCCGGATTCGGCAGACCTGGATAGCTTGTTTGGCCCGTCCGGAATTGGCGGTCACCACCATCAGCGTCGACGCTGACGGTGCGCGGGTTGACATCGCCGCGTTGTCTGCCCCGGACCCCGGATCCGTCACACCGGGCGACGCGGATGACCCACGCAAGGCGGAAATGCCGGTCGGCGGCGGTTTGGAACGGATCGGAGCCGGCTCCGAGCGGCTTTCCGCCTATCGCTGCCGCAACTCCCGGTTGGCGGCCGTCGTCGGCACGCGCGACGAATCTGATGGGACGGCGCTGACGCGCTATGTGAGCTATGCGACGACTCCTTTCGCGCCGGACGATGTGGCGGCTGGTCTGGCGGTCACTTGCGACGAAGACATCTCCGCACTGCGGGAGACCTGTCTGCGGGCGCTGGATGACGCTCCGGGCTTGGCTGTGCTGCGCGACGAGCAGCGAGCTTGGTTGGCCGCTTTCTGGGAGCGTGGCGACGTGCGGGTGGAACTGGAGTCCGCAAGCGAGCAAGTGGCCGTCCAACAGGCGATCCGGTTCGAGTTGTTCCAGCTTGCCCAAGCGACGGCGGCCCCAGGCGAAAATGGCATTCCCGCCAAAGGCCTGAGCGGCAGCGGCTATTCGGGGCACTACTTCTGGGACCAGGAGCTTTTCATCCTGCCGTTCCTCAGCTACACGGACCCGGACCGGGCTCGAGAAGTGTTGCGTTTTCGCCACCGGATGCTCGGGGCGGCCAAACGGCGGGCGTCCGAACTGGATCTGGCCGGGGCGTTGTATCCGTGGCGGACCATCAACGGCGAGGAGGCGTCCGCCTACTTCCCGGCCGGTACCGCGCAGTACCACATCTGCGCGGACATCGCCTACGCCGTGCAGCAGTACCTGAACGCCACCGGCGATACCAGTCTGCTGGCCGACGGCGGCGCGGAGATCCTGGCCGAAACCGCCCGGATGTGGGCCGATCTGGGCTTTTGGGCCGACGACGGCCGATTCCACATCCACGGCGTCACCGGGCCCGACGAATACTCCGCGTTGGTGGACGACAACTACTACACCAATGCCATGGCCCGGCACAATCTGCGTTGCGCGATCGCCGCCCGGCAACATCACGACGCGACCGATGCCGAACTCGCCGAATGGGCCCGGATCGCCGACGCGATCCACCTCGGGTACGACGAACAGTTGGGGGTGCACGCCCAGGACGCCCAGTTCCTGCGCCGGGAACCCTGGCCGACAGCCAACCAGCGCCGACCGCTGTTGCTGCACTACCACCCGTTGGTGATCTACCGCCATCAGGTCGTGAAACAGGCCGACCTGGTGCTCGCGCTCCACTTGTTGGGCCACGAGTTCACGTTGGCCGAGAAACAGGCAGATTTCGCCTACTATGACCCGCTGACTACAGGAGATTCCACCCTGTCGGCCGCGACGCAGGCGATCATCGCCGCGGAGGTGGGGGAGTCGGAACTGGCGGAACGCTATTTCGGCCAGGCCCTGTTCGTTGACCTGGCTGACTTGCACCACAACACCGCCGACGGTGTGCATCTGGCTTCTGCAGGTGGGGTCTGGCTCGCGCTCGTCGCCGGTTTCGCCGGGATGCGCGACAGCGACGGCGAGATCCGCTTCGATCCGCACCTGCCACCGGGCTGGAAATCGCTGTCGTTTTCCCTCACCGTCGGTGGTGAGCGGACCCAGCACGTCTTTTCCCAGCAGGCCGCCGAAAGGTAGATCTCAGCCCGGTTCACGTACCCACTTATGGCTATAGCCGGGTGTATGGCGTAGTGCCCTGGCCGCATTGGAGCAAGCCGGAATGCTCTCGGCCCGCATCGGACGCAGAACCAACACCGGCCCCTGACCGGAAGACTTACAGCATTACCGCGACCCTGAGCCGGTGAGCACCCGCCTGCCATCGGCTTCCTGGCGGTGACAGGTCAGGGCCTGGGCCCCGTCGAGGTACGCGGCACCAGTTCGGTTTCGAACAGGGTTTGCCCGGGCATGGGCTGGCCTGCTGTCGCCGCGAGGACCAGCCGGGCGGCCTCGGCGCCTTGGCGGTAAGCCGGCTGGGAAACGGTGGTCAGGCCCATGATGTCGCCCAAGTTGTGGCCGTCCAGGCCGATCACGGAAACCTCGCGGCCAGGTTCGATGCCGCGTTGCCGCAGGGCGAGCAGCACTCCCATGGCCGTTTCGTCGGAGGCGGCGAAGATGGCGGTTACGTCCGGGCGACGGTCCAGCAGGGCGTTTGCCGCTCGGTGGCCGCCCACCGCGGTCATGTCTGCGGGGGAGTCCAAATCGTCGTCGGGTGCCAGCCCGGAATCCAGCATGGCTTGCCGCCACCCGCTGCGGCGCCGCATCGTCGGGGCGGCCGGATTGCGGTCTGTGGCCGATCCGGAAACGTGCCCGATGACGGTGTGCCCTAAGCCCACGAGGTGCGCGACGGCCAGCGCGGCGGCGGCTTCGTCGTCGATGCCGACATGCGGGAATCCGGGTTGCCGAACGGAGATGAACACCGCCGGCACGTCCAGCGAGCGCAACTGCTCAACCTCGGCGTCGGAAAAGAACATTGAGGCCACCACCACGGCGTCGACGCGGCGGGCAAGCACCTCCGCCTCGAATGTCTTTCGCGGGGTGGCGGCGTCCGGCAGCGAGTAGAGCAACGCGTCGAAATCGGCCTCGCGCAGCGCGTGTTCGGCTCCCTCCAAGGCCGTCGCGAAGAACCAACGCGAAATCGCCGGGGCCACCAATCCGACGCTTCGCGTGCGGCCACTGGCCAGCGCGGCGGCGCTCGGGGACGGGACGTAGCCCAACGCGTTGGCTGCGGCTTGCACGGCGGCGGCCGTGGTGGGAGCGACGCTCGGCAATCCGCGCAGGGCCCGCGACACAGTGGCCGTGGACACCCCGGCCGCCTTGGCCACTTCCTCGATGCTGACACTCACAAGCGCAATTGTGCCCCTAATCCACCGTGTCGATGCAAGCGCTTACT
This sequence comes from Propionibacteriaceae bacterium, assembly GCA_031271975.1. Taxonomy (GTDB): domain Bacteria; phylum Actinomycetota; class Actinomycetes; order Propionibacteriales; family Propionibacteriaceae; genus Propionicimonas. The sequence continues at coordinate 28,820 of JAISUR010000029.1, forward strand.
TTCCGACGTGGACCTATCCGCGGCACTCCCGGTTTGCACGCCGCCGCGGTTCACCTGGTGAAGTGGGCGGCCTGTTCGCGGCATTCCGCCAGTGTGGTCTGGGCCAGTTTGGCGGCCACGGCCGCCAGCGCGGCAGGGGCCATGGACAGGCTGGTGGCCCCGAGGCCGACCAGCACGGCCGCCAGCGCGGGGTCGGCGGCGGCCTCGCCGCACACCCCGACGGGTTTGCCCGCAGCTTCTCCGGCTTCGCAAGCAGCCTTGACCAGGCGCAATACCGCCGGCTGCCATGGGTCGTTGAGGTGTGCGACTGCTCCGAGCTGGCGGTCTGCGGCCATCGTGTATTGGGTGAGGTCGTTCGTTCCGAGCGAGACGAAATCGACGTGCCGCAGGATCTCGGCGCAGGTGAGCGCCGCGCTCGGCGTCTCAATCATCACCCCGGCTTTGGCGAGCCCGGCGGCGCGGGCGAGGGCGGCGAATTCGGCGGCCTCGTCGGCGGTGGCGACCATGGGGGCCATAGTCCACACTTCAGCGGCGGAATCGGACGCGGCGCGGGCGATCGCCTCCAACTGGCGCCGCAGTACATCTAGGTGGGCCCAGCTCGTGCGGTAGCCGCGCACACCCAACGCCGGGTTCGCCTCCGGGGCCTGGTTGAGGAAGGCCAGGGGCTTGTCGGCGCCCGCGTCCAGGGTGCGGATGACGACTTTGCGCCCGGCGAACTGGTCGAACACCGCTTTGTACGCCGCGACTTGCGCTGCGGCCGTTGGCTCCCGCGCGGCCCCCAAGAAGACCAATTCGGTGCGCAGCAGCCCCACTCCTTCGGCCCCGGCCGCGCGCGCTGCGACCGCTGAATCCAGCGCCGCGACGTTGGCGAGCAGTTGGACACGGTGGCCGTCCCGGGTCGCGCCAGGGGCGGCGAGGGGGCCTGCGGACGCGGTGTTGGCGCGGCATTGGGTGATGCGATCGCGCGGCGGGTCCGAGATCACTTCGCCGGTGGTGCCGTCGACCAACACCGTGGTGCCGGCGGGGATATCCAGTGCGGCGGGGGCGGCCACCACGGCGGGAATGCCGAGTGCGCGGGCGAGGATCGCGGTGTGCGAAGTGGGGCTGCCCTGGGCGGTGACCAGGCCCTTGCACAGTGCGGGGTCCAGCAGCGCGGTGTCGGCTGGAGATAAATCCTCGGCGACAAGCACGTATTCGGAGGCGAGTTGCGGCAATCCCGGCGGGTCGACGCCGAGCAGGCGGGCGATGATCCGTGCGGCCACGTCCCGCACGTCGGCGGCTCGGTCGGCAGTCGCGCCGCCCACTTCTGACAGCAGCGCAGCGAGAGATTCGGCCGAGTCGAAGACTGCCCGTGCCGGGTCCGCCCCCGCGTCTCTCACACCTTGGGCGGCGGCGTCGAGCAAGGTTGGGTCGGTGGCCATGGCGGCATCGGCCCGCAAGACGGCTGCCGCCTCGCCGCTCGCGGTGCTGGCGCGGTCGGCGAGGTCCGCGGCAACCGCTTTGGCTGACTCCATGATGCGGTTCGCGGCATGCTCGCGTTGGTCTGGCGGCAGTGGGGCCGCGGCTTGCGGCACTGGTGCCGGCGGTGACAGGTGCGCCACCGGACCCACGCCGATTCCCGCGCTCACTCCCAGCGGTTTGCGCGCGCCCAGGGCTGGGGCTGGGACTTTCGCCGCGGTGGTGTCTTCCATAGGTGTGTTGGCGTTTCCGGCTGCCGGCGGGGCGAGTTCTCCAAAACCCCCGGCGATGAGGTCGGCCACGGTGGCGACGGCAGCTGCGGCGTCTGGGCCAGACGCGGTGATCGTCACTTCGTCGCCGGCCTTGGTACCGAGGGCGACGAGTGCCATTTGGCTCAGTGCCGAGGCGGGTGGGCGTCCGGGCTTGGTGATCGTCACTGTTGCTGAAAAGCCGCTTGCCGCCCCAACAACCGTCGCGGCCGGGCGGGCATGTAGGCCAAGGGGGTTGGTGATCCTTGCCCTGGAAGTGATTTCACCCAGGGCCGCGGCTTCATGCCGAACGGGAGCGGGGTCGGAGGGGACGGAGGGCGCGCTAGTTCCGCCCAGGTGCTCCTGCTTGGCTGAGAGGGCGCCCACGGCCTGGCGGGCGACCTCGTCCAGCCCCAGGCCAGATGAGGCGGCCACCACGGCCACGACCAGGCCCTCGACGAAGGGCGCGGCCACCAGGCGGACGGGGCAGTCCACCGCGGCGAATTCGAGCGCCATCTCGGCGCTGAGCAGCGCGGACCCAAGGTCCATCAGCACTAGCACGCCGTCTGGTGAGGCGACCGACGAGATTCCCTCCGCGATGGCCACCGCGTCGGTGCCGGTTGCCCCCTCGGCGGCCCCGGCCGCCACCGCTATCGGCGGCGGGCCAGATGGGGCCATCTCCAGGGCGAGTTCGACCGCCGCATCAGCCAGCGCAGCGCTGTGCGAGACGACTACTATCCCGACCATTTCGGATTACCGCAGAGTCTCGGCCAATGTCGCGAACAAGAATGCGGTCGACGCGCTGCCCGGATCCATGTGGTCCGCGCTGCGCTCGCCCAGATAGCTGGCGCGGCCCTTCCGCGCCACCAGCGGCACAGTCGAGTCGCGCCCGGCGGCGGCCGCTGCGGCGGCGGCGGAGGCTGCTTCGGCGATGCTGGAACCGCTGGCGACAGCGGCGTCGTAGGCGTCGAGGGCGGGGGCCATGGCATCCACCATGGTCTTGTCACCGATTTCGCCCTTGCCGCGCGCGACCACGCCGTCCAGACCCGCCCGCAAGGCGGCGCCGAGCCCCGGGGCGTCTAACTCCTCGGCTGTCCCGGCTGCGACGCCGAAGCGGAGGAAGAAGGTGCCGTAGAGCGGGCCGGATGCCCCACCCACGGTTGTCACCAGGGTCATTCCCACGGCCTTGCCGAGCTCTCCAGGCGTTGCCGGCGCCGTGGCGGTGAGCTTGTCGGCCACCGCCGACATCCCACGCGCCATGTTGATGCCGTGATCAGCGTCGCCGATGGCTGAGTCGAGTTCGGTCAGCCACTGTTTGTTTTCCTCGACGACGTCGCGGAAGGACAGCAGCCAGTTGGTCAGGGTCTGGACGGTCGCGGTCATGGTTCACACTCCCCAGCGCAGGGCGGGCGTACTGACAGGGGCGTCCCACAGGCCGAGCAACTCGTCGTCGGCCTTGAGCACCGTTACCGAGCAGCCGGCCATCTCCAGCGAGGTGATGTAGTTGCCCACCAATGTGCGCGCGACTGGCACACCAGCCTTGTCGAGGATCGCCTTGACCTCACCATACATCACGTAGAGTTCGATGAGCGGCGATCCGCCCATGCCGTTCAGCATGACGATGGCGGGTGCGCCGGTGAAGTCCAGGTCGCCCAAAATCGGCTCAACCAATTGCGCGGCGATCTCCTTGGCCGGGGCCAGCGGCACGCGGTGGCGCCCGGGTTCGCCGTGGATGCCGATACCGATCTCCATCTGGTCGTCAGGCAGGTCGAACGTCGGCTTGCCGGCGGCGGGAACGATGCAGCTTGTGAGCGCCATGCCCATCGACCGGCCCAGCGAATTGACCTTGGCCGCCAGGTCGGCGACCGAGTCGAGGTCGCGCCCCTGCTCGGCGGCGGCGCCCACGATTTTCTCCAGCAGGACCGTGAGGCCCACGCCGCGCCGCCCAGCGGTGTAGAGCGAGTCCTGCACCGCCACGTCGTCATTCACGACGATCGACTTCACCGCCACGCCCGTCTCGGCGGCGGCCAATTCGGCGGCCATCTCGAAGTTCATCACGTCGCCGGTGTAGTTCTTCACGATGTGCAGCACGCCGGCGCCGCCATCGACGGCCTTGGTGGCCGCCAGCATCTGGTCGGGCGTGGGAGAGGTGAACACCTCGCCCGCGCATGCCGCGTCGAGCATGCCGAGCCCGACGAAGCCGCCGTGCAGCGGCTCGTGGCCGGAGCCGCCGCCGGAGATGAGGCCGACCTTTCCGGCCACGGGGGAGTCACCGCGGTAGATGACGCGGTTCGCGTAGTCAATCTTGAGCCCAGGGTGGGCGGCCGCGATGCCAGCCAGGGCGTCGGCGACCACACCTTCGGGGGAGTTGATCAGTTTCTTCATAGTTCCGAGACCTCCTTGTCAGCGGTTGTGGTTGCTTTGTCAGCGTCTGTGTGGGAGAAAAGGCCGAAGAGCAGGGCGCCAGCAACGCCGGCGAGCAGTTCGGCGGCAATGTAGACCGGCCACTGCCCCCACTGGACCTCGCCCCCCATGATTTGCTGGACCAACATCGGCCCAGTCGTGCGCGCCGGGTTGATGGAAGCACCCGTCGTTGGGGCCACCGGGATGATCGCGGCGAACACAACTAATCCTATGACGATTCCGGCCATTCCACCCGAGGCCTTGCGATAAATCGCGCCGAAAACAGTCAGCCTGCGAGTGTTCGGAGGCGCGTGAAGCTGTCTGGTTGGGGCCGGGACGGGGATTCGGCACGGATTCGCTTTCAGCGAATCCGTCCCGCTGCGGTTCCCCTTTGGGGAATCCTCGCGTCTTGCGAGTATCTGAGAGCCCATCGGGGCTCTCAGATGAAAACTCGCAAGCCCTGCGGGTTCGAATCCGCGGTACTTAATTGGCCTCTGACAAGGGCTTTAGCCCTTGTCAGAGGCCAGTGGAGCATAGGGGATTCGAACCCCTGACCTTCGCATTGCGAACGCGACGCGCTACCAACTGCGCTAATGCCCCTTGTGCGGCGTTAACCATACCATTTCTCGCCGATCTGGGCACTTTGCGAGGTTGGAGCGGCTATCGTGGATGCGAACCGGGGGTGTGGGGGCCCGGGAACGGGGGAAACATGCACAAGCTCTCAATTGCGCTCCTTTTGCCGCTGTTCGCCGCGTGTGCGGCGCAACCTGCGGCGGTGGATGCCACCGACGCCCAACGGCTGTCGGCTGTACAGGCGGATGCGGTGTTGGCAGGTAGCACGGTCGCCAACCAGGCCAGCGAGTCAAACGGCGGATTCGAGCGGTCCACGCTCACCGGGAAAGCCGACCTGGGCGCGGCCGACTCGGCGTTCGCGGCCGCCATTGACTTGGTGGACAAGCTGCAGGCGGACCAGTGGCAGATCGTCGCGGTGCAGTGCAAGGCGGAAGGCATCGACTTCTTGATGCTGAAGGAGTTCGGCGATTTCACGGCGGCGATGAGCGGCGGCAGCGACGCTGTGAGTTGGCAATGGAACGTTTACGTGCCGTTCCACTCGGAGTCCGCCAACCCGTGGCAGCCAAACACGGTGGTTGACGCGGGGACCTGCCTGGACGCCGAGGATCCGGCAGCCGCCGCAGACAGTAGTGGGCAGCTTCCGGAGAACAACTTCGCGACTGCCGCCTAGGCGGCAGAACCGTCCTCGGCGTTCAGCCACGGCGCCTCGATGGGCACCTGTTCCAGGTGTTCGTCCACGGGCCCGAGGTGGCCTTCGCAATAATGGTCTGCCACTTGGGGGCAGATCTTGGTGAGCCGCTGGCCCGAACGCATCTCCTCCAGGGAGCCGTTGATCATCCCGGCGTGCAGTTGGCAGACGATACCGGGAAAGCGGCGCGCGGCCTGCATGAAGGGGCAGTTGTGCAGCACCAGCCGCGTCGGATCGTCTGCCTGCAATTCGGGGGCGAACCACAACGCGTCGAGTTTGTCCACCAGACGGCCCGCGATCTCAGATTCGTCGATCTCCTCAAAGGGCGCCAAGCGGGTAGTCAGATACCGGCCCCATTCTGCCCCGACGCGGTACATCCACTCACCGGACTCCGCTCCGGACTGCGCGATCGCCGTGGTGAGAATCTCGGCGAGCAGCCGGTAACCCTGGGCGCGTTCGTGAGTCTGGTTGGGCAAGGTGCCCAGATACCCCACTTTGGGGCGTCCGGGCGTCGCGCGGGATTGCGCCTCGCGGGTGGCGAGGCCGGCATCGACCAGCGATTCCAGATGGAAGCGGGCCGTGTTCACGTGGATTCCCACACGTTCGGCGATCTGGTCGACGGTGAGCGGTTCGCGGGTGTCCCGAAGTATCTGAATGATGTGGGTGCGACGCCCACCGTGATCGCTGCGGCCGGTTGTGCCGTCAAAGACTGAGTGCTCGACCTTTGCTGCCACAGTGCCTCCTCCTGGAAAACGATGTAAAAACTATTGCACTGGTGAATACTCTTGCGCAAGTCCCTTTGTCACAAGATCTTCGGTGTTTTTGTCTTTCCTAGCCATACGGTAGATGACGGCTCCCATCCAGGCTGTTGTCACGATGACCAGTGCGGTCATCGTGCCAAACGTGGAAACCTGGATCCCCCAAGCTGTCCACTCGTCCAGGTACGCGAAAGCCAAGGGCAACACCACCGCGCCGAGCCCGCCGAGGCAACCCACCAGGCCGCCGACTGCGCCGACGTCGGCCGGATAGTAGGCCGCCACATGCTTGTAAACGGCGGCCTTTCCGACACCCATCCCCACACCCAGGGCCACCAAGGCGACCGTGAACCAGGCCAGGTCCAGCCCGAAGCACATCGCCGCGCTGGATATCGCCATGATCGCGAACGACGCCCACAGCACCCCGCGGGCGCCGAAACGGTCGGCGAGCCAGCCGCCCAGCGGACGCAGCAGGGAAGCCGGGAAGATGAACAGCGACGTGAGCAGCCCGGCCAACGCCAAAGGGACATCGAAAACGGCGGTATAGAACTTCGGCATCCATCCCGACAAAGCCACGTAGGCGCCAAAAACCACCACGTAGTACAGGCTGAACCGCCAAACCCGCAATTCCCGCAGCGGCCGCAACATCTTGCGCAGCGGGATGCCGGCGCTGGGCTTGCGGTCCTCCCGCGGCGTGATCACCCAGACCGCCGCCGCGGCGGCCACCAATAGCAGGCTGTAGCACACCGGGACCAGTCGCCAGTTGTCCAAGCCGACTGCCGCCAGCCAGCCAACTGCGGGAATGGCGGCGAGCAGGCCGGGGGCGACGAGTTTGGTGACTGACGCGCCCACGTTTCCCGCTCCGAAGACGCCCAGGGCGAGCCCCTGCCGCCCGGGCGGGAACCACGCCGAGTTCCAGGCGGTGCCGATCGTGAACGAGTTCCCGGCCAGGCCGATGCCGAAGGCGAACAGCAGCAGATACCAGAATCCGCGCCCGGCGTCGGCGTCGGCGAAGACCACGCCGAAGGTTGGGACGGCGGTGAGCAGCATCAGGCCGGCCATCGTCACCCGTCCGCCCCACCAATCCGCCATGATGCCGGTCAGCAGCCGCCACAGCGAGCCGTTGAGCGCGGGGACCGCGATCAGCCAGGCAATCTGTGTCGTCGTCAAGCCGAATTCGCGCGCGATCGGGTCTTGCAGGATTCCGAACTGCAGCCACACGGCGAACAGCAACGTGAACGCGAGTGTTGACATCGTCAGGACGCGGCCACTGCCAGCCATGGCATCCTCCTTGGGGGGCGCAGGCCGCCCGCGGTCGTTATGAGTTCGTGACCCACGGGCGTCATGGAAGTTCTTGTCAAAGAACCTGGGCGATGAGGGCTCCCGTCCAGGCTCTCTGGGAAGAATTATTCCAAAGAAACTCGTTAATTGTCTAGCCGGTATTTTTTTCAAAAATATTGCCTCTCCAACATGCCTAGTCAGAGGGCAGTTCGGCCTTTTTGACGAAACGCTGTGAAATTCTTGACTCATTCCATTTTCCGTGATTACTATTTCGCGCAGATGAGCCCGAAAGGACGACTGAATGGCTGCCGAGTCCCAGGCCACCGGCCAAAAGCTGCGTAGCGTGCTGCGCGTGGTAGCCGCCGTGCTGTTCGGATGTGTGCTTGGAACGGCCGGCTTCGCCGTCAGCTATGCGGAAGTGCCTTCCTATTTCGGGGAGGACCCGGAAACCTGCGCCAACTGCCACGTGATGAACGACCAGTACTCGTCTTGGGCGAAGGGCCCGCACGCCTCATTCGCCACCTGCAACGACTGTCATCTGCCACACGACGACATCATCGAGAAGTATTGGACGAAGGCCGAAGATGGCCTCGTCCACGGCGCGAAGTTCACCTTTGGCGACTATCCGCAGAACATTGTCATCCGCGACAAGAACCTGGAAATCGCCAACGCCGCCTGCCTCTACTGCCACAAAGACATCACCGACGAACTCAGATACACCATGGGTGTCGACGACCAGGAGAATGTCTCCTGCGTGCGTTGCCACTCCGGTGTCGGACACTAGGAGCCTGACATGACCGAATCCGCCGAAGCCAAGCCCCGCCGCAGCCGCGTCTGGGTGCTGTTGGCTGTGATCGTCGTTTCCGCCGCCGCCTCCGCGGCGATCACGGCGCTGGTCGCCAACATCGCCGACCGCAAGGTGGAAGGCAAATCGACCTACACGCAGGTGGTCGCGCTCACCAACACCACCTATGATCCGGCAGTTTGGGGGCAGAACTTCCCCGTCCAGTACGAGGCGTACAAGAAGACGGCCGAGTTTACGCCGACGGCCCATTCGACTGAACTGGTACCGGTGACTGAGGCCCGCTTCGAAAACGATCCGGAGACCCGCACCGAAACGACGGCATCCAAAATCCAGGCAGATCCCAGGCTGGTGACGATGTGGAGCGGCTACGCCTTCGCCATCGACTACCGGCACCTGCGCGGCCATGAGTACATGTTGCTGGACCAGCAGATGACGCTGCGTGTGCTGCAGAAGGACCAGCCGGGCGCCTGCCTCAACTGCCACGCGTCCATCCCCGAAGTGGTCGCCACCCTCGGCAACGGCGATGACGCCGCCGGCTGGGCAACCATGAACAAGACCCCGTATAAGGAGGTCACCACGCTGGCCACCCACCCGATCACCTGCATCGACTGCCACGATGCTGAGACGATGGAGTTGCGGATCACCCGTCCGGCCCTCATCGAAGGCCTGAAGGCGCTGAAGGCCAGTGAAGGCATCGCCGACTACGACGTGAACCGGGACGCCACCAACGAGGAGATGCGCACGTACGTCTGCGCCCAGTGCCACGTCGAGTACTACTTCGCCGGGGACGGCAAGACCCTCACTTTCCCATGGGCCAAGGGCACTGACATCGACGATGTCTGGGATTACTACACGGAAATCGGCTTCACCGACTTCACCCACAAGGTCACCGAAGCCGGCGTCGTCAAGGCCCAACATCCCGAGTTCGAAGCTTGGTCGGCAGGCGTGCACGCCGCCAACGGCGTGAGCTGCGCCGACTGCCACATGAGCTACCAGCGGGTCGGGGCGCAGAAGGTCTCCAACCACGACGTCGCCTCGCCCATGGCAGACGTGAATGCCAGTTGCGGCACCTGCCACACCGCTTCCGAGCAGGTCATCAAAGACCGCGTGACCACCATCCAGAACCGGTTCATCGAGTCGCGCGACCGGGCGCTGGATTCGCTCACCCAGTTGATCGCCGCCATCGAGAAGGCGAAGTCTGACGGCACGCCGGCCGACCGGATCGCCGCCGCCCAGGCGTATCAGAACAAGGCCAGCTTCTACATCGACTACGCCTACTCGGAGAACTCCTTCGGGTTCCACGCTCCGGACTATTTCCAGCGGATCATCACCGAGTCGTTGGACGCCTCCCGCAAGGGCCAGTTGGCGCTGCTCGGCGTTTCCGAAGCCGACATGGCTCCCTCGGACGTGGCCCAAGCCAACACCGCGGCGATCTTGGAATCAGGACTGAAGTAGGTGCAGACCACGCGACCAGATGCCGATGAGTTTGCCGACGAAGAAGTCACAGACCTCGATCCAGAGGGCGATGACGACATCGTCGGCAACCGTCGCGCTGCCGCCAAGACTGCCCAGCCCAAGATTCAGCGCGTAGGCTACGCCGCTTGGGAGAAGGCGCTGATGGTGGTCGCGGTCATCATCGGCATTGGCATCGGCGTTTGGTTTGCCGGACGGCCCGCCCAACTTGAGGCAACGCAGTCCCCGGCCCTGGGTGAAGCCACTGCCACGGCTGATCCGAGCGTCCGCATAGCCGAACTGGAAGCTGTGTTGGCGGCCGATCCAGACGATGTTGCCGCCCACCTGGAACTGGGCGTGCTCGCTTTCGACTCCGGCGACTACGACACCGCTCGCGACCAGTGGTTGCGGGTCACCCAAGTGGATCCCAACGAGGTCCAGGCTTGGTACAACCTCGGCTTCGCCTACCTGTCGGCTTCACCGTCGGACATGGCGAAGGCGCGCGAAGCCTGGGACAAGGTGATCGAAATCGACCCCAATTCGGAGCTTGCCCAGACGATCCAGACGCATTTGAGCGGCCTGACCGGAACCGCTGCACCTTCTGCCACACCCACTCCAGGGGGTTGACATGGAGCTGACGTTGCCGCTGGTGCTGCTGGCTGGTGTGGTTTCGTTCGCCTCACCGTGTTTTCTGCCAGTGGTCCCCGTTTTCGCGAGCTACTTGGGCGGACAGACGGCCGCGGTCCCCAGTTCTTCCGGTCCCACGCCACCCAGGGCCCGGGCGCTGCGGGGCGCCCTGCACGCGAGTGTCTTCACCGCCGCTTTCACCACGGTCTTCGTGGCGCTGTGGGCAGCCGTCGCCTTCATCGGCTGGGCGGTTGGCGACTACCGCCCTTGGTTGCGCATAGCCGGCGGGGCCATCTTGGTGGTGCTCGGCCTGCAACTCACTGGGCTGCTGCGGATTGGCCTTCTCGACCGGATGTTAAGACCCGCCTACACTCCCGACGGCTCCGCCCCTCCGACGCTGCGGCGCTCTGTGCTGCTGGGATTGGCATTCGGAGCGGGATGGACGCCCTGCATCGGACCGGTGTTGGGCGGGGTTCTCGGCCTGGCCACCAACGCCAGCTCGGTCGGCGGCGGTGTGGGCCTGCTGCTGGTCTACTCGCTGGGTTTCGGGCTGCCGTTCGTGCTGGTCTGCGCCGGGATCAGTTCGGTTGCCGCCCGGCTCTCGTGGTTTGCGCGGCACCAGCGCCAGGTGAACTGTGTCGCCGGGGCCCTGTTGATCCTGGTCGGCTTCTTGATGATCGCCGATCTGCTGTCGCGTTTGTCGTCGCTGTTCGCCGTGGCTTTGTGAAGGGAATGAAATGACGCAACTTGCCGAAGCTCCCCCCGACGCTGGGGATCAGGGCGCCGAAGAGCCGGGTGGCCTCGAAATCTGGCGCCGGCTTTACGCGCTGACTTATTCCAAGACCATCGGGCTCATCGTGATCTTGGCCATGGCCGTGCTGGTGTTGGCCGGCGCCGTCATCGGCCAGGCGTCGGCGGGCACCTATGACGATCCCGAGACAGCCGCGGCGTTCCTCGTCCAGGCCCAAGCGAAGTACGGCGGCTGGGCTGTTGTCATGGACTGGCTGGGCCTGTTCCACGTATTCACCTCACCGGTGTTCCTCGTGGTCGTCGGGGCGTTGGCCCTGAGCATCGTCGGCTGCACCACACACCGCATCCCGCAGCTTTGGCGGGCCTGGAAGCATCCCAAGACCCGGGCCACCGACCGCTTTTTCACCCAAGCCCGCTACCACGGCCAAGTCGCCGCCAGCCTGAGCGACGAACAGAGCCTCGCGGTGGCGCAGGAGAAGCTGCGGGCCGGCCGCTGGCGCGTGATCGCCAACTCCGACGGGCAGTCGCTCTACGCCGACCGTTTCGCCTGGGGCGGTTTCGGCACGGTCGTCGCCCACCTGAGCTTCATCGTCATCTTGGCCGCTTTCGCGGTCAGCTCGCTGACCAGCTACGAGGAACTGCTTTACCTGCCCGCCGGAGGAGACGCCGTCGAAGTGGGCCACGACACCGGCTACACCGCTGCCGCCACCACCTTTCAGGCCACCTATGACGATGATGGGCGCCCCCTGGACTACGTGTCCCATGTCGTCGTGCGCGCCGGGGCTGAAATCGTCGGCGAGCAGGACGTGCGGGTGAACGAGCCGCTGAGCGTGGGTGGGATTCGCTTCCACCAGACCACTTACGGCATCGCCGCAGACGTCCGTGCCGAGCAGGGTGGGCAGGTGCTTTTCTCCGGGTCGGTGCCGTTGCGCTGGCGCACAACCGACCAGACCCTGTCGGTGGGCGAGTTCCGCCTGGAAAGCCTCGGGTTGACAGTGCAGGTGATGACGGCGGCTTCTGGCGTGACAGATTCCGAGCTCGCCGCCGGGCAGGCGTATTTCCAGATCTACGCGGACGGGAATACGGAGCCCATGACTTCCGGCGTCGCCGAGCAGGGCGCGGATCTGGCGTTGGGCGACTTGACGCTGGTGTTCGAGCGCGAACGGGAATACACCGGCATCAACGTGCGCAGCGACCCGGGCGCGATCTGGATGTGGCTCGGGTCGATCCTGCTGGTGGCGGGAATGATGATCACCTTCGGCTGCCGCCAACGCCGCGTCTGGGCGCGTTGGCACGACGGCTCGTTGCAGCTTGCCTCCGCTGACAAGGAGGATTCCGGTTTCCGGCGGCAGTTCGAGGAACTGCTCGCGCAGGCCCAAACCTGGTTTGGAAAGGACAAATGATGGATCCGATGCGAATCGCGGAATACCTGCTCACCGCAGCGCTGGTGTTTGTGGCATTGGCGCTGATCTGCCAGATGCTGCTGCTCACCGCCAAGAAGCGCCGGGCGGCGCCCGCCAAGAAGAAAGTCCTGGTGGCTGCCGGAGCGGGGGAGTTGGAGGATGAGCTTGCCGTCGACGTAGCCGGGCCCGAGGCCGAACTTGACTCGGACAACATCGAGCTTGCGTCCGAAACCGTGGCTGCCGAGGGCGAAACCGCGCCGGCGGTCTTAGCAGAGCCCAAAGGGAACGGCGTCTCGCTGACCAGATGGGCCCTGATCTTCGCCGTCATCGCCTTCGCCTTGCTTACTGGCTACCTCGGGGTGCGGATGGCCATTTCCGGACACGGACCGTTCTCCAACCAGCACGAGTTCGCGGTGGCTTTCACCTGGGGCATCATGCTAGCTTTCCTGATCGCAGAATGGCGTTTCCGGATCCGGATCATCGCTGTCGTGGTGCTGCCCGTGGCCGCCTGCCTGCTCATTTACGCCATGAACCTGGACACCACAGTCGCCCCGCTGGTTCCCGCCCTGCAGAATTCCGTGCTGCTCACGTTGCATGTCGGCTTCGCCATCCTCAGCTACGGCGCCGCGTGCGTTTCGTGCGGCGCGGCGGTGCTGTACCTGCTGCGGCCCAGAATGACAGTGTTGCGGCGGATCTCGGAAGACCGGCTCGACGAGATCGGCTACAAGGGCGCCGTCGTGGCGTTCCCGCTGATGACGATCATGATCGTGCTCGGTGCGCTGTGGGCAGACACGGCTTGGGGACGCTACTGGGGCTGGGATCCGAAGGAGACGGCCGCGCTGGTCACCTGGCTGGTTTACGGCGCTTTCCTGCATGCCCGCGTGGTGCGGGGCTGGCGGGGCAAGAAGGCCGCTTGGTTGCTGATCGTTGGCTTCGCCGCCGTCCTGTTCGCCTACTTCGGCAATCATTTCTTCGGCGGCTTGCACTCGTACGGATAACGCCATGAAGGGATTTCTCGGGTCGAAAACCGGCAACGCCGTGGTTGTCGCCGTGACGGTCGTCGCCATACTTCTCGGCGTGTGGCTGGTGGATGGCTGGACACACGCCGAGGCTCCGGCCGGCAGCACCACCACCCCCTTGGAAGGTGTGTCCCCGGTGGATGTCACCGTGGACGAGTCCATTCCCGCGCCCGAGGTCGGCCAGCGCGCCGCGGACTTCACGGCGGTCAGTTCATCTGGGCAAGCGGTTTCCCTTGCCGCGCTGCGCGGACAACCGGTCTGGCTGGTGTTCGGGGCCACTTGGTGCTCCAATTGCCGCGCCGAAGCTCCCGACCTGCAACTCATCCAGGACGAATACGGCGACCGGGTCAGGGTCATCGCCGTCCACGTGGGGGAGGATTCGTCCACGGTGGCCGACTACGCCAGCCGCGCCGGACTGCGGTTCGCCCAGATTCCCGACACCTCCGGCGACATCGCCGCCACCTATCGGGTGATGGGCGTCCCGGCCCACTTCTTCATCGCCGCCGACGGCAACATCGCCGCGATCCAGGTGGGCGTGGTCACCCCAGCGATGGCGCGGGCGCAGTTGGACCCGCTGCTTGGTTAGCGGCCTTTCGGCTACCGGCGGACGTAGGAGATGACGTATTCCCGGCCGGGGAGCGCGGGGACGCCGGGCAGCACTTCGTAGGCTCCGGACAGGCCTTCGTGCAGGCAGGTTTGCTCGAAATGGCACATGGCGATCCCCACGTCAATGCGGGAGAACCAGCCGGGGCCGGAGGGGATGCCCGAGCTGGGCTGGATGTGGAAATGGCACGCTTCAGGAGTGACCACCACACGGTATGGCTGGAGGTTCTTGGCAGACGGGGCGATTCGCGTCATCTGTAGCGGCAATTCCCAATCGCCGGCGGCTTGCGGGGCGAGCGGTTGGCCGTCCGCGGTGAGGAAGAGCGTTTCGAAAGGCTTCTTGGCGGCGTGCAGTTTCTGCGAATTCCACAGGCCGATGCGTTCGGCGAGCGGGCGTTGGCCGCCTTCGTAGCCCAGCGGGCAGGCGTAGCCCAGCGTTTCGCCCGGCGCCAGGGTGACGTGCTTGGAGAAGCTGGAATGGGTGAAGCCGGCCAGCCAGATCGAGCTGACGCCGATGGATGTGCAGTGCAGCACCACCTGCTCGAACCAGTACGCCGAGCCTTCCTGCGCCAGCGGCCCTTGGCCGTAAATCAGGCCCATGAAATCCCGCGCGCCTTTCACCGATCCGTAAGTGCCGAGCTTGACGCGCTCATCGCCGAAATCGGCCCGGATCAGCTCAATGCGGGCATGCACCCCGAACGGCGGGCGCGTGGCGGCGATGAACGACGCGATGGATTCGTGGTCGGCGTCGGTGAGTGGGCTGCCGTCGAAGTTCCGCGTCGAATGCCGCACCCGGATCGCTTCCAAAATGTCCACGGCGATTCCCTATCTGCCGGGGCGCGACGCAAGCCCCGCGCCCGTCTTGGGTTGTTTCGGTTTGGGATCGGGCGTGGTGGACGGCCCGCGCACCTGGTCCTCGACGTACTCGATGTAGTCCAGTGTCGTTCCCATGGATCTACAGTAGCGGTGTCGGCCCATGTCAGACGGATGTGTGAATGTTCGCCATGGGCAGAACTTGGTTATTTGTGCTCGTCAGGGGTGGTTTCGCCGGTCTTGGTGGGCTGTTTTTGTCCTGGCTGGCGTTCAGGATTGGATGTGCGGCCGGCCTTGTGGGCCGCGTATTTCCTGAAGGAGGACCATGCCTGACTTGATTCCACCGCACGCAGACTTGCTGTTCAAGCACGTTTTCGGCGACGAAGAGAACCGTGACTGTCTGGCCAGCTTGTTGCAGGCCGTACTGGACTTGCCCACCGAGGCGTTTGAAGACTTGGAGTTGTTGAACAACGAGTTGGAACACGATGCCGACAGCGGGAAAGGGCCAGTGTTGGACGTCCGGGCACGGCTCGCTGGTGGTGAGCAGATCGATGTGGAGATTCAGTTACAGGTGCGGCGAAACCTGCGGCGCCGGATCACGTATTACACAGCTCGGATGTTGGCCGGGCAGCTTCGTGCCGGGCAAGATTATGAGGGTTTGGGACGTGCTATCACGGTGCTGATCACCGGGGAGAATCTGTGGGCCGACGGCGGTTACCATCACCGGTATGTGATGTGTGAACCGGGCACGGACAGGGTGTTCTCTGATGTGCTGGAGGTGGATACGCTTGAGTTGCGCAAGGTGTCGCAGGTTTGGGATGGGACACAGTTGTGGAAGTGGGCCAAGTTCATTGCGGTTCGCGACGAAGAGGAGTTGGAAATGGCTGCTCAGCTTGATCCAGTGATTGCCAAGGCCGCCAAAGTGGTGCGGGAATGGTCCGCTGATGACCAGTTCCGGCTACAGATGGAAGCCCGCGAGAAAGTCGAACGAGACTACATCAGCAGAATGCGCGAAGACCTTGCGGACGCCCGTGATCAAGCTCGTGCGGAGGGTCTCGCGGAGGGTCTCGCGGAGGGACGCGCGGAGGGACGCGCGGAGGGACGCGAAGAGGGTCGCGAAGAAGAGCGGGTGCAGGGGATACGCCGCGCACTGGCAGCGGGCCTTGGCGTCGATATAGTCGCCCGCGTTTTCCAAGCCAGCCTTGAAGAAATCGCTCAGGTCAACAGCGGTTCACCTGCATGACCATGGCCACCTTGTTGTCGGCGCACGAGAGCAGGCTCGCGATCAAGTCGCCGTGCGCTCTCGGTTAGGATCGCCAAGCCTTAGTTGGTGATTGCGGGCCGATACGCCATCGTTGTCCACATGGGAACGCAGGCGGCGGAAGACGAGGCTCAGGCGTTATCTGAACGCCTCAATTGGCTACGCGCGGGGGTGCTGGGCGCGAACGACGGCATTGTCTCCACGGCTGGGCTCGTGTTCGGTGTCGCCGGTGCCACGAGTGATTCGATGTCGCTGCTGATCGCCGGGCTCGCTGGCATGGTCGCTGGGGCGCTGTCTATGGCGGGCGGCGAGTATGTGTCCGTCAGCAGCCAACGCGACATCGAGCAGGCTGCGGCTAAGCAGCACGCCCGGGAACTCGCCGAAGATCCCGCGGCGTTCCGACGCGATGTGGTGGACGGGTTCGTCGCCGCGGGCCTGTCGCCCACCCTCGCCGAGCAGGCCGTTGCCGAAATGGACGAGGATGAACTGCACAAGCAGGCACTGCAGAACATCGGGCTCGACGCTGCGACTGTGGTGTCGCCGTGGGTGGCCGCCCGCGCGTCCATGCTGGCTTTCGTCGCCGGAGCTGTCATCCCGCTGGCTGGCTTGGTGCTGTCGCCCGCCGGAATCCGCCTGTTCGCAACGTCCGCGGCAGTGCTGCTCGCCCTGGTCCTGACGGGCTTCATTTCCGCCCGCCTCAGCGGGGTCTCCGCCGCCCGCCCGATCCTCCGCAACGCGATTGTGGGCTCCGCCGCCATGGGCCTCACCTATCTGGTGGGCGCCGGCATCGGTACAGTTCTGTAGGCGCCATACGGCGCCGTGGTGATCCGCACCATGGGCTCAGTCAGACTTGCGGGCGTTGCGTTTGCGAAGCAGCCATCCAATTCCGAACATGCCTGCGACAACGCCGCCAAAGGCCGAGGCGTAGGAGTTCCGCAGGTTCCATTCGCCTACGCTCGCCTCGGCGACGACGGCCCGAAACTCCACGACACCGTAGACACCGCACGCCAGCAAGGCGACCGAGGTGACTGCCACGGCCAGCCGCAGTCGTCGCTCGGCCTCGCGTTCTGGCCCCGCGACCAGCCATACCAACAAGCCTGCCGCCAGACATACCAGATCCAAGCCCAGGATGATGGTTCGGGGCGTCGCTTGGATCAGCAGACCCGCCGCGCCCGCGGCCACCAGGATCGTCACCACCACGACGATGGCATCAGCCTTCGTCCTATTCGCGATCATCTGATCCCTTGAGTCCGGGAGACTGGCAGCGTGTCGCAGAACCCTGAGGGGATGGCGAGGCCAATGCCTGTAGGCTCGGTGCGTGACTGAAACCGCATCTGGGCAACGTGATGTCAGGCTGCTTCTCATTGACGGGCATTCGGTGGCTTTCCGGGCCTTTTATGGCTTGCCAGTGGAGAATTTCGCCACCAGCACGGGCCAGCACACCAACGCCGTCTACGGGTTCACGGCGATGCTGATTTCGCTGCTCGATTCCGAGAAGCCCACGCACGTCGCGGTGGCGTTCGACGTGTCGCGGCATACGTTCCGCACGGACGTGTATCCAGAATACAAGGCCACCCGTTCGGCGACGCCGCCCGAGTTCATCGGACAGGTGGAGCTCATCAAAGAGGTGCTCGACGCGCTCAACATCGCGCACGTCGAGGTGGACAACTTCGAGGCGGACGACATCATCGCCACACTTTCGCTCAACGGTGCCAAGGCCGACGCCGATGTGTTGATCGTCACCGGCGACCGCGACACGCTGCAACTGGTCGACGACCACGTGACCGTGCTGTATCCGCGCAAAGGCGTTTCCGACCTGCTGCGCCTCGACCCGCCCGCTGTTGCCGAGCGCTATCTGGTCGCTCCGCAGCGCTACCCGGAATTGGCCGCGCTGGTGGGCGAGAGCTCTGACAACCTGCCCGGCGTGCCCGGTGTCGGCCCGAAGACGGCTGCGAAATGGCTGGCCGCCTACGACGGCTTGGAGAATCTGCTGAACCATGCCGACGAGTTGCCGGGCAAGGCGGGGGAGTCGCTGCGCGAACACATCGGCGACGTGCGCCGGAACCGCGAGCTGAACGCCCTGGTGCGCGACATGGATCTCGCGGTGGCCATTGATGATCTGGTCCGCAAGCCGTTCGACCGCGAAGCCGTGCACGCCGTCTTCGACGCGCTCGAATTCCGCACGCTGCGCGAACGTCTGCTGGCGACGCTGCCCGGAGAGGAACCCGAGATTGGGGCAGGCTTCGAAATCCACGCGGTCGAGTTGGCCCCCGGAGAGCTGGGCGCCTGGCTCGCCGCACATCCGGGGCCGATCGGCATGGATGTCACCGGCCGCTGGGCCGGCGGCGGCGGAGACATCGACGCCATCGCGTTGGCCAGCGTGGACGGAGCAGCTTGCGCCTTCGAGGTGGCGGACTTGTTGCCCGCCGACGAGCAGGCTTTCGCCGCCTGGCTGGCCAGCGACGCGCCCAAGGTGTTGCACGACTGCAAGCCCGCGCTGGAGGCGGCCTGGCAGCGCGGCTGGGAGTTCAACGGCATCGCCTGCGACACGAAGCTGGCCGCGTACTTGCTGCGGCCGGACCAACGCTCGTTCGACCTGGCCGACTTGGCCGTCAGGCATCTGCACCGGGAGTTGGCCAATTCGGACCTGCCGTCCAGCCCCGACCAAGCCGCATTCTCCTTCGAGGAGGAGACCAACACCGACACCATGGTGCGGGCCCGCGCCGTAATTGACCTGGCGGCGGCCTTGGAGAAAGAACTCGACACCCAAGCGAGCCTGCTCACCGAGATCGAACTCCCGTTGGCGCGCACGCTGGCGCACATGGAACGCGCCGGGATCGCCATCGACTGCGACGCCTTGGATCGGCTGCGCGCCGACTTCGACACGACAGTCTCGCGCGCGGAAGCGGACGCCTTTGACGTGCTCGGGCATTCGGTCAACCTCGGCTCTCCCAAACAACTCCAGACCGTCCTTTTCGACGAGCTGAGAATGCCGAAGACCCGCAAGACGCAGACCGGCTACACCACCGACGCGGAAGCCCTGGAAGGGCTCTACGCGAAGACCGAACACCCGTTCCTGGCCCACCTGCTGCGCTACCGCGACTCGATCAAGCTGCGCCAATCCGTGGAGGGGCTGCTGAAAGCGGTGGACGGCGACGGCCGCATCCACACCACGTATCTCCAGACGATGGCCGCTACCGGCCGGCTGTCATCCATCGAACCCAACTTGCAGAACATTCCCATCCGCACCGAGGCCGGCCGCCGCATCCGGGACGCTTTCATCGTCGGCGCGGGCTACGAGACGCTGCTCACCGCCGACTATTCCCAGATCGAGATGCGCATCATGGCCCACGTCAGCCAGGACGCGGGGCTTATCGAGGCGTTCAATTCCGGAGAGGATTTCCACACCATGATGGCTGCCCGGGTGTTTTCGGTTCCGGCGGACGCGGTCACACCCGCACAGCGTGCGCGCATCAAGGCGATGAACTACGGCTTGGCGTACGGCCTGTCCGCCTACGGGCTGTCGCAGCAGTTGAAGATCGACGTCTCCGAGGCGAAAGGCCTCATGGACGAGTACTTCGAGCGTTTCGGCCACGTTCGCGACTACCTGCGCGACATCGTCGCCCAGGCCCGCCGCACGGGCTACACCCAGACCATGCTGGGCCGGCGCCGCTACCTGCCCGATCTCAATTCATCCAACCGGCAGCGCCGCGAGATGGCCGAACGCGCTGCCCTGAACGCCCCCATCCAGGGCTCGGCGGCAGACATCATCAAGATCGCGATGCTGGACGTCGCGGACGCCATCGCCGCCCAGGGCCTGGCGAGTCGGATGCTGTTGCAGGTCCACGACGAATTGGTCTTCGAGGTGGCGCCCGGCGAGCGCGAAGCGGTGGAGAAGCTGGCGCGGGAGAAAATGGGCAACGCGGTGGACCTGGCAGTTCCCCTGGAGGTCTCCGTGGGCGTGGGCGGTACATGGAACGCGGCTGCGCACTAGGTGCCGCAGAGGATAACGATTGAGTATCGATATGCCTTGTCGGGGCCCTCACGGGGTATTTTCGTTTGACCCTGTGCGAGCGCGCTGGTTAGGGTGGAGTTTGCGCCATGTCCAGTTTGTCTCCGGACGGAGTGGGCCAAACTAGCCGCCATCGGCAAGGGCATCGCGCGAAAGGTACTAGTAATAACAATCGGAGTCTGAGACTACATGACCTCCTCTCCTGAGGCATCATCTAACGTCGCAGTTGACGACCTGGGTTCCCCGGAAGCATTTCTGGAAGCGGTCGAAGCGACAATCAAGTTTTTCAACGACGGAGACATCGTTTCCGGTGTCGTCGTCAAAGTAGATCGAGACGAAGTTCTTCTCGACATCGGATACAAGACCGAAGGCGTTATCCCTTCCAAAGAGCTCTCCATCAAGCATGACGTCGATCCGTCAGAGATCGTGAGCGTCGGCGATGTGATTGAAGCTCTCGTCCAGCAGAAGGAAGATAAGGAAGGCCGCCTGATCCTGTCCAAGAAGCGCGCCCAGTACGAGCGCGCCTGGGGCACCATCGAGGAGATCAAAGAGGCCGACGGCGTCGTCCTCGGCAAGGTCATCGAGGTCGTCAAGGGCGGCCTCATCGTCGA
>JAISUR010000011.1 GCA_031271975.1 Propionibacteriaceae bacterium
CGCGCCGAAGTGGTTCAGTAGCCAGGTCTTACCCACCTGACGTGCCCCGCGCAGGATCAGCGGCTTCCGCTCGCTTGACACACGCCACGCCTCAAGTAGCTGTATCGCGTCTCTCTCCATACCCAGATTCTAACTGTTCCCCCAGAAAAGTGGTATCCAAAGCCAATTATTCCTTGGTAAAACTGGCTCCAGGATCCAATTTTACCGATGTGTTTTCGGTCCACTTCCGCATGTCGCGGTGGCACTGGTGGTGTCGACTCGGCCACGGTAAGGGGGGTGTCGGGGATTGTCCCCCGAACGGGAACAGTGGCACCTTCCCGTTCCACCAGTCTTCCATGCCCACCCATAGGGCAAGCTGGGTGTGCATGGTGTTGCGCAGCGCAACCTCCATCACGTTGAATCCGCCCCACAGCGCCGCCGAGATGGCCACATTCCACACATACAAGCGCACCGCTTGCCCTGGTCACCGTTGCAAGCGTCGAGGTAGGTAGAGTGGCGGTCCAAGCTGAGGATGCCAGGAATCGCCGGATCGTCAATCGGGCAGATTATTGGTCGTGTGCGCTCTGCTGCGGTAGAATTATTCATGTAAGCCCCGGTCGAGGCTGCGCAAGCGGTCGCCGTGCCGGGGCCATTGCTTTCCCCCAAGTCGTGGCCCGGCCCTGTCCCTGCGGGAGTGACGTTGCCAGTCACAAAGAAGCGACTCCTTTGCTTGTCGTGAAGAACCCTGAGGCCCCAGTCACACGATGGAGGCGAGCCTGACATTGATTATCTCACGGCCACTGACACTTTCCTGATTCTGCACCGCGCTGAACCGCTGACGCGGTTCCCTCGCTCCACTCGGGCGGCCGTCAGCACTCGTCGCACGGGAAAAGAGAACAAGCTCTCTTTGTCCCTTAGCTCCTCGTGTGGGCGCAGACGGACTCGAACCGACGGCCTCTTCCTTGTAAGGGAAGCGCTCTAACCAACTGAGCTATGCGCCCGGACGAGTCATCTTATTCCATCAAGCGGCGTCTACGCCCGTCAGGAGTTCCGGGTCCACTTCGACGCCTTTGCGGATCACCGTCAGCGAGCCGTCCGACTCGATGATCGCCCAGGCCACGTCCGCCAGTCTTGTGATTCCGCCGCGGCGCAGCCGGATCCACAGATTGGCCTCGGTGATGCCCAGGTGATCCAAGAGCGCCTCATCAATCGCGCCGTCTCGCATCACCGCCCACGCTTTGCGATGTGTGCCCATCACACGCCGGATTCGCCGCGACCCACGGCGCAACACCCATTCCCAGAAAAAGAGCACAGTCAAGGCGATGATGCCGCCGGTCATCGTCGGGCTGTCACCCAAGATCGACCTCGCGGTGATCGCGCCGATGACCGTCATGAGCGCGAGCGACGCAGTCGAAACGCGCAAACGCATGCGGGGGCCGAACGTGTGCGTCAACCAAGTAAAGAACCAGAACAGCACAGTGGTGGCGATGACGAGCGCAATCGCCTGCCACGGGCCAATCCCCAGTTCGCGCCAGAGATTCTCGATCACAAGTCAACACGATAGGGGCAGCAGCCCCGCGCAAAGCGCAACGACGCGGGCCAGCCGAAAACCAGCGCCTTGCAGTTCTCTTACCTGCGTCCGCCCTTGGGCCGCACCAACTTGTGCGCCGACCAGCCCTTGGAACAAGATGCCGGATTCGCCAGGGCCAAGCCCGCCGTCAGGGCGGCCTCGGAAATGTCGCTGGCGTCCACGTAGCCATCGTGGCCGATCTTGGGAGTCAACAGCCAGATGTGGCCTTTGTCGGACAGATCTGTCAGGGCGTCCACCAAGCCATCAGCCAAGTCGCCGTCATCATCGCGCCACCACAGCAGCACGGCGTCAACGGCCTCCACAGCTTCGAAAATGAGATCCTCGCCGATCTCTTCCATGATCGCCGACCGCAACTCCTCGTCGGCGTCCTCATCCCATCCCAACTCTTGAACCAGTTGCCCAGGCGCGAATCCCATTGCGGCAACGGGCGCCTGGCGCGTAGAACCTGCCGTGCTCACAGACTCAAGATTGCCAGAAAACCCAGCCGGGGCGAAAGTGTGCGTCTCGCGCCGAGGTGTCTGCGGCACGGAAGCGCCAACGGCAATACCGCGCGGGGTTTCGGTAATCTGTGGTTCGAACGAAGGAGCGCCATGGAAGGCTGGTGGCCCCCAGACGAGGTGCGCGCGCAGGTCGCCTCGCGGATGCAAGCCATGTTGGGCACGCTGACGACGTCGGCTTTGACCAAGATCGCGGCCGACAACCCCTGGATCAACTCGCTCAACGCCGAACACCGCTCGTGGATCTCGGTCGTCGCCCAGGCGGGCATCTCGGGGTTCATCGAGTGGTTTGCCGCCGCCGGCGCCTCCGCGTCCGCGATGTCGGTCTTCTCCGCCGCCCCACGGGTACTCGCCCGACGAATCACCTTGCAGCAAACCGTTGACCTGGTGCGCTCCACCATCGACGCCGTCGAAACCGAGATCGACGCGTTCCCCGCCGCCGACCAGAATCCGCTGCGGCTCGCCGTCGTCCACTATTCGCGCGAGATAGCTTTCGCCGCGGCGCAAACCTACGCACGCGCCGCCGAGGCCCGCGGCGCCTGGGACGCCCGGTTGGAGGCGTTGGCCGTGGACGCTGTGATCCGCGGCGAAGCAGAACTTTCCCTCATGTCGCAGGCTGCCAGCCTGGGCTGGTCAAAGCCCGAAGCCATCGCCGTCGTCATCGGACCAGTCCCCGCCGATCCAGCCGCCGCCGTCGAGCGGATACGCAAGGCCGCCGCACGCTCGCCGCTGGAACTGCTGGCCGCCCCACAGGGTGACCGCCTGGTCCTCGTCATCGGAGCGGCCGCTGAAGTGCTGGCCGCGCCAGAAAACACCGTGGCCGCCTTCGCAGACGAGTTCGGGCCGGGGCATGTCGTCATCGGGCCGGTCGTTTCAAACCTGGACGACGCGCCGCGCAGCGCCCGCAGCGCCCTCTCCGGCATGCGTGCCGCCCGCGCTTGGTCGGGGGCCCCCAGGCTCGTCAGGTCGGCCGATCTGCTTCCCGAACGCGCGCTCGCCGGCGATGGCCACGCCCGGCGCCTGCTGGCCGACTCGATTTATGCCCCGCTCAGCGCGAGCCCCGACCTGGAAGAAACACTCACGGCATATTTCGACCACGGCGGCTCCATAGAGGCCACCGCACGCGCCCTCTACGTCCACGCCAACACCGTGCGCTACCGGCTCAAACGCGTCCAGGACGTGACTGGCCGCTCCCCTGCCGACCCACGCGATTCCTACGCGATCAGGTTGGCGCTCACCCTGGGGCGCCTGTTTTCCTAGCCGATCACTTGGTTTGTAGGAAACACACAAAGAGTGTTGTCTCGATTCGTCGTGGGACAAGCAGCACGCGCGGCGGTTTCGGGCAAGAGTTGTAGAGTGCTTGCAATTGTCGCCCCAGGGCAGGGTGCCCAAAAGCCGGGATTCCTGAATCCCTGGCTCGCCGACGAGTGGTTCGCCGCGCGGCTCAACTGGCTCTCCTGCGTGTGTGGCATCGACCTGGCCCACTTCGGTTCCGAAGCGGACGAGGAGACCATCAGAGACACTGCCATCGCCCAGCCGCTCATCGTGGCCGCGGGACTGTGTGCGGCCATCTCGCTGTTCCCCTCCCCGGGCGCCGGAATCAAACTGACCGGCGTCGCGGCAGGGCATTCGGTCGGCGAGATCACCGCCGCGGCGTCCACCGGCGTGATCACCGCCGAGCAAGCCATCGTCTTCGTGCGGGAACGCGGCCGGCAGATGGCCAAGGCCGCCGCGAACGAACCCACTGGCATGACTGCGATCCTGGGCGGCGACGAGGCCGAAGTGCTGCGTGCGATCACCACCAACGGCCTGACGGCGGCCAACCACAACGGCGCCGGACAGTTGGTCGCGGCCGGCACAGCCGCACAGTTGGCCGCACTCGCGGCCGCACCTCCCGCAAAGTCGCGGCTACGGCCGTTGTCTGTCGCCGGAGCTTTCCACACCAAGCACATGGAGCCCGCGCTGGCATATCTGACGAATCTGTCACAAGCGATCAGCACCCACAATCCACGCACGAAGCTGCTCAGCAACGCTGACGGCCAAGTGGTCGCCAGCGGCGCGGCCTACCTGACCCGCATCGTCAACCAGGTGGCCAAACCCGTCCGCTGGGACTTGTGTATGGCCACCATGGCCGAACTCGGCGTCACGGGCGTTCTCGAACTTCCCCCCGCCGGCACCCTGACCGCCATGGCTAAACGCCAACTCGGCACCGAGGTCTTCGCCCTCAACTCCCCCGACCAGATCGACGACGCGCGGGCGTTCGCGGAAAAGCACGGAGGTCAACAGTGCTAGCAAGCAGCGGCGCGCCCTATGCCCGCATCCTGTCTGTGGGCTCGGCCATCCCGTCCCGGGTGGTCACCAATGCCGATATGTGCCAATGGATCGAATCCACCGATGAGTGGATCCAGCAGCGCACGGGCATCGCAGAACGCCGGTGGATCGGGCCAGATGAGAGCGTCCGCACCCTGGCTCTGGCCGCGGCGCGGACGGCGATTGACAGGTCCAGCCTGCCGCTTGGGGAGATCGACTGTCTGATTTTGTCGACGGTCAGCTTCTTCCAGCAGACACCGGCGCTCGCCCCGATGCTGGCCGCCGAGTTGGGCCTGCGCGACGCGGCCGCCTACGACATTTCGGCTGCCTGCGCCGGTTTCTGCTACGGCATCGCGCAAGCCGAGGCCCTCATCCGGGCGGGGCAAGCGCATAACGTCGTCGTCATCGGCGCCGAGACGTTGAGCCGCATGACGGATGTCACCGACCGATCCACGGCGTTCCTGTTCGCCGACGGCGCCGGTGCGGTTGTTGTCGGCGGCTCCGACGAACCGGGGATCGGCCCGGTCGTGTGGGGGTCGGACGGCGAGCACAACGAGGTGATCTGGCAAACCGCGGAATGGGACGAGGCGCTGCGGCTCGGCGCCGAGCCCAAGATAGGCATGAACGGCCAAGCGGTCTTCAAATGGGCGACATCGTTCATCGCCACGGCCGCCAAGCGCGCCCTCGAAGCCGCGGGCCTGTCCCCCGAAGAACTCGACGTCTTCCTGCCCCACCAGGCGAACAACCGCATCACGGACACGATGCTGCGCTATCTCAAGCTTCCCGAGCGGGTCGTCGTGGCCCGCACCATCAAGAAATACGGCAACAATTCGGCGGCGTCCATTCCCATCGCGATGGACGAGCTGCTCAGCACCGGCCAGGCCAAGTCCGGGCAAACGGCGCTGATCATAGGTTTCGGGGCGGGGCTGGTGTATGCCGGCCAGGTGATCAAGCTCCCGTAAAGAAAAGGAGAAACAAATGGCAACCACAGAGGAGATCCGGGCCAAGCTGGCCGAACTCGTCAACGACATCGCGGGGACGCCGGTGGAGAAGGTGCAGCTCGACAAGTCCTTCGTTGACGACCTGGACGTCGATTCGCTCGCGATGGTGGAGATCATCGTCGGCTGCGAGGAGGCGTTTTCAGTGACGATCCCGGACGAGGAATCCAAGAATCTGGTCACCGTCGGGGACGCCGTCGCCTACATCGAGGCACATCAGGCGTAGGCCATGACGACCATCGTCATTACCGGGCTCGGCGCCACCACGCCGCTGGGCGGCGACGTGCCGTCCACCTGGGAGGCCATGTTGGCGGGACGCTCCGGCGTGCGGCAGATCCAAGCCGAGTGGGCGGCGGAATTGCCGGTGCGCATCGCCGGACAGGTGCTGGTCGATCCATCCGAACGCATCGACCGGGTCAAAGCGCGCCGCCTCGACCGTTCCACGCAGCTTGCGTTGATCGCAGCGCAGGAGGCTTGGGAAGACGCCGGCTTCACGTGGGAGCACCCGGGAGCTGTGGACCCGCAGCGGCTCATCGTATCCGTCGCCAGCGGCATCGGCGGCCTGCATTCGCTCCTCGACAACTGGGACACGCACAAGGAGAAGGGCTACCGGCGGGTAAGCCCGTTCACCATCCCGATGCTGATGGCCAACGCGCCCGCCGCAAACGTGGGGCTGGCAGTCGGAGCGAAAGCCGGCGTACACGCCCCTGTCTCCGCGTGCGCGTCGTCCAATGAGGCGATTTCGCTGGCTATCGACCGGCTGAAGTTGGGACGGGCCGACATCGCCGTGGTGGGCGGCACCGAATCCACCATCCATCCACTGCCCATCGCGGCTTTCGCCCAAATGCAGGCGCTCAGCAAGCGAAACGACGAGCCGGAACGGGCGTCACGGCCCTGGGACCGCGGCCGCGACGGCTTCGTGCTCGCCGAAGGGGCGGCCGTGCTCGTCGTCGAAACTCTGGAGCATGCTCTGGCCCGCGGGGCGCGAATCTACGCGACGCTGGCCGGGTCGGGGATAACTTCCGACTCGCACGACATCGTGCAGCCGGAACCTTCCGGCGAAGGCCAGGCGGGAGCGGTCTTGAAGGCGCTGGCCGACTCGGGGTTGTCCGCATCCGACATCAAGCACGTCAACGCCCACGGAACGTCCACGCCACAAGGGGATTTGACCGAAGCCCAGTCCATCAAGATGGCACTCGGCACCGGACCAATCGTGACCAGCACCAAGTCCATGACCGGGCACCTGCTCGGTGGCGCCGGCTCGCTGGAAACGCTCGCCTGCGTGCTCGCGTTGCGAGACCGCCTGGTGCCACCGACGATCAACCTCGACGATCCCGAGCCCGGCTTGCCGATCGACATCGCCGCCACGGTGCGCGAATTGCCCGCCGGAGACATCGCGGCAGTCAACAATTCCTTCGGATTCGGCGGGCATAACGTCGCCGTCATCGTCACCAGCGAGCACGCGACCCGCTAACTCCCCCACCGGCGTTCAGCGGGCTGTGAAGTGGTCCCAGCCGCCCGCTTCGCTCCACGGCTCGCCGTCCACCAGCACTCCGGGCTCGCCTGCGCGCACCTCTCCGATCACCCGCCAGCCATCCGGCACCGCAGCGGGATCGAAAGTGGCCACCAGCGCGTGGTCGTCCCCACCCACTAACAAGAACTCCACGGGGTCGGCGCCGCCCAGGGCTTGTCCCACCGTCGCCTGCGCCTCGTGGATGGGGAGTTTCCCGGTGTCGACGCGCAACTCCACCGAGGAAGCCTTCGCCACGTGTCCCAGATCCGCCACCAGCCCGTCAGAAATGTCGATCATGCTGGTGGCCCCCGCCAGCGCGGCTACCGCTCCCTGGCCGTACGGCGGCTGGGGCACACGGTGCGCGTCGACGACGGCTGCGGGGGAACGGAAACCGCGCCGCAGCACCATCCAGCCCGCGTGCGCCATGCCGAGGCGTCCGGCGTAGGCGATAACCTGGCCGGGCTTGGCACCCGACCGCGTCACGGGCCTGAGTGTGCCCATGTCCCCCAACACCGTGCAAGTGATCACGGGAACCGGCCCGCTGGAAATGTCGCCGCCCACGAGTTGGGCGCCCGCGCGCCCGCACTCTGCGACGATGCCGTCCCGCAATCCTTGGATCCAGTCCACAGATTCTGACTGGGCAACGCTCAAGGCCACTACCAGCGCCACCGGGCGGGCTCCCATCGCCTCGATATCCGCGATGGAACTGGCCGCGGCCTTCCGCCCCACATCGTGCGGTGTGGACCAAGCCCGCTTGAAATGGACGTCTTCGACCATCGTGTCGGTGGAAATGACCACATCTCCGGAAAACCGCAGCACGGCGGCGTCGTCTCCCGCCCCGAGCACGATCTGGGCCCCGCTGGGCAGCCCGGCCACCAACCGTTCGATCAGCGGATGTTCGCCGATCTGCGCGAGGGTGTCGCTCACCGCAGCCCCAATGGCCGGTCCAGCGCCAACTCGATGAGTTCCGCCACCAACTCGGGATACTCCACGCCGGTTGCCTGCCACAGCCTGGGAAACATCGACGTCGCCGTAAAACCAGGCATGGTGTTCAACTCGTTCACGTAAACCTCGCCGCCCGAATCCACAAACAGATCCACCCGGGCCAACCCTTCGACGTTCATTACGGTGAACGTGTGGGCGGCCAACTCGCGCACCGCAGCCGTCAAGTCCTCATCCAACTCGGCCGGAATCGCCAAAGTCACTTGCTCATCCGCGGGCAAGTACTTCGCCGCGAAGTCGTAGAACCGGCCGGCGTGCAAAATGATCTCGCCCGGGACGGAGGCCCGCGGCTGCTCGAAACCGCGTCCGCCCAGCACCGCCACCTCGATTTCGCGGCACCCCATCAAACCCTTCTCCACGATCACTTTCGGATCGAACTGCTGGGCCGCGGCGACGCACTCTTCGAGCTGCTCCGGATCGTCAGCGCGGGATATCCCCACCGAAGACCCGCCGCGCGCGGGTTTGACGAAGACCGGATAGCCCAACTCGGCGATGTCTTCCGCGATGCGTGCCTTGTCACGCAGCCAGGCGGACGTCGGGAACGCCACCCATGGCGCCACCGGCAACCCCGCGGCGGTCAT
Source organism: Propionibacteriaceae bacterium (assembly GCA_031271975.1). Taxonomy (GTDB): domain Bacteria; phylum Actinomycetota; class Actinomycetes; order Propionibacteriales; family Propionibacteriaceae; genus Propionicimonas. The sequence continues at coordinate 8,472 of JAISUR010000011.1, forward strand.
CGACCGCTTCATCAGGTCTTTGTCCATGCCGATGGCGCTCGCGGCGACGCCAGCGCCCACGTAGCGGATGTCCAGCATCTCGAACATGCCTTGGATCGTGCCATCTTCCCCAAACGGGCCGTGCAGCAGCGTGAAGGCGACATCGAAGGGCTGCATATCTATCAGTTGCGTGCCGTCGATGGTGCCCACGTTGGCCCCTCCCGCCGCACGCAGCACCAGCGCCTCCGGATACTCCGGGTCAACGATCGGAAGCGCGCCGCCCACCACCTTGAGCGCTTTGACGTCCTCCAGCGGGATGCGCAACCACCGCCCGTCCTTCGCGATGCCGATGCCGATCACCTCAAATCGGGACGGATCAATCGCCCTGGCGACACCGCCGGCGGTGAGGCAGGAAATCTCATGTTCGGAACTGACGCCCCCGAATACGAGAGCCACGCGGACAGGTTGAGCGCTCATGATGACGCCAACCCTATCAGCCGCCGCAGGCCAATCAGCCAGCGGTTTTCACCGGCAAGGTCTTCGGCAGCCAAGCCGGGCGCTTCGCCTCAAAGTCGGCGATGTCCGCCTCATGGCGCAACGTCAGCCCGATGTCGTCCAAACCCTCCAAGAGGCGGTGCCTGGTGTAGTCGTCGATCTCGAACCCGAACACTTCACCGCCCGCGGCGATCTCCTTGGAGACCAGGCCAACCTCGAAGGATATGCCTGGATCAGTCTCCGCGATCTCCCAGAGCCGCTCGACGACTTCCTGCGGCACAGTTGCCAGCAGCAGACCCGCCTTACCGGAATTACCGCGGAAGATGTCGCCGAAACGCGATCCGATGATGACCTTGAAGCCGTAGTTCTGCAACGCCCATACGGCGTGTTCGCGGGACGAGCCGGTGCCGAAATCCGGGCCGGCGATCAAGATCGAGCCGGCTGCGTACGCCGGGTTGTTCAGCACGAAGGCCGGGTCGCCGCGCCATGCGGAGAACAACCCGTCCTCAAAACCCGTCCGGGTCACCCGCTTCAGGTACACGGCGGGAATGATCTGGTCGGTGTCCACGTTGCTGCGCCGCAGTGGCACCGCTATGCCAATGTGGCTGGAAAACTTCTCCATTGCCGTCCCCTATATATCCGCTGGTGAACTCAAAGTGCCCCGGACAGCCGTCGCCGCGGCGACGGCGGGCGATACCAGGTGAGTGCGACCGCCCTTGCCCTGGCGTCCTTCGAAATTCCGGTTGGAAGTCGAAGCCGAGCGTTCGCCGGGCTGCAACTGATCCGGATTCATACCCAGGCACATCGAGCAACCCGCCGCGCGCCATTCCGCGCCGGCGGCTAGGAACACCTTGTCAAGGCCCTCTTCCTCCGCCTGTAGCCGCACCCGCGCCGAACCGGGAACCACAAGCATGCGAGTCCCGTCGGCGATGTGTTTGCCACCCAGCACCGACGCTGCCAGGCGCAGGTCTTCGATACGGCCGTTCGTGCAGGAGCCGAGGAAGACGGTGTCCACCTTGATATCCCGCATCGGCGTTCCGGCCCGCAGCCCCATGTACTCCAACGCGCGCGTTGCGGCGGCAGCCTCCACCGGATCGGCAAAATCGGCTGGGCTCGGCACCGCGGCGCTGAGCGGCACACCCTGTCCGGGGTTTGTCCCCCAGGTGACGAATGGCGTCAACGTGGCGGCGTCGATGTCCACCTCGGCGTCGAAGACGGCGTCGGGGTCGGTGTACAGCGTCTCCCAATAGGCCTTCGCGGCATCCCAGTCGGCGCCTTCGGGCGCATGTGGGCGTCCTTTCAAATAGGCGAACGTCGTCTCGTCGGGCGCGATCATGCCCGCTTTCGCTCCCCACTCGATGCTCATGTTGCAGATCGTCATGCGGCCTTCCATGGAAAGCGCGTCGATGGTCGAGCCGCGGTATTCCACGATGTAGCCCTGCCCGCCGCCGGTGCCGACCTTGGCGATCAACGCCAGCACGACGTCCTTGGCAGTGACCCCGGGAGCCAACTCGCCGTTGATGTTCACGGCCATGCGCTTGGGCCGAGCCTGCTGCAGCGTCTGCGTGGCCAGCACGTGTTCGACTTCAGAGGTGCCAATGCCGAACGCGAGCGCGCCGAAAGCCCCGTGGGTCGCGGTGTGCGAATCTCCGCACACGATCGTCAGCCCCGGCTGCGTGAGGCCCAACTGCGGGCCGATGATATGGACGACGCCTTGGTCCACGTCGCCCAGCGAGTGCAGCCGGATGCCGAATTCCTTCGCGTTGGCCCGCAGCGTGTCGACCTGGAGCTTGGAAACCGGGTCGGCGATAGGGGCGCAAATGTCGAGGGTGGGGGTGTTGTGGTCCTCGGTGGCTATGGTCTGCTCCGGCCGGCGCACTTTTCGCCCGGCCAACCGCAGCCCGTCAAAAGCTTGCGGGCTGGTGACCTCGTGCACCAGCTGCAAGTCGATGTAGAGTAGATCCGGCTCGCCCGCAACGGCGCGTACGACGTGGGCTTCCCAGACTTTGTCGCTCAGGGTCTTACCCATGGCGGCTCCAATCGCTGGATTTTCAGATGAATCTAGCTTGGCACCTTGCATTCCAGGATGCAAGATGAGAGTATCATCATATGGACAACTCAAGCGGTGTAGGCGTACTCGACAAGGCAGCCCTGGTGCTTACCGCACTGGAACAAGGCCCCACAACTCTGGCCGGGCTGGTTTCCGCCACCGGGCTGGCCCGCCCCACGGCCCACCGCCTCGCCGTAGCCCTCGAACACCACCGCTTGGTCAGTCGCGACCTGCAAGGCCGATTCGTATTGGGCCCGCGCCTGACCGAACTCGCGTCGGCGGCAGGCGAAGACCGCCTGCTCGCCACGGCCGGGCCGGTGCTCGCGCGCCTGCGCGACATCACCGGGGAATCCGCGCAACTATTCCGCCGCCAGGGCGACTTCCGGGTTTGTGCCGCCGCCGCCGAACGGCCCGCAGGACTGCGCGACACCATCCCGGTAGGCTCGCAGTTGACCATGAACGCCGGGTCTGCCGCCCAGGTGCTGCTCGCCTGGGAGGATCCGGAGCGCATCCAACGCGGCCTGCAGAATTCCACCTTCTCCGCCGTGGCGCTGGCCACCGTGCGCCGCCGCGGCTGGGCCCAGTCTGTTGCCGAACGCGAACAGGGGGTCGCCTCGGTTTCCGCCCCGGTGCGTTCGCCGTCAGGCAAAGTCATCGCGGCCGTTTCCGTGTCCGGCCCCATCGAACGCCTCTCTCGCCAGCCCGGACGCCTGCACGCTCCGGCCGTCATCGCCGCGGCGGAAAGGCTTTCCGAAGTGCTGCGCCGCTCCGGCGGGGAGTGACCGCACCCCTCCCTGCTACCAACCTGAGGTGTGCCGCCGCACCAAATCGGCCAGCAATCCTATGAAGGGTTCGGAGTCGTTCAGGCAAGGCACCCGATTGAATTTCCCACCGCCGGCGTCCGTGAAGGCTTTGCGGTTGAGCATGCCGATCTCTTCTTCCGTCTCCAGGCAATCGGCGGCGAAACCGGGGCAAAAGACATCCAGCCGCGCCACGTGCTGCGCGCCCAGTTCCGCCACCCGGTCGATGGTGGCAGGCGTCAACCAAGGCTCGTTGCCGAACTTCGATTGGAAAGTCATCTCGGCATCCTCGGCCCCCAACCCCAGGCGCTCGCGCAGCAACTGCGTCGTGGTCTTGCACTCGTTGGGATACGGGTCGCCCTTCGCGAACATGCTCACCGGGATGCCGTGGTAGCTGAGCAGCAGTTTCTCTCCAGCGGCGAAATCAGGACGCCCCTGGGCCTGCCAGACGGCTTCAATGCGCTGGGCGCACGCCTCGATGTATTCGGGGGCGTCGTGGAAATCGCGCAACGTGCGGTATTCGAATTGGTCCTGCGAAGCCCGGATGAAGTCGGACAGCGCGTCGAGGACGGTGGCGACGGTGGTGGTCGAGTATTGCGGGTACATGGGCACCACGAGCACCCGGCGCAGCCCGTCGGACAACATGCCGGCTAAGACTTCGCCCAAGGCCGGGTTGCCGTACCGCATGCCAAATTCAACCCGATAGCCATCCCCCAGCTTCCCCCGCAGCGCGGCCACCTGCGCGCGTGTGTGCACCATCAGCGGCGAGCCTTCCGGCAGCCACACGCTGGCGTATTTCTCGGTGGATTGCCGGGCATGGCCATGCATGATCGCCGTCTCCAAGATGGGCTGCCACATGATCCTGGGCAGCGGCACGATGCGCTGGTCGAGCAGGAACTCGCGCAGGTAGCGCTGCACGGCGGGCAACGTGGGCTCGTCAGGTGTTCCGAGGTTCACCAGCACAACGCCGATGGGGTCTTTCATGACTGCCACTCCTTGGATACGGGGCTCGCAATATGGTAGCGCCCCGCACTCACGAAGTCCCCAGGCGGCGTACCGACACCTCGGCATCAATACCCAATTTCGCGCCCAGGCATCACAAGGCGCGTACTCACTGCGACCCCTCTCAAGGCTCAAACACAGTTTCTGCGTACCCGTCATGCCCAAACCCGTGGACTGCTTGGCCTGGTGTGGCGTGCGTGCCGGACGGGACTTGTCCGGGCTCGGCGCACGCGAACGACTGTGTGAAGGAAGCAGTAATGAACAATGTCCGAAACTGGGCGAAGGTGGCGTTGGCCGCCGCGGCCCTAGCGGTGGGCCTCAGTGGATGCGTACCCACTCCCGCGGCCCCAGAACAACCGTTGCCCGCTGTGGCAGCCATCGTGGAAAGCGACGTTACCGCCGCCGACCAAACAACCGAACCCACCCCGGAAGCCAGCGCCTCTGTCCCAGAAACGCTGCAGCGGTTGGCGCCGGCAAAGATCAAAGTCACCGGAGGCACGGCCAAGGAACGCAAGAAAGTGCGGGCGTACCTGAAGAAGTGGGCCAAGCACACCCACATCACGTCCGTCACCCTCACGAACAAGATGCCGAAGTCGACGACCGGCCTGTGCTGGGCCCTGGGCTTCGGGGCCTCGCGTATCGAGGTCCGCTCGGGGCTGTCCGCCGGCAAGCTCAAGAAGGTCGTCGCCCACGAGATTGGCCACGCGACGGCGAACTTCGTCTTCCGGCAATACACCTACCAGGCCCGGCAGGACATCCTGCTGAGCAAGTTCGGCAAGCCCAAGCGGCTTTCCACGAGCCCGTCCGAAACTTCGGCCGATTGCATGGCGCAGGTCAAAGCCGGGAAGCGGTACCTGTCATATCAGCGCGGGGGCTGCTCGAAGAAGCAGCTCGCGAACGCCAAGGACCTTTGGGCGGGCCGCCTGCCTTGAGGTCCCCGTGCGACTCGCGAAAGTGCCTAGTCAGCTGGACGAACACTCCCAAGGTAACCGAGGCACGGTACTCAGTTCGGCAAAAAGATGTCACCACTACGCCGGGCTGAGTACTCTTCGCGAGCTGCGGGTGAGTTGTCTTGAAAGTGCGTGAGTACATAGGGCCCGACGGTGTTGCCCGAATCAATCAACCTTGATTCCGCCCTGGTCCCACGCCGCCATTAAGCATTTTGGAGGGAACGGTGAACGGCGTGCGAACACTGCTGCGGTACCTGGCCGCGACTGCGGTCACAGCCCTGGCATTCGGCACTTTGCTGGCGTTTGGCGACGATTCCGCCAACACCTGGCCCTCCGCCACGTCTGGCCAAACGGTCTACTGGACTGACCGGGCCACCGGTGATGTGAGCGGGCTGCCCGCCGACATGGCCCCTGGCGTGGACGAGGTCGACGGTTACACCTCCACTACCTGTGACGGCGGCTGGGAGGTACCCGCCTATCAGCCCGTCCTCAAGGGCGGCCTGGCGCTGCATCACTACGAGGCATTCATCCATCTCGGTTTCTGGTATCAGGTCCCCAATCTGGAGCTGGCGCCCGGAGATTGCCTGTCCTCCGGCTTCACCACTTACCCAGTCCGGCTGACCGGCGTGTACCAGTACCAAGTCCGCTATCAAGCGTCCAATGGAGTCACTGGCCTCCCCACCGACGCGACTGAGTTGATCACTTGGGCGGACGACCACTGGGAGGCCGCCGACTACACAATTCCGCTCGACATCCCCGCGAATTCTTCCGGCGCGGAGTTTGACCACTGGGATGTCTACCTGGGCGACACACCCTTCGGGACTGCGAATCCGGGCGAACCGCTGCCCTTTTCGGAGGCCCTGGACGCGGGCGGCGATTGGCGGTTGGCAGCCGCCTGGTCCGGCGACGCGGGTGATCCGGGCGACGACCCAGCCGACCCGGATAACCCTAACGACCCCGGCGAAGACGACAATCCGGGCGGCAGCGATGGCGCGCTGCGTTTGAAGAAGTACGCGGTCGTGAAGAAGCCGGGCGCGACCTGCGACTTCCCGCCGGCCAGCATGTTCGATCTGCTCGCCAAGGACCGCACGGCGTATTCCAACGCCGACCGGATCAGGTTCGACTCGGATTGCGTCACCGAGATCGCGAAAGGCTCATCCATTCCCGACAGCACTGAGATCACCTGGGTGTACCGCGTGTTCAACGACGGCGACGAGGCTTTCTACCCCGAGCAGGAACCCGGCATCACGATCCACGACGACCACGAGGGTGACTGCGTCATCGAGACCTACCCGACACAGATGCCGGGCCACACCTGGGATTTGTGCGGCATTACCGGTGAGCCGACCATGTCGCCCCTCGGCGTCGAAGCGACGTTCCCACCACCGTCGCGCTACTACGACGGCACCACCCACGCCGACCTGCCCAACCTGCGGCTGATCGGCGTAGACGACGGCGACGACGTCACATTGGACACCTCCAACACCGTGTGCGAGTACGACGGCAAGGACGCCTCCACCTCGCGTATCGTCACCTGCCGCAACTTCGCGCTGGCGGGAGACGACGCCGACAAGTACAAGCTGCCGTCCGGCTATGTGGTCACGGTCCACAACGCTTCGATCATCCCGAAGCCGGTCACCTACCGGTTGGACATAGTCAAATACGACGATGGCAGGGATTGGGTCACTCCAAGCACTTGGGACGCCGAATTCAACGCCGCCTGGGACGGCTTGGTTGGCCAGGAGACGCTGACGGCCACGCCTGTCGGCAAGTTCACCTTCGACAACTTGGAACTGGGCACCGACCACGAGGTCGTCGGCCACGTCGGGTTGGCCGGCGGGACGGGCAAGCTGTCCAACTACGACGTGAGCGTGGTCAAGGCTGGCGAGCTGCGCTACTCGTCGATCATCGACCTGCAGGTCACGGTCACCTCCAGCAACCAGGTGATCGCGTTGAACAGGTATTTCGACACCGACAACGTGATCGTGCAATGGAACGACACCGGCGTCGAAGGCTCCAACGACGAGTTGGGCCTGGCGGCAGCCAAGACCCACACGTTCACCCAGCCGGGCAGCTACACGGTACGGCTGGTTTCCAGGCTCCACACCGCGCCCTATCTCCCCTCGCCGACGGGCTGCGCCACGCCGCTGGTCCCCAAGGCGGGCACCACAGCCTCTCAAGTGCGCGTGACACGCTTTCCGCCGCTGACCGATTTCGTGTCCACCAGCAACGCGTTCCTTTACCAGAGCGCTTCCGGAAACATGATGTGCGGTTTCAACAACGGCGGAGCCATCCTCGACTTCAGCGCGGGGACGTTGGACACGCACTGGATTGTCACCGCTGGCGGCAACTTCTTCCAGAACTTCAACAAGGACGGCTCGCTGACCAGCCTGCCCGCCGGGTCCCTGGACACCTCGCGCATCGAAGGCACGGTCGGCGCCAACTTCTTCTCCTCGTTCAATGAGAACGGTTCGCTAACCCAACTGCCCGCAGGTGCCCTGAAAACCTCGCGGATCACGGCGGTCAACGGCAACGGCATGTTCTTCGCGTACTTCAACCGAAATGGGAAGCTGACTTCGCTGCCGGAGGGTTCGATGGTGCTGAACGGCATCAGCAACTTCCGCCAGGGCGCCTTCTTCGGTTTCAACAACAACGGGGCGCTCACCAGCCTGCCCGACGGGTCGTTCAATATGACGAACGCCACCGCGGCCAGCGGCAACATGTTCTGCTACGAGTTCAACCGCGGCGGCAAACTCACCGCGCTGCCCGCCGGCTCGTTCGACATCTCCAACATGACGTCGTTCGGCAACGGCTTCTTCGGCCACTTCAATTCCTGGGGCGAACTGGTCTCACTGCCCGCGGGATCATTCCGGCTCAGTGCGGCGGTCACGAGCGTCGGCACCGGCTTCTTCAGCAACTTCAACAACACCGGCAAGCTGACGTCCCTGCCCGCGAACTCGTTCAACACCGGCAACATCGCCACCGCCGACTTCGACTTCTTCCGGCAGTTCAACGAGAACGGCGCGTTGTCCCAGTTGCCGGCGGGCAGCTTCAACACGTCGAAGCTGTCCAGTGTCACCAACTGGGTGTTCGCCGAATTCAACGACGGCGGGAAACTGACCAACCTGCCGGCGGGCAGCTTCGCGTTCGGCTCGCTGACCGGCGTCGGCACCCACTTCCTGTGGGGCTTCAACATGGACGGCTACCTGGCCTCGATCCCAGCGGGCTCGTTCAACCTGTCGTCGGTTTCCAGCGCCGGAAACCACTTCATCTCGTTCTTCAACGCGCGCGGCCGGCTGACCAACGCGAACAGCTTCCGTTTCCCGGCGTTCAACGCTGCAGACATCGGCGCGGAGTCCTTCGAGAACTCGTTCATGTCCACGTACACGCTGACCAGCCCCACGGCGATGTCCACCATCGTCAACGGGTGCGCCGAACCGAGCACTAGGCGCGGCACGTTCAGTTCCAACCAACCCGGCCAAAGCTCACTGGCCACGAACTGGAAGTGATGGGCATGGGCAGCACAACACGCACCGCCGCGGCGGCACTGGCGGCGTTGATCGCAGCCGGGGCCACCTGGGCTCTGTTCAGCGCCACCGGCACTTCCGGCGCGCGGGCGATCAAGTCCGGCAACCTGGAGTTCAGCCACTGTGGGCAAACTTGGGCGGAATTGTCCGCCGACGCCGATGGAATCAGCGCGGGCAGCCCCGGCGATCCGGCCGATTTCTTGTACCAGCCGGGCGACTCGCTCGATTTCGATTTCTGCCTGCGCGGCACCATGAAGGGCGACAATCTGGCCGGGGTGCTGGACATCGACTGGCCGGCCACCGAGTCCGGTGACACGTTCACGCTCTACACCAGCGTCGCTGGCCAAGCCGACGAGGTGCTCGCCGCGGGCACAGTCGGAACCGACGTGCGGATCACCGAAACGGAGGATTCGCGGCTCGCGGCAAGTTGGGGCGACACCGAGCGCGACATCGTATGGGTGCTGCGAATTCACCGCGAGAACGAATTCGACCCGGCAGACCTGGCCTACGAGCAAACCGAGTCCCCCCAGGTCGGGGGATTCACCGCTCGGCTGACCCAGACCCGCCTTCCCGTTACCGGATTCACCGGCGACGAGACGGGGGTGGTCGCGCCGTGAAGAAACTGATAGTGGCCGTTGCGGCCCTCATCCTCGCCGTGGGTCTGACCAGCGGCGACACCTATGCGCTGTGGTCGCAGGCACACACCGTGGAACCGATCGCCGTCGGCTCCGGACTGGTGGGTTTCGCCGTCGCGGGCGACCACCAGGAAAACGGCGCCGACACCGCCCGCGACGCGGCTGACTTGGTATTTGTGAGCGCGGACGAAGACCTGCACGACCAGGCCGCGGGCGGCTCCGCCATAAATACCAGCGACAGCTACGACACCTGCTTCACCTTCCAGGTCGAAGCCCGCGCGGACGGAAACGTCGGCTTGGACTACGAGATCTCGCTGGCGGACACCTTTGAGGCAAACACCGATCCGGTGTTCGAAGGCGCGTCCATCCGCGTCGCGCGGGACTTGGACGGCGACGGCGACGCGGACGAGGCCTGGCATCACCTCGACGCGGGGCACCCATCCACAGGCGCGCAATCCGCGGTGCCGGCATTGAAGGCCGCGGCCACGGCGACGCACCACTGGGTCGCCTGCGTCACCACCTACCCCAAACAGCAAAGCTACAAGAACACCGCGTGGGTCACCGTGCGGACCGAATCCGGCCAAGTGCTGAGCACATCCGACTCGTGGGAAGCCAAGTTCCGGGCCACGCAAGGCCCGCGCCTCGACCTGCTGCAACTGCGGCACGAAGTGTTCCACGCCTGACATTCAGACTTCCGCCCAGTGCGGGAACGGGAGGCTGCCAGCCGACCGAAACAACACGAAGAATAGAAAATAAGGAGGCTCATAGTGAGCAACTCGAAGAATACGAAGGTCAAGGGCCTTCTGGTGGGCCTGGCTGGTGCCGCGCTGCTTCTCGGCGGCAGCACCTACGCCCTGTGGTCGTCCGAAGGCACCGTGACCGGCTCGGCGGCGATCACCGCCGGCGACCTGGTGCTGTCCGCTGCCCCGGCGACCGGCATCTACGACACCTCCACAGACCGGTTGGATTCCAAAACGGACACCGATACGGCCAAGGACCTCAGCACCTTGGCGGGCTGCCTGCCGTCGGGTACCTACACGGGCCACGCCACGCCGGACGGCTGGAACATGGTGCCCGGCGACTCCGTCGTGCAGGTTTATCCGTTCAAGGCCGCTCTGAAGGGCGACAACCTGGTTGCCAAGATGACCGCCGACTTCGGCACGGTCAGCACGTCGAGCACTTTCGCCACCGCCGTGGAAGGCTACCTCAAGGTGTACGTCAACGGCACAGAGATCTCCAGCACCGACATTCAAGACATCAAGACGAAGGGCAATGGCGAGGTCGTGGGCTTCTTCCAGGCCCCATCGCAGTCCGGCAAGGATGACGGCACGCTGCCGAAGCTGCCCGCCACGGCCACCGATTACAACATGTGCGTTGCCCTGGTCATGACCTGGGACAAGGATTCGACCGGCAAGGCCGCCAACCCGAACACCGGCAAGGTGACCGGCACCACGGACGTGAACGCCGACATCGTGAAGCTCACCAACGGCTTGAAGATCTCGTTGGTCCAGAGCCGTAACGCCGCAGAGGTGGACGCCTGGAAGGGCAGCTCCAACAACACTCAGTTCAACGCCTAGGCGCGAACTGGTAAGGGGTCGAACCAATGAAACACGGATTCATCCGCGGGCTGCTGGGAGGCGTCGGCTGGGCGCTGGCGCTTTCCCTGGCCGCCCTGGCCGTGGCCGCGGCCGCCGTGCCCGCCCTTCGGGGTGGGCAGGCGCTGACGGTCCTGACCGGCTCAATGCAGCCGACATTCAACCCTGGTGACCGCATCATCACCGAAGCGGTGGCTCCGGCCGAAGTCCAGGTGGGCGACATCATCACGTACCTGCCCAACCCGGACGACCCGGAGCTGATAACGCACCGAGTCATCGGTACCCGCATCGGAGCCGATGGCACCGTGGCTTTCATCATGCAGGGCGATGCCAACTCGGCAGCCGACCCGGTCGTCGAAGGCAAGCAGATCCGCTTCCGCTACCTCTACCACATCCCGTATCTCGGCACGCTGGTGGAGAAAGCCGGCGGCCAGTCCGGAATGCTGGTCACCGGCGTCGCGGTCGCGATCATCGGCTATGGGATCTTCCTCATAGTCAAGCCCGGCCGCAAGAATGACCCGTCCGAAGACGGGCCGGCCGCCGCCGCGCCCACCCCACGGCGGGCGGCGTCCACACCCAGAAGGGCAATGGTCTGATGAAGGTTCGCCCGCTGGCGGCCATGGCGGTGGCTTTCACCGTCTTGGCCGCCGCGCCCGCAGCCCACGCCGACGACATCGGCGCTTGGGACGGGCCAACGTACAACCTGGGCCTGGGCGAGACCACCTACACCACTACGTCCGATTCGTTCCTGGGCACGCCCGTGGTGGTGCCCGGCGACGACATCCACCGCACACTGCGGATCCACAACCGGGCGCCACAGCTCTGCGACGACGCCGTGGTGTCCGTCCTCGTCACCGACGTCCTGCAAGACGTACCTCCTGGGGCGGTCAATTCCGAGCTCGAAGACTTGACTCAGCTCTACTGGGACGTCCAAGGCCAAACCGGCTCAATCAGCTATTCCGCCGCCCGCAAGGCCGGGGATGTGCAGTTGGCCGAGTTCCGGCTGGCCCCTGGCGCCGACGCCACCGTTCAGGTCGGGTACCGCTTCCCGGCTTCCCAAACCGCGGGGCGCTCCTTGGGCCAAGCATCCGTGGTGGAGAGCTTCAATGTGACCGTCCGCGCCCACGACGGCTGCCAAGACCAGCCCGACACCCCCCAAGATCCAGACAACCCCGGCATCCACACCGGTGGCCTGCTGAACGCCTCCGACGCGCTCCCCTACGCCCTGATGTGCCTGATCACCTGCGTTTTCGCGATTGCCCTGATCCGCACCCGGAAACGCCGCCGCTAGCCCAACGGGCAACGATACGCTGCACCCATGTCTTTCCTGCTGCGCAACGTCCGCCTGGTAGGCGCCCAGCCCAACCCCACCTCGCTGCGTTTCGACGCCGGCCGGATCACCGCAATCGGCGACCTGGACCTGCTTGACGGCGAAGAATGCCTGGACGCGGAAGGCGCTTGGGCCATCCCCGGACTGCGGGACGCGCACGTGCATTTCGCCCAATGGGCGCTGCGCCGGCAGCGGCTACAGTTGGCGGGCGCCCAGTGCGTGGCCGAAGCCGCGGCGCTGGTCGCCCAGGCCCGGCCAGGTTTTCACGGAAAGCTGCTGGTCGGAACCGGCCACCGCCCGGCGAGCTGGCCGCAGGCCCCCACCACCACCGCACTCGATGCGGCCTGCCCCGACATCCCCGCCGCACTATTGAGCGGCGACTTCCACCACGCCTGGATGAACTCCTCGGCGCTGGCCCTGTTCAACTTGCCGTGGCGCGACGACGTGGTGCGCGAGACGGAGTGGTTCCGCGTCGTCGGAGCCCTGACCGCGCTGGAGGATGGCGCGGACGCGGCATATCTGGCCGCCGGCCAAGCCGCCGCCGCGCTGGGTGTCACCAGTGTCGACGACTTCGAGTTCGAGCCGGGATTTACGAGCTGGCCCACCCGCTGGGCCAACACCGGGATCGTCAAAGTGCGCGCCGCCGTCTACCCGCAGCACCTCGACGCGGCGATCGACGCCGGCGTGCACACCGGCGACACGCTGGTCGGCTCTGACGAGGCCCCACTGGTGGCGATGGGCCCGCTGAAGATCATCTCGGACGGCTCGCTCAACACGCAGACGGCGTATTGCCGCACCCCGTATGCGGGGACGGGTTCGCGGGGGGCGGCCAACTACTCGCAGGCCGAGTTGGAGCAGTTGCTCGGCGCGGCCCATCGGCACGGCTTGGCGGCCGCCGTCCACGCCATCGGCGACGCCGCCGTGGAATCTGCGCTGCGGGCGTTCGCGGCCACCGGCGCGGCGGGCACGATCGAACACGCCCAACTCATGTCTGACGAGTTGGTGACTGCCTGGCCGACCCTGGCGCCCAACGTCGCGGCGTCCGTCCAACCGGCCCACTTGCTTGACGACCGCACCCTCACCCACCGGATCTGGCCCGAGCGGACCGATGATTGCTTCCCGCTGCGCGCCCTGGCAACTGCCGGCGTCGAACTGCGCCTGGGATCAGATGCGCCCGTGTCGCCCCTGGATCCTTGGCTGGCCATGGCGGCAGCCGTCCACCGCTCAGAGCCAGGTGATGAGCCGTGGAATCCCGCACAGAGCTTGACTACCGCTCAAGCGCTGGCTGCCGCGACCGGGTCCGAGTTGGCGGTCGGCCAGCCAGCCGACGTGGCCGTGCTGACGGCCAACCCCCTGCAAGACTTCCCCACCACAGCTGAAGCGGCGGCGCATTTGCGCGGCATCCGGGCGCACGCCACCTTCGTGGCCGGAAAACGAGTCAGCGCAGGATTTGCCGCTGGAAGCCGATGAACCAACTGCCCTGCCAGGTCAATTGGCCCACGTCCCCGGCGGTGATGACTCCGGCTACGTTTTCGGGCACGGCCAACTCGAATCTGCTGCCGTCGGGCATCTCGAAAGTGGCGAAATGCTGTTCGCGGATGGAGGATTCGCCGCCGCCATACCTGGACACGCGTTCTTCGACGACGGTCGCCAAGCTGCTCAACATCGGAGCCGAGCGGTTTCGCTTGCGTTCCAGACGCTGCCGCCGTGTGGCCACCAGATAGATCGGGACGACGCAGACCGCCAGAACGAAACTCAGCAACGCCCCCACGATGACCAGGGCGGCGACAAATTCCACGCCTTGAGTCTAGCGAACCTGTTCTTCGTTCTCGCGGCGCAGCGTGACTGATATCTCTTCGGCGTCCAATTCGTCCAGGGCTTCCTTCAAGGCGTGCGAGGTGTAGACGCCGTCAGAGCGGGCGCGCAGCAACTCGTGGCGCAGGGCGTGAACGGTGAGGAGTTCCAACTCGCGCGCCTCCTCGTGCATCGCGTCTATCTCGGCCAGCGACTCGTAGTAGGCCTCGCCATTGACTTGGGAGTGTTGGTCGATGTCCGCCACGTTCAGATCCAGGGCAAATTTGTCCGAGACAACGTCGATGGCGGCCTGCGAGTAGGGCTCCCCGGAGGGCCGGCGCAAGTCGGGGTCGTTGAGGTGTGCCGCGGCGGAACGCGCCAACGTATGCTGGATGCGGTCGCGTTCGCGGGCCGCCACCAGCGGGTCGTGTCCGGCCATACCGAAGACGCGCAGCAGAATCGGCAGCGTGCCCGCCTGCGTGAACAGCGAGATCGCGGCCACGAAGAAGGCGATCAGCAGCAGGGCCGGGCGTCGGTCAGTGCCCATCGGCAATGACTGGGCCGCGGCCAAGGTGACCACGCCGCGCATTCCCGCCCAAGTGAGCACGGTGCCGGCCTTCCACGTCATCGGGCTGCCCGCCAGATAGTCGAGGTCGGCCAGCCGGCGACGGCGTTTGGTCACCGCGCTGTCTTTCGCGGACCGGGCCGGGTCGAGTTTTTCGACGATCTTGTCACGGCCCTTCAACCGCAGCTTCGCGCGCACCTGCATGAACTTCACCAGCGGCGCGACGAAGACACCTCGCATCGCCAGCACCGCCAGCCCAGCGAGCACGGCGATCATGATGGTGCCCAGCCGGTCGTTGAGGCCACCTCTGTGGTCCTCCCACATCTGGCGGATTTGGAGGCCCATCAGCAAGAACACCGCCCCTTCGAGCAGGAATTCGATGGTTTCCCAGGCCTGCGCTTGGGAAATGCGGTTGCGCACAGGAATGTGCTTGGTCGCGTTCTGCCCGTAAATCAGCCCGGCCACCACCGACGACACCAGGCCGGATCCGCCCAGGGCCTCCACCGGGATGTAAGCGGCGAACGAGATCAAGACCGACAGCAGGATGCCCAGTGCGGGCTGGTGACACTTCGCCGATATCCACAAACCGACGAACCCGACGACCAGGCCCACCACGATCGCGGTCCCCACCATCCACGCGGCCAAGATCGAGATGCCGGCGGGGCTGATCTCGACATGCCCTTCGCTGAGTCCGGCAGCAGCCAGCGCGGTCGTCATCACCGCCAGGGCGGAGGCGTCGTTGATCAGCGCTTCGCCTTCCAAGATGGTCACCAGGCGTGGCGGCGAGCCGAGGCGTTCCACGATGCCCACCGCCACAGCATCGGTCGGGCTGAGGATTGCCCCAAGCGCGACGGCCACCGGATAGCTGACGTCGGGCAGCAACAAGTGGATCAGCGCGCCCACACTCAGCGCGGTCACGACCACGAGGACGACGGCGAGCATGGAGATGGCGGTGAAGTCGCGCCGGAAGTCCTTGGCCGGGATGGCCACCGCCGAGGCGAAAAGCAGCGGTGGAAGCACGCCTTCCAAGATGAGTTCGGACGTGTTGGGGATCGTGAAGTCGCCGGGCAGCGACAACGAGACAGCCACGCCGACCACGATGAGGATCAGCGGCGAGGGAATCGACGTCTTGCGCGCCAGCGCGGCTGCGGCGGCGACCACGACCGCGCCCAGGAACAGGATCACGAGCAGGTTGAACTCAAGCTCGAAGTGAATGTCCAAGTCCACGATGCCACCGCCTCGCCCGTTGGCAACACCCTAGGGAGGGCCACCGGCCGGGTCAACCACCATGTCGGGCGAGTTGCCGCGATGCCGGTCAGTCCAGAGGCTCTATGGTACGGCCCAAGGGTGCCAACTCGTAGCGGATCGTGTCCTCCACCTGAGCCCACTGAGCGTCGCTGAAGCCAGCGAACTCGAAGCCGGAAATCTCTTGGGCGTCGTCGAGCAAGAGGATGAGGTGGTCGCCGACCTGCCGGGCGGACGTGACCCGGCGGCCCTCGAACGGTAGTGCTAGATTGTTGAGCAAGGCCATCACAAGCCAATCAATGTCGGTGCTCCAGATACCGACGAGGGTCAGTTACTGGTTTTGCATGAGCGGACGGTAGGCAATCATGGGACATGACAATACAAGAAGGACTCACAGCCTGAAAGCAATTGCATTGTCGCTGGCGCTGGTAGCGGCTGTGCTGCTTTCACAGCTTGCGCTGACGACGAAACCCGCCTACGCCGACGAGCCTAGCACCTACAACGCTGGTGACATCGCGGTTATCAACAGCATCATCGAAAACAATGGTCTGGGCTGGGCGAAAGCCGACCCTGCCGACGGCAGCTACGTCCCAGGCGACTGGACGGGCGTTACCTGGTCAGGGGACGCGACCGATAAGCGAATCACAACTTTGTATCTGAGCAATAAAAATCTGTACGGCAGTTTAGATGTCTCCAACAACACCGCGCTGAAGACTTTGGGCGTCGGCGACAACAAGCTCACCTCCCTGGACGTCTCCAACAACACCGCGCTGCAGACTTTGAACGTCGTCTACAACAAGCTCACCTCCCTGGACGTCTCCGGCTGCACCGCGCTGCAGACTTTGAACGTCTACGGCAACCAGCTCACCTCCCTGAACGTCTCCAACAACACCGCGCTGCAGACTTTGGACGTCAACAACAACCAGCTCACCTCCCTGGACGTCTCCAACAACACCGCGCTGCAGTATTTGTACGTCACCAGCAACCAGCTCACCTCCCTGGACGTCTCCGGCTGCACCGCGCTGACGTGGTTGGACGTCCTCTACAACCAGCTCACCTCTCTGGACGTCTCCAACAACACCGCGCTGCAGGTTTTGTACTGTAGCTACCAATCTGTTTCCCTCGGCCTTTTG
>JAISUR010000007.1 GCA_031271975.1 Propionibacteriaceae bacterium
CCGGCGGTGCCGACCTCGTGGTGGGCGCGCTCGACCGTCAGGCCCGCGTTCTCCAGGTTCGTGACCATGACGTCGCGCAGGTCCGCGAAGTGGTCCAGCGGGGGAACCGGGAAGTAGCCACCCTTGTACTTGACCTTGTAGCCGCGGTTGCCGCCCTCTTCTTCACGTCCGGAGTTCCAGGCGCCGGCTTCGGAGTCGATGTAGTAGAACGACGCGTTCTGCTTGGTCTCGAACCGGGCGGAATCGAAGATGTAGAACTCAGCTTCGGGAGCGAAGAACGCCGTGTCGCCGATACCCGTGCTGGCGAGGTAATTCTCGGCCTTGCGGGCGATATTGCGGGGGTCGCGGCTGTACGGCTCCTTGGTGAGCGGGTCGTGCACGAAGAAGTTCAACGCGAGGGTCTTCTTGGTGCGGAACGGGTCCACGAACGCGGTTGTCGGGTCCGGCAACAGCGCCATGTCGGATTCGTGAATCTTCTGGAAGCCGCGAATGGACGAGCCGTCGAACGCCAGGCCATCCTCGAAGACTTCCGGGCCAAAAGCCTTGGCCGGAACGGCGAAGTGCTGCAGCACACCGGGCAGGTCGCAGAAGCGGATATCAACGGTCTCGATACCTTCGCTCGCGATGAAGGCCAACAGGTCGTCGGCGCCTTGGAACATATTTCCTCCACAGGTCAGGATTGAACTGAACTAACGCTAGGCACCAGCCGTAACCGAAGGGTTGCGCCGATGTTTCAGGCATGTAACACGGGACGGGTGTGCGGCCGGCCAGCGCCTGATATGGGACTTGGCGGCCGGCCGGGTGAATGACCTCACCGCTGGTCTTGGTCTACTCTTAGTCCTGTCTTTCGCTGGAGTCATCAAGAGGCTCCGCTAACCCAACCTCCAGGAGGAAATATGGGCAAGAAGAGGATCATTTCTGTCGTGGCGGCGCTCACTGCCGGCGCACTGGGCATGTCGGCTTGCGCCGCACCCGAAGTGCAGTCGAACCTGAACGAGGAGACCACGCTCGTGGCCATGTACAACGAGTACATGTACTCGATGAACTCGCTGACCAGCTACGGCAACAACATGACCAACGTCAACTTGGTCTACCTGACCAGGGATAACTTCGTTTATTACGACGAAGACCTGAACTTGCAGGCGAATCCGAGTTACGGCACATATGAGAAGGTCTCCGACAACCCGCTGAAGGTCAAGCTGACCTACGCCGACACCGCCAAGTGGTCGGACGGGACTCCCGTCGACGCGGCGGACGCGGTCCTGGCGTGGGGCTCTCAATCGGGCGTGTTCAATAACGTGCCCTCCGAGCAACTGGCGGACATGTACAACGACGACTACACGATGAAGGAGACCGCCGATGGGCAGGTCTACTTCGACACTCAGATTTACGGTATCGACTGGATCACGGAATTCCCGGAGGTCAGTGCTGACCTGAAGTCGGTCACCTTCACTTATTCCAAGCCCTTCGCGGACTGGGAAGCCTACATGCTGTACTTCGGTATGGGGTTGCCCGCGCACATCGTGGGCAAGCGCGCTCTTGGTGTGGAGGACGCGACGGCAGCTAAGGCAGCTGTGATCGCCGCCTTCCAGAACAAGGACAATTCCGCGTTGTCGAAGATCGCCAATTCTTACAACTCCGATTGGAACTTCACATCCACGCCGAGCGATCCCGACCTGCTCGTCGGTTCGGGCGCGTTCGTGATCACAGAGATCAAGGCGAAGGAGTACGCGACGATGAAGCCGAATGAGAAGTACGAGGGCGACCACAAGGCACCGGTCGACGTGTTCACGCTCCGCTACAACGAGGATCCCATGGCGCACGTCCAGGCCCTGGAAAACAAAGAAGTGCAGATTATCTACCCGATGCCGACCGCGGATGTGCTGTCGGCGGTGCAGAAGCTGAGCGATGTCGAGGTTTTCACTGATCCGGAGGGTACTTTCGAGCATGTCGACCTGACGTTCGACAACGGCGGCCCGTTCGATCCGGCGACGTACGGGGGCGACGCCGCCAAGGCACTGAAAGTGCGGCAGGCGTTCCTGAAGACGATCCCGCGGCAGACAATCGTCGACTCCATCATCGAGCCGTTGAATCCGGACGCCACCGTGCGCAACTCCTACAACATTGTCCCTGGTGCTCCGATGTACGACTCCGCGGTCGCCAGCAACGGGATGGCGGAGCAGTACGGCGAAGTCGACATCGAGGCCGCGAAGTCGTTGCTGGCCGAGGCCGGTGTGAAGACGGCCACGGTGCGTGTGCTCTACTCGGCGACCAACCCGCGGCGCCAGCAAGAATTCAAGCTGATCAAGGAATCCGCTGAAAAGGCGGGCTTCGAGATCATCGATGGCGGCGACGAAGGTTGGGGTGGCGCCCTGGGCGGCGGCACCTACGACGCGTCGATCTACGGCTGGGCATCCACCACCACCGGCATCACCGAGACGGCTTCGTACTACGTCGAAGGCGGCATGAACAACTACTCCGGGTACAAGAACTCCACGATTGAGCAGCTGGAGGATCAGATCGGCACTTCGCTCGATCCCGCCGAGTGGGAGTCGCTGAACAACCAGATCGAGAAGCTGCTGGTGGATGACGCCTATGGGCTCACCCTCTATCAGTTCCCTGGCCTGACCGCCTATGACACGTCGGCGGTTTCCGGCGTCAATCCGATCGCGTTGTCACCGACGTTCTTGTGGAACTTCTGGCAATGGGAGATTCTGTAAACAATCATCGGTTGACGGGCTCCATGGCGTAATCTAACGCCAAACGAAGCTCAAGGCCGTGGGGGCGTCGGTGAGACGCCCCCACGGGCGTTTTCGCGGAAAGGCGGTACATGCTACGGTTCCTCGCGCGCCGGTTCGCCCTGGCGCTGGGCACCTTGTTTGTGCTGTCTGTGCTTGTGCACCTCATGGTCGACACTGCGTTGGATCCCTTGGAGGACTTGCGGCTTTCGACATCTCCCAACAAAGCCACCCTGATCGCCAACCGGGTCGCGATGCTCAAGCTCGACCAGCCCTGGATCGTGCGGTACTGGGATTGGTTCACGCAGTTCATCCAGGGCAACCCGGGCATCGCCTGGAAATCGCAGCAGAAGGTCACCGACTTGATGTCCGGAGCAATCCAGACATCTGTCTCCCTGATCCTCATGGCGACGGTGATTGCGCTCATTCTGGGCGTTTTGGTGGGCATTGTCAGCGCCCTGCGGCAGTACACCGCGCTGGACTACTCCATCACCTTCGTCTCGTTCGTGCTCTACTCGCTGCCCATCTTTTGGGTGGCGGTGCTGCTGAAGCAGTTCCTGGCCATCGGATTGAATGATTATCTGGCTGATCCGGAGGTGAATTGGGTTCTGGTGGGTGTGCTCTCCGCGATTTCCGGCCTGTTCTGGGCCGGGGCCTTGGGCGGAGACCGCAACCGCAAGCTGCTCATCCTTGGTTTGGCGACGCTGGTCAGCTTCGGCACGCTGGCACTGATTCTCACCAGCGGCTGGCTGGACAAGCCGTCAATCGGGATCGTCGGGATAATCGTGCTGGGTGCGGCGAGCGCCGTGACGGTGACCCTGGTCTTCGCCGGCCTTGCCAACAAGCGAGCGTTGTATTCGGCGCTGGCAACCGCCGGGCTGGGTGTGGTTCTCTACTATCCGCTGCTCTACCTTTTCGCCTTCATTCCCATGAACTGGGGCTGGATACTGGGCCTGTTCGTCGTCGCCATCGGCTGCGGACTGGGCATCGGGTGGCTGTTCGGTGGCTCTGACCGCGGCGTCTCCATGCGCGGTGGTGCCATCGTCGCCATCTTCGTGTCCGTGTTGATCTTCGTCGACCGGGTGATGCAGGTGTACCCGGCCTATTACAACTCAAACACGATTCACCAACGCCCGATCGCGACCATCGGCGTGGAGACCCCGAATCTCGGTGGTGACTTCTGGGTACAGCAGTTGGATCGGTTCACCCATGTGCTGCTGCCCACCATCGCGCTGGTGCTCATCTCGTTCGCCTCGTACACCCGCTACCAGCGCGGCTCAATGCTTGAGGTCTTGTCGCAGGATTACATCCGCACAGCTCGGGCCAAGGGCCTTCCCGAACGGGTGGTCATCGTCAGGCACGCGTTGCGCAACGCCCTGATGCCGCTCGCTGCGATCATCCCAGTCGACCTGGTGACGTTGATTGGCGGTGCGGTTATCACTGAAACGATCTTCGGCTGGTCTGGCATGGGCAAACTGTTCATCGATTCACTGAAGAACGCGGAGATTTCGCCGGTTATGGCTTACGTGATGCTGACCGGAACGGTCGCGATGCTCGCCGCCTTGGCGGCCGATTTCTTGTATGCGTTGCTCGACCCGAGGATCAAGGTGGCAGCATGACCGCCGCTCAGAATTCTTCCCCGCGGCCGGATGATCTCAGCCGCGGCGACAACGCAATCGAAGCCAAAGAAGTCGAGGGGCTTTCCCAGGGCCAGATCGTGCTGCGGCGGTTCTTGCGCCACAAGGGGGCAATGTCGGGGTTGGCCGTGCTTCTGTTCGTAGCTGGTTTTGCGTGCTCGGCGATGGGCATCGGGCCGATCCCAGGCTGGTGGCGATTCCAGGATCCCAATGCGACACATCCCATGCAGAACAACGGTCAGCCCACGCTCACTTTGCCGGAATGGTTGGGCGGCCCCGGATTCACCTGGGGTGATCACCCCTTTGGCCAGGACAACATCGGCTGCGACAACTTCGCCCAAGTCATGGCGGGTGTCAAGACGTCGCTTCTGGTGATGGTGGTGTTGGGATGTACCGCTTTGATCGTCGGAGTTACCATCGGGGCCTTGGCGGGCTATTTCCGCGGTTGGCTGGATCTGTGCCTGATGCGTGTCACCGACCTGTTCATCGTGCTGCCCGTGATCGTCGTCGGATCCGTGCTTGGGAAACTGCTGTCGCAGATGGGAACGAAATTCGATTGGCCGCAGGACGTTGTGACCGCGATCAAGTACAACATGCCGCTCATTCTCGGCATCGCTCTCGGCCTGATCCTTTGGCCGCCGATGGCACGGCTGGTGCGCGGAGAGTTCCTGACGTTGCGGGAGCGTGAATTCGTGGATTCGGCGCGTGTCGCCGGGGCGTCGCACTTGCGGATCATCGCCAAGCACATACTGCCCAACGCCGTCGGTGTGATCATCGTCAACATCACGCTGCTGATGTCTGAAGCGGTTGTGTTGGAGACGGCGCTCAGCTTCCTGGGTTTCGGCATCAGCTATCCCAATGTGTCGCTGGGCAACCTGATCTCGACCAACCAAGGCGCTTTCGCCACCCGGCCGTGGCTGTTCTGGTGGCCGGGCCTGTTCATCATCTTGATCGCGTTGTGCGTCAACTTCATCGGCGACGGGCTGCGCGACGCGTTTGATCCGCGCACGAAGCGCATCCCGTCCGTGCGCGAGATGAAGAAGGCCAAGAAGGCCGAGATCGCCGCCATTTCCCAGGGGGAGGTGGCATGAGCGAAGCAGTGGAGGCCGCTGGGCAGGTCGATTCCGTCCGCGAGACGCTGCAGGACGCCGTGCGCCTGTCCAAACGCATCGGCGACGAGGATGTGGCCAAGGGCGACGTCATCCTCGAAGTGCGCGACCTTGAAGTGAATTTCTGGGTGAACGGCGAATGGTTCACCGCCGCCGAACACATCGACTACGACCTGCGCGCCGGCGAAGTGCTCGCCATCGTGGGCGAGTCGGGTTCCGGCAAGACACAGTCGTCGATGAGCCTGATCGGGCTGTTGCCGCCCAACGGCCGCGCGACTGGCTCCGCGAAGCTGAAGGGCATCGAGCTGATCGGGCTGTCGGGGCGCGAACTGCGCGAAATCCGCGGCAACGAGATCGCCGTCATCTTCCAAGAGCCGATGACGGCGCTCAACCCGGTGTACACGGTCGGTTTCCAGATCGCCGAGACGCTGCGCACCCACTACGTGATGGCCCCCGCGGACGCCAAACGCCGCGCGTTGCAACTCATGGACCTGGTCGAAATCCCAGATCCGGCCGATTCCTACGACAAGTTCCCACACCAGCTTTCCGGCGGCCAACGCCAGCGCATCATGATCGCCCAGTCGCTGGCGTGCGACCCGAAGATGCTGATCGCCGACGAGCCGACCACGGCCCTCGACGTCACGGTCCAGGCCGAAATCCTGAAGTTGATGCGCGAGTTGCGTGAACGCGTGGACGCCGCGATCATCCTGATCACGCACGACATGGGTGTGGTGGCCGACATGGCTGACCGCATCATCGTCATGAAAGACGGCCAGGTGGTCGAGCATGGCAGCGCGGAAGAGATCTTCCACAACCCACAACACCCCTATACGCAGGCGCTGCTGGCCGCCGTGCCACACCTGGGGACGGCCTTGAGCGACGACAATCCAGCGCTGAAAGTGTCGCTGGTGGCGCGCGACGAAGAACCGGTGCCGCTGGCGCCGGGCGATCCGGGTGCCACGCCGGCCTTGCTCATGGAGGACGTCGCCATCGACTACCCGGGCCAGGGACGCCGCAAGCCGTTCCGCGCCGCGCACCACATCAACCTGCGCGTCGACCCGGGCCGCGTCATGGGATTGGTGGGGGAGTCGGGCTCCGGCAAGACCACTATCGGGCGGGCCGCCGTAGCCCTGCTGCCCGTGGCGGCCGGCAAGATCTCCGTGGCCGGTCGCGACATCACCCACGCCAAACACGAAGACCTGTTGCCGTTCCGCCGCGACGTGGGCATCGTCTTCCAAGACCCAGGGTCGTCCCTCAACCCGCGCCTGCCCGTGGGCGAGTCGATCGGCGAACCGCTGTTCCTGCACGAGAAGCTGCGCGGCAAAGAGCTTTCCAACCGCGTCGAAGACCTGCTGGATTCCGTCGAATTGCCGCGTTCCATGCGCAACCGCTATCCGCACGAGCTTTCCGGCGGCCAGCGGCAACGCATTGGCATCGCCCGCGCCTTGGCCCTGGAACCGAAGCTGCTCATCGCGGACGAACCCACCTCGGCCCTGGACGTGTCGGTGCAAGCCCGCGTGCTGCAGCTCTTCTACGACCTGCAGGAACGCTACGGCTTCGCCTGCCTGTTCATCTCCCATGACCTGGCCGTCGTCGAGATGCTGAGTTCGCAGATCGCCGTCATGAAGGACGGCCGCCTGGTCGAGGTCGGCCCCACGCCCGAGATCATCAACAACCCGCGCCACCCTTACACGCAGCGGCTGCTAGCGGCCGTGCCCGTGCCCGACCCGGGGAAACAGCGCAAACGCCGCGAACTCCGCGACGCGATCATCGCGCAGCAAGGGATCAGTTGAGAATTGGCGAAACTGGGCAGGCGCTGTGAAACGCGCCTCTTAGCATCCCCAAGCGGATTCGAACCGCCGTTGCAGCCTTGAAAGGGCTGAGTCCTAGGCCTCTGGACGATGGGGACCCGTCGTGGCCAGGACCGGGATCGAACCGGTGACCTCATCCTTTTCAGGGATGCGCTACTACCATCTGAGCTACCTGGCCGCTGGAGCGACCCCGACGGGACTTGAACCCGCGACCTTCGGCGTGACAGGCCGACGCGCTAACCAACTGCGCTACGGGGCCTTTACAGACCTTGCTGGCCCGTGGGCCAGCCGTAAAACTATAGCCTACAGGCTTGCCTGGTGCGAAATCCGAAATATGTCATCCCGGACTCGTTCCGGTGCATGGGACTTTGTCCCAAGATCCCGGAACAGGTCCGGGATGACGGGCGGGTTTCTTCCGAAGTGTCCTCGCTTCGCTGCGGTACTTTGCGGGGTGGGGTCCGGGATCTCGGACGTAGTCCGTACGATGCCGAACCCTTGGGGGCCATACTGGAGGCATGCAATGGTGGGGCGTTTGGGCGCTGCTCATAGTGGGGGTCACGATCGTGGCCTACGGCTGGCTGTCCGACCGGGTGCGGGCCAAGCGGGAAGCCGCCGCGATTCCCGACGGCGGGCCGCAGCCCGCGTATATCACCGAAGTCACGCCCGCCGAAGCTGACCTTGATCCGAAGCGCCGCGCCGAAATCGAAGGGCTGTTGGCCGACGCGCCGCAGATCGACGCTTGCCTGCCCGATCCGTCCTTTGTCACCGACAGGCCCAACGCCTGGGCGGTGCTCGACCGGCCGGTGGTCTTGGCCTGTTCGGGACGCATCGAGCTGATCCGCGACCTGCTGCCCGTGGTGTCCAAGGCCAACGCTGCCCAGCGGCCGCTGGTCGTCCTCGCGGCCGGATTCAGCACGGAGGTGCTGCGCGACCTGGCCGCCAACGCCGCGACGGGTACGCTGCGCAACTTGCCGCTGACTGTGTCCGAGGCGGAGTTGGCCAAGGCGGCCGAACTGACCGGTTCCCAAGTCGTCCCCATCGCCGACCTGCATGCCGGATACTTGCCCGACGACACCCTGGGCACGGCCACCCTTTGGGTTTCCGATGCGGCCACTTCCTGGGTGGTCGCCGGAGAGCAGGGCTGAGTGCCTGGCGCAAAGTCTCAACCAAGCGCGCCCGAGTCTCAACTGCGGGTCAAGGTGAATCCGCGGGCCCATTTCACGCTGAAAACCGGGGAATTTCCGCCGGACGGCGGCCAAACCCAAAATCCAAAGTCTCAACCTCGCTTCCAGCGGCATTTCGCCGCCGGATAGTTTCCGGAGTCGAGGCGGCTGGCGAGTGGGACGCACACCACAGCTCACCACGGCCTACCACAACACGTGGTGGTTTGCGGTGATCGTCCCGGGGAAGACTCGCCATCCACCTCATACCGGGGGATCTTCCCCTTCCCGGATTTGAGGAGGCGAAAGCCATGTTGGTTTCGAAGTTGGCACGGATGACAGTGTCGTGGTTGGCCGTGACGGCCATGACTGCGGCCACCGCGGGGCTGGTATTGAGTTCGGAGGCGCGAGCCGCCACCACCCCATACCAGACGACTGGACGGCTGAACGTGCGCACCGGGCCATCCACATCCCAGACCATTCTCACCACACTTGACAAGGGCGCCGTCGTGCTCGCCACCGGGAGCGTGTCCAAAGACTGGCTGCCGATCAGCTTCAGCGGTACCACGGCCTACGTCTTCGCCGACTATGTGAAGAAGACGACATCGACTACGCCGGCCACAGTCGGTTTGGCGGGCAAGAAGACCACGACCGCAAACGTCAATGAACGCACCGCGGCTGCGCTGACTTCGACTGTCGTCAAAGTGATCAAGAAGGGCACGACCGTGTCGGTCACTGGGCGCGTCTCGGGCGATTTCACCGAGATCAAAGACGGCAGCGCCATCCGCTGGCTGTACACGCAGTACGTGAGCCAGGACGTGGACCCGACCCCGGACCCGTCGCCCGCCCCGCCTTCCGACGACGACCCGGTGACTTCTGACGACACCGGCGTGGCCACGGCAACCACGACGACGTTGCTCACCCTGCGCGAGTCGGCGCTGAGCACCTCCACGTCGCTGGGAAACGTGCCGCAGGGCGCCACGGTCACCTTGACCGGTAAGCACACCGGCACGTATTCGCAAGTGGTCTACAACAAGGTGACCGGCTGGATACTGACCGGCTACTTCAAAGTGAAGGCCGATTCCACATCCGGGATTGTCTCCACGACGATTCCGGTGGCCACCGGGAAGGTGTGGGTCAACGCCACCGGCGTCAACATGCGCACGGACTCGAATGTCGAGTCGGCCAAGGTGACCGTGCTCAGCTACGCCACCGAGCTGTCCACCACCGGCGTCACGAAGAACAAGTACACGACCGTGATCTATGACGGCACCATCCGCTGGGTCTATGACCAATACCTGTCGCGCACCGCGATCGATCCCACCAAGGATCTGGGGTCGACGAGCTTGAACAAGCTGGAGAAGTACGGCAAAGCGGCTGTCGTCGAAGTGCGGGAGAACTTCCCGCAGATCGTGACCATTGGCGGCTGGCGGTCTGGCAGCAAGTACTCGTCCGACCACCCCAACGGCCGCGCGATCGACATCATGATCCCCAACTACAAGTCCAACAAGGCGCTCGGCGACAAGATCGCCGACTGGGTGATCAAGAACGGCAACCGGCTGCACGTCACCTATCTGATCTGGTACCAGCGCAACTACCGTCTGTCCCGAGGCTCTTGGGTGAAGATGGCCAACCGCGGCTCCGACAACCAGAACCACAAGAACCACGTCCACGTGAGCTTCTACGCCAGCTGAGCCAATGCACTTGTCACGGCGTGTCCCGGTCGGCTCGGCCAACGAGTTGGCCCGGTTGCGCGCCAAGCTGCTCACTGACGGTGTGGCGGTTGCCGAGCTGACGGACACCAACCCCACTAACTATGGGTTGGCGGACGAACGTATATCGGACATACTCGCCCGGGCAACGACTACGTGTTATGAGCCGGACCCGCGCGGTTTGCTGTCTGCCCGCGAAGCTCTCGCGGCGCGTTTCGGCGGCGAGCCGGGCCACTACTGGCTGACGGCGTCCACGTCCGAGGCGTATTCGTGGTTGTTCGCGCTGCTCGGCGATCCGGGTGACCAGGTGGCTATTCCCGCTCCGGGATATCCGCTCATCGAGCCGCTGGCCAGGCTGTCCGGGCTGGAAGTGGGCGAATACCGCACCTTCTATGTCGCCCGCGGTTGGGAATATGACTTGGACTCGGTGGCCGCCAAAGCCGCCGGGCCTGGCATGCGGGCGCTGGTGGTGGTGAATCCGAACAACCCAACCGGGGCGTTGACTGATTCGGACGCGGCTGCCCAGCTTGCCGCGATTTGCGCGGAGCACGGCTTGGCGCTGATCGCCGACGAGGTCTTCTTGCCGTTCTCCGACGGCGGGGTCCCGGTCCCGGCCGACTTCACCCTCGACGGGCTCTCCAAACTGCTCGCCGCTCCGGGTTTGAAACTGGGCTGGATCAAGGCGCCCTCGCTGAGCCGGGAAGCTGCCGCCGCATTGGACGTGGTCGCCGACACGTACTTGTCGGCCAACTCCGCCGTGCAGCGCGCCCTGCCCGAGTTGCTGGCGTTGGCCGACGACACGGTCGCGAGGGTGAACGCCCGCCTGCGAGCCAACTTGGACGCGTTGCGCGCCGCTTTCGGGCCGCGGGTGCGGCCAGTCCAGGGCGGCTGGGTCGCGCTGGTCGACATGGGCGAGGACGTATCCCAACGCCTGCTGCTGGAAGAACACGTTTACGCGCATCCGGGATGGTTCTACGGGCTGGACGCGCGGACCCTCGTGGTGTCGTTGCTGCCCTCGCCGCCGAGCGCGCCCTACGACGCGCTTCGCCGAGTGGCGAGACCAGACAGCTAGGACGCTTCGTTGTCCGCTGCGAAGCTCGCGACTTCCGCCACCGTGGCCACGCCGCCTGCCGGACCGAGGTGGGTGACGGCCCGGGCTGCGGCCGCCGTGGCAAACCGCAGGCGGCGCTGGGCCGGCCAGCTTTGGGTCAGCGCATATGTGTAGGCGCCTCCGAACGTGTCTCCCGCCCCGGTGACGTCAACCACGTCCACGGACAGTCCCGGCGCTTCGATCGTCGTTTCGCGCGTATATAACCGCGCGCCTTGAGCCCCCAGCGTCACGATCAGTTCGGCGAAGCCGTGGGCATCCAGCCAATCAGGGACGT
The DNA here is from genome assembly GCA_031271975.1 of Propionibacteriaceae bacterium. Classification (GTDB taxonomy): domain Bacteria; phylum Actinomycetota; class Actinomycetes; order Propionibacteriales; family Propionibacteriaceae; genus Propionicimonas. Next base: position 11,553 of record JAISUR010000007.1, read on the forward strand.
CGCCTATCTCACTGCGGTCAAATCCATGCTCGTTGACCAACAAGGTGTGCGCTCCGGCCACCTGTTGGGCGGCCCGCTCATCGATGCCGTCCACGTCCAAGTCGATCACCAGAGCGCGTCCGGCGGCCCGCAAGGCTGGCAGGACCGGCTCGCCGGCCGGGCCGCGCAGGCGTGCCAGGCGTGACAACGTCGAATACAGGAATCCTCGGCTGGCCAGGGATTCCAGTCCGGCGGCGCTCAGCGGGATGGGAAGCTGCGAGGCTTCGGACCACAAGATCACGTCGTCGCCTTCCACCAGGAAGACGAGGGTTTGGGGGTCGGGCTCCGCGTCGTCGAAGGCGATGAACCGGGTGCCCAACCCGGCGGCTTCCAGCGCTGAAACCAGCCCGGCGCAAAGCTCGCCCCGGTTGAGGATCGTCACGAACTCGGCAGGCGCTCCGAAGCCCGCGAAGACCCGCGCTGCGTTGGCCACCATGCCGCCCACATGGGCTGGCAACGGCCGCATCGCGGCTCGGTCGGCGAGGCCCGGCCAGCGTTCGGCCTCGAAATAGCGGTCCAGGGAAACGTCGCCCAAGAAGAAGGTCGGTGTCACGCCCGTACCTCCACCGGCTCGGCCAGCGGCTCCCATTCGCTCACGCCGCTGTTGGCGCAGTAGGCGAACCAGTAGTAGGGCGTGGGCCCGTCGACGCCCAGGCAGGCGGCGTGCCACACACCGCGTTCCAACACCACGGCCCAACCCACCGGCACCGTGAACGCCGCCACATCCGCGGGCGCAGGCGGCTGCGCGCTCGGGGCCGCGACAGCCAACACGAACGGCTTGCCCGCCCCGAATGCGCCCTCTTGGGTGTCGAAGTGGCGTTCCATCTGGGTGATCTGGGCTGGCAGCACCGGCCCGGTCGTGTATCCCAGCGATCCCGGCGAATCGATCAGCGGCGCCAGCGTCCTGGCGTCCAGATACCCGTCGCCTTGGGATACGGCCACTGCCGCGTCGTTCCTCCCGTCGAGGGGAAACACCGTGCCAAACGGGGCAAACGCGTCGGATGTCAAAGGCACAGGCCGGATTACTCGCATGCGCCAATTACACCCCACAAAACCGGGTTAAGGTGGCCGCATGGCTTTCTGGTGGTACGGCGCGGTCCTCTATCACGTGTATCTGCGTTCGTTTCGGGATTCCAATGGCGACGGGTACGGAGATCTGGGCGGCTTGCTGGCCGGGCTCGACCACATTGCCGCGCTGGGGGCGGACGCGATCTGGCTTTCACCGGTGAACCCGTCACCAGATACCGACTGGGGCTACGACGTGAGCGACTACTGCGCCGTTCACCCAGAATTGGGCACACTCGCCCAACTCGACGAGGTGATCGCCGAGGCTGCGGCGCGCGGCATGCGCGTGCTGCTCGACCTGGTCCCCAACCACACTTCCGATCAGCACGCCTGGTTCTTGGACGCGCGGACCGCCCGCGACGCCGTCCACCGCGACTACTACGTGTGGGCGGATCCGAAAAACGGCGGACCGCCCAACAACTGGCTTGACGATACCGGCGAGCCCGCCTGGGATTGGGACGGAGCCACCGGCCAGTACTACTTGCACAACTTCCTGCCCACCCAGCCCGACCTGAATTGGCGCAACCCGCAGGTGGGCCGCGAGTTCGACGCGATCATGGACTTCTGGTGCGACCGCGGCGTCGCGGGTTTCCGAATCGACGTGGCTAACGGCCTGTTCAAAGACGCAGCTCTGCGCGACAATCCGTCTAATGCTGAACTGCTTCCCGGACACCTGCCCGTCCCGGGATCTCACGGCCAGCAGCACATTTACAACTACAACCAGCCTGAGGTCCACGGCGTGTACCGGCATTGGCGGGCCCGCGCGGCAGAAAGAACTCCCCAGACGCTGCTGCTCGGCGAGACGTGGGTGTTGCATCCGTCTCAGTTGGCCGAATACTACGGCGACGGCGACGAACTGCAACTGGCCTTCAACTTTCCGCTCATCTTCGCCTGCTTTTCCGCACGCGAGTTCGCCCGGGTGATAGCCGAGACGTTCGCCGCGCTGCCGCCCGGCGCCTGCCCGATTTGGGCGGGCTCCAATCACGACTTGCCCAGGCTCGGCACGCGCTGGGCCGGCGGCGACCAGGCCAAGATGCGCCTGGCCCACACCGTGCTGGCGCTGCTCCCCGGCGTCTATGGCCTCTACTACGGGGACGAACTGGGTATGGCCGATTCCGACATCCCCGCCGAGTTGCAGCGCGACCCGCTGACGCTGGGTGGCAAGAACGGCCAATGGCCGCGCGACAACGCCCGTTCGCCGATGCGGTGGACGCCCGATGGCGGCTTCACGACGGGGGAGCCCTGGTTGCCGCTGGGCCCTGACCCCTCGCTCAACGTGGCGAGCCAGGATGCGGACCCAGATTCGATGCTGTCTTTTACGCGGGACTTGCTCGCGCTGCGCCGGGCCATCCACGGCGGTCAGTTGAACGGCTATGAACAGTTGCATGTGGACGACGCCGTGTTCGCGTTTGCGACAGGTCCGGCGGTGGTGGTGGCGAATTTCTCGGGGGAGGAAGTGTCTTGGGCTGGCGTTGGAGAGACCGGCACGAAGCCGGTGGCGCCCTGGTCGGCGCTGGTCTACTTGGTTGATTGAGCGGCGCGCACCAGCTCGCGGACGTGGTCGGCGCTGACTTCGCCCTTGGCCTCGTAGGTGTCCTTCAGGTAGCTGCCCACGATGGCGCCGTCGGCGACCGCGAGCTGTTCGGCGGCGTTGGCGGCGGTGAGTCCGGCCCCGATCAGCAGCGGATAGCCTGCGCCCACGACGGCTCGGAATCGGGCCACCTTGGCCAGGTCCGTCTCGGCTCCGGTGGCGTCGCCGGTGACCACCAATCCATCGCAGCGCGCCGCGCCGATCCGGATGTCTTCCGCTTCGGGACGTCCGGACAGGATTGGCTGATACTTGAAGCGGACACCGCCCAGGACGCGTGCCGAAACTCCGGAGCGCCACTGGGCCAACTGAGCCGCGAACGCCCCGTCTCGCTCTGGGGGCAGATGCCCGGCCACGCCATCGAGTTGCACGAAATCGACCGGATAGGCGCTGGCCAACTCGAACGCCCGGGCGTCGTCGTCGAGCACGTTCAGGCCGATCTGCACGCCGAGCCCGGCCTGGCACACCCAGTCCAGGGAGGCCAGGATGTCGTCGATGTCGCCGAAGTAGTTTTCGACGATCACGCCGTCCAAGCCCCCGGCGGCCATGACCCGGGCCTCGCGTTGGGCCCGGGCCAGGCGCTCCGCCCGGGTGTCGCCACCCAGGTGGAGCATGCCGAAAATGGGTTTGGTCATTCGCCCGAAATGCCGTCGTTGATGGTGAAGTCGGCGATCGCGGCGTCCGCGCAGCCGTACTTGGTCAAGATGGCCAGATACGTGCCGTCGGCGCCCATCGCCTTCAACGCGGCCTGGACGGCGTCGCGCAGGCCGGTGTTCTCTTTGGCCACTCCCACGCCGTAGTTGTTGGGCTTCAGCACCTCGCCGAAGTGGTAGTACTCGCCGGCCTCCAGGTCGGCGCCCGCGCCGCCTTCGAGACCCATCAGGATGGCCTGCGCCCGGTCCGTCTTCATCTGCACTTTCTGCTCGGCCAGCGTCTCGATCTCAAGGATGCCGATTTCCTTGCCGTCGGTGCAGACCTCATCGGAAACCTGCTTGACCGTCTGGCCCCAGTTGGTGCCGGAGGCGACCGTCACCGTCAGCCCGCAGAGGTCTTTGGTGTCCTTGATGGTGTCCTTGGCGGCCGCCGGCGCGAAGAAAGCGTCGCCGGTGCGGAAGTAGTCGACGAAGTCGACCTTGGTCTGGCGCTCGGTGTAATCGGACATGGCCGTCCAGATCAGGTCGTCACGGCCTGTGGTGACGCCCGTGATGAGCTGCTCGAAGTCGACGTTGTCGAACTCCACTGTCAGCCCGAGGCGCTTGCCCACTTCCTGGGCCAGCTCGATGTCGATGCCCTTGAGTTCTTCGGACCCGGGATCTGAGAATTCCATCGGCTCATAGGCCAGCGACACGGCGACTTTCAGCACGCCGGAGTCGCGCAACGCCTGCGGCACCATGGCATACAGGGTCGGATCTGCGCCGTCTGGGATGGCTGGCGCGGCGGTGGTCGCTTCCGGCGCCGTGGTGGCGGCAGGCGTGGTTTGCGGCGCACAGCCGGCGAAAAGCAGCGACAGCGCCGCTGCTGCCAAAGCTGCAATCTTCAACTTCTTCATGGTGTTTCCTTTCTGGTGTTCACTAGAAGTCTTGTTCGATCACGGCGGCCAGGAACGCCTGGACGCGCGGATCGGACGGGTTGGAGAAGACCGTTTCCGGGTCTCCGAACTCGCGCATGGTCCCTTCGACCATGATCCCCACACAGTCGGCGACGGCGCGCGCGAAACCCACCTCGTGGGTGACCACGATCATCGTCGTCCCGCTGGCGGCGAGGTCTTTCATGACGGACAGCACTTCGCCGACCAGCTCCGGGTCGAGCGCGGACGTGGGCTCGTCGAACAGCATCAACTCCGGTTCCATGGCCAATGCGCGGGCGATGGCCACCCGCTGCTTCTGGCCGCCGGAAAGCTGGCTGGGATAGTGGTGCGCCTGCTCGGCCAGGCCGACCTGCTCCAAGCGCGCGAGCGCCTTGGTTTGGGCCTCGTCCTTGCCCTGTTTCAGGACGACAAGCGGGCCTTCCATCACGTTTTCCAGGGCCGTCTTGTGCGGGAACAGGTTGAAATGCTGGAAGACCATGCCGATCTTGCGCTGTTGGGCGCGGGCGACCCTGGGTGGCAGCTCGTGCAGCACGCCACCACGCAACTCGTAGCCGACGATGGCGCCGTCCACCCAGATCACGCCGTCGTCCGGGGTTTCCAGGTGGTTGATGCAGCGCAGCAGGGTGGACTTGCCGCCGCCAGAAGGCCCGAGCAGACAGAACACTTCGCCCTTGCGGACTTCCAAGTCGACACCGCGCAACACTTGCGTCTGCCCGAAGCTCTTGGTGACGTTGACCGCCTTGACGGCGATGCTGGCGTTGGGGATCTGGTTCATTTGCCCTCCGCCTCCAGCGGCTCAACTTTGCGGGCGGCCTGCTGCCCGTCGAAGCCGCGGCCGAAATGCCGCTCGATGAAGTACTGGATGACTGACAGCACAGTCGTGGCCGCGAGATACCAAATGCCCGCCACCATGAGCAGCTCGATGACCTGGCCGTTCACGAAATAGATCTGCTGTGTGGCGTTCAGCAGCTCGCGCGCGGAGATGGCCGTGGCCAGCGACGAAGTCTTCAGCATGCCGATGGCCGAGTTGCCGATGGGCGGGATGATGACGCGCAGCGTTTGCGGGAGCACGATGCGCCGGAACGTTTGCGCCGGGGACATGCCGAGCGTGGCCGCCGCTTCGGATTGGCCCTTGTCGACGGAAAGCAGCCCCGCGCGGACCACTTCGGTCATGTAAGCGCCCTCGTTGATACCGAGCGCCAGGACCGCTGCCACGAACGGGGTCACCACGTCGATTGTCCGCCAACTCAGCACGCCCGGGATGCCTATGGTGGGGAAGACCAGCGCGATATTGAACCAGATCAGCAGTTGCAACATGACCGGCGTGCCGCGGAAAACCCAGATGTAGCCTTCGGCGACGGCTTTGTTGACCGGATTGGGCGACTGTTTCATCATGGCGAACACCACGCCGAGCACCAGCCCCAGGATCATGGACAGTGCCGAGATCAACAGCGTGTTGACGATGCCTTTCATGATCGTCGCGGTCGTCAGGAACTCGGCGACGACAGGCCAGTCGATCTGCCCTTGGGCGAACGCGGCCACCAGCAGGATCACCAAGATGGCGACGATGATCCCCGCCGCCCAGCGCCCGGGATGGGACAGCTTGCGCACCTGATACGTCCGGTTGGTGAGTTGCGCCAATTCGACCCGCAGGTCAGCGTGAGGCGACATTGTTCATCCCCCGTTGATATGAACCGTTAGAGGGGGTTCATGTTACCCAAGCCAGGTAACGACTAGGTATCGGCCGAAGGCAATCGTGCGTGGGCAAGCGCGGAGCACGCGCCATGGGCGCGGAAATCGCCCCGGAAACCCGGATCGGCGCAGGCGGCCATGGTGAAGAGGCTTCGGGGCAGAGCGCCGGCCGGGATCTCCAACAACTCGTCGCCAGAGGGTTCTTGATCCCCAACGGGGAGAAGCGCGGCCGCTTCTATACGGCAGCCGAGCCCGTGTCATCCATATGGAGGCAGATCCGCGCCGGCAGGCCCGCCAGAGACGATTCCGATCCTTTTGGTTCGGCTGAAACGAGAGCCGTTAGCTGAAGACGATCGTTCGCGGGCCGTCTATCAGGACGCGGTGTTCGGCGAAGAGGCGGACAGCTTCGGTTAAGGTGCGGGTTTCTTGCTCTTGGCCCATGGCTATCAGTTGCGGGACTTCCATGGTGTGGTCGACGCGGCGGACGTTTTGCTCGATGATGGGGCCTTCGTCGAGGTCGGCGGTGACGAAGTGGGCCGTCGCTCCGATGAGTTTCACGCCACGGGCGTGGGCTTGGCGGTACGGGTCGGCGCCCTTGAAGCCGGGCAGGAACGAGTGGTGGATGTTGATCGCGCGGCCTTCCAAGGCTTGGCACAGCTCGGGGGAGAGGATCTGCATGTACCGGGCCAGGACGACTAGTTCGATGTCGTGCTCGGCGACGGCGTTGCGGATCCGGCGTTCCACGTCGGCTTTGGTTTCCGGTGTCACCACATGGTGTTCGAACGGGATCGAATAGAAGCTGGCCAGCTCGGCCAAGTCGGGGTGGTTGGAAATGATCAGTGGGATTTGGATGGGCAGGTATCCGGCGCGTTGCCGGAACAGCAGGTCGTTGAGGCAGTGGCCCATCTTCGAGGCGAGCACCAGCGTGCGGCGTTTGCGGCCCACATAATCGAGGGTCCACTCGGCGTCCAACTCTGCCGCTATTGGCGCGACCGCCTCCTCGAAAACGGAACGGTCGAAGCCGGATTGCACCTGCACGCGCATGTAGAAGCGGCCCGACTCCAAGGAGGAGAATTGCTGAAGCTCCGTGATGTTGCCCAGGGCCTGGACGATCGCCCCGGTGACCTGATGCACGATGCCAGGACGGTCAGGGCAGGACAGTGTGAGCAGCCAATGCGTCGAATCGATCACAACGCACAAGGTTAGCCGTCCGGGCGAAATCCTTCACGCCGGCCCGCCACGCGGTATGTTGTCACCACCAGTTTGGGTCGGCGAGGGGAGCGCGAATGTCCAAGATCAAGGTTGCCGGAAAGGTTGTCGAACTCGACGGCGACGAGATGACCCGCATCATCTGGCAGTTCATCAAGGACCGCCTCATCCACCCGTATCTCGACATCGACTTGGACTACTACGACCTGTCCATCCAGAACCGCGACGCCACCGCGGACCAGGTGACGGTCGACGCCGCCAACGCCATCAAACGCGAGGGTGTGGGTGTCAAGTGCGCGACGATCACGCCGGACGAGGCCCGCGTCAAAGAGTTTGGGTTGCGGCAGATGTGGCTGTCGCCGAACGGCACTATCCGCAACATCCTGGGCGGCGTCATTTTCCGCGAGCCAATCGTCATCTCCAACATTCCGCGCCTGGTGCCGGGCTGGACGAAACCGATCGTGATCGGCCGCCACGCCCATGCGGACCAATACAAGGCGGCCAATTTCAAAGTGCCCGGCCCCGGCCAGCTCACGTTGACGTTCACCCCCGCCGACGGGTCGGAGCCGATTGAGCAGGTGGTCGCCAACTATCCGGCCGACGGCGGCGTGGCGATGGGCATGTACAACTTCACCGATTCCATCCGCGACTTCGCCCGCGCCTGTTTCGCCTACGGGCTGATGCGCGGCTATCCGGTGTACCTGTCCACGAAGAACACCATCTTGAAGGCTTACGACGGCGCGTTCAAGGACATTTTCGCGGAGGTCTTCGAAGCCGAATACAAGACCCAGTTCGACGCGGCGGGGCTCAGCTACGAGCACCGCCTCATCGACGACATGGTGGCCTCCGCGCTGAAATGGCCCGGCGGCTACCTGTGGGCGTGCAAGAACTACGACGGCGACGTGCAGTCGGACACGGTCGCGCAGGGCTTTGGCTCGCTCGGCCTGATGACCAGCGTTTTGATGACCCCGGACGGCAAGACAGTTGAGGCGGAGGCGGCGCACGGCACGGTTACCAGGCACTACCGCCAGCATCAACAGGGCCTGCCCACCTCCACGAACCCGATCGCTTCGATCTTCGCCTGGACGGGTGGCCTCAAGCACCGCGGCAAACTGGACGGCACTCCCGAGGTGACCGGCTTCGCCGAGACGTTGGAGAAGGTGTGCGTGGCCAGCGTCGAATCCGGCAAGATGACCAAAGACCTCGCCGGGTTGATCGGCCCAGACCAGCCATACCTGGCCACCGAGGAATTCCTGGCCGCCCTGGACGACAATCTGCAACAGGCACACCGGTCATCCTGAAAACCGCTCCGTCATGCCGGGCTTGTTCTGGCGTCTATCTTTACCCGTCATGCCGGGCGGGGTGTGCGGAATGACAGGTGGGGTGGTTCAGCGTGACGGTTGTGAGGGTCAGGATGACCCGGCGACGCGCGAGCGGTCCTTCGTAGACTCGGCGCCAAAACACCAGCCGCGGATGAAACCCGCCCCCCAGGACAGGTGGACGCAGGCCAGCACCGCCACGTTGAGCGCCCAATCCAGTGGGTTCGACGGCTTCATCTGCAGGCCGACTGCGCCAATGCCGGCCGCATATGCCAGCGGCAGCGCCAGCCCCTTCTTGCTGCGCAGTAGCAGAAGCAGCAGTGAGTTTCCCAGGCCGAGCACCAAGACCGGCGGAGCCCAGTGCTTCAAGGTGGCCCCGCCGCGGCGTGCCAGGTGACCGCGCCACACGCCGGTGGCGTACATCTGGCGGCGCAGCTTGTCGAGGGTGCCGCGCGGCCAGTAGTCCACGGCGACTTCGGGCGTGAACCAAATGAGATATCCGGCTTGTCGGATGCGCAGGTTGAACTCCCAATCTTGGGCGCGGCGCAGCGACTCGTCGAAGGGGCCGACGATGTCGAAAATCTCGCGGCGGAACACCCCCAGGTAGGCCGAATCGGACGGCCCTTCGGCCGTGCCGGAGTGGTAGCTGGCCCCGCCCATGCCGAAGGGCGAGTTGTAGGCCCGCGCGATGGCCGCCTGCAACGGCGTCTCACCGCGGGCGCGCATCACGCCGCCCACATTGGCCGCCCCCGTTTCGGACAGCTTCGCGACCATCTTTTCGGCGTAGTCAGGGGGCAGTTCCGAGTGGGCGTCCACCCGGATGACGACCGGGTGCCGAGTCGCCGCGATGGCCAGATTCAACCCGATGGGCACGTCATTGGCCGGATTGTCGACCCAGCGCACGCGCGGGTCTGCGGCGGCCAACTCAGCCACGATCTCGTTGGTGGCGTCGGTGGACGCCCCCAGTGCCAGCACGATTTCTTGCTCGCCGGCGTAGCGTTGGCCCAGGATGCCGTTCACCGCGTTGGTGACGTGTTCAGCTTCGTTGAGCACCGGCATGATGTAGGAGACGCCCGGAGTGCCCTGCAAAGGCGGGAAGAGATTCACGCGGCCATCCTACTTGGGTCGGTGCGACCGCACTGCGTGCGCGATGCTCATCCGAAGGCCCGTCCCTCCCGCCATGCCGGCTTGATCCTGCATATTGGGACGCATCCTGGCTCTTGGGGAGCGAGTTGGGACGGCTGGAAGGTCTCAATCCGATTTCGATCCTGGAATCGTGTGTGCGTTCACAGCGGGAGACGGTACCCTCACCTTGTCCCATTGAGTTCCAGGGAAGGGAACCTGTGAAAACACGCCTAATCCCCGCCGCATTCTTGGCGGCGGCTCTGTCCATGTCGTTGGCCGCGTGTGGCCAGCCGACACAATCATCACCCAACAATTTTGCGGAGAGCGGCGGCGCCGGCAACTCCGACAATGTGCTGCGGATCGTCGGCACCGAAGACCATTCGCAGATCGACCCGGTCTCGTACGCCCTGGTCGCCACCGACTCGATCGGCCGGGCGATCTCCCGGCAGTTGATCAGCTACGAGGCCTCCAACGACCCGGCGGTCAACGTGGTGCCGCAGCCCGACTTGGCCGAGGCGCTGCCGACCATCAGCGAAGATGGTCTGACGTACACCTTCAAGATCCGCGCCAACGCGATGTGGGATTCGGCCACGCCGCGCGCGATCACGTCGAAGGACATCGCCAACGGCCTCAAGAAGATCTGCAACCCGATTCAGCCGGCGTTCTCGCGAGACTACTTCTACTCGATCAAGGGTTTCCAAGACTTCTGCAAGGGCTATGACACTGAGAATGCCAGTGTCGCGGACATCAAGAAGCACATCTTGGAAGACTCCGTCGCCGGCATTGAGACGCCGGACGACTCCACGCTGATCATCACGCTGACTGAGCCCACGGCCGACTTCATTTACGTGTTGTCGCTGCCGAATGCGGCCCCGGTTGCCGAAGAAGCGCTGGACTACGAGCCCAACAGCCCGGACTACGTGGCCAACTACATCTCGTCCGGCCCGTACACGGTCGAAGAGCACGCCGTTGACCAGCATTTGTATCTCAAGCGCAGCGCCGGCTGGGTCGCCGAGTCGGATCCGATCCGCAAGGCGAACGTCGACCGCATCGAGTTGACCTACGGCGCGACGTCTGAAGCGGCCATGCAGCAGGTGCAGTCTGGCGACGCAGACATGCTCTACGGCATGAACGTGCCCCCGGCCACCTACACGCAACTGGCCGCGGCCGGCGATGAGGGCCTCGTTGCCTGGTCCGGCAGCAACACCTACTTCCTGTGGATTAACACGCTGACCGACAACAACAACGGCGTGCTGAAGCAGAAGGAAGTGCGGCAGGCGTTGCAGTACGCGCTGAACAAGGCGTCGTACGTGCAGCAGTTGGGCGGCCCCGACGTCGCCGAGCCGGCCATCGGCATTTTCGGCTCCGGCGTGGTGGGATACTCCCCGCTGGATCAGTATCCGACCGACGGTAACAAGGGTGATCCGGAGAAGACCAAGTCGCTGCTGGAAGCGGCCGGCGTCACCGGGCTGAAGCTGAAACTGGCCTATCGTTCCGACAACACCTCTGAGTCCGCCATCGCGCAGATCATCCAGCAGGACTTCCAGGCCGCCGGCGTGGAGATCGAGTTGGTGCCGAAGCCCGGTTCGGACTTCTACGGAAACTTCATGATGGTGCCCGAGAACGCCACGGGCGGCGAATGGGATCTGGCCTACTGCGGGTGGAGCCCCGACTGGGCCGGCGGCGCGGCGCGCTCCGTGTACCAGCCGCAGTTCACCTACACCGGCGAGCATCAGGGCTACAACTACACGGATTACCAGTCCGAGAAGGCGTACGACTTGATGAAGCAGGCGCAGGCCACGACCGATGTCGCCGAGTCCACCAAGCTCTGGCAGCAGGTCAACGACGCGGTCATGGAGGATCCGCCCGTGATCCCGATGCTCTCGCGCAAGATCACCACCTATCACTCGGCACGCGTGGGCAACTTCTTGATGTATGCCCTCGGCGAGCAGGGTGACTGGACGAACGTGACCGTCTCCTAGTTAGGCGGCGTCCGTTTCTTGGGGGGTGTCCGGGCGACCGGGCACCCCCTCGTACACTTAGGCACAATTCCGCGCGAAGGAGCTCGCATGGCTTTGCTTGAAGTATCCGACATTTACGTCAACTTGCCCACGGAGGACGGCGTCGTCCACGCGGTGCAGGGAGCCAGCTTCGACGTGGAACGCGGCGAGGTGTTCGGCATCGTGGGCGAGTCCGGCTCGGGGAAGTCGGTGCTCACCCAGGCGATGACCGGCCTGCTGCCGTCCGCCCAGATTTCCGGCAAGGTCATCTTCGACGGGCAGGATCTCATCACCGCCGAGCCCGCCACGCTGCGGGCGCTGCGCGGAAAGCGCATCGGCATGGTGTTCCAAGATCCGCTGTCCAGCCTGCACCCGTACTTCACGATCGGGTCGCAGATCGTCGAGGTCATCAAGACCCACGAGCCGAAGACCCCCAAGAAGGAAGCCCGCGAACGGGCGGCGCAGATGCTCGACATGGTTGGCATCCCGAACGCGTCCAAGCGGCTGCGCGACTATCCACACCAATTTTCCGGCGGCATGCGCCAGCGCGTCATGATCGCCATGGCGCTGGTGCTGAGCCCTGATTTCATCATCGCCGACGAGCCCACGACCGCGCTCGACGTCACGATCCAGAAGCAGATCCTGGATTTGCTCGCCGACATGCGCGAACGGCTGGGCACGACCGTGATCATGATCTCCCACGACCTGTCGCTGTTGGCGTCCTTCGCCGACCGGGCCATGGTGATGTACGCCGGCCACCAGATGGAGACCGGGCCAATCGCGTCGCTGTTCAACCATCCGGCCCATCCCTACACGTCCGGCCTGCTGCGTTCCTCGCCGGTGACGGAGGAAACCCAAGACCGCCTCACCCCGATCGACGGCCGCGCGCCCTCGCTGTTGGGCGTGCCCGCTGGCTGCGCGTTCGCCCCGCGCTGCGCCGACGCCGACGAGCGCTGCTTCACCTCGCGTCCCACCCAGCGGATCTTCGACGACGGCGTCAAGGTCAACTGCTGGTTGCACGCCGACCCGACTCTGGTGGATCCCAAGTCGGAGGTGGACGACTTCGTCACCAACGCCCACGACCGGATCAACTTCCACACCTTCCCCGGCGCCAAGGACCAGCCCGTAGTGGAAGTCAAAGACGTGCACCTGACGTTCCGCGCCAAGACGCGACATCCCGTCCACGTCTTGAAGGGCGTCTCGCTGAGCCTCGAACAAGGTGACACCCTTGGCCTGGTGGGGGAGTCGGGTTGCGGCAAGACCACCTTGGCCCGGGCCATCGCCGGCTTGATTCCGACCACGTCCGGCTCCATCAAGCTGATCGGCCAGGAGGTCGGCGGGCTCAAGACCGACGAGTGGCGCCGCATGCGCCGAAACGTGCAAATGGTCTTCCAAGATCCGTACGGCTCGCTCAATCCGCGCCGCCGCGTGGGGGCGATCATCGGCGAGCCGCTGCGCATCCAAAAGGGCATGTCCGGCGAAGACCTCAAGCACGCCGTGCGCGAGTTGATGGAGTTGGTCGGGTTGGATCCGGAGCATTACAACCGCTTCCCGGCCGAGTTTTCCGGCGGCCAGCGGCAGCGCATCGGCATCGCCCGCGCGTTGGCCCTCGATCCGCAACTGCTGATCTTCGACGAGCCGGTCTCGGCGCTGGACGTGTCCATCCAGGCACAGATCCTCAACCTCATGAAAGACCTGCAGGAGGCCTTCGGGTACACCTACCTGTTCATCTCGCACGACTTGGCGGTGGTGCGGCACGTCTGCGACCGCATCGCTGTGATGGACGCCGGCGAGATCGTGGAGACCGCCGCCACCGAGGAGATCTTCGCCAACCCGCAGCACCCGTTCACCAAGAAGTTGCTCGCCGCGTCGGTGCATCCGATTCCCGAATTGGAAGAGCCCAACCGCGAAGTGGTCGTGGAAACTCCGGGGCCCGCGATCCTGGAAGACGCGGAGGTCGGGGCATGAGCGAGGCGGCACCAACGGTAGCCGAGGCGATCCAGGCGCCTGCCCAAGTCGTACAGCGCAGCTCGTGGCAACACCTGTGGTACCGCCTGCGGCGCGACAAAGCTTCGCTGACGGCGCTGGTTTTCATCGCGCTGGTAATCGCCTTCGCGGTGTGCGCGCCGCTCCTGGAAACCGTCACCGGGCATCTGTACGACGCGCAGTTCCGCGACACCGGGCTGACTCCGCAGGGTCTCCCCGTCGGACCGAACAGCGAATTCCTGCTCGGCGCGGACTATCTGGGGCGCGACATGCTGGTCCGGCTCGCTTACGGGGCGCAGGTCTCGCTGCTGGTGGGAGTGCTCGCTGCCCTGATCGCGGCCTGTATCGGTGTGACCGTCGGCCTGCTGGCGGGGTATTTCGGCGGCTGGGTGGACGCGGTGCTGAGCCGCTTCACCGACTTCGTCATGGCGATCCCGTTCCTGCTGTTCGCGCTGGCTCTGGTCTCCGTTTACGGGGCGTCATTCCAAATGTGCCTGTTCATGGTGGTGTTCTTCTCGTGGGCGGTACTCGGCAGGGTGATCCGGGCGCAGGTGCGGGCACTGAAGGAACGCGAGTTCGTGGAGGCGTCCCGCTCCCTGGGCGCGTCGACGCCGTCCATCGTCGTCAAGGACGTGCTGCCCAACCTGACCGAGCCGATCATCGTCTACACCACCCAGCTCATCCCCTCGGCGATCGTCTTCGAGGCGTCGCTGTCGTTCCTGGGCCTGGGTATCGTGCCGCCGATGCCGAGCTGGGGGCAGATGCTCTCGGACGCCTCGCAGAACTCGATGTATATGGTGGCCCCGTGGATGCTGGTCTCAACCGGCCTGATGCTGCTGTTGACCACGCTGGCTTTCAACATCCTCGGCGACGGTGTGCGCGACGCGCTGGATCCGAAGGCCGGCCGCCGGCTCCTGGCGGGCTTGCGGCGAAAGCAAAAGCCAGGCAAGGAGGCCGCCCATGGCTAAGGTGCTCCTGCAGCGGCTCGGCTACGCCGTCCTCATCCTGTTCTTGCTGTCGCTGTTCATTTTCCTGCTGTTCTACGTCGCGCCCGGCAACCCGGCCCGGCTAATCGCCGGTGAGAAAGCCTCGGCCGAAGTGCTCGCCCAAGTGACGCACAACCTCGGCTTGGACCGGCCGATCTACGAGCAGTATTGGCGTTTCATCACGAACGCCTTCCAGGGCGATTTCGGCTATTCGTATCGGTCCAAGGTGGCGGTGTGGGCGCTGATCGCCGGACGCATCCCGGCCACCGTCTCAATAGTCTTCGGCGCGATGTTCATCTGGCTCGGCATCGGCATCCCGCTCGGCATCCTCTCCGCGCGGCATCCCGGCACCTGGCGCGACCGGGTCGCCCAGATCATCGCCCTGATCGGCATCAGCTTCCCGACGTTCGTGCTCGGCATGACGCTGCTCTACACGCTGTATTTCATGCCGAAACAAGCTGGTTTCACGCTCTTTCCCGCGGGCGGCTACAAAGAGTTCGGCGCCGGGCTTTGGGAATGGGGTTCCCACCTGATCTTGCCTTGGTTCACATTGGCGCTGGTCACGGCGGCTATCTACCAGCGTCTCACCCGCGCCCAACTGTTGGACGTGTTGGGCGAGGACTACATCCGCACCGCCCGGGCCAAAGGCCTCAAAGAATGGAAAGTGGTGTACAAGCACGGCATGCGGGCCACCCTGACGGTGCTCACCACCCAGCTCGGCGCCGACATCGGCTACCTGCTCGGCGGCACGATCATTATGGAGAACGTCTTCGGCATCCAAGGCGTCGGATCGCTGGCCATCAACGCCGTCAAGCAGCAGGACCGGCCGGTCATCATCGGCGTGGTGCTGCTGGGCGGCTTCTTCATCGTCACCATGAACTTGATCGTTGACTTGGTGCATGTGGGCTTGGAGCCCCGGCTGCGCGCAAAATAGGAGGCGAAATGGGCGGCTATTACGTCCCTGGCTACTATGTCGAAGACCATTCGGCCGCGGTGCCCCTGGATTGGGACGCCCCCGGCGAGACCATCGAGGTGTTTTGGCGGGAAGTTTGCGACCCCGCCAAACGCGGCGAGGACTTGCCGCTGCTGGTCTTCTTCCAAGGCGGGCCGGGCGGGAAGTCGCCCAGGCCCATGCCCGGCAGCGGCTGGCTCCCGGAAGCCATCAAGCACTACCGCGTGATCCTGCCCGACCAGCGCGGCACCGGCCGGTCCACCCCCGTCACGGGCGGGCCAGTCAGCGCCGACTACCTCTCGCATCTGCTGGCCGATTCCATCGTGCGCGATTTCGAACACATCAGGACGACCGCCTATGGCGGCAAGCCGTGGACGTCGTTCGGGCAAAGCTATGGCGGATTCCTGACGTTGGCATACCTGTCGGCTTTCCCGGGTGCGCTCAAAGCTTGCATCGTGGCCGGCGGGATTCCCGGGGTGCCGCCGGTGGCCGCCGACGTCTACCGGCACACCTATCCGCGCGCGAAGCAGAAGACGCGGCGTTTCTACGCCCGCTACCCGCAGGACGAGGCGCAGGCCGCGGCCGTCGCCGACGTGTTGGCCGCGGGCGGGGTGCGGCTGCCCAGCGGCGACGAACTCAGCGTGCGGCGTTTCCAGTCGGTCGGCATCGACCTGGGCATGAAACCCGGTGCCGAGCGGCTGCACTGGCTGCTGGACGAAGCGTTTGCGCGTCCCGGGGTGCTTTCACCCGCATTCCTCGAAGAGGTCTACACGCGCACCTCGTCGTTGGACAACCAGCTCTTCTGGACGCTGCAAGAGTTCATCTACGGCAACGAATCCAACGGGCCGATAGGCTGGGCGGCCGAGACGGAGTTGGCCAACCACCCCGAGTTCGGCCCCGACCAGCGCCCGCTGTTGTTCACCGGCGAGATGACCTACCGGTGGATGTTCGACGAGGTGGCCGCCTTGCGGCCCTATCGGGAAGCCGTGCACGAACTGATGGCCAGGCTTGAGTGGCCCAAGGTGTACGACCTGGAGCGTTTGGCGGCCAACGCGGCGCCCGTCCAGTCGGTGATGTACTACGACGATCTCTACGTCGACGTCGACATCCAGCAGGCGACGCTCGCCAAGGTGGGCAACGCCGAATACTGGGTCACCAATGAGTACGAACACGACGGCATCCAGAATCCGGAGGTCTTCGCCCGCCTTTACCGCCTGTTGGCCGAGCGCGGCGGCGCATAGTCCACGACGAGAACCAACTTCCGATTCAGAAGCCATAACCGCTTGCGGGGCGCTATGCTCTTTTCATTGGATGGCGCTCAGTGGTGCACCCACTGCCCATGGTGTTGACAGAGAGGAACATTGTGACTCAACCCGAGAATCCGCAGCAGCCTTACGGCGGTTATCAGCCCCCGGCCGGTGACTGGCAGAACCAAGGCGGCTATCAGCAGCAGCCGGTTGGTGGTTTTCAACAGCCCGCCGGTGGCTATCAGCAGCAGCCCGGATATCCCCCGGCTGGCCCCCCGAACGAGTATGCCCAGGCCCTCAAGGTCGATCCGGGCTTCATGAAGACGCTCTTCAGCCCGAATTTCTCGTACTTCGTGACCCCCAAGATCGTGTCCGCACTCTATGTGGTGCTGATGGTCGTCTTGGGCCTGTCGTGGCTGATCATGGTGATCGCGTCCTTCATCAACAACGCCGCGGTGGGCTTCGGGGCCCTGATCCTCGGCGCGGTATACGTCTTCTTGATGCTGATCTTGGTCCGCATCTCCCTGGAGTTCTACGTGGCCGCGATCCGCACGGCGGAGAACACCACCAAACTGGTCGAGAAGGCCGAAGGCAACTGATTTTCCACACAGTGCGCCGACCGCCCAGCGCGGTCGGCGCATTTGTTTTCGGCCACTGGGGCTGACGTCGCCCAACCTCCCAACCGTCATCCCGGACTTGTTCCGGGGTCCCCGCAAAGTATCGAAGAACTTTGTGGGGTGGTGTTCCGGGGTCCCCGCAAAGTATCGAAGAACTTTGTGGGGTGGTGTTCCGGGATCTCGGACGTAGTCCGTGTGGCCCGTCAGGGGGCACCCTTTCAGGGTGCATGGGACTGTGTCCCAGGATGCCGGAACAAGCCCGGCATGACGGGAAGGGGTTGCCGGAACAAGTCCGGCATGACGGGGCCGTGGTCGGCTGAGTCAGCCCAAGCGCAGCCGGGTGCCGTGGAAGAAGGCCAGGTCGTCGTCGTTGTGGGTCACCAGCGCCATGTCGCGCGCGCCGAGGCGGTCGCGCACATAGGTTCGCACGGCTGACAGCGACTCGGCGTCTATTCCGGTGAACGGCTCGTCGAGGCACACCAGCTCGCTGTTGGGCAGCAGCGCCCGCACCAGGCACACGCGGCGGCGTTGGCCGCCGGAAAGCTCGCGCACTGGGCGCCGCCAAGCTTCCTCGGCCAAGCCCACGGCCTCGAACTCGGCCGCGATCGGCCCGTTGGCCACCTTGCCCGGGTACGCGATGCGCACATTTCCGAACGCTGTCAGGTGTTGGATGAGGCGGTCGTCTTGGAATACCGCCGACTTGCGCGCCGGGGCCGAGACTGTGCCGCCGGAGGGCTCCAGCAGGCCCAAGATCAGTTTCAGCAGTGTCGTCTTGCCGGAGCCGTTCGGGCCGGTGATCGTCAGCACGGACGCCTGCGCTGCCACGTCACGCAGCACTGGGGCGTCCCCATAGCCAAAGCTGACCTCCGACAGTGCGATCATTTGGCATACCCCCTTGTCAAGGAGGACTCGAAGGCGGACAGGGCGCCGAGGGCCAGCTTCTCGAACGCAAATGAGCAGGCCACGATCACGGCAGTCCAGCAGAACAGGTCGCCGGTGGCCAAGTAGAGCTTCGCCTGGTAGAGCCGCTCGCCGATGGAGCCGTCCGGCAAGCCGATCACCTCGGCGGAGACACCCGCCTTCCAAGCCAGGCCCAATCCAACGCGGCAGGCGGCGGTGAAATAGGGGAGCACGCCCGGCAACGTGATGCCCCACCAACGCCGGGAGCGGGAGAAGCCGAAGACTTGCGCCAACTCCGCCAGGGCTGCGTCGCGCCGCCCGATGCCCTCCTCCACGTTTGCGAAGATGATCGGCAACACCATCAGCGCGGAGATCGTCACCGAAAGCCAACTCGAATCCGCCCAAATCAACACCAAGATGATGAACGACACCACTGGCACGGAGCGGATAGCCCGGATCGGCGGCGACAACAGGGCCTGCGCCCAGCGGTTCAGCGAAGCCGCCCAAGCCAGGACCGTGCCCAAGCAGGCAGCGATCAGGAAACCGGACGCGATACGGGCCACCGAGTAGCCGACACTCGCCCAGAAGCCCCACGTCGGCGCCAAAGCGGCAAACGCCGCGACCACGTCCACCGGCGAGGCCAGCAACACCGTGTTGCCGAGCAGCAGCGCGGCGACTTGCCACACGGCGAGCCAGAAGGCAGCGGCGACCAGGCCCCGCACCCAGGGCTTGTCAAGCGCCGTAGTAGAAGTCATCACCTGGCAGACTACCGCCCACCGACTCCGGATTCGCCTCGTGCAGCACTTTCAAATAGGCGCTGACCGCCGCCTTCGCGTCTTTGCCTGCCAGGAATGACAAATGGCAACGTGGAATGGCGGCCTCAGCCACCTCGACGCTGGGCACGATCTCCAGCCCGGATATGATCGGCGCCACGTCGGCCGGATTGGCGTTCGTATATTCGATGGAAGTCTGGTAGTCCTTCAAGAAAGCGTCCAAGACCACCGAATCCAAGTCATCGGCGGCCACCAACACCCCGGTGACAAGGGCATCTTCGGAAATCTTGCCCCATTCCAGCGTCAGATCAAGCGCGACGGAAACGTCCTTGTCCTTGGCCAGCAGCGTCGTCACATACGGTTCCGGCAGCACGGCGACAGCCGACTTTTCCGCCGCCACGCGCGCGGCCACCTCGGAGGCTTCGGAAAGATACTCCACCTTCACTTTGCCCTTAAGGCCGTTCTTGGCCAGCAGATGTTCGACGACGTATTGCGGTGTGGTGCCTTTGCCCGTGGAGTAGACCGTCTTGCCCTCCAACGCGGCCAGCGAATCCACAAACTCGCCCTTGGCCACGACGTAAAGCACGCCCAAGGTGTTCACCGCCGCCACTTTGATCTTGGCGCCTTTGGCGTGCAGCACAGCGGCGAGGTTCGCCGGGATTGCCGCCAACTTCACCTCGCCTTTGACGATGCCGGGGGTGATCTCGTCCGCGGCCCCGTGCAGCGACAAACTGTAGCTGTCGTCCTGCGAGATCATCCACGCCAAGCCCATCGTCGTAGGGCCTTTCAACGCGGCGACTTGTAGTGGCGCGGCAGTCCGCGTCGGCGTCGGCGCGGGCGCAGCCGCACATCCGGCCAACAGCAACGCCGCGAACACGGCGAGCACTCTGGTTTTCATCGTTCCCCTCTGTTCTCCCAGACGCGATCCGGGATATCCCACGTAGCGGCGCCGCCGGGCGCCCATCCATCACACTCCCGCGCGGCTCCGATAGGGAGCGTAGTGGGTGTGCAGCAGCGTGTGTGCCAAACCCGAACCAGGTTCCCCGTAGAAATCGTCGTAGAGGCGCAAAATGTCCGGGTTGTCCTGCGACTTGCGGTAAGTCGAAGTCTTGTCGATGCTGACCAGCACCTTCTGCCGGTCGGGCAGTTCGCCCATCGACTTGGGCGCCGGATTGCCCGCTCCCGAGATGCAGCCGCCGGGACAGGCCATGATCTCGACCAGGTCGTAGCCGATGTCTTCGCCGGCCACCACGCGCTCCACGAACGGCACGGCGTTGGACAGGCCCGATATGACAGCCACGCGCACCGTCTTGCCGCCGGCAGTCACCTCAGCGTGCTTGAAGCCCTGGAAGCCGCGCACCTCGGTGAACTCCAAGTGGTCCACGAGCGGCGTGCCGGTCAACTTCTCCACGGCCATGCGCAGCGCCGCCTCGGCCACGCCGCCGGACGCCCCGAACAGCACGCCCGCGCCGGTGACCCGCGAATACGGCTCGTCGAAGGTGGAATGCTGGACCTTCGCCGGGTCGATGCGCACCATGTCGACCATCTCCACGAATTCGCTCGTGGTCAGCACGGCGTCGACGTCGCGCAACCCATTGGGCGCGAACTCGGGCCGCGCCGCCTCATACTTCTTCGCCAGGCAGGGCACGATCGAGACGACGTACAAGTCGTCCAGCGAAACCCCATACTTCTCCGCGAAGTGCGTCTTCACCGTCGCGCCCATCATCTGCTGCGGCGACTTGCAGCTCGACAGATGCGGGATCAGGTCCGGGAACCGCTTCTCCAGCATGTTGATCCAGCCCGGGCAGCAAGAGGTGAACTGCGGCATCACGCCGCCGCGCTGGACGCGGTGCAGGAACTCAGTCGTCTCCTCCATGATCGTCAGATCAGCCGCGAAGGAGAAGTCGAACACCCGGTCGAAGCCGACCGCCCGCATCAGCCCGGCGATGAAGCCCGACGCCTCGGAGAACGGCACCTCGTACTTGGCCGACAAGACGCTGCGGGGGCTGGGCGCGATAAAGCCGACGACCAGCTTCGACGGGTCGTTGATCGCGTCAAAAACGGTTGGGCGCTCCCGCACGTAGTCCAGCGCGCCGCACGGGCAAGCCGTCACGCACTGCCCGCAAGACACGCAGTCGGTGTCGATCAGCGGGCGCCCGTCCGAAGTGCCCACCGACAGCTGGCCGTTGTGGAACTGGAACGCCAGCACGCCCGGGCCTTCGATCTCGGCGCACGCCGCGATGCAGCGCCCACACGAAATGCACTTGTTGTGGTCGCGCACGATGAACGGGTGGTCCCGCACTATCGGCGTGTACGGGCGCACGTGGATGGGCTCGGAATACTCGATGTGCTGGTCGGTGGCCTCTTGGCGCAGATTGCACACGAAACGCGCCTTGCAGCCGCACTTGAGGCAGCGGTTGGCTTCGGCGCGGGCCGCTTTGGCTTTGTAGGTGAAGTCCACCTCGTCGAAACTCTTGATCCGCTTGGCCACCTTCGCTTCCGGCAACGGGTGACGGGCGGCTTTGGGGATGGACGCGTACTCCTGGCGGGGCTGTTCTTCGAGCGAGCCGCGCGAGCAGTTGTACGCCTCCGGTGCGGGCCGCACGTATCCCTTGGAAACGAACTGGTGGATCGCGGCCGCCGCGGCGCGTCCGGCCGCCACCGCCTCGATCACCGTCGCCGGCCCGGTGACGCAGTCGCCGCCGGCGAAGATCTTGGCCTCGGAAGTCTCCAACGTGCCGCCCGTCACATCGATGTTGCCGTACGCGTCGAGGCGCACCGGCAGGTCGTTGTACAGGAATTGGGTGTTCGTCGATTGGCCGATCGCCCCGATGACAGCGGTGGCGTCAATGGTGAAATCACTGTCCGGTATCGGCACTGGACGGCGGCGTCCGGAGCGGTCCGGCTCGCCCAGTTCCATCTTGATGCAATGCACCTTGAGGCCGTTGTCGGTTTGCTCGATGGAACTGGGAGCCGTCAGGAAGACCATTTCCACGCCTTCGTCGATAGCGTCGGATACTTCCTTCGGCTCGGCAGGCATTTCGTCGCGCGTGCGCCGGTACAGCAGGCTCACCTTTGCGCCCTTGCGGATCGCCGTGCGCGCGCAGTCGATGGCGGTGTTGCCGCCGCCGACCACCAACACCCGGTCGCCGATGGAGGAATCGTCGCCCTTCGCAACGCGCTCCAAGTAGTTGATGCCCAGCCAAACGCCGCGGATATTCTCGCCCTCGACCTGCATCGGCGTGGCCCGCCACGACCCGATGGCCAGATACACGGCGTCAAAGTCGCGCTGCAGGTCTTCCAGGCGCAAGTGCGTGCCCAGCGTCATCCCGCACTGGATCTTGACGCCCATCTTCCGGATCGTGTCGATCTCCGCGTCCAGCGTCTTCTTGGGCAGCCGGTATTCCGGGATGCCGTAGCGCATCATGCCGCCGGGCTGGGGCTGGCGTTCGAAGACGGTGACCGAATGCCCGTCCCGCGCCGCGTAGTAGGCCGCGGACAAGCCCGAGGGCCCTGCCCCGACGATGGCGATCTGTTTCCCGGTCGGTTTGGCCAGCTCCGGGGTCCACGGATGCTCCGAGAACAAATCCGCGTCGGCCGCGAAGCGTTTTACGTTGTTGATGGCGACGGCTTCGTCGACGAGGTTGCGCCGGCAGGCCGCCTCGCAGGTGTGCGGGCACACGCGGCCGCACACGCTCGGGAACGGGTTGCGGTCTTTGATGACCTGGACAGCCGCAGAGATGTTGCCGTCTGCGACCAACGCCAGGTAGCGCTGGATGTCGATCTTCGCCGGGCAGGTCTGCTGGCACGGCGGCAAGCAGTCGGCGTTGTGGTCCGTGAGCAGCTGTTCCAGGCGCACCTTGCGGAATGCGTCGATGGTGGGGGAGTGGGTGGCGATGACCATGCCCTCTGTCACCGGCGTGATGCAGGACTTGACTTCGCGGCGTTCCTCGCCGACTTGCACCATGCACAGGCCGCAGTTGCCGTTGGAACGCTCCAGCCGCACGTCATTGCACAGCGAAGGAATGTGTATCCCTTCCTGCAGCAGCGCTTGCAGAATCGTCAGCCCCGCATTGACTTCGATGGCATGCCCATCCACGGTCACGCTCACTCGCGTATCGCCCACTGTTCACTCCCTCAGACGACGTTGTCTATATGTTAGGACATACTCTAGCCCAATCGCGCTATATCGTCACCCGGAATCCGCCGTTTGGCTACCCGTGTCTCATATATTGTGCGCGCCACCCGAAATCCGCCTGGTCATCCCGGACTCGTTCCGGGGTCCGAGCAAAGTATCGAAGAACTTTGTGGGGTGGTGTTCCGGGGTCCGAGCAAAGTATCGAAGAACTTTGTGGGGTGGTGTTCCGGGATCTCGGACGCAGTCCGTGTGCCCGCAAGGGCACGCCTGCGGCGCGCCCGTTTTGCCGCTCGCGCCTCAAGCGAGTACTCTTGTTTGTCGGTCTGTTTTCCACGGGCCTAACAAGCAACCGCGCTCCATGAGCGCACCTGACACTAATAGCCACGAAAGGGATAGTTCGCCGGTGCCCACTATTCAGCAGTTGGTCCGCAAGGGCCGCACTGACAAGGTCAGCAAGTCCAAGACGCCCGCGCTCAAGGGTTCTCCGCAGCGCCGCGGCGTTTGCACCCGCGTCTACACGACGACGCCGAAGAAGCCGAACTCGGCGCTGCGGAAGGTGGCCCGTGTCCGCCTGTCCTCGCAGGTCGAGGTCACGGCGTACATCCCCGGTGTGGGCCACAACCTGCAGGAGCACTCGATGGTGCTGGTGCGCGGCGGCCGTGTCAAGGATCTGCCGGGCGTGCGCTACAAGATCATCCGCGGTTCGCTCGACACCCAAGGTGTGAAGAACCGCAAGCAGGCGCGCAGCCGCTACGGTGCGAAGAAGGAGAAGTAATGCCGCGCAAGGGTCCTGCTCCGAAGCGTCCAGTCGTCGTCGATCCGGTATACGGGTCGCCGCTGGTTTCCCAATTGGTTTCCAAGATCCTGCTCGATGGTAAGAAGACCATCGCGCAGTCCATCGTCTACGGCGCCCTTGAGGGCACCCGGACGAAGACGGGGGTCGATCCCATCCAGACCCTGAAGAAGGCTCTGGACAACGTCCGTCCCGCGGTCGAGGTCAAGTCCCGCCGCGTGGGTGGCGCCACCTACCAGGTTCCGGTTGACGTGAAGCCCGCGCGGGCGAACACGCTGGCCATGCGTTGGTTGGTTATGTTTTCTAGGCAGCGTCGCGAGAAGACCATGACCGAAAGGTTGATGAACGAGCTGTTGGACGCCTCGAATGGCCTGGGTGCTTCCGTCAAGCGACGTGAAGACACCCACAAGATGGCCGAGGCGAACCGCGCATTCGCTCACTACAGATGGTGAGGTGCCTATGGCTACCGAACTGACCTCGGATCTCGCTAAGGTCCGCAACATTGGCATCATGGCGCATATCGACGCCGGCAAGACGACGGTGACGGAGCGCATCCTGTTCTACACCGGCATCAACTACAAGATCGGCGAGGTGCACGACGGTGCCGCCACGATGGACTGGATGGAGCAGGAGAAAGAGCGTGGCATCACGATCACGTCCGCTGCCACCACGGCCTTCTGGAACGGCATCCAGGTCAACATCATCGACACGCCGGGCCACGTCGATTTCACCGTGGAGGTGGAGCGCTCGCTGCGCGTGCTGGACGGCGCCGTGGCGGTGTTCGACGGTGTCGCCGGCGTGGAGCCACAATCTCAGACGGTGTGGCGCCAAGCCACCAAATACGGCGTGCCGCGCATCTGTTTCGTCAACAAGCTCGACCGCACCGGCGCCAACTTCGACTACTGCGTCAAGACGATCCGCGAGCGGCTCAACGCCGTGGCCGCGGTCATCCAGTTGCCGATCGGCGCGGAGGGCGGCTTTGAGGGCGTCATCGACTTGATCGAGAAGCGCGCCCTGACTTGGCGCGGCGAGACGGAAATGGGCGCCGCCTATGCCGTCGAGGAGATTCCTGAGGAGTTGCGCGAGCAGGCTTTCGCCGCCCGCGACGAGTTGGTGCACACCCTTATCGACTATGACGAACAGTTCGCCATGGACTGGTTGGAAGCCGAGGAAGAGGGCACCTACGTCACTCCGGAGCAGGTCAAGTCCGCGCTGCGCCGCGCCGTGATCGCCAACAAGGTGACGGCCGTGCTGTGTGGCTCGGCTTTCAAGAACAAGGGCATCCAGCCGCTGCTCGACGCGGTGGTCGATTACCTGCCCTCGCCGCTGGACGTGCCGCCGATCAAGGGTTTCTCGCCGAACAACACCGAGTTGGAGATCGAGCGCCACGCCACCGAGGACGATCCGCTGGCCATGTTGGCTTTCAAAGTCGCCTCGGATCCGCACATCGGCAAACTCACGTTCATCCGGATCTATTCGGGCCGACTGAAGTCCGGCCAGCAGGTCTCCAACGCGAACAAGTCCCGCAAGGAACGCATCGGCAAGATCTACCAAATGCACGCCGACAAGCGCGAAGAGATCGAATCTATCGGCGCGGGCATGATCTGCGCCGTGATGGGCCTCAAGGACACGACGACGGGCGAGACGCTGTGCGACCCGCAACACCCGGTGGTGTTGGAGTCGATGGACTTCCCCGCCCCGGTCATCGAGCAGGCCATCGAGCCGAAGACGAAGTCCGATCAGGAGAAGTTGTCGGCGGCCATCCAGAAGCTGGCCGAAGAGGATCCCACCTTCCGCGTCCACACCGACGACGAGACGGGCCAGACCATCATCGCCGGCATGGGCGAGCTGCACCTGGAAATCCTGATCGACCGCATGAAGCGCGAGTTCCGCGTCGAGGCGAACATCGGCAAGCCGCAGGTGGCTTACCGCGAAACGCTGCGCAAGAAGGTCGAGAAGGTCGAATACACCCACAAGAAGCAGTCGGGCGGTTCGGGCCAGTACGGCAAGGTGCTGATCACTTTGGAGCCGCAAGAGCTCGGCTCGGGCTACGAGTTCGTGAACGCCGTCGTCGGCGGTCGCATCCCCAAGGAATACATTCCCTCGGTGGATCAGGGCATTCAGGAAGCCATGGCTTTCGGCCCGCTGGCGGGCTATCCGGTCGAGGACGTGAAGGTCACGCTGTTGGACGGCCAGTCCCACGATGTCGACTCCTCCGAATTGGCGTTCAAGATCGCCGGTTCGATGGTCTTCAAGGAGGCTGCCCGCAGAGCCGACCCGGCGCTGCTGGAGCCGTTGATGGCCGTGGAGGTGACCACGCCCGAGGAATACCTGGGCACCGTCATCGGCGACATCAACTCCCGCCGCGGCCACGTGCAGGCCATGGACGACGCCCACGGCAACAAGATCGTGCGCGCCCTGGTGCCGCTGAACGAGATGTTCGGCTACGTCGGTGACCTGCGCTCCAAGACCTCGGGCCAAGCCTCGTATTCCATGGAGTTCCATTCCTACGGCGAGGTGCCGAAGTCGGTCTCCGAGGAGATCATCGCCAAGGGCCGAGGTGGCGCATAATCACGCCGAGACAACACTCCGGGGTGTTCAGTTTGGACACCGCGCCGTGATTCGGTAGGCTTGGCTGGTCTGTGCAAGGCGCAGATCGACCATGCAGTCAACAAAACAAAACAACGCCTCGCAACCAGCGTGGCGGCAATCCGAAAAGGAGCCCAAGTGGCAAAGGCCAAGTTCGAGCGGACCAAGCCGCACTGTAATATCGGCACCATCGGGCATATCGACCACGGCAAGACCACTCTCACCGCGGCGATCACCAAGGTGCTT
>JAISUR010000010.1 GCA_031271975.1 Propionibacteriaceae bacterium
TCCCGACGAAGCCACCGTATGGCTCGCCCACGAAGCCACCATCACCCCCGAACAATCCACCACCTGGCAAACCCACCTCAACGACTACAACATCGACCCACTGTTCAACCAATTCGGCGTCGCCGCCGTGCAGTTCGCGCCCGAGGCCAAGCAGTTCGATGACCACCAAGGCTGGCTCTCGGATTCGTTCGCGATCCGGGGCCGGGCGACCAAACGCGGCTACTCGCGCGGATCGGCCGAAGACGGCGGCTGGTTCGGCGAATATACCAAGGAGCTGCCGGGCGTGGGCATCGAGATCGTGATCGAGTTCACCGGCTCCTTCGTGCCCGAAGAGCAGATCGCCGCCGCGGTGACGTATTTGAAGTACCGCAAGCGGAACAAAGAGCTGCCGTTGGCCGAAGTGCCGCCGATCCTGTTGGCCGAGTCCCATGCCGACTACGTCTTCATAGCCGAGGCGGGGCTGTTCGATCCTGAGTGGAAGAAGAAGAGCGAGTTCTGATCCGGGCAGCCCCCGGTGGGGGATAGAGTTGTGCAGGCACACGACCGCGACGATCTTTCAGGAGTGAAAATGGCAGCAATCCCCGCCGTCACCGACGCCACCTTCGGCGAACTGGTGCTCAAGTCCACCAAGCCCGTGCTGGTCGACTATTGGGCGGATTGGTGCTCGCCGTGCAAGCAACTGACGCCGATCATCGAAGAGTTGGCCCGCGAATATGGCGACCGGGTGTCGTTCCTGGCCATGGACACCAACGAGAACACGGCCATCCCGACAGCGCAGGGTGTGCTCGGCCTGCCGACGATCCAGATCTTCGTGGGCGGCGAGCTGGTCAAGTCCCTGCAGGGTGGCCAGAAGAAGTCAACGCTGGTCAACGCCATCGAAGACGTGATCTAGAACGCCCGCCGGGTAGGCTTGGCGCTACAGGTCCCGTTCCCGTAAGGGGGATCCAAGATGCTCCGAGCTTTTCTGTCCCTTTTCGGCGGCCAGCGCGCGTCCGTGTCGTTCCGCCAAGCCCTGCCCGACGACCGCGCCCTGGCGGACTTGCTGGACGCTTTCGTTAACGAAGGCCGACGCTCGGCAGAGCTGATGAATCTGCAGCCCGCCGCCCTGCGAATGGTCACACCGTGGATCAATTGGAGGCTGGGACTGACGGCCGAACAGTGGGTGCGGCTGGGTGAAGTGTTCGCCATGTGCCCGCAGTGTCGCCTGCGGGATTGGCCGGCGGACGTACCGAAGTGGTTCCGAGCCCTGCAGTACGCCCGCGGCCGGTCGGAGCACATCGCCGCGATCACGGCGTGGGATCCAGCCTGGTTCGGGCCGGTGCTGCGGCAAGCTGTCCGGCCGGACGCCCAAGCGTTGGCCGTGTTGCGCAGCTTCTTCTGCAACCTGCAGGACAGCTACTACGGCGTGGCCTATTGGAAAGTCCTGGAGAACGGCCCGCAGACGCTCCCTTTCAAGGCCTACGTGCGCGAGCACCTGCACACAGTCCCACAGGCGCTCGCCGACGCGCCGGTGGCGGTTCGCCTCTTGGCGCTGGATTGGCTGAGCACCATTCCGGACGCCCTTCCCAGGCTGTTGCCGATGCTGATCGAGTATGCCTGTGCCGCCACGTCGAAGCAGGTGCGCGAAGACGCGTTGGCACGAATAGCGGCGCTGCCTGTCGATCTGGCGACGGCCGGGCTGGCGGCGGTCATCAGCCAGGCAACACCGGCCAACGTGGGCCCGGCAATCAACCAGGCGGCACGCATGGGTGACCCTGGCCGGACAGTCCTGGAAGCCGCGCTTGCGGAAGGCCGGGGCGCAAAGGTGGACGAGATGCTGCGCGAGGCGCTCGGCCGTTCAATGGTCGCCGCCACCGCGGTCACGGAACAAGAATTGGTCATCCCGCCCATGCCGCCCTTGGAGGTGCCCCAGTTGGGGGAGGAGTTCGTGGCGGCCGCCCAAGCCGCGGCGGCCGATTGGGGCAACCAGATGGCCTTGCGGGCCCAGGAGAATTCCCGGGCGCGGAGCTACTACCTGAAACAAGCCAAGTGGGCGCAGTCGCTGACCTATTCCGACTTCGCCGGGCTGCGCGACTACCTCAACGGCCGCGGTAAACGCTCGAAACTGCTGGACACGCTGCCGCTGACCATGTTCACCTCTCTCCCCGGCGTGAATCTGCTCGCCAAGATGCGGCTCTGCCTGCAACTCAGCTCGGAGCGGAATTTCCGCCTGAACGTGTACACCCTGCGGCAAGTGCTCGGCGTGGAATACGACTACCGGCTGCTGGCGGCGGCCCTCGCCGACGTGCCGCGCGGACTGGACATGGTGGCTGGCCTGCCCTTCGCGCAGTGGGATTGGGACTGCCGGGATTCCGGCGATTTGGTGTGGCCGTTCTTCGCGGAACACCCCGAGCGTATCGACAAGGAACTGGGCCTGCCTGGCTACGAAACCTCTTCCCATTGGGGCATGGGCAAAGCGCTGCAAATCTTGTCGCTGTTCCCGGCGATTCCGGGCAAGTACATCCCGATCCTGGCCGAGTTGGCCACCGGCGAGACCAAGACGTACCGCCGCATGGCGCAACGCGTCCTTGAAAAGCAGCCCGGCGCGGTGCACTTCGCGCTGAACACGCTTGTCAGCACCAAACAGGAAGTGCGCGCCCAGGCGGCGACTTGGGCCGGACGGCTATCAGACCCGACCGCGATCGGGCCGTTGCGCGAGGCGTTGGCGAAGGAGAAGCGCGAAGTGGCGCGGGCCGCGATGCTGTCGGCATTGCGCACCCTCGGCGACGACATCTCGCACCATCTGTCGCCTCAGGCCCTTGCCGCCGAAGCGAAGAAGGGGCTGGCTGGGAAGGCGCCGGCCTCGATGGTGTGGTTCCCGTTGGATGCGCTGCCGGCGTGCCGCTGGGCCGACAATACACCGGTCGACCCGGACATCATCCGATGGTGGGC
>JAISUR010000014.1 GCA_031271975.1 Propionibacteriaceae bacterium
ACGAGCGTCGAGAACACCGCCGTGCCCAAGTGATCGGTCGTGAATAGGCCGGTGTCGGGGTCGTAGCTCGCGCCGTCGACAGTGATGGGGTGGGTGATGGGATACGCCGCGTCGCTGACATACGCGCCGGTGTCCGCGTCAGCGTGCACCGGAATGCTCACCGTTTGCCTGGCAACACCGAATCTGGGAGTAGGCCAGCAGTTGATCACACACAAGGCGACCGTGTTGTCCGCATCCTCCAGGCTGGAACCTGCGGTTGCCGATCCGCCAGGCGGATCGAAAACGATGTCGAGCAGATGGTTGCCATCGACAAACAGGAACAGTACGCCCATGTCCAGCCCGGTGATGTCGAGGAAAGCGAGTTCGTTGTCGCGCAGCGACAAGTACGTGATACCTCGCGAGGAGGGTTCAAATGATGTGAGTTTGTTGCCATCCAAGTAGACCCGGTACAGATACGGCTGGCCCGCCACATCTAACGACGTCAGCCGGTTATGCTGGGCGGACAGCGTATCTAGACGCTTGATGCCCGCCAGCGAAAGCGATTCCAGCCCGACCATATCCAGTCCCAGCATGCTGAGGTTCGGCGCCTCGGAGAGGTCGATGGTGGTGAATTGATTGCCTCCAGATTGAGTATTGCTCAAGTCCAAGTGGTTGAGCTGGTCCATCCCCGTCAGATCAATGTGGGTCAACCGGTTGTCGCCAGCTTCCAACCACGTCAACTCTGACAGCGAGGTGACATCCAGCGACTCAAGTTGGTTCCCGCTCACGTAGAGGCTTTGCAGGCCTTGCGCAGGTGCAAGGTCAAGCATGGTTAGGTTGCTGTTGGCGAGCGTCAAACTTGCTGTGTATGGCGACAGCTGTACCTCGCCGGAGCTGAAGTCGTTGTCGGAAGCGACCACAGTGCGCAGGTTGGGCTGTCCGTTGAGATCAAGCGAAGTCAACTGGTTGCCGGAGACGTCGAGCTTGGTCACACTGGGAGGGAGGTCTGCCACGTTCAGGTCCGTCAACTGGCATCCGCTGCAGCTGATCGTCTGCAAGGCGGGCAAGTCCGACAGATCCAGGCTGCGTACCGGATTGTTATCCAGCGAGACCAACTGCAAGTGCTGGAGGTTAGCGGCTTGGAACCCAGTCAACTGGTTGTTGTACAAGTCCAGGCGTTTAACTGCCGGTAAGCCAGACACGTCAATGTCGCTCAGTTCGTTGGAGGACGCGTCCAGTTGCGTCAAGTTTGGCAGTTGGCCCAACTTAAGCGTCCTGATGTCATTGCCGAATATTGTTAGAGTTTCCAGGCTCGTCAGCTCACTGGCGTCCAGGCTCGTCAACGAGCTCCCATATGCACTGAGCTCAGTCAACGACGGCAGTCCGGTCAGCTCGACCGACTCCAAATCGGTGCCGTCGAACTTGGCATACTGCAACTCGGCCAAACCGGCGATCTTGACGTTGCGGAGCCTCGGATTGTTGTAGGCGTCCAGCCTGCGCAGGTGGCTCAACATGCTCACGTCCAGGCTGGTCAAGTCCAGGGTAGCCCAGTCATTGCTCGCTGCGTACAAGACCTCCAGGTTTGGAAAGTGTCCCACCCCTGTGACATCTGTCACCGGGGGGTAGATGTAGCCAGCGCCCAGGCTCATCTCGGTGACATCGCGAGTCTCGTCATCTTCCAGGTATCCGTTCCCGTTGGTGTCGTAGACCGCCGCCACCATCGCTCGAAATGACGCATCGGGAAACTCGGTCGCATCGATCGGCACTCCGGCGGCGAAGGCCGGCGGCGCGGCCGTGAGCAGGCTGACGGTCAAAGCGAGAGCGGCTGCGAAGGAAACTGCGTTGCGCATCGGGGACACACCTTTCGACGGGGCTTCAGCGTACCAAGGAGCGGCATAGGAACGCCGCGATCTCGTCGCGGGTGACGTTCCTGGCAGGGAAAAAGTTCGGATTCGCAGTCGCCAAACCATTCGCGACCATCCACTCAACATCCCAAGCAAACGTGTCCGTCTTGGGCACATCCTGGAACGTCGCCGCGGCAGGCATCGCAAACGAACCAACACCCATGGCTAATCATGGCACATGGCGCCGGTCATTCCGCAGCGGGCCCGAGGTGGAGAGCCGGGTCGTCCATGTCAAAGGTGCGCACTGGGCCGGGGCCCGTCTCGGCCGTCTCAAAGCGGACAGTGACGCGGCCCAAGCCGGAGCCCCACACCCAGCCGGAGCCAAACTCGTCATGGTGGGCGTCGGCGCCAGGCAGCCACAACAGCGGGCGGCGCGTCAGCGGGGCCGACGTCTCCTCCACCACTGGCGCTTGCTCGGAGGCCTCCAACTCGAACAGCGGTTCTTGGGCGACATCCGTGAAGCCCGAGACTCCCACACCCAGCAGGCGCACTCCCCCGCTGACATCGAGCCCGTCCAGCAGCGACTCGGCCACCGACGCGATGCGTTCGGGGGAATCCGTCGCCCCTTCCAGAGTGCGGGAACGGCTGGTGTGGGAGAAATCGGGCCAGCGCGCCTTGACCGTGATCGTGCGGGCAAAGAAGCCGGCTTTCGCGAGGCGCGCGGCTACCAGGCGCGAATGCCGGACTGCGACGGCGTTCAACTGCGCACGGTCGGCTATGTCCGCCTCGAAAGTGTCCTCGACCGAGATGGACTTGGCCTCGCGCACCGGCACCACCTCGCGGTCGTCTTCGGCGCGCGCGATGTGGAACAGGTGCGTGCCCATGGCGTTGCCCAGCTCGCGCACCAGCTCCTTGCGCGACAGCGCCTGAATGTCGGCGACCGTCTTCACGCCGAGGCGCGAGAGCCGTTCCATCGTGGCAGGGCCCACTCCAGGAACAGCCCGGGCCGGCAGCGGCGCGATTGTCTCCACCTCTTTGCCGGCCGGTACGAGGCACACGCCATTGGGCTTGGCCAACTCCGAGGCCACCTTCGCCATGAACTTGGACGTGCCCAGGCCCACCGACGCCGTCAGCCCGCCCGTGCGCGCGGAGACTTCGGCACGCACCGACTCGGCCAAGGCGACAAGTTGCGCGTCGCTGGCGCCTTGGTGTCGCCGGGCCAAGTCCACGAAGGCTTCGTCCAGGCTCATAGCTTCGACCAGGTCGGACTGTTCGCCCAGGATGGTCATCACGATCTTGCTGGATTCCCGATAGGCGCGGAAGCGGCCCGCCAAGAAGGCGGCGTTCGGGCAGAGCCGCCGGGCCTCGTGCATGGGCATGGCCGAGTGGACGCCGAAGACTCTCGCCTCGTAGGACGCCGTCGACACTACGCCGCGCATACCGACACCGCCGACTATCACCGGCTTGCCCCGCAACGACGGCTTGTCGCGCTGCTCGACGGCAGCGAAGAACGCGTCCAAGTCGAGATGCATGATCGTCGGGGCGGACCGCACGGCCTACTCCGATTCTGGATCGGGCTCCGCCGGAACGACCGGGAACGGCTCCGGCGAGCCGATGCGCTGGTAGGCGACAAAGTCAAACTCGCCGTGAGGCTCGCGGGACACTTCCCGCCACAGTGCCGGGTCGATCTGGGGGAAGTGCGCGTCTCCGACCGGGGCGGCGTGAACTTCGGTGATGTCGAGGTCGCTCAGGAACGGCCAAGCCTGCTCGTAGACGCGCGCGCCACCGGCCACGAAGGCCGGCCGATCCGCCTCGGCGGCGACCTCCAGCGCCTCTTCCAGCGAATGCACCCAGACCACCTGCGTGGGCGTGCCATCCAACGCGGCGGGCAATCCGGAGAAACCCGGGGTCGGCTCACGTCGGCTCACCACGATGGACACCCGGCCCGGCAGCGGCCTTCCGATCGATTCGAAGGTAACCCGCCCCATGATCAGCGAGGCCCCCATCGTCACCTGCTTGAAGCGGCGAAAATCCTCCGGCAGATGCCAAGGCAGGCCCTGGTCGCGGCCTATCACGCCGTTCGCACCCACCGCCGCAATCGCCGTCAGTTTCATGTCACACCGCTATCGGGGCCTTGATGCCGGGATGCGGATCGTAGCCCACCACCTCGATGTCGGCCAAGGTGAACTGGTCGATCTCGCGCACATCGGGATTGAGCACCAGCTTCGGCAAGGGGCGCGGATCCCGGGACAACTGGAGCTTGGCTTGCTCGACATGGTTGTTGTAGAGATGCGTATCGCCCAGCACATGCACGAAATCGCCCACGCCCAAACCCGCGACTTGCGCGATCAAGTGTGTCAGCAGGGCGTAGGAAGCGATGTTGAACGGGACGCCCAAGAAGATGTCCGCCGAGCGCTGGTACAGCTGGCAGCTCAGCTTGTCCCCAGCCACATAGAACTGGAAGAAAGCGTGGCACGGCGGCAACGCCATCTGCGGAAGCTGGGCGACGTTCCACGCCGAGACGATGTGCCGGCGGGAATCCGGGTTGGTCTTGACGGACTCGATCACAGCCTTGATCTGATCCACGTGGCCGCCGTCCGGCGTGGGCCAAGAACGCCACTGATACCCGTAGATAGGGCCCAGCTCGCCGTCCGGGCCGGCCCACTCGTCCCAGATCGTGATGTTGTTCTCGTGCAGCCAAGCGACATTCGTCGAACCGCGCAGGAACCACAGCAGTTCGCCGAAGACGGAACGCGTGTGCAGCTTCTTCGTCGTCAGCAGCGGGAAACCGGCGTTCAGATCGAAGCGCATTTGGTAGCCGAAGACAGAGCGCGTGCCCGTGCCCGTCCGGTCCGACTTCGGCGTACCGTTGGCCAGCACGTGGTCCAAGAGGTCCAAGTATTGCTTCATAGGGAGCCTCCCTCTGGTTCGGGCTTCCCCAGCCCGTCATGCCGGGCTGGGTTCGGCAGCTCCGGAAGCAGTCCGGCTGGCTGGGGTGTGGAAACGGACTGCGTCCGAGATCCCGGAACGAGTCCGGGATGACGGTTGGGTAGCATGACTGACTGCAGGATAGGCAGGAGCGCCGCCGCCGCTTTGGCACGGTGCGAAATGGCGTCCTTTTCAGCCGGCGACAGCTCCGCGTTCGTGCGGCCGTCCGCCTCGTCGGCGACGAAAATCGGGTCGTAGCCGAAGCCGTTGCCCCCGCGCGGTTCCAGGACGAGCTTGCCCTCCATCGCGGCGCGCACCACGTGTTCTTGGCCGGACGGCGTCACCAGCGCCATCGCGCACACGAAACGGGCCGCGCGGTCGGCGTATTCGGTGTCGGAAAGCTGGGCGATCAGCAGCCGCAGGTTGGCCTCGTCGCCAGCCCCCGGCCCCGCCCAGCGGGCCGAACGGACGCCGGGCATGTTGTTCAGCAGGTCAACTTCCAAGCCGGAGTCGTCGGCGATCGCCACCTCACCGGTGGCCTGGGCCGCGGCGCGGGCTTTGATCAGCGCGTTCCCCGCAAAGGTGCGCTCCGTTTCGGCGGGCTCCGGATACGGCGCGACCTCGTCCAACCCGACCACCTTCGCATCCAAGCCCGCGCGGTCGAAAATGCGCTGCATTTCCACGCCCTTCTTGGCGTTGTGCGTAGCCAGAACGATGCGGATCACCGGGCGAGCGCCTCCTGCTGCAGGCGCGTCAACTCGGCGCAGCCCGCCATGCCCAAATCCAACAGCGCGTCCAGCATGGCCCGGTCGAACGGCTCTCCCTCGGCCGTGCCCTGCACCTCCACCAGGCCGCCGGCGCCCGTGGCGACGACGTTCAGATCGACGTCGGCCCTGGAGTCTTCCGCGTAGCAAAGATCGAGCATCGGGACGCCACCCACGACGCCCACCGACACAGCGGCCACCGAGCCTTTCAGCGGCTCCGCGACCAGCAGGTTTCGCTCGCGGAGCCAACTGACCGCGTCCGACAGCGCCACAAAGGCCCCAGTGATCGAAGCCGTGCGCGTGCCGCCGTCGGCTTGGATCACGTCGCAATCGAGGATGATCGTGTTCTCCCCCAGTGCCGCATAGTCGATGACGGCCCGCAGCGACCGGCCAATCAGCCGCGAGATCTCATGGGTGCGCCCGCCGATCTTGCCGCGCACCGACTCCCGGTCGTTGCGCTCGTTCGTGGCCCGGGGCAGCATCGCGTATTCGCTGGTCACCCAGCCCAAGCCGGACCCTTTGCGCCAGCGCGGCACCCCTTCCGTGACCGACGCGGCAACCAACACCTTCGTCTTCCCGAACTCGATCAACGCCGAACCCTCAGCTTGATCCAGCCAATTTCTGGTGATGGTGACCGGACGCAACTGATCGTCCGCCCGGCCGTCGATACGCACTTGACCCATGGGAGACAGCCTAGACGCTGGCGGGGACAATTCCGGCGAGTCGGCGATCGCGTTGCCAGACATCG
Organism: Propionibacteriaceae bacterium; assembly: GCA_031271975.1. Taxonomy (GTDB): domain Bacteria; phylum Actinomycetota; class Actinomycetes; order Propionibacteriales; family Propionibacteriaceae; genus Propionicimonas. Next base: position 6,264 of record JAISUR010000014.1, read on the forward strand.
AACACCAGTGGCGGCGTTTTACCGTACAATAGCGGCATGTTGAAAGGTGAGCGTCTGGATTTGCGGTTGACGACCGACGAGAAGGCCGCTGTTGAGCGTGCCGCCGTGATCACGGGGAGCACGACGGCAGGGTTCGCCAAAGCGTCCATGCTCGACGCCGCCCACAGGATCATCGCGGAAGCGAACACCTGGCGGCTCGGCGAGGCCGACTGGGACGCATTCACCGCAGCCTTGTCCGGGCCTGCGGATCCCCGCTGGGAGGCGTTCTTGGCAGAGCCTTCGGTGTGGCAGCAGTGACGCTGCAGGCGCCCCGTCCGTTGTCAGACGCCGACCTGCTGACCGGGTTTGATTCGGGTGTGGCCAGCTTGGACCTCTGGCTGATTCGGACAGCTCGCCGCGCCCAACGCGGCCACACCGCCGAAACGTATGTTGTCGTCAACTCAGACGCCCAGATAGTGGCCGGCTACTACTGCCTGTCCGCTTCTTCCGTCGCTCGCGCCCTGGCCAACGGCTGGCTGGCCCGCAACACGCCCGACCCGATTCCGGTGATACTGCTGGGCCGGCTGGCCGTAGATTCCCGCTACCAGGGAATCGGCTTGGGCGCGTCACTCCTGCGCGACGCCGCCAACCGCGCCACACAAGCCAGCAGAATCCTCGGCGCGCGAGCCCTCCTGGTCGACGCCATCGATGAAACTGCGGCTGCGTTCTACCGCAAACACATGTTTGAACCGTTTGCCGAGAATCCGCTGCGGCTCTACCACCGCCTCTAGGAGGCGGCTCAGACCGCGTAGACCTGTTCCACTTCCGTCACGAAGTTGCCCAGCAGGCGGCGGCCGAGGGTTTCGAAAAGTTCTGGGGCGCCAGTCGTCAAGAAACGGCGAGCCGGGTTGCTGGAGGGGCTGAGCAGGCCCAGATCGGTAAGCGTGGCGTAGGTGTCGCGGGCGCATTCCTCGGCGGACGAGACCAGGGCGACGCCCTCGCCCATCACATATGAGATGACGCCGGTGAGCAGCGGGTAATGGGTGCATCCCAGGATGAGGGTGTCGATCTCCGCCTCGCGCAGCGGCAGCAGATACTCGCGGGCGGTCTGCAAGAGTTCCGTGCCGCCGGTGATCCCGGCTTCCACGTATTGCACGAAGAGCGGGCATGGCTGGGTGACCAGGTCGACGCCGGGGACAGCCGCGATAGCGTCGTCGTAGCTGAGCGAAGTGGCCGTGGCGTGGGTGCAGATGACGCCTATCCGCCCATTGCGGGTGAGCTTGACGGCCCGGCGCGCGGCGGGGAGGATCACGTCGATGACGGGCACGTCGTAGCGCTCGCGGGCGTCGCGCAGCACCGCCGATGACGCCGAATTGCAGGCTATGACAAGGGCCTTCACATCTTGGCGGACGAGGTAGTCCAGGCATTCCAGGGCGTATTCGCGCACTTCGGGGAGCTTCTTCGGGCCGTACGGCGCACGGGCCGTATCGCCGAGATAGACCATGGACTCGCCAGGCAACTGGTCGATGATCGCCCGGGCCACAGTCAGGCCGCCGAAGCCCGAGTCGAACACACCTATTGGACGCACGTGGGTGAGTTTACAGACATCCCGCTAACGCAGTCCGTGTTCCCCGCCAGGGGCACCCCTGCGGGGTGCATGGGACTACGTCCCAAGATGCCGGAACAAGTCCGGCATGACGGAGTGGGGAATGATGGAACAAGGCCGGCATGACGGAGTGGGGATATGCTCCCGTGCATGAGACGGGCGGTGGTTGCGGCGGCTTTGGTGCTGGCGGGGTGCGCGCAAGTCGTGCCTGTGAATACGCCGACTGCCGTCCCCACGGCGACAGCGACGCCCGTTCCGACGGCGGCGACGCCGGCCAACGTGCTCGACTCGTTGCGGGTGATCCCGCGGCCACGCTCCGTCGACTACCAGCGGGAGGCTTTCGGGCCGGCCTGGGAAGACGTGGACAACAACGGCTGCAACACCAGGGACGACATCTTGGCCCGCGACGTGGATAAGACGCAGAAGTACGCGATGCGCAAACAGGGCTCTTGCGACCACGACATGATTTCGGGCACGTGGCACGACCCGTACACCGGAGAAACGCTCACCTTCACCGACCTCAAAGACGTGGCGCAGGCGCAGGCGATCCAGATCGAGCACATCGTTGCGCTGTCCGTGGCTTGGCGCTACGGCGCCAACGAGTGGGACTACGAAAAGCGCGTCCAGTTCGCCAACGACCCGGACAACCTGCAAGCAGCCGGTGCGCAAGCCAATACTGAGAAGGCGGGCGCGGACGCAGCCGCGTGGCGTCCCAAGAAGCCGTACCAATGCGATTTCGCGACCCGCTATGTCGCCGTCAAGGCTAAATGGGACTTGGCCGTGGACAACTCTGAAAAGGCCGCGCTGGCCGAAATGCTGGAAACCTGCTGAAAAGGGACTCATTCCGGCGATCGGAGGTTCACGAACCCCCGGACCATCTCCGACCGCCGGAATGAATGCTCTGGTGCGGGCTGGCCTGGGGGCTTCAGTCGGGGGTGTTCCTCGATTAGCACCAAACGCCGGGACAGTGCCGCTAGACATAGCTTAGCGCCCCGCACAAGTCCCACGCCACATGGCGCCAAGTCTCACTACGCCGACCGCTGGCAATCAGCCGAGTTCGGCGCGAATCCTGTCCAGCACCCGCTTATTGGCCTCGTCGGCGATCTCGTCTCGACTAAAGAAGACTCAAGTTGGCTCACGGGAGTATCGGAGCGCAGCAGATGTTCAGGGTTTTGGCAGGCGGTAGCGGAATACGCACGTGGCGTCGCCGGACATGATGGTGCTGTCGCGCTCGAACTCGATTGCCGGATCCACTCCTTTGATGAACGCGGCGTCGCGGTGGCAGCTGAGGATTTCGCCGAGGTCGCGGATGCCGAGGCGCGTGTACAGCTCGGCGTAGGCGCAGCGGGTCACGACGTAGGAGTATTCCTCGTCGGTGGCCACCTGGACGTCTTCCTCCAACGCCCCGCCGGCGGTCCACAGCGGTTGCACGTCTATGAACGCCCGCAGGGTCTTGTCTGGCGCGACGCCAGCAGACACGGCCGCGCCGGCGCGCATCGCGTCCTTCTCTATCGCCTCGGTGAGCACGGCCTTCGCGCGTTCTTCGCCGAATTCGCGCACCATGATCTCGTAGACGGGGGCCAGCACGCGGGCCTCGATCTCGCGCCGCTGCAGGATCGGAATTTCCGGAAAATCAGCCATGCACCAACTGTAACCGCAGCGCTACCGGCCCGCGTAGCGCACAGGCCCTGGCGGAAGCGCAGCCGCCACAACCTTGCGCGGGGCAGCCGGCCAGGGGCGTGGTGGTCAGTTCGCCGGTGTAACGCAAGTGGTCCAAAGCGGCGTTGAGGACGTCGGAAGAAAGGCCGGTGCGCCGCGGAAAATCCCGCAGCGGCGTGCCCAGGCGGAGTTGCTCGCGGACGGCGGCCAACGGCGTCATATGAACAGCCTCCCCACCTGGAAGACGGCCACGGCCAGGCACCACGCGACCACGAGTTGCATAGCCACGCCGAACATCGTCCACTTGCCGCCGATTTCGCGCCACTGGGTGGCCAAAGTGGCCACGCACGGCGTGTAGGCGAGCAGAAACACCATGAAGGCCAACGCGGCCGGCAAAGGATGCCCTGAAGAGGATTCGGTGAAATCAGCCAGAACGCGCTCGCCGAGCGTGCCGGGCTCGTCTTCCGATTCGGGCTCCTCCAACGCGAAGGTCTGGGCCCAACTCGAAATGACGGCCTCCTTGGCGACGAAGCCGACCACCATCGTGGAAGTCGTCTCCCAGGTGCCGAAACCGGCGGGCTCGAACGCCGGGGTGATGGCTTGCGCCGCGACGGCATAGACCGAATCAGACGGGGGCACTTCGCCAAACCCGGCGTCGCCGCGGGCGGGGATGGACTGCAGCAGCCACACCGCGCAAACGGTCACCACGATGATGCCGCCGGCCGTTTCCAGGAAGCCGCGCAGCCGCAGCCACGTCACCGACGCGGTCAGGCGCAGCGTGGGCCGCTGGTAGGGCGGCAGGTCCAACACCAGCGGCTCGGCGGGCATGTCCCGCCACAGCGTGCGGCGCAAGACGAAACCGCACAGCACCACCAGGTGGATGCTGACCAGGTACATCACGAACACGACCGTGCCCGCGTACTGCCCGAAGAACGTGGTGCCGATCATCACGAACACCGTCAGCCGGGCGGTGCAGGCCGTGAACGGGACGAGCAGCGACGTCAGCACCCGCTGCCGCGCGTTCGGCAGGATGCGGGTGGCGGAGATCGCCGGCACGTTGCAGCCGAAGCCGACGATCAGCGGCAAGAACGCGCGCCCGGGCAGGCCGATGGCGCGCATCATACGGTCGACGACCACTGCCGCGCGGGCCATGTACCCCGAGTCTTCCAGCAGCGCCAACAGAATGAACATCAGCGTCATCAGCGGCACGAACGTGAGCAGCATGCCGACCCCGGCGATGATGCCGTTCACCACCAGGCCCTCCAACCAACTGCCACCCAAGCCCACAGCCTCGAACAGGGCGACGGCGCCATCGGAGACCGGACCGGTGAACAACTGGTCGAGCGCGTCTTGCAGCGGCGCGGCCACCGTGGTGGTGACCTGGAACACCAGCCACATCACGGCCAGGAAGATGAGCGGGCCGAGCACCGGGGCCAGCACCCAGCGGTCCACGCGGTCGGAACGGGTCGGGCGGGGATCGCCGGGGCCGGTGGCAGCGGCGTCCACTGCGGCGGCGATCCAGGCGAAACGGTCGTCGTCGGCAACGCCTGACACTGGCCGCGGCTGGGGCGCGGGCCGGGTGAGCACTTCGCGCACCTGGCGGGCGAGCGCGCTCAGGCCGTCGCGGCGGCGCGGGTCTATGGCCACCACCGGGGCGCCCAGGGCATGCTCCAACGCGCCAACGTCGACGGCGATGGATCGCCCAGCGGCGACGTCGTTCATGGTCAGCGCCACCACGAGCCTGAGAGCATGCTCGCGCAACTGCGACACCAGGTATAGGGAATGCGACAGCCGCGAGGCGTCCGCGAGCACCACGCAGACGTCGGGGCGTTCGTCGACGGGGGTGGAGATCAGCAGGTCGCGGGTGAGCGCCTCGTCGGGTGAATGCGGATCGAGCGAATATGCACCGGGCAGGTCGATGAGCGTGATGTCGAGGGTCTCCGGCTTGCAGTCGCAGGACTCGCAGGCGCACACCGACGCCGCGGCGTGCCAGATCCCGCGCGAGACTTCGACCGTCGTTCCGGGCCAGTTGCCCATGGTGACCTTCGCGCCGGTCAGCGCGTTGAACAAGGTGGATTTCCCGGTGTTGGGGGCTCCGACCAGCGCCACCACGGGCGCGTCGGGGCCCGCCGATTCGTTGGAGACGCTGCCGCAGTGGCAGACAGCGCCAACTGAGGCGACTCCCGCCGCCTTTTCGCCAACGCTCATGACACCGGCTCGACTAACAGTTGCTTGGAAAGCTCGGCGCCGATCGCCACCCGGGATTGGCCGACTTGGGCCATGCGCCCGCCGCCGGCCGTCTTCTGCGTCAACTGGAATTCGGCGCCCTCGCGCAGGCCCAACGCGGCGAGGCGGCGGGCGGTGCTGCAATCGCCCAAACCGCGGCTGAGAACGAGTGTGGAACGCAACGGCGCATCCCGCAGAATCAACGGCATAAGGTAAGGCTACCCTAATCGCAAGCGCGGTGGTAGTCGGAGGGTGCGAGAATAGGGGGCATGAGCGAGACGACCGTGGTCCCGGCGGGCGGCACGGCGATTGCCGACCGCCCCATCGAGGAGTTGGTCGCCGAACTGCCCTGGGTGACCATCGTGTGGGACGACCCAGTGAATCTGATGTCCTACGTCACTCACGTCTTTCAGACCCATTTCGGCTACGACAAGCCCAAGGCCCACCGCTTGATGATGCAGGTGCACACCCAAGGCAAAGCCGTGGTTTCGTCCGGCAGCAAAGAGCAGATGGAGTCCGACGTGGACGCGATGCACTCCTACGGGCTGTGGGCCACGATGGAGCAATCATGAAGGCGTTCTCGCGCAAAGGCTCCGTCATCCGCGCCCGGATGAGCGAGTTTGAGCGCACCATTCTGGCCTCGCTCGTGCAGCAGGTCGCCGGCCTGTTGGAGGGCGACGCGGCAGCCGCTCCGAGCGATCCGTTCGCAATGTGGCAAGCCGAGATGGGCGCAGTTGACTTGGACTTCGACGATCCAGTGCTTGCCCGCCTCTTCCCCGCCGCCTTCGCCGATGACGAGCAGGCTTCGGCCGAGTTCCGGCGGCTGACCGCCGGCCGACAGCGCCAAGAACGCCTCTCCAACGCCGGGCGCGTGCTGGATGACATCGAGAACTCCGACGAAGACATCGTGGAGATCGACGCGGCGGACTGCGACGCCTGGTTGAAAACGCTCACGTCCGTGCGGCTTGCGCTGGCTGTCCGCCTGGGCATAGAGGTGGCCGAAGACACGTCCGAGTTAGACGACCTGCCCGAAGATGACCCCCGTTCATTCGTCTACAGCGTTTACGAATGGCTCGCCTACGTGTGCGAATCCCTCCTGGGCCTGGGAGGCCAGCGCTGATCAGGGCTCGGTCACGACGGCGCTCAGGCCCACTGGGAGGCGGCTCAGGAGAGAGCGGTCCACGATCACGGCTGTTGACCAGGCTTCGCAGGCCGTGGCTGAGGCTCCCAGGACGGTCACAGACTTGAGGGGCGGTTGGGAGCAAGGGCTCGGTGGCATGCGGCGGTCGACGATGTGGCCGGAGGCGTTCGAACTGGTGGAGAGGCAACCGCCCGCGACTCGGAGAATTCGTCCGGCGTCCTTGAGGCCGACCTTCCAGTTGTCCCCGCGGAAGCCGATGGAGGATTCGCCGAAGTTGACCATGCCCCGGACCAGATCCAGTTGGCGCCAGGCGGCGAGGATCGCGTCGACGGCGTAGCCTTTGCCGATCGCTCCCAGGTCAACCGGCGTGCCGACGTCGAAAGCGCCGTCCGTGGCCGAGCGAAACTGATCGGCCAGGCGCAGCAGTTCGGCGGTGTCGCTGCTCCACTTGCCGGTGCAGATTTCCGAATCGGGGCGGAAACGGCTCAGCCGGCCCTCCAAGTCGCGGGCGATCGCCGCACCCGCGTCTACCGCTTGGTCAGCGTCGGCTCCGACCGCGGTCAGCCGCACCAGGGTGCCCATCGCCGGAAACAGCGACTCGACGCGCTCAACGGCCGCCATCACAGCCGGGCCTTCGCCAAGGCGTCGGCGACAGCGCCGACAAAGCTCTTGTACGTGATGGACGCCCCGGTGACGACGTCCACTTGGCTGAGGTCGTCCAGAGCCTCCAACTCCTGCGCATACGTAACCTGGGCGGCTACGGCCTTCTGGGCCTGCTGGTAAAGCTGTTCGGAGAGGATCTCGCCGCCGACCTTGCCGTATTCGGCGTCTTTCAGTGTCCCGTCCGGTTGGCGCACCCGGAAGGTGACTTGCGTGATGTCGCCGCCGGCGATGGTCAACTCGACTTCGCCGGTGGCGCCCAAGTCGTCCGGGGAACTGGCCCCCGCAAACGTCCCGTCCGCAAAGCCGCCCGCCGCCACATTCGTGTCTTGCAGCAGCGCGTCCACGCCCGAACCGCAACCGGCCAGCAGCAGCAGCGCCGCGGCACCTCCCCAAGATCTCACGCCGCCTCCTTGGCTATCCGGCCGTGTTCCAGCACGATGGTGCGCTGTCCCAGGGCCGCGACCTTCGGATCGTGGGTCACCACCACCAGCGTGGTGCCGTCGGCATGGAGCCCGGCGAAGAACTCCAGAACCCGGCGTTCGTTGTCCTCATCCAGATTGCCCACCGGCTCGTCGGCCAACACCAGCTTTGGGTAGTTGATCAACGCCCGGGCCACGCAAACCCGCTGCTGCTCGCCGCCGGAAAGCTCGCGCGGCAAGTGTTTCGCGCGATCCGCCAAACCCACCCGTTCCAGGGCTTCCATCGCCTGCTTGGCGTCGGGCAGCGAGTGGTAGTACTGGGCCACCATGATGTTCTCCAACGCCGTAAGGTGCGGCACCAGGTGGAAGCGTTGGAAGACCAGGCCCACGGTGTCGCGGCGCAGGCGGGTCAACTCGCTCCGGGAGGCGCGGTTGGTTTCCACACCGTCCAGCACCACGCGCCCCGACGTCGGGGTGTCCAGGCAGCCGACGAGATTCATCAAGGTGGTCTTGCCGGACCCGGACGGGCCCATCACAGACAGCCACTCCCCGGGCGCCACGCGCAGCGACACTTCCTTCAGCGCGCGCAGATTGCCGTACGCCTTCGTCACCGATTCCAATTCGAGCATTTCATTCTCCTCGCAACACCACGGCCGGATCCACCCGGCCCGCCCGCAACACCGGCGGGTAACTCGCCGCGGCCGTCAAAGCTACCGCGGCGGCAATCGCCACCAACGGCACCGGCCATGCCAACGTCAACCCCCGCCCAAACACCTGCAAACTGACACCGGCCGCCACACCGATGCCGGCCAACACTCCAAGCACGCCGCCGACCAGGCCCAATACGACGGCCTCGGCCAGAAACTCGCCGCGCACCTGGGCATCGGACGCGCCAAGCGCCTTCCGCAACCCGATCTCGGTGGAGCGTTGCGCCACCAGGGCGAGCATGTTCGAGGCCACCGTGATAGCCGTCAACGCCAGCACCACCAGACTCACCAAGACCAGCATCGAACCCAACGTCGATTGCACTTTCGCCTCCGACGTAGCCAGACGTTTCACCACCGCGGCCTGCGCGTTGCCGACAGCCCCACCCAGCCGCTCGGCCAGCGGTTCCAACTCGCCGGCTTGCGCCGCGACGGAGTATTCGATCAGGTCCACCGCCCCCGGTTCGCCGAACAACTGGGCGGCCGTGTCCTGGGTGACGACTAACTGCCCGTCTTCCGCGCCGCCCGTGGACAGCACACCGGCGACGCGCCCGCGCACCTCCTGGGGATCGTTCGTGAGCGTGACCGAATCGCCTTCGCGCAATCCGTACGTCTCGGCCAGGTCTCGCCCGACGAGCACTTCGCCCACTGCGGGCAGCGCGCCGGCGACGGCCCAGTACGGCCGCACCTGCGAAACAGTTCCGGTGTCGATAGCCAGCAACGGAAGGCCTTGCTGGCGCACCTGGACCACTTCATAGCGGTAGGTCGAACGGCCCACGACATCCGCCTCTTCGAGGGCCTTGTCGAACGCCGCCAAGTCGTCGCTGGAAAGCCTCCCCGAGGTGGCTGTGACGACGAGATTGGCGCCGTAGCCGCGCAGTTGCCGGGCAAGCTGCGAGTCCAAGTCGAGCCAGATCGACGCGAGGCCGGTCAGCGTGGTGACGCCAACAGCCACCGCCAGCGCCGCGATTACGGCTCGCGACCCGCGCCGGGTCAGCGCGGCCCAAAGCATGCGGCGGGCAAAACTAGCCATGCAGCACCTCCGCGGGCCGCAGCCGGCGCAGCATTCGCACGGCCGGAGCAGAGCCGAGCAACACCACGGCCACCATCGCCGCCGCCACCACGGCGAAAACCACTGGGTTCGCCTCGGAACCGGATCCGAACACCTGCCAACTGATCGCCTGCGCCACCGCGAATCCAGCCCCGATCCCCAGCACCGTGCCCAGGGCCGCGACCAGCATCGTCTCCGTCAGGATCAACGCCAGTACAGCCGCGTCAGTCGCCCCGACCGCCTTCAACAGGCCGATCTCGGCCGAGCGCTCCAACACCGACCGCACTACCATGCCCGCCACACCCAAAGCTGTGCTGGCAAGGCACAACGCCGCCACCAACAGCAATAGGAGCTGCGTCCGATCAAGGACGACGCCCTCTGATTCGGAAACTTGCCGCACCGCCCGGGCGCTCAATTCGGGCAAGGCCTCCTCGATTTGATAGGAGATCGCCGACACATAGGCCGTGCAATACCAAGTCTCCCAATCCTTGGCGGACAATCCCTCCGGGTTGGCCGCGGCGCGGCGGGACAGCTCGTTGTCGGGGGTGGTCAGTGCGGAGACTTCCACCCAATTGGCCAAGCCGGGCTGGCCCGGGACGGCGTCCAAATCGAGGATCACCGAGTCGTCGAACTCGCCGTCGGTGTCAACGACGCCAGCGACCTCGATGTCAGTGTCCGACAGGGCCAAGTGGTCCCCCGGGGCGATGCCGATGGCCGCGGCCAAGTCCTTCCCCACCAGCGCCTGGTCCGGCGTGGGCCACTCGCCGTCGACTTCCCACCATGTCCGCAGCGCCTCCACGCCGGTAGTCAACTCCTCCCCCGTGGGCAAGGACAGGTGCTTGGAAAACCAGACGCCGACCACCGGCACTTCGCGCGCGTCCAACTCGGCGGTGGTTTGCAGGAAGGGCGAGAAGTCGAGGATGTTGTAAGCCCAGAAGATGGTCTTGATCTTGGGCAAGTCGGCCACTTCCAAGGTGGCCGCCGAGCCCGCCGCGTACAGTTCGTCCAGCGCGGCGGCCTGTTTGGGCCGCAAGGTGATGTTGGCCCCATAGCCGCGCAACTCCTGATTGACCTTGTCGGAGGCATTTACGAGCAGTGTCGCCACGGCGGTCGAGATGACGGCGCCGAGAGCCACCGTGACGACGATGAGCAGCTTGGCCCGCCACACCCGCAGCAGCGATCGCCGAATCATCCTCCAGAACATCTACACGAAGACCTTCCCCGACTCCTCCAGCGCGGACTTGGCGATGAGCAGCCGCCCGGATTCGATCCGGTAGGCGATCGGGATGGGGTTGCAGCCGCCCTTGAAGCCGATGGTGTTGATGTTCATCGCGACGTCGCAGAGCTTGCAGATCACCTGGCCGTCGCGCTCGTAGTATCCCGTCGGCCCGCAGACGTTGCAGGCGTCCAATCCGACGCCGTACGCGCGGGCGTTCTTCGCTATGACGATGAAGCGCACCTCGCACGATTGCGCGGCGTAGGCGAAGCGGTGCAAGTGCCCGTCGCTGACGGCGTCCAGGGCGACGGCGACATCCAACCCGGCGTCGACCCAATCCTCGGCCTCCGAGAGCGTCGGCTCGGCCTGGGCGAACTGTTTGGCGAGTGTCCCGGACAGCATCGTCAGCGCCGCGCCGCCAGCCACGACGCCCAAGAACCGGCGCCGCGAAATGGCCGCGGCACGCGCTTTGCGCTCCAGTGCCGGGTTGGCGGCGGGAAGCGGCCGGCGCCCCCTCCAAACGCCGGCCGCCATCGTGACCAGCGCGCTCCCCAGCGCCAGCCATGTCCAAATGAAAGAAGTGTTGGTCAGGAACGCCACGGCGTTGAACAGCCCGGGAAGAGAAGGGATCATCCGCCTGCCCAGCAGGATGCGCGTTACGGTCACCGCCGCCGCGGCCGTCCAGCACAGCACGGCCCAACGCGTGGGCAGCGAGCGGACAGCCCAGCAGAGCAGCGCGGTCAACGCCAGCGCCCCCAGGTAGCCGCCCAGGTTGCCCAACACCACCCGGGACAGCAGCGTCTCGTTGTTGGGCACGATGGCGAGGGCTTCCAGCAGCACGTCCGGGAGTGCCGACACCGTCACGGCCACCGCCAAGACGGCCGATACCAGGCGTCCGGGGCGGATCAGCGACGCGATAGCCAGCGCGATTCCGGCACCCAGCAAGCCCAGCATCAAGAACTCGTTGTTGAGGTTGGTCAGTTTGCGGGCCAACGCCAGGCCGACGCCCAGCACCAGCGCCGAAACGCGGGCACTCATGGCCACTCCTCCCAGCGAGGCGAGCGCCGGGAGGAGTGCCAAATAGAGAGTGTCAGCGAAAACCAGCAAGGCCGCCTACCACTCCCGGGGGGTGTATTCCCAGTTGTCCCATTCGGCAACCAGGGGTTCGGACCACCAGCGACCCGTGACGCCGGTGGTCGCGTCGGTGTGGATGAGATGCCCGTTGTCCGCGCCGGACTTGATCGTGAACTTCAGGGTGTAGACACCCGCGTCGCCCATCTTGATGTTGGCGCCGTAGTGCGGGCCGTCGGAGGCGTTCATAGGCATAAACGTGCCCTTCGCCGTCTCGGCGCCGGCCGAATCGGTGACGACGTAGTCGACGGTCAAGTTGGGCACCCAGTCGCCCGCGCCGAAGCCCAGGTCGTTGCCCGCGAGCGCCGAAATGTCCGCCTCGATGTGGATGTCCGCCTCAGCGGCGGTCAGGCCCATGGCCGGGTCCATGTCGACGGGCTGGAAGTAAACCGCGACCACGTTCAGCGGCCCCGTCTCAATGTCGTCGCCTATCTGGACTTCCTCAAAGCCGGCCACCTCGCCCGGAGCCGCGGGCCCATCGGCGGGCGACTCCGGCGCGTTTGGCGAGGTAGCTCCGGTTGGCGACGCGGCGCATCCGGCGAGAACCAGGGCCGCGAGCGCGGGGATCAGTAAGCGGATGGGATTCATTTCACTCCTTGAGTTTGCGCCGCTTGGTTTGCGGCTCGTGATTTGCTGAGGCCCAGCACTGCCAGACCGACAACCAACGCCAACGTGACCGCTTGGGCTCCCAGCGTTTCCAACGTGGGGTAGAAACCGAGCAGGTCAACGGAGGTGATGCCACCAACCGTGGTGGTGGAGACAAGGTCCCCCTCCTGCAGTTCTTTCACGCCACCCCCGGCGAAAGTGACCGCCATGAGTGCGAGCAGGGTTGATGTGGCGAGGAAGAACGGCCTGAGGGGGACGCGGACGCTCAACAGGCGGATCGCGGCGTAGACGACGGCCAACGCGGCGGCGCCGACGCCGAGGCCCAGCCAGATCTGCTGGTGGTCGGCGCTGGAACGCGCGAACAGCGCCGTGTAGAAGATGATGGTCTCCGCGCCCTCGCGGAAGACGGCCAAGAATGCGATGAAGGCCAGCGTGCCGAGGTTGCCGCGGGAAATGGCCTGGTCGGATTGGCCCTTGATGTACCCGGCCCAAGCCCGGGCGTCGGCCTTCGACATCATCCAGTTGCTCACCCAGACCAGCATGGCGACGGCGATCAGCATCGTGACGCCCTCGAAGATCTCCTGATACGCCCCGGCGAGCGCGCTCAACTGGCTGAACACCCAAGCCAGGCCAACCGACGCGATCAGGGCCACGACGACCCCGGCGTACACATAGCGGTTCCCGGCGGCGTTTCCGGATTTCACCAGGTAGGCCACGATGGCCCCGACGACGAGGATCGCTTCGAAACCCTCGCGCAGGATGATGACCAGCGCGCCGAGGAACTCCGCGACCGGATTGGAATCGTTCCCGTCGAGCGTGTTCGCGTCGGCCGCCAACATCTCGACGAGCGACTCGATCGACGCGGTGACAGCCTCGGGATCCTCTCCGGCGAGCACTTGCTTCTTGATGGTGGAGAAGAGGTATTCCACCTCCGCGGCGCGGTCTCCGGACAGGTACGCCATGACCGTCTTCTCGAACCCGGCCTTCTCGTAGTAACCGTAGTAGGCCTCGTTGACAAGGTCTTTCGCAGCAGCCGGGTCTCCGGCCCGATAGGCGGCGTCAGCATCGCGCAGCACTACAGCCATCTCGGCGGCCACGTCGCTCCAGGTCTCCGCCTCGGCATGGGCGGCGGGAGCGGCGACCAGCCAGGCCAGCAGGGCAACTCCCAATCCGACCAGGAGGCGAAGAGCAACGCGCATAAGGTTAGGCTAACCTAAGTATGTGCGTTCACCTAGCGGACGCTCCGAATATTGAGACGGAGTTGTTTCGTAAATACTGCCGAGTGATTCCGAGAGCCGGACTGCGTCCGGAGATGCCGGAACGAGTCCGGCATGACGATGAGGGGAATGTGATCGGGACAGGACGCGCAAACGCGACGAGGTCAGGCCATCCACTAGGGTGTTCCACATGGATTCGACAGCCCTGATGACCGACCATTACGAACTCACCATGGTGCAGGCGGCCATGTCCTCCGGGACCGCTTTTCGGCACTCCGTTTTCGAGCTGTTCGCGCGCCGGCTGCCCGAAGGGCGGCGGTACGGTGTGGTGGCGGGCACCGGGCGGCTGCTGGACGCCGTGGAGGCGTTCCGGTTCGATCCGGCGGCGATCGATTTCCTGCTGCGCCACAAGGTTGTGGACGACACGTTGGCCCAATGGCTGGCCAACTACAAGTTCTCCGGGTCGATGTACGGGTACCCGGACGGGGAACTGTACTTCCCCGGGTCCCCGCTGCTGATCGTGGAGGGGTCGTTTGCCGAGGCCGTGGTGCTGGAGACAGTCGCGCTGTCCATCTACAACTACGACTGCGCGGTGGCCTCGGCCGCCTCCCGCATGACGCTGATGGCCGGATCGCGGCCCTGCATCGAAATGGGATCCCGCCGCACGAACGAGCACGCTGCCATGGCGGCCGCCCGCGCGGCCTACATCGCCGGGTTTTCCGCCACCTCCAACTTGGCGGCTGGGCAAGCCTATGGCGTGCCCACCACGGGGACCGCCGCCCACTCCTTCACCTTGCTGCATGACACCGAAGAAGAAGCCTTCGCCGCGCAGTTGCAGACGCTGGGTGAGAACACCACTCTGCTGGTGGACACCTACGACATCGAAGAGGCGGTGCGCACCGGCGTCCGCCTGACCGAAGGCGAGTTGGGAGCGATCCGGCTCGACTCCGGCGACCTGTCCGAATTGGCCACGCAAGTGCGCGCACTGCTCGACGAACTGGGTGCGACCAAGACGCGCATCATCGTCACCTCCGACCTGGACGAGTTCCAGATCGCCGCGTTGCGGGCCGCCCCCGTGGACGGCTATGGCGTCGGCACCTCCTTGGTCACCGGCTCGGGCGCGCCGACGTGTGCCATGGTTTACAAGCTCGTCGCCCGGGCGCAAAGCGATCGGGAGGACGCCGAGTTGATTCCCGTGGCCAAAGCCTCGATGAACAAGGCGTCCATAGGGGGCCGCAAATTTGCGCTGCGCCGCCTCAATGCGCGCGGCAAAGCCACCACGGAAGTGGTCGGCATCGGCACTCCCCCGGAAGGCGACCACAACGACCGCCCGCTGCTGGCCACCCTGATTGACCACGGCCAGATCGTCGGACGTGAGAGCTTGGACGCCGCCCGCGAACGCCACACCGCCGCCGTGGCCGAACTGCCGATGGACGCCCGCAAGATGAGTCGCGGCGAGCCCGTGATTGAGACGATAATGCTCGATGAGAGCGGAAAACCCGCCGACAACCCCTATGCGAAGAGGGCATGATGACTAAAGCGCTCATCGTCGTCGATGTGCAGAACGACTTCTGTGAAGGCGGCTCGCTGGCCGTCGCGGGCGGCTCGCAAACCGCCGCCGGGATCAACGCCTTGCTGAACGCCAACCCCGGCTACGACTACGTGGTCGCCACCCGCGACCACCACATCGACCCCGGAGCGCACTTCGGGGACCCGCCCGACTACGTTGACTCGTGGCCCCCGCACTGCGTCGTCGGCACCCCAGGCGTGGAAATCCATGAGAACCTGACCGGGCAGAGCTTCGACGCCGTGTTCGACAAGGGCGAATACTCTGCCGCCTACTCCGGTTTCGAAGGCGCGTGCGCCGGTGTCGCCCTGGAGGCTTGGCTTGCCGCCCGCAACGTGGAGGTCGTGGACGTTTGCGGCATCGCGACCGACTATTGCGTGCGCGCCACCGCACTCGACGCCGCGGCCCGCGGCTTCGCCACGACAGTGCTGCTGGGGTTGACCGCCGCGGTGGCTCCCGCCAACGTGCCCGGCGTGCTCAGCGAATTCGCCGCAGCGGGCGTAGCCGTCAAACCAGCTTGATCCCCTGCTCCCACAACGGCGTCGGAGCGTTGTTCATCACTTCGGCCAAACGCCGCGCGCGTTCGTCGGTGAACACCTCCTCGATGTACATCGGCGTGCCGTCGGGCTTGGACAGCGGGATGCGCCAGTTCGGATACTCCTCATCCGTCCCGGGCTGATTCTGGGTGAGGCAGTCCCCCACCGCGTCGGTCAGCGCCGCGCAAAGCACCCGCGACTCGGTCGCCGTCAGATACTGGTGCATCGCCAGCACGATCTCCTCGACGCTCGGATCGTCGTCGTTCAGCCAGCCGCGCGCCCGCAACATGTCCACATATAGCTGTTGGTCCGCCGCGGCGATCTCCAACTCGGCCTCCAACGGCTCGCTCAACAGGCCCAGCTTCTCCTGCAGGTATACGTGCGACTTGGCCAGATAGCCCGCTGTGGGCGGCAAGTCGTGCGTGGTGACGGAGGCCAGGCAGTACTCGCGCCACGCCTCCGGAGGCAGCGGCCGGCCCTCTTGGTCCCGCTCGAACCAGGCGATCGACGTGCCCAGGACGCCGCGGTCGCGCAGGTACGCCCGCACCCATGGCTCGACCACGCCCAGATCCTCGCCCACCACCAGCGCCCCGGCGCGGTAGGCCTCCAATACCAAGATGCCCACAGCCGCCTCGTGGTTGTAGCGCACGTACGTCCCGGCGGTCGGCGGCATGCCCTGCGGAATCCACCACAGCCGGAACAGGCCCATCACGTGGTCGATGCGGATGCCGCCCGAGTTGCGCAGCAGACCCGCCACCATAGTGCGGAACGGCGCATAGCACAGTTCTTCCAGGCGGTCGGGGCGCCACGCGATCTGCGCCCAGTCCTGGCCCTTCTGGTTGAAATGGTCCGGCGGCGCGCCCACCGAGACGCCGCTGGCGAACAAGTTGCCATACGTCCACGCCTCCGAACTCTTCTTCCCCACGCCCACCGCGAGGTCGTTCATGATGCCGATCAGCATTCCGGCATCGCGGGCCGACGCCTGGGCGTTGCGCAGTTGCAGGTCGGCGATCCACTGCAGCCAGACGTAGAAGATCACGCGATCCCGGTTGTTGGCCACGAAACTGGCCACCTCGATGGAATCCGGGTCGCGCAGGTGCAGCGGCCATTCGCGCCAGTCTTCGCCGTAATCCTCACTCAGCGCGCACCAGGTAGCGAACTGCGTCAAGGCCGGGCCCTCGCGCTGGATGAACGCGTTGAGTGCCATCTGCCGGGCAGGGCGCAGGCCGTGGTTGTAGATCACCCGCAGGGCCGCACACTTGGCCGCCCACACTTCGTCGCGGCAAATCTGGGCCGGGTCCGGAATCTGCTTCGGCAACTCCATCTTCAGTTGGAACACCGTGGCCCGCTCGTCGTCGCTCAATTCCGAGTATTCGGCGATGAACTCGGGGCGGATATACAGCGGGTTGATGAAGCGGCGCGACGCCGGTAGATACGGCGACGGCTCAATTGGCGGCACCACCTGCGCCGCGTGCAGCGGGTTGACGAGCATGAAGTCGGCGCCCTGGGCCTTGCCGGACCAGGTGGCCAAGTCGCCCATGTCGGCCAGGTCGCCCAATTCCCATGAACGCTTGGAACGCGCCGAATAGAGCTGCACGGCGTAGCCCCAGGCTCGTTTCGAGCCGAGCCGCTCCGGGAAACCCAGGAAATGCGGGCTGACCGCCAGCAGCGCCTCCGCCTCACCCGTGGCCGTGGTCGCGATGAGCGTGTGGTAGCCCAGCGGCAGGTCCGGCGGAATGTCGAACGCCGCCTCCCCGATCAGCTTGCCGTTGATATAGCGCGGGTCGACCACGTGGAACACCTGCGGCACGTCGCGCCACATGCCGTCCTCGGTGTGGACCACCAGGCGCACCCACTCGCCGTGCGGGACATGGACGAAGACCCGCCAACCCCGGCCCTGTTCCATGACGATGCAGGGCGGCAGGGTGCGCGTCCACGGCTTGTTGCGATGCTCCTCCAACGCGGCGCGGGCCTTGTCGGGACCGGACGCGTCCACGTCCATAGCCGCGAGGATGGCGATGACCGTCTCGTCCGACACTTCGGTCAGCCGGCCCTTCCAATCCCAAAACTCGGTCGCGATGCCGAACTCGGCGGCGAGTTCTTCCAAGAACGTGTTTGACAGTGCCATCGTTCCCCCAGTGCGTTGCCATTCACTGGGAGGCTAGCAGGTACCAACCGCCGCGCGTGCTAGATCTACCTGTTTCCATCCGCTTCGTTGGGCCACCGAGTTCACACTTGGCAGTGGATGCTTATCCGAGAGTCCGGACTTCGTCCGAGATCCCGGACCCTACCCCACAAAGTTCTTCGATACTTTGCGGGGACCCCGGAACAAGTCCGGGATGACCGCTGGGGCTGTAGTATCGCGGCATGAGTGAACAACCGCGGCTCACCACGCTTGAGTTGGAGCGGACCGAACCGCTGCTGGAGGATCCGGAGGATCACGAACGCCTCTCCCACTACGTCCGGAAGGACAAGCTGACTGAGGCTATGGTCATGGGCACGCCCGTGATCGCGCTCTGCGGCAAAGTCTGGGTGCCCTCGCGCAACCCTGACCGGTATCCGGTCTGCCCGGAATGCAAGAAAGTCTGGGAGATGCTGCGCCCCGGGAAGCCGGAAGAGTGAAAACCCTGATCGTGCTGCGGCACGCCAAGTCGAGTTGGGAGACCGCGTCTCCCGATTTCCAAAGGCCGTTGGCCGAGCGCGGCGTCCAAGACGCCAAGGCGGCGGGCGCGATCCTGGCCGAATACCGCATCGACTTGCTGCTGTCTTCTTCAGCGAAGCGCGCGCGGCAAACCTGGGAATGCGCCCAACTGGGCGGCGCCACCGCGGCCCAAGCCGAATTCAGCGACGGCATCTACCACGCCTGGGCCGATGAACTCATCACCGAGCTGAACATCGTCGACGAGGCTGTCAGCACCGTGGCGCTAATCGGGCACCAACCGACCCTCGGCGACCTGATCACCACCCTCGCCGCGCCTGGCGAACTGGTGGCCGCCGTCGCCAACCACTACCCCACCGCGGGCTTGGCCGTGCTCACTTTCGACGGCGCTTGGCGAGACCTAGGCCCCAGCAAGGCTGCGCTGGTGCGGTTTGAGATTCCGCGCGGCTGAGCCGTTCTTCCGCGGCGGCCCGCTGGAACCGCGCACCTCCAGCGTCACCGGAAGCTGATGCCGGTTCACGCCGTGTTCGCGGTGTTCGCGCAGGCTCTCCACCAGATACTCCGCCGCCAAACGGCCCTTGGTGGCGATGGGCTGCCGCACCGTCGTCAACGGCGGGGCGGACCACCCGGCCTCCGCGATGTCGTCAAAACCGGTGACCGTGACATCTTCGGGCACCCGCACGCCGCGCTCGCGAGCCGAGTCCAGGATGCCCAGCGCGATGATGTCCGAGAAGGCCACGATGGCCGTTGGCCGCTGCTCGGCGTCCCAAATCTCCCCGAAAACTCTGATCCCGGACTGGCGCGTGCAGTAGGCCTCGGCTATGTCCACGTCCTCCACGCCCATGCCGAACTTGCCCAACGCCGCCACCGCGCCCCGCATCCGGGCCGAGTCAACCGAGCGCCAATACTGGTAGTTCTCATCCTCGCCGGCCATCAGACGCACCAACGTGATCCGGCGGTGGCCCAATTCCAGGACGTGTGTGACCAACTCCTCCATTCCGGTCGCATCGTCGCTCAACACCGTCGCGGCGCCGGCCGCGCCGCAAGAATCGACTAGGACGAAAGGGACCTCGCGCTGGCGCAAGGTCTGGATCTCCCCGCGATCTTCGTCCATACCCGAAACGATGAATCCATCCACCGACGCCGACGGAATCGCCCGCAGCATCGAGCCGCGGACCGGCGGCACCAGCAAGAGCGTGTAACCCTCCTGATGGCAAACGTTGCCGACGCCCATCAAGAACTCGGTGTGATACGGATTCGACAACACCACATCCAATTGCTGCGGCAGCAGCAGGCCCAGGCTGGAAGTGCGGCTGGTGCGCAGCGCCCGAGCGGCCGCGTCGGGCACGTAGCCCAACTCTCCGGCCAGCGCCAAAATGCGCTTGACCGTCCCTTCCGCCAGACGGCCTGGATCGTTGAACGCCAGCGAGACCGCTGTTTTTGATACCCCCGCTCTATCCGCGACAGACTGCATGGTGATTCTGGCCATTTCTCGACCCCCCGTGACCACCCCGCCAAAGCAGCGGGAGTGATCGTCAAGATGGCATATTCGCCAGGCAACTCGCAGACACCACACACGACTGCGAACACCTGGCAGCCACATTCTTTGGATGGTGTGTTTTCCCCGTCCACACCGCTCCAACGGACGCCCCCCACGCCCGTACGTTGAACTATAGATCAGGATGCTGGCCTTGTCTGCGGAACCGCGAAATCGACAATCCCAAGGTGTTGTCAGCGCTCAGTAGCGGTAGGCGTCCGGCTTGTAGGGGCCGTCGACCGGCACGCCGATGTAGGCGGCCTGCGCTTCGGTGAGCGTGGTCAGCTTGACGCCGAGCGCGTCCAGGTGGAGGCGCGCCACCAACTCGTCCAGGTGTTTCGGCAGCACGTAGACGCCGACCGGGTAGGCCTCCGGTCGGGTGTACAGCTCGATCTGTGCGAGCACCTGGTTGGTGAACGAGTTGCTCATCACGAACGACGGATGCCCAGTGGCGTTGCCCAGGTTCATCAGCCGGCCTTCGGAGAGCACGATGATCGAATTGCCGCTGGGCAGGTTCCACACGTCCACTTGCGGCTTCACGTTCACCTTCGATACGCCTGGCGTCTCGGCGAGCCGGGCCAACTCGATTTCGTTGTCGAAGTGGCCGACGTTGCCCACGATGGCCAAGTGCTTCATGCCCAGCAACTGCTCGGTGGAGATGGCGTTGAGGTTCCCGGTGGCGGTGATGTAGATGTCGGCGATCGGCAGGGCGTCGTCCACCGTCGTCACCTGGAAGCCGTCCATGGCGGCCTGCAGCGCGCAGATCGGGTCGATTTCGGTGACCAACACGCGCGCGCCCTGGCCGGCCAACGCCGCGGCGGCGCCCTTGCCCACGTCGCCATAGCCGCAGACCACCGCGACTTTGCCGCCGATCAGCACGTCCGTGGCGCGATTGATGCCGTCGATGGCCGAATGCCGGATGCCGTACTTGTTGTCGAACTTGGATTTCGTCACCGAGTCGTTCACGTTGATCGCCGGGAAGCGCAGCGTACCCGCGGCAGCCATCTCATACAGGCGGTGTACGCCCGTCGTCGTCTCCTCGGTCACACCCCGGATCGAGGCCGCGACCGCCGGCCAATCCATCTGCGAGCGCCGCAACAAGTCGAGCACGACGCCGTATTCGGCGGAATCGCCAGGGCCCGGCTGCGGCACGTCGCCGTTGAACTCGGCGCCCTTGTGGACCAGCAGCGTGGCGTCCCCGCCGTCGTCGAGGATCATGTTGGGATAGCGGCCCGGCCCGAAATCGAAAATGCGCTGCGTGCACTCCCAATACTCCGGCAGCGACTCGCCCTTCCACGCGAAGACCGGCACGCCCTGCGGATCTTGGGGGGTGCCCGCGCCCACCACGATCGCGGCGGCGGCGTGGTCCTGGGTGGAGAAGATGTTGCAGGAGGCCCAACGCACCTCGGCGCCCAACGCGACCAGCGTCTCGATGAGGACGGCCGTCTGGATGGTCATGTGCAAGCTGCCGGCGATACGCGCGCCCCGCAGCGGCTGCGTGCCGGCGTAACGGGCCCGCATCGCCATGAGGCCGGGCATCTCGTGCTCGGCGAGCTCGATTTCTTTGCGCCCGAATGCGGCCAGGGACAAATCAGCTACTCGGTATTCCACGAGGAGCAAGTCTGCCACGTCCGAGATCGCGGATCGAGTCTCAGCTCAGTAGTGCGGCACGTCATAGCGGGTGCGCAGCTTGGAGATCTCTTCACGGACGTACTCCCGTTTGCGCTGGATGGCCGCGCCGACTTCCTTGGCGATGCCTTTGTCGTACTTGACCAGCTTGTCGATCGTCGACAGCGGGATGGTCAGGACGGATGTGACGCCTTCGGAGCGGGAGGCGGCGAACGTCGGCTCGCGGGTGAACGCCGTCAGGCCGATGAAATCGCCCTCGTCCACGGTGTCGAAGGGGATTTCCTGGCCGTCGACCGGCACAGTGTCCTTGACGATGCCCGAAATGACAAAACGCATTGCCGAAGGGATCTCGCCGGAGGATTGGATGGTCTCGCCGGGCCCATAGGTCTCCAAGGTGGCCTCTTCCAGAAGCATGTTGCAGGCGTCCTCGTTCAAGTCCAGGCTGGGCGCGATGCCGGTGATGGCCGCCGCCAACTGTTCGGCCTGCTCCGCCGGGTCGGGCGTGTAGTACTCGTAGCTCAGGCCGGCGCGTGCCGAGGCGTACCACAGCCAAGTCCTGAAGGTGTCGCGGGCGGCTTGCAGAGTGAACGGCGTCGCCACGCGCAGGCCGACTTCGTACAGGCCGTTCCCGGCGTATTCCATGTCGATGGGTTTGTCGTGTTGCAGCATGGGCAGCGTCTCGGCGGTGCGCCGCAACAGGGCCTTCACCTGGTCGGGGGAATCGGTCGGAGAGAAATACACCTGCACGCCCAGGCGATAAGAGGTCTGCGGCCGGGACAGGTTCAGGAAGCTGGCAGCGGCCAACTGGGAGTTGGGGACGATCTGGGTGCCGTTGCCCACGTCGAGGTGCACCGCGCGCCAGTTCACCTCGATGACTTTGCCGCGCACGGCCCCGGTGTCGAGGAAGTCGCCGATCTTGAACGGCTGCTCGAACAGCAGCAGCAGGCCGGAGATGATGCCGCCCACCGCGTTTTGCAGGGCGAGGCCCATGACGATGGAGGTGACCCCCAGGGCCGCGAACAGGCCGCCGACGTCGGCGTTCCACACCACTGAGAAAAGCACCGCCAAACCGATGACGATGAGCACGACCCGGGCGATGTCGACAAAGATGGAGGGGATCTTCTCCCGCCAGGTGCCCGCCTTCGCCGTGCGGAAGATGGCGACGTTGAGCACGCTCAGCAGCAACAGCAGCAGCAGGAAGCCCATCACAGTGACCAGGACTTTCAGCCAGGTGTCTTGCTGGGGTGAGAATCCGGCCACGATCAGGGCGGCCACTGTCCCGCCAACCGGGATCACCCAGTTGCGGATCAGCTTCACGGGCTTGACGGCTGGAGAATCGCGCCGCTCCAGGTGCCCGACCAGTTCGGTGCAGACCACCATCAGCAGCGGCACGCTGACGGCGATCACCACCACCCAGACGAACCAGTGTTCGTTGACGAAGTCCAAGTTCACGTCACGGCCTTTCGACCTCGTAGACGGTCTCGGTGCCGTTCTTTGTCTCCAGGGTGCCCGCGGCGACGAAGTTGCTCGTGTCGGCCAGCCTTTCCTGGACCGCCTGCGAGACGAAAATGCCCGGCTCCTCGCCGGTGTCATGCACGCGGTAGGCCAGCGCCACGGCATCGCCCCACAGGTCATAGGCGAGTTTCGTGCGGTCGATCAAGCCGGAACGGACCCGCCCGGTGTCCACGCCGACACGCAGCCGCAGGTTGGCGCCGGCCTGGGCATTGAAGCGCTCCACGACGGCGACGATCTCCTCGGCGAACTCGACGGCGCGATAGGCCGAATCGACGCGCGGAGTGACCAATCCAGAGCTGGCCAGGTAGCCGCCGCGCAACGTGCGCATGGGCTCCACGCCGGTGCGCTCGGCGGCGTCGTTGAAACCGGTAATGATCTGCCGCAGCCGCGAGATCTCGTCCTCGCTGGACATGTTGGCGGCGTAGTCGTCGAAGCCGATCAACTCCGCGAATACGACGGCCACATCCGGGCGGTCCACGGCGATGTGGTCTTCACCGTCGCGATACTTGCGGGCGGCGGGCACCGGCATCAGCGAATGCAGCAGGTGCTCGTTCTCTTCGGTCTGCTCGTCGACGAGCTGCTGTTTCAAGCGCAGCGATTCGCCCATCTCGTTGAACGAACGCGCCAGGTCGCCCACTTCGTCCTGGGAATTGTCGTCCACCTGCACGTTCAACTCGCCCTGGCTCACCCGGTGCACGGCCACGGCGAGCCGCTCGATCGGGCGGGTGAACACCCGGGCCAGCACGATCGACAGCATCGAAATCAACAGGCAGATGAACAGCAGCGACACGATGACGACACGGGCAAAGTCGGTAGCGCCCCGGAAGGCCTCCTCGGTGTCGATGCGCGCGAAGATGAACCAGCCCAAACCGTCCACCTCCACCGGCGCGTAGGCGACGATCGACTCGGTGCCGGTGTAGTCCACATCGACGATGGTGCCGGACTCGGGCGCGCGGTTGAGCGCCTCGGAAACGGACTTCGTCTTAACGGGCTGGGTCAGCACGGTGGTGTTGGCGAGTTCGACCGCGTCCAGTGTGGCGGCGGCGGTGCCGTTGCCGAGCAACTGCTTGCGATACTGCTCGGGGTTGGAGATGAACAACCGCGAACCGGAGCGCATGATCGCGTCCGGACCCACGAGGTAGACTTCCCCGGTCTCGCCCAGGCCCTGCGCCTCCCAGCCGTTCTCGCCGGTCATCACGGAATCGATCTGCCCCAACTGCACCTGGGCCGCGAGCACGCCGGTGAGCACGGATTCGTCGGAGCCGTCCGCACTGCAAGTGAACCCCTCGTCGGCGACACAGCGGATCGGCGTCAACACCCACAGCGTCGGCTGGTCGTACGACGGCGGATACCACTCGTAGTCAGTGACGATGACTTCCGAAGTCTCGGACACCAAGGCCTGCTCATAGGCTTCGGCGAGCTTGGATTCGCGGAACGGGCCGGACAATACGTTGGTGCCCAAGTCCGGGCCCGAATAGACCGAGTAGACGACGTTGCCGTTGGTGTCCAGCAGCAGGAAATCCTCGTATTCCATGGACTCCACAAGCTGGGTGAAGTGGGAGTGGTACTTGTCGCGCACCGCCGACCATTCGCTGCCGTCGCCCGGGTTGCCCATAGCCAGCTTGGTCGGATAGTCGTTGGAAGACGCCGTGTAGTGGTATTGCAGGTAACGCCCACCGGGCAGGGTCGGCATCAGGGCGCGCGGGGAGTACTTCTTGCCGAGGTGTTCCTCGATCTGGTCGATGAAGTTCTCCTTGTAGAAGTCCTCGATCTTGCCCAGTTGCGCGTTCGTCAGCTCGCCGGCGCTGATTTTCTTGAAGGCTTGGTTGAAAGCCACGGAAGCCTGCCGGACCATCATCAGGTTGGAGTCGATGTTGACGTCGTTGGTGACGGTCTCGAAGAAGCGCTCGATCTCGCCCGAGCGCATTTCGCGGATGGTGGTGAGCTGGTCCAAGGCGGCCGCTTCGAGCGCGTTGCGGCCGTTCCAGTACCCGAAGATGCCGATGAACGCCGATGCCGCCAGAGATACCCCGAGCATCATGATGAGCAGCTTCGACTGGATGCTCAGGCCAGTCGGCCGACGCGGGTTGACCAGGGTGGGGGGTGTGGTTTCACCTTGGGGAAGAGACTCGGGCACCTTAAATCCTCATCTACCACCATGCGGGTACGCAGTTTTCTGCGCCCTACGGAAGTGTATGCCACCTGCCGCCGCACGTCGGGGAACTGCGTCAGAAGTATCAACCCCTTGTTGAACCTACGTTCGGTGTCGCCACAACGCGGGCACGCCGAGTCCGTTCCGCAAACTAGCGCCCATTCCTGGTATTCTTGCCCATGGAGTGTAATATTACACTCGAATGAGAGGAGGCACCATGGCTCTGGACCGCGAGGGATTCATCGCAATCTGCGATGACAAGGTGAAACTCGTGCGCGTCGAGTACGGGCTCACCCAAGATTCCATGGCGTACATCCTCGGGATCTCCAAGAAGACTCTCGTCGACATCGAGAAGGGCCGCCGCAGCCTGGGCTGGACGGGCAGCGTGGCGCTGTGCCTCATCTGCTCCGAATCCGAAGTGATCTCCGGCACCTTTGGCGGCGTCCCCACCGAACTGATACTCAACCTCGCCTTCGAAGGCAAAGCGATGCCGCGCCGCCGCGTACACGGCCGCCGGATCTGGTGGCAGCCGGTGATGGAGAACGACTTCTACATCATCCAGCAGAACATCATCTCCCAGCACTACCGCCTCGTGACCCGCGACAACACCCGGATCGCCTCCTCGTTCACCATCGACGACCTATTGCCAATTTTCAACGCCGGACTGGAAGGAGCATGACCATGGAGTTAATGAACTTAGTCGTGTTGCTCTTGGTTTTTGGGATAACCATCTCGATCCGCAGCCAACTCAGCACCGTGGGCAACCGCATAGAGCAGTTGCACCGCGGCCAGGAGTGGATCGCCAAGCGCGTGGGGGCCTGGGCTCCAGGCGCGGCCGCCACGCCTGCCGCCGCCCCGGAATCTGGCTGGGAGGCACAACCCGCGGCGCCACCGGAGTTGGCTGCGGAAGTGGACGCTGACCTGCTCCCCGAACCGATCCGGTCGGCGGTGACCACCGCGCGGCCCGCGACGACGACCGCGGCCCCTCCTCCCCCGCCGCCAATGCCGGCGCCATCCAAGCCCGCGCCACAGCAGCTGGCCCGGCCGGACCACGAGCAACCGTCCGCGCAGCCGCAGCCAGCAGTGCGGCCGCAACCTCCTGCCACCCCACAGCCGCGCCCGACGGGCGCCGCGGCGGCCGTCCAAGACTCGGGCATGGAGCGGCTGCTCGGCCGCAACATCGTCGGCATCGTCGCTTCGGTGCTGGTCTTCTTCGGCCTGATCTTCCTCGGCTACCAGGTCAACCAGTACATCACCGACGAGGTGCGGATCGCCTTCATGTTCGGCATCAGCGCCGTCCTCACTGGCGTCGGATACTGGCTGAACCGCCGCTTCAACAACCACTTCACCCAGGCTTTGCTGGGCACGGGCGCGGGCGCGTTCTTCATTTCGATTCTGGTGACGCATTTGGTTTTCCATGCCTTGGGCGAGATCCCGGCCTTCAGCCTGCTGGCGGCCTGGACCGCCGCCTGCCTGATCTTGGCGCGGCACACCGACTCGTTGCTGATCGGCATCCTCGCGCACGTCGGCATGGTCGCCTCGGTCTGCGCGGGCTACCTCGGCGCGAGCGACAACATGCTCATGCTGCTGCTGGTGTACCAGCTTGTGTCGTCGGCGATCATCGTGGTCGGCAACGTCTTCTGCTGCCGCAAGATGTACCGCTGGGGCCTGTTCGCCACGATGGCACTGCTCAACTTCTCCAGCCTCATCATGTGGACGCGTTTCAGCAGAGACGGCGTCGGCTTCAACACCGGCACCCCGATCGAAATGGTCATCGCGGCCTTCATAACGCAGTTCGTGGTCGGCACTTTCCTGTCCTACTTGATCTTCGTGTCCTGCGTGCGCTTGAAGTCCGCGGAAGCGCAAGGCGTCCTCCAGGTCGTCAACGTCGGCTTGTGGCTGGGCCTGTTGCTCAACAACCTGACGCAACTGGTTTACAAGCTCGGCACGGACTTCTGGGGCAATAGCTACCGCGCGGTGCCGCCCGCGGTCGGCGCGACGCTGCTGTGCCTGTTCGCGGTGATCATCGTCGCGGCGCTCGGCCGCCGGATCATGCGGTTCAGCCAGGAATTGGAGACGGTCACCTCGGCCATCCTGGGAGTGGCGGCGGCGGGCACGCTCGGCTACAACCTGTACCAGCAGGTCGCCTATCGGGTCGAGTGGCCGCACCTGGCGTGGCTGGTGATCGTCGCGGCGGTCTTCTTCATGGCGGGGCAAATCTCCGGCAACGCCGCTTTGGCTTGGGCCGGGCGGATCGCGCTGGCCGCGGACGCCGTCTTCATGATGATTCCGTTCCACGCGCTGCGCGACGGCGCCCTGGCCAAGAGTGTCCTGGGCAACTCGGTCGTGGGTTACGCCTCGCTTTCGGCCTATTGGACGGTGTTCGCGTCGCTGGGATACCTGGCCGTCCTGCTCAGCCTGCAGCAACTGAGCTGGCGGGCTGTGCCGTCGCAGTTCCGGACGCGGTACCAGTGGCAGTTCCGCTTCATCATGTTCTGCTTGGGCGAGTTGTCGCTGCTGTCCATCCTGACGCAGTCGGCGCAGGTGCCCTTCGGCTTCCCGCTGTGGCTCCTGGCGACAGCCATCACGCTGATCGTGTTCCACTTCCTGAAGAAAGACGTGCCAGTGGCGGTCTACCGGGCCTGCGAATACCTGCTCGCCTTGGGGATCACCTGCGCCTGCGTGTGGGGTGAAGAAGACCCGTTGGCCACGGCGTTCCGCGTGGCCGCGGCGGTGCTCTGCTTCGCGCTGTTCATCGAACGCCTGCGCCTGGTCGCCGCCGCCAACGCGTTGGCCAACCGGGACCCGGGCGCTCCGCGGGCGAACCAGAACATCGAGTATCTGACGGCGCTGGCCATGACCCTGCTGTTCACGGCCGTGCCCGAAGACCTGTTCGCGGGATTCACCACGGGCTTCCCGCTCTCCTTGGCGCTGATGTTCATCGCCATGGCGCTGGTGGGCCTCGGCTTCTGGTCCCGCTGCCGGCCGTTGCGGCTCTATGGGCTGGGCCTGACCATCGTGGCGGTGCTGAAGCTGGCGATCTACGACGTGTGGAACGCGGACTCGATCATGCGTGTCATCGCCTTCATCGGCGGCGGCCTGATCTGCTTCGGTGTGAGCGCGCTGTACAACTTCGCGGAAAAACACTTCGAAGCCACCCCACAAATCACCCCACAGAGTTCTCCGCTGCGCTCCGACACTGAGCAAAACACCGAGTCATCCCGGACTTGATCCGACCAACCCGCTGGCTCGGCGTTCCCAGGCGGCGGCCGACTCGGCGGTGGCGAGCCACGTCGCCGGGTCGGCCAACTCCAACTCGCGCAGCTTGATCTCGCCGTCTGTGGCGAGCAGCGGGCGGGTGACGACGTCGCGCTCCAGCAGCGCGGCGGTGTTGAGCCCGCAGGCGTAGGGCAGCTCGGGAAGCGCGGCGGCGAGAGCCAAGCCGGCGCGTAGACCGACAGAGGACTCCAACGCGGAGGACACCACAACGGGCAGTCCGAGGCGTTCGGCGAGTTCCAAGCAGCGACGCACACCGCCGAGCGGCTGGACTTTGAGCACGGCGATGTCGGCGGCTTGGGCCGCCACGACGCGTTCGGGATCCCCGCTACGGCGAATGGACTCGTCGGCGGCGATGGGCACGTCCACCCCGGCATGGGCCAGGCGTAGCCGCAACTCGGCAAGCTCGGCGACGCTCGCGCAGGGCTGCTCGGCGTATTCCAAGCCAAGACGGGACAACTCGCGCAAGTGGGCGAAGGCCTCATCCACACTCCAGGCGCCATTGGCGTCGATCCGCACCCGCCCCGCCGAGCCCAGCGCGTCGCGCACGGCCTCCACACGGGCCATGTCGTCGGCAAAACTCTGTCCGCGTTCGGCCACTTTCACCTTGGCGGTGCGACATCCCGAAGCCGCCGCGACTTCGCGGGCCCGCTCAGGGCCGACTGCGGGTACGGTGGCGTTCACCGGAACGCTGTCGCGCACCGGCGCGGGGAATCCCAGGTTGGCGGCCTCCCACGCCGCCCGCCACCAAGCGTCGATTTCGGGCCGGGTGTATTCGGCGAACGGACTCCATTCGGCCCAGCCCGCCGGACCCCGCACCAGCATGCCTTCTCGGACGGTGATGCCGCGGAACCGCATCCGCAACGGCAGACAGTAGACCAGGCGTTCCATGGCGCCGCGTCAGTGCGCGATTACCAGCCCCACGAGCAGCCCCAGGGCGCAAACCGCCTCGGCGAAGCCGGTCTGCTTCAAGACAGGGATCAGCTCGCGCCCGGTGACGCCCTTGGATACTTCCCAGACCGGCCCCACCAAGGTGACCGTCATGCCCAAACCCATCAGCGCCCACCAAGAACTCGTCAGCGCCACGGCGAACACAGCTCCGTACGCCACCAACAGCGTGCCGCCGAAGAAGAAGCGCGTGCCCATGTCGCCCAGGCGGGTGGCCAGCGTCAGCTTCCCCGTCGCCCGGTCGGACTCGATGTCACGCAGATTGTTGGCGATCAGGATCGCGCAGGCGAGTGCGCCGATGGCCACCGCCGCCCACCAGGCCGCCGCGGAGACTTCGCCCACCTGGATGTAGACCGTGCCCGCCACAGCGACCAGGCCGAAGAAGACAAAAACGAACACTTCGCCCAAGCCGATGTAGCCGTAGGGATGCTTGCCGCCGGTGTAGAACCAAGCCGCCAGGATGCAAGCCGCGCCCACCAGAAGCAGCCACCACTGGCCGGTCATGAACACGATGGCCAGGCCGGCGGCAGCCGCCACGCCGAAGCTGAAAAATGACGTGCCGCGCACTTGCGCCGGGGTGGCTGCCCCTGACCCGACCAGGCGCATCGGGCCCACCCGGGCGTCGTCCGTGCCGCGGATGCCGTCGGAATAGTCATTGGCGAAGTTGGCCCCGATCTGCATTCCGAGGGCAACGACCAGCGCCAGGGTGGCCAGCGGCCAGGAGAACTTACCCTCGAACCAGGCGATGCCCGTGCCGGCCAACACCGGTGAGATCGCCGCGGGGAGGGTGCGCGGACGCAGGCCCTCGATCCAATCTGCTGGAGTCGCCATCGTCACCTAGCCTCAAATTCCGCGCGAAGTAATGCTCGGTCGATTTTGCCAGTAACCGAGGCCCCAGCGCCAACCAGGCGCGCCAACTCCTTCGGAACGGCGGCCGGCTCCACGCGGTCCCGCAACCGTTCGCGGACCTCGGCGTACGCGACATCACCCGTCGTGGCGGCCACAATCCGGGCGCCCCAGCGCTCGTCGGGCACGTCAAACACGACCACCCGCCCGTCTCGCACGCCCCACAACTCGTCGCACACGGCTTGCAACTGGGCCAAATCGACGTTCACGCCACCTGAGATGACCACGTCGTCGTCGCGGCCGAGAACCGTGAGCCGGTGTCCGTCCCAAGCGCCGCGGTCGTGGGTGATGACCGTGCGTCCACGCAGGGTTTGGGCGGTGAGCGCCGGTTGCATCCGGTAGCCGGAGAACGCCACGTCGCCGGACAACTCGATGCGGCCGGCCATGATGTCCACCGCCACGCCATCCAGCGGAACTCCGTCATAAACACATCCGCCGCAGGTCTCGCTCATCCCATAGCTGACGACCACATTGAGCCCGCGGCCGCGGGCACGGCGCAACAGCGTTTGCGGCACCGCCGAGCCGCCGACCAAGATGGCGTCGTATGCGACCAGGCGCGCGGCCAAGGCGCCGTCGTCCAGCGCGCCGCCCAACTGCGCGGGCACCACGGACAGATAGCTGCGACCCAACGGCGCGGGCAAATCATGCAGGTCGGAAGCGCACGACGCGGTGCCGCCGCCACCGACGATGCCGCGCGCATGGGTCATCAATCCGGCGACATAGTGGGGCGGCAACGCGCAAACCCAACTTCCTGGCCCACCCAGCCGCGCGTGCGTCGCGTTGGCGGACGCCCGGATGGCACGTGCGGAAAGCACCACGCCTTTGGGCGTCCCGGTGGAGCCGGAGGTGGCCACGATCACGGCGGCGTCCGGATATTCCAGCGGCTCGTCCAAGTGGAGCATGCTCCGGTAACGCCCGTCATCGTGCTCCGGGAGCACGGCCAGCGTGGTTTCGCCGGCGAGAGCTGCCGCCAGCCCTTCCGGAATTGCCTGGCCGGCGGCGGTGGTCAACACAACTAATAAGGCTACACTGGCTCCATGCCTAGGGTATTGCCGCTCATCGCCATAGCACTGCTGATGATCTATTGCGTCGTCGAAGTGGCGCAGGCCGATCCGAACCGGGTCCGCCGCGCGCCCAAGTGGCTGTGGGCGGTCGCCGTGATCTGCCTCCCCGGCGTGGGATCGCTGGCCTGGCTGTTCCTGGGCCGTCCAGCGCGCGAGGTGACCATCCGGCAGCAGCGCAAGCCGCAAGCCCCAGATGACGACCCAGACTTCTTGCGCAAGCTTTGAACCCATGAGCGAACCGCTGCCCAAAGTGCCCGGTTGGGACGAGTATTTCCTCGGCATCGCGGAGGCGGTCTCGGCGCGCGCGAAGTGTGTGCGCAGACGCGTCGGGGCCGTGTTGGTGATGGACAAGCGGATCATCGCCACGGGCTACAACGGGGCCGCACCCGGACACCCGGATTGCCTGGAAGGCGCTTGCCCGCGCGGCCAGTTGAGCTACGACCAAGTGCCCGGATTGGGCGACTACGACCGCCCGGGAACACCGGGCTTCTGCATCGCCATCCACGCCGAGGTGAATGCCCTGCTATTCGCCACGCGGGACACCAAGGGCAGCACGGCCTACATCACGGATCCGCCCTGCCCCGGCTGCCGCAAGGCGCTCGCCGCCGCCGGGATCATCCGCGCGGTGTGGCCCGACGGCGAGTACGACGCCGCCGGACTCGTCGCCTGGTAGGGCTCTACTACTCCCCCACCTCGGTCAGATCTTCGACGGCGGCCGCGGCGTCCGCCGGCTGGGCCAACACCCCCGCCGCCAGCAGGAAATCAGCCATAGCGGCGAAGTTGTCCGCGTCCAGGTGGCCCGGGTCGCCTGTCGGGGCCATGATCAGCAGCGTCGCGTCGAGGGTCGCGCGGGCGGCGTCGGCCTGCTCGGACATGCCGGGCACGTAGTCGCCCGAAATCTCCACCGCCTTCGCCGGGTCGGCCGCAGCGGCGCGGATGCCGCCCTGGATGGCCGCGACCACCTGGCGGGCGACTTCCTGGTTTTCGTCCAGGAAAGAGCGGGTGGTAATGATGGATGCCCCGACCAACGGCGGGTTGCCGGCCGCGGTGATCGGGAGCTCGGCGACGTCCATCCCGGCGAGCCGGAATTGCACCAAGTCGTTGTTGGAGAATCCCACCACGGCGTCTACTTTGTCGGTGGCCAGAGCCGCGCTGGCGGTGTAGCCGATCTCCATGATCTCCACGTCGGCCTCGGTGAGCCCGGCAGACTGTAGGGCGACCAGCAGCCCGAACCAAGATTCGCCATACCGGCCCGGTATCCCGATGCGCTGGCCGCGCAGGTCTGCCAACGTCGCGATGGACTTGTTGGTCGGCGCGATAATCCGCACGGGATACTCCTGGTAGTACGGCGCCACTGCCACCAGGTCCAACCCTTGCTCGCGGGCCTGCATGGCCTCGTCGGCGCCGGCGATGACGAAGTGTTCCTGGCCAGCTCCCAACGCCGTGAAAAGCCCCTCCGACGAGCCGTGATGCCGCAGGGTCACCTGGGCGTCGACGTCTTGGAACATGCCGTTCGCCTCGGCCACATAGCAGGGCGCGAACTGGATGTTGGGTATGTAGCTCATGCCGATGACCACTTCTACCGGCGGTGCCGGGCTGTCCGGCGGGACCGAAGCTGGAGTGGTCTGGGCGGGAGCGCAGGCGGCCAGGGGCAAGATCAGGAGCGCGGCCGCAACCCGGATTGATTTCATGTCTACCTCGTGGATTCGATGATTCGGGAGCGGCGCTCCCACAGTTGGATGAGTGAATAGAGGGTGGCCGCGACCACGCACAGCACGATGATCGTGGCGAACATGCCCGCGGTGTTGGTGGCGTCGCGCTGTACGGTCAGCAGCGAACCCAAGCCCAAGGTGGCGCCGCCGCCGATGACCATCTCGCCAACAACGGCACCGGTAATGGACAGTGTGAACCCATTGCGCAAGCCCGCCAGCATGGTGTGCAACGCGAGCGGGACTTCGATGTTGAGCAGCAGTTGCAGCGACCCGGCGCCGTCCAGCCGCGCGGCTTCGACGATGGGCGCCGGGACGTGCCGCAAGCCCACCACCGTCGAGATCAGGATCGGGAAGAACACCATCAGCCCGCAGAGCAGCACGATGGAACTCCAGCCGTAGCCGGCCCACATGGCCAGCAGCGGGGCCAACGCGACCGCCGGTATGGCCTGTGTGGCGCCCAGGAAAGGGTTGACGGCGTCCGAAACCCACTTGGAACGGTGGATCAACACAGCCAGCGGCAAAGCGACCGCGGCACCGAGGACGCATCCCCCCAAGGCCTCGGCCAGCGTGACCCCCAAGTACGGCGCGATCAGGCCCGACGAGACCGAGGTGACCAGCCGGTCCCAAACCGCGCTCGGGCTGGGCAACACGATCTGGGGCACGCCCGTCGCCCAAGTGAACGCGGCCCACCCGAAGACGAGAACGCACGCCAACAGCACTGGTGCTGCCAATGTCCGTTTCATATCTCCTCCGGCTCTGCGGTGAACCGGGGAAATTGGCACAATGCCAACTGGTCGGCCAAGACAGCCGCCAGCACGCGCGCCTCCCATCCGGACTTTAACCGTCGGCCTCGGAATTCCACCGAGTCAACCTGCCAGGCAGGGTCGCGGGCTATAACCGCCGGTTCGGAGTTTCACCGACCCCGGAACACGTTTGGCACAAAGCCTATACCATTTCGCGACGGGCCCAGAATCGGCAGATCCGAGGCTCAATCCTCGGCGAGCACCAGGAAGGAATCAGTGGCCTTGAACCTGATCCGGTCGGCTTTGGGCGGGTTGACGACGACGCGGAAGCCGCCCTCCTCCGCGGGCGCCTCGGTGCGGTATCCGACAAACGCCTCGTCGAAACGGGCCGCGGCCGCGCACGCGGTGTAGAAGTCGACTTCGGCGCCCGGCTTGAGGTAGCGGGTGACCGGGCGCAGGTAGATCTCGGAGCCGCCCGCGGAGAGCAAGTCCTGGAAAATGCGTCCCACCTGCCGGGTGCGGGCGATCTGGGCGGTGATGAGCGAGGACAGGTGGGAGCTGACGACGAAGTCGTTGACGCGGGATACCCGGGCCAACTCCTGGTTGTCGATCAACCGCATCTCCGAAGTGATCGTGAAGTCGAATTCGGGGCTCGCCACCAGCCCACGCAGCAACATCAGCACCAGCAGCGTGCGGGCGTCGGCCGCCGCGTCGTCGAGGGCGGGGTCAGCCAGAATGAGCACGTTTTCCGGGTTGTCGGCCAACAGTTCCTTGAGCACGTCCGGATCAGTGATGGCGGCGTCCCGGAAACGCAGTTTCAGGTTCTTGAAGTCCGGCGGTTCCGGCAGGTCTTCTTGCCCGCTCAGGCCGGGGGCCGCGACCGTCACCGTCGAGCCGGCGATCAAGTAATGGTCCTCCTCGGCCAGGATGTCGTACAGCAGCGGGCTGTATCCCAGAACGAGCAGCCGTTGTGCCTCGGCCTCATCCGGGACGGTGGCGAAAGCTGTCTCGTCGACGGGCGCGGGCGCGGTGGAAGCGATCGTCGTGCCATGATGCTCGGCCACCACGATGTAGCGGTCGCTCGCCTCCAGCGGCGTGCTGGCAGGCGGGTTGAGCCATGGCACACCGCCGCGGACCAGGCCGATGACCGACGAGCAGGGCAGATAGCGGTTGGCCTCGGCGATCGTCTTGGCGACCAGCTTCACCACCGGCTCGACATAGATCTCGTGGCCGGAAGCGTTGAACAACTCGGTGAAGACTTCGGAGATGCCGGGCTGGCGGCAGGCGTGGGCGATCACCTTGGCGATCGTGGTGTTGAAGTGGAGTATTTCGGCCCGCGCTCCCCCGGCGACGCGGGCGGCCGTGACGTTGTCTTGGTCGTGCATGACGGCGGTGATGTGCGCCTTGGCGTCCGGCGTTTCGTCCAGCACGAGGTTGCAAGCCAAAACGGCTTTGACCCCGAGGAAGTCGTCGCTGGCGTTGATGAGGATCGAATGGGCCGTGCCGAGGGACAGGATGCGCAGGTCCACCGGAGAACCGATGTTGCCGGTCCGGCAGATGACGCGGCCGGCGCCGAGGTTGGGGAGCCTTTCGCGGATGGCGTCTTCCATCTCGTCCTTGGCCCTTTCGTCCATCACGACGACGACCGCCCCGCGATGCTTTTCGTCGAAGGTCGCGAACTCCTCCAAGATCGTGAAGGTGGCCTCATTGAAACCGAGGATGACGACGTGGTCGCGGGCCAGCACGCGAGAGCGGCCCTTGCGCAGGGAAGTCATCTTCGCCTCGACTCCCGCCGTGATGAGGCCGATCAGCACCGAGGTCACCAGCACGCCGAAGATCGTCACCAGCGACAGCACCACCATGTAGGGCACCGAGCCGGAGTCGGCCTCCAGGTAGCCGGGGTCAAGCGCGCGGTTGAAGCTCGTCCAGATGACGCGCAGCACGCCCGTCCCGTCCGGTTTGAACAGCCACGCCAACACGCCGCCCACGACCACCACCACCAAAGTCAGCGCGAACAGCACCAGCATCACCGCGCCCGTACCCCGCGACATCAGGTTGTCGAAGTGGTAGCGCAGCCTGTCCAACCAAGCGATTCTCATAGCTGAACCTCCTGCCCGGAAGCCTAGAGCCAAGTGAGCCGCGAGCGATAGGAGCGCCGAACACTGAGGCCCGACGCTGATTACACCACACGGAACCAGAGCGCAGCGTAGAGCTTTGTGACATGACCAGGGCAGGGGACATGAATACGCAACTCTTATGCCTTACTACGCAACATGTACCGATTTAGTACTTAGGCAACCGGCTTTACATACTTAGTTGGCGGGTCTAAAGTGAGTTCGATATCACGTCACGGGGGGAACGTTGATGGTTGACGCGTTGTCGCGCTTGCGACGCAATTCTGTTCGGGTGCTCACTGTCCTACTGGTCAGCGGCACGCTCGCACTCAGCCCGCTGGCGGCGCCGGTGGGGCAGGCCGAGGAAGGCAGCGAAGAAGCTGTTCGCACCACCGAGCCGGCACCCGAGCCAGAGGCTGAACCGGCGCCGGAGCCGGAAGCGGAACCTGAGCCTGCCGCGCCTGCTCCAGCGGAAAGCGAAACGGAGGCGGGCGGGGAATCCGCCGAACCGGAGCCGTCCACGCCAGGAGCGATGCAGGAGACGGCGCCAGGCGAAGACGTGCCGGGCGCCGGGGCCACCGACCAGTACCTGGTCACCTATCTCAACGGCGACCAGTCGTCGGTGGTTTACACCACGCTGGAATCCAGCGGCGTGACAGTGCCCAAGCCCAGCATCTACTTGCTCGAATCCCAAGGCTTCACCTACCCGGACGACAAATACTTCGAGAACACCTGGGAATACGCCGACGACGGCCGCCCGGTGGATTTCTCCAAGGACCTGGTCACCTCGGACATCACGCTGCGCCCGATCCTCTACGACGCGGTGCGCATCTCGTTCGACACGGGCACGGCCAATCCGCCCGCCACCATCCGCGCCAAGAAGGGCAGCACGCTGGGCGAGGTCATCTTGCCGCTCGCCTCGTCCGTGTCGCGGCCGGGCTACATCCCGCGCTACTGGCAACTGCCCGGCGGCTCCGGTGCTGTGCCGTTCGATCACGTGCTGAACGCCGACATCACGCTGGAAATGAAATACGACCCGCTGGAAGACGGCGTCCCCTACCAGATCGTCTACTGGGTGGAAAAGCCCAACCTGGGCGTCAACTTCGCGCCGCGCCCCGGCAACCCGACACACTACGACTACGCCTACACCGAAACGCTGGGCGGCGTCGGCACGCCCGGCGAGATCATCGGCGGCCCCGGCATCGGCGCCGACATCGAGATCAACTCCATCCCCGGCGCGAGCTACTTCGACTATGAAGATCCGATGCGCTGGGCCAAATGGCAGGCCACCGAGCCCACCACGCTGACCGGGGACGGGCTGACGATCGTCAACGTATATTGCACTTTGCGCACCTACCGGATCATCTTCGACATCGACCCGGACGGCGAGACCGGGCGCACCATGTCCGGCGACCCGGACGGGGACGGCACGTCCACCAGCTACGGATTGATTCCGTACACCTTGACGTTCAAGTTCGGCGACAACGTGGCTGCCCGCTGGCCGCATCCGTCCCGGGGCTGGGAGTTCATCGACCCGGACGGCCAGTTCTACTCCTACTGGGAGCACCCCACGCTGGCAGTGGCCTCCGGTGACTGGCAGACCACCCGCACCGACATCACCGGCGCCATGATGCCGGTCGACCCGGCCAGTTCGGGCTACCGCCTCAAGCTGGTGTGGACCAACGTCACCGACACCGTGACGATGCACTACTGGGGCGAGGAGTTGCCGGAGCAGGCCAACGACGACACGCTCACCCGCCGGGAATGGAACGGGCGCACATGGGTGCTGCTGCCCAGCTACACCGCGTCGATCCCACCCGCCACCGACTTCCAGTCGAAGGCAATCCCGGGTTTCCTGCCCGGCACGCAGGGCGACTATTCCGACGAGGTGACCACGACCAGCTTCCCGACGGCGCAGACCTCCGAAGGCCGCTGGCACAACTACGTCAACCACTACTACATGCGCCGCACAAACCCGCTCAGCTACGACGTCCGCGGCCACGGCACGGCGCCCGAGACCGCCAACGTGCCGTTCGGCGCGAGCCTGGCCGACTACGACATCGTCCTGCCCAACGAGCCGGGTTGGACGTTCAAAGGCTGGTACGCCGACGCGTCCGGCACCCTGCGGTATCCATTCGAGCACACCATGCCGGCCTACGACGTGACGCTGTACGCGAAGTGGGAATCCACCGACCACACCGTCACGTTCGTGGATTCCGACGGCACACCGCTGGCCAGCGATGGGTCCCAAGTCCAAGGCGTCCAGAACGGCCACACGGTCAACTTCAACAACCTGACCATCGGCGGGCAGCGCTACGTCGCCAAGGAAACCAACGACTCCGCGCGGGGGGCGTTGGACGGCTGGGACCGCAAGGCGACGCCAACCTCGCCCAAGCAGGCTTTCGACCCTGACACCGCACTGTTCGGCGACCTCGTGCTCTACGCGCGCTGGCAGACCACAGAGTTGGCGATCACCTACCACCAGCTCGACGGCACCCTCGTCGGCACAGACGACTCCGACGGCAACGGTTACCGCAACGGCGTCATGGCGGTCGTGCGGGATGGCACCGGCGTGGAATGCCCCGAAGACACCGTCTTCGTCGGCTGGCGCATCGACGCGACTGGCGCCGTCTACCTGCCGGACGCCGGCTTCCGGGTGGCGGGCAACCCACACTTCTATCCGTTCTGCCCGGCGTCGGGCGGCGACTTGGACGATGTCACCTACGTGGCCAATGGCAACTGGGTGGTCTCGTTCCTAGACGGCTACGGCTCGGTGATCCTGACTGAGGAGGTGGCGCCGGGAGCGACCGCCACTATTCCGCTGCGCGAAGACCTGAACGCCGCCGGATTCTCCATACCCACAGGCACCACGTTCGAGGACGACTGGGCATTGGACGGTGTCGAGTACAACTTCTTGACGCCAGTCGAAGGGCACCTCGTGCTGCGGCCGATCCTGTACGACGTCGTCCACCTCTATTTCGAGACGTTGGGATCGCCCGTCGACGCGATGACCGTGCGCAAGGACTCCCTGATCGGCATGCTCACCATCCCCGATATCCACTCGATCGAGCGGCCGGGCTACAACGCCCTGTACTGGACCCTCGACCCGCCGACGGCGCGCACCCGCGCGCCGATCGAAGACGACTATGTGGTCAGCGAAGACACCACCTTGTTCCTGGTTTGGGAGGCGGTGGAGAACGGCTCGCCATACCACGTCGTCTATTGGGTGGAACGGCCGAATCTGGGGCCCTACACCTCGCCCACGCCGGGCAACCCGGATCACTATGTCCTGGGCTACCAAGAACCGGCCGCTCGCTACGCGACCGCGGGGCAGACTGTCGGCGGGACGGGCGCGGAAATAGCCATCGACTCGCTGCCGAGCACCAACCCGTTCGAAGCCGACGACCCGATGCGCTACGCCCAGTGGCAGCAAACTGAAACCACGGTTGTGCGCGGCGACGGCGCCACCATCGTGAACGTGTACTGCCAGTTGCGGGTGTATTGGTTCCAGTTCAAGCTGACCGACTCGCACCAAGTGCTGACATTCGACTCCGACTTGGACGGTGTGCCCGAGGATTACACGACGAAAAAGCCACTGGAATTGCCCTACAAGTTCGGGCAGCAGTTCGGCAACACCTGGCCGCACCCGGACACGGGAGCGGTATTCACCGTGACCAGCGGCATGATGTACAACTACTGGAAGGCTCCTTCGGACACCACGCTGGTCGCGTCGACGGCCAGCAAGCTTTGGTCCACGCCGCGAATCTCCGCCACGGCCGAACTGATGCCACGCACTCCGACCCGCTCCACTCCGATCACGCTGACGTTGTCGCTGGTCAAATCCGAGCAGCCGCGCGAAATCCGCTACTGGGCCGAACCTACGCCAGAGCAGACCGCGGGCACCCAGCGCAGCTATGCCGGCCAGCCGTACTACCTGATGGAAGACCTGAACGCGCAAATGCGCTGGTCAGCCTCCTACCTGCCAAAGGCGGTGCGCGGTATGAGCGTGGTGCTCACCGAGTACCAGGTGTCCGCGCAGGAACGCAGCGAAACTGAAACCAGCGAAGCTATCTATTTAGCGGACGGAACCATCGATTACAACCAGCCTTATGTCCACTTTTACTACAGCCGCGACCCGGCGGACTTGATCTATGACACCCGCGGGCACGGGAGCGTGGACACAGTGAACCTCAAGTTCGGCTACTCGATGGCCAACTACAACATCACCCTGCCCAGCACCGAGTCCGCCAAGTTCCTGGGCTGGTATGCGGATTCCAATCTGACGTTGCCGTTCGACTTCAACCAGACCATCGGCACCTCGAATGTCATCGTCTACGCGAAATGGGAGTCCAACGACCACACCATCACCTTCGTCGATTCTGATGGCTCGCCCCTGGCTACCGACGGCTCCGACACCCAAGGTGTGGCCAACGGGGACCCCGTCAACTTCAACGCGCTCACCATCGGCGGGCTGCACTTCCTGGCCAACTACCTCTCCGACCCAATCCGGGGCGTGTTCACCGGCTGGGCCTACAAGCCGACCGGCAAGGACACGCTGCACACCTTCCCGACGGACACGAAGGTTTACCGCGACTACACGCTCTACGCGCGCTGGAAGACAACCGGGCTATTCGCTTACTACCATGCCCTGACCGGTCCGACCATCGGCATCGACAAAGGCCCCGACGAGGCAGGTTACGCGCAAGGGGCGTCCGTCACCGCGTGGGACACCGTGGGAATCGACCCCGGCTGTGTGGGGGGCCAGACGTTCATCGGCTGGCGGATCAACGGCAAGGGCGCCATCTACGCGCCCGGCGCGTCATTCGTGATGGCTGGCGAGCCGCACCTGTATCCGTACTGCAAACCGGCCTACGACGACGGGGCGCTGGTGCGGGTCACGTTCGCCTCGAATACCGGTTCCGGCTGGGGCTTGGACGTTGACGGCGACGGCATCGACGACCCCACCTACCAGATGGTGCGCGGCAACAACGCCAACACCTTGGTGCCCGCCGAAGTGCCCGCTTTCACGCGGAAGGGCTACCGCATGACCGGCTGGAACACGGCCGCGGACGGCTCCGGCACCCAGTACGGATTGGGAGCGGAGTTCATCGCCACAGCCAGCACCCAGACGCTCTACGCGCAGTGGGTGGAAGACCGGGCCCTGCTCGCCTACACGGTCTCCAACCGGGACTACGGACACGTGCTGCACTGCGGTGAGGGGGATCCGCTGGCGGGCACCTCCGAATCGCTCGGTGTGGTAACCGGGCAGCCTTGCGGCGCCCTGGCCGAACCCGCGTCCGAGGGCTACCGCTTCGCCGGCTGGTACTCCGACGGCAAGTTGGTTTCCACCGACCCGCTGCTGGTGCCCGGCAAGGGCAGTGACGGCCTGTACGCGTCGGCCACCTACGAGGCCCGCTTCGAACCGGTCATGTACGACGTCACCTTCCGGATCGTCTTCGTGGACCTGGAAGGCAACCAGCGCCGCGAACCTGTGGTGCTCGGAACGCAGGCCGTGGCGCACGGTTCGCCGGCGACCGCGCCCATGGTGAACGTGCCGGAAGGCTACGACTTCACCGCTTGGGATAAGGCGTTCAGCAACGTCACCGGGAACATGGTCGTCACCGGCACGTTGGTGTTGAAGCGCTTCACCGTGATTTTCGCCGACTACGACGACCGGGTCATCTCCACGCAGAAGGTGTACTGGGGCGAGGACGCGGTGGCGCCACCAGACCCGACCCGCGCCGGCCATCGCTTCACAGCATGGGATCCGGCGGGTTGGACGAACGTGAAACGCGACTTGCTGATCCACGCGCAGTACGACACCGTCACCCACATCGTCATCTTCGTGGACCAAGACGGGAATGAGATTGACCGCGAAATCGTGGCCGACGGCGGATCGGTGAACCCGCCGCACGATCCCGAGTGGGAGGGCCACGAGTTCGAAGGCTGGGACAAGGAAAAGGAGTTGGAAAACGTCACCGAGGACCTGATCGTGTCGCCGATCTTCCACCCGCTCAGCTACACGGTGACTTTCCTGGACCACGACGACACGGTGCTGTCGGTGCAGCAGGTGCTTTGGGGAGACGCGGCCACGGAAGTGCTGCCGGACCATTCCTCTCACCACTTCGTGGAGTGGGACCAAGACTTCTCGGTGGTCAAGTCCGATCTGGTGGTCCGGGCCCGCTGTGAGGCATTGCGCGGATCAGTGCCGCATGGAGGCGGGGACGACGAACCTGCCGAAACCGCGTCGCCCACCTTGCCTTACACCGGGTCCGACCCGTGGTTCGCGGTGTTCCTGGGCGTGGCGATGGTGCTTTGCGGGGCGGGTATCCGGGTGATCGGAAGGCCGCGCCGCCAGAGCTTCGACCTTGACGACGAATTCCACGGGGACCACTAGACTTGCCGCATGCCTGAACAGCACTTGCAGG
This sequence comes from Propionibacteriaceae bacterium, assembly GCA_031271975.1. Classification (GTDB taxonomy): domain Bacteria; phylum Actinomycetota; class Actinomycetes; order Propionibacteriales; family Propionibacteriaceae; genus Propionicimonas. Next base: position 48,668 of record JAISUR010000014.1, read on the forward strand.
TCCGGATACCGCCCGAGTTGGCGGCGGGGAATTTCGCCGATTTCATCCGCGCCTGGCACACGTCCGACGCGTTCGTCTTGGACTTCGCGGCCTTCACCGATCCGCCCCGAAAGGAAGACGACCGCATCGTGCGTGATGCGGCCGTCGTTTCACGGGTGCGTATCCCGCCGGCCCAAGTCTTCGAGTTGATGAAAGCGTTGGAGCAGCAGTTGAGCGCCTGGGAGAAGGAAAACCCAGGGCGTAAGGCCTGAGCCCTACGCGTGCGCGGCCGCTTGGCGGCGGCCGAGCAACACAGTCACGCCCCAAGCTGCCAAAGCCAAGGCCAGCACAGCCAGTCCCAGCAGCGCGTCGTCGGCGACCGCGGCAAGGTCGGCCAACTCGACGAACGCCTCACCTTCGGCCAGCGCCGCGAAACCGTCCACGCACCACATCAGCGCCGCGCCCCACAGCATGAGAGCGAGCACGCCGAGGCGGTACTTGGCGAACTGCGGCCTGGCGAAACGCAGGACCGTCACAATCAACGCGGCCAACGCCGTGAGGATGAGGGTCACGGTGCGCTCTTCGTCAGCGCCGCGCGCACCGCCGGAACATGGTCGGCGACCAGAACCATGGCGGCCCAGGCGAGCAGGACGATGACAGCCATGCCCACGCCGACCGTGCCGACTTCCTGCAGCATGACGGAGGTCTGCTCAGCGGAAGCCATCGCCGTCAGGAACGGCGGCGCGAAAACGACTTCGCCGTGCCAGATGTGCTCCAGCGCCAACAGCAGGGCGCCGCCCCACATCATGGTCAGCAGCCAGGTGAACTTGGTGCGCCAGGAGACGCTGCCGCCCTTCTCGGGAACCTTGCCCTTGACTGCGGTCGCGACCAGCGCGGCAGCGGTGGGAACCAGGAAACAAGCCATTGGGGGAACTCCTTTCATGCGGCTCTGTGGCGAGCCCTCTCAGCTATGTCTTTGAGCCCGACTCTAGACCGCATTTGTTTCAGGTGTGTTTAACAGCCAATCGACCCACTCGGCTACGCCGTCGCCGGTCTTAGCAGAAGTGAGTAGGACTTTCGCGTGCGGGTTGATCGCGGCCACGTTCGCCAGGAACAACCCCATGTCGAAGTCGAGGTATGGCAGCAGGTCGGTCTTGTTGACGACGATCGCCTCGACGTTGCGGAACATGACGGGGTATTTCAGCGGCTTGTCCTCGCCCTCGGTGACCGACGCCACCATGGCCCGCCGATGCGCGCCGACGTCAAATTCGGCTGGGCAGACCAAGTTGCCGACATTCTCGACGATGACCAAGTCCAGCTTGGCCAAGTCGAGCCGGGTCAAGGCATGGGCGACCATGGGCGCGTCGAGGTGGCATTCCCCGCCGAACCCGTCGGAGGTGTTCAACAAGCTGATCTGCGCCCCAAAACCGCGCAGCCGGTCGGCGTCGATGGCGGTTTCCACGTCGCCTTCGACGATCCCGACGCGGGTCTTGTCGCGCAGGGCCGCGAGCGTCTTGGCGAGCAGCGTCGTCTTGCCCGCGCCCGGCGACGACATCAGGTTGACAGCGCGCACGCCGGCGGCGTCGAGAGCGGCGCGGTTGGCCGCGGCCGCCCGGTCGTTCTCGTCGAAAATGCGCTCCAACACGGAGATTCGCTCCGTGCCGGTGGCGTAGTTCGAATGATCTCCTACCAAGTCCTCATCATGGGTGTGGTGGTGGTCATGGTCGTGGGAGTGCCCGTGGCCGTGTTCGCCGTGTTCGTGATCGTGTTCGTGGACCGTGCCGTCGTCATGCCTGTGAAACCGACCCATTTGAGACCTCCACGTCTATGGACCTGACTAGGAACTCTTCCCCGCTGCGCACCGTCACATCCGCCGAGCCGCAGGAAGCGCATCTCAGTATAGGCGCGCCGCGCAGGCGCGTGTCCTGGCCGCAGACTGCGCAATTGATCACCCCCGGGATGTGGTTGATCTCCAGTTTCGACCCAGCCAATGGGCCGCCGGCGCTGACGATGTCCCAGGAATACTCCAAAGTGGCCGGCACGACTTGCCGCAACTCCCCCACATCCAAGGCGATCCTCGCCACCGGGGCTCCTTTGGCGGCCCGGGTGACGATGCCGCTGATGGAGCGGCAAAGCGCCAATTCATGCACGCCGCCAGTGTGGCACATCCGGCCCGAGACCCGCGCTGCCAGACGGGACGTTCGCCGACCGGGCAACGTTTCGGGTAGGTTCTCGCATTAGACAGGTATACGGCGCAGGAGTAGGCCTTGGCCGAGGTGGAGACACCCCAGGCGGAGTCTTTCGACGACTTCGTCCATCGGCGTTCGCCCGCACTCCTGCGCTTCGCGAAAATGATCACGGGGAACGACCATGACGCCGCAGACGCTGTACAAGAGGCGCTGATGGCCGTCTATTCCCGCTGGCAACGCCTCAGCCCGGACGGCAACCCAGAGGCGTACGCGAAGCGCTGCATCGTCAACACCCACCGGATGCGGCTGCGCAAGTACCGCCGCGAAACGATCGGCGATGTTCCCGAGCAGTCCCGCGCGGACAGCTACGCCGTCGAATCCGACAACCTGATGGCCAGCGATGTCTTCGGCGCGCTCTCCACCCGGCAGCGCGCGGCCGTCGTCCTGCGTTTCAACGAAGACCTCGCCTTTGCCCAAATCGCCGAGGTGTTGGGCTGCACCGAAGCGACCGCGCGCAGCCTGGTCCACCGGGCCCTGGAGCAACTGCGGAAGGAGGTGCGCCGTGGCTGACGAACAAGATTGGGCGGAAGACGCCTACCGCGGATTCCTGGACTCCGTGCAGGACCCACAACCGGTCGCCTTCGACCCCGCCGACATCCGCCGCCGCGTCGCCAAGCGCCGCCGCAACCGGGCGGTAGCCGCAGCGATGGCCGTCATAGCGTTCGTCAGCGCCATGCTGATCCCTTGGAACGGCCAGCAACCGCCGATCGCCTCGTTCTGGCCCTATGACCCGCCGACGGCGACTCCGGAGGTGACCGAAACCCCGCAGACCACGCCGGACCAGCAGGTGTACACGCCCGAGTTGCCGAAGGAATCCGCCGGCTGGGAGCGCACCGCAGACTATCCCGAGGGCATGGCGGAGCCGCCCGATGACCTGGCGTGGATCAACGGGGCGTTTTACGCCGTCCATGACGCCGGCACCAGCGATTTCGCCAAGTACGACCCGGTCGGCGACACCTGGACATATCTGCCGCTGCCGCCCAGCAACACCGACATCACGCTGGGCACCGCCACCGCGTTCCACGATGGCAAGATCTACCGCGCGGACAGCGACGGCGAAAACGTCGCAGTGCAGGTGTTCGACACCAACACCGCCAGCTGGGAACTGCTCAGGTTGGTCAAGGTGGGAGCGCAACTGGATCTGGACATGAAAGCCACGCCCGGCGGCATCCTGGTTTTCGGGTATCTCTACGACCAGGTGTGGTGGTATTCGAACACCTCCAAGACTTGGACGCAGCATCAGGTCCGCCCGATCACCGGTTTGGCCACGGCGACGCCCGGCGGCTACTGGGCCCAAGACACCTTTGTGATTCAGTACACCACGCAGCCCGACTGGGAGGTTGTCACCTGGAGCGCCGCCGCCGGCGAAAAGACCCTGTTCACAAGCGACGCCGACGCGGAATGCTGGGAGTCGGAGGAGGAAGACCCGGAGCCGGCGCAGGTAACCAGCGACGGCTTCGTGCAATTCCCCAACTGCGATCTCTACAACGCGGCCACCGGGCAGTTGGGGGCGGTGGACGGCATGTTCCAACCGATGGGCAGTCCGGTGGGCAGTTCCCCTGATGCCGACATGACCTGGGTGTGGCGCTATCCCCTGGAAGGGCTCCGCGCACGCCTGATCATTGTGGGTGGCGGGGCAATCGACATCAACGCGGACACGCAATACACCGCGGACCTCCCGGTCTCGCCGCTGCGACAGCTGGGCTATGGGTCCGAAAGCACCTTGGGGCTGCCGGCCGGCGGCCCCTGGGGCGTGAGCGCGGGCACTGACTCCATCCTGCAGTGCGCCAGCCACACGGGCATCAATGCCTGCTACCGCTACGAGTTGGGTTCCTTGGAAGACCACCTCGTCAAGCAGTAGCTCGTAGACTTGGGCCTCATGATCCGCAGACGTATCGAACTGCGCGGGGTGGTGCAGGGTGTGGGATTCCGGCCGCACGTCGCCCGCGTGGCCACCCGGTTCGCGGTCACAGGCTTTTGCGGAAACGACGACGAGCGCGTCTTCATAGAGGTGCAGGGCGAGCCGGACGAGGTTGCCGCGTTCGCAGCGGCTGTGGTTGCCGAAGCCCCGCCCCTGGCCCGCATCATCGATTCGCGGGCCGCCGATTTGCCGCCCATCGCCGAGACCGGCTTCCGGATAACCGCCTCGCGACGCGCGCCCGGCGCGGTCACGCTGATCTCTCCCGACATCGCCACCTGCGGCGACTGCCTGCGCGAAATGAACGACCCAGCCGACCGCCGCTACCGCTACCCGTTCATCAACTGCACCAACTGCGGCCCCAGGCTCTCGATCATCCAAGACGTGCCCTACGACCGCCCGCTGACGACGATGTCCGCTTTCGCGATGTGCCCCGCCTGCCGCGCCGAATACGAAAACCCGGAAGACCGCCGCTACCATGCCCAGCCAATAAGCTGCTGGGATTGCGGCCCGACCATCTGGCTGGAAGCACCACCAGGAGCAGACCGCCAACCCGCCGACGCTCACCTCGCCGCCGCCCGCCAACTCATCTCCCAAGGCAAGCTCGTGGCCGTCAAAGGCATCGGCGGCTTCACCCTGATGTGCGACGCCCGCAACCCGGAAGCCGTCGCCCGCCTGCGCGAACGCAAACGCCGCCCGGCCAAACCGCTCGCGGTGATGGCCGGTTCCCTGCGGGCGGCCCAGCAGATCGCCGACGTGGACGCCGGCCTGCTCACCGACCCGGCAGCCCCGATCGTGTTAGCCCCGATGGCCGCGGGCTACGACCTGGCCCCCCAGGTGGCCCCCGGCCTCGACGACGTCGGCGTGATGCTGCCCTACGCGCCCGTCCACCACTTGCTGCTGGGCCCCGACGACGTCTGGGTGGCGACATCGGCCAATTCGTCATCGCTGCCCCTGACGTACACGAACGCGGATGCCCGCCGCGACCTCGCCTTCGCGGACGCGCTATTGATGAACGACCGCGACATCCATGTGCCCGTGGAGGATTCGGTGCTGCTGGGCGAGATCCCGATCCGGCGTTCCCGCGGCTACGCCCCGCTCCCCGTCCCGCTCGCCAATCCCACCTCCTCCGGCGCCAATCCCACCTCCTCCGGCGCCGAACCCAACGCCATCCGCACCCCCCAACCCGTCATCCCGGACTTGTTCCGGGATCTCGGACGAAGTCCGACACCGGGCGGACAAGCGATCCTCGCCGTGGGCGGAGAGTTGAAGAACACGTTTGCCCTGGTCCGGGACAGCATGGCGTTCTTGTCCGCGCACATCGGCGACATGGGCTCCCTGGAAACCCAGGCCGCATTCGAGCGGTCGGTGGCCCAACTGTTGACAACGCACCGCCGCGCCCCCGAACTCGTCGTGGTGGACAAGCACCCCGGCTATGCGACCAGCGCTTGGGGACGCCGCTATGCCTCCCGGACGGGCGCCCGGCTCCTGGAAGTGCAACACCACCACGCGCACGCCCTCAGCCTGCTCGCGGAATCTGCCGGGACGCACGTGCGGACATTCTTGGTCGTGGACGGTACCGGCTACGGCGACGACGCCACGATTTGGGGTGGCGAACTGCTGTGCCTCGGCCCCGATCCGCTCACCTATGAGCGCGTCTGGCACCTGCCCGGCTTCTGGTTGCCGGGTGGCGATTCGGCGATTCGGCACCCCTGGAAATGCGCCTTGGCGCTGCTGGGCGAGTACGGCATCGATCCGGTTGGGCTGCCCCCGGCCGACGCTCCCGCTGACGAGGTGCGCTTGGTCCGCTCGCAACTCGCTGGCGGCGTCGGCATCGTCCGCACGTCGTCAGCCGGGCGGTTGTTCGACGCAGTCGCCAGCTTGTTGGGCATTTGCCACACCGTGCGCTACGAAGCGCAGGCGGCGATGGAGTTAGAAACGTTGGCGCGCAACTGCCCGCACGAGCCAATACGAGCCCAAGTGGGAGACGCCGAGCCGGTCGCCGAGCTGACCGCGCTCCTCGTCGCCGGTGTCCGGGCCGGAACGTCGACCTGCTGCCTGGCGCGCGCCTTTCAACGCGGCTTCGCCCAGCTTTGCGCCGACGCCATCGCCAGGCACACCCGCGCGGGGCACCGGGTCGGAATCACCGGCGGTGTGGCCTGCAACCGGCTGTTGGCAAGCGACTTGGCGGCGATTCTGGAAGACCGGGGATACTCACCATTACTCCATCGCATCGTTCCACCCAATGACGGGGGGCTAGCCTTAGGCCAGGCATTGGCCGGATATTTGACGCTGGCCCGAGGAACGGAACCGACATGACCGAGGTGATAACGCTGGCCCACGGGGCAGGCGGCAAGGCTTCTGCCAAGCTGATCGACACCGTTTTCCTGCCTGCGTTCGGCTCCCCCGCCGAACTCATGGACGCGGCCTGCTTCGCCCCCGCGGGGCGTTGCGCCTTCTCCACGGATTCCTACGTCGTGAACCCGATCCGCTTTCCGGGCGGTTCCATTGGAGACTTGGCCGTCAACGGCACGGTCAACGACTTGGCCGTTTGCGGGGCTCGGCCCAGATGGCTGTCCGCGGCGTTCGTTATCGAAGAAGGTTTGCCTGTCGCCGAGCTGGAGGCCGTCGTCGCCGACATGGCGGCAGCCGCTGAACGCGCTGGTGTCGCCATCATCACCGGTGACACGAAGGTGGTTCCGAAAGGCGCCGCCGACAAGGTGTTCATCACAACGGCTGGGGTTGGTGAAATTCCGGACGGACGCGCCTTGGGCGCGGGGCGGATCCAGGCTGGGGACGCCGTCCTGATTTCAGGGCCGATTGCGAATCACGGCATGTCGGTTATGCTCGCCCGCGGCAACCTGGCACTGACCGCGGAGATCGAGTCTGATTCCGCTCCGGTGAACGGCTTGGTGGAAGCGCTCTACGCCGCGTTGGAAGCGTCCGAGGTGCGCTGGATGCGGGATGCCACGCGGGGCGGTTTGGGCACCGTGCTCAACGAACTCACAGCGGCCAGCGGGCTGGGAGTGCTGCTGGACGACGCCGCGATCCCGCTTGACGAGCTGACCCGCGGCGCCTGCGACATGCTCGGGATCGACCCGCTCTACGTCGCCAACGAGGGCTGCTTCGTGGCGGTCGTCCAAGGCGGGTCCGCCGAGCGGGCAGCCCGCGCGTTGCGGATGGCTGGAGCAGACCGGGCCGCGGTCGTGGGCCAAGTGATCGCCGAGCCGAACGTTGTCGCGATCCGCAACGCCTTCGGCGGCACCCGGTTGGTGGACATGATGATCGGCGACCCGCTGCCGCGGATTTGCTGATCGGGAAGGGACGATATGTGCTTGGGAATCCCCGGTGAAGTGGTCGAGTTGCTCGGCGAAGACTTGGCAACGGTCGCGGTGAACGGCGTGAAACGCGACATCTCGATCGGCTTGCTGGACGGCGTGAAGGTTGGCGACTGGGTGCTGGTGCACGTCGGATTCGCGCTGTCGGCCATCGACGAAGCCGAGGCCACCGAAACCTTGGACCAGATCAAGAAACTGGGCCGGGTCTGGGACGAAGAACTGGACGCGTTCAAAGAAACGGCGATCCGGTGACCCAGGAGACGACATGCGTTTCGTAGACGAATACCGCGATCCGGCTGCGGCGAAATCCCTGGTGAACGCCATCACCCGGCTGAGTGGGGAGTTGGGCCGCACACTGCGTTTCATGGAGATTTGCGGCGGACACACGCACACCATCTACCGCCACGGCCTGGAGCAACTGTTGCCGGAGGCCGTCGAGTTCGTGCACGGCCCGGGCTGCCCGGTGTGCGTGATCCCGATGGGCCGTGTGGACGACGCGGTGTGGCTGGCCCACCAGGACGTGATTTTCACGACGTTCGGCGACATGATGCGCGTGCCGGGCACGGGCGGATCGCTGTTGCAGGCGCAGGCGAACGGCGCGGACATCCGGTTTGTCTATTCGCCGCTGGACGCGCTGAAGATCGCCCGCGACAATCCGGGCCGCGAGGTCGTCTTCTTCGCCGTCGGTTTCGAGACGACCGCGCCGTCGACCGCGGTCACGGTGGCCCAAGCGGCGAAGCTGGGCGTGGAGAATTTCTCAGTGTTTTCCAACCACGTGCTGATCCGGCCGCCGTTGGAGGCGATCCTCGGCACAGGCGGACTCCAGTTGGACGGGTTCATCGGACCAGGCCATGTGGCGACGGTCGTCGGCAGCGATCATTTCCAGTTCATACCGGCCGAGCACAAACTGCCGATCGTGGTAACCGGCTTTGAACCGCTGGACATCCTCCAGGCCGTCGACATGTTGCTCACGCAATACAGCGAAGGACGCTGCGAGGTGGAGAACCAATACGCCCGCGTGGTTCGCCCGGAGGGAAACGAAGCCGCGCGGCGCTTGCTGGACGAGGTGTTTGCGACCCGGGAAACCTTCGAATGGCGCGGGCTGGGCTACATTCCGCATTCGGGCTACCAGTTGGCCCCAGCCTATGCGGAGTTTGACGCGGAGCGGCGTTTCACGCTGCCCGGAGCCCGCGTAGCAGACCATCCGGCATGCCAGTGCGGCTTGGTGTTGACAGGACAGTTGAAGCCGTGGGAGTGCCGGGTATTCGGGCGCGGCTGTACGCCGGAACGCCCGATCGGCACCTGCATGGTTTCCCCGGAGGGTGCCTGCGCGGCGTATTACAACTTTGGCCGGCTGCACCGCGAGGCGGCGGCGATCAAGCTGTAAAGCTGAAGCCTACTTTTCGACCTCGACGATTTCGGCTCCGTCCGACGCCTTGATGACGGCCTCGGCGCCCTTCTTGGCGGATGCCTTCGAGTTGTATGCCTCGCTGGTGGCGATGATTTCGCCGTTGCCAGCCTTGAGGCGGAAACGATAGTGGGCGCCGCCCTTTTCCGGATAAATCTCGAACTTGCCGCTCATGGGGATCCTCCCTCGCCGTTGCAGGAATGTTCACAGTGTACTTCGATCTGCGGCGGAAGGTGCCCGATGTGGCGGGAAAACTGGGATGTGAGAGGCAGCGCGGGAAATGTGGGGAGGAAGGCGCCGGCTTCCCTGCTTAGGCAATCGGACCGTCAGGCGGCGGCACGCTCTCAAATCCCCCGACTTGAGCGGCCACCAGCTCACGACTGGCACCGATTGCCACCCTCAAGGTGAGGGAAGCCGGCACGTCTATGTTAAACCCCTTGCGGGTGTCCCAAAGAACGCCAAGATTGTCGCCGGGCCGACCGGCTGGTGTGGATGGGAACGGGATCCGGTCGGCCCAGCTGGCGAGTGAGGCTTACGCCTCGGAGTCCTGGTCACGCAAGCGCATTAGCGTGAGTCTTTGGAACAAACACCGGTAATGAACTTAGCCCGTCCACGGCTGCGTTAGGCACCGCGGACGTCACGGTGAGTATTTACCAGGCCGAGTTTGAGTGGTCGAAGCCGCTGGACCGGGGGCTATTTCATTCCGAAGCCCCGGCCAACCAGGTGCTCATGATCTCCATGAGCCGCGGCCGCGAGCTGACACCCAGTTTGCGGTAGACGTTCGAGATGTGGTTCTCCACCGTGCGCACGCTCAGGGAAAGGCTCAGCGCGATGTCGTTCGGAACCATGCCTTGCGTGACCATCGTGGCGATCTCGAGTTCCCTGGGTGACATGTCGATGGCGTCGATCAACGGCTGGAACAGTCCTCGCCGCACTTCCGGAGGGGCGTCCACCGAGTACCAGGCCTTGTCAGCCTGAGCGGTTGACTGCGCGAAGTCGCCCTCCTTGCGCAACACCACCGCCAGCCGCACGCCGGCGCGCAGCAGGTGGACAGCGGTGCCGGTGGCTTTCAGTTGGGCCAGGGCCGCCCGCAACTCGTCCGCCTTCATCGACGACGCCGCGCGGATGTACGCGCCCAAGGCGCGCAGGAGCGCGCTTTGGCAACCCTGCGACACCTCGTAGACACGCTCGGCCAACGCCGCGTCAGGCCGCTGCTCGACGGCGGCCGCGCCGACCAAAATGGCGGCCATCGTATAGCCCCGGTCGAGGCGGTCCGCGGTGGCTTCCCACAGGGTGTCGGCGGCTTCCGGGCCGCGTTCGTAGACGACCGAGGGCGCCACCCGAGAGAGCATGGCTGGCAGCGGGCCCAGCTTGTCGTAAATCCGCGCTTGGTCGGCCAGCGTCCGGGCATAGTCGAGGCGTCCGTCCCAACCTGCCGCGATGCCGGCCAGCGTCAACAGGCCACGCTGGAACTGTTCGTACAGCGTGGTCGAACCGGTCAGGGTGAGGATCGACGCCGCGATGGTGTCCACTTCGTGGAACCGTCCGAGCAGTGCCAGGCCGAAGGCGGTCACGTAGCCGTGCGCTTGGATGAGCCCCGGCTCCAGCGAATCCATGGCCTGTTTGAGGTGTTCTTGCGCGTACTCGACGCCCTCTTCCATGCGGTCGTCGAACAGTAGGGCCAGGCCGCGGAAGATCGGGCCGTGATCCGCGTACGTGGGCAGGCTCGGATCGTAGGTGTCCAAGATCTCCAGCGCGTCTGCGATGCGACCCTGGCCGAGAAGGCATTCGACGCGGACAGCGCTGACGACGTCGGTCCCAAGCTCGTCGGTGCCCGACCCGATCGACTCGAAATCCGGCATGCGGTCTTCGAGGAAGGTGATGTGCGCCCCGGTCGCGTCCAGGGTCGGCGCGAACTGGGGCAGCGCCGCCCGCTGCTTCTGGAGCACAGCAAGCCCATCGTCGACTCGGCTCTGGGCGATGGCCAAGTACATGGCTTCCCAGAGCGTAAGCCGGGCCCACCACAGTGGCGCGGACTTCTTCCGGTTTGTCTCGGCGACCACCTGCAAGATCTCCTCCGACGCGGCCGATGCGGAATGCAGGGCGAGCAGCAGCGGCACGGCGTTCTCCGCGGTGGGATGCGCTTCCCAGTCAGCGCGCAGCAAAGCGGCTTCCGCGTTCCAGTGTTCGTGGATGCGGGTGCTCAGAATCGTCGAGTCGTAGATGGAGAATCCAGAGTTGGCCAGCGCCGCTTCAGGCAAGTCCATGCCGAGTTCGCGGCTGACTTCCATGCGCCGCGACAGGCTGGATTCGCGCCGCAGGTATTCGGCCACCAGCGGCGGGAAAATGGCGACAACCGGGTCGGACTCGCATCCGAGGACCTGCAACAGGCCCGCGTCGTCAAGCGAGTTGAGGGCTTCGGCGCCGATGATGTCCTCGACGTCGGCCGCCCGGGTGCTGCCGAGCAGGGCCAGTTTGGTGAGCGCGGAAACGTCGGTGTCGGAAAGGTCGGTCAGAAATCGGGACAGCACTTCGCCCAGTTCTTCCGAATACAGGTCTTCGACGGCCCGCCACCGGCCGTCCACCTGCACAATGCGGCCGTTGCGCCGCCCAAGCCACACGACCGCGCGCAGCAGCGCCGGCAGGCCTCCCGTGGCGGTGGCGATGCGGGCGACAGTGTGGGATTCGACCGTTCCGGGAAGGAAACCGTGCACGAGGCGGTGCAGTTCGTCGAAACGCAGCGGCTTGACGATGATGCGCACGGCGGGCTGGATTTGGGCGTTGAATGGTGCAGTGGCCAACTGCCGGTTGCGGCCGAGTCCGGAAACCATCAGGACGGGAAAGGGCCGCTGCACGTGGGCCGCGACGATCGCGCCGATGCTGGTCCGGTCGAGGAAGTCGGCGTCGTCGACCACCAATAGCGGATGTGGCGCGGCCATCGCCTTGGCCAACGCAGCGACCGCGTTGGCGATGGCGTTGGGATTACCCGGTGACGACAGGTCGATGCCGGAAGCGGCGATCGCGCCGAGCGGGCGGTCCTGTAGGGCATGCACACCGCAAATGCGGAGCACCGAGTACTTGCTTTCCGCAAGCCGATCGGCGACCTTGGTCGCGATTGTGGAACGGCCGGAACCATACATCCCCACTAACGAGACGCTGACCCCGTCCCGCAGGTAGCTGACTACGTCTTCTACGTCACCACGTCCCCGTTCGTCCACGTTCGGGACTCTAGCAGCGCGGCGGCGGTGTCGCGGGCGAAACCGCCATTTCGCGGACGAAGTAATGTTGTTGAGCCCACGGAAGGGCGAAGATCCCGGATCAGTAGTAGCGGTCCAGGACCGATTCGACCAGGGTGGTCCAACTCGTCAGGTTGTCCGGGTTGCCGCCGACTGTGGAGATGTCCTTGAGGACGATCTCGTAGGGACAGCCGTATTCCAGACAGGCCTCCACCACCTGCGTGATCTCCGCCTCGACGACCGCCGGGTCAAACCGCATCGCGACGTGCGCCGGGTTCGGCTTATGTGACAGGACGTAGTCCGGGCCGGATTGCTCGCACAGGCTCGGGATGTTGGCCCACGGCGTCGCGCCGATCTTGCGGAGATTCGGGATCGTCCGCAGGTATTCCATGCAGGTGTCCAGCGGCTCGCAGCAACCGTAGTAAACCAGGCCGCAGCGGGCCATCAGTGGACGGGCGTACTGCAAGTCGAACTCATCGCGCATCGCCGGAGACGCGGACACGAACAGTTGCGCCATGGAGCGATACCAGACGTCTTGGAGCCGGACATCGCCGCTGAAACCCGCAGCGGGCAGGCCGTCGGCCCACGGCGGCGTGGAGTGGATGTTCGCCAGGTCAAAATCGAGCAGGCCCTGGGCTTCGAATTGCGTCATGCGGACATCGGTGTAGTGGCTCAGCCGGGCCACAATCGAGTGGGTGAAATCGGGGCGGTCCAACAGGTCGATCAGGCAATTCTCTATGCCGCGCAGCGCGGAGATGTCGTCCCAGGTGGGCGCGTATACCTGGTGGCCGTGCAGTTCCACGGGAAGCTCGCCACCGAGCAGCTCCGACACCGCGGCGCAGATCGCGGCGTCGATGTCGGGCCGGGCTGTGGCCACGGGCTCGCGGGTCTTGTCCAGCGCCGCCTCGTGAGGCAGTTGGTCCACGTAGTGATGGGAAACCACGGGGTTGCCGGGGTCGGTGGCCAAGATGTCGTCCGTGACAGCCAGGCCGATCCCCGTCTCGTCAACTGCCTTGCCGACGCGGAAGAACGGCTCGACGTAAACATCGGCCGGAAAATGCCGCCAACGATAGATAACCCGGCGCAGGACCTCCTCGACTTCGCGGGCCAAACCTGACTGGCAGGAGAGATCGAGGTCTGCGCCGGCGAACTCATGCCACGGCACCTCGTCCAGCCAGACCAGCGGGCGCCCTGGCTGCAAGCTGTTGGCGGCCCGGCCCCGTGCGGCACGCTCAGCGTTGGCCGGGTCAGCGGCCAACTCCGCCACCTGGCGAGCCAGTTGGCGCACCGTGCGGCGGTCCGTTTCCGGGACAGCCTCTGCCAACCTGGCCAGTCCGGCCGGCGTGTCCGGCCAGAACTGCCCATTGCCCGCCGACAACAACCCGAATGGCGTCCTCCCCGACAACACCGGGCCCGCATCCACATCCGTCACCGACGTTCCCTTCCCGCAGCGGCCAAGCAGCGGGCATCCCCGCCTGGCTCCTCTATTTCGGCCACCCTACACGGGCGCGGCCAAGACAAAGTCGAAGGGAAAGTGTTTCGGCCGCCACACACGGGCGTGGCTACCATGGACTCGTGGTTCGGGTGTTGATTCGCGCGCTGCTGGTGGCCGCTGGGCTGTTCTTGATCGGCAACGCCGCCTATCTGGCGCTCACAGCCAACCTCAACCTGGGAGTGGGTTTGGAAGCCCTGCTCGGAGTGGCGGCAGCTTGTTTCGGGGTTTTCAAGCAATTGACGGCCCACCGCTGGCTGAACCGGCTCTGCCTGGCCGCGTTGGCGGTCCTCTTCGTCTGCGCGTCACTGCTGGCCGGATACGGCATGTCGGACGATTCGGAATACGACGAGGACGCCTTGATCGTGCTGGGCGCCGCAATGCATGGCAGCCAGGTGTCCCCTTCGCTGGCGAGGCGCTTGGACGTGGCGGTCGCCTACCACCGCCGAAATCCGCAGGCCCTCATCGTCGTATCCGGCGGCCAAGGAGCCCAGGAGGACATCTCAGAAGCCGCGGGCATGCGCCAATACCTGCTCGACCGCTCAGTGCCCGACGACCTGATCGCCATGGAGGACCGCTCGACGTCCACAGCCGAGAACTTCGCCTTCTCGAAAGCGATCCTGGACGCCCGTCTGGACCCCGGATACCGGGTGGCGTTCATCACCAACGACTTTCACGTCTGGCGCGCCAACCAGCTCGCCACACGGGCAGGCCTGGACCCGACACACCTGCACGCCGGAATCCTGTGGTTCACCGTGCCATCGGCCTACCTGCGCGAAATCACCGCCTGCGGGCAACTCCTCTTCTGACCGGGTACACTGTGTCCGCTGGGCCCATAGCTCAATTGGCAGAGCTTCGGACTTTTAATCCGCAGGTTCCGGGTTCGAGTCCCGGTGGGCCCACCCGGGATCGGCTCCGCCGAACCCGGATGGGCCGGGAGCCCACTGTGTTGAATTATGTGGGGGACAATCCCCCACACCCCCTTACCGTGACAAAGTCGATGCCACCGGTCCAAGTCCACTCGGGACCACACGAGTCGACTGGGTAGACTTGGGTACCCAGGAATCAGCAACACTGCCCGAAGGCGGTTGTCCCGACGTGTACGAGGACTCTGCACATGATCCGAGGCTG
>JAISUR010000044.1 GCA_031271975.1 Propionibacteriaceae bacterium
AGCACGACGTTCTTGTTGGTGAGGGTGTACATGTCGCCCATGGTGAAGCTGTCGTTGATCAGGATCACGTACGGGACGGAGCTGTACGCGCCCACCGAGTCGAGCGCCTCCTTCAACTCCGCCCAGGTGTCGACCGACGCCTGGTAGAGCTTGATAGTGCCCCAGACCGCGTCACCCTGCCTGTCGGCCCAGCCCGCGGCTGTGCCCACCACCGGCTCCGGCTCGCCCAACACCGGATCGTCAACTGCCGGCGTCTCAGGCGGGGGCGTCTGCGTGCCATCGTCCGGTTCGGCAACCGCGCTCTGGCTCGGTTCCGGTTCCGGAGTCGGATCCGCCCAAGCGGCAGGTGCCATCGTGGCGGTCATTCCCAGCGCGACAAGGCCAATCAGAACACGCGCAAACATGTTGGACTTGAGTGTGTGCATTGTTCCCCCCAGACACCCACACAGCAAGACGTCCCCCCGGCGTCTCGTCCGTCCAAGTTAGCAGACGTCCAAGCACCACGCTGGAAAACCGAAACAAATAGCCGTTGCAGGCGTCATCCCGGAACGGGGATGACGGGGTGGGTATCCCGGAACGGGATGACGGGCGTCTCACGCGAACCAGCGCAGCGGCGCGATGACGGTCGCGTCGGCTAGGACTCCGGCAGGGGCTCCGTCGTGTCCGCCAAGACGACCAACTGGCCGGCTTCCAGCCCGTCGGAGATGTGCGCGTAGCCGCCGCCGACGGCGCCCACGGTGACGGGAACGGTCTCATACTCGGTGGCATTTTCGTCCGCGACCACCCGCACCGTGGTTTCCAGGCCCTCCTCGTCGGATGTGTACACCGCCGAGACCGGCACGACGACGCCATCTGCCGTGCGCACCACCAGGCTCAGCAGCGCCGTGGAGCCTTCGGGCAGTAGGGCGTCCGGGTCTTCGATGAGGGCTTCAGCCGAATAGCTCGGGTTGTCGCCCGCGGTGCCGGACACTTCCAGATCGCTGATCGTCGTAATCGAACCGGTCAGAGTTGCCGTGCCGCCCACCGGGCTGGCCGTCACCGCGTCGCCCACCTTCAAGAGCTTGCGGATCTTGAGCGGCAGCGAGAAGGTCACCTTCGCCGCACCCTCGCCGATGATCGTGACAGTGCCGGTCGAAGAACCGCCCTTGGTCAAGCTCAAGGCGCCCACAGTCCCCGAAATGGGCGCCTTGAGCTCGCTCTCGGCCAGATCGTCCTCAGCATCCGCCAGGGCCTGTTCGGCCTCCAGCACGCTCGCCTTTGCCCGTGCGACGGCTGATTCTGACACGCTGCTGCTGGACGATGAACCACCTGAGGCCGAGGGCACACGCGACCCACCGCCGGATGAAGGTTGTTCTTCCTCTCCGGACGGATCAGCGGACCCTTCGATGGTCCCGTTAGTGATCAGTTGGTTGTAGTAGTCGGCCAACACCGCGTTGGCCAAGGCCAGGTTTACGCGGGCATCCCCGCAAGCTGCCAAGTCTTCGCTGGTGATGTCGTCGGCCGTTATCGAAGCGAGTTGCTCGGCGTCACTCTCGTCGCCGTCACCCTCGTCGCCGCCGCCATTGTCTGACCCGCCGTCGTTGTCGTCGCCGCCGTTGTCTGACCCACCGCCGTTGTCGTCGCCGCCATTGTCGGAGCCACCATTGTCTGATCCACCGCCGTTGTCAGAGCCACCGCCATTGTCAGAGCCGCCCCCATTGTCGGACCCGCCGTTGTCGTCACCGCCACTGCCCTCGGCTCCCGTGTCGTCGCCGTCTTCGGTGACGTGCAGGGCGTCATAGATCGGATCGCACTTGACCTGCCACTCGTCGGTGGCCACGTTAACGGCGGCGATGGCCGCGTAGAGCTGCTTCAGATCGTCGGTGTCCGGGTTGAGCGCGGACGGGGGCTGCGTGGGCGTGGAGCCGCCGCCACCGCCGCTAATGCCGCCACCGCCGCCGAAGCCGCCACCTGACGAACTGGGATGCTGCGCCGAATAGAGGTCTGCCTCCGCCTCGGCCAACTGGGTCTGCGCCTCCAAGACGGCGATCTTGAGATCGTCGTTCTCCAGGCTGGCCAGGATGTCGCCCGCCTTGACCTCGTCACCGATGGAGACATTCACCTTCTTGACGGTCCCCGAAACGGTGAAAGTCGCGTCCATGGCGTCCACGCGCGCGACCGTGCCTTGGGCCGAGTACGTCTGCTGCACCGAGCCGGTGTCGGCGAGCGCCACCACGAAGCGCGGACCGGTCGCGCCGGCGGACGCGGCCGACCACACCCCCAGGACGAGGGCGATCGCAGCCGCGATGGCCAGTGAGATCTTCAGGCGTTTCATCGGTGTGCTCCTTTCGGGCCGCACTGGGTGCGGAGATCCTGAAACAAGTCCAGGATGACAGGGGTGGTTGTGTTCAGCTTATCGGGAGTCTGTGCGTTCGCGCTCATCATTCGCTCCGCAAGGCGTCGATCGGCGCCAACTGGGCGGCGCGGGAGGCCGGATAGACGCCGGCGACCAAGCCGATAGTGAGCGAAACGGCCAAGGCGATGAAAGCGGCTCCCAGCGAGATGCCGATGGCCATGTCCACAGCCACCGAGATCGCCGCCGCGCCGGCGTAGCCAAGGGCCATGCCCAACGCGCCGCCGGTCAGGCCGAGCACGCCCGCTTCCACCAGGAACTGCCGCCGGATGATGGCCGGCGTGGCGCCCAGCGCCTTGCGCAGGCCGATCTCGCGCACCCGCTCGCTGACCGACACCAGCATGATGTTCATCACGCCGATCCCGCCGACCAGCAGCGAGATGGCGGCGATGGCGCCCAGCACCAGCGTCAAGGTGCCCAAGATCGACGCCATGGCGTCCACCAGCGAAGACATCGTGGACAGGGAGAAGTCGGAGTTGTCCTCCGTGACGCCGTGGCTGGTCAGCATGGCCTGGTTCACTTCTTGGTAGGCCAATGACAGGGAGTCGGAATCCTGCGCGGACAAGTAGATCATGCTCAGGCCGACCGGGCTCGCCCCCAGCCGGGCCTCGGCGGTGGTCAGCGGCACCACGACGATGTCATCCTCGCTGCTGAGCGATGAGTCGGCGGTCGCCAGGACGCCGATCACTGTGAAGGTCTGCCCGTTGACTTGGATCGATTCACCCACCGGGCTGGCCTGATCGAACAACTCGTCCGCGGTGTCCGGGCCGATAACCGCCACGGACGTCCCGGCGTCGTATTCCTCCTGTGAGAAGAAGCGGCCGGTCTCTACCTTGTGATTGCGCACAGTGAGCCAATCGACACTCGTGCCGACGGTCGATGACGTCCAGGTCGTCGTGGAAGATTGCAGGTTGGCGTTGCCGGTGGCTACCGGGGCCACCGCCGAAATGTGCGGGGCCACCGCTTTGTCGGCGAGCATCTTGGCGTCTTCCATCGTCAGCGAGTTGCTGGTTTGGCGCATCCGGAAGTTGCCCATCTGCGTCATCGACCCGCCCGGAGACAACGTCAACAGGTTGGAGCCAAGCGAGTTGATCTGGTTCGCGACCTCTGTGGTGGCCGACTGCCCCAAGCCCACAGTCAGCATCACCGCGGCGATGCCGATGAGGATGCCCAGAATGGTCAACGCGGAACGCAGTCGCCGGGCGCTCAGCGCCTCAATCGCGGTACGGGCGGTCTCGCCCCAGGCAGCCATCATTTCGCCGCTCCCACCAACTCGCGGGTCGGCTTGGCGCGAAACATCCCGTCATACATGTGCACGGTGCGCTTCGCGCGGGCGGCCACGTCGTTCTCATGGGTGATCACCACGATCGTGCGGCCGGCGTCGTTCAACTCCGCGAACAGATCCAAAATGTCATTGGTGGATACCGAATCCAACGCGCCAGTGGGTTCGTCCGCCAGGATCAAGGCGGGGTCGGTCACCAACGCCCGGGCCATCGAGACGCGCTGCTGCTGGCCACCGGACAGCTCACCGGGACGGTGCTCCATGCGGTCGGCCAGGCCCACGCGCTCCAAAGCGGCCTCCGCGCGCTCCTTGCGCTGGGCGCGTTTCACACCCGCGTAGATGAGCGGCAGTTCCACGTTGCGTTCGGCCGTCAACGCGGGCAGCAAGTTGAACTGCTGGAACACGAAGCCGATCTTGCGGTTGCGCACGTCCGCGAGCTGGTTCTCGTCCATGGACGACACGTCGACGCCATCGAGCTCATAGGTCCCCTCGGTGGGCACGTCCAGGCAGCCGATGATGTGCATCAGCGTGGATTTTCCCGAACCCGACGGGCCCATGATGGCCAGGTAGTCGCCGGAATCGACATCCAGGTCGATGCCGCGCAACGCCTCAACCGACACTGAGCCGGTGGCGTACGTCTTGCGCACTGAGCGCATTGAAAGCAAGCTCATCGCGGATCACCGGTTCGGTTCCGAGAACTGCGGGCCATTGCCACCGCCTGGAGCACCGCCACCACCACGGCTGCCACCGCCGCGCTCGACGACCACGCCGCCACCGCCGAACATGCCGCCACCCATCATGACCGGGCCGCCTTCGCCGGAAGACTCCCCGAAGATCTGCGTGACAACGACTTCTTCGCCTTCTTCCAGGCCGGAGGTGATTTCGGTGGCGTTGCCGAACACGCGGCCTACGGTCACCTCGCGGACCTCGCCCGCGTCGCCGGCCAGTGTCACCTGCGACGTTCCGTTGACCGTCGTCACGGCCGCTGTTGGCACCGTCAGCACATCCTTGTATTCGGCCACCGTGATCACAGCATCCGCGTTGGTGCCGGAAAAGAGCTCCGGATGTTCGCCGTCCAACTCAACGACGACCGGGAAAGTCGCGGTGCCGTCGGAAGATGATGTGGCGACAATGCCCACGGACGCCACGGTTCCCGCCATCGGCTCATCGGAGGAGTCCGTCGTCACCTGCGCGGTCTGCCCAGCACTCACGGACGCGAGGTCAGCCGCGGTGATAGTGCCTTCCAGCTTCCACTCGGATGTGGCGATTACCACGACCTGGGCCGTGCTCGTGCTCGTCGAACCCATCGACGAAGAGCCGCCACCGCTCCCAGAAGATCCGACCTGGTCGCCAACCTCGACGTTCACCTCCGCGACCGTGCCGGCGATCGTGGCCTTCAAAGTGGCGTTTTCGAGATTCTCCTCAGCCTTGTCCAACGAAGCCTGTGCGGAATCCACCCGCGCCGAAGCGGCGGTCTTGGAAGCGGACGTGCCGGAGGACTTGGCCTCGGTGTAGTCGGCTTTGGCGGCCTTCAGGTTGGCTTCGGCCAACTCGACGGCGTTCTCCAAGTCGGAGGAGCCGACCCGTGCCAGCTTGTCGCCTTTCTTGACGACGTCGCCCACCTTGACGTAAACCTTGTTGACTTCGCCCGAAACGGAGAAGTTGAGATCCGCACGGTTCTTGGGGGACAGCGCTCCAGAGACGGACACGGTCAACGTCTGGTCGCCCTTCTCCGCGGCCGCCGTGAACGTGCGCTGCCGCATCGCCTGCGCGTCCGGGGGCTTCAGGAAGAAGAACCACGCGCCCGCGGCAAGCCCAGCAACAACCACAAGCGCGATCACGGCAATAAGCCACTTCTTGCGCTTCTTCTTTTCCGCAGCCATCAGCCATCCTCTGCTCGGTTACGCCACGAGCGTACTCGGCGGTCCTACGAAAACCGGATCAGAACTCTGTGAAAAACCTGTGCGGCGAGAGCTTTGCCAGTGACTACAACACCGGCAAGGACTTGCGCAGTTCCCACTCGGTCACGTAGGAGCGATACTCCTCGTACTCGGCTTTCTTGTTGCGCAGGAAGAAGTCGAAGACGTGCTCGCCGAGCGTGTCGGCGACCAACTGCGAGGCTTCCATCAGGTCGATAGCCATGCCCAGGCTGCGCGGCAGCGGCTTGACGCCCATCGCCTGGCGCTGCTTGTCAGTCAGCGACCAGACATCGTCCTCGGCGCCTTCGGGAAGCTCCAAGCCGCGCTCAATGCCGTCCAGCCCGGCAGCCAAGACGAGGGCGAAGGCCAGGTAAGGGTTGGCCCCGGAATCGATCGAGCGCAATTCCACCCGGGCCGACGCGCCCTTGTTCGGCTTGTACATCGGCACGCGGACCAGCGCGGAACGGTTGTTTTGCCCCCAGCAGATGTAGCTGGGCGCCTCGCCACCGGAGATGAGCCGCTTGTAGGAGTTGATCCACGGGTTGGTCACCGCGCAGATCTCAGCGGAGTGTTCCAGCAACCCGGCGATGAACTGGCGGCCCGTCTGGGAAAGGTTGAATTCCGCGCTGGCGTCATAGAACGCGTTGGTGTCGCCCTCGAACAGCGAAACGTGGGTGTGCATGCCCGAGCCGGGCTGGTCCGTGAGTGGCTTCGGCATGAACGAGGCGAACAGGTTCTGCATCGCAGCCACCTCTTTGATCACGACGCGGAACGTCATGATGTTGTCCGCGGTGGTCAGCGCGTCCGCGTAGCGCAGGTCGATCTCCTGCTGGCCCGGCCCGCCCTCGTGGTGGCTGAACTCGACCGAGATACCCATTTGTTCCAGGATCGTGATCGCCTGCCGGCGGAAATCGGCGCCAGGGGACGTGGTCGTGTGGTCGAAGTAGCCGCTCTGGTCGGCGGGAACCGGCACCTCGCCGGGAACGATCGGCTGTTTGAACAGGTAGAACTCGATCTCGGGGTGGGTGTAGAAGGTGAACCCCATCTTGGACGCCTTGTCCAGGGCGCGCTTCAGCACGTAGCGCGGATCGGCGAACGACGGCGAGCCGTCCGGGAGCCGGATGTCGCAGAACATCCGGGCCGTCCCCTGCGTCGTGCCGCGCCAGGGCAGCAACTGGAACGTCGACGGATCGGGGTGCGCGACCATGTCCGACTCGAACACGCGGGCGAAGCCTTGGATCGCCGAACCGTCGAAGCCGATGCCCTCGCTGAACGCGCCTTCGAGTTCAGCAGGGGCGACCGCCACCGACTTCAAGAATCCCAAGACGTCGGTGAACCATAGGCGGACGAAACGAACGTCCCGCTCCTCCATCGCATGCAGGACAAATTCGGTTTGCTTATCCATGAACTCAATCTTGCCTAGAAGAATGTTTCCGTCGCGTTACAAGACCCCTCTCGCGACGCTCAATCAGGGAGTTCGGGCAAAGTATCTGAATGCGGCGGAGGGCTTTGCTCGGCGACGTCATTGAACCTCGGGTCGTTGTCCCAGTCCTCGTTGCGCTGGGCCACCTGCTGCAACGCGGCCCCCGCTGCCTGCGCCGTGGGGTACGGCCCGAGCCGGGTCGCGGAACGGCAGCCATAATATGGCTCCACCTGGTTGTGCTTGAGGCACCAGTACCAGCCGTCCTTGCTCACACCCTCAGCGTAGCGGGATATGATCCCAACCGTGAGCGCCATCAGACCGTACCCGCTGTCCGGACCGCGACCAGTGCCGCCGGACATTCCGCGGCCCCCGTATTTCGGCGATCCCGGCCCCGAAATCTACGAAGGCTCTGAAGTACAGCCGGCCGAAGTGATCGAGAAGATGCGGCTCGCGGGCAAGGTGGCGGCGCAGGCGATGGAGGCCGGGGCGGCCGTGATCGCCCCGGGCGTCACCACGGACCAAGTCGACGCCGTGGTGCACGAATTCCTGCTCGACCACCATGCCTGGCCGGCCACGTTGGAATATCGCGGGTTCCCCAAGTCGTGCTGCACTTCCGTCAACGAGGTGATCTGCCACGGCATCCCCGATATGCGGCCCCTGGAAGACGGCGACATCGTCAAGCTCGACGTGACGGCGTATCTGGACGGCGTCCACGGCGACACCTGCGCCACCTACTTCGCAGGCGACGTGGACGAGGATTCGCGCCTGCTGTCCGAACGGACCCGGGCGGCGATGCTGCGCGGCATCAAAGCTGTGGTCCCCGGCCGCGAGATTTCGGTGATCGGGCGGGTGATCGAAGCGTATGCCAAGCGTTTCAGCTACGGCGTGGTCCGCGAATACACCGGCCACGGCTGCCACACGGCGTTCCACTCCGGCCTGGTGATCCCCCACTACGACGAGCCTTCCGTCCACATTCTCATCCAGCCCGGTATGACCTTCACCGTCGAGCCGATGCTCACCCTCGGCGATCCGCGCAACCACACCTGGGACGACGGCTGGACTGTCCTTACCCGCGACGGTTCGCGCTGCGCCCAGTTCGAACACACCATCGTCGTCACCGAATCCGGCGCTGAAATCTTGACGCTGCCCTGATGTCTGTCCCCCGCGCTGCCGCTGTTGCCCTCGCCGCCGCCCTACTGGCCGGCTGTGTCGAGCAGGCGCCGCGCGTGGACCCGACCGTGGTTACGGCACCGGTCGCCATGCCCACGCCGACGCCCGCCGAGCCGACCGTCGCCGAACGCTGCGCCGCCACGGTGGCTGATCTGAGCCAAGCCGAGCAGATCGGGCAGTTGCTGATGATGGGAATCTCCGCGGACTTGGATTCGGCCGAGCAGAAGGCGATCGAGAAATACTCGGTCGGCTCGGTGATCCTGATGGACCAGGACGGCAAGTCTGTGAAGAACGTGGCGAAACTGGTCAAGAAACTGGCCAAACTCGACGCCGGCATCCTCGTCGCCGCCGATCAGGAAGGCGGCCAGGTGCAGCGGCTCGACGGCTCCGGATTCGCGGTGATCCCCTCAGCCAAGAAACAAGCCAAGCTGTCCGCGTCAGAGCTGGCCGAGGACGCCGCCGCCTGGGGCAAAGACCTCGCCGAAGCCGGGGTGCGCCTGAACCTGGCGCCGGTCGCCGACGTCGTGCCGGACGATCTGACAGAGCGCAACATGGCGATAGCGCGCCTCGACCGCGGTTATGGCAGCGACCCGGAGCAGGTCTCCGAAAAGGTGGCCGCCTTCACCGCGGGCATGCACGCGGCGGGGATCGCCGTCGCCGTCAAACACTTCCCCGGCCTGGGCATAACCACCGTCCACACCGACGCGGCCAAGAAGGCCACCGATTCGGTCACCACCTTGGAGGACGCAGCCCTGCGGCCGTTCCAAGATGCGTTGCCGACTACCGACGCGGTCATGGTCTCATTAGCCACCTACACCCGCATCGACTCCGAGATGGCGGTCTATTCGCCGCTGGTCATCGGTTGGCTGCGCGACAACGGATTCGACAAAGTCGTGATCAGCGACGACCTGGGCGCCGCGCGGGCAGCCCAGGCGGTCGCCGCCAAACAACGCGCCGCCAAATTCGTCGCCGCTGGAGGCGATTTGGCGCTCACCGTCGACCCGGCGACGGTTTCCAAGATGGTCTCCGGCCTGAAAGCGGCGGCCAAGGACGACTCGGCGTTCGCCGCCCGCATCGCCGAGTCGGCGACCCGGGTGCTGATCTTGAAGGAGTCCGTCGGCCTGGAAGTGTGCAAGTAGGCTAGACTCGTCCGGTCATCGGGGCGTGGCGTAGTGGCTAGCGCGCCTGCTTTGGGAGCAGGAGATCGCAGGTTCGAGTCCTGTCGCCCCGACCAAGCGGGTCAGCGGTCCACTAGTATGCGGACATGTCCAGCGAGAACATCACCCGCGCGGAGTCCGCCCAGCGGGCCGGCTTCATCCAATGCGCCGATTACAACGTCACCGTCGACCTCACCCCCGCCGCCGCGCTGAACGCCGGAAAAGACCCCGAGCGCGTCTTCTGGTCGCACACGACTGTGTCCTTCGACTCCGCGCTGGGGGCGTCGTGGCTGAACCTCATCGCCGACGAGGCCGTCCGCATCGTGTTGGACGACAACGAGTTGCCGCTGAACAACTACCGGGATTCCAAGGTTCATTTCTCCGTCGCCGCGGGCAGCCACCAGTTGAGCGTCGGAGCTTGGTGCCGCTATTCGCACACCGGCGAGGGCCTGCACCGCTTCACGGATCCGGCCGACTCGCAGACCTATCTGTACACCCAGTTCGAGACCGCTGACGCGCGCCGCATGTACGCCTGTTTCGAACAGCCCGACCTGAAGGCGAGCTTCCAGCTGTCCGTGCGCGCGCCGGTCGGGTGGCGGGTGTTCTCAAACGCCCCGTCGCCAAAGCCGAACGAGATCGGGGCCGGAGTCGCGGAACACATCTTCGCACCCACGAAACGCATCTCCACCTATCTGACCGCGCTCATCGCCGGGCCGTACCATGTGGTCCGCGACTCCTACCAGGGCAGCGGCGGCGAAATCCCGCTCGGCGTGGCCTGCCGCCAGTCGATCGCCCAATACCTGGACGCGGAACGCATCCTGGCCATCACCAAGTCCGGCTTCCAGGTCTACGAAGCAGCGTTCAACGTGCCCTATGCCTTCGGCAAGTACGACCAGATCTTCGTGCCGGAGTTCAACGCCGGCGCCATGGAAAACGCCGGCTGCATCACTTTCCGCGACGAGTACCTGTTCCGTTCCAAAGCCACCGCCGCCCAATACGAGGCGCGCGACGACACGATCCTGCACGAGATGGCGCATATGTGGTTCGGCGACCTGGTCACCATGAAGTGGTGGGACGACCTGTGGCTGAACGAGTCGTTCGCCGAATGGGCCGCCACGTGGTGCCTCAAGCGCATCGGCGGGCCCGGCGACCCGTGGGTCACGTTCGCGAATTCGCGCAAAGACTGGGCATACCGCCAAGACCAGCTTCCTTCCACGCACCCGATCGCGGCGGACATGGTCGACTTGGAAGCTGTAGAACTCAACTTCGACGGCATCACCTACGCCAAGGGAGCGTCCGTGCTGAAGCAGTTGGTCGCATACGTGGGCGAAGAGCCGTTCCTGGCGGGCCTGCGCGCGTATTTCGCCAAGCACGCCTGGGGCAACACTGTCTTCGACGACCTGCTCGCGGCATTGGCCGAGGCGTCGGGCCGGGACTTGAGCGGTTTCGCCGCCGAATGGCTGCAGACAACTGGCCCGAACACGCTGCGCGCTGAGTTCGACGTCGCCGACGGGCATTTCACCCGGCTGGCCGTCCGCCAGGAAGGCGACACCTTGCGGCATCACCGCATGGCTATCGGCTGCTACGAGTCGCTCGGCGGCGCCATCGTGCGCACCCATCGCATCGAAACTGACATCGCCGGGGAACTCACGCAGATCCCGGAAGCCGCTGGGCTGCCCCGCCCGGCGCTGCTGCTGCTCAACGACGACGATCTCACATACGCGAAGGTGCGCCTCGACGACGTCTCCCTGGAGACGCTGCGCACGCGGCTCAAGGACATTGAGTCCCCCTTAGCGCGGGCCCTGTGTTGGGGCGCGGCTTGGGACATGTGCCGCGACGCCGAGTTGCCCGCCGCCGCCTACCTCGACATCGTGCTCGGCGCGGTGGAAACGGAGACGGACCTGACTGGTGTGCAGGCGTCGCTGCTGCGCGCGGGTACGGCGGTCGACTTCTACTCTCCGCGCTCCGACCGGGTGGCGCTCGGCGAGCGCCTCGCCCAAGCCACTCTTGCCGCCGCCCAGAACGCCGAGCCGGGCTCGGACCACGCACTCGCTTTCTTCCGGGCCTTCATCGCCGCCGCAGGCGCGGGAGACGCGGAGCTGTTGCGGAGCTGCCTGGCTGAGGGGCGTTTTGCCGGCCTTGATGTGGACGCGGACCTGCGCTGGCGCATCACGACGGCTTTGGCCCGGCTGGGAGTCTTCGGCGATCCCGAAATCGACGCCGAGTTGCAGCGCGACTTCACTGACAAGGGCGCTGAAAAGGCCGCCGGGGCACGTGCCGCCCGCCCCACAGCCGACGCCAAGGCAGACGCCTGGGAAGCCGCGGTGCTCCGGGACGACACGCCCAACGAGACCCATTACCAGATCTGCGCGAATTTCTGGAGGTTCGGGCAGGACGACGTGCTCTCGCCGTACATCGACAAGTATCTGGCGGTGGCGGAGAGCATCTCGGAAGGCCGCGACGGCTGGGGAGCACGTTCCACCAAGATCCGACAGCACGTGTTGAGCATGCTCTTCCCGTCCCCGCTGATCGACCGACCCCAATTGGAGCGCATCAAGGCCTGGCGGGACAGCCATGACCTGTCCGACTACGTGCTCCGCCAAGTGGTGGAGAGCATCGACGCCGCCGAACGGGCACTGCGTTGCCAGGAGGCGTAGACTTTTCCGCCGTGCCTGACATCACGCCAACTCAAGCCGCCCGGCTCGACACCGTCCGGGCGGCCACGCCTGCCGTGCGCGAGTTGGCCGCGGCGTTCCACGGCGCCGGGCACGAGCTTTACCTGGTAGGCGGATCGGTCCGCGACGCTCTGATGGGCCGCCTCGGCAACGACCTGGATTTCACCACCTCCGCCCGCCCAGAAGAGATCGAGAAGCTGCTGAAGCCGCGTGCCGTGGCAACCTGGGATGTGGGCCGGGCATATGGCACCATCGCCGGGCGGCTCGACGAACCGGACGGCACGAGCTGGCTGGTGGAGATCACCACCTTCCGGGCCGACGCGTACGATCCGGATTCCCGCAAGCCGCAGATCGCTTTCGGCGACCACCTCGGCGGCGACCTCATCCGGCGCGATTTCACCGTGAACGCAATGGCTGTGGCGATGGACACGGGCGAGCTGTTCGACCCGTTCGACGGCATCATCGACTTGGAAGACCGGGTGCTGCGCACGCCGTCCGCGCCGGAGATCTCATTCTCGGACGATCCGCTGCGGATGCTGCGCGCGGCCCGCTTCGCGTCGCAGTTGGGCTTCCTGCCCGTGCCTGAAGTCGTGCGGGCGATGGCCGACCTGAAGGACCGGCTGGAGATCGTGTCCGCCGAGCGCATCCGCGACGAACTCGTCAAACTCCTGCTCACCGACCATCCGCGCATCGGACTCGACTTGTTGGTGGAAACCGGCATCGCCGACTTGGTACTGCCCGAGCTTCCGGCGCTCAAGATGGAAATCGACGAGCACAACCACCACAAAGACGTTTACGAACACTCGCTGACCGTGCTCGACCAGGCAATCGCGCTGGAAAAGGCCCGCGGCCACCAACCCGATATCGTCAACCGGCTGGCAGCGCTGCTGCACGACATCGGCAAGCCGAAGACGCGTCGCTTCGAGGCCGGCGGCAAGGTCAGCTTCTACCACCACGACATCGTGGGCGCGAAGCTCGCCGCGAAGCGGATGCAGGCGCTGCGCTTCTCGGGCGACGAGATCAAGGCCGTCTCCAAGCTCATCGAGCTGCACCTACGCTTCCACGGCTACGGGGAGGGCCAATGGACGGATTCGGCCGTGCGCCGCTACGTGCGCGACGCCGGAGACCTCTTGGAACGGCTGCACATCTTGACGCGTTCTGATTGCACGACGCGAAACGTCGCCAAAGCCAATCGGCTGCGCACCGCATACGAGCAGTTGGAATGGCGCATCGACGAGTTGGCCGCGCAAGAAGAACTCGACGCGATCCGGCCCGACCTGAACGGCGACCAGATCATGGAGATCCTGGGCATCGGGCCCGGCCGGGAGGTCGGCAAGGCCTATAAGTTCCTGCTGGATTTGCGTATGGAAGCCGGCCCGCTGGGCCCGGAGCGCGCGAAAGAAGAACTGTTGCGCTGGTGGGAATCCCAGCCGAAGGCCGATTGAGCCAGGTCAGACCTCAACCACTTCCATCGACACTGGCCCGCCGCCTTCGATGGTGCGCGAGACCGTGCACAGCTTCGCGTGGGATTGCTCGACGGCGCGGGGCAGGATCGCCGCTGCGGCGCGGCCCTCGTCGTCGTCGTCGAACTCCACCGCGAAGCGCACTTGGAGGTTGACCAGCTTGTTGCCGGACGCGTCGCGTTGTTTCACCCCAGATGCGCTCACCTGGAAGTGCCGCGGACGCTCGTGCCGGGAAACGGCGACGTCGACGTCGACGGCGGAGCATCCGGCCAGCGCGGCAAGCAGCAACTCCACGGGGGTGAAGTCCTCGCCTTTCCCATCGCCGATGCTGATCACGCCGCCGCGTGAGTTCAGCACGCGATACTCGCCCAGCTTTCGCCGTGAGAGGCCAATGGCGACGGCGGGGTTCTCAAGCTCTGTCATGATCCTCGATTCTAGATTTGCCCGGAGTCCATTATCACCCATCCAGACCCGGACACCGACCGGTTCGGTCCAAACATGGCCGTAGACTGGGCGATATGCATCTGACTGGGCGGCCCAGCGCCGTGGTTTTCGACTGCGATGGTCTGCTGGTTGAGACAGAGTCTTGGTGGGAGCGGGCGATGCACGATGTCTTCCGCAACCACGGCTGCGAGTTGACCCCGGAAATCCGCGACCCGCTCATCGGCGTGAGCGTCGACGCGTCCAGCGTCGTGATGGCCGGCCACTTTCCGGACTCCCCCGATCCGGCCGCGGTCGGCCAGGAACTCTGCGCCACCGTCTTGGCCCTCATCAAGCAAAACGCCGAGCCGATGCCGGGCGCCCAGCAGGTGGTCCGGGCGGTCGCCGCCGCCGGGGTACCCCATGCGGTGGCATCCAATTCGCCCGCGGACATCGTCTATGCCACTTTGGAGCGCGGCGGCATGCTGGGCGATTTCGAGACTGTCATCACCGCCGACGACATCAAGCACCCCAAGCCCGAACCGGAGATTTACCTGACCGCCTGCGCCCGCCTGGGCGCCGACCCGCTGCAGGCCGTGGGTTTCGAAGACACGCTGACCGGGGCTCTCGCGGTCCGCGCCGCCGGGATGCGGGTGATCTTCGTGCCTACGCTGCCGGTGGAAGCCCCAGCCGACTGGATCCTGCCCAGCCTGGATTCTCCGGAACTACTTGCCTGGATCCGCTCCTGGTGACCTGGAAGGGGTGCCCCTGCCGGGGCACACGGACTGCGTCCGAGATCCCGGAACACCACCCCACAAAGTTCTTCGATACTCTGCTCGGACCCCGGAACACCGCCCCACAAAGTTCTTCGATACTTTGCGGGGATGACGGAACAAGCCCGGGATGACGGAACAAGCCCGGGATGACGCAACGAACCCGGGATGACGGGGCCGTCTATATCGTCGACGTGTCGATCACGTAGCGATAGCGCACCTGCGAACTGACCACTTTGTCGTAGGCGGCGTCGATCTCGTCGGCGGAGATCACTTCCACCTGGGCGGCCAGGCCATGTTCGCCGCAGAAGTCCAGCATTTCTTGCGTCTCGGCAACACCTGCCAACTGCGAACCTGCCAATATGCGGTTGCCGCCGACAAGATTCGGCAGGCGCACGGTGGAAGCGTGCTCGGGGAGCCCGACATTGACGAGCGCGCCGCCCACTTTCAGACAGCCGATCATCGCGTCCAGATCCAACTCGGCCGAAACTGTGGAGACGATCAGATCGAAGCTCTTGCGCAGCTTCTTGAGGGTGCCCGGCTCGCTGAGAGCGTAATACTCGGTGGCGCCGAAGCGGCGGCCGTCGGCCTCCTTGGAGCGTGTCTGCGAGATGACGGCGGTTTCGGCACCCATCGCGGCGGAAATCTGCACGCCCATGTGGCCGAGCCCGCCCATGCCCACGATGGCTACACGCTTGCCAGGCGCCGCGCCCCACTTCTTGAGCGGGGCGTAGGTCGTGATGCCAGCGCAGAGCAGCGGCGCGGCGGCATCCAGCGGGATCGAATCCGGGATGCGCAGTGCGTAGCCGGCCTCGACGGTGAACAGTGTGGAATAGCCGCCGACGGTGGGCAGGCCGTCGCGGCCCGTGTCGTTGTAGGTGTAGATGGCTTCTTCGCAGAACTGCTCTTGGCCGCCCGCGCACAGCTCGCAGTGGCCGCAGGAATCGATGTAGCAGCCCACGCCGACGCGGTCCCCGACCTTGTACTTGTCAACCGCGGATCCGACCTGGGTGACGATGCCGGCAAGTTCGTGGCCGGGCACGATCGGATACTTGATCGGGCCCCACTCTTGGCGGACCGTATGGATGTCCGAGTGGCAAATGCCGGCGAACTTGTTCTCGAAGACAATCTCGGTCGGGCCGGGCTCCCGCCGGGTGATTTCCGCTGGATGGAACGATCCGGTGGGGGAATCGATGGCACGCGCACGCGCAATGGGCATGACAAACCTCCTGGTTGTTGCTGGCGGCTTCACCAGTGTATCGGCAGGCTACTGGGCCCGCTGGCGATCTCAATCAAGACAAGTGTTGTGGACATGTCTAGCCAAATGGTATGACCATAAGTTATCGTCTTGATTAACGCTTAAAGGGAGTGCCGGGATCCTCGGGATTGCCCGCTGCAACGGAGCTGGGGGTTTGGTGATCGGCGCACTTGTCAGAGGAGGGGAATTCCTTTCATGGGAACCTACAAACAACTAATCAATGGTGAACTCGTCGACGCGACAACAGGAGACTGGATCGAAGTCGAGAACCCATACACCCAAGAGATCATCGGCCAAGCCCCCAAGGGCAACGCAAACGACGCCGACAAGGCGTTGCAGGCCGCCAAAGACGCCCAGAAGGCGTGGGCCAAGCGGGCTTCCGCCGACCGCGCGGGCATCTTGAAGCAGATGGCCCAGGTCATCCGCGACAACCGCATCGAGCTGGCCGACTTGCTGCTGTCCGAGCAGGCGAAGGTCGCCGGCCTGGCGCAGGTCGAGATCGACTTCACGGCCGATTACTTCGACTACTACGCCGGCTGGGCCAACATCTACGAGGGCGAGGTCATCCAGTCCCGCGATCCGCAGGAGAAGATGTTCTTGTTCCAGAAGCCGATCGGCGTCATCGTGGGCATCTGCCCGTGGAACTTCCCGTTCTTCGTGATGGCCCGCAAGGTCGCCCCTTCGATGCTGGTGGGCTGCACGTCCGTCATCAAGCCGTCCTCGACGACGCCGCTGACGACGCTGCGCTTCGCCGAGCTGTGCAAGGACATCATCCCGGCGGGCGTGGTGAACTTCGTGACCGGCGGCGGCTCCACACTGGGCGACGCGCTGGTGCGCCACCCGCTGTCCGACATGGTCTCGCTCACGGGCTCTGTGGAGGCCGGCGTGGAGATCATCAAGGGCTCCGCGGAGAAGATCATGAAGACGTCGCTGGAATTGGGCGGCAAGGCGCCGGCCATCGTCTTCCCGGACGCCGACATCGATCTGGCCGTCGAAGCCGTGAAGAACTCGCGCCTCATCTTCTCCGGCCAGGTGTGCAACTGCGCCGAGCGCGCCTATGTGCACAAGGACGTGTATGACGAGTTCTTGACGAAGCTGAAGGCAGCCTTCGAAGCCGCCGACTACGGCGACCCGAAGACGGCCGGCGATTACTCGTCGCAGGTCGACAAGGCCCAGTTGGAGAAGATCTCCGAAATGGTCGAGCGGGCCAAGGCGGCCGGCGCGGAAGTCGTCACCGGTGGCGCTCCCGCCGACAAGGGCACTGGGTATTTCTACCAGCCCACGATCCTCGCCAACGCCGCCCAGGATTCCGAGATCGTGCAGAAAGAGGTCTTCGGACCCGTGCTGCCGGTCCTGGCTTGGGACGACTACGACCAGGTCATCGACGACGCGAACGGCGTGGAGTACGGCCTCACCTCTTCGGTCTTCACGAAGAGCCTTTCCACCACGCTGCAAGCGCTGACAGACCTCAACTTCGGCGAGACATACGTCAACCGCCACCACTTCGAGGATCTGCAGGGCTGGCACGCCGGCTGGCGCAAGTCCGGCATCGGCGGCGCGGACGGCAAGCACGGCCTGTTCGAGTATCTGCAACAGCAATTGGCGTACATCAAGTTCTAGTGAATCGATAAATTGAGACGGCCGGTTGTTTGGCGTATGATTCCTTCGCACGTCAAACAACGGACGTCCCAAAGGCCAGCTCAAAGCGAGCGATCCCCCCACACGGCCGGCCTGACGCGGAATCGGGGCCGCAGTCAGTAGCCAGGCCCGTATGCGCAGGCGTCGCACCTCCGGGTGCGGCGCCTGCAGCATTTTTTCGGCAATCTCGGACGAAGTGCGGTCCCGGCCACCTGGCCAGTCCAAGCGAGCTAGACTATTGGCTTCTCACACGGTTTGGATGGTTAATGTCTGATCACCAGTTGGCGGCTGCGGGAGTCCCGGAGCCTTTCGAAATGCTCGGCCTGACGTATGACGACGTACTGTTGTTGCCACGGCCCAGTGACATCATTCCTTCGGCGGTGGACACCTCCACGCAGGTGACCAAACGCATCAGGATCCGGATACCGCTGGTCAGTTCGGCGATGGACACCGTCACCGAGGCGCGGCTGGCCATCGCCATGGCGCGCGAGGGCGGCTTGGGCATCTTGCACCGGAACATGTCGGCGGACGACCAGGCGACACAGGTGGACCGGGTGAAGCGCTCCGAGGCGGGCATGGTGGATCAGCCGATCACGATCACACCCGACGCGTCCATCCGCGAAGTGGACGAGCTGTGCGGCAAGTTCCGCATCTCCGGCGTGCCGGTGGTCGACAAGGACATGCGCCTGCTGGGCATCGTCACCAACCGCGACATGCGTTTCGAGGACGATCCGAACAAGCTGGTCGCCGAGGTTATGACGAAGATGCCGCTAGTCACCGGCTGGCCCGGCATCAAAGGCGACGAAGCGCTCAAACTTCTGGCCCAACACAAGATCGAGAAGCTCCCGCTCGTCGACGCGGAGGGCAAGCTGCGCGGTCTTATCACGCTCAAGGACTTCGTGAAGTCAGACAAGTACCCGCTGGCTTCCAAGGACGACTCGGGCCGCCTGCGGGTCGGCGCGGCAATCGGCTTCTTCGGCGACGCGTGGGAACGTGCCATGGGCTTGGTCGACGCCGGGGTGGACGTGCTGGTGGTCGACACCGCGCACGGGCACACCCAGGGCGTGCTGGACATGATCCAGCGGTTGAAGTCCGAGCCCGCCGCCGCCGGTGTGGACATCATCGGCGGCAACGTCGCCACCTATGAGGGCGCTGCCGCGCTGGTCGCCGCCGGCGCTGACGGGGTGAAGGTCGGCGTGGGGCCGGGCTCGATCTGCACGACCCGTGTGGTGGCCGGCGTCGGCGTCCCGCAGGTCACGGCCATTTACGAAGCGGCGCGCGCCTGCCGTCCGGCGGGAGTTCCGGTCATCGGCGATGGCGGGCTGCAGTATTCCGGCGACATCGCCAAGGCCATCGTGGCCGGCGCCGACTCAGTCATGCTGGGCTCGCTGCTGGCCGGTTGCGAAGAGAGCCCCGGCGAACTCGTCTTCATCAACGGCAAGCAGTACAAGTCGTATCGCGGCATGGGATCGCTGGGAGCCATGGCAGCGCGGGGCCGCAAGGCGTCCTATTCCAAAGACCGCTACTTCCAGGGCGACGTCACCTCCGACGACAAGCTGATCCCGGAGGGCATCGAGGGCCAGGTCGCCTTCCGCGGCCCGCTGGCCGCCGTCGCCTACCAACTCGTCGGCGGGTTGCGCCAGTCGATGTTCTATTCGGGCGCGGCCACGATCCCCGAACTGCACGAACGCGGCCGCTTCGTCCGCATCACGTCCGCCGGACTGCGCGAATCCCACCCGCACGACATCCAGATGACGATAGAGGCCCCCAACTATGCCGCCAAGGAATGAACCATGATTGAAATCGGACGCTCCAAGCGCGCCGTCGAGGTGTTCGGCTTCGACGAGATCGCCATCGTGCCGAACCGGCGCACGCGCGGCATCGAGGAGGTCAACCTCACCTGGAAGATCGACGCGCTGCGTTTCGACTTCCCCATCGTCGCCGCGCCGATGGATTCGGTGATGTCCCCGGCAACCGCGATCGCGTTGGGCAAACTGGGTGGGCTGGGAGTCCTCAACTTGGAGGGGTTGTGGACCCGCTACGAGGATCCGACCGCACTGCTGGCCGAGTTGGCCGACATTGAGGATCCAATCGCCGCCACGAAGCGCATGCAGCAGGTGTACGCCCAGCCGATCCAAGCCGAGTTGATCACCGCCCGCATGAAGCAGATCCGCGACGCCGGCGTCCCCGTGGCCGGTTCGCTGTCTCCGCAAACCTGCGCGGAGTTCGCCGGCGTGGTGGAGAAATCCGGCGTCGACTTTTTCGTGATCCGCGGCACGACGGTCTCCGCCGAGCATGTCTCGCAGGTGGCCGAGCCGCTGAATCTCAAGGAGTTCATCTACCACCTCGACGTGCCGGTGATCGTGGGCGGCTGCGCGACGTACCAATCCGCGCTGCACCTGATGCGCACCGGCGCGGCAGGCGTTCTGGTCGGTTTCGGCGGCGGCGCGACCCGCCGCACCCGCCGCGTGTTGGGGGTCGAAGTGCCGATGGCCAGCGCGCTCGCGGATGTGGCCGAAGCCCGGCGTGACTACCTTGACGAATCCGGCGGCCGCTACGTCCACGTCATCGCCGACGGCGCGCTGGGCACGTCCGGCGACATCGCCAAAGCAATCGCCTGCGGAGCCGACGCGGTGATGGTCGGCTCGCCGCTGGCCCGCGCCGAAGAAGCCCCCGGCCACGGCTACCACTGGGGCCCGGAGGCCTGGCACTCCACCCTCCCGCGCGGCGAACGCGTCCGCTTCGGAACGATCGGCACCCTGGAACAAATCCTGTTGGGCCCCTCCCACACCACGGACGGCACCATGAACCTGGTAGGAGCCCTCCGCAAAGCCATGGCCACCACTGGCTACACCGACGTCAAAGAGTTCCAGCGCGTAGACCTCGTGGTCCACCGCTGAGCGATCTGCCAGTGGTAGAAAGTAGTTATGTGGATTGCCCTGGTCACCGGCCTCGTCTTGGCCTTGGGCGCCGCAGCCGTCTTCGCGCACCTGTGGCGCAAGACCCGGCGCGAACTGGCTGAGAGCGAACGGCTGGGCCAGGCGGCGACGGAAACCGAGCGTGAGCAGATCGCCAAGCTGGCCGTCTCCAACGAGCGGGGGCGGATCGTACGGGAGATGCACGACGTCATCGCGCACTCGCTCGCCATCATGATCGCGCAGGCCGATGGCGGCTCGTACGCGGTGGCCGACAAAGACGCCGCCAAGCGGGCTTTCACCACCATCGCGGACACCGGCCGCACGGCGCTGGCCGACACGCGGCGCATCTTGGGCATCCTGCGCTCCGGTGACGCCGCCGAATTGGCGCCCACCCCCGACGAGGGCGCCTTGGACGACCTCATTGAGCAGACCCGCGCCGCCGGGCTGAACGTCTCACTGGTGCGCCTCGGCCAACCGGTCCCGCTCCCCTCAGCGGCCAGCTTGGCGCTGTACCGCATCTGCCAGGAAGCGCTCACCAACGTCATGAAACACGGCGGCGAAGACGCCCAGGTAGTGATCACGGAAAACTGGCGGGCCGACGACGTGGCGCTGACCATCACCAACACCTCCGACACCGAAGCGGCCACCACCGACGGGCGCGGCCAGGGCATCATCGGCATGAAGGAACGCGCCGAGATCGTCGGGGGCACGTTGACCGCGGGCCCAGTGGCGGGCGTAGGGTTCCGGGTACGGGCGGTCATCCCAGTGGCGGCCGCGCCGAACAGCCCGGACGTGGGCTGGCGCCCCAAGCAGGAAGAGGCAGAAGATGAGTGACCCGATCCGGATTCTGCTGGTGGACGACCAAGAGTTGGTGCGGGCCGGCCTGGCCATGGTGATAGGTTCCCAACCCGACATGCGGGTGGTGGCTCAAGCCGGGGATGGCCAAGCGGCGGTGGAGTTGGCCCGCAAGACCCCCTGCGACATTGTGCTGATGGACGTCCGCATGCCCGGGCTCAACGGCATCGAGGCCACCGAGCGCATCCTCGCCGACGCCGACCGGCGCCCCGGCCCCAGCGACGGCCCCCGTGTCGTCGTCTTGACCACCTATGACCTCGACGAGTACCTGCTGTCGGCGATCAAGGCAGGTGCGTCCGGCTTCCTGCTGAAGAACTCCCCGCCCGAGGACCTGTTGCACGCCATCCGCACCGTCCACACCGGCGAGGCGGTCATCGCCCCATCGTCCACGAAGCGGCTGCTGGAGCATGTCGCCACCGCGGGTTCGCTGCTGCTGGCGCCCGACCCGCGCCTCGACACCTTGACCGAGCGCGAACGCGAAGTGCTGGTGCTGGTGGCCAAAGGCTTGTCGAACAGCGAAATCTCGCAGCAGCTGTATCTGAGCGAGACGACAGTCAAGACGCACATCCGCCATCTGCTGGCGAAACTGGACGCCCGCGACCGTGTGCAAGCCGTGGTTTTCGCCTACGAATCCGGCCTGGTCAGCCCGGGTTGAGCCGCGGCTAAGCCACCCGGATTCCTTTGGGCAGCGTGCGGTAAGGCACCTTCAAGCGCCGGCAGGCCACCGCGAAGAACGCCGCCCCCAACAGCACGTTGCTGGCCATGCCCCACGGCCACACCGGCGGTCCGGCGCCCACGGGCATCACCTTCACTGGAGATTCATAATCCATGCGCCGCCCGTTTTGGTCCAGCAGCACCAGGTTGCCCTCGGCGTCGTGGTACGACTCGTAGTATTGCAAGACCCAGTAGCAGTCGTCGCGCTCAGTGGCCATGGGTTCCGCCATCGCGCGCACAGCGAGGTGGATGGTGGCCAGCGGGTCGCCCGTGCTGGAGACATACCCGGTCAGGTTGTCACGCGCGGCATCGGGCAGCGGCGCCGAATCGGAGACGATCACGAACGGGTTGACGGCCGTCAGCCACCAGAAGCGATCAGCGTGGTAGAACGTCTCCTCTGATTCGTACCACGTGCAGTCGGTGACCTTCGGCTCCGTGTCGTCATAGTATTCCCACGTGTCGATGCCGTACACGCGCACTTTGCCCTGCTCCATGTTCAGCGGCACAAGGCAAGCCACGAGTATCAGCGAGATGATGGTGAGGCCCACCACGCACATGTAAGTCATGACCACAGATCCGGCGGTGCGCGAGATCAACGCCGACCAGCCCAGCCCGATCGCGCAAACCACCGCCACCTCGACGAACACGACCGCGAAACACACGATGACCTGCCAGGCGGATATGTTGCCCAGCACCACGGCGACGATGATGAAGGGCAGCGCGGCGACCAAGAACGTCAGCGAGGTCAGCCAGGCGGCCACCAGCTTCCCGCTGGCGATCTGCGCGGCGCTCAGGCGGGTGGCCTGCAACGTTGCCAGCGTGCCCTGCGCGCGGTCGCCGTTGATGGAGGTGGCCGAGAACGTGGGGGCGATGAGCAAGCCCATGCCGAGGACGAACAGCGTGATCGTGCCGAAGACCATTGGGCCGGTCTGCGCGTTGATGTCCAGAACCGTGGAATAGCCTTCCGTTTGAAGCTGCGTATATGAGAACCGCGCCGTCCAGATGATCAGCCCCGAGATGAACCCGATGAAAACGAACCAAGCCGTCAAGGCGATGAACCACCGCTTGGAACGGACCCGCTGCCGCAATTCCAGGCCGACAACGGTGGACAAACCAGAAAAGAAACTCATCTTCCTCACGCCCTTTCTTCGTCCAGCGCCAGATATGCCTCTTCGAGGCGTCCGGTGGTCGGGGTGACTGTGTGCAGCGGCACACCTGCCTGCACGGCCGCCCGCACCAGTTCGGCAGCCGACGCGGCTCCAGTCAGCATCACCTGCACCTCGTCGGGGCTGGCGCTCAGCTCGTATGGGATGTCCGAACGGACCAGGAACTCGCGCAGCGCCACCGGATCGAGAGCTCCAAGGCGCCAACCCCGCAGGACCGTCGAACGCGGGGTATTCGAACCGGCGTCGACGTTGCGGCCGCGCGACAAGAAGACCGCGTGGTCGTACACCTCCTCCAATTCGGACAGCACATGCGAGGACACCAGGATCGTCTTCCCGCTAGCCGCGAGTGCCCGCAGCAGGTCGCGCAGTTCCACGCGGGAACGCGGATCAAGTCCGGACGCCGGCTCGTCGAGCAGGAGCACCTGCGGATCGTGGACGAGGGCCCGCGCCAGGCCGAGCCGCTGCTTTTGGCCGCGCGACAACACCCGCGCGGGCTGGTTGGCAAAATCGGCCAAATACAGGCGCTGCAACAACTGGGCCGCCCGTGCCGCGGATTGCTGTTTGTCCAGCCCGTATGCGCGCCCGAAGGTGATGAGGATTTCCATGCACGTAAGGGCGTCCCAGGTGCCGAACGTGTCCGGCATCCAGCCCACCTGCGCCCGGGCAGCGGCCGAGTCGGAGACCAAGTCATGCCCGGCCACACTCGCGTTGCCTGAGTCGGCGGCCAACAGCCCCGCGAGGATCAGCAGCAACGTAGTCTTGCCAGACCCATTCGGCCCGATGAGCGCGGTGACAGCGCCCGTCGGGGCGGTGAAGGTGGCGCCGTCGACCGCCCGCACCGAACCGAACGAACGCCGCAACTGGTCGGCGGCGATGCCAGGAACGCAATTGTCAGCCGCTATCACTGCGGGGCCCAGCGGCTCTTCAAGGTGTTGTGTACCCATGCCAACCAGGCTACGGACACGAAACCAAGCGCCAATCATCCTGGTCGGCGCAGCTTCTCCTCCTGGAGGAGGATTTGCGGGTGCCCGCCCTACGGACCGTAAGCGTTCACCTGAGGCGCGCGGCTCTGAAGCCAGCGCGATGCCAGCGCGGAGAACTCGTCACGCAGGCAGGGCCGCGCCGGGAAGTACTCCGGATTGCCGGTCGCAATCGCCATGCTCAGCGCCCACTCCACGTCCCAGTAGAACGTGTGCGTCTTGGGCACGTCCTTGAAGTGCTGGACGCTGGTGGAGAACGTGGACACTCCGTACAGATAGGTGTCGACCCGGTGCAGGAACGCCGCCACTTCGCCGCGCGTCACCGAGTCGTCCGGCTTGAATGTGTTGTTGCCCTTGCCAAGCGTGATGGCGTTGGCGGCCGCCCACTCCACTTCGACGGAGAACATGTGGGATCTGGGCACATCGGTGAAAGTGGCGGTGGCCGGACGGGTGAACGCCGGCCTTCCCGCGAGCCGGTACAAGTAGGCGGCGAGTTCGCCGCGCGTCAGTTCCCGATCTGGCCAGAAGTACTCTCCGCTGGTCGACACCACTCCCCGCTGCACCATTTGGTTGATCGCCTGGTAGAAGCGCTGATTCGAAGGGACATCGGTGAAGTAGCGGATCTGCCGGGCGGTCTCGGCGGTGTAGACCTCCTGGAGGTTGCCATAGGTAGCGGTTGCGGTGACGGTCAGCTTGCTGCCGAGCACCGACGCGGTGGGCGTGTAGCTGGCTCCACTCGTCCGAGAGGACCAGGTGTACTGGACGCTCACGCCGTCCTGGCAAGTCAGGCCCGTAGCAGCCAATTCGCGCCCCACGTTCGGCACGCCCGTTATCTTGAGCGTTCCGGTGCAGAGCGGGCCCGTGAAGGTGTTGGGGGTGTGCAACTTGATGACCGCCACACCGTTGCCCTGCGAGACAAACTCGACGCCAAGTTGGCCGCTGATGGCGTTGAACGTGGTGCCCTGGGTCATGTACTGCTTGCCGTTGAACCGCAGCACGACACTCTCGTGGTATTGGCGCAGGCTCTTGAGCTCGGTGTCCTGGTCGTTGATCTCACGGGTCACGAAGACGCCGGGGACGTTGCCGTCCTCCTTCTCGGCCGTGGAGTACTCCACCCAGTATTCGTGATGTGTGTTGCCGGTGTCATCCGTGATGTGCAGCGCCTGCAACGCCTCCAGGTCGGTGGTGGTGGCGTCGGTGAGCGTGTAGGTGGCGCCATCTGGAGCCGTGGCGGCGTCGATATCGAGGTAGCCCGCGCCCTCCTGGATGATGCCGAGATGTTGCTTCTGCGCTCCGTTTATGGTTTGCCGCGACAAGGCGTGCGTGTTCCCCATCGGATTGTTCATGTTGCCGTATTCTTCAACGCCACACCCACTGTAGGAGGCGGTGGCAGTGCCGTTATAGGGGCCCTCGACCATTCCCTGCGGGCAGATGAGGCTTCCCGCGTGGTTCAGCTGCAGATTGTGGCCGAACTCATGCGCCAACGACTGCTTGTTGAACTCAACGTCGGAATAGATGAGGTGGATCGCCCCGCCCCAACTCCAGCCGCCGGCGCTGGTGGCATATCCCGTGTACGAGGCTGGGCAGTTCGCCGTGCCCGCAGTGCCGTGGTCCGACCTGGGCGAGATCCCGAGAATGTGGGCGCCCTTGGTGACCTGGTACATGATGTAGCTGCTCCCATACGCCTCAGCCGCAGCAGTCCATGCGGTGTGCCCGACCAGCTTGTAGGACCCATTGCTGTAACTCGTCGCGCAGTGCTCCTCGGTCTGGATCTTCATGGTCCTGCGCACCGTTATCGAGGAGATTTCGCCGCGGGATTCGCGCACCCAGAAATCGCTGACGGCGCCCACCAATTCGTTGATTTCCGCGTCCGACAACTCGAACGTGCCGTCCTTGGACATGTAGACGACGTCGATCACGTGGGCGACCGG
The DNA here is from genome assembly GCA_031271975.1 of Propionibacteriaceae bacterium. Lineage (GTDB taxonomy): Bacteria > Actinomycetota > Actinomycetes > Propionibacteriales > Propionibacteriaceae > Propionicimonas. The sequence continues at coordinate 26,135 of JAISUR010000044.1, forward strand.
CGAGCCGGATGGCAGCGCGGCCTGGGCCTGCGGGGCCAAGGTGAAAGTGAGGGCGGCGGCGGAAAGAACCGTGAGAATGCGTTTCAACTGTGACACTGGGGACTCCCTTGTTCGAGGACTGGCCCCAGCCTAACGGCAAACGCCCCCGAAAAAGCAACAGCCGCACCCCGAGACGGAGTGCGGCTGTTGGCGCTTTGCGTTTGCTAGTGCATATGCGGCGCCGCAGGAGCCGGAGCGTCCTCGTCGGCGGGCTTCTCCACGACTGAAGTCTCGGTCGTCAGCAGCAGGCTGGCGATCGAAGCAGCGTTTGCCAGCGCGGAGCGCGTGACCTTGACCGGGTCGATGACGCCGGCCTTGATCAGATCGCCGTACTCACCGGTGGCCGCGTTGTAGCCGTTGCCAGGCTTCAGGTCAGCGACCTTGGATACGATCAGGTAGCCCGGCTCGCCGCCGTTCTCGGCGATCCAGCGCAGCGGCTCGACGACGGCCTTGGCCACGATGGCCACGCCCGTCTTCTCGTCGCCCGCCTTGCCGAGCCCGCCTTCGAGCACCTTCGCGGCGTGGATGAGGGCCGAGCCGCCACCGGCGACGATGCCCTCCTCGATGGCCGCGCGGGTGGCCGAAACGGCGTCCTCGATGCGGTGCTTCTTCTCCTTGAGCTCCACCTCGGTGGCAGCCCCCACCTTGATCACGCACACGCCGCCGGCGAGCTTCGCAACCCGTTCCTGCAGCTTCTCGCGATCCCAGTCGGAATCGGTGCGCTCGATCTCGGCGCGCAACTGGGCGACGCGGGCATCCACGTCAGCCTTCTTGCCGGCGCCGTTCACGATGGTGGTGGCGTCCTTGGTGACGACGATCTTCGACGCGGTGCCAAGCACTTCCAGGCCCACCTGGTCGAGCTTCAAGCCCACCTCGGGGGCCACGACCTGGCCGCCCGTGAGGATCGCGATGTCCTCCAGCATGGCCTTGCGGCGGTCGCCGAAAGCCGGAGCCTTGACGGCGACGGAAGTGAAGACGCCCTTGATCTTGTTGACGATCAACGTGGACAGCGCCTCGCCGTCGACATCCTCCGCGACGACGAACAGCGTCTTGCCGGCGCCGATGACCTTTTCGAGCAGCGGCAGCAGCTCGGCGATCGAGGAGATCTTGGCCTGGTGGATCAAGATGTACGGATCCTCCAGAACAGCCTCCATACGCTCCGGATCGGTGACGAAGTACGGCGAAAGGTAGCCCTTGTCGAACTGCATGCCCTCGGTGAACTCCAACTCCGTGCCGAACGTGTTCGACTCATCGACGGTGATCACGCCGTCCTTGCCAACCTTGTCGAACGCCTCGGCGATCAACTCGCCGATCTGCTCGTCGCGGGACGAGATCGTGGCGACATTCGCCATGTCGGCCGTGGAATCGACCTCGTGCGCCAGCTTGTGCAGCTCCGCGTCGACGGCTTCCACCGCGGCGTCGATACCGCGCTTCAACTCGATCGGGTTGGCGCCCGCCGCGACGGCCCGCAGGCCCTCGTGCACCAGCGCCTGCGCCAGCACGGTGGCCGTCGTGGTGCCGTCACCGGCGACATCATTCGTCTTGGTGGCCACCTCCTTGGCGAGCTGGGCGCCCAGATTCTCGAACGGATCGGCCAGTTCGACCTCTTTGGCTACGGTGACACCGTCGTTTGTGATTGTCGGCGCGCCCCATTTCTTGTCGAGAACGACATAGCGGCCCTTGGGACCGAGGGTGACCTTGACGGTGTTGGCGAGGGTGTCGACGCCGCGCTCCAGAGAGCGGCGGGCCTCCTCGTCAAACTGCAGAAGTTTTGCCATCACTGCCTCACTTGACGACGACGGCCAGAATGTCGCGGGCGTTCAGGAGCAGATACTCCTCGCCGGCGTACTTGACCTCAGTGCCGCCGTACTTGCTGAAGATGATGACGTCGCCTTCCTTGACGTCGACCGGAATCCGCTTGCCGGAATCATCCGTGCGGCCCGGGCCGGTCGCGATGACCTTGCCCTCTTGCGGCTTCTCTTTGGCTGTGTCCGGGATAACGATGCCGGATGCGGTGGTCTGCTCAGCCTCCAACGGCTGGACGAGGACTCTGTCCTCCAGCGGCTTGATCGTGACTGCCACGTCAAAACCCTTTCCTCTTAGTTCCATGGATTAGCACCCGCCCTAAGAGAGTGCTAACTACGAATGTATACCTCAGTTAGCACTCAAGCAAGCTGAGTGCCAACGTCGGTACCGGACTACGTCCGGAGATCCCGAAACAAGTTCGGGATGACGCGGAAAGACAAGCAAGCTACTCCGGTTTCTTCAGCGCATCGCGGACCATCTTGATGACGATGGCGAGTTGGAACAATGCGAACAGGACGTTCCCGGTGAACGGGTCCACCCAGGCGGCGGTCATCGCGCCCAGCCAGGTGGTCGCGCACGCTCCCAGGCCGATGCACGCGGCCGCGGGTATGTCCACGTTCTTGCGGCGGACGTTGCCTACCGTGCCGGAGATCGCGGTGGGGATCATCATGGCCAGCGAGGTGCCTTTGGCGATCAGGTCGGAAGCTCCGAACACCACGATGAGCATCGGCACCACGATGATGCCGCCCCCCACTCCCAGCAGCCCGGAGCAGATGCCGACGGCCAGACCGAGGGCGGCGAGCGCAAGTCCCAGCCAGACGTCGATGGTCAGGCGGGACTCGCGGTTGCTGACCACGATGAACATCGAGACGATCACGGCGCAAAGGAAAGCGATGAAGATCCACCTGATGGTCTTCTTCGGCAGGCTGGACAGCAGTTTCGAGCCGATCTGGGCGCCCGTCACCGAGCCGACGCAAATCAGCGCGGCGGCGATCCAGTCCACCGACCCGCCGACGGCGTAGGAACTCACCGCCGCAATCGCGGTAGGCACGATGGCCGCCAGCGACGTGCCGTGCGCCAGCCGCACGTCGAAGGCCGCCACGGACAGCAGCAGCGGGACGATGATCGTGCCGCCGCCGACACCGAAAAGGCCCGAAACATATCCGGAGACGACGCCGATCCCGACCAGGATGGCCCAAGTCTTGGGGCTGCGCTTGGCGATGACCATGCGCATATTGTTACACCTGCGCGCGGCAGCGCGTGACGGCGAAGGCGCGCGCGCCCGCGCTGGTGGGGGAAAGGATCAGCGTGGCGGCGGCGTCTCCCCTGGGCTTGAGGCGGCGGCGCAGCTTGGCGGGGTCGACGTCAATGCCCCGCGCCTTGATTTCCAGGACCCCGACACCGGCCGCGCGCACCCACTTGGCCAGTGCCCGCTCGTCGTAATCCAACACCTCCAAGACGGCAAACGCGGTCGCGAAGCCAGTCGCGGTCAACTCCTGTGATCCGATGTAGGCGATGTTCTCGGCAAGCTGCCAGCCGGAGACCATCGCGGCGAGTCGGGCGACGCCGCCGGCGCGGATGACCGCTGGGTCTGGTTCGTAGATGAAGCCGGGAGTCTCGGCGCGCACCGGCGCAGGCTCGGCGCCAGGATCAGTGGCCAGCAATTGCTGCCCGACGAGCGCCCCGCGGAACCCGGCCGGATAGGCGCGGCTGCCGCGCCACAGCGCCAACTCGACCAGATCCCCCGAATCGCTCGCCCAGACGGCGCCCATGTCGCTTGGGATGTACTCGTAGCCCAGGCCCGGCCCACACTTGAGGCACCCGAAGCGGCCGCGCAAAGCGGCCAGGCAGAACTCCCACGACGGGCTCAGATCGGCAACGCGCCAACTGCGCCCGGCAGCCGTGCGGCGCGCCGGATCCAGAAACAATGCGGCGGCATCGGGAGGCAATTCGTCGGACGTGATCACGGCGGCGGAAGGAAACGCGGCCAGATTCGCCTGGGCGAAGACTGCCGTCACCGGGTCGCGTTCCACGGCCATGACCTGCAATCCGGCCCGGGCAAAGGCCAAGGAGTCGGCGCCGATGCCACAGCCAAAATCCACCACGGCGGTTTGGGAGTGTGCCGCGTACTCGCCAGCGCGCCATTGGGCGACAGCCGGCCGGGTCGCCTGCTGCAGCCCGTCGGGGGTGAAGAACATCTGATCGGCAGCCGCGCCGAACTTGGTCCGCGCTTTGCGCCGCAACCACGCCTGGGTCAAGGCGGCGGCGGACTGTTCCGGCGTCCAGCGTTTGCGCATGGCGTCTGCCGCCGACAGGCTTTGCGGATCAGCGAAACCGCAGGCGAGTGCCAGGGCGGGGGCGGCGGCGTCGGACACCAGCCAACGGGCCACGCCCACGTCCACGGGAGGCTACTCGGCTTCTTCAGCAGGCGCGCCCTTGGGCCATTTGGCCACCTCGGGGCGGCGGATCAAGAACACCGAACTGATGGCCAGGCCACCCCAGATGAGCACCATGGAGAAGACCATGAGCAGAATCGCGCCAATACCCATCAGAACAACCTCGGCCTCTCGTAAACCGGCCAGGGCCGGAACACCTGCGGATCGAACGGCCAGCGGAACTTCGTGAAGACGAAAGCGCACACGATGCACACGATTGTCTGGCCCCAGCCGAAGGTCATCAGCATCCACGACGGATAGCCCTCATACCCGTCGAAGCAGATTCCCACCGTCACGTTGATGAACATGTAGCCCAACAGCAGCGGGGCCAGCCACGTCAGCAGCAGCTCCCAAATGCGTCCCACCTTGAACGTGGACAGGCTGGACAAGTGGAAGCTGAACTCCTTTTGCTTGCGGACCGCCCAGAAGCACGCCAGCGTCATCAAGATGGCGGAGAAGACGATGCCGATGTTGTTGGCCCAGTAGTCCACGATGTCCAGCACGTACAGCGAAGTCGTCGTCCCGAACAGGCACACCGAGATGACCGCCAACACCGAGCCGGTGGTGACCGAAGCCCGCAGCGGCGACATCTTGAACTTGTCCTGGAACGCCGACGAGATCACCTGCGTGATCGAGATCATCGACGTGAAACCGGCCATCAACAACGAGCCGAAGAACAAAGCGCCGGCGATCCAGCCGCCCGGCATCTGCGAGATCACCTTCGGGAAGGTGATGAAGCTCAGCATGGGGCCGGAGATGGACGCCTCGGCGGCGAACTCCTGGAATGGCTTCCCGGCAGCCATGAAGCCGAGGATCGAGAATACGCCGATGCCCGCGAGCAGTTCGAAGCTGGAGTTGGCGAACGCGACCACCAAGCCCGGCGTGGTCTGGTTGGACTTGCGGTGCCGATACGACGAATACGTGATCATGATGCCGAACGCGATCGACAGTGAAAAGAAGATCTGGCCGTAAGCCGCGATCCACACCTTCGGCTCCAACAGCGCGGCGAAGTCTGGTGTGAACAGGGCGTTCAGACCGTCAACCGCACCCGGTAGAAACAGCGCCCGCACGACGAGCGCGACGAACGCCACCACCAGCAGCGGCATGAAGATGATGTTGGCCTTCTCCACACCGCGGGTCACGCCGAGCGCCAGCACGGCGATGGCGACGATCCACACGATGGCCAGCGGGATGGCGATGCCGGGGACAAAGTCGAGCGACACTCCCGGCTCGGCCGCGATCTGCAGGAAGTCCACTTGGAAGAACTTGCTGGTGTCGTCGCCCCACTGCGTGCCGAAGCTGAAGACGAAATAGGACGCGGCCCACGCGAGGATCACCGCGTAGTACAAGGCGATGAAGAAGCAGATCATCACCTGGAACCACCCCAGCGGCTCGAACCAGCTCTTGATCCGCCTGAACGCCAGCGGCGCCGAGCCGCGGAACCGGTGGCCGATCACATAGTCCAGGAACAGGATCGGGATGCCCGCCGTCACCAGCGCGAACAGGTACGGGATCATGAACGCCCCGCCGCCGTTCGAATAGGCGACTCCGGGGAACCGCCAAATGTTTCCCAACCCGACCGCCGAGCCGATGGCCGAAATGATGAACGCGAACTGACTCGACCACTGCTGAGACTCACGGGTCTTCGCCGCGGTGTCGATAGCCATCACGCCTCCTTTCCCCCCACACCGACGCATCATTCTAGCCAAACAAGCCGGCGCCAGGAGGCGATCGGGGAAGTTAGGCGATCAGTACAGCCGCGCCTTCCGCTCCAGTTCTTCAAGATTCGGAAACAGCGCTCGCGCACGGGAGGGTGGAATCTCGTGTGGATACTGGTACCCGGAGGCCCAATATGCCCCGCAGCAGCCACACCGGTAGATCGTGGCCATCTCCTCATCGCTGACACCAAGCACACGGGGCTCGGTCGCCAGCGGCCGCATCCAAAGCGCCCGGCACTCTTCACATCCGTTGTCTTCCCAACGCAGCAGCTTGTGATCCGGCCTCTCGGGAAGACTAGCCATTGGCCCGCCGGGCAATGCCATAGCGCTCGCGCGCCTCGTCTGCCAATTCGGGCGAGATGGCGAACGACCCAGCGCCCAGCTTCACCAGTATCCCGACACCCGGCATTAGCCCGGCAAACACTTGGCTGCCAGACATGGTAGATACGAACTTGACCATTGAGCCCAAGGATTGGATGGCCTGCGGCGAAGCCCCAATCACCATGTAGCGCTTCCCGTCAATGTCTGTCAGGACCGGTCGCGGTTCGGCCTCAGCCACTTGCTCGCGAACGCGCTCCAAACGAGCCTCAGCTTCTGGGGACAAGCCGGTCATGACAAGCAGAATAGCGGAGATTCACACGCGGTGGTATGTCCAGCCAACCGGGCGGCCGGATTCGTAGGGCATGACGCCGTGGAAGGGCTCGTTGTCGGCGAAGACCAGTGGGAGGAAGTGGCGGTCGCCCTCCCACATGGGAAGCTCGTCCAGCCTTTCGACGTCGGCCCAGATCAGCGGGCCGTCTTCGTTGCGGTCGGGCGGCGTGCCCTGGAAGGCGTCCACGCGGAATATGAAGCCGAACCAATCCGCCCCTTCCGCGCCGAAGCCGGGCCAGGAAATGGTGCCGCGCAACGACATCTTGGTGGGAACAATGCCGGCTTCTTCTTCGAGTTCGCGGAGGAATCCGGCCACCACGTCTTCGCCGGACTCCAGCTTGCCGCCCAGGCCGTTGTACTTGCCGCGTTGCTCGTCGCCCGCGCGCGTCCGCTCCACCAGCAGCACCTGGCGCTGGTCGGGTGACATGACGTAACCGAGCGTGCCGATGATTGGGGTGAACATCACACCTGCACTTTGGTGACCGGCAGGCCTGAATAGGCGCTGATGTCCAAACTGGAGGGCGCTTTTCCGGCGCAGACGAGTTCGGCGCCCAGGACAGCGACCATCACCCCATTGTCTGTGCACAGACCCGGACTCGGTCGGCGCAGCGTGATGCCGCCTGCGGCGCAACGCTCGGCGAGCAGCGCGCGCAAACGCGAATTGGCCGCGACGCCGCCGCCCAGCACCAGCGTCGTGAGCGATTCTTGTTCACATGCCGCGACAGCCTTGCCGGACAACACATCGGCGACCGCCTCCTGGAAGGAAGCGGCCACGTCCGCGATGGAAATCGGACGTCCAGCGAGGCGTTCGGTCTCCACGTAGCGGGCGACGGCGGTTTTCAGCCCCGAGAAGGAAAAGTCGAAACGGTGCTTGACTAGGTCTTTTTGCGCGGTTAGGCCGCGCGGGAAGGCGATAGCCTTCGGGTCGCCCGCGGCGGCGGCGCGGTCGATCACAGGCCCGCCCGGATATGCCAGGCCCAGGACGCGGGCGACCTTGTCATAAGCCTCCCCCGCAGCGTCGTCGATGGTCGAACCCAACTCGGTTATGGAACCCGTCACGTCATCCACGCGCAACAGCGAGGTGTGCCCACCGGAGACGAGCAGCGCGCCACACGGCTTGGGCAACGGGCCGTTCTCCAGCATGTCCACACCCACATGGCCGACCAGGTGGTTGACGCCGTACAGCGGTTTGCGCAGCGCCGCGGACAGCGCCTTTGCGGCTGAGATTCCCACGACCAGCGCCCCCATCAGGCCCGGTCCGGCCGTGACCGCTATGGCGTCCAGGTCGCGCAACTGGACCCCGGCCGCATCCAGCGCCCGGCGCAGAGTGGGCCCGAGCGCCTGCAGATGTGCCCGGCTTGCGACCTCGGGGACAACTCCGCCAAACCGCACGTGTTCGGCCACGGAGGAAGCCACTTCGTTGGCGAGCAGTTCTTGGCCGCGGACGATGCCGACCCCCGTCTCATCGCACGAGGATTCGATGCCGAGGACCAGCGGGGACATCAGCAGTCCCCCACCGGTAGGGCGACCGACACGCCGAGCACGCAGGCGTCCGAGCCGGGGCCGTAATAGTCGGCGCGGAAACTGAGCGTCTGAAAACCGAAGGAGTGATAGAGCGCGATGGCGGCCTCGTTGTGGGCATCCACCTCCAAGAGCAGCCTTTCCGCTCCGGCTTTGCCCGCCCACTCCATGATCGCGGCCATCAGGGCGCTGCCGATGCCCTGCCGCCAGGAATCGGGCGCGACGATGACCCGGTCCACGTCGGCCACATCCGCGACCACATGCCCGGTCACCACGCCGCGGATCACGCCCTGTTCGTCGCGGTCCACCAGCACGCAGTGGTTGCCCGCCTCCAGTTCTTCGCGCCACAACTGCTCGCTCCACCGCTCGTTGGCTGGGAAACCAGCCTCTTCGAGCTGCATGATCGCCAGCAGATCGCGGTGCTTCGCACGCTGAATCACTTGTCGCCTCCCTTGTCGCGCAGCGCATTCCGGCTGATTCTCGGGAGGACCGACTTGTGCTTGACGGAAACGTCGGCGTCGGGCCGGCGCAAATAGAGCGGTTCGAGGCCGGCGGCAGGCAGGCGGTGGGCGTTTGCGGCCAGCAGGCCGGCGTCGAGTTCGGCGGCTGCGTCCAGCACCGGGCCCGGAAGCTCGTACAGCCTGGCGGCCGGACCGCAGATCGGCAGCCTCGGCAACTCGGACGGCCGGGTGACAAACGGGCCCGCCATGCGCTGTCCAGCGGCATACCGCGCCCAGTACAACTCGCGGCGGCGGGCGTCGGAGGCGACGACGAACTCTGCGACCTCGCGGCCCACTTGCAGGGCCAGGGCGTCGAGCGTGCAGACTCCGCGCACCTCAATGGCGAGTGCTTCGCCCAACGCAATCGCGGCGGCGACTCCCACGCGCAGTCCGGTGAACGGCCCCGGGCCCACCCCGACAGCGATCTCGTCGAGGTCTTCCCAGGCGACGCCGTTGCCGGCCAACAACTCCTCGGCCAACGGAATCAGCTTCTCCACGTGGGCCCTGGAATCAGCGACGACGAGCGAACCCAAAGCCGCCTCGTCGCGGGCCAAGCCCACGCAGACCACACTCGCCGTGTCGATGCCCAGCCTGATCACAGCGCCTCCAGATGTTCGCGCTGCCAGGCCCAACGCTCCCCGATGGGGGTCAGGAACAGCCAGCGGGTTTCGTCGTCCGGGTCGACGCTGCGCCGGATGTCGATCTCCAACCGCTGGTCAGCCAGGAATTCGGCGATCCCACCACCCCATTCGATGACGGTGACGCATTCGCTGGTGGGCAAGTCGAGATCTTCCAACTCGGCGGCGTCCTGGATCCGGTACGCGTCCACGTGCACCAGGTCCGGGCCGCTCGGCGAGTGGTGTACCCGGGCCAGGACGAACGTGGGCGAGATGATCGGCCCCTCGGCGTCCAACCCGGCACCGATGCCTTGCGTCAACGTCGTCTTGCCCGCGCCCAAGTCTCCGGTGAGGATGACGACGTCGCCCTCTTGCAGCAAACTGGCCAGCCGTTCGCCGAAGTCGCGCATCTCGTCTGCCGTCGGCACCTCGAAGCGGATGGCCACCTGCCGATGCAGGTGCACGTACGGGGAATCGAGTTCTTCCTGGGAGAAGCCGTGCCTTTCCCACCAGGCCACAACCTGCGGAAACTCCTCGCGCGCCACGAGCCTGATCTCGGTGGCGTCGTTCATGGCCAGCAACTCCAACACGACTTCGATCATGGCAGAGGCGACGCCAAGTTGCTGCATATTCGGCCGTACGGACACCCGGTGGATGCCCGCCAGCGTCCCCGAAATTGACACGATGATGGCACCCGCGGGCTCGTTGTCGACGAGCGCGAGCACACCGAATCCGCGCTCCAAGGCGGCCGCGATGGAGACTTCGGTTTCTTGCAGGGCAGGCGGGGTGGGCTTGACGGGCGGGCGGTTGCTGAACGCGTCGATGATGATCTCGCGGACAGCGGCGGCATCACCGGGCTCGGCTTCGACGATGGTGAGGGCGCGCCCGTCCGCCAGGCTGGATTCAGCCAGGACATTCCGCATCGGCACCCCCTCGAACGAGGGTAAAGCCTACTACTGCCCCACCTGTTCAGGCGTCGCGGCGGCAGACGACCGCGATTGCCCCGGCGGTGACGGCGGCGGCCCACACCCACATCAGCGCCATGCCGACGCCGCCGCCAGGCGGCAACGCTTCCTGCGTAGAAGTCAGCCAACTGCCCAAGGTGGTGGGCCAGTAAAGGAAGACATAGTAGAAGACTTCGCCGACGCCGGGCAGTCCCATGAGTTGCTGCGCCAACGCCGGGAACAGCATGAAGGCGAGCACGCCCGCCATGACAGCCCCCGCCGTCGATCGGGTCAACCACCCCAGACCGGCGCTCATCACGGCAATCGCCCCCGCGAAGAGGATCCCACCGAGGATTGACACCGACGTCGGCCCGCTCAGCGCGAAGCCGGTTCCAAGCACCGCGTAGACGCCCAGGGCGGCCACGGAACCCAGTGCATAGCCGACGGCAACGGTCACCATGGTCACGACGGCCGCGACGGCGGCCTTGCCAAGAACGACTTGGGTGCGGCGGGGCGCAGCCGTGAACGTCACGCGAATCTGGCCGGAGCGGTACTCATTGGTGACGGCGAGCGCGGCAAACGCCATGAATACGAGCGGCGTCAGCGAGGTCACCATCATGCTAAGCAGCTCGATGACCGAGTCGGCCGCTTCTTCCCCCGGTATCGTCTGGCCTTCGGCGCCGACGACGGTCAGCACGGCCGCGCCGACGCCCGCGAACAGGATAAACGCCAGATAGCAGCCCAGCAGGAACCAGGTCGACTTCAAGGTCGCGACCTTGATCCATTCCGATGCTGCGATCCGCGTGAAAGTGAGGTGGTTTCGTGTCGCCGCCGTGCCGCTGGTCATGACTGCCTCCCCGCCTCGGACATGGATGCTGACCGGTATTCGACAGCCCCCTCGGTCAGCGCCAGGAAGGCGTCCTCCAAGGACTTCTGCAGCGGAGTGTTCTCATGCAGCGCCCAGCCATGGGCGGCGGCCAAGTCCCCGATCTGCGCCGAATCCACTCCCGTCACCCGCAGCAGGCCCGGTTCCAGCACGGTAATCGAGGTCTGCGGTCCCGCCAAAGCCTGGGCCAACTCGGACGCCTGTGGGGAGCGCACTCGGGTGACGGTGCCGGAAGACTCCGCGATGAACTGGCTCATCGGTTTGTCGGCGAGCACCCTCCCGCGACCCAACACGATCAGGTGGTCGGCGGTCTGCGACATCTCCGACATCAGGTGCGACGAAATGAAAACCGTCCGCCCCTGCGCCCCGAGCTGCCGGGCAAGGGTCCGCACCCAAATCACGCCCTCCGGGTCAAGGCCGTTGACCGGCTCGTCCAGAATCAGGGTTTCCGGATCGCCCAGCAGCGCGGTGGCGATGCCGAGCCGCTGTCCCATGCCCAGCGAGAACTGGCCCGCGCGCTTGCCCGCAACCGGCCCCAAGCCGGTGGTCTCGATCACAGCGTCCACGCGTTTGGGCGATATGCCGTGGGTCGCCGCCACACAGCGCAGATGGTCGCGAGCGCTCCGATTGGGGTGAACGGCTTTGGCGTCCAACAGGATTCCCACTTCGTGCAACGGCGCCGCGTGATGGCGGTAGGCCTTGCCGTTTACGCGCACGCTGCCGGCTGTGGGGGCGTCCAAGCCGACGACCATACGCATGGTGGTGGATTTCCCAGCCCCATTGGGGCCCAGGAATCCTGTCACGGCGCCAGGGCGCACTGTGAAAGAAATGCCGTCAACAGCCAGCTTTTCGCCGTACCTCTTGGAAAGGCCTACAGCTTCGATCATGGGGCGTTTTCCTAACTCAAACGAGGACTGAGTCAGCGTAACTCCCCTAGTCACAAGAAGACCAGGGTCGTAAATTGTTTCGAGATGGTCTTCTTGGTGTCTCGGACGCGGTCCAGCTCAGGCACCGGCAATCTGCGGAAAAACCGCCGCCAACTCCTGCGGCGGCAATGGCCCCGGGTTGGAGGCGGCCGCCAACGCCTGCAAACTGGCGCCGAGTTGGGCGGCGCGGACGGGTTCTGAACCAGCCGCCAAGAACGCGCCGATCACGCCGGCGAGCACATCTCCGGAACCGGCTTGAGCCGTCCAAGCTGGGCCGGGTAGAGGTTGGACCACGGTGTGCGACCCCGGCGTGGCGATCACCTGGTTGGCGCCCTTCAACAACACGGTCGCATTCCACCGCGCGGCAGCCGCCGCGGTGTGCGAGACCGGATCAGCTTCAACCTCGTCTCGCGGCACGGACAGCAGCCGCGCCAACTCGCCCGCGTGCGGCGTCAGCACGACGTCGGGACGCAGCGTGGCGGGCAGATAGCGTAGGCCGTCGGCGTCCACTGCCATCGGCACACCGGAAGCCACCAGCGCGGCGACTACCTTCGCGCCGTCTCTGCGCTCGCCCCAGCCGGGGCCGAGCACCATCGCGTCCACACGCGGCGGTCCACCGATGACGGTGTTGGGATACCGGGCCAGGATCTGCTCCGCCACCACCTGATCACCCAGGAATCGCACCATGCCGGCCCCCGCATGGACAGCCCCCGTCACCGCCAGTACACCCGCCCCCGGATACTGCCGCGAACCAGCGTCGACGCCCACTACCCCGCGCGAGTACTTGTCAGACATCGGTCCGGGGCTGGGCCAGTCGAGGTCTTCCAACTCGGTCACCTGGATGCCCGGGCGCATGTCGCCCAGGCCGATGTCGATCAGCGCGACTTCGCCGCAAGCCGACCGCCCAGGCTGCAGCACGTGCACAGGTTTCAGCCCGCCGAAGGTGACCGTCAGGCCCGCTTTGAAATGCGGCAGTCCGCCGAAGGGCGGGTCGGCGCTCAGACCGGACGGGAGATCGACCGCCACGACGCGCCGCGGAGGCAGGGATCGCGCCAACGCGGCCAGCGGCTCCGGCAGGCCGGGTCGCCCGCCGATTCCGAGCACACCGTCGACCACCAGGTCGAAGCCGACTGCGGAAACCGCTTCCAGGGGCACGCCGAGGGTGCGCCGGGTCGCCGCGCTCAGCGCCGCCCATCCTGCCTCGTGAACTGCGCCGGCCGTCCGCGCCGCTTCCACCCAGACCCCGCGGGCTGCCAGGCGCGCGCCCGCAAATAGGGCGTCCCCACCGTTGTTGCCAGGACCGGCCAGAATGAGGACTTTGGCACCGGCCGCCTTGCCCCGCCGCGCCTTGAGCAGCTTCAGGATCTCATTGGCCAAGCCGTGCGCGGCCCGCTGCATCAACACGTCGTCGCCGACCGTTTGAAAGGCTTCCGCTTCGGCCCGGCGGATTTCGGCAACGGGATAAACCGGTTTCATCAGCCCTCCAACACCACCACCGCCGCGGCGACACCGCCGTCATGCGTTATCGAAACGTGCACGTGCTTGACCTGCAGGTCTTCGGCGCGGGTACGCACACCGCCGGACAACACGAACTCTGGCTGGCCGTTCTCGCCAGGCCGCAACTGCGCGTCATGCCAGGACAGGTCACGCGGGGTGGCCAGCGCCTTGGCCAGAGCTTCTTTCGCCGCGAACCTCCCCGCCAGATAGTCCAGCATCCGCGCCGCGCTGGCTTCCTTTGGCGCACGGGTCATTTCGGCGGGTGCGAAGACGCGGTCAACGAAACCGGGGCGCGTGAGAGATTCGCCGAACCGGCTCAGGTCCACTATGTCGAGGCCGATGCCGCGGATCATCACTCCACCGTCACGGACTTGGCCAGGTTGCGCGGTTGGTCCACGTCGTAGCCCAGCAGCGTCGCCAACTCGCAGGCGAAGAACTGCAACGGAACGATCGAGACCAGGGGCTGCAGGATCGTGGAGACGCGCGGCAGCCGGAACAGCGTGTCGGCGTGCGGCGCCACATCCAGGTCCCCCTCCTCGGCGAGCACGATGGTGTGCGCCCCCCGCGCGCGGACTTCCTCGATATTGGAGACCACCTTGTCATGCAGCCGGTCGCGGCCCATGGGCGGCACGATGATGAAGACCGGCACGTCTTTGTCCACCAGGGCGATTGGGCCGTGCTTGAGTTCCCCGGCGGCGAAACCCTCCGCATGGACGTAGGCGATCTCTTTGAGTTTGAGCGCACCCTCCATGGCGATCGGATAGCCCACGTGGCGGCCCAAGAACAGGAAGGACTCCTTGCCGGCCAGGCGTTTCGCGAGGTCGCGCATGGGTTCGAGGGTGTCGAGCACTTTCTGAATGAGCGGCGGCGTGGCGGCCAACTCCCGCATGACGCCGGCGATCTCGTCGCCGAACATCGTGCCGCGGATCTGCGCGAGATACAGCCCCAGCAGATAGCACGCCGCGAGTTGCGTGATGAAGCCCTTCGTGGAAGCGACGCCGATTTCCGGGCCCGCATGCGTGTAGATGACCGCGTCCGATTCGCGTGGGATCGTGGAACCGTTGGTGTTGCAGATCGCGACGATGCGCGCGCCTTGCTCGCGGGCGTGCCGGATGGCCATCAGCGTGTCGGCGGTCTCCCCAGACTGGCTGATAGTGACCACCAGCGTGCGGCCGGTGATGATCGGATCGCGGTAGCGGAACTCGCTGGCGATCTCCACCTCGCAGGCCACCCGCGTCCAGTGCTCGATGGCGTACTTGGCCACCAAACCGGCGTAGTAAGCCGTGCCGCAAGCCACGATGATGATTTTGTCGACCGCCCGCAAGTGCCCCTCAGAAATGTGCAGTTCGTCAAGCTTGAGCGCGCCCGCGTCGGTGAAACGGCCCAGCAGGGTGTCGGCCACCGCCCGCGGCTGCTCGAAGATCTCCTTGCGCATGAACCAGTCGTAGCCGGATTTCTCTGCCGCGGACAGGTCCCAGGTGACCTCGTACGGCTTGCCTTGCGCTGGGCGCCCGGCGAAATCTGTGATGGTGACCTGGTCGCGGTCGAGGTCGACGACTTGGTCTTGGCCCAACTCGATCGCCGAACGGGTGAACTCGATGAACGCGGCAACGTCGGAGGCGACGAAATTCTCGCCTTCGCCCACGCCCACGACCAGCGGCGAATTGCGCCGCGCGGCCACCAGCCGGCCCGGTTGCGTCACGTCCAGCGCGACCAAGGTGAAGGCCCCATCCAGCAGCCGGCACACCGTGCGCATCGCGTCGGCCAGGTCCGCCCCGGCCTCCACCTCCCGGCCCAGCAGTTGGGCGGCGACCTCGGTGTCCGTCTTCGACTGGAAAGGGACGCCCGCCGCTTCCAACTGTTGCCGCAAGGTGGCGAAGTTCTCGATGATGCCGTTGTGAATCAGGGCGACACGGCCGTTCGCCGAAATGTGCGGATGGGCGTTCTCGTCGGTCGGCCCGCCGTGCGTGGCCCAACGCGTGTGCCCGATCGCGATCTGAGTGGGCGCGATGGGGCGTGCCGCGAGTTCGGCCTCCAGGTTGGCGATCTTGCCTGCCTTCTTGCGCAGCTCGATGTGGTCGCCCACGATGACGGCGACTCCCGCCGAGTCGTACCCGCGATACTCCATCCGCTTCAACCCGGCAACCGCCACGTCGAGGGCAACGCGGGGGCCGACGTAGCCAATAATTCCGCACATGGGCCACACTCTACCTCTGACCCAGTCATGAGCGTCGCTGGCCGCACGGCAAGACTTCCTGCAACACCGCGGGCGCGAAGCGCCCACATTATTGGGCTACGCTATGCACGCAAACGCGCGACCAAGGACGGTTATGACCACTGAGCACAGCCTGGAGCACGTAAACGAGCACGGGCCGTACCTCGCATTGGACCGGGAGCATTGGGCCGAACTGGCCGCTTCCCGCGGCGAGGAGTTGGAAGACGAGACCCTAGCGCAGTTGCGCGGCATTGACGATCCGACGGACTTCGCCGAGGTCTCCGAGGTGTACTGGCCGCTGACGGAGTTGGTGCTGCTCTACTACGAGCGCACCGCGGAGTTGTTCACCGAGTCGCACCGCTTCCTCGGCTTGGCCGGCCACCGCACGCCGTTCATCATCGCGGTGGCGGGCTCGGTCGCCGTCGGCAAGTCCACCGTTTCCCGTCTCCTGCGAGAACTGCTGTCCCGCTCCGAAACCCGGCCAAAAGTTGAGCTGATAACGACCGATGGCTTCCTGTACCCCAACGCGAAACTCGAATCGATGGGTCTGATGGGCCGCAAAGGCTTCCCGGAATCGTACGACCGGCGCGCCCTGCTGGATTTCGTCATGGATGTGAAGTCCGGCAAGGAAGAGGTCACCGCCCCGGTCTATTCACACCTGAGTTACGACATCGTTCCCGGCGGGCGAGTCGTCATATCGCAGCCGGACATCCTCATCGTCGAAGGCTTGAACGTGCTGCAGCCCGCCCGGCGCCGCGCCGACGGCACCACCGGTCTAGCGCTGAGCGACTTTTTCGACTTCTCTGTCTATGTGGACGCCGACGACGCGGACATCCGCGAGTGGTACATCGCACGCTTCTTGACCTTGCGGGAGACGGCTTTCCAAGACCCCAACTCCTATTTCACCCGCTATGCCGGGCTCTCCGAAGCGCAGGCGCGGGCGACCGCCGGGGACATCTGGGACGCCGTCAACGGCCCCAACCTGACGCTGAACGTAAAGCCGACGCGCGGCCGGGCCACCGTCATCTTGCGCAAATCGGCCGCTCACAAGGTGAATTGGGTAAGAATTCGCAAGATTTAGCAGCCGCAGGGCCGCGGAAAACCCCCGATTTCGTTGCGATCAGGCAAGTCAGGCTCTAATCTGAAGACCGACAAAGCCTGCCGTGGCTTGTAATGCAGTTGGTCGGTGACGCAAGCCGGGCGGTGCCCTGGCGTGGGATGGGGGCTAGCGGTTGAAGATTGAAATCGTCAAGCGCGACGCGTTTCAAGTGTGCGGTTATGCCGTGCCCACGACGCTGCGTGAATACGGACGCGAAGGCAACCGCGCCGAACTGATCAACAACTACCGGACACATGACCCGTCGGGCGAGTTGTCGAAGCTGTCCGACACCCCAGACGAGCTTTTCGCCCTCGCGTGGTACGCCTCCCCCGGAAAGGTCATCGAGTATCTGCTGGGCTACGCCGTCCCGGACGGCACGGTCGCTCCGGAGGGCGCTCTGGTCAAGCACGTCGCCCCGGCGACCTACGCCGTGGGCAGTTTCGATGCGGGCACGGACATTGTCCGCATCTGGACGGAGTTCTACTACGAGGCCGGCTCGACCGCTGGTTTCCAACCCGACCTGCAGCATGACGTCTGGTTCGAGTACTACCCGGAAGGGTTGAACGGGCGCTACCAGCTTTGGATCGCCGTCACGCAGAAGTAATGGCGAGCCGAGCGCGCACCACCTGCGCCAACTCGTCCGCGACGCGCTGGGCTTCGGCCATCGTGGTCGCCTCCACCATCACGCGCACCAGCGGCTCCGTGCCGGATGGGCGCAACAACACCCGCCCGTTGCCACCCAACGCACGCGCCGCCTCAGTCACCGCGGCGTTGATTTCCGGATCAATGCCGGCTCGGGCCTTGTTGACGCCCGACACATTGACCAGAACTTGCGGATAACGAGTCACGATTGACGCCAGTTCGCGCAACGGCTGGCCCGTGGCCACCATCCGGCTGGCAAGGTGCAACGCGGTCAGCACGCCGTCGCCGGTGGTGGCGAATTCGCTCATGATGACGTGGCCGGACTGTTCGCCGCCGAGCGTGAAACCGTTGGCGTTCATGGCCTCCAAGACGTACCGGTCGCCAACCTTCGTCTGGTCGACGTGGATGCCGCGCTCGCGCATCGCCTTCAAGAAGCCCAAGTTGCTCATCACCGTCGCCACCACAGTGTCCGAATGCAGCGACGCGTTCTCCTTCATGGCGACGGCCAGGATCGCGAGGATCTGATCCCCGTCCACGATGGCTCCAGTGTGGTCGACGGCCAAGCACCGGTCGGCATCACCGTCGAGCGCGATTCCCAAATCGGCCCCGTTGGCGATCACGGCCGCCTGCAAGGACTCCATATGCGTCGAGCCAGCATCCAAGTTGATGTTGAGCCCGTCCGGGGCGGCGTGGATGGCGACGACTTGGGCGCCCTGGGCCTCGAAAGCCTCCCGCGCGGTCATCGCCGCCGCTCCGTTCGCGCAGTCCACGACGACCTTGAGCCCGGCCAGCGACGCCGCGTCGCCCAGCGAGGCGACCAGGTGCGCGATATAGGCCTCAATGGCGCCCAGCTCGGAAGTGACACGGCCCACACCAGCTCCGGTGGGGCGCTCCCAATCGCCGCCGAGGCTTTCCTCGATGGCGTCTTCCAGATCGTCGGGCAGCTTCACCCCACCCGCTGCGAAGAACTTGATGCCGTTGTCGGGCATGGGATTGTGGGAGGCGGACAGCATGACCCCAAGGTCGGCCGCGAGATGGTTCATCAAGAACGCCACGCCCGGAGTGGGGATCACGCCCAGCCGGCACACGTCCATTCCCGCAGCGGCGAGCCCGGCGATGACCGCGGCTTCGAGGAACTCGCCGGAAGCCCGGGTGTCGCGGCCCACGATCGCAATTGGGCGGCGTCCCGGGGCGAACAAGCCTAAGCTCTGCAGGACATGGGCGGCGGATGCCGCCAGATCAAGGGCAAGCTCGGCGGTCAGGTCGCGATTGGCGACACCGCGAACACCGTCCGTGCCGAAAAGCCGGGCCACGTGGGCTTTGCTTAACGCTTGGAGTACTGCGGGGCCTTGCGGGCCTTCTTCAAGCCGGCCTTCTTGCGTTCCTTAACGCGGGCATCGCGGGTGAGCAGACCCGCCTTCTTGAGAGCGGGACGGCTAGCCTCGGCGTCGGCGGCGTTCAGCGCGCGGGCGATGCCCAGGCGCAGGGCTCCGGCCTGGCCGGTCACACCGCCGCCGACGATGGACGCGGTGATGTCGTAGGAGCCGACAACGTTGGCCGTAACCAGCGGTTCGTTGATCGTCTGCTGGTGCAGCTTGTTGGGGAAGTAATCCTCCAGCGTGCGGCCGTTGATCTGCCACTGGCCGGAGCCGGGCGTGATGCGGACGCGGGCGATGGCTTCCTTGCGGCGGCCAGTGGCGGCGGCGGCGTTGATGATCGCCGGGCGGGCACTGGGGTTGACGGCGACGGGCTCGGCCTCGGCGCGGTATAGGATCTCGCGGTCATCCTCCACGAAGGGAGTCACTTCGTCTTCGGTGGTCTCGGCAACGACGTCGGTCACTATCTAATCCTTCACTGGGCGATCTGGGTGATCTCGTATGGCTGCGGCTGCTGCGCAGTGTGCGGATGCTCGGGGCCGGCGTAGACCTTCAGCTTCTTGAGCTGCGCCCGGCTGAGCTTGTTCTTCGGGAGCATGCCCCAAACGGCGCGCTCGACGGCTTTGCGAGGATCGTTCTCCAACAACTCGCCGTAAGGAACCGCGCGCAAGCCGCCGGGACGGCCAGAGTGCCGGTAGGCGAGCTTGTCGGTGCGCTTCTTGCCCGTGAGGGCGATCTTCGACGCGTTGACGACGATCACGAAGTCTCCCGTGTCGACGTGCGGGGCGTACTGCGCCTTGTGCTTGCCGCGAAGCAGAGTGGCGGCGGTCACAGCGAGGCGTCCAAGGACTACATTCTCGGCATCAATAACGTGCCAAGCCCTGGTGACCTCACCAGGCTTCGGGCTGTACGTAGACAAGGCCAGCTTCTTCTTCCTGCCAAGTAGTTTGGTTCTCTAGCGCCGGGCGTGAACTGCGCAGCGCAACAGCGCAACACTTTACTCCGGAGGGCCGAGCAGGGTCAAAATGAGGCCTTTGGAGGTATCTCAGCATACAAGCCGACACCGCCGCGTAACCCGGCTATCGTAGTCTGCGTTGAACAGGTCGACTAGGGCGTGTGACCCGGTTGGCCGGGTCGCGCTCCCGCCAGGGAGGAGCCGATCATGAGAGACGTGCTGCAAATCCGCCGCGTAGCCACGGGACACGAACTCGAGTTGCCGATCAGCGAGGCGACCATCCGGGCCACCGACTTGCGGCAGCTCAATATCGGGGGCGAACCGCTCGCCACGTTCGATCCGGGCTTCTTCAATACTGCGGTGTGCCATTCGGCGATCACCTATATAGATGGCGACGAGGGCATCCTGCAGTATCGCGGCTACCGCGTCGAAGACCTTGCGGAACACTCCACATACCTCGAAGTGGCGTACTTGCTGCTGAATGGAGAACTGCCCACAGCGGACCAGCTCGCCGCCTGGGAGGAGACCATAACGCTGCACCGGCGCATCCCGGACAAGCTGAAGATTCTGCTGGCGGGGTTCCCCTACGACGCGCACCCGATGTCGATGCTGATGGCCTCCGTCGCGGCATTCTTCACCTTCTATCCCGAGTCGCAGGACTACACCGACCCGGAATGCCGCGCGTTGAACATCGCCCGGCTGATCGCCAAGATGCCCACGCTGGCGGCGTTCATCTACCGCAAGGGCAAAGCCAAGCCGTACGCAGATCCGGACGACGAATACGGCTACTGCCACAACTTCCTGGCGATGCTGTTCAAGCAGGCCGAGCGCAAGTACGCGGCCGATCCGCGCTTGATCCGCGCGATGGAAGTGCTGTTCATCTTGCACGCCGACCACGAGCAGAACTGCTCCACCAACGCGGTGCGCTGCGTGGCCAGTTCCGGCAACGACCTGTACACCTGCGTTTCGGCGGGCATTGGGGCGCTGCACGGGCCGCTGCACGGCGGCGCCAACGAGGCGGTGCTCAAGATGCTGCGCGAGATCGGCTCGCTGGACAACGTGCCGGACTTCATCGCGGCGGTGAAACGCGGCGAGCGGCGCATGATGGGCTTCGGCCACCGCGTCTACAAGAACTACGACCCGCGCGCGAAGATCATCCGCCAGGCCGTCGACGATGTGTTCGACATCACCGGGGTCAATCCGCTGCTGCGGGTCGCCCAAGAGTTGGAGCGGATCGCGCTCAACGACGAGTACTTCACCTCGCGGAAGCTCTACCCGAACGTCGATTTCTACTCCGGGATCATGTACGAGGCCTTGGGGTTCCCGCCCGAGATGTTCACCGTGCTGTTCGCCATCCCGCGCACGTCCGGCTGGTTGGCGCAATATCAGGAGTGCGTCACCGATCCGGAACTGAAGATCGCCCGGCCGAAGCAGATCTATACGGGGCCCGGACATCGCCGCTACGTGCCCATGGCGCAACGCTGACTCCTGGCGCTCCCCTCGTCGTCATCCCGGACAAGTTCTGGGGGCGCAGGAGAATTCTCAGGGAACTTTAGGGAAGCGCTTGCCACGCGGAGTTTTCCCGGTGCGTCATGAAGGCGTATGGACTATTCACACCAGGAGAACACCATGGATCTCAAGCCGATTCTGACAGTAGCCGCGGCCAGCCTCGCGCTGGCGCTGGCGGGTTGCGCCAGCCCCGCGCCCACCGCGGCTCCCACCGCCACTGCCAACCAGTCGGCAGAACCAACCCCGGCGGCGTCTCCCACGCCAAGCGCCGAGTTGCCCGACGGCTGGACCGAGGTGGGTGGCAACCCGCTGCCTGGATACCTCACCTTCAACTGGGTGGGCGATTCATTCTTGGTGACTGGACACGTAAGCGAGACCGACTATGAGCAGGCGCGCTACTACCCGGACAGCGGTGACTGGGTCGAACTGCCGAGCCCGCCCGGCCCGATCCAGGACTTCGGCGTGTCCAGCCTGCGCGATGGGAGTTGGTATGAGGTGGTGCGGGTCAGCGGCAACCAGTGGGCCATCTACATGCTGGACTTGGCGGACAACACCTGGACCACGATGGACATGCCGCGGGTTGCGAATCCGGAGGCTTTGACCGGCGTCCTGGCAGACGACGAGTACCTGTACGCCTACAACGGATGCAGCTTCTACGAGCAGGTCGGCGGAGATTGGGTCGCGCTGCCCGAGCCACCGCACGAGGTGGACGACAATTGCTGGGCGATGCTCATGCCGGACAGTGTCGGCTCCAGCAACCACCTGATGGCGCACGTGGTGGGCGAGAGCCAAGAAGGCCAGCCTTGGTACAACGGCGATGACGGGTTCTGGACCAAGGTGCCCGCCGAGCCGGATGTCTTCTGGGTTGACTACGTCACGTCCACAGGGGACTACGCCATCAGGGGTGTGGACTTCGACGACGAGAATCCGGTCTTTTGGTTCGGCGGCGAGATCGTGCCCGAACTCGGTATCCGGGCCCAGAACACCCGGCAACGCGAAGGCACGCCGGCCGGCCCGGTGACCGTCGACGACCTGGACGACTCCTATTACGTGGTCGGCGTCGAAGATGGCCGCTACCTGAAGATCGAGAAGCCTTGGGCACAGGGCTGGACGTATGGCGTCGGCGGCGACACGCTGCTGGTCGGCATGGACGACAAACTGGTGCGCTATGACTTCAGATGAGGCCTGGCATGCATCATGGGATGAAAGAATCTCAGGGAAACTTAGGGCAACGATCCGCCACGTTGGGCTCAGCCAGCACATGTGACGTGTAGTACCAACTCACTAGGAGAGATCATGACTAAGAGGATCATCGCTGCGGCACTCACCTCGCTGGCCCTTGTCCTGACCGGTTGCGCTCCGACGCCGGCGGCAAGCCCCAGCGATACCCCGACCGCCGCCCCCATTCCGGAACCGACCCAGACCGCGCTTGAGCAGGGCGTTTGGCTCCCGGTCTCGGGATCGCCCATCGCCACGTGGTATCCCGCCGTCGTATCGCTGGGCGACAGGTTCCTGGTGTTCGGCGGGCACACCGAAGACCTGGGCGGCCTCGTCGAACCCGACAAGGACTTCCAAGCCGACGGCGCCGCGGTGTTCGACCCGAACACCCAGACCTGGACGCAGGCGGCCGCCCTGCCCGGCCCGCTGACCTGGGTCGAACATGCCCAGCAGGTGGGCGATGCCGTGTACGCGCTGGTCGACGACGGATCGCGGCACTACGCGCTGTACCGCTATGACACGCTTGGCAACACCTGGAGCACGGTGTCACTGCCGGCTGCCTTCGCTGATATCGACAGCATCGATACGCGGCTCCTCGTTGACGGCGAACGCCTCTTGCTCACTCGGGACTGCGATTCGGCCGAGCGTGTCGGCGAGGAGTGGTCCGCGCTTCCCGAGATTCCCCATGGCGACGACGAACAATGCGGCTTGCAGTTCTTGGCGGCCTCAGACTCGCAGCGCTACCTCGCCGCCCAAGTTGGGGTGGAATTGGAAAGCCAAGCGGGATGGTACGTCTACGACGGCTCCCGGTGGCGGGAAGCGGACGGCGAAGAACTGTATTCGGGCATCGATTTCGACAAGAAGACCGCCTACGAGCTGCAGTTGACCATTGCCGAAACGGGCAAGTGGCGCGTCGAGAAGGCGGAAACCGCACTCGTTGCAGGCACTCCCGCCCTGCCAGCGTACCTCACAACAGTGTGGATCGGCGATGAAGAAACCGCCCTGCTGCTCGTTGGAAAGCAGGACGGCAAGTACCTGGTCGTGGACACCGCCAAGTACGTCGACGGGTACCCTGAAAAGGAATGGCGGGACGCCAGCTCGGCTGTGGGCAGCGGTTCCCTGCTCATCTGGGACGCGGCCCAACCGCTGCAGTACGTGTACGCGTAAAGGAGTTGCCGGAATCCGGACTTCGGTTGCGAGCAACTCGGCCAGATGGAAAGGTTGTCCCCATGAGTTCAAAGCTGAGCAGCACACAAGTGACCAGTCCGGACCAGGTACGCAATGTCGTCCTCATCGGAAATGCGGGGTCTGGCAAGACGTCCCTGTTCGAACAGTTGTTGAAGGCCCGCGTGGCCGGCTATCGCGGCGAGAAGGATGATCCCGAACGCGCGGCGCAACTGTATCTGGCCACTTTCATCAACGAGTCCGTCGTGGTCAACCTGTTGGACGCACCCGGGCATCCAGATTTCGTAGGCGAGTTGCGGGCGGGCATCCGGGCCGCCGACGCCGCGATCTTCGTGGTTTCCGCCGCCGACGGCATTGACGGCATGGCGCAGGCCCTGTGGGACGAATGCGCCAGCGCCAACCTGCCGCGGATCATCGCGTTGACGAAGCTGGACGCCGGGCACGCCGACTTCGACGGTTCCGTGACTTCCGCCCAGCAGACGTTCGGAGACATGGTGCTCCCGACGCACGTGCCCACGCTGGCGGCGTCCGGCGAGCTGGCGGGCAACATCGGCCTGATTTCGCTCGAAGAGCACGACTACTCCGGCGGCTCGGTGAAGACGTTGCCGGTCACCGCGACCGACACGCACGTGGAGCGGTACCGCAGCCCGCTGATCGAAGGCGTCATCCAGGAAGCCGAGGACGAGGAGCTCATGGAGCGCCTGTTCGCCGAGGAGGAGATCGGCGCCGACGAGTTGCTCGACGCGATGATGAAGGCCGTCTCCACCGGCAACCTGTATCCCCTGGTCCCGATTTCGTCCGCCACTGGCGTCGGCGTGGAAGAGCTGCTGTCGCTCATCGAGCGCGGCTTCCCCACGCCAAGTTCGCATCCGAACCCGGAGGTCGATTCCCTCAAGGGCGATCCGCTGCCGCTGCCGGCCACGGATCCGGCGGGCCCGCTCGTCGCGCAGGTCATCCGCACCACAACTGACCCGTTTGCCGGGCGGTTGTCGATGGTGCGCATTTTCTCCGGCACGCTCAAGGTGGACGACACGGTCCACATCGCCGGGCGCTGGCCGCAGGCCGACGAAGTGCACCAGAATCACGACTCCGACGAGCGCGTCGGTGGCATCCAAGCCCCGGTGGGCGTCGAGTTGAAGCCGCGCACGTCCGCGATCGCCGGCGAGATCGTCCTGATCCCGAAGCTGAACTCGGCCGAGACCGGCGACACACTGTCCGCGAAGGACCACCCCAGCGTGGTGGCCCGCTGGACGCTGCCCGATCCGCTGCTGCCGTTGGCCGTGAAGGCCGCCACGCGCAACGACGAGGACAAGTTCTCCGGCGCGCTGCAGCGGCTTGCCGTAGAAGATTCCACGGTGCGCGTCGAGCGTTCCGGCGGCGACCAACTCGTCATTTGGACGACGGGCCAGGCTCACGCCGACCTGCTGCTCAATCGCCTCAACGACCGCTACGGCGTCAAGGTCGAGCAGGAAGAACTGCGCATTCCGCTGCGCGAGACGTTCATCGGCAAAGCCACCGCTGAGGGCCGCCACGTGAAACAGTCCGGCGGGCACGGCCAATACGCCAAGTGCAACATCGAAGTGGAACCGCTGCCACGCGGCGAGGGCTTCGAGTTCGTCGACAAGGTCGTGGGCGGCGCGGTCCCACGCCAGTTCATCCCGTCCGTGGAGAAGGGCGTGCGTTCCGCGCTGGAGAAGGGCGTAATCGCCGGCTTCCCGATGGTGGACGTCCGCGTCACCCTCTTCGACGGCAAGGCCCACTCCGTCGACTCGTCCGATATGGCGTTCCAGCTTGCCGGCCAGTTGGCCATCAAGGAAGCCGCCAAGCCTACGGTCACCGCGCTGCTGGAGCCGATCGACCTGGTCACCGTCACCGTCGGCGAAGAGTATCTCGGGCCGGTGATGACGGACTTGTCCGGACGCCGCGGCCAACTGTTGGGCTCTGATTCGGTGAATCGCAAGGCCGTCATCCGGGCACTCGTCCCGCAGTTGGAGTTGGCGCGCTACGCCATCGACCTGCGCGGCATCGCCCACGGCTCGGGCACCTTCTCGCGCGAGTTCCACGGCTACGAGTTGCTGCCGGCCCACCTGACGGACAAGTTCCTGACGAAGAACTGACATTACCGGCCAACCCACCACCAGGCCGGACTGCGTCCCAAGATGCCGGAACAAGTCCGGCATGACGAGCGGGAGGCCATCGTTGCCGCAGCGAAGCGACTTGCAGACCGGCTACAGTTCCGCCCGATAGGGGAACACGCTGGGCAGGCCGCCCGTGTGCCAGAACAAGACGCGCTCGTAGGCGGCAACGCCAGTTCCGGAACGCAACTCGCTGAGCAGGCCGGCGAAGGCCTTGCCGGAATAGACCGGGTCCAGCAGGATGCCCTCTCGGGACGCCAGCAGGCGCACCGCTTCACGCATGCCATCGGTGGGGACGCCGTAGCCGGCGCCCAGGGCGTGGTCGGCAACCCGCAGGTGGACTTCTCCTTGGGGCAGGCCCAACGCCCACATGTCGGCGATGATCTGCCGGATGCCAGCTTCGGCGCCGGGAGCCGGCTCGTCCACACACATGGCTACTAGCTCGATCGGGGAGCCCAGCGCGGCCAGGCCCGCTGCCAGGCCAGCCGCCGTGCCATTGGAGCCGTTGGCCACCACAATCGCTTGCGGCAAGTCGTCGGGCAGCAGCGTCTCGTGCAACTCCAAGGCGGCGCGGGCGTAGCCGAGCGAACCCAGGGCGTTGGAGCCGCCCATCTCGATGACGTAGGCGTCGCGTCCCGCGGCGGCCAACTCGTCCGCCGCCGCCTGGATCGATTCGACCGTGTTGCCGGGGTAGACGCGGACGTCCGCGCCGAGCAGTTCGTCCAGCCAGACGTTGCCGCCGTTGCGGTATTCATCCGTTGGCAGATGGCCTTCGTGCAGGCCCAGCACGCAGCGTAGGCCGAGGCGCGCACACGCTGCCGCCGCCTGCCGGGCGAAATTGGACTGGAACCCGCCGCCGGTCACGATTGTGTCGTGGCCCTTGGCGAGGGCGTCAGCGAGCAGGTATTCCAGTTTGCGCACCTTGTTGCCGCCAGAGGCCAGGCCAGATTGGTCGTCGCGTTTTATCCACAGGTCGGTCCGGGGGACGGGCGCATCTTCGATGCGCATGGGACTGCGCGTGAGCAGTTGCTCCACAAGCGCGGGATCGGGCGCATCTTCGATGCGCATGGGACTGCGTCCCAAGATCCCGGAACGAGTCCGGGATGACGGGGGGGGGGGTGTTGGGGATGACGGGGGTAGGGGTGTTGGGGACGACGCGGGTGGGGGTGTTGGGGACGACGCGGGTGGGGGTGTTGGGGACGAGCAGGGATCGAGACGGGTGAGGCGATGGGCGGGCGTGGGGAAGAAGCCGAGCGAGACCCTCGGGATGCTGCCTAGAAACTGGGCCAGCGCTGCGGCGGTCATTTGGCGGCGGCGGCGAAGGCTTGCCGCAGGTCGGCAATCAGGTCGTCGGAGTCTTCCAGGCCCACGGCCAGGCGGACCAAGTCGGCCGGTATGGCGGCTGCGGAACCGCTCTTTTGGGGGTGCGTCATAGCGGCCGGGTATTCGATCAGCGACTCGACCGCGCCCAGGGAGACGGCCAACAGGAACACCTTTGTGGCTTCGCAGATGGCCTTGGCCGCCTGGGCCGAACCCACCTGGAAGGAGACCACCGCCCCGAAGCCGTCCATCTGTTCGACGGCGGTCTGGTGGCCGGGATCATTGGGCAAGCCTGGATAGCGCACCCGAGTGACTTGCGGGACAGTCTCCAGGAATTCGGCGATGATTTGGGCGTTCGCGCAGGCGGCGCGCACCCGGGCGTCGAGCGTCTTTAAGCCGCGTTGCCCCAACCAGCAGTCGAACGGGCTCGGGATCGCGCCGGTGGCGTTCTGCCACCAGTAGGCCTCGGCGGCAACCAACCCCGTTTCGGAGGCGCCTGGACGGCCCAACTCCAGGCCGGGAGCAAACACCGCCGCTCCCCCGACCAGGTCGGAGTGGCCGCCGATGGCCTTCGTAGTGGAATGCACGACCACGTCCGCGCCCAAAGTCAGCGGGCGCTGCAGGGCCGGCGTCGCGAAGGTGTTGTCCACAACGAGGAATGCGCCGACGGCATGCGCGATGGCGGCTGCGGATTCGATGTCGATGATGTCGAGCAGCGGATTGGACGGCGTCTCCAGCCAGACCACCCGCGGCCGCAACTCCCCCGCGGCGTTGGCCAGCGCGACCGTGTCAGTGGCGTCCAAGCCGTGGGCCAGCCGGCATTCGGCGGGGAGCAGTTGGTTGAACATGCGGTACGTGCCGCCGTAGACATCCTGGGAATAGAGCACCCTTTCTCCCGGCTGCACGAGCGCCCGCAACACCGTGTCGGTGGCCGACAGCCCGCTCGGGAAAGCCAGCGCGGATTCGCCCTCCTCCAGGGAAGCGAGCGCGGCCTGGTAACCGTCACGCGTCGGATTGCCGGAACGCGAGTAGTCGTAGCCGCCGCGCGGCACGCCGACCTGGTCCATGACGTAGGTGGAAGCGAATGTGACCGGCGGGACGACCGCGCCCGTGATGGGATCGGGCTCTTGCCCGACGTGGATCGCGCGCGTGGAGAACTCAGGCATGGCCGCCGACCCCATGGCCTTCCCCACTGGAGATCAGCGGGGCAGGGGCGTCAACGGCACTGGTCTCGGTCGGACTCACGAACGGCGCGTCCGAATCGGCCAGCGGATCCAACACGCGGCGCAGGAATTCCTGCGTGCGCGGCTGTTTGGGGTTGAGCAGCACCTGCTGCGGGTCGCCCTGCTCCACGATCTGGCCCTGGTCCATGAAGACGGCCTGGTTGGCGACTTGCGTGGCGAAGTGGATTTCGTGGGTCACCACGACCATCGTCCACCCCTGACGGGCCAGGTTGCGCATCACCTGCAGCACGTCGCCGACGATTTCCGGATCCAGCGCCGAGGTGGGCTCGTCGAAAAGCAGCAGTTTGGGCTGTAGGGCGAGCGCCCGGGCGATGCCCACGCGCTGCTGCTGGCCGCCGGACAACTCGTGAGGGAAAGCGCCGGCGCGGTCCGCCAGGCCGACCTGCTCCAACAGCTCCATGCCGTAGCCAACGGCCCATTCGCGCGACTTGCCCTGCCCGTAAATGGGGCCCTCGATGACGTTTTCCAGGGCAGTGCGGTGCGGGAAGAGGTGGTGGGCCTGAAAGACGAAGCCGGTCTTGGCGCGCAGCTCGTGGATCTCCTGCTTGGACGGTTTCGAGACCCAGTCGACGCTGGTGGAGTCGATGGTGACCCGGCCCGACTCGGGCTTTTCCAGGCCGTTGACGCAGCGCAGCAGCGTGGTCTTGCCGCACCCCGACGGCCCGACGATGACCGTCACCGACCCCGCCGGGACGTCCAACTGGATGCCGCGCAGGACTTGGTTGTCGCCGAAGGACTTGTGCAGTTCGCGGATTTCGAGCAGCGCCATGTCACACCGTCACATACTTGCTCAGCCGCACTTCAACCCGTTTCTGGGCGAAGGAGAGCACGGTACAGATAAGCCAATAAATCAACGCCGCCTCCGTGTACATCGTGAGGAAATCGTACGTCGGCGTGGCGATGATCTGGGACCGGCGCAGCAATTCGGTCACCATCACGATGGAAGCCAGCGAGGTGTCTTTGACCAACCCGATGAAGGTGTTCGACAGCGGCGGGATGGCAATACGGAAGGCTTGCGGCAAGATCACCCGGCGCAGCGTGCGCCAATAGTCCAAAGTGACGGCGGCCGCGGCTTCCCACTGCCCTTTGGGCACGGCGAGAATCGCGCCGCGTATGGTCTCGCCCGCGTAGCCGCCGACGTTCACGGAGAAGGCGATTACGGCCGACGGGTACGGATCGAGCAGGACTCCCATGAAGGGCAGTGCGTAGAAGATGATGAAAAGCTGCACCAGCAGCGGAGTGCCGCGGATGACCGACACGTAGAACTGGCCGATCAACGCGACGGGCTTGAGCGACGACAGCCGGGCCAGGGCCACCAGCACCGCCAAGACCAGGCCGAACGCGAAAGACAGCAGCGTGAGCGGAATCGTGCCCGCGACACTCGCCCAGACCAGTGGCCAAAAGGAATCAACCGCGAGTTGCCAATGGTTCATATCTTCTCCTCCGCCTCAACGTGGTGAGGGCCACACCCCTGCCGCGCGGCGGAGTGTGGCCCTCAGTGTACGACCCCTACTGGGAGATATCTTTGCCGAAGTACTTTTCGCCGATGGCCTTGAGCGTGCCGTCAGCCTTCAGATCGGCCAGCGCCTTGTTGACGGCGTCCAGCAGGCCGGAGTCTTTCTTGAGGGCGAAGCCCTGGTAGACCTTGTCGTCGGTGACCTCGACCGCAATCTTGGTCTCGGTGTCCTTGGTGGTGCTGAAATAGTCGAGCGCAGCAAGGGCGTCGTTCAGCGTGAAGTCGATGCGACCCTGCTGGACGGCGGCCACGGCCTCCGAGAAGCCCGGCACAGTCTCGACGGTCGCCCCATAGCCTTCGGCCTTCGCGCCCCAGTTGGAGCCCGCGGACTGGCCGGCGGTCTTGCCCTTCAGGTCTGCCACGGTGTTGATGGCGGTGTTGTCCGTGCGTGTGATCGCGACCGGGTAAGACACGGAATAGGCCTCGCTCATGTCGTAGATGCCCTTACGCTCCTCGGTCAACTCGACCTCGTTGGCGATGGCGTTGAAGCGGCCGGATTCCAGCGCGGCGAAGATGCCGTCCCAGGTCGTCTCGGCGAACTCGGCCTCCAGGCCCAGCTTTTCGGCGACCGCCTTGGCGACCTCGACGTCATAGCCGACGAGTTCGTTCGTGGCCTGGTCGTGGTAGGAGAAGGGCGCATAGGTGCCCTCCGTGCCGAAGATGATCTTGCCGTTCAGCGCCGCGACGGCGTCGTCACCGGCGTCACCCGACGTCTGGGCGGTCGGCTGGGCCGAGCAGGCGCCCAGAGCGAGCAGCAAGATGCCTACGGCGGCGGCTATTGATTTCCTCATGATGGTATTTCCTTTCGTATACGCGTGCGTGCGCATGTTGGTCTGTGGGCAGG
This sequence comes from Propionibacteriaceae bacterium, assembly GCA_031271975.1. Classification (GTDB taxonomy): domain Bacteria; phylum Actinomycetota; class Actinomycetes; order Propionibacteriales; family Propionibacteriaceae; genus Propionicimonas. The sequence continues at coordinate 56,933 of JAISUR010000044.1, forward strand.
GGCTCAGGCTGGTTGGATTGGCATGGGTGGGTGCGGATGCTCAGGCTCAGCCTCGCGGGCACATTCGACAACAGCAGCGGCCTGCGACGAGGCACGCGACGGCGTTGGATGTGTTTCGCACGGGAGAACTCTAACCCATCGCGCCGAGCGCGTCCACTCGGGTATACACGATTGTTATCTTGTGGTGCCCCGGCGGCGCCACCAGACGATGGCCAGCGCCAGCAGCCCCAAACCCAGTCCCGTCAGGGCCACCCACAGGCGCCACAGTTGGCCGGAAACCGCCAACTCGCCGTAAAGGGCCAGGCACACTACCGTCGCCACGCCGAACCCGCCGGAGCCGATGGCCAGCACCAGCTTCCCATCCGGGTCGAGCGCCTTGACCGGCGCCTGCATGAGCACGGGCTTGATCTGGTTCACATCGTGAAGTCTAACTACCTTCCCTGTCATGCCGGACTCGTTCCGGCATCTTGGGACGTAGTCCCATGCACCCCGCAGGGTGCCCCTGACGGGGCACACGGACTTCGTCCGAGATGACGCGGCGCGTTTGTCCGGGATGACGGGCATTTTCAAAACACCGCGCGACAGGGCTTTCGGGCGGTTAATATCTGCGCATGGCCTCAACTCCATCGCGGAAACCGGCTGCCAAGAAGCCGGCCGCTGCTAAGAAACCGTCTACGGCTGCCGCCAAACCTGCCGCAGCCACTGCCACCAAGCCGAAGGCGGCGCCCTCGGCCCCGAAGACTCCCACCCCGGCGCCGACGCGTCCCAGCTTCACGCTCAACGGGTGGTTCGAGATCACGAAGCGCGGCTCCAATGTCGGGCGGGAAATCCGCGGCGGCCTGGTGACGTTCTTCACCATGGCGTACATCATTGTGCTGAACCCGTTGATCTTGGGTTTCGCCGCCGACAAAGACGGCAACCTCATCAGCGGATTGCCCGCAGACCAGGACGGCGGCAAGTCGCTGGCGATGGTCGCGGCCGCCACCGCGCTGGTCGCCGGCGTGATGACGATCATCATGGGCGTTTACGGCCGCTTCCCGGTGGCGCTGGCCGCCGGGTTGGGCATCAACTCCATAGTCGCCGGCACCATCGCAAGCCAGATGACGTGGCCGCAGGCGATGGGCATGGTCGCCTGGGAAGGCATCATCATCACGATCCTGGTGCTGACCGGATTCCGCAAGGCTGTGATGAACGCCGTGCCGCGCTCCATCCGCTCCGCTATCTCGGTGGGCATCGGCCTGTTCATCACGATGGTCGGATTGGCGGACGCGAAGTTCATCACCGCCGGATCCTCCACCCCGGTGCAGTTGGGCTCCAACGGCTCGCTGGCGGGCTGGCCGATCCTGGTATTCATCATCGGGCTGTTCCTGCTGATCGCCCTGTACGTGGCGCGGGTCAAGGGCGCGATGCTCATCGCCATCATCTCCACCACGGTGATCGCCATGGGCGTCAACGCGGCGTTCTCGCCGGGCGGATACAGCGCCGACAACCTCACCGGCTGGGCGCTGAACATCCCGGCGTTTGACGGCTGGTCTGCCCCGGATCTCGGCCTGATCGGCCGCGTGGACTTGATCGGCGCGTTCAACGGCGCCTCGGCGGGCACCATTTTGGGCTTCATCTTGTTGATTTTCGCCCTGCTGCTGGCTGACTTCTTCGACACGATGGGCACGATCGTGGCAGTCGGCGCCGAGGGCAAGCTGCTCAACAAGGACGGCAACCCGGACCACCTGCAGGAAATCCTGATCGTCGACTCGCTGGGCGCGCTAGCCGGCGGCCTGGGGTCCGTATCCTCCAACACGTCCTATATCGAATCTGCCTCAGGCGTCGGCGACGGCGCGCGCACCGGCCTGGCTTCGGTGACGACCGGCGTGGCGTTCCTGCTCTGCTTGGTGTTGGCACCGTTCGTGGACATGGTGCCGTCTGAGGCGGCCGCGCCAGCGTTGGTGTTCGTCGGCTGCCTGATGATGGCCCAAGTCGTCGAAATCAACTGGGCCGACTTGGAAGAGTCCGTCCCGGCGTTCTTGTGCCTGGCGCTCATGCCGTTCGCCTACTCCATTTCGGTGGGCATCGGGGCTGGTTTCATCAGCCACGTGCTCATCAAGGCGCTGCGCGGCAAGGCGCGGGACATCCACCCGATCCTGTGGGCGGTCGCGGCCGCGTTCGTGATCTATTTCGCGCAGTCTGTCATCATTGGGGCGGTCATCGGCGGATAGCGCAGTTGACTACATGAGCTAGAGTTACATGGCCCTGCACGGGTGATTCGCGCAGGACCTCGGGCGGCGGGATTCGTTCCCGCCGCTCTTTTTTCTGCCGCTAAGGTGGAAACCGTGGCTTTGCGGCAGGGGTTGGGAACGCTGGCCGCCCTGTGCCTGCTGACCGCCTGCGTGCCCACCATGGCCGTGTCGCCGATCCCGTCGGCGATCACCGATCCCGAAGTGACCCAGACCGCTCCCGAAGCCGAATCCGACGAGCCGGTCACATTCACGGCCATGAGCTACAACATCCTTGGCGGCTATGGGCCGGCGGCCGGGTTCTATTCCGACTACATCGACTTGGACGAACTCGTGCCCGTCAACCGCGTGCCCGCGACCATCGACAAGATCCGGCTCGGCGACCCGGACGTGATCGGCTTCCAAGAGTTCCAGTGGGACGACGAGGGCGGGCCGCTGCTGCGCTCCGAGTTGGACGACTACACGTGGGTCCGGCTCGGCTACGACTTGGCGATCGCCCTGCGGACCAGCAGGTTCGAGGTGCTTTCCACCGGGCAGGACGTCATCTCCGACGGTGAAGCGCGCGGCTGGGGTTTCAGCCGGGAAGCCGTCTGGGCGGAGGTTTGGGCCAAGGCGGAAAAGCGCCGCTTCTTCGTCTTCAACACGCACTTGCAGCCTTGGCAGACCGAGGAGAACGCCGAAGTCCGAAATGAAGAAGCCACAAACCTGTTGGCGATGATCGAGCGCGTGGCGGATTCGGCGCCGTTCATTTTGCTGGGCGATTTCAACCTGCGCAGCGACGAAAAGCGTGCGGTCTTCGTCGATCCGCTGAATACGCTGCTGGACGGTGGCCTGGTGGATTCGTTCACCGTTGCCAAGAAGGACGTCTCGGATGTGCCCAATGCCGCCTCAATGAACCAGATGGGCGCGAAGGTCGGCGGCACGAAGGTGATTGCGAAGGTGATCAAGCGGTTCAAATCGTCGCGACACTACGACTACGTCTGGGTGAAGAAAGGCACGAAGGTCGCCACGTGGGCCACGATCAGCGGGCCCAACGTCAAGTGGAAGAAGGTGAACGGCCAGCGGGTGCCGACCTGGACCGGGATCGTCGCTTCCGACCATTCGCCCGTGCAAGCCAAGCTGACCTTGAAGTAGGCTGAAGGCGCCCCTGAAGTTGGGAGGATCCATGCGATTCTTGCGCAACGCCGCCTTGGCCCTGCTCGCCATCGCCCTCTGCCTTGGCGCCACCCCCGCCCGAGCAGACGACCCGCCGCCCGCCGATTCACCCGGAACGCTGGCACCCGACCTGACGCCCGACAGCGACGGCGCAATCCCCACCGAACTGCTGGGCCTGCCCCAGGAAGGCGTTGGGCTAACCGAAGTGCGGGAATACCTGGCCGCGAACGCCGTGCCAGCCACACTGACGACCTCAGGGCGGCGGGCGTCCGTGTTCAAGTTCGACGTGGCCGCCGCCGACGCCGCCGATGTGGCCGCGGCGCTCACCGGCTCAGGCTTGTTCCAGGCTGTCGACTACAACGCGATGGGCGCTGTGGAGAGCTACACCGACTCCCCCGACGACCCAGGGTTGGCCGGCCAATGGAACCTGCAACCGTCGCCCGGCTCCAACTTCATCAATGCCTGGCCGCTGCTGGCTAACGCCGCGCCACCCGAGGACTTTCCCATCGCGCTGCTCGACACCGGCTTTGACATGGAGCACGCCGACAAGGGGCCGAACATCGTGCCCGGCTACGACTTCGCGGACGACGACTACTGGCCCGACGACACCTACGGCCACGGCACACAGATGGGCGGCGTGATCGCGGCGGCCACCAACAACGCTTTCGGCCTGGCGGGGGCGTCCTGGGACGCGAAAGTGCTGGTCTACCGGCTCAGCGCCAACGGGCAGATCAGCGACGACGCGGTGGTGGACGGCATTTACGCGGCGGTCGCGGACGGGGCCAAGATCATCAACATGTCGCTGGGCAAGTGCGCCTTGTCGTCGGTGGTGGCCACGGCCATGGACTATGCGGCCAGCCGCGGCGTGATCCTGGTGGCGGCCGCCGGCAACCTGTACAACCCGAACGAGCCGCAGTGTCTGATGTACCCGGCCTCGTACAAGCCCGCGGTTTCGGTCAGCGGCACCCAAGAGGATGGCACGCATGACCCGTACACGATGATGAACGACCAGGTGGACATCTCCGCCCCGTCGTCGATCTTCCCCGCGTTCGGCTTGAACAGCACTTGGGGTTCGCGGCGCGGCGGCACATCTTCGGCGACGGCGGCGGTCTCGGCGGCGGCGAGCCTGGTGTGGCGGGCCAATCCGGAGTTGAGCTCCGTCCAGGTGAAGGAGTTTCTTTTCCTCAGCAACAGGCTGAACGCCGCCAACGCCATGTCCAACGCGGTCGGCGTGCCGCGCCGCCCGGCTGAGCACGTCATGATCACGAATATCCCCACGGACCTGGAAATCTGGGTGCTGCCCGGAAACTCCGGATCGCTGCAGTTGCGGGCCATCTTGGAAGGCTCGCCGGACGCCCAGATCACTTTCACCTCCGCCAACCTGCCAAGCTGGATGACTCTGACCGAATCCGGCTTGCTGAGCTACACGCTGCCGCAAGGCCTCGGGTCGGCCAATGAAGAAGTGCGCGTGCGCGCCTCTGCGGCCGAAGGCATCTGGGATGAGACGCCGATCCTGTTCCACCTGCTGCCCGGCTGCTCCGGATCGGTGCAGCTCACCGGCACGCTGCGGGTGGGCCAGCCGATGACGGCGAGCGGCGTCACCTGCCCGCGCTACACGGGCGTAACTTATTCCTGGGAACGGGAAGGCTACGGCGAGGTCGGCACCTCGCAGACGTACACACCCACGCACGAGGATCTCGGGCACCGGCTGATCGCCACCATCACTGGCACCCATCCCAACGGCGGCCCGCAGGTTTTCTCGCTGCGTTCGGAGCGTTCCGTGCGCTACTACCTGGACGTGCCCAGCAACCAGCGCTTCTATGACGCCATCAACTACCTGGCTTGGGCGGGCGTCGCCAGCCACGGCGCCAACAACGACAATTTCTGGCCGGAACGCGAGCTATCCCGCGGGGAGATCGCCGCCTACTTCTACCGGCTGCTCGGCTCGCCGAACTTCACCGCCCCAGCCACGCCCACCTTCAGCGACGTGCCGAACACCCATATGTTCTACCGCGAGATCGAATGGCTGTACTCCATGCGGATGACAAGCGGGAAAGGCGCGGGCACCTTCATGCCCGAAGACACCGTGACCCGTGGCGAGATTGCCGCTTTCCTGCACCGCTATCACCTGCTGTTCAACCCGAACACGCCCGTCGCGGCCCCTGTCCCGAGCTACCAAGACGTACCCAAGACGCACACGTTCTACTCCGACATCGAGTGGATGCGCTCACTCGGCCTGGCCAGCGCCGAAACGTATTTCCATCCCGCCCGCGCCTGCGCCCGGGACGAGTTCGCCGCCTTCGTCTACCGGTACGTGAACCGGTGAGTTCGAGCCCCGCTTCGCCAAGGGCGGCGACCACGCCGCCAAGAAGACGAGCGTGATCGACAAGCTGGCCGTCTTCGTGGAGCGATTGGCCCACCTGGTGTGATCGGCGGCCTCACTCGTGGTGCAGCGCGTCCACGACGTTGAGCCTGCTGGCAGATTTCGCAGGGCCGGAAGAGGCGATCATGCCGAACGCTATGCCTACTACCGTGGCGGTCACTATGCCCGCGGTGGGGAACGAGTAGGGCATCTCCCAGCCGATCGCGCTCAGCGCCAGCACCAGGGCGTAGCCGAGGATGACGCCGGCGGCAGCCCCCACGACCGTGCCGATCAGCGACAGCAGCAGCGACTCGGCGAGCACCATGCGTTTGACTTGGCGGCGGGTGGCCCCGACAGCGCGCAGCATGCCGATCTCGCGGGTGCGTGCCAACACCGAGATCGAAAGGGTGTTGATCAAGGCCAGCAGCGACGGGACGGCCAGCGCCGCGATCAACACGTAGAACATGATCATCGACATGTCGAAAATGGCCGACTGCTCAGCTTTCCACGTGTCCGGCTCGTAAAGGTTGAAAGCCGGATAGCCGGCGACGACGCGCTGCACGCGGGCGGTGACGGTGTCCGGATCGGCGTTCGCCGCGCGGTTGGCCATCACCAGCAGGTCGTCGGCCACGTTGAAGTCGCGCTGCAAATTCTCCTGCGAGGTGTACAGCGTGGCCAGCTTGGCGTTCAGATAGTCGTTTCCGATACCGGCCAAATAGTAGGTGCGCAAGCCGTTGGGGGTGTCCAAGACGATGGCTTGGCCCGGCGTCAGCGCGTTAGACGAGGCGTAAATCCCGTTTGCGATCACCCAGCGGCCGGACGCGAGCTGGCGCACGGCGTTGTCGGATGACCCGGTGTTCCATTCCAGCGAAGCCACATCCAGATACTTGGCGGGATCGATGCCGATCACTTGCACGTCCAGGCCGCCCACCTGGCCTTGGCCCACCCGCAGCGTAGAGACCGCCGCGATGCCCGGCGTTTCGCCCAACTGGCGGGCCAGGCCCGGCCCGGCGGCGACATTGCCCTGCGACAGCACGATCGACGATGGGATGACCAGGTAGTCCGAAGACATGGATTTGTCGAGATAGGCGAGATAGCCGGTGAAGATCGAGTTGATGACGGTGATCATGCCCACGATGGCGGCCATGCCGAGCATGACGGCCGTGACCGTGACGCCGGAACGGCCCGGGTTGCGCTGGATGTTGGACCGCGCGATGGGCCCCTCGCGGCCGAAAACGGCCTGCAGTGGCTTGATGGCCACATCCGCCACCGGAATGACGACCGCCGGAACAGCCAGCGCGATGGCCACCAGCACCAGCACGGACGCCAAACCGACCAGGCCCGAATCGCGCGAGAACAACCCGAAAAGTGAGACCACCAGGATGCCCAGCCCGATCCAGCCGCGGCGGCGCATGTCTTTGGTGTACTTCTCGCCGACCTGGGGGCGCATCGCCTCCATCGGAGTCACCTTGCCGGCGGCGCGGGCGGGCAACACCGCGGCCAGGATCGTCACGCCGACGCCGAGGATGATCGACACGGCCCACGTCTCGGGGGTGAAAATCGGGCCGCCCAAATCGATGTGCATCAGATCTTTCGTGATCGGCGCCATCAACACGAAGATGCCGGAAGCCATGCCCCAGCCCGCCAGCAGGCCCAGGCCGGTGCCCACGACACCCTGGAACAGGGATTCGACGAGGAACATGCCCACGACGGTGCGCCGCTTCATGCCGATCGCGCGCAACATCCCGACATCGCGGCGGCGTTCGGCCACCAGCATTCGGAATGAGTTGAGGATGATGAAAGCGGCCGTCGCCATCGCGAACAAGCCGAACATCATAAACGCCGTCGACGCCATCTCCATGCTGGACAGCAGCGAGGAATTGGAGGTGAGCCCGCCGATGGTGTACTTGTCCGAAAGCCGGGCTTTGACGAGCTGCTCCACTTGCGCCCGGTCGGTGCCGTCGCTGAAGGTGGCGTCGATCGCGTTGATGCGGGCACCCGCCCCGAAGAGTTGCTGCGCGGCCGAAAGCGAGACCACCACCTGCTCCTCGCCGGGCATGGTGGTGCCGGACAAGATGCCCACCAGGCGGAACTTCACCACCCCGGCAGCCGCCGGAAGCTCCAGGGTGTCGCCCAGCGTCAAACCCAATTGCCCGGCCACGTCGGAATTGGCCACCATGGCCGCCGCGTCGCCGGCCGTGATCATGCGGCCCGCGGAGACGGTGTAGTCGCGCACGCGAGCAGCCTTGTCAGGCACGATGCCAACCACGGTGACCTGCGCGAGGGCGTTGACAGACGGGTCGGAAACGGGGCGCTTTGGCAGCGGGGCCGGCTGCTGCAAGTAGGGGCTGACGGCCGCGATGCCCGGAATGGCCGCCAACTCGTCGGCCACCGACGCGGGGAAAGTCTGCCCCGACTTCTCCGCCACGGAAAGATCGGTCTTGCCGGAGGCGTTTAACATGTTCTTCTCGAACGCCTTCGTCAACGTGGGCGTCACGCCGTTGAGCCCAAACGTCAACATGACCCCACACACCACAGCTAGCGCGGTCAGCAGCGACCGCAGGCCGCGTCCGCGCCAATAGCGCCAAGCCAAGGTGAAGATCATGGGCGCCCCCAACGGACATCCCAGACGCCAACGCCGTCATCCCGGACCTCAACCCCGTCATCGCGGACCTCAACCCCGTCATCCCGGACTTGTTCGGGGATCTCGGACGCAGTCCGTTTGTGGGTGGGCTGGGACCGGACTCCGTCCGGAGATCCCGGAACAAGTCCGGGATGACACGTGAGAGCGGCGGGCCGACACGTGAGAGCGGCGGGCCGACACGAAAAAGCGGCGGAATGAGAGGTCAAGTGGCTCACACCAAGCCCGCTTTCTCCAGGGCCGCGCGCGGGGCGGTCGACGAGCCGTCCAAGGGCATGTCGTCGACGATCTGGCCGTCGCGCATGAGGACCAGGCGGTGGGCGAAGGCGGCGATCCGCGGGTCGTGGGTGACCATCAGAACCGTGCGGCCCCACTTGGTGGAGACCTGGGCCAGCAATTGCGCGATCTCCGTGGCGGACTTGGAATCCAGGTTGCCGGTGGGCTCGTCGGCGAGGATCAGCGCCGGGTCGGTGGACAGTGCGCGGGCTACGGCGACGCGCTGCTGCTGGCCGCCGGAAAGCTGGTCGGGCCGGTTGTCGAGGCGGTCGCCGAGGCCGACGCGGGTCAGCCATTCGCGGGCTTTTTCCGAAGCTTGCGGGTCACCGTCGAGACGCAGCGGCAGCGCGGCGTTTTCGGTGGCCGTCAGCACCGGGATCAGGTTGAAGAACTGGAAAACGAAGCCGATCCGGCGGCGGCGCAGTTCGGTGACTTTGTCGTCGCTGAGGTCGGCGAGCGAATCCCCGGCGATGACCACATCGCCCGACGTGGGCGTGTCCAGGCCGCCGAGTAGGTTCAACAGCGTGGACTTCCCGCAGCCCGACGGACCCATGACAGCCACGAATGTGCCCGCGTAGACCGAAAGATCGACCCCGCCCAGGGCCGTCACCTGGGCCGCACCCGCGCCGTAGACCTTCGTGAGCGACTTGGTCTGGACGATCACTTCGCTCATGCCGTCGCCACCTGCACCGCTTGGCCGTCCTGCAGCGTGGTGGCGCCGGTGGTGATCACGGTGTCGCCGGCGTTCAGGCCGGACAGTATTTGCACGGCGGTGGCTGTCTCGGCGCCCAGTGTGACCGGCGTCTGCTTGACTGTGCCGTCGGCGTTCAACACGTAGACGTACTTGCCGCCGCTGCCGGAGATGACGGACTCCACCGGCACGGTCAGGGCGTCGCCGATCGTTTCCGTGGAGATGTTCACCGAGCCGTTCATGCCCTGGAAGACGCGAGCCTGGCCGTAGTCGAAGGCGATGTCCACCGGGTACGACGTGGAGCCGGTGAGGCTGAGCGTCGGCGAGGCGGCGATGCGCGTGACTGTGCCTTTGTAGGGCGTGTCCGGCGCGGCGTCGAGCGTCACCTGCACTTCTTGGCCGACGATGATCGAGCCGATGGAAGCCTCGTCGATGGCGGCTCGGAAGATCAGCCCGCTCGGATCGGTGATCGTAAACGCGGCCACCCCTGGGGTCAGCCCCGCCCCGGCCTCCATGCCGGCGCCGAGCGTGACGACGCCGTCCATAGGCGCGGTCAACGTGGCGTTGTCGAGATTCTGCTGGGCTTGGTCCAAGGCAGTTTCGGCCACGGCGATGGCCTTGTTGGCCGCTGACGTGGACTTCGAAGTGGCGCCGGTGATTTTGAGTCGCTTCTGGGCAGCTTGAGCCTGCTTGAGGGCGGCGCTGGCCTGCGACTTGGCGCTCTTCAGCGAGCGCAACTGGATGACCATCGTCTTCTGCTCGTCGGGCGACGCCGCGTTGTAAAGCGCCTTGTAGGAGGAATAATTCGAGTTGGCGGTGGACAGCGCCGACTTGGCGGCGGAGACTGCGGCGCTGGCGGCCGACTTGTCCGCCGATGTGGGCGCCGTCCAGGAGATCACTTCGAGTTGGGCCTGCGCGGCGGCGAGGTTGGCCTTGGCCTGCTGCACGGCCAGCTTCAGCCCGGCGGTGTCTTGTTTGGCCAGCGGATCGCCTGCCTGCACGACGTCGCCGTCGTTGACCAGTAGTTCTTTGACCGTGCCGGCGGCGGCGGGGAAGACGCCGGTCTTCACGCCCGCTGCAACCGTGCCGGACGCGTCCACGGTGGTGGACAGCGACACCACCGCAGCCTGGGCCACGCCCACTTGCGTTCCGGAGGTGGCAGCCGAGTAGTAGATGCCGCCGCCCGCCGCCAGCGCCACAGCGGCGCCGATGCCGCAACCGATGAGGATTTTGCGATTCATTTCCTATCCAGCTTTCGAGAGGTTCTCAATCGCCACTTCCGCGGCGGGTTCGATGTCGATGGTGAAGGTGTCCGCGGGCAATCCGAGCATGCGGCCCTGGGCGGCCAGCATCGCCTTGGAGCCGGTGAGCAGCGTGCCCACGAAGTCATCGCTGTGCTGCGCGCGATGCCACAAGGCGTCGGAGTAGTGGAACCAGAGCATCAGGATGAGGTCGCAAGTGGAATCCACGTCGTCGACCACGAAGGAGCCGTCTTGCTGGGCCAGCTCGACGATTGGCTTGACGAAAGCGCGCGTCGTCTCGATCCACCCCCGGACCAAGTGCGTGCGCAAGACGATGTTCTGATCGGAATACAGGTAACTGATCAGATCCGTTGCCCGGGCGGAGTATCGCGTCTTGTAGGCGATGGACGCGTCCAGGACGTGGCGCAGCCGCTCCACCGCTGGGCCGACCGCCTCCTGGGTGGCCTCGCGCATGTATCCGAAAAGCTCCTCGCTGAACTGCTCCCCCAGGGCGAGGCGGACCTCGTCCTTGGACTTGAAGTAGTGGTAGAACGTGCCTTTGGCGACGTTGGCGCGCGTCGTGATCGCCTCAACGGACATCTGGTCCCAGCCGACCTCTTGACACATCTCCATGGCGATGTCCAGCAACTCTTGCCGCCGCACCTCCGGCTTCTTCACAACTCTCATGCTTTCAGCGTACTGACCGACGGTCGGTCAGTCAACGATTCCCCAAGGCCAGTTCGGGAATGGGGTTCACGCGCTAAGATCGGGGCGATGCAGAGCAATCCCGAGTTGGACCGGATGCGGGCGTCCATCGACAATCTGGACACCGCGATCATCTGCCTGCTCGCCGAAAGGTTCAAGATCACGCAGCAAGTCGGCCGCCTCAAGCGGGAAGAAGGGCTCGCCCCGGCCGATCCGGAGCGGGAAGTACAGCAGATCGCGCGGCTGCGGCAGTTGGCCATCCAGACGGACCTCGATCCGGAGTTCGCCGAAAAGCTGCTGAACTTCATCGTCGCCGAGGTCGTCCGCCACCACGAGGCGATCGCCGAAGAGTGAGCCGCGCGTGAAGCAAACCCTGCTGCGGCCGCATGTTTGGCTGGGCCTGCTGGGGACCTGCCTGGTGGCCTGGGGCGGCGCCAACGACGAGTTTTCCTTGTCAGCCGTGGGTTGGCCAGATCCGGTGGCGACGTGGTTTGGCTCGCTGGCCCCGCTGCCGCTCGACCGGATCATGATCGTCGCCGGCGCTGTCGCGTTGACGTACGCGTGGTGGCAGGTGCGCCCCGCGCGTGGCCGCGAACCAGTGCACGCCGGCCTGACGCTGCTGATCTGGAGCTTGCCGCTGTGGCTGGCCCCACCCGTGCTGTCGCCGGACGTCGTGCTGTACGCCGACATTGGCTACGAGCTGGAGCAAGGCTTGAGCCCGTATGCGACCGGACTGGGGTCGTCGGGCGGCCCATACGCCGGGCAAATCGACCCGCTTTGGGCCGGCAGCGGAGTGGCGTACCCGCCGTTGGCGGTTGTCATCATGGGTTTGATGGCGAAGCTGACTGGCTTCCACCCGTATTGGGGCTACATCGCGATGCGCCTACCGGTGGCCCTGGCCGTCGCCGCGATGCTGTGGCTGGTGCCCCAGATCGCCGCCGCCGTGGGCCAGCACCGCCGCCGGGCGATGTGGATGGGCGTGCTCAACCCGCTCCTGGTGCTGCACCTGATCGGCGGCGGCCACAACGACGCCCCCATGATCGCGATGGCCCTCTTCGCCATCTGGCTCGTGGCCTGGAAACCCACCTGGTGGATGAGCCTGCTGGCAGCCCCCGTCGCCGTCGGCGTGGCCATGGCCCTGAAGCAGCAAGGCGGCCTGGCCGTGGTGGCCGTCGCAGGCCTGCCGCTGGTGCTGAGCCGCCGAGGACACTTTGTGAGGTGTCATCCCGGACTCGTTCCGGGATCTCCGGACGCAGTCCGATGCCAACCCACCGACCACGACCCCCCACCTAGTCATCCCGGACTCGTTCCGGGATCTCCGGACGAAGTCCGGTCCCAACCCAACACCGTGCCATGGCCCGACCGCCTGCGCCACACCCTGCTCCCGCTAGCCTGGCGAACGGCCGTCGCCACGACTGTCACGGTCACGTCCTTCATAGGAATCTGCTTCGCGACCGGCCTGGGCCTGGGTTGGATCAACTGGCTCGACTTGATGGGCAAGGCCAACACCCCGGCCCCGCTGGCGATGCTGGCCAAGCTCGGAACGTTGCTGGTCGGCCTCGCCGGCGGCGATGGCCAGGGATTCGCGACAGCCGCAGGCCTGTTCAGCACCGGCGTGCTGGCGGCGGCCGTGATGTGGATTGTGGTCCACTACGCCGACCGCCCCCTGGAAGCCGTGGCCTGGGGCTCGCTGGTGGTGGCCATCGGCGGCCAAGCCCTCCACCCGTGGTACCTGCCGTGGAGCCTGGCCCTGCTGGGCCTCGTGCCGCTCACCCAGACGCAACGTCGCTGGGTCTACGGCCTGGCATTAGCCTTCACGATCTGGAATGCCATCCAAACCGTCATTTGGCACGGACAGTATTAGAGGGTCGATAGAGGGAACCAAGAGTCGCCATTCTGCGACATTCGTAGTAAAGTCGCCGTATGGAGACATTGATTCGGAACGATGTCGATCTTGGCGAGTTCGTCCGCGCTGCCAGGTTGACGGTTGGCCTCACCCAGGCGGAGCTTGCCGCACGAGCCAAAGTGGGCAGACAGTGGCTCGTGGGTTTGGAAACGGGAATGCGGCCTGGCGCGCCCCTGAACATGGTGATGAGAGTGCTGGCGATCCTCGAATCGCGACCGACGTTGGCGCCGACACCGGAGTGGTTCGGACTAGAACGCTTGGATCGGCCATGACTCGACTGACCGTGCTTCTCGGCGGCAGAGTCCTGGGAACGCTCACCGCTCGCGGCCGGTCGTATGAGCCGGATCGCCAGAAACCGGATATTTCTACACTCAATGCAGGAATATTCCTACATCCGATGCAGGATTATTCCTGATATGGTTACTGTATGGAAGTAGCGCGTGCGATCACCCCTCATCTGGCCCCGACTCTGCCTCCGGTCACGATCTTGGAGGGGCCGCGGATGTCGGGGAAGACGTTTATTGCCAGAAAGCTGGTGGAACTCGGCGAATGGGAGCGTTACGAGACCCTGGCGAACTCGCTTACGTTGGAACTGGCTAAGAACGACTTGGCGAACTGGCTGGACTCGCTACCCCAAACGGCGATCATCGACGAGGCGCAACTGTTGGCCGACCTGCCGCTGGCCGTCAAAGACCTGGTCGACAGACCCTCGTCACCACGTCGTTTTCTGCTCACCGGTTCCGCGCGCCTGGGCAGAGACTCGCTGGGCGGCTCCGACCCGCTGACCGGTCGGGTACGCCGCTGGCGGCTGGCCCCGCTCACTCTCGCCGAAATCTGCGGCAACGCCGCAGCCATGTCACACCTTGTCGCTAGGCTCTTTGACGGGTCCGTAGCCGGTGATGGCGAGCCGACCGAGGTGTCGGCCGTTGTTAACCGCGGCGGCTTTCCCATCCTCGCCCTCAATCCGCTGTCCCAAGCAGAAGCGGACGCTTGGGTGCGCGACACCACGCTCGGGCTGCTAACCGATTCCGTGCTGCCAAACGACAGCTTCGACGCAGGCACGGCCCTGCGAGTGCTGGACGCCGCACTTCGCGACACCGCTGGCATTCTGAATGTAACGTCCATCGGCCAACGCATCGGTGTCGACCCGCGCACCGTCGATCGCTATCTCGACGTGTGTGAGCGGCGTTTCCTCCTGTACTTCTTGCCCAATTACGCCACTTCTCCCACCCGGCAGACCCGGGCCCGTTCCAAGGTGCACCCGGTGGACACCGCCTTCGCCACTGCATCGCTGCGCCGCGCGAATCCCGATCTCGCAGCCACGTCGACCACGCTCGGGCATCTCTTCGAGTCGTGGGTGGTGAACCAAATCGTCCCCTGTCTGCAGTTCGCCGACACCGGCGTGCACGCCTACTATTGGCGTCGCGCCAAAGACGACGCTGAAGTGGATCTCCTGCTCGTGGACGACGCCGGGCGCCGCGTGGGCATTGAGGTAAAGGCATCATCGCAAGTAAGCCTGAAAGACGCCAAAGGCTTACGCGCTTTGGACGCCGCCCATCCGCTGGCCGCCAGCTACCTGGTCTATTCGGGCGCAAAGTCAATACGCCTGGCCGACCGCTGCTGGGCCATCCCGGCCTCGACCCTGGCCAAACCGGAATAGCGGGTGGACAGCGCTCTCAAAGGCCCAAGGTGATACGGAGGGCATAATCGACTGCCTCCAGATGTTGGGCTTCGAGAGAACCGAAGCGTTGCAGCAACCTGCTGCGGGACAGACCACAACTATGTGACGGGCAGCTGAGACCCCAACCACGTCATCCCGGACTTGTTCCGGGATCTCGGACGCAGTCCGTGTGCCCGCTCGGGCACCCCTGCGGGGTGCATGGGCCTGCGTCCCAAGATGCTGAAACAAGTTCAGCATGACGGGGAGGGACCGGCCGTGGACTTCAATCACCAAGCGGAGCGGGATGGGAACCAAGTCCCATGGTGGGATGCGGCCGTCGCCGATAAGTTGGAGTGGTATCAATGCAAAGGACGGGCAACATGCATGACTACTCAATGGACTATGAGGCAGTCGAGACAATAGCCAACCGATTGGAAGAGGCCGCCACGCTGCTACTGGACGAAACAGAAAACGCCCCAGAGATTCCCGAGGGCGACCTTGGTTCCGAAACCCTCAGACAGCAACTCGCCTTCATCCAGGCCAACATGGAGAACATGGCATCCCTGTTCGTTGGCCTGTGCGCTGGCGCAAGAGATGCGCGGCAGCGAGTGGAGAAGGCCGATCTCTGCGAATCCTATGAGTTGGGCAAGATGGGGTTCATAAACGACTTCATAAACGACAAGGTGAACACGATAAGCGACCCGGTGTACGTGTTTCTGCCCAAGAAGGAGAAGGAAATCAACCGTGAGTATCTCCCCCAACACTAGCCAAGCACCCGGAAGCGATGCCTCACCGATCGATTTCGATTGGCTTTGCGGGAGGTGATCGACCGTGGGTCAATATCATATTTTCATTTCGGTGGACGCTGACGCAGAAGCCATGCGGGCTGGGTCGGCTTGGCTTCGGAGACAAGCAGAGACGGCTGACATTTGCTTTGACGCCGCTAACCTAGGCGCAAACAGCGCTGAATGGTGGACTGGGGATGGCGGAGATCTCTTCCGGGCACGCTGCTCCGAGCTGATGGTCTGGGCCAGCGTTCTGGGGCCGATTGCGAAGAACCTGGCAGACATCATCGACTACTACGCCACGCTCGTCGAAAACGCGAAGCAGGCAGCTGACAACATGCGCAAAGAAGCAACCGACGTGGGCCTGAGCAACTCGAGCGACGAAATCGTGTCCCCCTACCTGAATCCAGCCATTGAATACGACGAGTACGTGCGAGAGCTGAGTCAAGAGATGGACCTCAACGACCCGAACATTCGCAACGAGTTCAATAAGGCTGTGCAGGAGAAAGCAGACCTGTGGAACCAGTGGATCGTCTATGTGGGTGCTGCTAAGGCATGGGGGCGAATCGCCCGAGAATTGAACGAGGCGGCTGATGGGATCAAAGCTCACGAGGATACCGTGGTGAATTTCTGCGTTCCTGACTGGAAATCGGTCATGGTCTCGGCGCTGTGGGAGAGCTTCGACTGGCAAAACGACCGCACTCTCTTACTGATCGAACGGCACAAGGCGCGCGCGGCCAGCAGCCGTTGCGCAAAAAACGCCGCACTGCTGCTCCAGGAGGCCGATGACATGAGCATCTCCAAGGGATTGCGGATTCTTGGGAAGTTCGGAGGACCTGTTTCTGACATCGGTGGCATCCTTTATGACGGATTCTCTGGCAATGAGTCGTGGAAACAAGCATTCTTCTCGGGAGGCATGGGCGCTGCTGCCGGAGCAGCGGCTACAGCCCTCGTGGTCATGGTCGTGGGCAACCCAATCACTCTCGGCGGGGCCGCTTGCCTGGCCGTACTCGGCGCCGCAGTGAGCTCAATCCTGAATCGAAGCATTGACCAAGGTTGGGGGCCGCTTCCCTACACGGAAGAGCCTGCGCTTCCGTGGGACGAGCCAGGCATTATGGAGGTCGCGAACAATCGGCTTGCTATCACCTACGCCGAAGCAGTCGGCAAACCCGTCTTCCGGTACTAGCCCAGCGCACCCAGCCGCCATTCCGGGCTGCCAGTCGAAGACGCGCCTGCGGCGCTGGACACCTTCCTTGCCCGGCCCTGTACGCTGAAGTGTCAACTACTCAAGGACGGGCACATGAGTCAGTACGACTACCACATGGACTACGACGCGGTCGAGGGATTCGCGACCGGTTTGAAGAGTGTCGCCTCCGGCATCCTGGATGCGGTGGCCTCGGCGCCGTTGGTCTCCACTGACGGCAAAGACGTTGGCACTGCGAATTCCAGCGACCAGTTCTATTGGTTCCGCGAACAGCTTCGCTTCCTGTCGACCAGGTTCTACTCCGTGGGAGCGGCCGCCAGCACCAGCGTCCGACTCGCCCAGGAACGGGACGCGGGCACAGCTTTCGACTTCAACGCGCGCGTGCAGCCGGCAGAGCCGAACCAGTTTCGGCAAGCGCTCCGCGCCGGGCTTCCCGAGGCGTTCCAATGACGAGCGGACGTTACGGGCTCACCCGCGCTTACTTCATCGACACGGAAGTCCGGGCCGACGAGGCGGCCTTGCACGCCGCCGCGGACTGGCTCGCCACCGAGATCCCGCAGTTGATGGCTTCGGCCAGGCAAACGCTCACGGCCAGCCAGAACGCCATGGTTTGGTCTGGGAGCGGCTCGAACGCATTCCACGAACGCTGCAGCGAGTTGGAACCGTGGTGTGACGCCTTCGAGCAGGCGGCCCTCGGTCTGAGCGCCGTGATTGGCAACTACGCCACCGTCGTCGAGAATGCCAAGATAGTCGCGGGCAAGCTTCGCGCGGAAGCCTCCATGATCGGCCTAAACAGTTCATCCGACGGCTTCACGATCGGCTCGCCCGGTTCCAATCCCTATCTGGAATACGAGACCTACGACGATCCCGAGGCGGTGCTGACGCCACAGCAGAAGTTGGACAGGGAAACCGAGTGGAAGCAGTGGGGGGTTTGGATCTCCGCATCCCGGGCGTGGGCGAGGATCAGAGTTGAACTGAACGCCGCCGCAGATCTGGTTGCCGCCAACGAAAAAGTTATCATCGACCTTGCTGTTGAGCCGGTGGACGTGCTTTCGATGGCTCTGGACGGCACCTCGGGCTTTGCCGACGAGCTGCTCAAGTCAGCAGACGTTCCCGGCTCCGGCAAGCTGGCGCAGCTGGCGACCCAAACGGTGTGGGTCAAACGCCTGGCGCGATTCTCCCACCCGGCCTGGGGCTTCGTCACTGGCGTCGCCTTCGACCGCGGCGTTGACAAGCCGTTCGTCCAGTCGCTCATATCAAACGCAGCTGCGACGGGTGCGAGCGCGGCGGCGGGCTCGGTCGCCAGGGCCGCGCTGATACTTGCTTTCGGCGGGAATCCGGTAACTTGCATTGGAGCTGTCGCGGCGTCCATCCTCGCCGGCTACTTCGCCGGCGGCGCAGTGGACAGCCTCTTCGAGATGTGGGACAGCGGCCCCCAGCCGTATCCGATTCCCGAATTGCCGACGGCAGAAGAGGGCATCATGGATTACTACTACGCCCATAACCGAGCGACTTATGGCTATCGCGAAGTGCGCTACTGATCCCCAACCACCATGCAAGACGCCCGCCGGGCCTGCCCGCGCGCGGCAAAGATTGGCTTAGTCCTCCCGCTCGCCGCCACGACGGGGCGAAGACCACTACTTGATTGGGAACAAGCATGAAACGAATCACCCTGCCGGGCACCGACCTTTCCGTGCCCACCGTCATCGCCGGCATGATGCGGATCGACAAGCTGAGCGGCGACGCCGACGTCCGGGCGCTCGTGGACGCGGCCATCGGCGCGGGCATCGACTTCTTCGACCACGCCAACGTCTATGGGCCTGAAGACCACGATTGCGAGTCGATTTTCGCCCGGGCGCTGAAGTGGTCGCCGTCTGAACGCGAGCAGTACATCTTGCAAACCAAGGCCGGGATCGTCCGCTCCGGCCCCTACTTCGACTTCTCGCGCGACACGCTCGTGGCCCACGTCGAAGGCTCGCTCAAAGCCCTGGCCACCGACTACATCGACATATTGCTGCTGCACCGCCCCGACGCGCTGGTGGAGCCCGAAGAAGTCGCCCGCGCCTTCGACGAACTGCACGCGGCAGGCAAAGTGCGGCACTTCGGCGTCTCCAACCACACGCCCGGCCAGATCGAGCTGCTGCGCAAGTACGTCAAGCAGCCGCTGGTGGCCAACCAGGTGCAGCTCGCCATCACCCACGCGCCGCTGGTGGCCCAGGGCGTGGCGATGAACATGGCCGCGCTGGAGCAGTCCGTCAGCCGCGACCTGGGCTTGGTCGACTATTGCCGCCTCAACGACATCGCGCTGCAAGCTTGGTCGCCGTTCCAAGTGGGCTTCTTCACCGGCTCGTTCATCGGCGACCCGGAGTATCCCGAGCTGAACGCCTCACTGGAGCGCATCGGCGGCAAGTACGGCGTCGGACCGAACGCCATCGCCACCGCGTGGATCCTGCGGCACCCGGCCCAGTGGCAAGTGGTGTTGGGCACCACGAACCCGGCCCGCGTGGCCGACTCGGCCGCCGGCGCGGACATCGAGTTGACCCGCGCCGAGTGGTACGAGCTGTACCGGGGTGCCGGGTACCTCGTCCCGTAAGGGCGCGCCCCAAGAGACAAAACGCCACCCAACCGTCATGCCGGACTTGTTCCGGCATCTTGGGACGCAGTCCCATGCACCCTGGAAGGGTGCCCCTTGGCGGGGCACACGGACTTCGTCCGAGATCCCGGAACAACCACCCCACAAAGCTCTTCGATGCTTTGCGGGGACCCCGGAACAACCACCCCACAAAGCTCTTCGATGCTTTGCGGGGACCCCGGAACAACCACCCCACAAAG
>JAISUR010000015.1 GCA_031271975.1 Propionibacteriaceae bacterium
GAGTTGACGGTCACCGCGACTGATCCGGAAACTGGCGCGACTGGTTCGGAGACGTTCACGCCGAAGTGCTGCGACGATTCCGAGTTGACGCCTGGCATCACGCTGACGGTTGATCCGACCGATGCGGTCAAGGCTGACGGTGTGGAGTACCACACGGTCACCGCGACAGTGGCTGACTCAGCCAAGTGCCCGGTTCCGGGCGCGACGGTCACGTGGAGCCCGGACGGCAAGCTGCAGGTCAAGTCCGGCACCACGCCGGAGACGACGACCAACGCCCAAGGCCAGGCCAAGGCGCAGTACACGTCCGAGTACGTGAACACTGATCCGGGCTGGCCGGTGAACGCCTCCGCCGTGAAGCCGAACGGCCAGACGGTAACGGCGACACCGGTGAACCTGAAGTACAAGGATGCCGAGAATCTCGTGGTCACGGTCGACGATCCGCCGCCCGCTGGTCCGATCACCGGCAACGCGACGAACCCGGACGGCACACCTGTGGTGAACGGCCCAGTCGAAATCACCGATGGCGACGGCAACCCGGTCGCTTGCCAGGAAGGCGAGGTCAAGACGGACGCGCAGGGCAACTTCACCTGCACGCCGACTGAGCCGCTGACTCCGGGCGACACGGTCACCGCCACGGTCACCGACCCCGACACCGGCAACACCGGTTCGGACGATGGCCTGGTCAAGTGCGTGGACGACGGCAAGCCGCAGCGCTACATCGAGCAGACACCTGCCGAAGCGGTGCTGGCCGACGGCAACGAGATCCACACTGTGACCGTCACCGTGCATGACGCGTACGACTGCCCGGTCGCCGGTGTGGCGATCGAGTGGGTGCCGGACAGCCACCTGGCTGTGAAGACCGGCACGACGGCTGACACGGTGACCGACGCCCAAGGCAAGGCCGATGTGCAGTACACCTCCACGACGGCCAACCCGGATCCGGGTTGGGATGTCACCGCGAAGGTCAGCGGCACCGAACTCACCAGCGCCCAGGGCGCCCCGGTGAAGCTGAAGTACCGCTGGGCCGGCGACATCGTCGTGCAGATCGACGAGCCCGTCAAGCCCGGCAGCGCTCCGGTCCACGGCAAGGCGCAGAACCCGGATGGCACCCCGATCACCGCTGGTGACCTGGTGCTCAAGGACGCCGATGGCAACACGCTGTGCACTGGCACGGTCAGCAACGGCACCTGGTCTTGCACGCCGAACCGGCCGCTGGTCGGCGACGAGGTCATCACCGCCGAGGTGACGACTCCGGACGGCAAGCACGGCGAGGACGACGCCAAGGTCGAAGGCACCGAGGTTTGCCCGGACGGCAAGCCGGCGGTCTACATCGAGCAGACGCCTGACGTGGTGAAGGCTGACGGCGTGGAGTTCCACACTGTCACCGTGCACGTGCGTGACTCCATCACGTGCGATGTGCAGCCAATCCCGTCGGATGTCACCTGGCAGCCGGATTCGCACCTGACGGTCGCCGCGGGCACCACGCCGGATGCCAAGACGGTCAACGGTGTGGCGACGGTGAAGTACACGTCCACCACGGTGAACGTGACTCAGGGCTGGCCTGTTGGTGCCACCGTCAACGGCACGGCTCTCGACGCGACGAACAAGGCGCCGGTGTACTTGAAGTACTCCGACGCGCATAACCTGGTCGTCGTCGTCGAGGATCCGCAGCCGGGTGGCCCGATCGAGGGCAACGCCAAGAATCCGGACGGCACGCCGGTCGTGAACGGCCCAGTGGATGTCACGGACGATGCGGGCAACCCGATCACCTGCCAGGAAGGCGAGGTCAAGACCGACGCGCAGGGCAACTTCACCTGCACGCCGACCACGCCGCTCCAGCCGGGCGACAAGGTGAACGTCACGGTGACCGATCCGGTCACGGGCAACACCGGCTCTGACGACGCGACCGTCGGCAACATCTCTTGCACGGGCACGCCGCTGACGGTGTACACGCTGAAGAACGTGCCGGTCGAGGTGCCGGTGGCGTCGCACGTCGCCACGGCAGGCAACGTGACCTGCACGCCGGCTTCGGCCAACTACACGCCGACAGCGCCGTTCACCCTGGAGAGCTACACCACGCCGAATATCGGCGGCACTGTGGCGCCGATCACCAGCGGTGGCGCCGGGTTCGCAGTCCTGCCTCCGGGCACGACGCGCATCCAGCACACGCCTGCGACTGACTATGTCGGGCCGGAGACCTACACGGTCACGGTCAAGGATGCCAATGGCCAGGCCATCGACATCCCGGTGACGGTCATCACGTCGGATTCGGACACCGATGATTGCGAAGACGATGACAGCTGCGGCGGCGATGGCGACGATGGCGGCGATGCCGACACCGGTGGCGACCTGATCCAGGCCGGCACGCCATGGGCCGCGGGCTCCATCTTCCTCATCGGCCTCGCGGTCAGCGCACTCGCTGTCGCGACGCGTCGGCGGAGGCAGACCAACTGACAGATAACTAAACAAGCGCAGGGGCCTCGGTTCGGCGGCTTTCCCCCCCGTGGAAGCCGGCCGGGGCCCCTGTTAACTTCCCCACAAAGACCACCCCACAAAGTGTCCTCCCTCCGCTGCGCTCCGGTCCGGTACTTTGCGGGGGCCCCGGCACCCAACCCGTCATCCTGAATCACCCCAACCCGTCATCCCGGACTCGTTCCGGGATCTTGGGACGCAGTCCCATGCGCGCCGCAGGCGTGCCCCTGGCGGGACACACGGACTACGTCCGAGATCCCGGAACAAGTCCGGGATGACGTGGTGAGAGGAAGCGCCGCAGGCGTGCCCCTGGCGGGACACACGGACTACGTCCGAGATCCCGGAACAAGCCCGGGATGACGGTTGAGAGGAAGCGGTGCGGCTGGTGCCATCGAGCGGGAATTGGAACGGCCCCCTGCCAAACCTCGTTGTGTGGCAGGGAGCCGTTCAGTGGTCCTGGGCCGCCAAATCCCCCGACATGCGGCCCCAGACCGGCTATAAACGTCCTAGGCGGCCCAGGTGCTCACCACCTCCCGCAGGCGTTTGCGGTTGCCAACGCCCACCTTCCGGTAGATCGAGGAGATGTGGTTCTCCACTGTTCTGACGCTCAAGTCGAGTTCGTTGGCGATCTCCGGGGTGGCCATGCCTTCGGTGGCCAGCATGGCGATCTCCCGCTCCCGCAGCGACAGGTCGATCAGATCAGTCAGTGGCGCGAACAAGGCCGGGCAGCGGGCGTTGAGGGCCGCGGTGAGCGACCAGGCGTTGTCCGCCGATTCGGCGGCGCGCTCGGCGTCTCCGGAGTTGCGCTCCAAGACCGCGATGCGCACCATGGCCCGCACGGCGATCACAATGAGGCCTTGCTCGACCAGTTCTTCGGCGACCTCCCGGAGTTCTTTGATGTCGCCGTCCGCCACAGCGTGGACGTATTTGGCGATGGTCAGCAACATCGGCGACTGCACGCCGTCGAGATAGTCGCCGAGGATGAGCGCCTGCTTCGGCTTGGACATTTGCTCCACGGCCGTGGCCGCGGCAATGATCCCGGCCGCGATGTAGCCGCGTTCCAGCCGGTCGACAATGGACTCCCAAAGGGTGTCGGAGCACTCCGGATTCTGCCCGGTTACCAACGCCGTGGCCATGGACGGGAGCATCACCGGGAACGGGCCCGCGCACACGCCGGAGGTGGCCACCTGGTGCGCCAACGAGATCGCGTAGTCGTCGCGGCCCTGCCAATTGGCTGCGATCGAAGCCAGCGAGAGCGTGGCGGAGTGGAAGTGCCGGAACAGCGCGGTATCTCCAGTGAAAGAGAGCATCGTTGCGGTCATGGCATCCAATTCTTCAAAACGCCCAGTCAGCGCCATTCCGAGGCTGGCCACATAGCCGAACGCCTGGAGAATCCCCTTATTGAGGGAGTTGCGGCCCTGCTTCATTTCGCGCAGAGCATGCTCCACGCCCTCGTCGATGCGTCCGGAGAGCACGAGCATGAGCGCGCGCTCGGCCTGCATGTGTGAGGAGTACTCGCGGTCTTGGGCCTTGTGCTCCGACAGGTGCTCCGCCGCGTCTTCGGTGCGTCCGAGGGCCAGCAGCGATTCGGCCCGCACGCTCCACAGCGACTCGTTGCCGACCGGGTCCTCGCCCTCCTTGGCAGGCTCGAAATTCTCGAAATCGGGGACGCGCACATAGGTGAACTCCAGGTGTGCCATACAGCCGCGGATCATGGCGTCCACCTCTGGCAGCCGCTTGCGGGCCTCTTCCAGCTGGGCGATGGCTTGCTGCACTTCGCCACGCTCAGTGGCCCGGTACACCGCGTGCCAACTCTCCATTTCGCCCAGCTCGCGCTGGGTCCCTTGGGATTTCGTGTGCTGCAACACTTCCTCGATCTCGTCCGCGGTCGCGGAGGCGGCGTGCATGGCCACGAGTAGCTTGGTAGCCGTCTCGGGGACGGGGTTCTTGCGCCAAGCCGACCGCCGCATAGCCACTTCGGCTCGCCAGTGCTCGCTGACGTGCAGCGACAGGACGGAAGGCGCGGTGTCACGGGTGTAGTTGTATTCGTCGAGCAGCTTGGCGATGTTGTGCGCCGCGCGGGGCAGCGGCGTCGCCAAGCCGTCTTGCGCGGCCAGCAGTGTCGTCGGCGTCGTCTCGTGCTGCAGGTATTCCAACACGAGCGGCGGGAAGATGCCGACTACAGGGCCCACCGCCGTGCGGATCACTTGCAGCAGGCCGGCCTCGGACAGCACGGCGAACGTCTCGGAGTCCATGAACTCGTGGGCGGTCTCTAGAGTCACTGAGCCCAGGATTGCCAGCTTGGTGAGCGCGGCGAATTGGTCTTGGGTGAGCCCGTTCAGCAGCGGCTCGACCGCCGAGGTGAGTTCGCTCGACCACAGGTTGCCTTCTACGCGCCAAACGCCGTCTACTTGGCTCAGCTTGCCGGTGCGGCGCCCCACGTCGATCAGCGCTTTGACGAGGCCGGGCAAGCCGCCCGACAGCGTAGAGATTTGCGCGATGGTGGCCGCTTCGACGCGTCCGGGAAGCAAGCGGTGGACGGTGTCGTGGAGTTGGTCGAAACGCATGGATCGGAGCGTCACCCGCACGGACGGCTGAATTTCGACCAGGGGACGGTCTGCCAGCGAGTGCAGGCCAGCTTTCCGGGTCACGGACAGGATGGTGAAGCGGGCACGGGCGTGCGCGGCCACGATCACGCCCACCGAGACCGGGTCGAGGTCGTCGGCGTCGTCGATCAGCAGCACTGTGTTGCGGCCCTGCAGCATGCGTGTCAGTGTGTTGATCGCGTTGGCGACCGTCAGGTTCGCCGATGGCAACTCCACCGCCGCGGCCAGCGCCGCGAGCGGCCGGTCTTTCAGCGCCGCCACCCCCACCAAGTGGATGATGTTGTGGCCCGAACCGCTCAACCTGTCGCCTACGGAACGCACGAGCTGGGTACGTCCGGACCCGCGCATGCCCACCAAATTCACACTTATGCCGTCCGTCAGGTACTCAGCGACCTGACTGGCGTCTACTCTTGTCGGCACTATCTGCCCCCATCTTCTGCCGAGGTTTTCGACGGGCAGACTAGTTGGCGTGTTCAAGCGACCCTTCGCGGAACTGCATAATACCTTGTCAGAGCCATTTGGGAATCCCTTAGAAGTGCACGATTCGGTACCTAATCGCACTCAGAATCTGCGCATTTGGTACTCATGCGGGACGGAGCGGGGATCCCCGGGCGCGTGAGCGGGGTGCTGCGGCGTACTCAAGTAATGTTGAAGAGCTAACTAATTTGGCCGAGCAACGTGCCTAGTTTCCGTGGCGTCAGCCTGAGGAATAGTGCCGGACTCGCGTATGTTATACCAACAGCGAAGGCGTCCCAGGGCCGGATGGTTTCGGGGGATTCTCCCGGCCCAGCAAGTGGAACCTTCGCGCGGGGGTGAGTGGCCCGCCGCTGTGGTTGCAGGCGCTGAGCGCCTCCCAAGGCGGCGGGCCACTCAATCAATTGCCCCACATGTCCCCACCCTCTGCTCCCAGCCTCCCAGCCCGTCATCCCGGACTCGTTCCGGAATCAAGCCCCACAAAGTGTCCTCGCTTGGCTGCGGTACTTTGCGGGGACCCCTGTCTGCCACCAGGCCCCTTCCTCTCGTCATCCCGGACTCGTTCCGGGATCTCGGACGTAGTCCGTGTGCCCCGGCAGGGGCACCCTTCCAGGGTGCATGGGACTGCGTCCCAAGATGCTGAAACAAGTTCAGCATGACGGGGTTGTCCTCGTTGCGCTGCGGAACTTTGTCCCGACGAGCCCCCTTGTACACTCGGTGGCATGCGTAACAGGTTGTTGGTGATAACAGGCTCGGTGGTGTTGGCGTTGGCGGCAGGGTGCACGGCTCCAGATCAGGTGATCCCCGGCGAGCGACTGCATTCGCCGACAGCTTTGCCCACCACTTCCTACTCCGATCAAACCGAGCCGGCCAAGCTCACCATCGCGCTGGACACGATCCCCGCATGGCAAGGCGTGACGGCTGGCGCCGACCTGAAGACCACCGGCAAACTGACTGACGTCGACGGCACGTACACCTGGTGGACGACCGAGGCGGACGGCAGCCCATTCACCTACCAGCCCACCGACGTGGTGGCCTTCGGCGACCCGCAGACCTACACGGAGGTGCCGGGCGTGCTCACCTTCCGCGGCAACAATTACCGCACGGCGCCCGCCTACGGTGTGGCTGCGGTGGCGGACAAGAAGCTGGAAGTGGTGTGGGAGCAGGAGATCGGCGAGGTCCGCGGCGAGGGTTCGTATTGGCCTGGCGCCGGCTGGACGGGCCAGCCGCTGTTGGTCAACTGGCCGAAACAGACCCGCGAGGCGATGGGCTTCGACGCGGAATTCGCCGACAAAGACCTCGTGGAGGTGATCTATCCCGTCTTCGAAGGCAAGATCTACCGCCTCGACCTGGAGACCGGCAAGCAAACCAAAGAGCCCATCGAGACGCCCGGGTGCGGCTACAAAGGCACTGGCTCGATAGACCCGCGCGGCTATCCGCTGCTGTACACCGGCCAAGGCCTGCACGAGGCGGAAGGCATCGGTTCGTGCCCGTGGCAATACCGGATCTTTGACCTGATCCAGAACAAGCAGGTGTCGGGCTGGGACGGCACGGATCCCGCCGCGCCGCGCACCACGCCGGAGGGCTGGGGCGCGTTCGACTCGTCGGCGCTGGTCAACGCCGCTTCGGACACACTGATCGAGCCGAGCGAGAACGGCCTCATCTACAAGGCGAAGTTGAACGCCAAATTCGACCCGGTGGCCAAGACGGTCTCCGTGAATCCAACGCTGACGCGGATGAGCTACCAGACGTCCATCGACCCCCAGGCGACGTTCGGCATCGAGTCGTCGGCGGTCGCCTACCGCAACCTGATGTTCGCCTCGGACAACGACGGCAACCTGCTTTGTTGGGACGCGAACACGCTGGCGATCGTCTGGGTGCGCGATGTGGGCGACGATTCGGACGCGACGATGGTCTTGGAAGACACGTCCGACGGCGTTTTCCTCTATCACGGCAACACCGTCGACAAGCGCGGCGAGCAGGGCGACAAGACGACGAACCTGCGCAAGATCAATGCGCTGACCGGCGAGCTGGTGTGGCAGTACGACGTGCAGACGCAGGCCGACTATCCGAACAACGGCGGGCTGCTGGCCACCCCGGCGCTCGGACAGGGCGAAGTCTCCGACTTGGTGATATTCAACGTCGCCAAGACCAGGTCCGCCCGCGAAGGCGATATGTTCGCGCTGGACAAGCTGACCGGCGAGGTCGTCTGGCACCGCACGCTCGGCCGCTATTCATGGAGTTCTCCGGTATTGATCACCGGCGACGACGGCCACCAGTACGGCATCCTGTGCGATTCGGGCGGCACCATGCACCTGTTCGACCCGAATACCGGCGCGGATATCTCGACGCTCAGCCTGGGCAAGAACGTGGAGTCAAGCCCCGCGGTCTACAACAACATGATCGTCGTGGCCTCCTACGCCAAGAAGATCTGGGGCATCCGCATCAGCTGACACTGGCACAACCCGCCATCGCGACGCCCCCAATCCGCCATCGGCGACGCCCGCAACCCGCCATCGCGACGCCCCCAACCCGCCATCGGCGACGCCCGCAACCCGCCATCGCGACGCCCGCAACCCGTCATCCGGCGACGCCCCCAACCCGTCATCCCGGACTTGTTCCGGGATCTCGGACGAAGTCCGCTTCATCGGCATGACGGGTCTCTCCGACGAAGTCCGCCCCGGCCACACGCGGACATCTCGGACGAAGTCCAACGGCCATCCCATTCCCGGATAGACTGCCGCCATGGCTCGTGTGATTGTGGATGTGATGCCCAAGCCCGAGATTCTCGATCCGCAGGGGAAAGCCGTCACGGGCGCCCTGGGGCGGCTCGGTTTCAGCGGTCTGAGCGTGCGGCAGGGCAAGCGTTTTGAGATTGAAGTGGACGGCGAGATCACGCCAGAACGCCTCGAACAAGCGCGGCAGGCGGCAGACGCGCTGCTGGCGAACACCACTATCGAAAACTACGTGGTCAGGGTCGAGGAATGAGGGTCGGCGTAGTCACCTTCCCTGGTTCCCTGGACGATTCCGACGCCCGCCGCGCGATCAAGATCGCAGGCGGCGAGCCGGTGGCGCTGTGGCACGCCTCAGATTCGCTGCAGGGTGTCGACGCGGTGATCCTGCCCGGCGGTTTCTCGTATGGCGATTATCTGCGTTGCGGGGCGATCGCGCGTTTCTCTCCGGTGATGGCCGAGGTGATCAAGGCGGCCAAGGAGGGTCTGCCGGTGTTGGGGATCTGTAACGGGTTCCAGGTGCTGTGCGAGGCGCATCTGCTGCCGGGCGCCCTGGTGCGCAACGAGCGGCACGTGTTCAACTGCGTCGACCAGGACCTGCGCGTCGAATCCGCGGCGACAGCTTGGTCGAACGCCTTCGCGCCGGGCCAGCAGATCAACATCGTCCTCAAGCACGGCGAGGGCAACTACCAAGCCGACGCCGACACGGTCCGCCGCCTGGAGGAGGAGCATCGCGTGGTGTTCCGCTACGTCAACGGCAACCCGAACGGCTCGATGAACGACATCGCCGGCATCGCGAACGAACGCGGCAACGTGGTCGGCCTGATGCCCCATCCGGAACACAACGTGGATCCGCTGACGGGCCCCACTTTGGACGGTCTGCCCTTCTTCGAGAGCCTCGCCAAGACGATCCAAGGCGGTGAATGATGGCAGACACCGTAGCCAACGCGGCGGCCACTCCCGACGTCGCCCAGCCCTGGGCCGAACTGGGCCTCAAAGAAGACGAATACGCATCCATCCGCCAGATCCTGGGCCGCCGTCCCACGTCGTGTGAACTGGCGATGTACTCGGTGATGTGGTCAGAGCATTGCTCCTACAAGTCGTCGAAGGTGCACCTTGCCCGCTTCGGCCGACTGGCGAAGACGACGCCGCGCGGCCCGCTGCTGGCCGGAATCGGCGAGCAGGCCGGAGTGGTGGACGTTGGCGCGGGTTGGGCGGTCACGTTCAAGGCGGAGTCGCACAACCACCCGTCCTATGTCGAGCCCTATCAGGGCGCGGCGACGGGCGTAGGCGGCATCGTGCGCGACATTCTGGCGATGGGCGCGCGGCCGATCGCTTCGATGGATTCGCTGCGCTTCGGCGCCTTGGACGCGCCGGACACGGCCCGGGTGCTGCCCGGCATCGTCGCCGGCGTGGGCGGCTATGGCAACTGCCTGGGCTTGCCGACTATCGGCGGCGAAGTCGTGTTCCACCCGTCGTACTACGGAAATCCCCTTGTCAACGCCTTGTGCGTGGGCGTGCTGCGGCATGAAGACCTGCATCTGTCGTTTGCCCGCGGCCTGGGCAACAAGGTCATTCTCTACGGCGCGGCCACCGGCGGTGACGGCATCGGCGGCGCTTCCGTGCTGGCGTCGGAGACTTTCGACGCGGACGGCCCAGCCAAACGCCCCAGCGTCCAGGTGGGCGACCCGTTCATGGAGAAGCTGCTCATCGAATGCACCCTGGAGTTGTTCCAGGCCGGCATCATCAACGGTATCCAAGACTTGGGCGCAGCGGGCATCTCTTGTGCGACGTCCGAACTGGCTTCGGCCGGGGACGGCGGCATGCACGTGGACCTCGACTTGGTGCCGCTGCGGGACAACACGCTCACGCCGGAGGAAATCCTGATGAGCGAGTCCCAGGAGCGGATGGCGTGCGTTGTGGAGCCGCAGAATCTCGACCGGTTCTTCGAGATTTGCCGCAAGTGGGACGTGCTGGCGACTGTCATCGGCGAGGTCACCGATGGCGACCACCTGGTGATCGATTGGCACGGCGAGACTGTGGTGGACGTCGATCCGAAGACGGTGGCACACGAAGGCCCCGTCTATCAGCGGCCCATTTCCCGCCCAGCCTGGCAGGACGCGTTGAACGCCGACACCACGGCCAAGCTGCCCCGCCCCAGTGCGCCCAGCGAGTTGGCCGCGCAGGTGTTGCGTGTGGTCGCGTCGCCCAACCAGGCGGACAAGTCCTGGGTGACGAACCAATACGACCGCTACGTGCGCGGCAATTCCGTCTTGGCCCAGCCGGAGGATTCCGGCATGTTGCGCATCGACGAGGCGACGGGCTTGGGCATCGCGCTGTCGACCGATTGCAACTCCCGCTTCGCGTTGCTGGACCCTTACGTGGGCGCCGAGCTGGCGTTGGCCGAGGCCTACCGCAACGTGGCTGTCACCGGCGCGGAACCGGTCGCGATCACGGACTGCCTCAACTTCGGCTCCCCGGAGGATCCGGAGGTGATGTGGCAGTTCTCGCAGGCCATCGACGGGCTGATCGCCGGCTGCCAGGCCCTCGGCACGCCGGTCACGGGCGGCAACGTGTCTTTCTACAACCGCACTGGCGACGCCAACATCCTGCCCACGCCTCTGGTCGGAATGCTGGGCGTCATCGACAACGTCGCCGACCGTATTCCGCTGGGCTTCGCAAACCCGGGCGACGCGATCGTCCTGTTGGGCCAGACCCGCGCGGACCTGGACGGCTCGGTGTGGGCGGAGGTCATGCACGGACACTTGGGCGGACGTCCGCCCGCGGTCGATTTCGCGCACGAGATCAAGCTCGCGAAGGCGTTGCAGGCGGCCGCCAAGGCGCACATTTTGTCGTCCGCGCATGATCTTTCCGACGGCGGGTTGGCGCAGGCGCTGGTCGAGTCGGCGTTGCGTAACCAGCTGGGCGCCGAAGTGGAGTTGGGAGACGACCCGTTCACCGAGTTGTTCTCCGAGACCCCGGGCCGGGTGCTCGTGTCGCTGCCCGCCGACAAGCTGGAGGCGTTCACCGCCAGTGTGGATGTGCCGTGGCGCAAGTTGGGCACGGTGGTCGATTCGGGCCGGATCGATTTCGGGCCGTTCGAGTTGGAAATCGGCGCGGTACACCAGGCATGGTCGCAGACCATCCCCAACGGCATTGCGGGCAATCCCTGACCTGTCCCCCAACTCAGCCCTGGAAGCCTTGGCTGGCAGTCGGCGGGCGGCAACAATAGTCGCAGAACAAGGAGAAAACCATGAGCGATCAGTTCCCGAACGAACCCACGCCGGACACCGCGCCTGCCGAGCCCGCCGAAATCACGGAGGTTTCCGAGCCCGCCGCACCGCCCCAGCCAGTTGTTGCCGTCGAGCCAATTGTCGTCGAATCCGCCGCGCCGAGTGCTGCGCCGGCCAGCTTCGAGTTGCCCGCCGAAGGTATTGACTTCCTGCCGCGGCCGCCGCAGGTGCAGACTCCGTCACTGGATCTGCCCCCGGATCCGAACGCAGCTCCCGAGCCGCTGACGCCGCAGCCGCAGACCTCCTACACCCCGCCCGCGACGCCATACCAGGCGCCTCCGGCCGTCCAAGAACCCACGTTCGAGGTCTATCAGCCCACCGAACAACCGGCGTACTCGTGGTCCGCGCAGCAGCAGCCCATATATCCGGGCGCGCAGTTGCAGCCCGCGCCTGGGAACACGACGATCGCGTCGGCCGCCCACTGGGGCACGCTCCTGGGCTCAATCTTCGCGCCCGTGGTCGGCTCTATCGCCGTTCCCGCGATCATCCTCGGCACCAAGGGCCAACAAGACTCCTTCGTGCGTGACAACGCCAAAGAAGCGCTTAACTTCGGCATCACCACGTCGATCGGCTTGATCGCCTGCTACATCCTGATGGCCACGATCATCGGCATCCCAGTCGCCTTCGTGTTGTGGGCCGTGATCGCCATCGTCGCCCTGATCTTCCACACTCAGGGCTCTTCACAAGCCAGCCGCGGCCAAGTCTACAAATACCCGTTCAGCATCCGCCTGGTGAAGTAGAGCCCTTTCCAGTCATCCCGGACTTGTTCCGGGATCTTCGGACGAAGTCCGATGGTGCCCGCAAGGGCGCCCCGCCCGCAGGTCCCGGTAGGAAGCCCTTTCCAGTCATCCCGGACTTGTCCCGGGATCTCCGGACGCAGTCCGGCACTCGCCTCGCTGGGGGTAGTATGTTGCCCGTGCTGATGCCGGTGGATCCTGAAGGGCAATACGAACCCGATCCTGGGCCGCGCGACAAGTGTGGTGTCTTTGGCGTGTGGGCGCCCGGCGAAGACGTTTCCAAGCTGACGTATTTCGGGCTTTACGCCCTCCAGCATCGCGGCCAAGAGTCGGCTGGCATGGCGGTCAGCAACGGCGAGCGGATCATGGTCGTCAAGGATATGGGCTTGGTTTCGCAGGTTTTCGACGAACCGGCGCTCAACTCGCTGCGGGGCCACATGGCCGTCGGCCACGTCCGCTATTCCACAACCGGCGCTTCCACCTGGTCCAACGCGCAGCCCACGTTCCAGGGCGTGAACGGCGGGCACGGCCTCGCGTTGGCCCACAACGGAAACTTGACGAATACGGACGAGTTGGAGTCCTGGCTCGCCGAGCACGACGCGGACCACACCGTCCCGCACAAAGACCGGATGGATTCCACGTCGGACACGGCCCTGATGGCTGCCCTGCTGGCCCAGTTTGCCGAAGGTGGCGTGCAGGGAGCCGCCGAGAAGGTGCTGCCGCGGTTGCGCGGAGCGTTCTGTTTGGCTTTCTGCGACGAGACCACGCTCTTCGCCGCGCGCGACCCGCAAGGGATCCACCCGCTTGTCTTGGGCCGCATTTCGAACGGCTGGGTGGTCGCTTCAGAGACGGCCGGGCTGGACATCATCGGGGCCACACTCATCCGCGAGGTCGAGCCGGGGGAGTTGATCGCGATCGACCAGGCCGGACTGCGTTCGGTGCGTTTTGCCGAGGCTGACCCGCGCGGCTGCCTGTTCGAGTTCGTTTACCTGGCCCGCCCGGATTCCCTCATTTCGCAGCGCCGCATCCATCTCGTCCGCCAGGAGATCGGCCGCACGCTGGCCATGGAAGCCCCGGTGGACGCCGACCTGGTCATTCCCACGCCCGAGTCGGGCACACCCTCGGCGATCGGCTATGCGGAGGCGTCCGGAATCCCGTATGGCCAGGGATTGGTGAAGAACGCCTACGTTGGCCGCACGTTCATCCAGCCGTCGCAGACCATTCGCCAACTCGGCATCCGCCTGAAGCTGAATCCGATCCGCGACGTTATCGAGGGCCGCCGGCTGATCGTGGTGGACGATTCGATCGTGCGCGGCAACACGCAGCGGGCGCTCGTGAAAATGCTCCGCGAGGCTGGTGCTGCCGAGGTTCACGTGCGGATCGCGTCGCCTCCGGTTTCCTGGCCGTGCTTCTTCGGCATCGATTTCGCCACCCGCGCCGAGTTGATCGCCCCCGGTTTGACGGTCGAGGAGGTCTGCCGCTCGATTGGCGCCGACACTTTGGCCTACATCTCTTTGGAGGGGCTGATGGCCTCCACCGGCATCCCGAAGCGCCGCCTGTGCCGCGCCTGCTTCGACGGCGACTATCCGGTCCAAATCCCGCCGGAACGCGTCATCCAGTTGGGTTTGGAGGAGAAGTATGGCTGCTGAGTCCGCCTATGCCCGAGCCGGTGTGGACATCGCGGCAGGTGACCGGGCCGTCGAGTTGATGAAGGCCTCCGTCTCGCGGGCCACCCGGCCCGAGGTGATCGGTTCGCTGGGCGGTTTCGCGGGGTTGTTCGACGCGGCGGCGCTGGCCAAGTACCGCCATCCGATTCTGGCCACTTCGACGGACGGTGTGGGTACGAAAGTGGCCATCGCGCAGGCGCTGGGGAGGTACGACACCATCGGCTACGACCTGGTGGGCATGCTCATCGACGATCTGGTGGTCGTGGGCGCCGAGCCGCTGTTCCTGACCGACTACATCGCCTGCGGCAAGGTCTTTCCGGAGCGCATCGCGGCGATCGTGTCGGGTATCGCCGCCGCTTGCGCGGAGCACAATGTCGCCCTGATCGGGGGCGAGACGGCCGAGCATCCGGGCCTGATGCGGCCGGACGAGTTTGATGTCGCCGGAGCCACGACGGGCGTTGTGGAGGCCGATTCGCTGCTGGGCCCCGAGCGGGTGGTGGCTGGCGACGTGCTGCTGGCCTTGGAGTCGTCCGGACTGCACTCGAACGGCTATTCGCTGGTCCGCCGCGTCTTGTTGCAAGACGCCGGTCTGGCCCTGGAAAGCCACGTGCCCGAACTCGGCAAGACGCTCGGCGAAGAACTGTTGACGCCAACTAAGGTCTACGCCGCCGATTGCCTGGCCGTGCTGCGGGCCGCCGAAGTCCACGCGATGAGCCACATCACGGGCGGCGGCCTGGAAAACAACGTCCGCCGCGTCATCCCCGCCGGCCTGGACATCAAAATCGACTGGGCGAGCTGGCAGCCCGGCCCCATTTTCGAGCTGGTCCGCCGACTCGGCGACGTGAGCCACGAGGATCTCTCCGCCACCTTGAACCTCGGCGTGGGCATGGTCCTGATCCTCCCCGAGCCGTCAGTTGCCAAAGCCCAGGAAATCCTCGCCGCCAGGTCCATCCCGACGTGGGTCGTGGGCGAGGTCGCCTGACCGGCTTTCGTTATCCCGGGTGGTGCGCCTCACATCCGGGCCTCGTCGCGTGGCTCTTCGTTGGCCTTTGCCCGGTTCTGCCAGAAATAGCCGATCACCATGACTACGAAAATGGCGATCGATAGGTAGATGAGATAGCGCGAATACGCTTCCATGAGGGCTACGGCGGGTTCGCCTATAGCGAAACCGAGAGTCAGGTAGCCGCAGGTCGTCAGAAAGGCTCCGATGAGGCTGACGGCGAAGAACTTCCGGAACGGCGTGCCCGCGGACCCCAGCACCACCAGGACGACGGCGCGGGGGAAGATGGGGACGGCGGTGAGCAGCAGGGCGGCGGTTTCGTACTTGCGGGCGAAGCGTTCCGCGCGTTCGTTGCGCCGCCGCGCCCGTTCGGACTTGCCCGACCAGACCTCGATCAGGCTGCGGCCCCACAGTTTGCCCGCCCACCAATAGATCCAGTCGAACTTGACTGTGCCGAAAGTGCCGATGGCAAGCACTAATGGCCACCACGGATCGCCGACGGCGGCCAGCGCGCCGGACATGATCTGCCCGGTGTAATGGCCCATCATGCCGAATACCTGCGGGATGAGCGCGAGCAGAGTCGGCCGCAGCGGCATCATTATCAAGGCGTAGATCCCAGCGGCAGTGAGGAACGTGAAGCACGCGATGTCGGCGCGTTCCGGCTTGTGCCGCCAGGGCAGCGAAGGGTCGTCCCACCACTCGGGCTCTGCGGTGGTGTCGGTTCCCTCGCTCACGTGCCCGAGCCTACCCCACCAGGTCATCCCGGGCTTGTTCCGGGATCTTGGGACGCAGTCCCCTGCGCCCCGCAGGGGTGCCCGTCGTGCACCCCCGCCTGGTCATCCACCGCGCGGATACCCCAGCATGCACTCCAGCGCGTAACTAACTTCAGTTTGAGAAGGGGGTGCATTTCGCGGCTCCGCGTGACATGATGAGAAGTGCCGGGTTCGCCCGGTATCGAATTCCACAACGGATCGTCGGGCACGTACCTGCCCGTGGAAAGGATGAGTGGCATGGCCACCGTTTCATATATTGATGCCAGCCGTATTTATCCAGGCGCAGACCATCCCGCAGTCAACAGGCTCAATCTTGAGATTGGCGACGGCGAATTTATGGTCCTCGTCGGGCCGTCGGGTTGTGGCAAGTCCACATCGCTTCGGATGCTTGCTGGTTTGGAGGAAGTCAACTCAGGTCAGATCAAGATCGGTGACCGCGACGTCACAGACCTCCCCCCCAAAGATCGCGATATCGCGATGGTTTTCCAGAACTACGCGCTCTACCCGCACATGTCTGTCGCCGACAACATGGGGTTCGCGCTGAAGATGGCTGGAGTGCCGAAAGCGGAGCGCGATCAACGCGTAGCGGACGCGGCCAAGTTGCTTGGGCTGGAGGAATTCCTCGAGCGCAAGCCGAAGGCGTTGTCCGGCGGCCAGCGTCAGCGCGTGGCCATGGGCCGCGCCATCGTGCGCCAGCCGCAGGTGTTCCTGATGGACGAGCCTTTGTCCAACCTGGACGCCAAACTGCGCGTCTCCACCCGCACCCAGATCGCCAAGTTGCAGCAGAATCTCGGCGTGACAACGGTTTACGTGACTCACGACCAGACTGAAGCTATGACGATGGGCGATCGCGTGGCGGTGATGAAAGACGGGTTGCTGCAGCAAGTGGACAGCCCGTTGACCCTCTACGATTCGCCGACAAACCTGTTCGTCGCCGGATTCATCGGCTCTCCCGCCATGAATTTGATCTCGGGCAAGGTCACTGACGGCGGCGTCAAGATTGGCGAGTACGTGTTCCCGGTCGCCCGCGAAGTGTTGGACAAGGCTCCTGGCGAGGAGTCGCTGACACTGGGCATCCGCCCGGAGCATTTCGTCGTCGCGGACGAAGGCATCAGCCTTGACGTTGACGTCGTTGAGGAACTGGGCGCCGATGGATACATCTACGGCACCCTGTCCGGCCTGGAAAAGGAAGCAGCCCTCACAGCCCAGCAGATCGTGGCCCGGGTCTCCGCCCGGAAGCCCCCCAAACGAGGCACCAAGATCAAGCTGAACGCCGACAAGGGCAACGTTCACGTCTTCTCCGAGAAGACGCAGGAGCGCATCAGCTAACCCCTGGCCCCAACAAAGCAACAGGGCCGACCGGCAACCCCGGTCGGCCCTTTGTCATGCAAAGTGGAACGGCCCAACCCCGTCATCCCGGACTCGTTCCGGGATCTCGGACGCAGTCCGTTCCCGGCCACTTGTGAAACCGGACTCGATCCGAGATATCGAATCAAGTCAGCATGACACGAGGTGCGGCCAGCCCGGCTAGGCCAACTCTCCGCCATTCAACTTGATGACGTTGTCAGCGCAAGACTGCACCAAGTCGGCATCATGGGTGGCGACAATGACTGTCTTGCCCGTGGCGGCCAACTCCCGCAGCGCCTTGGCGACGGCCTCCATGTGTAGCAGGTCCAGGCCGGAGGTAGGCTCGTCCAACACGATGACGTCGCGGCCGCTGGCCAGGGCCACGCCGATCGACACGCGTTGCTTTTGCCCGGCCGAGAGCGACAGCGGATGCCGGTCTGCCACGTCGGCCAAGTCCAGGATCGACAAGATCTCGTCCCGGGTGTGCTGAGCCTGCCCGGTGGCCGCGAATTGCAGCGACAGGTCGATTTCGTCCGACACGCTCTCGGCGAAAAGCTGGTGGTTCACGTCCTGCAACACCAAGAAGACGCGGGTCAGCCGTTGCTTCTGGCTCCAGGCGTGGGTGCCGTCGAGCAGGGCTCCCGACTGGCCCTTCCGCAAACCCGCCAGCCAGTTCAGGAAGGTTGTCTTGCCAGCTCCGTTGGCGCCCACGACGGCCGAGATCTGTCCCTTCGGCAACTCCAGGTGGTCGATGCGCAGCGCGTCCGGGCCGGCCACCGGCACCGGTTTGTTGTGCGTCCAGTAGCGGCAGGCCAAGTTTTCGACGGTGTAGTGCTCGGCGGCCGCCATCGTCCGCGCCGCCGTGAACTCGCCACCGCAGGCAGAGCGCAGGCCCAGGGCCCGCAGCTCGGCGTCCGACATGGCTTGGAACTGCTCGGCGTCCAGTTCGCCGGTGATACGGCCGCGGTCGAGCATGATGACCCGGTCGGCCAATTCGCGCAGGTAGCCCAGCCGGTGTTCAGCCACGACGACGGTGGCCCCGGATCGCTTCCAGGCGCCCATGATCTCCCGCAGCTCGCCGGTGGAGTGGGCGTCCAGGTTTGCCGACGGCTCATCCAATGCGTAGATGGATGGGCGAACCGCGGCGACCGACGCGCAGGCCAGGCGTTGCTTCTCGCCTCCGGACATCGCGAAGACGGAACGAGAACGCAGCGAGTCCAAATCGAACGCGGCCACGGCTTCGGACACGCGGCGCAAGATCTCGCCTTTGGGGAGGCCCAAATTCTCCGGGCCGAACGCGATCTCGGAAGTGGCGTCGGTGGTGAAGAACTGCGCGCGCGGGTTTTGGAAGACGGAGCCGACGGGCAGCTTCCACAAGGCGTTCTCGGCCGGAACCCGCCCCTCCACCTCCACTTCGCCGCTCAGTTCGCCTTCGTGGTAGTGCGGGATCAGGCCGTTGACAAGCCTGGTCAGCGTAGTCTTGCCGCAACCCGACGGTCCGGTGAACACCGCGAATTCGCCGTCGTGGATGTCCAGCGACAGCTGGTCGATCGCCACGCCGTCGCCGTAGCTGAAGCGCACGTCCCGCATGCGGATCACGGCACGATCACCCACAATGCGATAGCTCCCGCCGACGCGAGCAGAAGCAGGGCGTCGAGCCACCCGAAGCCGATCTTGGCGATGCGCGTGTGCCGGCCGGGGCGTCCCAGCCCGCGGGTCAAAGCTGCCTGGGAAAGCTCCTCGCCGGAGCGAACCGTGGAGATGATCAGCGGCACGAGCCGGTATTCCAGCCAAGAAGTTATGCCGACGCGCCGCAGGGTCAACCCCCGGGCGTCCATGGCCCGGGCGACTTCCACGGAACTGACGTGTACCGTCGGCAGGAAACGCAGGATCACGGCCAGTGGAATGGTCAACTGCCTGGGCACGTGCCAGGCTTCCAGCGCGGCCATCAATTCGGAGACCCGGATCAGGCCGGCGGCCAGGAAGATCAGGAAGAAGCCCGGCACCACGCGTGCTACCAGGCCGGCGACGCTCGCCACGATCACCCCGACTCCGCCGTAGTCGCCGTTCAACATGGCCTGGTCAACGGCAAACGCTCCGCCGACGACTACCGCGTAGGCCAGCGCGACCTGCCACTTGCCGGCGAACAGCGCCAGCGCGGCGGGGACCACCATCACGACGACGCGGGCCCAGACGGCGCCCCCGGAAAAGTCCGCGGTAAAGGCTATGACGTTTGTGACGACCATCACCGCCAGCATCGTGCGGGGGTCGGGGCGCACCAACAGGTCCTCCCGCAGCGCCGGGATGACCTCTTCGTCGGTGGCGGTCGTGTGCACGGCTAGGCGATGCCGGCCCGTTCGAAATGCTTGCGCAGCAGGGCCCGGCCCAGGAAGGCCCCGGCGACCGCCCCGACGGCGAGCATCACCATCATGCCGATGAACATCCAATTGGGTGTCATGGCGACGATCTGGTTTATCCAGTCTTCGCTCTTATTGCGCCCCCGCAAGCGCTCCAGCCAGGCTTCGCGCCAAAAGAACAGCGGGAAGACGTTGGCGATCAGGATCTCGGAGAAGACGATGTAGCCGATAAGCGTGTGCTTCCACGACTTGTATCCCCCGGCGCGGAAGACCAAGTCTGCGGCTGGACCCAGGATCACTGACAGAATCAGGCCCCAATATGACTGTCCGGTCAACAGCAGCAGCAGGCCGACCAGGATGCCCATAATCGACACCATGCCGAACGACTTCACCCGCGTCAGGAACAGCATGAACGGAATTCCGCACGCGAACGGGATGTAGAGCGGGCCCAGCACTTGTGTGAGCGGCAATAGCGCGCCCAACTGTCCCAGCACCACCAGCACCACGATGTAGAGCAGGGTGAAGATGCCCACATTGATGAGGTCTTTGACTGAGAGTTTTCGCAATTCTTGAATAGGGGTCACGGCAGAGTCCATCCTTCTCGTGTCGTGTACGGGTGTTACTCGCAGGGAGGCTACTGCATTTCGCCCGCTAACACAAAACGGCCTTTGTTTTGCAAAAAAGAAATGTCGAATCTAGCTCTGACTAGGCCTTTCAGGATACCCGGAGATGCAGCATTGGTTGCCTTCCGGGTCTTCCAGGACTGTCCACGTGAGCCCTCCGAACGAATGCTCGGCAACGTATTTCGCGCCGGCGGCAATCCAAGCGTCCACTTCTGCGACGCGGTCCCGGGAAGCCATATCCAGGTGCACTTTGTTCTTGCCCGGCGTCGGGTCGTCGACGCGGTGGAACCCCAGCATCCGGGTGCCTCCGGGGGGTAGTTCCACCATGACAAGGAATCCGTGGTCCTTGACGACTTTGCCGCCTGTCCGCTCTGCCCACCACGCGCCCAGGGTCTGCGGGTCGGTGCAGTCGAAGGTCGTCATGCCTACCAATACGCTCATGGTG
The DNA here is from genome assembly GCA_031271975.1 of Propionibacteriaceae bacterium. Lineage (GTDB taxonomy): Bacteria > Actinomycetota > Actinomycetes > Propionibacteriales > Propionibacteriaceae > Propionicimonas. The sequence goes on from JAISUR010000015.1 coordinate 20,527, forward strand.
CATACCGTAGCGGGGCTTGCGGTAGATTTCCTGTCAATGAGCACAGTGTTGATCGTCCACGGCGGACGTTTCGGGCAGAGCGAAAAGATCGCCAATCAAATGCGGAAAGTCCTGGAAGGCGCGGGGCACTCCTGCGATTTCGTGCCGCTCACGAAGACCACGACACCAGATCCGGCCCGCCACCAGGCGTTCTTGCTGGTCACGTCGGTCCGCTACGGCTATTTCGACAAGAACGCCTACCGCCTCATCGAGAACAACCGGGCTTGGTTGGAGCAAGTGCCGGCGCAGGTGGTGACGGTCTCGCTCACGGCGCGCAAACCCGAGAAGCGCGATCCCCAAGTGCACTCGTACACCAAGAAGTTCTTGGAAAAGTCGGGCTGGAAGGGCCGTGTCGAAGTGGTCGCGGGAGCCCTCGAATACCCGCGCTACAGCTTGTTCGACCGGCTCGCCATCCAACTGATCATGCGGATCACGAACGGCCCCACAGATCCGTCGGTCACCATCGAGTACACCGACTGGGAGCAAGTGGATAAAGCCGCCGCGGCCTTCGCCGCCGAACTGTGAGCGGACGCGCTCAGACCCGGACCTGGATGCCCAGCCGACGCGCCGTGCGCTCCTTCTGGCGGGCGGTGCGCAACCGGCGCAGACGCTTGACGAGCAGGGGATCGTAGGCCAGCGCGGCGTCGTTGTCGATCAGGGCGTTGAGCAATTGGTAATACCTGGTGGCCGAGAAGCCGAAATGCTCGCGGATTTCCGTCTCTTTGGAGCCGGGAAGCGCCCACCAAGCCTTCTCGAAGTCGAGGACGCCGCGCTCTTGCTCGGTGAGCGACGAGATGTCGAAAGCCACTTCAGCCATGGCTCCATCTTAAATCACATCGATGTGATTCGCACGTGTGCCGGACGACTTCGACACGATGGGCGCCGACGCGATCGCGACTGCTTTCGAGGGTGGCCAGTGATGGAACTGCTGCTGGACACGTACTTGTTGCTCTGGGCCGGCGTTGGCGGACTTCCGGCGAAGGCCGCCGAGTACATCGGCGACGACACCAACGATCTTTATTTCAGCGCGGCGTCGATGTGGGAGATCGCCATCAAGGCGAATCTGGGCAGGGCCGATTTTCGGGTGGATGCCGAGGAGTTCTATCGAGAGTTGCTGAGAAATGGGTACCTGGAGGTGCCAATTTCGGGAAGGCACGGGCTCGCTGCTGGCGCGCTGCCGCAGCTCCATAGAGATCCCTTTGACCGCATCTTGGTCGCGCAGGCGGCTTGCGAAGGCCTAACTCTACTCACTGCCGACTCACAGGTCGCCGCGTACTCCGCCGAGATCCGCAAGGTCTAGAGCCCGTTTGCGATGACGAAGATGGTTTTGCTGCGGTCTTGCTAGACTTGGTAGACGGTCCAGTTATCCTGCGGAAAGGCCCTAATGCAGCTACTCAATGGGACTGTTCAGCGTTACGCCTGGGGCACCCACGACGCCATCTTCGAATTGCTCGGGCGGGAGCCGGACGGTGAGCCACTGGCTGAATACTGGCTCGGCGCGCACGCGCTGTCGCCCGCGACCACTTCCGAGGGCGACCTCGACGACTTGGTCCGGCGGCATCCGCAGCTTCTCGGCCAGGCCACGGCCGAGGCCTACGGCCCGCAGTTGCCGTTCCTCATGAAGGTGCTTTCCGCAAGGCACCCGTTGTCGCTGCAGGCCCACCCCACGCGAGAGCAGGCCGAAGCCGGCTACGCCCGGGAAAACGCCGCCGGTATCGCCCTCGACGCCCCCGAGCGGGTCTACACCGATGATTGGCCCAAGCCCGAAATCCTCATCGCCATCAGCCAATTCGAGTCGCTGAACGGCTTCCGGGAGCCCGCCGAGACGGCCAGGCTCTTCGCGGGGCTGGGTGTGGCCGACGAGTTGACGTCGATCATCCGGCCGCTCACCGAACGCAAAGGCGCGGCCGCTTTGGCGCAGGTCTTCCTCGACGTGCTCTCCCTGGAAGGGGAGCGGCGGCATCTCATCGACGTCGTCGCCGCCGCCGCCATGAAACACTCCTTGGACGAAGGCCCGGTTGGAGAGTTCGCGCGTACCGCCGTCGAGTTGGACGGCGTGTTCCCCGGTGACCGCGGCATCCTGGCGGCCCTCCTGCTCAACAGGGTCACACTGGCTCCCGGTGAGGCGTTCTACGTGGCTCCCGGGCAGATGCACGCCCACCTGCGCGGCACCGGTATCGAGGTGATGGCCACTTCGGACAACGTCATCCGCGGCGGCCTCACCCCCAAGCACATCGACGTCGGCGAGTTGGTCTCCGTCGTCGATTTCACCCCCCACGAGCCCGAGATCACCCTTCCGGTGGAAAGCCGCCCGGGTGTGGAACGCTACAAGACCCCGTGCCCGGAGTTCGACGTGTGGCGGGTGCGCATCACGCCCGAACTGGGCACCATACGCGTCCCCGGCAGCCGGTCAGCCCGGGTGGTGCTGCAACTCGACGGCCACTCGTGTCTGACCAGCGCAGACCAGGCACAGGACCTGGCTCGGGGGCAAGCCGTGTTCGTCGCCGCCGACGAGTTGGACGCCGCCACCACAGGCGACGGCACTGCTTTCGTGGCCGCTTCCGGGTTGCGGTAACGTATTCCTGCGCCTTCGTAGCTCAGCTGGCAGAGCAGCCGCCTTGTAAGCGGCAGGTCACCGGTTCGAACCCGGTCGAAGGCTCGTGCGCCCGATCCATTGGATTCGCCTCGTCGGCAACTTGGCCAACGGCTCCACGCTTCTGGGTCTCATCCTCGCCCGGCTCGGCCGCGCCAAGCTGAGCCCCGGCCCCGAAGGGCTCATCCTCGCGGGCGGTTACCGCTTCAGTTTCCCGCGCGCGGGCGCGTTCACCGTCGGCAACGTCATCTTGACTGCCCACGATTGGGACGATCCCAGTTTCCGCAGCCCTGGGCTGCTCCGCCACGAGGGACGGCATTCCTGGCAGTATTTCGCGCTGCTCGGCATCCCGTTCCTGCCCCTGTATGTGGTCGCCGTCGCTTGGTCGTGGCTGCGTACCGGCGATTTCGGCTCTGCCAATGTCTTCGAACGCCTGGCCGGCCTGGAACTGGGCGGCTATGCCCGGATCGAACCGGCCAACCAAGGCCTGCGCAAGCTGCTGCGCCTGCCGCCATCGTGATCACCCTCGCCAGTTGTCCCGTCCGCCTCCCATGGCCACCATTTGCACTCTCCCCAGGTGAGTGCTAAACATGTAGTTAGCACTCTCGGGGTGAGAGTGCCACCGTCTACACGGAGGATTGCCGAAGCTCATGGCAAAACTGATTGAATTCAATGTCGAAGCGCGCCGCGCCTTGGAGCGCGGGATGAACACCCTGGCCGATGCGGTGCGCGTCACGCTCGGGCCCAAGGGCCGCAACGTCGTCCTGGAAAAGAAGTGGGGCGCCCCGACGATCACCAACGATGGCGTGTCCATCGCCAAAGAGATCGAGTTGGAAGATCCGTACGAGAAGATCGGCGCAGAGCTGGTCAAGGAAGTCGCCAAGAAGACGGATGACGTCGCCGGCGACGGCACGACGACCGCCACTGTGATCGCCCAGGCGCTGGTCCGCGAGGGCCTGCGCAACGTCACCGCCGGTGCAAATCCGATGAGCCTGAAGAAGGGCATCGAGAAGGCCGTGGCCGCCATCGTCGAGCAGCTCAGCGCGCTCGCGATCGATGTGGAGACCAAGGAGCAGATCGCCGCTACCGCGTCCATCTCCGCCGCAGATACGACAGTCGGCGAGATCATCGCCGAAGCGATGGACAAGGTGGGCAAGGAAGGCGTCATCACCGTCGACGAGTCCAACACGTTCGGTTTGGAGCTTGAGCTCACCGAGGGCATGAAGTTCGACAAGGGCTACATCTCGGCCTACTTCATCACCGACGCCGAGCGCATGGAGACAGTGCTCGACGATCCGTACATCTTGATCGCCAATTCGAAGATCTCCTCCCTGAAGGATCTGCTGCCCGTCCTGGAGCGTGTGATCCAGTCCGGCAAGCCGCTGCTGGTCATCGCCGAGGATGTCGAGGGTGAGGCGCTCGCTGGCCTGATCGTTAACAAGATCAAAGGCACGTTCAAGTCTGTGGCCGTCAAGGCTCCCGGCTTCGGCGACCGCCGCAAGGCCATGCTGACTGACATCGCCATCCTCACCGGCGGCCAGGTCATCTCCGAAGAGGTTGGCCTCAAGCTCGACGCCGTCACTGTGGACCTGTTGGGCAAGGCCCGCCAGGTGCGCATCACCAAGGACGAGACGACGATCGTGGACGGCGCCGGCGAGAAGGCGCAGATCGAAGGCCGCGTGGCCCAGATCCGCAAGGAGATCGAAGCCTCCGACTCCGACTACGACCGCGAGAAGCTGCAAGAGCGGCTCGCCAAGCTGGCCGGCGGCGTCGCCGTCATCAAGGTCGGCGCGGCCACGGAGGTCGAGTTGAAGGAGCGGAAGCACCGCGTCGAGGACGCCGTCCGCAACGCCAAGGCCGCTGTGGAAGAGGGCATCGTCCCCGGTGGCGGCGTGGCGCTGCTGCAGGCTGCCGCGAAAGCCAAGGTGGAAGGCTTGACGGGTGACGAGGCGACTGGCGCCCAGATCGTGTTCGCCGCCGTGCAGGCCCCGCTGAAGCAGATCGCCGTGAACGCTGGCCTCGAAGGTGGCGTGGTGGCCGAGAAGGTCTCCGGCCTCAAGCCGGGCCACGGCCTGAACGCGGCAACGGGCGAGTATGTCGACTTGGTGAAGGCGGGCATCATCGACCCGGCCAAGGTCACCCGTTCGGCGCTGCAGAATGCGGCGTCTATCGCGGCCCTGTTCCTGACGACCGAAGCCGTCATCGCCGATAAGCCGGAGAAGGCTCCCGCAATGCCCGGTGGCGATCCGGGCATGGGCGGTATGGACTTCTAAGACTGCCTACGAAAAGGGGGCGGGCGGTGCCCGCCCCCTTTTCGCAATTCCTAGCCTGTGGTCGGCACTGTTCCCGAGGCTGGTTCGTCGTTGGGTTCCATGTGGACGAAGGTGGTCGTGCCGGCGAAAGTGGCGTCCACCGCGTCTTCCACCGCGTCGGCGACGTCATGGCTGCGGCGCACCGTCCAGTGGCCGGGCACGGAGACAGTCACGTACACGAAGCGCTGACGGCCTGACTCGCGGGTCTTGATGTCGGTGATGTGCACCCGCGGGTCTCCGGCGAGGCCATCCAGCACGTCTGTGATCGTCTGCACCTCTTCGGGCGGCAATGTGGAATCCAGCAGGCCCACGACGGAGCGCCGCACCAGGCGCACGCCGGTGATGAGGATATTCAAGCCGACCAGCAGCGCCACGATCGGATCGAGGATTGTCCAACCGGTCAGCAAGACCAGCCCGATTCCGATCAGCACGCCGACCGAAGTGGCCACGTCGGTGAGCAGGTGTTGGCCGTCGGCTTCCAGGGTGATGGAACGGGACCTCCGGCCCGCGCGCACGAGCAGCAGCCCCACGGCCAAGTTGACCAGCGACGCGGACAACGACAGGATCAGGCCGAAGCTCAACTGTTCCAACGGCGCCGGCGTCAGCAGGCGTCCGACCGCCGAGATGACGATGGCTCCCGCCGCCACGAACACCATCGAGCCCTCCACGCCAGCAGACACGTATTCGGCCTTGCCATGGCCGAAATTGTGATTGTCGTCGGCCGGCTTCGCAGACAGCCGCAGCGCCCAGATGGCGATGATGGCGGCGACGAGGTTTACGGTGGATTCCAGTGCGTCCGACCAGAGGCCGACTGAGTTCGTCAGCCATGCCGCGACCGTCTTGATGGCAAGCGTCACCACCGCCGCGCCCAGCGACAGATAGAGGTATTTATTCAGCGGCCGCGCGTCTCCCACGCGGCCAATCGTAGCGGTATCGCGCCGCCCGCACCTTGGCCACCTTCTGGGAGCACTTCAACCCGTGGCCACCGGCACAGTGGATTCCTCCACAGTGCCCAGATCGAGCAACTTGTCCGCGGAGCAGATCGCCGCCAGATTGGCGGGCCAAACCTCTTTGGCCAACGAGCCCAACTCGTCGACCCGAATCCAGCGGTGGCCCAACAGCGTCACCTGCTCGTCGGGCGTGTGTCCAGCCGTGTCCAACTCGAACATTGGCGTGCGGACCCGGTAAAACGACTCTTCCTGGTCGAGGATCACGTCCGAAAAGCCGTGTATCACGCGGCGTGTCGCCACTGGGCCGATGGCCTGCGATTCGGTGATCTCCAAGCCGGTTTCCTCGCGCAGCTCCCGTACCACCGCCGCAAGCTGGCTCTCTCCCGGATCAATCCCGCCCCCGGGCGTGAACCACCACTGGTCGCCCGTGCCGGGGTCGGAATCTCGCAACAGCAGCACCCGCTCCCCATCGGTGACGATCACCCGCACAGCCTTGCGGATACGGCGACGGCGCTGGGCGGGCGGCACCGGAACGAATGTGCGGCTGGGCTCGCTCACAACTCCACTTGCTTCACTAGCTCGGCGTAGGTCTTCGGTCCCACGCCGGGAACGTTGCGGAGTTGTTCGAGGCTGGTGAACGGGCCGTGGGTGCGGCGCCAGTCCACGATGCGGTTCGCCAACACCGGCCCCACCGCCCGCAGCGCGGCAAGTTGCGCGACCGAAGCCCTGTTCAGCGGCACTTTCAGGTAGCCGCGGGCTTTGGGGGCTGGTTGGCTCAGTGCCAAGTAGACGATGATGACCAAAGCCACCAGCGTCATCCAGCAAGCGTGGGCGGCGAACCCGGAGAGGTTGTTCCACATGCTGGCGAGCCTGGTGCCATCGAGCAGGTCCGTCATGGCGATCAACCCCAGCAGCAGCCCGGCCGTCCCATACGTCACCCGAACGGCGTGCGCATTGTGCTGGATGCGGGCGGAGAGCAGGAACGACGTGAGATACATCAGCGGCGCCAGCGGCCAGACAAACACCCCGACGCCGAGGCAGATCAACACCGGCGCTGTGATGCCGTTCACCACTTTCCGCAACGTGATCGTGTTGCGGCTGGGCGGGGCCGGCGGGGGATATGCGGGGAGCGCGCTGGGCGGATTGATTGTGGCCGTTTGCGGCACCGTTTGCGCGGGGGGAATGTAGGCGGTGACTGGGCCGGACGTGTGCAGCGGCTGGTCGGGCGTCCAGGGCGCCGCGGCGCCCCGCGGTTCGCCGGTGGCGAGGGCGACCAGTGTGAATGCTTGGCGCGGGTCCCGCGCCGGCGGGCCGACGGAAGTGATCGAGGCAAGCTGCGGCACCGCACCCTGGACCGGGGTGAACGCGGGCCGTTCAATAGGGGCGTCCAGGCCTGGCGCGGGCTGCCACGGCTGGGCGGTCAGCGGCGCGGCGTCGGGGACAGTCAAGATATCGGGCCGCTCCAGGGGAGCGTACTCAGGTCCATCTCGCCAGGTCGCCATGCTCCAATCCTATAGGTGAGATAGGCTATCGCGTGTGCCTGGCCACAGGGCCAGCCAATAGCAGGAGTTGAGGTCATGCCAGTCGGTCGGGTTCGCTACTACGACTCGGAAAAGGGATTTGGTTTCCTTAGTAAAGACGAGGGAGGGGACGACGTCTACGTGCGCTCGTCTGCGCTGCCCGAGGGGGTCACTTCGCTCAAGCGCGGTCAGAAAGTCGAGTTCGGCGTGGTCGACGGAAAAAAGGGCGAACAGGCCTTGTCGGTCCGCATTCTCGAATCGCCGCCTTCGCTTTCCAAAGCCTCCCGGAAGTCCCCCGAGACCATGGTCTTGATCATCGAGGATTCCATCAAGATGTTGGACAGCCTCAGCAACGGCTATCGCCGCGGTCGTTACCCGGACGCGAAGCACGCCGAAAAGACAGCCCAGGTGTTGCGCGCGCTCGCCGACGAGTTGGAGTTGTGAGTGATCGCAGAAGCCGTCCTCGACCAAGCGTGCGCTGACGCCGTGGAGTTGGCCCACGCGGCTGCCGTGCGCCGCAGCGGCGTTTTCGGCGTTGGCGAGCACCTCGGCGTGGTCGCGGAAGACGTGCGCGTGGCCACTCATTACTTCGCTTGCACACATCCCGGATACCCGGGCTGGCGTTGGTCCGTCACCGTCGCGCGGGCGTCGCGGGCGCGTGTCGTCACCGTAAACGAAGTGCTGATGGTGCCTGGCGACGACGCGTTGGTGGCGCCGCCTTGGGTGCCCTGGTCAGACCGCATCGGCGCCGGCGACATCATGCCGGGCACGATCCTGCCTCCCAAGGACGACGATGTGCGCCTGGTTCCCGGGTACACCGGGGGCGAGGACGCTGCCAACGAAGATCCCGCCGAATGGTCGCAGGTGCGCGCGGTGGTGGCCGAGTTGGGTTTGGGCCGCGAACGGGTGCTCTCGCTGGAGGGCCGCGATCAGGCCGCCGAACGTTGGCTCGGTGGGTCGGGCGGCCCGGGCAACGACATGACGCACCAAGCTCCGGGAATCTGCCAAACGTGCGGCTTCATGGTGCCGCTCGCGGGCGCGCTGGGCCGGTTGTTCGGCGCCTGCACGAACGAGTATTCCCCTTCGGACGGCACCATCGTCAGCCGCGACCATGGCTGCGGCGGGCATTCGGACGTGGCGTCGCCCAGACATGGGGTGAAGTTGGGAGTGCCCGTGTGGGACACCATCTCCATCGACCCGACACTGTTTGACTAGGGGGCGCGCATGGACGTCTTGGTCGTCAATGGCCCGAATCTGAACTCGCTCGGCACGCGCGAGCCTGAGATCTACGGCTCCACTACTTTGGCCGACGTCGAGGAAGGCTTGGCCACACAGGGCGGCGCCGCTGGGCTGGATGTGGCCTGCTTCCAGTCCAACCACGAGGGCGAGATCATCGACAAGCTGTACGAAGCCAAGCGAGCCGGCGCGAAGTACGTCATCATCAACCCCGGCGGATTCACCCACACGTCCGTCGCCCTGCGCGACGCGCTCGCCGCAGTGGCGATTCCGTTCATCGAGGTGCACATCTCGAACATTCACGCCCGCGAAGAGTTTCGGCGGCATTCGCTGCTGACGGACTTGGCGGTGGGGTCAATCGTCGGGCTGGGCGTCTACGGCTACACGCTGGCGCTCGACGCCGTCATCAACCGGCTGGGGATTTGGGCATGAGAATCACGCATTTTGGACACGCGTCTGTGTTGTTGGAAGTCGCCGACCGACGCATCCTGATCGATCCCGGCAATCTCTCCGCCGCTTGGCATGGGCTTGTGGATCTCGACGCCGTCTTCGTCACGCACAAGCATCCGGACCATATCGATCCAGAGCATGTTCCGGCGCTGATCGCGGCCAATCCGCAGGCCGCCGTGTTCGTGGAGCCGGAAGTCGACCAAGCCTACGATCTGCCCACCGCCACGGTTTTCGATCCGGAAACCAGCGTCGAGTTGGGCGGCATCCGCATCGACGCAGTGGGCGGGCTGCACGCTGTGATCCACAAAGACATCCCGCGCATCGGCAATGTCGGGTTCGTGGTGAGCGCCGAGGGCGAGCCGCGTTTCTTCCATCCCGGCGACTCGCTGAAATCCGTGCCCAAGGGCGTCGATGTGGTCGCCATCCCCGCCTATGGCCCATGGGCCGCCATGAAGAAGACCATAGATTTCACCCGCGAGGTGAACGCCCCGCAAGGTTTCCTCATCCACGAGGGCCTGTTGAACGAGCGCGGCTGGGCGCTGTCCTTCAACCGCCTGACCGAAATGACCGGCACGCACCTGACGGATCTCCGCGACGGCCAACCCCTCGATCTGTCCTGACCTCCTGCCCCCTGATCCCCCTGTCATCCCGGAACGAGTCCGGGATGACGATGCTGGGACTTCGGCAGCGACCAGGGGCCCCCGCAAAGTACCGCAGGGCTAAAGGCGCTAGCCAGCCGCCTGCTCCCGTGGGACACTGGTAGGGCATGACGAGGGAGGTTGCCATGTTCGCTATCGGAAATCTCGTACGCAAGTCGGGCGCAGTCGCCTTTGGAGTGGTGCTTGGGGCGGGCATGGTCCTCAGTGCCGGAATCTCGTTGGGCGCCCTGCAGGATCCAGGCGGCGCGATGCGCGTGAGTGGGGATCGCTCCAACACGGTAAAGAGCGCCATCGTCGAGGGCACTCCGACCTACGTGGACAACGTCATCTTGATGATCGGCGATGGCATGGGCGATTCCGAGATCACGATCGCGCGCAACTACGCGTATGGCGCGGGCGGGCTGCTGCCCGGCTTGGATTCGCTGACGTTCACTGGCACCTACACGACTTACTCGCTGCAGAAGAATGGGCTGCCTGACTATGCGACTGACTCGGCGGCGAGTGCCACCGGGTTTGCCACCGGTGTCAAGACTTTCGACGGCGCCATCGGCATAGACATCAAGGGCACGGTGCAGCAGTCGCTCCTTGCGAAAGCCAAGGCGGCGGGCAAGCGGACGGGCAACGTGACCACGGACACCATCTACGGTGCGACGCCCGCCTCACAGGTGGCGCACGTGGCCAACCGCAAGTGCGCCGGTCCAGCCACCGCGGCCAGTTCCTGCGCGAACACCACGCAGAACGCCCCGGCGGGCAAATCCGACCTGCTGGACAAGGGCGGCCCCGGCTCTATCAGCGAGCAACTGGTGCAGACCAAACCAGACGTCGTGATCGGCGGCGGCAACGACGTCTTCGAGAAGCAGAAGGTGAAGGCAGGGGCCTGGAGCGGGCAACTCATGAAGAATTACGCGATGGGAGTCGGCTACAACTATCAGACGTCTTGGTCTGGACTGTACGCCGCTCCCGGCACGCCGGTGATGGGTTTGTTGAGTTCGAGCACGATGCCCACCCGCTTCGCTGACACGGCCTCCAAAGCAGTCAAGGGCGGCGCCAAGAAGAGCGCCATCTCTTGCACGCTCAACTCGACCACCCGGCCCACGCTGAAGGACCTCACCCAGAAGGCTGTCTCGCTGCTGAGCGGCGGGAGCGGGTTCTTCTTGCAGGTGGAAGGCGCGCTGATCGACAAGCGCGCCCACGCACACGACGTGTGCGGGCAGATCGGCGAGACGTTGGATTTCGACGAGGCGGTGCAATACGCCCTTGAGTTCGCCAAGTCGAACGGTCGCACGCTGGTGATCGTCACCGCTGACCACGGCCACGCCTCGCAGATCGTCGATTCGTCGCCTCCAGGCCTCTCGGTCAAGGTGCGGACCCTGGAAGGCGCCGACATGATCGTCTCCTACGGCACGGCTTCGGGCACGCAACAGCACACTGGGACACAAGTGCGGATCGGCGCATACGGCCCTGGTGCCGCCAACGTGGTCGGCGTCATCGATCAGACGGACGTGCACAACATCATCGCCCGCGCCCTCGGATTGACCACGGTGACCACGCCTTCGATGTCGCTGGTCACCCCAACCGTGACCGGGGCCAGCAGCGGCGGCCCCAAGGTGGGCGACACGTTGCGGGCCACCGGGGAGCCGACCGGGTTGGCGGTGAGCTACCAGTGGAAGCGCAACGGCGTGGACATACCCCTGGCCACCACACTGGCCTATAAGGTGACCATTGACGACGCCGGGGCCTATCTGACAGTGTCGGCCAAAGCCGGTTCGGCCACAACATCTTCGACCGCGCAGTTGGTCCAAAAGGGTACGGCCACTATGACCGCGAAGCTCGCTGACTCGACGATCAGCACCAAGACCGCGCCAAAGGTCACGGTGTCGCTGGCCGTGAAGAACGCGCCTTCGCCGGCGTCCGGCCAGGTGACAATCAACTGGGGCTTGTCCAGCTACACCCACACGCTGATCCCGGGCGACAAAGGCAAGTTCAGCTACACCATGCCGAAGCTGCCCAAGGGCAAATACACCGTATCGGTGACGTATTCGGGTAGCAGCCAAGTCACGGGTGCCAGCAAGAGCCTGTCGTTGAAGGTGAGCTAAGCCGCGTAGATCGTGACCGTGGAGCCCTCTGCGGCTTTAGTGCCCGCGCGCGGGTCGGTGTAGCGGACCAGCTTTAACGCGAGGGCGGGCTGGACGACTTTCGTCTTGAAGCCGAGCTTCTGCAGGGCCTTTTCGGCGTCCGAGACGCTCTTCCAGCGCAGTTCGGGAATCTCGACCATCACGGGTCCCTTGGACACCACGAAAGTGATGGTGTCGCCGCGATGCAAGGTGCCTTCAGCGGGGTCTTGCGAGATCACCGAGCCTTCCGCGATCTTCTTGTCGTTTTGGTCTTCGGCCTTGACCACTTTCAAACCGGCGTCGGTGTAGTGCTTTTTGGCGTCCTCGTAAGGTTTGCCGACAAAGGAAGTGATCTCCACCGGCGCCGGGCCTTTGGAAACGACGAGGTCGACCACAGTGCCGGGCTTGACCATCTTCTCAGCCTCGACCGACGCGGAGATGACCGCGCCGACGGGCACCGAGTCGTCGTATTCCTGCGTCACTTCGCCCAATTGCAGATGGGCGTCGACTATGGCTTTCTCGGCGTCGGCCGTCGCTTTCCCGGCGACATCGGGCACGGCGTAACGTTCCGGGCCTTGCGAGAGTGACGCGATGACCGTACCGCCGCGCTCGACGGGTTCGCCGGTTATCGGGCTTGTGGAGATGACTTCTCCAGCGGGCACATCCTCCGAATAGGCGTTCTCGAACGTGATCTGCAGCCCGTTCTGCGCCGCCAACGCTTCCGCTTTGGGCTGAGTCAATCCCACAAACGGCGGCGTCTCGATGAAGCGGCCTTTCAGGTAGTACCAGCCTCCGAAGCCCAGCAGGCCTGCGATGAGCACGCAGATCAGCACGGCCGCGGGCCAGCGGCGGCGCTTCTTCCGTTCTTTTTTCGGCGCGGGGACGCCCTTTGCGATTTCGGAGCGGGTGGCCAGCAACCCCGGGGCGGGCGCCTTGAAGTCGACGGGGATCTGCGCGGTGTGCGACATGTCGGCGACCGCCACCTGTTCGGTCGTCAATTCGTCCGGGTCGACGCGGTCGCCGCGGAATTGCGCGGCCAAGGCCGGATCGGCGTCTTTTCCGTTGGCGAGCGCCTCGCGGGCTTGGCGCAGTTGCCGCAACAGCGCGCCCGCGTCCAGGGGCCGGTCGTCGATGTTGCGGCTCGCGGCCGTGGTGACCAGGGCGTCCAGGTAGTCGGGGACTTCCGGCGCCGATTGCGAGGGCGCGGGGATCTGGTTGTGCACGTGGGCGTAGGCCACTTGGATCGGGTTCTCGCCGGTGTGCGGTTTGGAGCCGGTCAGCATTTCGTAGAGCATCACGGCCAGCGCGTACACGTCGGCGCGGGTGTCGCCTTTGCCGCTGGTGACCAGTTCCGGGGCCAAGTAGGAGACCGTGCCGATGACGGTGCCCGCCGACGACGTGGTGTGTGCGGTGACGGCGCGCGCCAACCCGAAGTCGGCCACTTTCGTCTGATTGCGCACCGAGACCATGACGTTCTCGGGCTTCAGGTCGCGGTGCACGATGCCGTCCTCATGGGCGGCGGCGACCGCGCTGACAACCGGAATCAACAGGTCGAGGGCGCGGGCGGGCGGCATGGGGGCCTCGCGGATGACCACTTGGCGCAACGTCCGGCCCTCCACATACTCCATGACGATGTAGGGCCGCCCCTGATCCATGCCCTGGTCGAAGACGGACACCACTCCCGGATGGACCAGCCGGGCGGCGGCGCGGGCTTCGCGGTCGAACCGAGCCACGAATTCGGCGTCTCCGCCCAGGGATTCGTGCATGATCTTCACCGCTACGGTGCGGGTGAGCCGGAGGTCTGTGCCGAGATAGACGGTAGCCATGCCGCCACGGGCCAACTTCCGGACGATTTCGTACCTGCCGTCGAGAACGCGCCCCACCAGGGGGTCGACTTCGTTCACACTCGACACAATCCAACTCCGGACAACTTGGGGAAGATCGGCTGTCTGGGCCTATTTCCCGATTGTAGAGGCCCGACTCAAACCAGGACCTTGTGGCTCGCCGGTAGGCTTGCGTTTGTGACGGTGATGTTCTCTCTCCCGCAGCGGTTGGCGAGCGTACGCCTGATGCTCACCACGACGCCGGAATTGCCAGCGTCACTGCCCGCCTTGGTTGCGGCCGGCGCGCGCATGGTCGCGGTGGTCGATTCCGATCCTCCCGCGGAGGATTTTGACCAGTTGCTGTCTGGGTGGCGCGGCCAGTTGCCCGCCGGGCAGGTCCTCATCGGGAGCTGTGAGCGTTTCTCCGCGAGAGCTGACTTCCTGCACCAGGTCTGCTGGGATGGGCCGGGCGAAAAGCCCGAGTTCACGCTCTTGGGCCGCACCTGCGACACCCGGCTCGCCGTCGACGCGGCACTGGCCGATCCGGCCGTCGACTACCTTTGCGTTGGCCCCGCTGCCCAGTTGGATCTCGTCGCCTATGCCGCCCAGGTGTGCTCGAAGGTGTGGTTCGCGGCTGGCGGTGTCAACCACGAGAACCTGGCAGACGTGCTCGCCGCCGGCGCGCAGCGCGTTTGCGTCAACCGCGCCATCACGCTGGCCGCCGATCCGGTGGCCGCCACCCGCGAACTGTGCGACGCGGTTCGCGCGGCTGCCAGGGCGTAGCTAGCTCTCCCGGTTCACCGTCGCGTAGGCCAACTCCACCAGCGCGCCCACGCCGGCTTCGCGCAGGCCCGAATAGCGGATGGCGTGCAGGGCTTCCTCCAGCGCGTCGGCGATTTCGCCTTCCACGGCGTCGAGGGCGCCGCTGCGGGAGATGATCTCGGCGAGCCCTTCGATCTCCGACTTGCCCAGGTCGCGGCGGCCCAGACCAGCCCGGAGTTCGTCTATCTCCCAAGGGCCAGCCAACTGCATCGCCCTTGCGACCAGCAGCGTCAGCTTGCCCTCGCGCAGGTCGTCGCCGGCCGGTTTGCCGGTGACATCGGGGTCGCCGAACACACCCAGCACGTCGTCGCGCAATTGGAAAGCCCTGCCGATGGCGGTGCCGTAGCGCAGCAGTGCGGCCAGCGCCGAGTCAGCCCGCGATTTGCCGGCCAGCGCCGCGCCCAACTGCAACGGCCGGACGGCCGTATAGCGGGCGGTCTTGATGTCGATGACGGTGTTGATGAGGTCGCCGGTCGCGTCGGGGTCGGTGCGGGCCATGTCGGGATCCAGTTCTTGGGCCTGGATGTCCAGGAACTGCCCGGCGGTCACCTCGGTGCGCACCAGTTCCATGACTTCGCGGGCGGCCGCATTGGGCCTTGCCGATTCGAAGAGCTCCGCGGACCACTTGAACAGCAGGTCACCCGCGAGGATCGCCGCGGCCCGCCCGAATGCGGCCGCGTCGCGGGAAAACTCTTGGGTGGCGTGCCAGCGTTCGAACTGCCGGTGCGCCGCGGGTTGGCCACGCCGGGTGTCGGAGGCGTCCATCACGTCGTCGTGGATGAGTTCGGCGGTGTGCAGGAGGTCGAGCGAGGCGGCGGCCTTCACGAGGGCGGATGGATCCTCGGGGGCGGGGGCCACGCAGAGATATCCCCAGATGCAGAATGCGGGGCGCAGCCGCTTCCCGCCGGCCGCCACGCGCCGGGCGGTCTGCCCCAGCATCGCCAGCCGTGGCGATATGTCAGCCAGTTGCGCCGCCTTCTGGGCCAGGAAGGCATCGATAGCCGGGTCGACTTCGGCGATAATCGCCTCGCCGCGCTGTGTGTCGTTCACAGTGCAATCCTATGGCTCCAGGCAGGCCCCTATTGGCGCAGGGCCGAGAGGATCTCACGGGTGGCGGTGGATCTGTTTTGCGTGAAGAAGTGCAGGCCGGGAACGCCGCCGGCCAGCAGCTCCCGGCAAAGCTCCACGGCGATCTCGCGCCCGGTCTCCACCACGGCCGCGGGGTCGTCGGCCACCGCGCGCAGCCGGGCCGTGATCGGCCCTGGCAACTCCGCCCCGGAAAGCTCGGCGAACTTCTCGATCTGGGCCACGTTCGTCACGGGCATGATCCCGGCGATGATTGGCAAGGTGCACCCCGCGTCGCGGGCTCTCTCGACCAACTCGAAATAGGCCTCGGCCCGGAAGAAGAGCTGCGTGATGGCGAACTCGGCCCCGGCGGCCTGCTTCTCCGCGAGTATTTGGGCGTCCAGCGCGAAGTCGAAATGCTCGGGGTGGCCGTCCGGGAACGCGGCGACGCCGACACGGAAATCGCCGGAGGCCTTCACGAGCCGGACCAGTTCGGTAGCGTTGGCCAGCCCGCCCGGATGCGTCTCCCAAACCGCGCGCGGCCCACCGGGCGGATCTCCCCGCAGCGCCAAGATGTGTTTGACGCCGGCCGCTTGATAGGAGGCCAGGGCCCCGCGCAGTTCGGCGGCTGTTTGCGAGACACAGGTGAGGTGGCCCATCGTCTGCACGCTCGTCTCCTGCGCGATGAAGCGCGCCGCGTCGATGGTCCGGTTGCGCGTTGACCCGTTGGCGCCGTATGTGACGGAGACGAAATCGGGGCGTAATTGCTCCAAGTCGCGGATGGCGGCGCGCAACTGCGCCACGCCCGCGTCTGTCTTCGGAGGGAAGAACTCGAAGGATGTCGTCACGGGCGCCACTTGGAACTCCCAACGTCGACGGTGACGAGGCGCTGCGTGGGCCGCGTCAGGCACACATACAGCACCCGCTCGCCGCCCAGGCTCTCAGCCACCACGTCATCTGGGGCGACTACGACCACCGCGTCATATTCCAGGCCTTTGGCCCCCAGCGGGCTGACCAATGAGAGCCGGTCGCCCAGCGTCTTGCCGCCGGGCGTTTCCGGAAGCGCCGCCAGCGCCTGCTGACGCGACGGCGGGACGATCACTCCAACCGTGCCGTCGACCAGGCCTGCCAACTCGGCAAGCTTGCCCGACAGCAGCGACTCCAGGCTGGACTCGTCGGTATCGAGCAATTCTGGCTGGATGCCCGTGGAGCGCACCGCATGGGGCAGGTCGGCCTGCGGATAGGCCTTGCGAATCACCGCCGCGGCCAGATCGAACACTTCGGCCGGCGAGCGGTAGTTGGTGGACAGCCGAAACTCGCGATGCGGGGCGGCGCCGACCACTTCGTTGAGCGCCTTTTGGGCCTCCGCCGCGTCGGGCCACGAGCTTTGGGCGGCGTCTCCCACGATCGTCCAGCTCGCCTGGCGTCCGCGGCGGCGCAGCATCCGCCACTGCATCGGTGAGATGTCTTGGGCTTCATCGACGAGCACATGCGCGAAGCTCTGCTGGCGGTCCTGCGGCTCTTCGCGGGTGTCGGTCAGGATGTCGGCCATGGTGATGATCTCGGAGACTTCGGAACCTTCGGGCAGGAACACCAATTGCGAGTCGTCGCCCTCATCGGGTGCGATTGGCCCGAGTTGCGCCGCCAATTCATCCAGCAGCGCGATGTCGGCCACCGACCATTCGTCCAGGTAGCTCTCTGCCAGCGTGCGCTGTTCGGCGGGCGTCAGGATGCCCTCGGACACCTGTCCGACGACGCGCGGGTCGCGCAGGCGCGCGAGCACCGTGGTGGGGCTCAGATCAGGCCACCAGGATTGGATGAACATGCGGTATGCCGCCGCCGACGTGATCAGATCCCGGACCGTTTCGGCGCTCTGTTCCAGATCGTCGGGGAGTTGCGCCGCCAGGGCCGCGACGATGGCGTCCTCGGCGGCGGGCCGCCCGGCATTCGCCTTGGTCCGGGTCAGCACGTCGCGGCGGATACGTTCGAGTTGCGGGGTGTTCAGGCTCAGCACATTGCCTTTGACGGTGACTGTGAGCTTGTCCGCCTCCTGGTCCACCAGCGGCAGCGAGATGAGCCGGGTGAGCAGCGGCACCATCCGCAGGCTGCCTTTGATCGCGGCAGCCGCGGCTGGGTCGATGCGTTCGCTGGAGAACCCCAGCACGTCGACGGCCACCTGCCCCACTGCCCGCAAGGTGACGGAATCCTCGCCGAGGCTGGGCAGCACCCGCTCGATGTAGTTCATGAACAGCGCGCTGGGCCCGACTACCAGAATCCCGCCGCGCTCGAAGCGGCGCCGGTTCGAATAGAGCAGATATGCGGCGCGGTGCAGGGCGACGACTGATTTGCCGGTGCCGGGCCCGCCGGAAATGGACGTGATGCCTTTGTGGTCCGCGCGGATCGCCTCGTCCTGTTCGGCCTGGATCGTGGCGACGATGTCGCGCATCTGGTGTCCGCGGGCCCGCTTCAAGGCTGCCATCAGGGCGCCTTCGCCGATGATGACGAGATCTTGCGCGGATTCGTCCAGCAGGTCGTCTTCGATGCCGACAACTCTGTCGTTGCGGCAACGCAGCACGCGGCGCCGCACCACGCCCATCGGGTGGTTGGCGGTGGCCCGGTAGAACGGCTCGGCGGCGCGGGCCCGCCAGTCGATCACGAGCGGTTCGTAGTCTTCGTCGCGCACGCCGATGCGGCCGATGTAGCGGATTTCGCGGTCGGTGTGGTCCAGCCTGCCGAATACGAGGCCCTCGTGTTCGGCGTCGAGGACGGCCAACCGCCGCGCCGCCTGGAAAGCGAACGCGTCGCGTTCGAAAAGCGCTGTGCCGTCTTCTTCGCGGACATATGTCTCGCGGTCCGACTGGAATATCTCTTGCCCCTGTTTGGCGACACTCTTGGCAGACTTCGTCGCCTCGTCGAGGTACTGGTAGACCAAATCGACGTGCGCCTGCTCCACCGCGAGTTCTTGCTGGAGTATCTCCGCTGAATCCACGTGCCGCCCTTCGCAAAGATGACCGAAGGGACAGTCTAGTAGCATTCGCAATAGCCTTGCGAACTGGTGTCCCAAGGATCAGAACATAGGCCGATTTGGGCCCATTACCCCGACTGGAGTAAGATCGTCCCTTGCATGTACTGTGCGCGTGAGCGTGCGCAAGTGAACGAGAGACGGGAGTCGATGGCCAAGAAGGAAGGCGCCCTCGAGCAAGAGGGGACGGTTGTGGAAGCGCTGCCAAACGCCATGTTCCGTGTGGAGCTGGCAAATGGGCACCGGGTGCTCGCCACGATCTCCGGGAAGATGCGGCAGCATTACATCCGCATAATTCCCGCCGACCGGGTGGTTGTCGAGATTTCTCCCTATGACCTCAGCCGCGGGCGCATCGTCTTCCGCCACCGTTCATGACGCATATCAACCAGCAGAAGGAAGCTTGATGAAGGTACAGCCCAGCGTCAAGAAAGTCTGCGACAAGTGCAAGGTGATTCGCCGGCACGGTCGCGTGATGGTGATCTGCGAAAACCCGCGCCACAAGCAGCGCCAAGGCTGAAGCCCGACGCGGGACGCGGATCAGATAACTGAATAACGCATCAAATAAGAACGTGATCGCAACCGGGTCAAATGATTGGGCCCGGACACCTCTGGACGAAGGCCAGAGCTTGGGGGAAGCTCCAAGACGCATCGCGCAAGACACCTTCGCGGAGCGCAAGCTTCGTTAACCGAAAGGTAACCGCCTAATGGCACGCCTCATTGGGGTTGACCTGCCGCGCGACAAGCGGCTGGAAGTCGCCCTCACCTACATCTTTGGCATCGGTCGTACCCGTGCCAAGGAGACCCTGGAAGCCACTGGAGTCAGCGGCGATGTCCGGGTTCATCAACTCACCGACGAACAGCTCGTGAAGCTTCGCGACCACATCGAAGCCAATTACGAGACTGAAGGCGATCTGCGGCGCAGCGTCGCCGCCGACATCCGTCGCAAGATCGAGATCGGCTCCTATCAGGGCCGTCGTCATCGCCAAGGTCTTCCCGTCCGCGGTCAGCGCACCCGGACAAACGCCCGCACTCGCAAGGGCAAGAAGAAGGCCGTCGCCGGTAAGAAGAAGGCCAAGTAGGCCACCGGATCCAGGAGATAGTAAAGAAATATGGCAACTGCAGGCCGTACCGCAGCGCAGAAAGCCGCTGCGAAGACGAAGGTCCGCCGCAAGGAAAAGAAGAACATTGTCGCCGGCCAGGCGCACATCAAGTCGACCTTCAACAACACGATCATTTCGATCACCGATCCGGCTGGTTCGGTGATCGCATGGGCCAGCGCCGGCACTGTCGGCTTTAAGGGCTCCCGCAAGTCCACACCGTTCGCAGCAGGCATGGCCGCTGAAGCCGCCGGACGCCGCGCCATGGAGCACGGCATGAAGCGCGTGGACGTCTTCGTGAAGGGCCCGGGCTCGGGGCGTGAGACGGCCATCCGCTCGCTGGGCGCCGTCGGTCTCGAAATCGGCCCGATCCAGGACGTCACGCCAGTCCCGCACAATGGCTGCCGCCCGCCGAAGCGCCGCAGGGTTTAAGGAGTAGGAAAATGGCTCGCTATACCGGTCCAATCACCAAGAAGTCCCGCCGCCTGGGCACGGATCTGGTCGGCAACGACCAGGCGTACAACCGCCGCCCGTACCCTCCCGGCATGCACGGCCGCGGCCGCGCCAAAGAATCCGAGTACTTGCTGCAGCTCAAGGAGAAGCAGAAGGCGCGTTATGCCTATGGCGTCCTGGAGAAGCAGTTCCGCCGCTACTACGAAGAGGCCACGCGCCTTTCCGGCAAGACTGGCGACAACCTGCTGATCATCCTCGAATCCCGCCTCGACAACGTCGTTTACCGCGCTGGTTTTGCCGCCACGCGGCGCCAAGCCCGGCAGCTCGTGGTGCACGGCCACTTCTTGGTCAACGGCCAGAAGGTCAATGTGCCCAGCTTCCGCGTGTCGGCATACGACGTAATCGATGTGAAGCCGAAGTCGCAGAACATCTATCCGCTGCTGGTGGCGCGCGAGACGCACCACGAGCGCACCATCCCGGCGTGGCTGACAGTCAAGCCGAACCGGATGCGCATCCTCGTCCACCAACTGCCCGTCCGCGAGCAGATCACCGTCGACGTCAACGAGCAGTTGATCGTCGAACTCTATTCGAAGTAGTAATGCCGAGGGCCGTCATATAGCGGGCGGCCGGAAGGAAACCAGAAATGCTAATCGCACAGCGTCCAATCCTGTCTGAAGAGACCGTCGACGACTTCCGTTCGCGGTTTGTCATCGAGCCGCTGGAGCCGGGCTTCGGCTACACGCTCGGCAATTCCCTGCGCCGCACGCTGCTGTCGTCCATCCCGGGCGCCGCTGTCACATCGATCAAGATCGAAGGCAACCAGCACGAGTTCTCCACTCTGGAGGGCGTCGTGGAGGATGTCACCGAGATCGTGTTGAACATCAAGCAGCTCGTGTTGTCCTCGGAGGAGGACGAGCCGGTCGTCATGTACCTGCGCAAGTCGGGCGCCGGCGCGGTCACCGCCGCCGACATCACTCCGCCCGCGGGCGTCGAGATCCTGAACCCGGAGTTGCACCTGGCCACGCTGAACGAGACGGGCTCCATCGACATGGAGTTGGTCGTCGAGCGTGGCCGCGGCTATGTTTCCGCGGTCCAGAACAAGAATCCGGACGCCGAGATCGGCCGTATCCCGGTCGATTCGCTGTATTCGCCGGTGCTGAAGGTGACGTACAAGGTGGAGGCGACCCGCGTCGAGCAGCGCACCGACTTCGACAAGCTGATCGTGGACGTGGAGACGAAGCCCTCGATCAAGCCACGCGACGCGGTGGCTTCGGCCGGCAAGACGCTCGTGGAGTTGTTCTCGCTGGCCCGCGAGTTGAACGTGGACGCCGAGGGCGTCGAGATCGGCCCGTCGCCGATGGACGAGCAGTTGGCCGCCGACATGGCGCTGCCCGTCGAGGAGTTGAAGCTGACCATGCGCAGCTACAACTGCCTCAAGCGCGAGGGCATCCACACTGTTAGCGAACTGGTGTCCCGCTCCGAGCAAGACTTGCTCGACATCCGCAACTTCGGCTCCAAGTCGATTGAGGAAGTCAAGCTGCGTCTGCACGAGATGGGCCTGTCGCTGAAGGATTCCGGCCCGGGGTTCGATCCGCTGAGCGCGCTCAGCCGCTACGACGACGATTACGATCAGTACTGATTCGAAGAAGACAACGAGGTAAGTTCAAATGCCAAAGCCTACGAAGGGGCCGCGTTTCGGCGGCAGCCCGGCCCACCAGCGGATCATCTTGGCCAACCTGGCCACGCAGTTGTTCCAACACGGCAAGATCACCACGACCGAGGCGAAGGCCAAGCGTTTGCAGCCGCTGGCGGAGCGCTTGATCTCCAAGGCGAAGCGCGGCGACCTGCACAACCGCCGCATCGTGTTGCAGACGGTGCGCGACAAGGACGTCGTCCATGCGTTGTTCGCCGAGATCGCTCCGAAGCTCGCTGGCCGCGAGGGCGGTTACACGCGCATCACGAAGATCGGCCCGCGCAAGGGCGACAATGCCCCGATGGCCATCATCGAGGTGATTTCGGAAGATGTCGCCGCCAAGAAGGCGCCTGCGAAGGCCGACAAGCCTGCTGCGGAGAAGAAGCCTGCCGCCAAGGGCAAGAAGCCTGCCAAAGCCGCCGCCGCATCGCCGGCCAGCCCGGCTTCGCCGGCAAGTCCGAAGTCGCCGGAATCTCCGGCTAGCCCGGCCAGCCCGAAGTCGCCAGCCAGCCCGAAGTCGCCCGAGTCCCCGGCCGAGGCCGAGTTGGTGGAGGCGGACGACGTGACCGAGATCGATCCGAAGGCTGCGGAAACCACCGCCGCCCAGGATCTGGCTGAGGAAGTCGAGGCCGCCGAGCAGGCCAAGGAAGGCTGACCTGGGCTGGAAGATGGGCCCCTATACGTCCGTATAGAGATTCCTGTTCCAAATACCCCCAACTTGTTGGCAATCCTAACCAGTTGGTGAGTATAGTTCTCTCTTGAGAGTGACACTCGGTTGATGTTTGTCTCCTGGGGGTGGGTAGACGGCTTCAAGCCCTTTGACCAAGTGTCACTCTCTTCAATTCCAAGACGCGGTAGTTTGGCCCTGTAGCTCAGAGGATAGAGCAGAGGTTTCCTAAACCTTGTGTCGGAGGTTCGACTCCTCCCAGGGTCGCAAGTAGGCTGCTGGCCATGAGCGAGCAGGGATTGCAGGCATGCGTTGCCAAGATGGAAGAAGCCGGAGTCGATAAGGCCGCTATTGACGTGTTTGCGCACAACTACCGGGCGTTGGAGTCCGGCGCCAGCGGGCTGATTCCGGAGGATTCGATTGCGCCGTTGCTGGATCCGCCGCGATTGGCCGATGTGCCTGTCAGCGCCGCCGCGGGAGCGGATGCTTTGGGCAAGACAGTGATGATCAAACTGAACGGCGGCTTGGGCACATCGATGGGCCTGGACGGGCCGAAGACGCTGCTCACCGCGCGCGACGGGAAGAACTTCTTGGACTTGATCGTCGGCCAAGTGGAGTACGCGCGGCAGGCTTACGGAGTGCGGCTGCCGCTGGTGTTGATGAATTCGTTCCGGACGCGCAAGCCGACATTGGAGTACTTGGAACGCTATCCAGGCCTGGCGGTTCCAGGCTTGGCCCTGGACTTCCTGCAGAACATGGAGCCGAAGCTGTTGGCCGGTGACCTGACTCCCGTGTCTTGGCCTGCCGATCCGAGTTTGGAGTGGTGTCCGCCCGGCCACGGCGATCTGTATACGGCCTTGTGGGGCACAGGTCTGTTGCGCACCCTGCTCGACCAGGGCTATCGGTACGCATCGGTCGCGAACGGCGACAACTTGGGCGCCGCGCCGGACGCGCGGCTCGCGGGGTGGTTTGCCGCGTCGGGGGCGCCGTATGCGGCGGAAGTGTGTGAGCGCACTGTCAACGACCGCAAGGGCGGGCATTTGGCCGTGCGGAAATCGGATGGGCAGTTGATCCTGCGCGACACGGCACAGACCCCGCCCGAGGACATGGACTATTTCACCGACGAGCACCGGCATCCGTTCTTCCATTGCAACAACCTTTGGCTCGACTTGGAGCGGGTGTACCAGACCCTGGCCGGGCGTGGCGGAATCCTGGGCCTGCCCCTGATCCGCAACGAGAAGACGGTGGACCCGACGGATTCGTCCTCGCCGCAGGTGATCCAGTTGGAGTCGGCCATGGGCGCGGCGATCGAGGTGTTCCCGGGGGCGACGGCTATCGCCGTGGAGCGGGACCGTTTCCTGCCGGTGAAGACGACCAACGAATTGCTGCTGCTGCGTTCGGACGTGTTCGCGTTGGGCGAGGACGGCAGGCTGCGGCAACAAGTGGCCGAGTTGCCAGAGGTGGCGCTGGACTCCAAGTACTACAAGCTGATCGATGATTTCGAAGAGCGCATCCCGCAGGCTCCGTCGCTGCTGGCGGCGGAAGCCTTGCGTGTGAAGGGCGATTGGACGTTCGCGCCGGGCGTCAGGATCGAAGGCGTCGTGGAGTTGGCCGATCCGGGTACGCCTAGTGTCTATGCGTGAACGGGCGTTGGCGTTCGCCTTGACGGGTGAGGACCTGCCGGTTGTCGTCGGCGCGTTGCCACGGCAGTTGGCCGCTTTGGGCTGGGATGCCGATCGGATCGCGGATCAGGCCCGGTCGCGGCTGGACGGCGGTGAGGTTTGGCCGTGGCCTCCGCCGCGCGAATGGGTGGCCGAGGTTGGTTGGGCCGAGTTCGCCGCCAGCCTGCAAGCGCTGCGGGAGGAACTCGGCTGCTGGACGCTCCACGTGGCGGCGCCCAGCAGCCGCACCAAGCTCAACGCGGACGAACTACGGCTCATCCAGGAAGTGCCTCCCCACCACGGCTCGTGATCGCAGCGCGAACGCTAGGGTGAGGATCGCCGCGGCGAGCGGAAGCAAGCCCAATCCGATGGCCCAACTGTTGCTGGCCAGGTCTCCGCCGGCTGAAACAGCCCCTGGCGCCGGGTCGTCGGGCACGTCCACTGGGACTGGGGCCGGCGCGGTGAAGTCGGTGTCGTAAGCGCAGGTCACGCCTTGGCATTCTTTGGCTGGATCCGACGGCGACTGGAGTCCGGAGTCTTTGCCGGTCAGCACCGCGAAGTTCGTCAGGTTGTATTCGCCGGGCACGTCGTCGTCGACGGCCACGGTCACGTGGCGTGTGGCCGACTCGGCGCCGGCGAGGGAGAAGACCGGCCACACGACGCGGCGTTGCCGGGCGTCGTAGCCGGCGCCTTCGTCCGCCGAAATGAACGTCGTGTGCTCGGGCAGCAGGTCGGTGAGGGCCACCGCTGATTCGGCGAGGTACTCGTGTGTGTTGGAGACCTTGATCGTGTAGGTGAGCTGTTGCCCGGCATGGACTTCTTCTTGCCCGTCGTCCTTGGTGATGGTTAGCGAGGGCTTCTCGTCGGAGCCCAGCAACTGCGTGGCTTCCCGCACGATCTGCGAGGTGAGCTGCCAGTCTTCGATGTTCCGCCCGTCACCCCAGGTGGAGGTGCGTGCCGAGTCGGAGCCCCAGCCGTGCGCGCTCTTGGCCTCGGCAGAGGGCACGTTGTCGCCCAGCAGCAGCTCGGGTTTCGGGCCCTTGCAGGCGTGCAGCGCGCTCGCGTCGGCGATCACTCCCGTGCCGGTGTATTCGTGGCATTGGCCCTTGTCGAGGGTATCCACGTAGGAGTCGTCCCAGGACACGACATCGGCGTCCGCGGGGGTCTTGTCGGCGTTGTATGGCTCTCCGGTGAGGCGTTGGACACCCAGCCCGCCGAGGCGCCGCTCAGTGTCCTGCAGCACCCAGTGCACCTCGCCGACACCAGTGAACGAGGCGCGTAGCCGCACCTTCACGTTGCGGGGGATCGGGTTGCCGTTGCCGTCTCGGCCGTCCCACGGATAGCTGTACACCCCCGGGGTGACGTGCTCGGTGGTGATCACACGGTCTGCGGCACCGCTGTAGTCGCCGTCGTTGTCAGCGTCGAGTTCCAGCCTGAGGGTGCCGGGCTGATGGCCGACCTTGACTTCGATTTCGCCGCTGTAGCTGGCGCTCTTGGGCTGGGTTTGTTTGAAGGTGACTTCGCTGGTCAGCTCTTTGTAGCCGGGCAGCACCCACGTCTCGTGACCGGATACCTGGGCTGTCGCGGGCAGCGATTTGTCGGGCGGCTCGGGGAAGATGCGGTACTCGTAGAGTTTGTCCGCGCAGGCCGCCATGGAGGAATCTGCTTGGACGGCGGTTCCGATCAGTTGGACGTCGGACCGGTAGACCGGCTCACAGTCGCCGTTGACCAGGCCGAGGTTGTTGACCTCGATGTCCGACGAAATGCCCTGGTAGCCGTACTGCGTCACCTTGTGCTGCACGCCCCAAGGCGACAGCGTCCAAATCGTGAAGTCGACTGGGTCGTCGGAGCCGGAAACGCCGGTGTACTTGCGTTGGTCAAGGCGTAGCTGTTCCCACCAGACCCGGCCATGGAGCGGATGCTCGCAGGCGGAGTCCGGATCGCGGTCGGCGTCCGCGCAGGGCGTGACGTTGAAGGGCACGATGCCGCCGTTGCCCTTGATCTGGTCGTTGGCGTTGGAGCCGTAGGTGTTGATCGTCCAAACCCCGGCAGCGTCCGAGGTCATGGCCAGCTTCTCGAAGCTCACCGTCCGCGAGTGGGATCCGGACGGGTAATCCTGGGAGAAGTTCCAAACTTCGTTGCCCGCTGGGTCGATGACTTGTACGTGGGCCCGGGCAGAGGCGGACTTGCCGTCGGCGCGGGTGCGGAAGACACCGGAGACATCAAGGCTGCCCCCGTTGGAAGCGGAATCGACGTAGGCGTACGTGGTGTTGGCGCGGCTTGAAAACGGCGGCTCGGTGAGCGAGTCGGCCGCCTGCGCGGGGACGGGCGCGACGCCGAGCAGGGTCAGCGCCGCGAGGATGGTGATGGGTGTTCTCAATGTAGGTTCTCTCTCTGCTATCGCAATGCGAACGTCAGCCCCGTGATTCCGGCGCTTGCGCTGAGTTGGGCTGCTGTGGTGGGTGTGACTTCGACCAGGACCAGATCCGTGCCAGAGCCGAACGTGGTCTGTGAATGTGGCATGGCGGCGATGCGGACATCGGCCGCGAGCACCTTGTTCTGGCCGGTGGTGGCCTCGGGGCCGAGGATGTCGATGTGGTCGCCGACGTTCAGCACCGACGTTGAGCCGCTGAAACTCACTGGCAGCGCCACCAGCCCCGCTCCGACGAGCGAGCCACCTTCCAACACATCGGCTGCCGTGACAGCCGCCCGCACCGGGATGGCGGCGATGCTGGTCTGGCCAGCCGCATCATCGACTTGGGCGAAAGCGCCTTCCGGGACGATGTCCTGCGGCCACCAAACCACCGCGAGGTCCGCCGCGTTGAGTTCGGCGCCTCCCGCGATGGGGTGGACCGCCACCACGACAGGTGTTGTGGCGGCGCCCTGGTTGACGGTGTTCAGCCCGGCCAAGACCGCTGCCGCCGCCGCGAGGGCGGCCAACAGGCGCCGGTACCGCCGCGCGCAGCGGCGAAGGGAGGTGATCAGTCCAGACACGCCTGGAATATGCGCCGGTGGACGCCGAGATGTCAGTTATCCACAGATATGGCCCAAATTGGCCGTCCGGGGGAAGTTGTCCACAGGCCGTCAGGCAGCGGCGCTGGGCTTCGGCTCGGCTTTCGATTCGGCTTGGGCGGCGGGTTTGGCGCCTTGATTGGTGTCGGGCTTGGACTCGGCCGCGGCGGTGTCAGCCTTGGGAGTTTTCTTGGCGGAACCCCGCGAATCGGTGGCGTAGAAACCCGAGCCCTTGAAGACCACGCCCACTGGGCTGAAGATCTTGCGCAGCGCCCCGGAGCAGGCGGGGCAAACGGTCAGCGGATCGTCGTTGAAGCTCTGAAAGACTTCCGACTCCTCCTGGCAGGAAGAACACCGGTATTGGTAGGTAGGCATCCGCTCTCCTGAGTGCGACAAACGAACACATGTTAGCGTCCCAGACTTACAACGCCGAAATCGGCTGGGTTGTTCCAGCGGTCACCCGGCCGTGGCGATGGAGTCCACGCGCACATCCCAAGGATCGGTGGGCAATTCGTCGAAGATCTCGCCTTCGTAGAGCAAGAGCACTTTCTGGGCCTGCGGGCTGGCCCATGCGAGGGCCCGGTCATACCAGCCGCCGCCAGTGCCGAGGCGGTCGCCTTGGGGCGTGCCCGCCAAACCGGAGACGATGATGAGGTCCGCCGCTCGCAGCGCTTCCGGGCCCAGTGCCGGCGTCGTCGGCTCCAGGATGCCCCGCCAACTGGCGCGCAATTGGTCCGGGCCGGCATAGCGGGCCCAGTTGGGCTGGCTGCCCAGCACCGGGAGCAGGACATCAATTCCCGCCTCGTACGCGGCCGTTATCAGCGGCCAGGTGTCCGGTTCTGGTGGGACGGACGCGTAGATGGCCCACACTTGGCTCGGCTGCGACGCCGCGGCGGGGTTGGCAAGGCCGGACAACGTCTGGAAATCCCGGAACAAGTCCGGGGCCTGGGCAACCCGAGACTGGCGTTTGGCAAGGATCGAGGCGCGCAGGGCGTCCTTTCCGGCGAGGCTTGCGTCGGGTGCCAAGTCCATTGTCATATCGTAGACGCATGGCCTTTTTTGGACGATCCAAGCGAACCGAAGCGGCACCCGAACCCGCGCCGGCGCTCCCAGAGCCGGTGCGGCCCGAGCGGGTGCATCAGCGGACGGTCGCGGAACACCGCGACTACCTCCTGGGCGCCGTGCCCAGCCTGCGCCCGTTCGGCGTGGGACTGATGGAAGTGTCCGGGTTGACACTGTGCGAATCGCTGTCGGCGGACCTCGACCTGCCCATGTACACCGCCGCGCTCGTCGATGGCTGGGCCGTGCGGGCATCGAACCTGGTCGGCGCCGGGCCGGACCACCCCATCGCGCTGCCGGTCATCGGGGCTCCCGAGTTGGGAGGTTCGCTCTCCGCCGCGTTGGCTCCCGGCACGACGATGCGAGTGTCGTTTGGCAGCCCGGTGCCGGAGGGGGCCGACGCCGTGGTGCCGGGCAACCTCGCGCAGGAAATCGCCGGGCCGGGTGGCGCGGTGGATGGCGTCCGGTTCACCTCCGAAGCGGCCTTCCACCAGAACTTGTATCCCCAGGGCGAACGCATCGCCGACGGCGACCCGCTGCTGTATGCGGGCACGGTGGTCACGCCGCGGATGGTGTCCATGCTGGCTGAAGTGGGCCATGACAAGGTGCTCGCCAGGCCGCGCCCGCGCGTGGTGGTGGCCACCATCGGCGAGGAGTTGGTCGATCCAGGATTGCCGTTGACGCGGCTCTCCCAGGTGTACGACTCCACGACGGTGCTGATCGCGGCGGCGGCGCGGGCCGAAGGGGCGCAGGTGTTCCCGATTGGGATCTTGCAGGATGATCCGGCGAGGCTGCGTTCCGTGCTCAACGAGCAGTTGGTCCGCGCCGACTTGATCCTGCTCGTGGCGCAAAGCTCTGACGGCCTGGTGCAGGCGCTTTCCGGGCTGGGGACCCTCGACACGGTTGAAGTGGGCATGTGGCCGAATGGGCCGCGGCTTTTCGCGAAGATCGGGCCCGAAAACGTGCCGGTGCTGGTGCTGCCGGAAGGCGCCATCCAGGCATACATCGCCTACGAGGTGTTCGCGCGTCCGCTCATCCGCCAACTCGGCGGCGCAGATCCGCTCGGTGCGATCAAGTCCGTGCAGGCGCCCAGCCTCAAAGTGTTGCCGCTGGATCCGGACCACATGCAGTTCATTTTGGCCATCCACTCCGAAGCCGGCGCTGACGCGCTCAACTTGCAGGCTGACGCTGGCGGCCTCGAACTGGCCTCGGCCAACGCCCTGATCGTCATGGAGCCCGGCCAGCAGGCGCAGGTCGGCGACCCAGTCACCTGCTGGCTGTTGGACGGATAGTGGTTAACTTCTGGCCGGCCACCCTGGAGCAAGGCCAGGTGCGGCTGCGACCGCTGCGTTATCGCGACGAGGCAGCTTGGTCGGAAATTCGGAACCGCGGGCGCACCTGGTTTCAGCCCTGGGACGCCACCCGTCCGGCCAATTCCAGGGAAGTGAATCTGAGCTTCGCCCAACTCATCCGCTCATACTTGCGGCGGGCCCGGAAGGGATTGGTGCTGCCCTGGGCAGTCGAGTACGCCCCAGAAGGCGGCAAGCCGGTCTTCGCCGGGCAAGTGACGATCTCCGGGATCTCCTTCGGTTCGGCCTCTTGGGGGCAGGTCGGCTATTGGATCGACCCGAAATGGGCGGGGCGCGGTATCATCCCGCTCGCCGTCGCCATGGCCACCGACTACTGCTTCGAAACCGTCGGCCTGCACCGCATCGAGATCGCCATCCGCCCGGAGAACACCAATTCACTGGCCGTGCCCCGCAAACTGGGGTTCCGCTACGAGGGACGGCGCGAGAATTACATGCATGTCGCCGGAGACTGGCGCGACCACGACGTTTACGTGCTGCACGCCGGAGACATACCCGAGGGCGTCGTCGCGCGGTTTCTCGCAAATAGGTGAGTGCTTCGCTGTCCGCTTCGGGTTGGTTTCTCGACACTCCGGGCCGGGTCGCCTCGCTTGGCGGCCCGATCTCGTAGCGTTCAGGTTGTGGGGCTCACTGGTCTGATCTTTGGCGGCATCGCAGCCGCTTGGCTGGTGTACCTGGTGCCCTATTTCCTGCATCGGCGGGGGCTGGAAGGCGAAGAACTGGACGCCGCTTTCTCTTCCACGACGATCACTATCGTGCGCAGCGGCGTTGACCTGGCCAGCGCCGACGCGGGGACGGATGAGCCGGAAGCGACCACGCAGGCCACGCAGTTGGCCGAGCTGACGCGCATCGACCGGCGGGCCGCCGCGCGCCGCCGCAATGTGTTGATCTTCCTGCTCGGCGTGGAGTTGGTGGTCTCGGTGTTGACCGCTTGCGGCGTGGGCGTGTGGTGGGCGGCGCTCATACCCGTCGGACTCATCTTGGCGTTCCTGATCGTGGCGCGGGTCACCGTGCGCCGGATGCGTGCCGGCCTAGCCGAACGCGCCCGGCAGATCCGCGAAGCCGACGAAGTGGAAGACACTTCCGCGTTGCGCCTCACCGAGGCCGACGTGGCCGAACATGAACACTCCATCGAGCTCTCCGTGCCCGTGCCCAAACTCGACTCGCTGCTGGAGCCCATTCCCATCACCCGGCCCACCTACGTTTCCACGCCATTGGCGCCGCGGACTGTCCGCACCATTGACCTTTCCGCCCCCGTCGCGACTGCCGGCATCCCGGTCAACCTGGATGATCCCGTCCGCGACCGGATGCGCAAGCGCAACGCTGGTTGACCCGGCAACAGACCACTAGGCTGGTGCCCACGGGGAGTGGTATTGGGAACTAGCCTTAGGAGATCCTGGTGTTCAAGGGATTCAAAGACTTCTTGCTGCGCGGCAACCTGATAGACCTTGCCGTCGCATTCATTCTGGGGGCCGCATTTGGCAACGTGGTGACGGCGTTCACCCAGATCATCATGGACGTGATCGGACTCATCGGGGGCAACCCGAACTTCGACACGGTCACCATCGGGCCGATCAACGTCGGCAAGTTCATCACGGCACTCGTGTCGTTCGTGATCATGGCCGCCATCGTCTATTTCGGCGTGGTCCGGCCCTACCAGTTCGTCACCGCCCTGGTGAAGAAAGAAGCGGAAGGGGATGCCGCGCCTGCCCCCACACAGGAAGAACTGCTCACCGAGATTCGGGATTTGCTGGCAAACGCTACCGCGCCGGAGTAATGGTGCGTTACCCTCTTCTCACCACCCAGCGGGCGCGAGGAGGCGTTTATGGGATTGTTTGACAAACTGATCAAGTCTGCCGTTAGCGATGCTCTGCAGGACGTTGTCAAGGACGCCGTTTCACAGGCATTCGGGGTAGAGGGCGACCAAGCCCAACCGGCCCCCGCCCAACAAGCTCCGGTGCAGCAGGCAGCCGATGCCCCAGCGGCGGCCGCAGCCGAACAGCTTGGCGACCGGGCGGCGTTCAAGGCCATGCTGGCGGCTGAATTCCCGGACCTGGAAGTGCGTGAAGACACGCCGGTGTCCGCCCTGGGCGGTGAGGGAAAGCCGTACGACCTGGGGCTTTACCGCGCTGGCGCGCCTGTCGGCATGGTCATGTTGACGCCCCACAACCGCGACAACAACGCCGCCTTCAAGGGAGCCAAGGCGGCCGCCGCAGCCGCCGGTGTGCCGTTCATCAACTTCTACACGCACATGGCGAACGAGCGCTCCTACTGCGTCGAGCGCATCCGTCGGCTGACCAGCAATTGATCTTCCGGGAGGGGAACGCGGAAACGCGCCTGCATCGGGGTGAAGCGCTGGACATGAATGGCCTTGCAGGCGGCCGTCCAACGTCTATCCCTGTGCCAGCAATTGCTGTCTTCAAACAGATTTCCCCTCCCGGATTTAATCCCCAAAAAGTGTCCTCCCTCCGCTTCGCTCCGGTCCGGTACTTTTTGGGGGCCCCGGAATGGGGGTTGTGGATGTGTCCTCACTCCGCTTCGCCTTCTTGGGGCCCCGACAGCCTCCACGTCATCCCGGACTTGTTCCGGGATCTTGGGACGCCAGTCCCATGCACCCCGCAGGGGTGCCCTGGCGGGCACACGGACTCCGTCCGAGATCCCGGAACACCACCCCACAAAGTTCTTCGACACTTTGCGGGGACCCCGGAACAAGTCCGGGATGACGGGTGGGTGGCAAGGATGACGGTTGCGGCCGGGTTGACGAGGCGTGCTCGGGATGAAGAGGCGTGGTGAGGATGACGGGCGAGGCGGGCTGCGATGACTTTGCTGGATGAGTTGGCTTCTGCGGCGGCTTGGGAGGCGTTTCTGGAACGCAAGCGGGAGTTGGGGCATTTGCGGGCGGACGAGGAGCGGGCGTTGGCCGAGTTCGTCGCCGCGCAGGGGTATCTGGGACCTGTCGGCCACCTGCTGGACTTTCCGCTGCCGGAGAAACGTTTGGTCAACAAGATTGGCAGTACGAAGAAGCGCACCGTTTACTCCTTTCCGCCTGCGGCCACGTTCACGCTGAAGCTGCTCGCCCACCTGCTGTACCGCTACGACGACCGCCAGCCCGACGGGTGCTACTCGTTCCGGCGCGGTATTACCGCCCACACGGCCATCCGGGCGTTGGTCCGCACGCCTGGGATCGACTCCATGTGGTGTTACAAGGTGGATGTGCGCGACTACTTCAACTCCATCGACGTCCCGCGCCTGTTGGACGTGCTCGGCGGCGTCATCGACGACGATCCGCCACTGCTGGAGTTCCTCACCCGGCTGTTGACCGCCGACGCCGCCATCGTGGACGGCGAGGTTGTGCACGGCCCGCGCGGAGTGATGGCCGGAGTCCCCATCGCGCCGTTCCTCGCCAACCTGTACTTGGGCGGGCTCGACCGGCAGTTCGCCGGACGCCAGCCGTACGCGCGTTACTCCGATGACATCATCGTGTTTTCGCCGACGCTGGAAGACGCCCAAGGCAGCCAGCGCGCCATCGCTGATTGGCTCGCGGACGCCGGACTGGGCGTGAACCCCGACAAAGAGAGCCTGACCGGCCCAGGCGAGCCATGGGAGTTCCTAGGTGTTTCCTACTGCGCCGGGCAGATCGACCTTTCTACGGCGACGCGGGCCAAACTGAAGGGCAAGATCCGCCGCAAAGCGCGCGCGCTGCGCCGCTGGATGCTGCGCCGCGACGCCGCCCCGGAGCGGGCCATGGCTGCGATGATCCGGTCGTTCAACCGCAAGTTCTTCGACGGGCGCGGCCGCGATGAACTCAACTGGTCGAGGTGGTTCTTCCCCCTGCTGACAAGGGACGACTCGCTGCGGGAGATGGATTCGTACTTGCAGCTGTATCTGCGCTGGATCCCGACTGGGCGGCACCGTTCCGCGAACTACCGGACCAGCTACGCGCAACTCAAGACGCTCGGCTATCGGACGCTGGTGAACGAGTACCATCGGGGAATGGACGAATCGCGTGGGGGAACCGGGTAGATGGCCAAGCTCTATTACCGCTACGGGCCGATGGGCTCGGGCAAGTCGGCGCAACTGCTGATCGTCGCCCACAACTACCGCGACATCGGGCGGCGCCCGTTCATCATCAAACCCGCGACCGACACCCGCTCCACCGCGGTCGACTCCCGCGTCGAGTTCCTTTCCAAAGAGGCCGACCTGGTCGCGGGCTCCGACCTGGATCTGTTCGCGGCGGTCGCGTCGGCGCACGGCAAGGGCGGGCCCATCGCCTGCGTGCTCGTCGACGAGGCGCAGTTCATCACGCCGCAGCAAGTCAACGACCTGTTCCTGGTGGCCGTGCGGCTCGACATCCCCGTGATCGGATATGGACTGCGCACCGACTACCAGGCCGAGCTCTTCCCTGGTTCCGCACGGTGGCTGGCGTTGGCCCAACTGGAAGAGTTGAAGATGGTGTGCCGCTGCAACCGCAAAGCCACGTTGACCGGCCGCAGGGGCCCAGACGGGCAGTTCATCAAGTCTGATCCGAGCGAATCCGACCAGGTGGTCATCGGCGGCAGTGAGTCGTACGAGGCGCTTTGCCCCACGCACTACCTGGAATGGGTGGGCGACGGAAGGTTCGTCCGCTCGTGACGCTGCAGGTGGCGGCTTGGGGCGAGCCGGTGGGGGAGTTGCGCTCTGCGGGGGACCGTTGCGTGTTCACCCCGATCGGGGAATCTTGGCTTGTCGGCCTGGGGTCGCCAGCGCGGCCTGGGGTCGCGTACGGGGATTTTGTCGCCGCGGCGTACGTTGGTTTGCCGCCCTTCTTGTGGGACAGCTTGCCGGACGCGTTCGGCAACGCGGTGGTCGATTCTTGGGCCGGCGGCATCTCCGCACTGGACCGGTTGGCGTTCGTCGCGGGGCGCGGACTGGGGTGCCTCACTTTTCATTCCGATGCTCCCGGCGAGCCGATGGAGTGGCGCCCCGAAGGCCCGGACAGCGAAGACCTACCCGACTTGGTCGATGCTGCGCGCGCTGTCGTGCGCCGCGAACAACTGAGCCACTCATCCCCGGCCGATCGGCAACTTGCGGCCGGCGGATCGGTCGCCGGAGGTGCGCAGGCCAAAATGATCGCCGGGGATTGGGTGTTGAAGCTGGACGGTGTGGGCACCACCTACTGGCCGATGAGCCGCACCTACTACGGCTGCCGCGTGGAATACGCCTATTCGCTGATGGCCCGCGCCGCCGGGCTCGACTATCCCGAAACCCGGCTCGTCGACGGCTTCCACTACGCCATCCGCCGTTTCGACGCAGGCTGTTTCATGATGACCTTGGGCGCGTTGCGGGCCATGGACTATTTCGCGATGGGCACGCACTCGTACGCCGCGCTCTTCGACCAACTCGACGCTTTCGGCCTGGACGCCGTCACCCGGGCAGAGGCGTTCCGCCGCGTGGTCTTCAACGTCCTGGCCAGCAACTGCGACGACCATCCCAAGAACGTCTCATTCCTGGCCGACCGCGAAGGGAACTGGAGGCTTTCGCCCGCCTACGACCTGACGTTCACCTACGATCCCGGCAACGAATGGCTCGCCGAGCACCACCTGGGTGTGAACGGCAAACACGAGGGCATCACGCAAGCCGACGTCATGACGCTCGCTGGCGGCGTGTCCGATCCCGGGGCGATCATCGCCCAAGTTGCCGACGCCGTTGCGAAGTGGCCGTCGTTCGCCGAGCAAGCCAGCGTCCCCGGCGAACGCGCCGACCAGATCGCGGATCGCTTGGCGGCCGTGCGTGCCGAGTTTTTCGCGCGGGCGTAACCTGGCACCTCGGACGAAATTCCGTCATCGAGGGGGCTGGGACCGCACTTCGTGCGAGATCCCGGAACGAGTCCGGGATGACGGCGGGCGGTGTGGACCGTGCGGGGTCTGGGATGACGGCGGGCGGTGTGGACCGCACTTCGTGCGAGATCCCGGAACGAGTCCGGGATGACGGCAGGACCGTGCGAGATGCAGGAACGGGCCCGGGACGACGAGGTGGGGAAGCTGGGCGTAGAAAGAGGGGCGGCTCCCCGTTTTGGAACCGCCCCTCAGATCTAATTGGCTAGCCCTTGCTGACCGCCCACATGCGGAAGATGTAGTTGGCGTCCAGGGTCTCCAGGACACCGTTCATCTCCGGCAGGGCCACGGCGGTGTTCTTGCCGTTCCACGACGGGATGATCGGGACATCTTCGGCGATGATGTCCTGGATCTGGCCCAGGATCCCATTGCGCGTGGCGGTGTCCGTCTCGGCCAGCTCGTCATCGAGAAGCTTGTTGACCTCCGGGTTGTCGTAGCCGGCGTCCATGAAGCCGCCGCTGGGCAGGAACGGAGACAGGTAGTTGTCAGCGTCCAGGAAGTCCGGATACCAGCCGAGCAGGAACAGGTCGTAGGTGCCTTCCTTGTACAGCTTCTGATACTGCGTCCACTCCGCGCTCTCCTGCTTCGCGGTGAACAGGCCGGAATCGTTGAGCTGCTTGACCAACTCGGTGGCCTCGTCGACAGCTTCGGCGCCGTAGTGCTCCGGCGGGAAGCCCAAAGTGATGGCGACCGGGGTGGCGATGCCGGCGTCGTCGAGGATCTTCTTGGCGGCGTCCACGTTCGGCGAGCCGTACTTCTCCTTGAACGAGTCCTTCTGCCCGGCGAAGCCCGGAGGCACCTGCGAGTAGGCCGGATTCTTGATGCCGTCGTAGACATTCTGCGTGATGGAGTCGCGGTCGATGAGCTGCGCGATGGCCTGGCGG
Source organism: Propionibacteriaceae bacterium (assembly GCA_031271975.1). Classification (GTDB taxonomy): domain Bacteria; phylum Actinomycetota; class Actinomycetes; order Propionibacteriales; family Propionibacteriaceae; genus Propionicimonas. The sequence goes on from JAISUR010000015.1 coordinate 56,898, forward strand.
ACCGCCTTCTGCCCGGACACCTCGTTCTGGAGGCGGAACACCCAGTAGCGGTACTCGGAGCCTTGGCCGTCCAGCACCTTCACGGTGTCCTTGCTGGCCAAGTCGGACAGGTCGGTCGGCGACAGGGTGCGCCAAGCGACGTCGACCTCGGCGGCCTCAATAGCCTGCCGCAGCGCGGTGGACGACTGGAAATACTGCACGTAGACCGACTTGGCGACCGAGGCGCGCGTGCCGGTGTAGGACTCGCTGGCCTCGAACACGGCCTGCTCGCCCTTCGTGTAGCCGGTGAGCAGCAGCGGGCCGGACGAACCGTTGGCCGCCAGCACCTCTTCGTCGGTCAGCGACCGGTCGAGGGCGTAGGTTTCCTCGTCAACGATCGACGACGCGGCCGAGGAGATCACCGCGGTGAAGGTGGTGTCGGCGCGGTTGAGGTGGAAGATGACCGTCAGGTCGTCAGGCGTCTCGATGGCGCCCTCGGTGAGTTTCTGGCCCTCTGCGCCGGAGTTGTCGGCGATGGACGCGAGCAGGATCGACGCGCCGTCGGGCTCGTTGATGAGCAGGTTGCGCTCAAACGAGAACTTGACATCGGAAGACGTCAGATCGTGGCCATTCGCGAACTTGTTGCCGGCGCGCAGCTTGCACTCGACGGTCTTCGGGTCGGTGTATTCGCAGCTTTCGGCCGCGTCGCCGGTCGGCGTCCCGGAGTTCGCGTCGAAGCGGAGGAGTTGCTCGTAGCCGGAGTATTGCAGGTTCCACGACGGCAAGTCGTAGGAGGTGGCGGGATCGAGCCGGGTCGGAATGTCGGTCGTTCCGAGGATGTACGAGTCGGTCGCGACGTCGCCGCCGTCTGCCGATGGCGCGGCGGTGGTGCTGCTCTGCGGAGTGCCGCAGGCGGTCAGAGCTAAGGCGGCGGCGAACCCTAAGGCCGCTACTTTGGCCGCTTTGGTGATTATCATTTGGTCTCCCGTGATGTAGTGCGTGCGTGCTTCAGATCTGCCGGCACGCGCAGTTCCCGCGTCAATTGGACCCCTGGCGTGTTACAAACGCGTTACGGGATGGCGGATTCTATCCCTGCTTTGCTAACGATTGGATATCAAATAGGGGTGCCGCGAGAGGGGGATATACTCCCGAATACGTCATAGGAGGCTTACGTGTCGGCTGGATCGCTGCCCCGCTACGTCTTGCAGCGCGTCCTCCTTGTCATCCCTATGATGTTCATCCTTCTCACAGTGGTGTTCGTCCTGTTGCGGGTGGCGCCCGGCGACCCGATCTCAGCCAGCCTGGGCGGCAAGCTCACGGAAGAGGCGATCAACGCCCGCCGCGAAATGCTGGGCCTTAACCGCCCATTCATCGTGCAGTATTTGGAGTATCTCGGGAATACGGCAACTCTGAATTTCGGCGAGACGATCACGGACAACCACGCAATTCTGGACATCATCCGTGACAACGGCGGTGCCACTTTGACGTTGACAATCGGGGCGTTCATCATCGCCCTCGGCGTGGGCATACCGTTGGGCCGCATCGCCGCGCGCGGACGCGACAAAGCCCGCGACGTGGTGATCCGCGTCTTCGGAATCATCAGCTATGCCACGCCGATCTTTTTCGTCGGCCTGCTGATGCAGCTATACATCGCGCGTCCGACCGGGCTGCCGACTTCGGGCATCGCCTCGCCGCGCATCATGCACGCCGTCAACCAGAACGCCATCACGCACGTCATCTTGGTGGATTCCGTCATCCAGGGGAACTGGGCGGCGGTCGGCGACGTGCTCGTGCACCACATCCTGCCGTGCTTGACGCTGGGCATGATGATCTGCGGCGTCTTCATCCGCATGGTCCGCGTGAACCTCTTGCAGACGCTGCAATCCGACTATGTGGAGGCCGCGCGCGCCCGCGGCATCCACGAATCGCGAGTGGTCCGCAAGCACGCTTTCCGCAACGCGCTGGTGCCGGTCGTGACCATCGTGGGGTTGCAGGCCGCCATGACGCTCGGCGGCGCGGTGCTCACCGAGTCCACGTTCAACTGGCCCGGCCTGGGCACACAGTTGATGCACTACATCCAAGCCCGCGACTACATGGGCGTGCAGGGCATCGTCACGTTCTTCGCGCTGGTCGTCGCCGCGATCTCCGTCATCGTGGACGTGGTCAACGCCCTCATCGATCCGAGGGTGAGGTTCGAGTGATGAAAAGCCTTCTCGCCCCGTTCCGCCAAACCACCGGCATGGCTCGCTGGCTGCTGGTCACCGGCGTTGGCATCGTCTTCATTTTTGTGCTCGCGGCGCTGCTTGCCCCGGTCATCGCTCCCTACCGCTTCGACCAGATGGAAGACGCCGACGGCCAGCGGTTCACGAAGCTGTCTCCGCCTGGGCCCGGCCACCTGCTCGGTGTAAACGACCAGTTCTACGACATCTTCTCCCGCATCGTCTGGGGCGCGCAGACCGCCCTCACGGTGGTGCTGCTCGCCGTGCTGTTGTCCTTGGTGATCGGTGTCGTCTTGGGCTTGGTTTCCGGCTACGTGGGCCGCTGGATCGACCGGGTGCTGGTGTTCATTATGGACGCTATGTACGCCTTCCCGTCGCTGCTGTTGGCGATCGTGTTCTCGTTCCTGTTGAAGGGCGTCTTCGACTCCATAGGCGGCACGCTGCTGTTCGGCATGCGGCCCGGCGTGCTGTCGGCGGCGCTGTCGCTGACCGTGATCTACATCCCGCAGTATTTCCGCGTGGTCCGCAACACCACGGTTTCCGCCCGCGAAGCGACCTACGTGGAGGCGGCCCGCGCGATTGGCGCGTCCAACGTGACGATCATGTCGCGGTATCTGTTCAGCAACGTCATCCAGTCGGTGCCCGTCATCGGAACGATCAACGCCGCCGACGCCATTTCCACGCTGGCGGCGCTCGGCTTCCTCGGCTTGGGCATCCAACCCAACGAGGCTTCCGAGTGGGGCTACGACCTGTCCCGCGCCCTCGACGACGCCGCCTCCGGGATTTGGTGGACGGGCATGTTCCCCGGCATCGCGATCGTGCTGCTCGTGACGGGGCTCACCCTCATCGGCGAGGGCTTGAACGAGACGATCAACCCCACGCTGCGCAAGCGCCGCTTCGCGCCCATCACTTTGCCTCCGCGCGCCCAGGAGGTGGTGGCCAAGTGAGCGACCCGACGATCTACGCCCAGCACATTCGGATCTGGTATGGCACCCCGGCCGGGCCGGTGCGTGCCGTGGACGATGTCTCGTTCTCCATCCAGAACGGCGAGATTCTGGGTTTGGTGGGCGAATCCGGATCGGGCAAATCAACGATCGGCCGGGGCCTGCTCGGCTTGCTGCCGCCCGGATCGGTGATGGACGGCGAGTTGGCTTTCAAGGGGGAGGATCTGCTCGCCCTGGACCAGAAGGAGCGCTTCAAGCGGCGCGGCCGGGATCTGGCGATGATCTTCCAGGAGCCGCTCACCCGGCTCAACCCTCTGATGCGCGTCAGCGAGCACTTCACGGAGACGCTGCGCACCCACTTCCCGAAGATCAGCGACGCGGAGGTGGAGAAACGCTCCCTGGACGTGCTGCAGGTGATCGGCATACCGCCGTCGCGCTGGAAGGCGTATCCGCACGAGTTCTCGGGCGGCATGCGGCAGCGCATCATGATCGCGTTGGCTTTGGTCTTGCGTCCGGCGTTCGTGGTGGCCGACGAGCCGACGACCGCGTTGGACGTGCTGGTGGAAGCCCAGATCATCCGCATCCTGCGGGACTTGGCCGAACAGTTCGACACGGCGCTGCTGCTGATCACGCACAACCTCGGCATCATCGCGGAGGCGTGCGACCGGGTGGCTGTGATGTATGCGGGCAAGATCGTCGAAATCGGCGACGCCCGCGACGTCTTCTCCGACCCGCAGCACCCCTACACGCAAGAACTGCTGCGTTCCACGATCACGCTCACGACCGACGGCCTGCACTCCATCCCCGGCGCCCCGCCGGATCTGATCGATCCGCCGTCCGGCTGCCACTTCCATCCGCGCTGCCCCAAAGCGATGGCCCACTGCGCTGTGGCCGAGCCGCCGGTGCGGAACAAGCGCGGCGGCAAACCCGAGCCGGGCACCACCGACGTCGCCTGTTGGATCAACCAGCTCGCCGACGTCCCGGAAGACGCCCGCGGCCCGTTGGAAAGAGGGGAGATTTCAGTTGCCGACGAAGCCTGACATCCCCATCGCCCTCGACGTGCAGGACCTGCAGGTCTACTTCAAGCTGCGCGGCAGCGGGCTGAGCCGCCTGTTGGGCAAGGAAGGCGGCACGGTCAAGGCCGTGGACCATGTGTCGTTGCGGTTGCGGCGCGGCGAAGTGCTGGGGCTGGTCGGAGAATCGGGCAGTGGCAAGACGACGTTGGGCCGGGCGATCCTCGGCTTGGTGCCCGCAACTGGCGGGGCCATCGAGCACACGTCGGGCGGCGAATCGGTGGACATTTCCAAGCTGCGCGGCCGGGCGCTGCGGGAACACCGCACGAAAGTGCAGATGATCTTCCAGGATCCGCACGCCGCGTTGAATCCGGCCATGACTATCGCCACACAGGTGGGGCACCCGCTGGTCATCCACCAGAAGCTGCGCGGGGCAGAGTTGCGCGAACGCGTCGTCGCCGCGTTGGAATCCGTCGGGTTGGCCCCCGCGGAGCAGTTCATGGGCAAATACCCCTCCGATCTGTCCGGTGGGCAGAAGCAGCGGGCCGTGATCGCGCGGTCCATCATCTTGAACCCGGACGTGCTGGTGGCGGACGAACCGGTGTCGATGCTCGACATGAGCGTGCGGGCCAAGATCCTGCAGCTCATGCTCGATCTGAAACACAAGCTCGGCCTGACGTACGTCTACATCACCCACGACCTGGCCACGGCAAAGTTCTTCTGCGACCGGGTGGCGATCATGTACCTGGGGAAAGTGGTGGAGATCGGGCCCACCGACGAGATCTTCGCCAATCCGCGCCATCCCTACACGCAGGCGCTGCTGAAAGCCATTCCGGACGTCGATCCGGCCAAGCAGGTGCCGCGGGACCTGCCGCGCGGCGAGATTCCGGACGCCGCCCGCCCGCCGCGGGGCTGCTCCTTCCATCCGCGTTGCCCGCTGGCCCGCGCTGAATGCGGCTGGGAACCGCGCGATTTGAAGGCCCTTGTGGAAGAGCACTGGACGCGTGTACCCGTCGACGAATACGAGCACGAGCACGCCGTCGTGGGCGGCCTGCGGGAACTGAACACCGACGCCAAGACCGTGCTCGTCCAACCGACGCGCGGTGGCACAGTAGCGGAGATCTTCGCGATGTTCACCAAGATCCGCGACGAGAATCCCGACGAACCCCTGTGGAGCGGTGTCACCCGAATCGAGCAGACCCCGGACGGTGTGGCCTTCGACTTCGCCGAGCCAGCCGAAATAGCGCTGCACCCGGCCGGCAGCTCCGAAGTCGCCTGCGTGCGGGTCAACGCGCAGTGACTGGGGCTCAGCGGGCGTTGTAGGTGAAGCTGTCCACGACCACCTTTGACGAACTCTGCTTGCCGTTCGCGGTGGCATAGACGCCCAGCCACACGCCGAGGTAGCCGCCGGACGACACCGAGTCGCCGACGCTGCCAGCCCGCCGTTATCCAACTTTTCGATGAACAGCCGGATGTGGCTGCGCTCCGACTGCCGCACAGCGATGCCCGCCTCCTCGCCGACCTCCTTCGCAATTCGATAGCCTCGGAGCGTGCGAGCAATTGAGGTGGTTGCGGCGTGCATCGTCCGCGAGGGCCGATTGTTGGCCACGCGGCGCGGCCACGGCGCGCACGTCGGCAGGTGGGAGTTTCCCGGGGGCAAGGTCGAACCGGGCGAGGATCCATCTGCCGCCCTGGCGCGCGAGATCCGGGAAGAGTTGGACGCCGACATCGCTGTGGGCCCGCTGCTGGGCGTGGTCACCTACGACTATGGAGATTTTCAGATCGAACTGCGCGCCTACCGTTGCGAGTTGGCTTCCAGCTTCGTCCTACTAGAGCACGCTGAGGCGCGTTGGCTCACTGAGGAGGAGTGGGACAGCGTCGATTGGCTCGAGCCAGACCGCGCCCTCTTGGAGTCGCTGCGGTAGGAGCTGTGAGCGGACCGAGTGTACGTGCGGACGCCTCTTCGGGACGGTGGCTACTCTGTACTCGCGCACGTATCGGTCGAAGCCACGCCCGTGTTGCCCGGCCGGGTTAGGCTGGCGGTGTTTTCGCTGTTTACGCCAAGCGCAGGCGGGGTTCATGAGCGGCGATGTTCTCGAAATCTCTATCTTCCGCCAGGAGGGCCGCGTCGTTTTCGATGGCGGTGAGCGCGATCAACACATCGACCGAACCGCGCACCGTGACTCCCTTGCGCCTGAGATCAAAGAACAGCCGAGCCGCCTTGGTACAGGCTTCAGCCGTTTGCGGCAACGACAGCATCCGCTGGGTGGAGAGATAGGTTTGGAGCCTGGCGAAGTTGCGCTCGTCCCTCGCACCCTGGAGCACCTCTTGGAAAACCTGGGGGCAGAT
>JAISUR010000026.1 GCA_031271975.1 Propionibacteriaceae bacterium
AACTGGAACGTCTTCTTCTTCACCAAATTCAACGCCGTCACATTCGTCACCAGCTGCGTCACATAATGATTCCGCAAACCAGCAACCGCATCCTGCACCCCAGCAATCGCAGCCTCAACCTCAGCCTGGGTCCGGCCAGAATCAGCCAACACCGCCTGAGCGGCCTCCAACTTCTCGACCAACACGGCCACAGACGCGTCCGTGTAGCGGTCAGTCGGAACAGCCTCCACCAGCGTCACCAACGCCTCCAGGATGTCCACGTTGACCGGACTGCCGACCCTCGACGTGTCCACTTCGGCCTGGCCAACAGCGGCCAGCAACGCGTCGAACACGGCGTCCACATCAGTTTGCGAGGCCGCCGAGTTGTCAGCGACCAGCGCCGCGGCGTCCGCGACCGGGCCAGCCAACGCGGCCGCACTGGCAGCGGTCAACGTGCCCGAATCCAACAACGCCTGCGCGCCGGCCAACAGGTCGGCCAAAGCCGTCGTGTCACCAGTCGGCACAACCGTCACCGTAGCCGTGACCGTCACCGTGGAACCGACTACCGTGCCCGTCACCGTGAACGTGCCGAGGGCCGCATAGTCGCTGGCCGAGATCGGATCCCAAACCACCGGAGAGTAGACCGAATCGCCTGTTGACAGGAGGGTCAGCACGGTCTCGGGCATCCGCGGGGCTTGTTCGACAACTGTTTCCGCAGTGGCCTCGAAGGCCTTGATCACCGGCCAGTTATAGACCTCAATCTCGTACACCGACGGGTTAGCGCCGGTGCCGTTGGTGACGGCCTTCTCGTAGATGAGGCGCAGCTTGGTGAACTCCAACGTGTCCAGCGGGATGTTGACGATTTCCTGGGCTAAGTACTGGCCCTCGTCCGGATCGACGGCGATGCTGGCGAGCGTCACCCATTCGCCGTCCACCTCATACTGCAAGTGGGCCAGGCCCACGCGGCCCCACCATTCCTTGAAGTAGATCCGCACATAGTTGGCCGTCTGCTCCGCCGGCCATTCCAAGGCCACCCAAGCGCCCGACTCGTCGCCCAAACCGGAATTCCATCGTCCGGACTCGGTGCCCAGCGTGGTGTCGTCGTAAGTCGTGGTGGTGTCACCGTCGATGACGTGCTGCGGGCCGTAGCCGGCCAGCCGCCAACTGGACGACGCCGTGGCGGTGGACTGCGGGTCCAGAGCCATGTTTGGCACCAGCAAGTCATCTGCCGCGTCTTGCAGCGCGACAACCGCTTCATCCACTTCGGCCTGCGTCGCGGCCGGATTGGCCAGCACGCCCTGCGCATCCGAGAGCGCAGCCGCGAAATCGGCCCAGCCAGACGTGAAGTCTGCGGCGTTCAACAGTTCCTTCTCGGCCACCAGTACGCGCAGCGCCTTCACATTCGTCAAGTCGTCCACGGCGTCTTCCAGAGCACCGCCGACAGCCTCGATCTGGGCCTGAGTCGGGCTGCTGGTCAAGGCGGCCTGGGCATCAGCCAACGCTGTCGCGAACGGCGCCCAGGTGTTGACCGTGTAATCGGCTTCCACGCGGTTGGCGTTTGCGTCCACCAAAGCCTGCAACTCGGTCAGCGTGGCCGGGCGCGGCAGGACAGTGACCCGCGCGGTTGCGGCCACGGTGGTGTTCGACACCACGCCGGTGGCGGTGTACACGCCAGGGGTGGCGTAGTCGGACGGGTTCGGTGGATCCCAAGTGACTTCCCGGCTGCCCCAGTTCCCTTCGGCATAGCGGGCCATCACCCTGGCCGGCAGCACCGGGGCCTTGCCTGCCCGGGTGGTGACGTTCACCGTGCGGGTGACAACCGGATCCACCGGGGACAGCAGCAGCAACTCGTAGAAGCAAGGAACCGCGGAGTTGCCCACCAGACCCAACGCGCTGGTCGCGGTCTGGCCGGAAGTGAATACGATCATCACCGCCTGCAGGGTAAGACCGTCAACGTCCACGTCAACGTTCTCCGCTGCTTGCAACTGGTCGCCGGTTGGGGTGTACGCAATCGTGGCGAGCTTGATCCAGTCCTCCGCCGTGTCAGCGTCGCAAGGCGCGTTCTCCGGAGGGCAGTAGTAGACATCCGCCGTGCCCAGGCGGTGGTACCACTTGCCGAAGTTGATCTGCACGGTTGAGCCGCGGGATTCCGGCGTGGTGAAGGTGACCATCGCCCAAACCGGGAAGCTGGCATTGGCAGCATGCCAACGGCCATTCCCGACGCCACCGGGCGAGTTGTCTGTGCCAGTATAAAGCGTGCCGTCGATCAACGCCGCAGGGGGATACGAACCGCTGGAATGCTGATGTTTCGCGGTCGCGGTCGTGTTCCCTGTGCTGGCCAACGCGTAATTGATCCGGGTTCCGGTCGTGACCGAAGAACCCAGTGACGTATAGCCGCTGTTGACCTTGTCCGGGCCGTAGACCTCGAACTCGTTCACCTGTAGGCCCACGCCGTCGGCGGTCGCCAAACGCACAGCCGTCGTGGTGACGGATGATATCGGGATGGACGTAGTGCCGGAATCCAGGCTGGGCAGCGTGACCGCGTCCGTCCAGACATCGCCGACCAGGTATTGAATCTTGGCTTCGGAGGCGTACGCCTGCTTCATCACCAACACCACTTCTTCGACGGTACGGGTCTGCCCCAGGTCGATGGCGACCCAGGCCGGCTCGGAGGCCTTCAGCGAATGCGGCTGCCACCAGCAGGACGGCGTCGGGTTGTTGGTGAACGAATTGGAAGACGTCGAGCAGGAGGTGGCGATGTAGCCGTCGACCACGGACTGCGAACGGTAGGCGCCCGCATTCTCGTAGGTGCTCTTCGCCGTCGAAGACGACGACGTGAAGCCGTGCGGCGCGTAGTTGTACAGCGCATAGCCGCTGGTGATCGCGGTGCCGGTGCCTTCGGCGATCAGGATCGTCACCTCGTTGGTGAACACCACGCCGGAGTAGCTGGCGCCGGGCGTCTCATAGACGTCTTCCCAGACGTTCTTGACGCTGGTCACGCCGGTGAGCCCAGTGTCGGACCAGTCGAAGCCGATGTTGGCGGCGGTGCTGGTCTTGTTGAGCAGCATCACGGCCACGCGCTGCTTGCCGTCCTTGTCGGCCAGCGGACGCGACCAGACTTGCAGGCCAGTGGCGTCCTCGCGGATCTTCACCGGCTGGATCACATCCGGATCCTGGTCAATGGCGAGGATGTCGTCGTTCATCAAGATCTCGATGTGCTTATCCGTCAGCAGCGCGGGCGGCGCGGAGACGATCAGCGGGGATGCCGCCATCGCCCACATCGACACCTGCGTGCGCCACCACTCGGGATCGTTCGAAGTGCTGGACTGGTTGATCACCAGGTAATCCGGGTCGGGATAAGCGCCCGGGCGCGAACCGTTGCGGTTGAGGTTGCGCTCCCAGTAGTACCAGTACTTGTCGCCGGGGCTGGGGGCCGAAAGGTCGGCGCCGGTGCGATAACCGTGAGCGATCTTGTAGGCCCAGTCGCCGGACGACTCGTCGCCCCACTCGCAGGTGTCATAAATGATCGTGCCCTCGGGATCGGCGTCCCGCAGCGCTTGATAGAAGGAGGCATACAGTTCGGCGTTGGTGATCGACGGGAAGTTGCGGTTGGCAACCGCCGATGAGCCGCAGTGGTCCATCTTGATGGCGTCAATGCCCCACTCGACATACTTGGCGATGTCATTTCGGAAGAACTCGAACCAGTTCTGGCCGCCGTTGCCGTAGCCGTCGCCGCAAGCCTGCTGGTCCGGATCCGCGTACAGGCCGATCTTCAAACCTCTGGCGTGCAGCCAGTCGGCCAGCACCTTGATGTCACCGGAGAACCGCTCCGAGATGACAATGTTGCCCTCGTCGTCGCGATACGGCTCGGGATAGGTGCGGGCGGTGCCGTGAGCGGTGGTCGGATCGTAGGCCTGCCACCAGCCCTCGTCCAGCCAGACGATGTCGTAGCCCTTCTGGAACAGGCCTTTGGCTTCCAGGCCGGCGACAGCGGTGCGCACACCCTCTTCGGTGATCGCGCGGCTCATCGTGTACCAGGTGTTCCAGCCCATGTACGGCGTGGGCACGTCTTTCAGGCCGCGTTCGGCGGTGGCGTCCACCGTCATCGTCACGGTGCCCGCGTCGTCTCCGGAACCGTAGTCACCGGTAATCGTCACGCCCTCCCTGGGGGTGTCCCAATACGCGCTCGGATAGGGGTTGTTCCAGGTAACGGGGACGAGCACGCGCCCGCCGTTGGCCTGATTCACGTTCACTTGAAGGGGCAGCACCGGCGGCACGCCCGTCGTCGTGGTGATGTGCAGCGGATCTGCGCTGACCAGCGGAGAATCGTTGTAGACGCCCGTGATCTTCACCCCTGTGGTCGGGGTGACGCGGATCTTGGAGGCGACAACCGGCTCGTCGAAGACGACGGACTCAGAGCCGCTGACTTCTTCTGATCCGAACTGTTGCCAAGCTTCGGCGTCCCAGTCGTACAACTCGAATGCCAACTCTTGCTGGGTGGTGGAAGTGACCTCAATGCGGGTGAAAGTTCGCGCGGTGCCGAAATCCCGTCCGGAATCGGTGCCGAGCCTGTTGATTCCCGCCGTGATGTCATAGGAGCCTTCGCCTTCCGCATACGCGGAGGGGGTGCCGAGCGCCACCTGACCCGTGAGGAACAGGGCCAGTGCCGCGGTGATCGCTATCGTTCTGGTATGGGGGTTGGACATGCCACTCCTTCGAGGCTGACGAATACCTTGGGTGTTAATCTGGCCTGTTTGACCAGCGGAAACCAGGAACAAAACCATTGACCAACTGGAGAAATCGACGAAACAACAAACAGAGCCGTTCCGGCACCCTCCCGGCGTCATGCCGGACACCTGCCCCCCGTCATGCCGGACGACGTCCGATGCCCACTCCCCCGTCATGCCGGACTTGTTCCGGCATCCTGGGACGCAGTCCCATGCACCCTGAAAGGGTGCCCCTCACGGGCCACACGGACTACGTCCGAGATCCCGGAACAAGTCCGGGATGACACAGAGGATGCCAGCCGGACGACGTCCGATGCCCACTCCCCCGTCATGCCGGACTTGTTCCGGCATGACAGGTTAGAGGCGGCATAATCATCCCTGGGAAGGGACGAACATGGAGTATGTGCGACTTGGCGGTGCCGGCCTCAAGGTGTCGCAGGTGATCTTGGGCTGCATGAGCTTCGGCGATCCGGGGCGGGGCAACCACGGCTGGACGCTGCCAGAAGAGCAGAGCCGGCCAATCCTGGAAGCCGCGCTGGAAGCCGGAATCACCACTTGGGACACGGCCGACGTGTATTCCGACGGGCACTCCGAGGAGATCGTGGGCCGGGCGATCCGGGAGCTGACCAAGCGCGAGGACATCGTGTTGGCCACGAAGGTCAACGGGCGGATGGGACCGGGGCCCAACGACCAAGGGCTCTCGCGCGGGCACATCCTGTCGGCTGTGGACGCCAGCCTGCGCCGGCTCGGCACGGACTACATCGATCTCTACCAAATCCACCGCTGGGATCCGAACACGCCCATCGCGGAAACGATGCAAGCGCTCAACGACCTGGTCCGCTGGGGCAAAGTGCGCTACATCGGGGCGTCGTCGATGTGGGCCTGGCAGTTTGCCAAAGCCCAGGAGACGGCCCGCGCCAACGGCTGGACGCCGTTCGTGTCGATGCAGGACCAGTACAACCTGCTGCAGCGCGAAGAAGAGCGCGAAATGCATCCGCTTTGCCTGGACCAATCCGTTGGCGTGATCCCGTGGTCGCCGCTGGCGCGCGGCAAGGTGACCCGCCCGTGGGACGAAACGACGAACCGCACTGCCACTGACCTGTTCGGCGCCGGGCTCTACCGCACCACAGAAGAATCCAACCGTCAGATTGTCGCAGCCGTAGCGCAAGTGGCGGCGGCGCGCGGGGTCTCGATGGCCCAAGTCGCGCTGGCGTGGGTGCGCCAGCAGCGTGCCGTGACAGCTCCGATCGTGGGGGCCACCAAGCCGGAACATTTGGCCGACGCCGTGGCTTCAGTCGACCTGGAACTCACGCCGGAAGAGCTTGCCGCCCTGGAAGCTCCCTACACCCCACGCGCTCCCGAAGGCTTCTGACCGGGCTAAGCGGCCCAAGCGTCGAAGACCGGATCCAGTTTGGCCCTGTGAGCGGCGTCGGTGAGCGCGCGCGCCACCACGCCAGGGCGGGCGAGCTTCAACCAGGCCGGATCCGTCTCGGCCGGATCGGCGCCCACAAGCATGGCTTGGTCGAGCACTTTTGCCGCGCCCATGATGCCGGGCAGCCGATGGCGCCCGTCGGCGAGCAACTGTTCCCGCAGCACCGGCCCAGCGGGGTCGTCGACCCGCGTCGTCGCGCGCAGCCAGCCGCCCTGCTCGCCGCTGCGGCCCAACACGAGCGTCTCACGCAGGCAAGCGGTGGCGCCTTTGCCCAGCGTCACCGTTGTCAGGCGTTCCAGCCGCGCTCCGTCCGCGACGACCAGCGGCATTGCCTTCCAAACCAGCGCACCCGCGTTGCCCACGGAGATCCGGGTCGTGTACGCGGCGCCAAGGCCATCGCCGGGATAGGCGACCACCCCGGCCACTTCCACGATCTCCAGCTTGGTGCGGGCGCCCACGCGGACGGCCACCTCGATCCAGTCGCCGTCCAGCAGGATTGCCTGCGTTGGGATGAGCGCCACCGACAGCGTGCCGGGAGCCCCGTTCACCACGCGGGCGACGAAAGGGGCCACTTTGTCGGCGGCATCGTTTGCCGCGCCCGTGATGCGGAGGTGTCCGCGTTCCGCTTCCAGTTCCAACAAACGGGTCATGTTCGCTCCCTTTGCCGGACTTCGTCCGGAGATCCCGGAACGAGTCCGGGATGACGAGTGGAGGTGGCGTCATCCCGCTCCCTTTGCCGGACTTCGTCCGGAGATCCCGGAACGAGTCCGGGATGACGAGTGGAGGTGGCGTCATCCCGCCCCCTTTGCCGGACTTCGTCCGGAGATCCCGGAACAGGTCCGGGATGACGTGGTGAGGTGGTAGCAGGTTGGTCGTGGGTGTGCCACGTCCCTTCTTCGGCGTGGAAATGGGGCGCCATCGGACCGGGGTCGGTCGGGGTGTGGGCGCCGGAACGTTTGGCTTGCAGCACGTATTCAACCCAGGCGGCCAGTTTCGCCACCGAGGCTGGGTCGTTCTTCGACAGGGCGATCACCGGGCGCGAATCACGGGCCGCTTCCGCGTCGGCGACCATCTGGGCGACGTCGACGCCGACGTACGGACCCAGATCCGTCTTGTTGACAACGAGCAGGTCGGCACGCGCGATACCCGGGCCTCCTTTGCGCGCCACGTCGCCACCACCGGCAACGTCCAGCACAAAGATCTGCGCGTCCACGAGGGCGGGTGAGAAGGTCGCCGTGAGGTTGTCGCCACCCGACTCCACCAACACGATGTCGGGGTTGAATTCGGCCTCCAAGTCCTCCACGACAAGCAGGTTCGCGGTGACATCGTCCCGGATGGCGGTGTGCGGGCAGGCGCCCGTCTCCACGGCTCGGATCCGTTCGGGCTCCAAGACTCCGGCGGCGCGCAGGAAACGGGCGTCTTCGTCGGTGTAGATGTCGTTGGTGACTACGGCGATGGAACGCTGGCCAGCCAAGGCCCCGCAGATCAGGGCGATCAGCGAACTCTTGCCGGTACCGACCGGCCCGGCCACCCCCAAGCGCAGCGCTGGGCTCATAGTTTCCCTCCTCGCACGTCAGGCACTGAACAGCCTCTCCCGCGCAACAGCGTGCGCCTGCGCCCAGCCGTCGATCTGCGGGGCTGCCAGCGCCGGCATGGTTTCCGGTTCCATCACCTGGCTTGCCCGTTCGGCCATCTCCTCCACTGCCGCGAACGAGCCGAGCGCCCAATCGGAGGCCTGCAACGGGTCGAGCGGGGCGAGTTTCAAGCAGGCCGACAGGACGGTCTGCACGTCGTCGTAGCCGACCAGCCGGGCAGTCTGCCGAGCCGACAACTTCGCGGCGGCGCCGATGGCCCCCAACACGATGGGGCGCGGCGGGCGCGGCTGCTCCGTCTCGAAATACCCGGCGACCTGTTTCCCGGCGTCGCGCAGCGCCCGGCAACCGCCCCAAAGCCGTTCCAGCAGCCGTTGATATCCGCGGCCGAGCGTTTCCTCGTTCGCCCGCACCGCCGCACTCGGCGTGCGCGAGGCCCACTCCATCCAGGTGCGCGCGATAACGGACGTCGGCTCCTCCAAACGCAGCGCCCGCACCACCAGCACGGCGGCGGCCGCGGCCTGCTCCGTGACGGTGGCCAGCCGGGCCTGCAAGAATGCCGCGACATCGTCGGTGCGCATGCCCGCGGCCAGCGCCGGTTCCAGCGAACCCGACTGTGTGTAGCCGCCGGCGGGCAGGCGCGCGTCTGCCAGCAGCATCAAGACGAGTTCGGCAGACACGGCAACCCCCTAGAACATCGTGTATAGCTGGGCCAGGGGCAGGCGTTCGGCGGGCGCGGGGGTGACAGTTTCGCCGTTGATGTCGATCCGGAAGGTAGCCGGGTCGATGTCGATCTGCGGCAGATCACTGTTGAGCTTCATCTGGGCTTTGCCGACTCCGCGCGTGTCGGCCACCGGCGCCAACTCGCGCCGCAAGCCCAGCTTCGCGGCCAATCCGTCCGCGATTGCCGCCGGCGACACGAACGAATAGGACACGTGCGGCCCACCCTCGTATCCCAGCGCCGGGCGTTGCAGCACCGGCTGGGGTGTGGGAATGGAGGCGTTGGGATCACCGAGGGCCGCATAGACCAGCGCGCCGCCCTTGATCACCACGTCCGGCCGGATGCCGAAGAACTTCGGCTGCCAAAGCACCAAGTCGGCCATCTTGCCCGGCTCGATCGAGCCGATGTAGGAGTCGATGCCGTGGGCTATCGCCGGGTTCACGGTGTACTTGGCGACGAAGCGCTTGGCGCGCAGATTGTCCGCCGGCGTGGACGGATCCAGATCGCCGCGGCGCAGCTTCATGACGTGTGCCACCTGCCAGGTGCGGGCGATCACCTCGCCGATACGGCCCATGGCTTGTGCGTCCGAACTGGTGATGGAGATGGCGCCCATGTCGTGCAAGATGTCTTCGGCCGCGATGGTGGTGCCCCGGATGCGCGACTCGGCGAAGGCCAGATCCTCGGGCACTTTCGGATTCAAGTGGTGGCAGACAATCAGCATGTCGAGGTGTTCGGCGAGCGTGTTGACCGTGTGCGGGAGCGTCGGGTTGGTGGACCCGGGGATGACGTTCGGATGGGACACGACCTTCAGGATGTCCGGCGCATGCCCGCCGCCGGCGCCCTCGGCGTGGAAGGCGTGGATGGAGCGGCCGTTGATGGCGGCCAGCGTCGACTCCACATATCCGGCTTCGTTCAACGAGTCAGAGTGCAGCGCCACCTGCAAACCCCAGCGATCGGCCGCCGTGAGGGCCGCGTCGATGGCGGCCGGGGTAGAACCCCAGTCTTCATGCACTTTGTAGCCGCCCGCGCCGCCGAGCGCCTGTTCGGCCAGCGCCGCGGCGGAAACCGTGTTCCCTTTGCCGAGCAGCAGCAGGTTGACAGGGAGGTGGTCGAGCGAACGCAGGATGTGTGCCAGGTGCCACGGCCCGGGCGTGACGGTCGTCGCCTTGGTGCCTTCAGCCGGACCGGTGCCGCCACCCAGCACGGTCGTGATGCCCGTCCCCAATGCTTCGATGATCTGCGATTCCGACATCAGGTGCACGTGCGAATCGACGCCGCCGGCAGTCAGGATCCGGCCTTCGCCGCTGATGACTTCGGTGCCCGCTCCGATCTCCAATTGGGGATGCACACCATCGGCGATATCCGGGTTGCCCGCCCGCCCCAAGGCGGTGATCTTGCCGTCTTTGATGCCGACGTCGGCCTTCACGATGCCCCACCAGTCCAACACGATGGCGTTGGTGATGACGGTGTCGAGCGCCCCCGAGGCCGCGGTGGCCGATCCCTGCGCCATGGATTCGCGCACCGACTTGCCGCCGCCGAACACGGCCTCTTCGCCGCCGACCGTGTAATCCTGCTCCACTTCGATCCAAAGGTCGGTGTCGCCGAGGCGCACCTGGTCGCCCGCCGTAGGCCCGTAGAGTGCCGCGTAGCGATCCCGGGTGACGGTCAGCGGGCTTGTCTCCGCTGGCCGGACTTCGTCCGGAGATGCCGGAACGAGTCCGGCATGACGGGTGGGGGAGTCATCGCGGACGCCCAACGCGTCACCGCGGACCCCCGGCGCGTCGTCACGGGCCCCCAAGACGTCATCCCGGACTTGTTCCCGGGGTCCCCGCAAAGTATCGAAGAACTCTGTGGGGTGGAGTTCCGGGATCTCGGACGAAGTCCGAATCTGCAACCCAGGCACAACCTTTCGCCCACCGAGCGCGACGACCGACACCTCCCGCGTCACTCCGGGCTCGAAGCGGATCGACGTGCCCGAGGGGATGTCCAGCCGGAACCCGGCGGCCGCATCCCGGTCGAAAATGAGCGCCGAGTTGGTGTCCGGCAGGTGGAAATGCGAACCAACCTGGATCGGCCGGTCGCCGCCGTTTTCGATGACGATGGTCTTGCGCGCCCGGGAGGCGTTCAGTTCGACATTGCCCGCGGCGATCCGGTAGGCGCCGGGGCCGGAAGTGTTCGAGCCTGCCATGTCATGCCCCAATCGGTTCGTGGATGGTGACGAGCTTGCGCCCGTCCGGGAAGGTCGCCTCCACCTGGATGTCGGGCAGCATCTCGGCCACGCCCGTCATGACGTCGGCCGCGGTCAGCACGGACCGCCCTGCCTCCATCAACTCGGCGACAGACTTGCCCTCGCGGGCCCTTTCGATGACCCAGGTAGTGAGCACGGCCACCGCCTCGGGGTAGTTCAACTTGACTCCGCGCGCCTTGCGGTCGCGGGCAACCATGCCCGCAACGGAGAGCAACAGCTTCTCCTGATCAGCCAAAGTCAGGTGCATTGGGACTCCTTGTCGTCCAGTGTGGCGATCACCAGTCAACAGGGCCCGGATGAATGCCTAGTAAACGCCGGGTTTCAACCGCGTTTCGAGGCCCTGTTTTCACCAACTCTCAAGCTTTCAGGGAGACTTGAGCTTTTCTCTCAGCATCCTTTCAGGTCCGGATGACTAGCCATTATGGTCAATTCACACGAGCCCTTGCAGGGGAAGGCAAGGGGTTTGGGGGATACAGATAATGTCATCTGTCAGAGCAGCGCTTTGCCTGTTGCTGGTAGCGGTATTTGGTTTGCCGCTGGCCACGCCGGCCGCGTCAGCCGCGACATACACGCACGCCACACCAGCCGCTCCAACGGCCGTCAGCGTCAGCCGCAGTTCCGTAGATTTGTCATGGAAGGCCGTCGCAGACGCGCCCAAGTACCGGATTCAGTATTCGACGTCGTCGTCGATGTCGAATCCCACGTATATCCGGGTCAGCGGCACCCGCTACGAACTGACCGGACTGAAGGCGTCGACGACGTACTACTTCAAGGTGCGCGTCATCGACGAGGAGGGCGTGAACCTCTCGGCGTATTCCAAGGCGCTGAAGGTGAAGACATCGTCCAAGTCCGGCTACACCCATCTCTCGCCCACGGGGCTCACAGTCACTGGCACCGGCCCGACGGCTGTGGCTCTGCAATGGAATTCGCGCGGGGACGGCATTCGCTACCGCGTCCAGTATTCGACGAGTTCTTCCATGGCCAACGCCAAATACAAGCGCGTCACCGGAACTTCCACCACCATCAGCGGCTTGACGTTGAACAAGACCTACTATTTCAAGGTCCGCGTAATCACAAACTCCGGCTCAAATCTCTCCTCGTATTCCCCCAAAGTATCCGCCAAAACCGGCTATTCCTTCAGCGCACCGAAGGGCTTGAAAGTCTCCGATTCCAGCCAGACCCAGGCCTTGATGTCGTGGACGGAATCCGCCGGCGCCGAACGCTACCGGATCCAGGTCGGCACCTCAGCGTCCATGGCAAACCCGGTCTACTACCGCTATTCGGGCAAGTCGGCGATCGTGCCGGGCCTGAAGGCGGGCAAGTCGTACTGGTTCAAGATCCGCGTCATCACGCCGGACGGCGAAAACCTCAGCCCCTACTCGTCGGCGGTCAAGCTGACCACGCCCACCGCAGCGGACCGCAAGTACCTGGCGCCGACCGGGCTGACCGCGAAAGCCGCCAAGCCGGGCCACCTGACCACGAGCTGGACGTCTTCCGGCTCAGGGCTGTATTACCAAGTGCGCTATTCACAGAACTCGAACATGTCCGAGTCGAAGACCGTCACCACTACGTCCACCAGCGCCGAGTTGAAGAACTTGGCCGACGAGACGCAGTACTACTTGCAGTTGCGCATCGTGACGTCCAAGAACGTGGCGCAGAGCCCATATGGCACGACGGCGACCGTGACGACCGCGAAGGAAGTGAACACGCCGCTGGTCGTCGCCTCGTACAACATTCGCTGCTTCAACTGCTACGAGGGCAAGACGAACGAACGCACCTGGTATGACCGGCGCGACACAGTCGTGGCTTTGGTGAAGGCGCAGGCCCCGGACGTGATCGGCTTCCAGGAGGCCGCCCAGTCGTGGCTGACCGAGAACGGCAAGAAGGTCTCACTGAGCCAATTCGAGGACCTCATCAACCGGCTCGGCAGTCCATACAAGCTGGTGAATACCGCCCGCAACAACTGCGTGAAGTCGACGACACCGACCGGCTGCGTCTACAAGGACCAAGGCGCTTCCAAGGGCACGAAGATCGTCTACAACTCGGACAAACTGACGTTGGTGGCCGAAGGCTCCAAGCAGCTCTCCTACATTTCCACCAAAGACAACGAGCGCTACGTCGCCTGGGCGATCTTCGAGCAGAAGGCTTCCGGCAAGTACTTCTTCTTCGCGGACACCCACCTGGAGCACGCCAGCGGCACCAGCTACTACAACCTGCGCAAGAAGCAGACCGAAGAGATCATGGCCGAGATCGCCAAGCAGAACACGGACGACCTGCCGACGTTCCTGGTGGGCGACTTCAATTCGCACAAGACCACCTCGCCCAGCAACGCCCCTTACGACGTGGTGCTCAAGAACGGCCTGATCGATCCGCTGGGGAACTACTACAAGTCGACCACGTCGGTGAACCCGGATGTGCTTTCCAAGCGGATCCGCACCAACTACAACTCGTACAACAGTTGGGCGCTGAGCCCGCCGAAGTCGTCCACGAACGTGAACGGCAGCTACTTGGACTACATGTTCGTGGATCCGCGCATCCGCACCACCGAGTGGGAAACCGTCCTGGACCTGGACTCCGCCGGCAAGTGGGTGGGCATCATCCCGTCCGACCACAACATGCTGCGCATGGTCACGTACTTGCCAACCGCCGAAGGGTAGTAGCCACGTCATCCCGGGCCCGTCCCGGATCTCGGACGGATGAGGAATGCCGCTACGGCAGCAGGACGGTCGCGCGGAGCATGTTGTGATCCGAGGGGATCGTGCCCACGAAGCGGCCCTTGGAATTGACCTTGACTACCGTCTCCCATTCGAGGACCCGCATCGGCGTGACCATGATGTAGTCGATGTACGTGCCGTACTTGGGCGGGTTGCGGGAGTAGCGGTTGTAGCTGGAGTAGTTGGCGTGGATCTTCTTCTCCGGCTCGGCCACACCCGGGTCAGAGGATTGGCCGATCGGATCGAGGAAGGCATCTGTGAAGACGTAGTACGCGGCGTTGGAGCCGGACTTGCGCGGATACGTGTTGAAGTCGCCAACCATGAATGTGGGCAACTCACCGCCGTAGCGCGCGTTTATCGCCTTGAGTGTGGCGACGCATTCTTTGGCTTGCCGGGCGCGGCGGTTGGCCATCGCCTTGCCGCCGTTCGGTTCTAGGTGCGCGGATCCGAAAAGGAACAGCTTGCCTGTGGACTTCTGCTCGAACACGGCCCAAGCTAGGCGCCGGTCGGACTTGCCCGATTCGAGCTTCTCAGTACCCTCTTCGACAACCTTGACCGTGTCGGAGTTGTAGATGATGCCGTCCGTCGCACCCGAGATGCGTTGCTTCGTCCCCTTGTACGCGCCGCCGACAAGGTTGATCAGTTGGTCGAACTGTCTGATAGAGCGGGCCTGGGAAGCCTCTTGAATGCCCACCACATCTGGCATCTGGCCCTTGATGGTGGCGGCGACGGCGGCCTTGCGGCTCTTCCACGACTTTCCGCCACAACGCACACATTTGACGTTGTAGGTGCCGACCACCAACGGGACGTTGTCCACAACCTCGCCGTCCACGACGAGCGACCATTCGCTGGCGGGCTTGCCTTCGGCGTCCACCACGCGGGCCTGGGCATAATACGTGCCCGCTTCCAAGTCCTCGAAGGTGATCTTCGTCTTCTCGATCACCTGGACGGTCTCTTGCAAAGCATCCTTGTCGGGGCCGAACGCCAGCTCGTAGGCCAGCACCTCATCGGAATCGGCGGCATCCCATTTCAGGGTGGCTTTCATGGCGATGGAGGTGTCCAGCTTCACGACGGGAGCCGCCAGCGTGTAGACCGGCGCCCCAGTCGTGAACGCCACTGGCTCGGTGGGCTCGGAGATGTCGCCCTCTTCGGCGGAGCGGAGCCGCACGTAGTACGTCGTTTCGGGATCCAAGTCGGAGATGGCCACCTTGTCTTCGGCGGCCGGGATGCGCTGTGCGGAGGCGAAATTCTCATCCGGGGCGACTTCCACCACGAAGTCGGCGTTGGCGGGGGCTTCCCAGGTGACCAAGGCCGACGTGTTGCGGGTGTTGACGGCGATGTTGCTGGGGGAAACCGGTTCGAAGACGGAAGGAACTGCGGAGGCTGTTGCGAGGGGTCCCAAAGCTAGGACGAAGACGGCGGTTAGACCTCTCCTGATCCACGTTACGTGGCAGTCCCGCATGCGGCCTCCTGGTGGGTGCAGAGCTAAAGGTTATCAACTCTTAGGAGCACCTGAGAATAATACGGAGATTTTCTCAGAAAGCGAAAGTCGTTGTCCAACTGACGACTCACAGCCAGGAGACAGGCAAACCAGGCCGCGGCGGCTACGCGACCTTGTATCCTGTGACGCATGGCTCGCGTGATCACCTACGGCACCTTCGATCTGTTCCACGAGGGGCACCGCCGCCTCCTCGAAAGAGCCAAGGCCCTCGGCGACTACCTGATCGTCGGCGTCACGACAGACAATTACGACGCTTCGCGGGGCAAGCTGAACGTGGCGCAGACGTTGATGGAGCGCATTGAGAACGTGCGGGCCTCGGGGCTGGCCGACTTGATCATCACCGAGGAGTACGAAGGCCAGAAGGTCAACGACATCCAGCAGTACGAGGTGGACATCTTCGCGATCGGCTCCGACTGGCTGGGCAAGTTTGATTACCTGAAGGACTACTGCGAGGTCGTCTACCTGGAGCGCACCAAGGGTGTCTCCAGCACCCAGTTGCGCAACGAGAGCGGCGGGGTGCTGCGCGTAGGCGTGGTCGGCGCCGGCCGGATAGCCGCCCGCTTCGTGGCTGAGGCGCGGTACGTCAGCGGCGTCAACGTGGAGGCCGTCTATTCGCGCACATTCGCCAAAGCCCAAGAGTTCGCCGCGAAACTGGAATTGCAGTGGGCCAACGACACTTTGGACTCGCTGCTGAAGCATGTAGACGCGGTATATATCGCCACGCCGCACGGCACGCACTACGAATACGCCCGCCAAGCGATCGCAGCGGGCACGCACGTGCTGTGCGAGAAGCCGATGACGCTCAGCGCCGCCCAAACCGCCGAGTTGTACGCCTTGGCCGAATCCAAGTCCGTCGTGTTGTTGGAAGCCGTGAAGACGGCGTTCTCTCCCGGCTTCCAGCGCATGATAGCCGTCGCCCGCTCAGGCCTCATCGGGCGAATACGCTCGGTGGACGCCACGTTCACGAAACTGGTGGACGGCGGCCGCGAATATGACGCCACCGACGGCGGCTCGATTTCCGAGTTGGCCACCTACCCCTTGCTCGCGGCCGTCAAATTGCTGGGCTGCGAATACTCCGAATTGCGTACGGTGAGCTTCAAGCCCGCCGAGAGCCCGGTGGAAGTCTTCTCCCGCGTCGACCTGATCTATCCACACGCGGTGGCGTCGGCGCGCACCGGCATCGGCGTCAAGGCCGAAGGTGAGCTGGTAGTCGCCGGGACGAAGGGCTACATCTACGTGCCCGCGCCGTGGTGGCTGACCGAGTATTTCGAAATGCGCTTCGAGGACCAGCGCGGAAACAAGAAGTATTTCTACAAGTTCGAGGGTGACGGGCTGCGCTACGAGTTGGCCGAGTTCGCCGCGATGATCCGCTCCGGCCAGCAGGTTTCGTTCAAATTCCGCCCCGAGGAGTCAGTGGCAATCGCGACCATCATCGAAGCGGCCCGGGCAGACGCTACGATCATAAGCTGAGTATCGACCAGGTGAATCAGGAGGCCACGGTTGGCCAAAATCGGCATTAAGAAGCTCATCCAACGCGCCCCGGGCTTCCTGGCGCGCTCCGAGATCCCGGCAGTGCGTTGGGCGTATTTCACCGGCCGCAAGGTGGCGCGCGGTGCGGTGCATTTGGTCTCCCCACTCCAACCGGGCTGGATATCGCACCTGGTCGACGTTTCCTGGACTGGTCCCACCACACTCGAAATCTACGGGTGGGCGTACGAACGCGGCGTGCCGCTGACGAAAACGCCGCAAGTTGAAGTGGCGTTGCACGCGCACGGCAAGCGCGCCGTGGCCGGGCAGGTGACCATGGTCAACGAGCCACGGGCCAACGCGGCACCCAAAGTGGCCGACTACGACCTGTCGGTGACTGGTTTCCGGGCGGAATTCGACGTGACTGGGCTTCCGGTAGGGCGCTGGTGGGTCCACATCAAGGTGCGTTCAGACCACTCCACCGGTACAGGCACGTTCTTGCGCCGCATGGGACTCGGCTCGGCCTTCAACCCGCAGAGCCGCCTCGTCGGCGACCGGGTGATCACGCCGGGTTGGCACATCCGGGCAGGTCTGACGCTGCGAGTGCGCAAACCGAAGGTATTGGCCACGCAAGCCGTGATCGATGGCCGCGAATTGCGCGTGGCGTGCCGCGAGGGCGAGCCGCTCATTTCCTTGGACACCGGTGGCAGCGTTGTCCCGAAGCTGCGGCCAGGCACACATCTCTCGCAACCGGACGACGATGGTTTCGACGAATCCAATTCCGTAACGCTGCCCGGCGATTGGCTGCCCATGTCCACATATCGGGTGTTGGCTACGGATTCTTCGGACAAGACCCGGCCCGTAAGCGCCGCCCAAACCCAGTTCGGCGTCCCAGAACGCCTTCCTTTCCTTTACGCCGGATACGACGCCACCCTGCGCGTGCTCGACGCCCAAGCGCTCGTCGTGGTGACCGAAACGGAAGTGGTGGAAAGCCCGGAGCTCGGCGTGCGGATCGCTGGCAAAGTTCTCGGCGCCGTCGATGGCTTGAACCTGCGGCTCGTGGGTCCCCGCGCGACACGGTCCGTGACGGCCGACGTTGGCGACGACGGCTCCTTCACCGCATTCGGCTCCTGGCTCGCGCCCGAATGGGGACGCCCGGCCCGGCCGCCGCTGCCCGGCATCTACACGCTCCAAGCCGGCGACGCCAGCGGCGCCAACGTCTACGTGATGGCCAGCGACGAAATCACGTCCCGCGGCGCCGTCATGTATTACGGCGCCGAGATCAAGTGCCGCCTCGGAGTCTTCGCTGGCCGACGCCTGGCCTACCGCGTCCTCAAACCCACGAGAGACGACGAACTGGGCGGCTTCAACCAGTCCCGTCTGCAACGCGAGTACACCAGCGGGAAACCCGCTTTGCGGGACACTTTCTTCTTCGAGTCTTTCTACGGCACCCAGGCCACATGCAACCCGTATGGTTTGGACCGCGACATCGCAACCCGCTTCCCGGACATCCCCCGCTATTGGGGGATCGCGGACGCCTCCGTCGCCGTCCCAGAAGGCGCCATTCCAGTGATCGAAGGCACCGTCGAGTGGTGGGAAGCGCGGCAGCGATCCCGCTACGTGGTCGCAAACGACTGGCTGCGCGGCAAGTTCGAACGCATGCCCGGCCAGCGCGTCCTGCAGACCTGGCACGGCTCGATGCTGAAACGCATCGGTTTGGACCGCATCGACGCGGACATCATCTACCGGCGGCAGTTGCTGGCTGAGACGAAGCGCTGGAGTTTCCTGCTGTCGCAAAACCCGGACGCCACGAAAGTCTGGCATTCGGCGTACGCGTGGACGGGCGAGATCTGGGAGGAGGGCTATCCCCGCAACGACGCCCTCTTCAACGAATCCGGTGAGCCGATCCGGGAGTTGCTGGGCATCCAGCCCGGCCAAAAGGCGATCCTGTACGCGCCGACGTGGCGCGAAGGCACGGAGGAAGTCGTGCTCACCTTGGACGCGGCCCGCCTGGCCAAAGACCTCGGCGACGAGTATGTCGTGCTGCTGCGCAGCCACGCCCGCACCATGAAGTTCGGCGAAGCCGTGCGTGTGCCCGGCGTGATCGACGTGACGACGTACCCCAACATCACCGACCTGTTCTTAGCCGCCGACGCCCTGATCACGGACTACTCGTCAGTCATGTTCGACTACTCGAACACCCGCCGCCCGATGATCTTCTTCGTGCCCGACATGGACCAATACCGCGACTCGGAGCGCGGGGTCTACTTCGACCTGTCCGAGCTGGCCCCGGGCCCCGTGCTGGCCACCCACGAGGAAGTTCTCGCGGCCGTGCGCGCCATGGAGAAAGACGAGCCGCAATACGCGGCCAAGTACGACGCCTGGCGAGCCCGCTTCAACCCGTGGGACGACGGCCACGTGGCCCAACGGATAAACGACCGGCTACTGGAAAACACCGCACATAGTTCTCCGCTGCGCCCCGATACTTTGCGGGGACCCCAGGGTTAGGCTGAACCCCACCACGTCATCCCGGACTCGTTCCGGGATCAACCCCACCACGTCATCCCGGACTCGTTCCGGGATCTCGGACGTAGTCGGTGGGCCCGACTGGGCACCCCTGGCGGGGTACATGGGACTTTGTCCCAAGATCCCGGACCAAGTCCGGGAGGACGGCCCAGAGGGAACTGTCACACGAAGGGGCTGTCGTAGGTCGGGATCCGGCCGAGCTGCGGAAGGGTGATGCCGTCAAAGCTCATGGAATCCGCGGCGGCTGCCGCCCTCATGTCGTTGATGCTGGCTTCCATCAGCTCGTACAGGGTCAAGATGCCGCTGATGACAGTGGTACAAGCCGCGATCTCGGCGGCCGCTGCGATGAGGCCCGCCAGCAATCCCCAACCCGTCCACGAAGTGGAGGCGGCGGCCGCGAGGGTGATGCCCAGGGCGATCAGCAAGTCGAGCAGCGCCACCATTTGGCTGGCCACCGCCTGAGCGTGCTGGTACATACCGGTGGCGACGTTTTCGAATTGGGCCTTCAAGTCGATCAGTGGTGCGGGCATGTCGTCGATGGTGTCGATCGCACGGTTGAAGTTGGAGTTCATGGCGGCGGCGGAGTTGCCCTGCCAGCTTCCCAGCACGCTCGCCTTGGCATTGCTGAGTTGCACTCCAAGCCGCTCATGGTAGTCGGCCAGGTGGCCCAGGGCGTCGCCACCGACCGCGGCCTTGTTCCAGTCGCCGGCCAGCTTCTCGTACACCCAGTCCAACGGGTTGGGAATGCCGAGCACTTCCATCGCCCCGAGAACGTAGGTGCTGGGGCTCACGAAACCGGCGGCGCAATCGATGATCAAGTCCACCAGATTTGGTATTGGCTCGGAAGCTGAAGGCGTGGTCAACGCGGAAGCGGGATCCCCCGAATACGAATGCGTGGGCCGGGTGTGGTACGGATTGTAGTTTGGCATCGAATTGTCGTAGTGGCCAGCCTCATGGCCGCCGGGCAGATTCGGATAATAGGTGCTGTCGGAAACTGCAGCGTCCAACGCGTCTGCCGTCGAGGCGTCTGCCTGTACGTAGTAGTTTCGCAGGTTGGCCAGTTCCGTCCCGGCTGTCGACAGGTACGTGGCGACGCGGTCATCGAAGGCTTGGATCTTCCCGCCGACGCTCGCGGCGATGCCGGCGAATTGCTGGAAGAGCGACCCCGTCGAGGATCCGGCGTCGGAAACATAACTGGTGTAGGCGCTGGCTGCGCCGGCGGAAGTGGCAAAGCCGGAGATCGTCGTCGCAAATGCGGCTAGGTCTTCGGAATTCCAGGCGAAATCGGGAGCCATGATTCAATCCTTGTCAGTAGATCGGGTACTTGACGTCAGGGTAACTAAGGATCGAAAACCGCGCCATGGGACTTGGTTCCCATGGACGGCGACAAAGTTCTCCGCTGCGCTGGCATACTTTTCGTCATGCAGGAACAGGTGAAAGACATCGCCAGGGCCGTCCAGACCAAGTTTGCCCAGCGGCCGGCCTTGCGGCACGATCCGATTCCGCCCGAACAGCCCTATCCGGACGCGCAGTATGTCTTCCTCGTGGGCGCGGTGCCGCGCAAGTACGCGGGCCGCACCGCTTCAATCCTGCACAAGACGCGGCTTTGGTACGAGCATTACGGCATCGAATCGCTGATCGTGCCGGCCGTGCCCACACCCGAAATGGACGACTTGGAGCATCATTTCCGCGAAACCGGCGCACTGGCGGACGGCGTGCGCATCAAGCCGCTGCTGGATTTCTATCCGGACGACACCGTGGGCACGCCGGTGTTGCACGAATTGGAGGAACCGGGCCTGCGCTGGCTGAAGGAAGAATCCCAGCCGGTGTACCGCTTCTACGACGACATGGGCGTCTACCGCGTCTACAAGCGGCTCGACTACGCTGGGCGGCTCATCGTGAAGGACTATTTCGGCGAGAATCGCATCCGCACCCGTCGCGACGAATTCCGCACGGATGGCACGCTGCGGCGCTCGGCGTTCATGGATCCGCAACTCAACGAGCCGCGCCAGGAGATTTTGTACGCGCACGACGGCACCCCGCAATATGCCCGCTGGACGCTTTACGACCAGGACGACTATCAACTCCATACCCAGCGCATCGTGTTTTTCGGGCCGGATGGCGCTCCGGTGCGCGAAGAGTTCAAGTACGACCCGATCATCCACACCTGCCTGGATCAGATCGTCGGCGACAAGCTGACTTTCATCACCTGCGAAGACCGCAAGGCGGATCGGGAGTTTCTCACCTACGCAAATCCCAACGTCCGCAAACTGGTTGTCTACCACAACACCCACATCAAAGAGCCCTACACCGACATCCACTCTTTCCGGCCGATGTTCATGCCGCTGCTGTCCAACCCGAAGAAAGTGGACGCCGAAGTGTTCTTGACTGAGAGCCAGCGGGCTGACGTTGAAGCCCACTTCGGCAAGAACGAGAAATTCCGCGTCATCCCGCACACGGTCCACGATCCGGTGCTCGCCGAAGGTGTCGAAAGGGATCCAAACCTGGTGATCATGATGGCCCGCCTCCACCCGCAAAAACACGTCGAGCACGCGATCGAAGCGTTCAAATATGTCGTCAAAGCCAAGCCGCAGGCCCGCCTGGAAATCTACGGCCGCGGCGACCAGAAGCTCTACTTGGAGTCTGTCATCCGACGCATGGGCGTGGGTGACTCGGTCAAACTCATGGGCTTCACCGACAATCCGAGCTTGGTCTATCAGCGGGCGAGTGTTTGCATCCTGACCAGCCGCTACGAAGGCCAGTCGCTGACTGTCCTGGAAGCTCTGATGCATTCCTGCCCGATGGTCTCCTACGACTTGCGGTACGGCCCGTCGGAGTTCATCCAGGATGGCGTGAATGGCTTCTTGGTGCCGAATCGCTCCATTCGGGCGCTGGCGAAACGTGTCGTCCAAATCCTCGACGACAAAGCGTTACGCGACAGGATGGTAGCTAATGCGCGCCCGTCGGTGGAGAAGTTCGACACCGCCACATTCCTGCGGCGCTGGGGCGGACTGTTGAACGAGTTGGCCGGAAAGAAGTAGCCCCATGAATCGAGCGGCGGAGCTGTGTGAAGCCATCGAACGGATTTGGTGTGATCCGGGCGACGCCGCGGCGGCGGACCTGGTCAGGGCCATAGTTGGAGGTGCGCTGAGACTTCGTGCCGAGTCTCCCAGCTGGGACCGCACTTCGTGCGAGATCCCGGAACAAGTCCGGGATGACGATCGAGGGAGTCAGGACAACGGAGTCCGGTTGGGTGCTGGCAGGGACCACACTTCCTGGGAGATCCCGGAACGAGTCCGGGATGGCGAGGGCACCGCGGAGCCGCCAACCGCATCCACCGCCGCGATCTGGCGCTACTACCTGTTGCACACCAACCAGTGGCGCGAAGAAGTGGGCGTCGCCGGCATGCGCCGGGCCCTGAATGCCGTCAACGCCTGTTTCGCCGCCAAGACCGACGAAGAAGCCTTGGCCCGCTTCGAGCAGACGTTGGCCGTGTTGGGCGACCAGCCGGATTACCCATACGACAGGCCCTGCCGAACCGAGGGCCCCATAACCATCCCCGACGCGGACTGGGCCGCGCTGACCGACATCCATCCCGACTCCGCCCACCGCCATGCCGACACCCCCCACCGTCATGCCGACACCCCCCACCGTCATCCCGGACTTGTTCCGGGATCTCGGACGAAGTCCGATCCGAACCAATCAACCCAGCCCGACTCCGCCCAACCGGACTCCGTCCGGAGATGCCGGAACGAGTCCGGCATGACGGGTGAGAGGGGGAGATGCGCAAACCAGCCCAGCATGACGGGCGAGAAGGAGACACGCGCAAACCAGCCCAGCATGACGGGCGAGAGGCCCAGCATGACGGGCGAGGGATTGGCCGAGCTGACGACGTGGCTCACCTCCAACTCCATCGTCTACACGCTGGCCGAGCAAACCCTGGAGGCCGCCTTGCTGTACGGCGGCCCGCCACCTTGGGAGATCGCCCAGGCCATCGCCGTCCCGCGGGCCGACTTCGACAAGCTCGCCAAGCTCACATTGCCCAAGGGTTGGAAGCTGCAACACGTCGGCGCCGGATCGTGGAAGCGGCCCGTCGCCCGTGCCAGCATCGGCAAGGAGCACGTAGACATCGTGGTGCTGGAATCCAGCCACGAGGGGGCGGCCAAGCTCAAGGGCTTGCCCGTGCGCCTGCGCGATTCCCAACTGCAAGTCGCCAAGACGCGCTACCGCCGGATGCAAGGCACGAAGCTGTTGCGGGCGTTGGCCAGCCGCCAACCAGGTGCCGTCTACGCCCAGGTACGCAAGGCCTTGGAACAAGCCCCTGGCAAGGCGGAATACCTGGTCGGAGCCGGTTTGCCCGGTAACTTGGCCGCGGTCAGCTTCCCGTCCGAGTGGCTGGCACCGGTGCCCGCGACCTACGCCGGGACGGATGTTTTCATCCCCGCCGAGGCCGAGAAAGTGCTGGAGCAGCGCGGGTTGGGGGGTCAGGATGACGATGAAGGGGGTCGGGACGACGGTCGAGGGGGTCAGGACGACAACGCTCCCGCGGCCAGTCCACGCAAACGGGACCGCTTTGGGCTGATCCGCGTGAAGTACGGTTCGGCCGAGTGGTACCAACTGCAACAGCAGGTGCTGGCCGCGTTGCTCGATTTCGATGCGCTCTGCGCGGAGCACGGCCTGACTTACTACCTGCTGGGCGGCTCGCTGCTGGGCGCGGTGCGGCACGGCGGCTTCATCCCGTGGGACGACGACATGGACGTTTCGATGCCGCGGGCCGACTTCGACAGGCTGATCGAGATCATGGGTGACCAGGAGCAGCACCATCTCAGGCTCTTCTGGAACACCACCTGGCCGAAGTACTACATGGTGTTCGCCAAGATGGTAACCACGCGCGACTCGGAGTTTTCCAGTTACCGCAACCCGTTGCCGCGCCACTTCTCGAAGCCGTACGTGGACGTGTTCCCCCTGGATCCGGGACCGGCCAAAGAGCCGGACCAGCTCGTCCAGAAACGCCGCATGTACCGCGACGCCCTCTTCTTCAAGAAGCGCGTGATGGTGGCCAGCCGCAAGCGGGCCAAATGGAAGCGCTGGCTGGTCTCCTGCGTCCTGCCGCACAAGGTGTTGCAGCAAGGCTTCGACAAGCTTGCCCGGATGTATGCCAACGATCCGAAAGCCGACCGTTTGGTGAACTTCGCCTCCACGTATCTGCCGCGCCGCGAGACTTTCCCCCCCGAGGCCTACGGCACACCGCGCCGCGTCCTGTTCGAAGGGCACCTGGTGCCGATTCCGCAGGATGCCGACAAAGTGCTCCGGATCGTCTTCGGCGACTACCTGCGGCTACCGCCGCCCGAACAGCGCAAACCGCTGCACTTGCCGCACTTGGCCGAGTGATGCAGGGCGCGAAACGCTCTCAATTTCAGTGGCGCTTGCCGCCCCGGCCGGACACGTAGGCCAGGGCTACCACGGCCAGCACCAGCAAGAGGGCGCCGCCGGCGAAAAGCTGCGGCAGGATCGAGTGCAACACTTCGCTGGCTGTGGGCTCGCCGGTCGATTCGGGGGTCGGTTCCGCGGTCGGAACTGATTGCGTGGGAGTCACGCTCACTTCGGGGGTTGGTTCCACCGTGGGCTGCTCGGTGGGCTCAGCGGTGGCCGTGGGCGTGACTGTCGCCGCGCCGCTGGTGCCGGTGTGCGGCTCCAGGTTCTCCATGGAGTCGGGCACCTCAGCCTCGCCACGCCAATAGCCTTCGACCGTCTTCCACTTGCCCTTGCCGTAGGAAAACTGGTAGGCCCCGCCCATGGGCACGCCGTCGGTATCGTTGACGCGGTACTCCACGGTGTAGGTGTCTTTGGGGAGGTCGAGCAGCAGGTCCACCTGGATCTGGGTCCAGTCGACGTACAGCGGGCCGCGGGTGACATCTTGGCCTTTTGAGTTTGTGACCAGGAGTTTTGCGGTACTGGCGTCGACGATGTGCTCGAAGGCCACCGTAACCGAGCCCGGCGGATACTCCAATTCCTGATGGATCTTTGGTTCGCAAACGATGTCATCGGCGCCCGCGGCAATTCCGGCAGGGGAAAGCAGGAGTGCCACCAATGTGGCGCTGACAAGCCACAGCGACCTCACAGGTTCACTCCTCCCCGCCTCAACTGAATGGAAATTCCCGGGCCAAAGGTAATAGTATAGTGAAGCCCAATGTGTATGCCGCGTGCTGTGGAGGTAAATAGTGCAGCATTTCCGAATACCAAGCGTCTTGCTGAGAGCCGTGTTCATCCTGGGTGTGAGTGTGTCTTTGGTGCTCTCGTCAGTCGGTCCCGCGTCAGCGTTGACGTACAGCTCAAGCGGCGGAAAGCTCATCGTTCCCACGGCTGACACCTGCCCCACGGTCACCGACGCCCCGCGGGCGGTCGAGGTGTGGCTGAACACGACAGATTCCGAGACCCGCGGCTGGTGGGATCCGAAGAACAACGATCCTTGGGACTTCTCCATCAAGATGGGCCAGTTGGTCTGCGGCGCCGCGCC
Source organism: Propionibacteriaceae bacterium (assembly GCA_031271975.1). Classification (GTDB taxonomy): domain Bacteria; phylum Actinomycetota; class Actinomycetes; order Propionibacteriales; family Propionibacteriaceae; genus Propionicimonas. The sequence continues at coordinate 25,425 of JAISUR010000026.1, forward strand.
GAACGCCTCCATCCGGGTCGGGATGTACTTCGTGCGTTCCATCGGCACCGCGACGCGCAAAGAGTCTGATCCGGACGCCATCTTTGACGCGCTCGTCTATCTGCACACGAAGAAGAACGCCAACGTCGAGATGGTCTTGGAGAACTTCCAGCACACCGGCGTGGACCGGGAGCGGATCATGACGAAGTGGTCGCAGATCGGAACGGTGCGCTTCTGCCGCAACGGCTGCCTGAACTACAACAAGGAGAGCGTCTACTACGCGATTGAGCACGAGAAGTACATCACGATCTCCGACACCAACTATCCCGGCGAGACCTCCGGCGTGCACCCGATGCTGATCTCCTCCTCGGGCAACCTGGCCCGCAGCCAGATCCGCAACTACTGGCAGGAGGCCGTCGCGGTCTACGACGACAAAGAACTCAACCGCCAGTTCGTTTTGCGGCACGACGCGCTGTGGTCCTGCGGGGCAACCTCCAGCCCCAAGGCCGAGGGTTGCAAGACGAAGACGACGGCCATCGCCGCCGCCGCGCTGAAGAGCGAGCACAAGATCTGGTACGACCCGATCCAGCGCCACGCCACCGACTCCGGACGCGGCACATTCGTCTCGTTCTCCCCGCAGAAATACTCCGTGACCAACTTCTACATCACCGAGTTCAACCGCACGGACTGCACGGTGGACAAGCGGGTGCGCGTGGCCATGTTCAAACTCACCGGCACGCGCGCGCTCGACATGGCCAAAGCCCTGTCCGCGCTGGTGAAACGCGGCTGCCAAGTCGAAGTGCTGCTGTCCTCGGACGGCGGCTCGCACGTGGTGGACAAGGCGGCGTTGAAGATCTTGAAAGCCGCCAAGATCACGACGCGCTGCTCGATGATCGCGATGCACACCAAGCTCGTCATGATCGGCCCGATGGTCGGTGACGACGGCATCGTGATGGCCGGCTCGGTCAACATGTCGCTGGCCGCCATGCGCCGCAACGACGAGCATGTGCTCACCTTCGACACCCGAAGAGCCGACGGCGCCTATAAAGAAGACCTGCGCCGGGCGTATGCGCAATACGCCGCGGGCTTCGACGAGTTGAACAGGAACAACGAAGCATGCTGAAGAAGATCATTCGCCGCGCGGCGAAGTTCGCCGCAGCGCTCGGTATTTCCACCACGCTTGTCGCCGCCCTGTTAGTGGCCACGGCCAGCCCAGCCTCCGCGCTGAGCGCGCCCACCATCAGCACGCTCAAGGCTGAGGGCGCCTTCTCGGCGTCGATTACATGGACCGCCGTGCCAGGAGCCACCGCCTACCAGTGGCAGTCGTCCACCAGCACCAAGTTCACCTCCCCGCTGTCCGGCATCGTCACCACAAACGGCGTGCCCTACATCAAAGACTTGACCGTCGCCAAGGTGAACTACTTCCGGGTGCGCACCTGGGACGCCGTGGGCAATGTCGCGACGAGCGACTGGAGCCCGGTCAAGTCGGTGAAGCCGGTGTACACCTGGCAGAAGGCCGGCAAGGTCTCGCTGGTTACGCAAAACTCCACGCGTTTGGAAGTCGCCTGGACGCACATCACCGGGGCGCCGTCCTACATCGTCCGGGCCAAAGCCACCGGCAAACCGACCGTCTACGCCGGCGTCGAGTCCGGCAGCCAGGTGGTGTTGAACGGCTTGGTGCGCAACACGACCTATTCGATCCAGGTCTGCATCGCGGACAAACCCAAGCCTGAAGCCGACCTGCCCATCCGCAATGTCGGCGCTTACAGCACCGCTGTCAAGATCAAGACGCTGAACAATACGCTGAACGGCCCGATGAACTTGGTGGCCTCCAACGCCACCAACACCACCGTGGATCTGGAGTTCGACGCGCCGGACGGGGTCAACGCGGCCACTGACATCTACCAGATCGTCTACGCCTACGACACGTCGATCAAGAAGTCCAAGAAGACGTTCTACACCGCCGACGTGGTGGGCTCCGGCACGCAGGCGCACCCCAAGTTCACCGTGACCGGCATGCCGGAAAACCGCAACCTCTACGCGAAGGTGCAGGTGATCGACAAGGCCACCAAGAAGGTGCGCAGCGACCTGACCGACTATGTGCTGCTGAAGACGCTCATGCCCTATGGCACGATTTCCGGCAAAGTCACCGGGTATCCCTCCGGGAAGTACAAGGACGTCCTGATCGAGGCCTATCGCACCACGACCGACAACCAGGTCGGAGTGCTCTCGGCCACGGCCGACTTGGCGTCCGACGGCAAGTACACGCTGAATGTGGCGGCCAACGCCCAGTACCGCGTCGTGGCGCAGTACATCGGCCAGGACAACTACAAGTCCACCTGGAACAACAACGTGGCCCGGTACGAGGACGCGCCGGTTTATCCCAACGGTCACAAGCTGGTCATGGGCGAGACTGTCGCCAACATCAACATCGCCCTGGCGCAAGGCATCAAGATCACCGGCGTCGTGACGAACAGCTCCGGATCCGGCCTGCAGGACGTCGACGTGAGCGCCATGTCCGGCAACGAGATGATCGCGCGCACCCGCACTGCGGCTGGCGGCGGCTACACGTTGGATGGCTTGACGCCTGGCTTGGCCTACAAGCTGCACTTCCACTACCTGGGCGGCGGCAAGTCGGACAAGAACTACACCGTCACTCCGACGGGGAACTTGACGTACACGACAGTCAAACTGAGCTGACGGCCCGTGGCTCAGGAAACCGAGCCGGTGTAGGCGTTGACGACCTCTTGCGGGTCGCCGTCCATCATCAGCTTGCCCTTTTCGATCCAGATCACCCGCGTACAGGTGTCCAGGATCGTCTGCATGGAGTGTGACACCAGGAAGACCGTGCCAGCGGCGTCCTTGATGGCGCGGATGCGCTCCTCGGACTTCTTGCGGAAGCGGCGGTCGCCGACGTTCAGTGCTTCGTCCACGATCAGGATGTCGTGCTGCTTGAGTGTCGCGATGGCGAACTTCAACCGGGCCGACATGCCGGACGAGTACGTGTTCATCGGCAGGTCGATGAAGTCTTTGAGGTCGGTGAAGTCGATGATCTCTTCCGTGCGGGCCTCCACCTCGGGCCGGGTCAAGCCCAGCGCCAAGCCGCCCAGCACAATGTTGCGCTCGCCGGACATGGTCGGCAACAGCGCGGCGCGCACTCCGAGCATGTTGGGCCGCGAGCGCGCGTACACCGCCCCCGAGGCTGGACTCAACAGGCCGGTGATGGCGCGCATCAACGTGGATTTCCCGGAGCCGTTGGAGCCGATAACGCCGATGGACTCGTTCTCGTAGGCGACGAAGCTGACGCCTTTCAAAGCGTGTACCGTGCGCGTCTTCACCGTGTTGCGCTTGACGAGTTTGCGGCCCACGCGGGCCAGCCGCCCAGAACTGTGCACGCGGTATTTCACGTGCAGGTCGTCGACGATGACGACGGGATTGCGGTCCGGATCGATGTGCAACTCAGCGGCCATAGCGTTCCTCCGCGCTCCAGAAGAACCGCAGGCCCACGATGAAAAACACCAGCGCGAAACCGCTGAAATACAGCCAGTACAGCGGATCGACCTCGATGCCCATCAGCGCTGAGCGGGCCAACTGCACCATCTGATAGATCGGGTGGAAATCGTAGATCGTCACGATCCACGGCCAGCGGTCGAAGATGCGCCCGACGTCGAAAAGCACCCCAGAAGTGAAGAACAAGATGCGGGTGACCAGCGGGATGATCTCCGTCATGTCCTGCAAGTGCACCGTGATCCGGGCCGCGATCAGGGCCACGCCGGCGTTGAACAGTGTGGACAAGATGATCACCGGCACGATCAGCAGCCATTCCACCGACGGCCAGTGCCCCATGACGGGCAGGATCACCACCAGCATCCCCCACGACGGCAGCGCCGAAAGCAACTCCTCCAGCACGATCGCCACCGGCAGCGTCACGCGCGGGAACGCCAAGGACTGCACCAGGTTGCGTTGGTTGATGATCGAGCGGGCGCCGCGGTTGAAACAACCTCGGAAAAACTGGAAGAAGAACACGCCGATGACGACGCGGGCCGGGTAATCCGGCGGGCGGGCGTCACCTTGCAGCACGCCGAAGATCAGGCCGTAGACGATGGCGTTGAAAACTGGCTGCAGCACCAGCCAGGCCATGCCGAGCCGGTTCTCCGTGAACGTGGAGACCAGCCGGAACTTCGCCATGTTCCAAATGAACTCACGGCGGGCCCACGTTTGCGCGAGGTAGCGGAAGAACGGTGGGCGGCCGCCCACACGGTGCAGACCAAGCGCTTTGGCTTGGGCCGCAATGCTCGAATCCTCGCTAGACATCGCGTAGCAGTCTAGCCCCGGTTCTCCAGGTAATACCGAACTAACGCTTGTGTGGAGGCATCTTGGGCCGCCAACGCGGCCGCGTCACCGCCCACCGCGGGCGCGATCTGCAGGGCCAACTGCTTGCCGAGCTCCACCCCCCACTGGTCGAAGGAATCGATGCCCCACACCACGCCCTGGGTGAAGGTGATGTGTTCGTAGAGCGCGATCAACTGGCCGACCACGCCCGGGGTCAGCGCCGGCGCCATTATCGACGTGGTGGGCCGGTTGCCCTGGAAGACGCGGGCCGAGACGATCGCCTCCGGCGTACCCTCGGCGCGGACTTGGTCTGCTGTCTTGCCGAACGCCAACGCCTTGGTCTGCGCGAAGAAGTTGGACAAGAACAGCTCGTGCACGTCCACTTCGCCGTCTTTGAGCGGATGGGCCGGGGTGGCGACGGCGATGAAGTCGGCCGGTATGAGCTGCGTGCCTTGGTGGATGAGCTGGTAGAAGGCGTGCTGGCCGTTCGTGCCCGGCTCACCCCAGAACACCTCGCCGGTGGCGGACGTTACCGGCGTGCCGTCGGCGCGGACGCCTTTGCCGTTCGACTCCATGGTGAGCTGCTGCAGGTAGGCGGCGAAGCGGTGCAGGCTCTGCGCGTAAGGCAGGATGGCGTGCGAGGTGGCGCCCAGGAAGTTGACATACCAGATGTTCAGCAAGCCCAGCAGCGCGGGCACGTTTTCGGCTAGCGGGGCGGCGGCGAAGTGCGTGTCGATGGCGTGGAAACCGCCCAGGAATTCCGCGAAGCGTTCCGGGCCGATCGCTATGGCCAAGATCGTGCCCACAGCCGAATCCACCGAGTAGCGGCCACCCACCCAATCCCAGAATCCGAAAGCGTTGGCCGGGTCGATGCCAAACGCGGCCACCTTGTCCAAGGCGGTGGACACCGCGACGAAGTGCTTCGAGATGGCGCCGTCGGCCGGGATGCCCTTGGCAGCCAGCGAGTTGAGCAGCCAGTCGCGGCACAGCCGGGCATTCGTCAGTGTCTCCAACGTGGTGAACGTCTTCGAGGCGATGATGAACAAAGTGGTCTCCGGATCCAGGCCGGCCGTCTTCTGGGCGGCGTCGGTGGGATCGATATTGGAAATGAAGCGGCAGGACAACCCCGGTTGGACGTAGGGCTGCAACGCCTCATAGACCATCACCGGGCCCAAGTCCGAGCCGCCGATGCCGATGTTGACCACCGTCTCGATGCGCTTGCCGGTGACGCCTTGCCACTGGCCCGAACGCACCTGCTCCGCGAAGGCGTAGACCCGCCGCAAGACTTGGTACACCTCGGCGGTGACATCCACGCCCTCCACCACCAGCGAATCGCCTTCGGGACGGCGCAGCGCGGTGTGCAGCACCGAGCGGTTCTCCGTGGTGTTGATCCGCTCGCCGGAGTACATCGCGTCCCGGCGCTCAGCCAAGCCGACCTGCTCGCCCAGCTCGACCAGCGCCGCCAGCACCTCGTCGGTGAGCAAGTTCTTCGACAGGTCGACATACAGGTCGCCAGCGCGGCGCGTGAACCGCTCCGCCCGGCCCGGATCGGCGGCGAACCAGCCCGGCAAATCAGGGGAAAAAGTGGCGGCGAGGGCGGCGAGTTTGCCCCAAGCTGGCGTTGTGGTGGCATCGATCATGGCAGTAGCCTACCGACGTGGGCAGAGGTTTGGGCCGGGTTCGGACGTGGCTGAAAGTAGCTGTGCCCATCGCCGTGCTCGCCGGCGGGGCGGCCGCGATCTGGCTGGCGGGCGGATTCGAGCTGCGCGACACCCAGACGATCCGTATGCAGGTCGGCGACATCATCGACGTGGGCCCGATGACCTTCCAACCGCTGCGGGCGCTCGGGAGCAACAGCTACGACGACACGACCCGGGTCATCATCGAGGGCTACTGCCACAACACCACCGACTCCACAGTCCGTTTCCTAGACCAAAACGGCGCGTTCGCCATGGTGAACACCCAGACGCTCTACGCCACCGAGGGCAGCATCTTGCTGCACTTGGGTTGGGGCGAGGATGCCTTCTCCGAGGAGATCAACCCAACGGACTTCCCGGTGCCCTGCCAGCTCTCGTCCTACACCAAGGAGGATTTGCGCGGACACACGGAGATCGGTCTGGCGATCTGGCCGATGCAGCCCAGCACCAGCAAATACTCCAGCATCAAGTCCGTCGGCTACTCCTACAGCGGCGCCGACCCCTTCTCGGTGCGCCTGCCCATGGAAGTGACCGAGTAGATATCCCGGACCACCCAACCGAGTCATCCCGCATCACCCAACCGAGTCATCCCGCATCACCCAACCCTGTCATCCCGGACTCGTTCCGGGATCTCGCACGCAGTGCGGTCCCAGCCCACCAACAACCGGACTCCGTCCGAGATGCCGGAACAAGTCCGGCATGACGAAAAGACAACACGCACGCACCACACCAACCCCGTCGCCCCGACCACCCAACCGAGTCATCCCGGACTCGTTCCGGGATCTCGGACGTAGTCCGTGTGGCCCGTTAGGGGCACTCCTCCAGTGCGGATAGGACTGTGACCCAAGATGCCGGAACAAGTCCGGCATGACGAGAAAAGAACCTAGTTCTTCACTTTCCAGTGCGCGTACAAGGTGAACGGGCCAGTTTGGCTGATCTTGCCGCCCTTGACGGCCTTCACGCCTTTGACCGGATCGGTGTACCAGCCCTGGAAGGTGTAGCCGGGCATCGTCAGCTTGGGCAGCGTCGGATACTTCGCCTTGTACTTGAAGCTGATCGGAGCCGGGACCGGCGTCGTCACACCCGGCGTGCCGGCGTCATTGTGGTCGAACGTGGTGGCCTGCGTGGCAGCCACATTCACGGTGAACGCCGCCACCACTGAGTTGGCCGCCGGCCCGTAGGTGACCGACACCGCCTGCGTGCCGGCCGTCTTGAAACTTGTCGGCGAGAACTTCAGCAGCTTGTCAGTCAATGGCACAGTGACCGGCGGCCCGGACGAGAACACAACCGTCGCCGTGCCTGCCGCCTTGTTGAGCGGAGCACCCAAGACGTAGTCGGCCTGCTGCCCGCTGAAAGTGATGCTGGTCACATCGGCCCACTGGGCGTACAGCTTCAGCTTCGTGCCGCTGACCCCCGCGACGCTCGCCACGTTCACCGGCGCGCCCGCCGTGATCGCCACTCCCGAGCCGTCAGCTTTCGTATTCCAACCTTCGAAGGGGATCTTCGAGTACGTGGCCGTCGGGAGCGATGGCCAAACGCCGTCGAAAGCGGCCTTCACCGACTTCGGCTTGCCAACCGTCCCCCCTTGGGCGTTGAACGACACCGTGTAGGTGTTGGATTTCCACCGGGCATACAACGTGTATGGCGTGGTGAGGACGTTGATCGTTTCCTTTGCCTTCACTTTCCGGCCACCGCTGCCCGGCGTGGTGTACCAGCCCTGGAAGGTATAGCCCGCGCGCGTGACCACGGGCAACGCGGGCATCTTCGATTTGTAGCTGAAACTCGCCGGCGCAGGTGTGGTGGAGCCGCCCTGCGAGTCGTACACGATCTGGCCGGGGATCACGTCGTAAGTGAACGGGACTTTCGCGCCCCAAGGCTTGTAGAGCAGGTTGGCGCTCTGGCCTGCTCCCGCCGTCTTGGAACTGAAGTCGGTGACCACCACATCCGGGCTGGAAGTGCTCACCGTGATTGTCGAACTCGGCGTGTCCAACGTGCTGATGGTGATGGTCTCGCCGCCCGCCTTCACCGCGGGAGCGCCCGTAACGTAGGTGTCGACCGGATAGCCGGAAATCACCGCCGTGGTGGCGCTCGCGGGCGTCGCGCTGGTCACCGCAAGCGCCTTCACGTTGAAGTTGCCGGCGACGTTGGCGCACTTGACGTTCTTGCGGTACCACGCGCAAACGCGGTTCTTGTAGTAGGAGGCCAAGTCAGTCCACGAACTGCCGCCGTTGGTGGAAAAGTAGCTCTGCCCGGAAGAGATCTTGACCTGTTTGTAGTCGACGCTGTAGGACGCGTACTCGATTCCGGCCCATGCCTCGTTCACCTCGACCACGACGGCGAACTTGGCGCCCTTCGCCAACTGGACCGGTGTGGGGAACTTGACCGTGGTGTAACCGGCGAAGGGCGCGGTGCCAGAGATTTCCGTGGCTTCACCGTCGATTTTCTGCAATGCCCCACTGCTGGGCTTGCCCGACTTGGGGCTCACGTAGACGCGCACCGTGTAGTGGACGCCCGGATCGGTGACGCTGAACGAGGCGCCGCGGATGCTGCTGGCGGCGCTCGCGGTGAACACGTTGGCCAACTGCAGCGTGAAGCCGCTGCCCAACGACAACCCGTTTTGCATCCCGTAGGGATCGTGCGAATAGACCTTGGAGATGGCGTCACCTGCCGTGCCCGATTGCAGGTCGTAGATGGCGCCGTCCATGACGGACCGGTCGTAGTACGACAGCCAGAAGTAGCCGCCCAGACCCCAGTCGGCGCCCCACGAGTTCTTGACCAGGAAAGCCCCGTCGGCGGGGGGCTGGTAGGCGCTCCTGAAGTTGCTGGCGGAGTAATTGTCGTCCCAGCCAACGATCGTGACCGCATGGCCGTACCAGCCGTACTCGTCCCAATCGGCGGCGTTGTACCAGGCATACGTTGCGGAGTTCAGGTATCGCGAGTTGGCGTTGTAGCCGATCCACACGGCGCCGTATTCCATGATCGCCCGCTGGATTGTCTGCACGGCTTCAGTGCCATAACGCGGAGAAGGCAGCAGGTACCAGTTGTTCAGGCGGTATTCGGTTGTCGCGATCTGCGACGACGACGGCTTGCTCGGATACGGAAAGGCAGTCTCACTGCGGGCTCCGAGGCCGCGGATCCAGGTGGCGGCCGCCATCCAGGCATCCCCGCCCGAATTCAAGGCCGTGCCCACTTTGCCGAACGACGACCCGTTGTAATTCGCGTACACCAGGTGGCTGGGTGAAATCTGCGTGCCCGCTGGGGCGGCCGAATTCCGAGCCAGCGCAGACTCTCCCGAAGCGGCGGCCGCGAAAGCCCAGCAGGAGCCGTAAGGGCTCTGGTTCCTGACCGCGGTGACCCAATCCGGATGGGCGACACGCAGGTCGTAGCTGGAAGGGATGACGGACAGCGGCGCCATCATCATGCCTGACTGGGTCAGGTAGGCGGATCGGTCGACACCGTTGGTCCGCAGACCGTGGACGCTCGTCGAACCATCACCACCCAAGTCTGTGATCCGCAGCGTCGCTTCATTGCTGGCTGCCCCGGCGTCGGTAGCCACCGGGCACCCGATCATGAGCGCGACCGATATCAAGATGGCCGCCGCCCGCGCGGAACGTCCCATAGGGGGATCCTTTTCCTCGTCGAATCGGATGTGCCATTGTCCCACAAGATCACCCACAACGTACTCCGTTCCCCTCCGATTCTTTGCGGGGCCCTCCCCGTCATCCCGCAGTCCGTGTGTCCCGCCAGGGGCACGCCTGCGGCGCGCATGGGACTACGTCCCAAGATCCCGGAACAAGTCCGGGATGACGGGGAGGGGGTTTAATCCCGGGACAAGTCCGGGATGACGGGGAGGGGGTTTAATCCCGGGACAAGTCCGCGATGACGGGGAGGGGGTTTAATCCCGGGACAAGTCCGCGATGACGTGGTTGGGGGTTTAACCCCGGAACAAGTCCGGGATGACGACGGGGTTCGGGAAACTGCCTGGGATAATAGTCGCGTGCCTGAGCTGAAGGGATGGCTGGAGACGGGCGGGCTGCTGGCGCGCGGCACGTGGAGCCTCTGGCGCAAGACGTGGCTGCGGGTCTGCGCGATCTACACGGTCACGTGGGCGGTCTCGCAGTTCCTTTGGCTGGCCGCGGCATGGGTGGCCACGCGGACGCCGACAGTCGTCTACGACTGGGATGCCGCGGAAATGGTTCAGGCGGAGACGTGGACACAGTGGGCTGCGGTCGTCGTCGTGGCGCTCAGCTTCTTGGTCATCCTCGTCGGCACGATCATCGCGCTGCGGGTGCTGGGCAATGCCGTCGGCGACGAAAACGGCATCCCGCGCGCAGAGGAACGCGGCTCGTTGACACGCACATTGTCGCTGACGTTGCTGGCCTTCCTCGGCATCTATTCCTGCCTCGACTACCTGACCGACGCCGCTTCCACCGTGTACGTCGACGCCATGTTGATAACGGGCGACGTCTGGTCCACGAATGTGTTCGGGCCGCTGAATCCGTCCACTTTCACAGACCTGTGGATCGTCTTGGCGGTGATCGGCGGGGCATTTGCAGCGCGGCGCTTGATCGACTGGCTCGGCCAGCGCACCGGAAAGCTGTGGCTCGGGTTCCTGGCCGCCTGGCTGGAGGCGTTCTATCTGCTGGCCGCCTTCGAAGTGGGCATCGACGCGGTCGGCAAGATCGTGGGTTGGCTGCGGGTGCGGGCAGTCGCCAGCTGGTTTGCGGACTTTGTGGACTTCATCACCTTCGGCGTGCACGTCCCGGAGTTGCTGGCTGAAGCCTGGGATTGGTTCGCCGTGGTGGCCTGGCCGGTGATCAGCCACGCGGTGTTGCGGCCCATCTTCTGGCTCGCTTTGGCCGCCCTGGTGTTGGGCACCCAGATCAAGTCGTTCGGCGAACTGCTCGAAGCGGGCCAGTTGAGCCAGGCCTTGGCCGGACGGACGCGCTTGTCGCACCAGCTTGAGAGTTTGGAACGCGATCAGCGCAAACGCTCCGTGGTGGTGCAGCTCCAGGACGCGCTGTTCTCGGACTTGGACGAGAAGTACCTGCCGATCTATCAGATTTTGAAGCTGACGCTGCGCTCGTCAATCGCCGTGTTGGGGGCTTACCTCGTCGCGTTCAACCTCATCCAAGTCACCGAGAAGTGGGTCGAGTACGGCCTGGGCGCGTTGTTCATCGACCATTCGGTCAACCAGATCGTGTTCGTCTTCAGCTACCTGCAGCCGGTGGTGACGGTGTTCTTCGCGGTGCTGCGATTCGCGCTGTTGGCGGCCGCCTACTGCCTCATGTTCGGGGGCGGCGACCGCCCTGAAGCCGCAGCGTCCACGCAGTCGGCAACCTCGGAAGCGGAGGTGGCGGCATGAAAGCCGGATCTGTCGCGGTGGGCGCCCTCTCCGCCATCCTCGCCGCCCTGGTCACGCTCGCCGGGCCGCCAGACGACACCGGCTACCTGAAACAGGTCGGTTTGGAAGCCGAGATCAAAGCCGGCGTGCGCGTGCGTATCACCGACACGCAGATCGCCCACTCGGTAAGCAGCCACACCGGCGGCCAGGTCCGGGACGGTTGGGGACAGTGCTATCTGGTGGTCTCCTACGAGGTCGTTTCGCACGCTGCGGGCGGCGGCTTTGACTGGACGCTGATTTCAGGCGAGAAGAGCTACCGGACCACCGACATGCCCTTCGCCAAAGGCATCGGCTTCACTGCCCGTTCCATGGCGCCGTTCCTCATTCCTTGTGACCGGATCGCCGGCGCGCGGCTGCGGACTGAATCGATCGGATCGCTGTACAGCTACCACTGGATCACCGAATTCGACCTGGGTTTGACCCCAGAACGCGTCGCGGGCATGGAGATCCAGGACATGATCGCGCTCGCCGCCGAAGAGCAGGAGGGCATCGCATGAAGTGGCGCGCTCTGCTAGCCGTAGCGGCTGCCCTGCTCGTGTACTGGGGCGCCCATGCGGTGTTGTTCGCCTATTCGCTCCCGAAGTACGAACGGATCGGACCAGGTGTGTGGGTGCCGTACCCGGATTACGCGGTCGAAGTGCGTTTGGACCAGATGCGGATAAGCGATGTGGCCGCCGACTTCAGCGGCGAAATGACCGTCGCCACGACGGGCACATCCTGGGTCGGGGTGACGTTGTCTGTGCGGAGGATCGAAGGGGTCGCGGACCCGTCGTATTGCAGCTTCCGGGTGCTGGGCTCCGGCGACCACTACTGGAACACCGGGCTCAACGACGATTCGATGCGGCTGTGCATCAACGCCTGGGATGAAGGCTCCGTGCAGGAAACGGTCTGGTACGCCGTGCCCAAGTCGTACCTCGGCGAGATCACCGGCATCGCGATGCCCTCGGCCTACACGTTCGAGACCACGCCGTTGCTCACCTGGGAGTGAGCCTCCGTGTGCCCCGGCAGGGGCACCAACGAATTTCACTTCCAGTGGGCATACAGCGTGAACGGGCCGCTCTGCGTCGGCTTGCTGCCTTTCTTCAACTGGGATCCGCCGACCGGCTTCGTGTACCAACCCTTGAAGGTGAAACCCTCGCGGGTTGCCGTTGGCAGGGCCCCCAGCTTCTTCTTGTAGCCGAAGTTGACCGTCGCCGCCACCGGGTCTCCGCCGTTGGCGTCAAAGGTGATCGGCTGTGTGGCCGCCACCTCCACATTGAATGTCCCGGTGACCGAGAACGGGCCATAGGTGACGCTGATCGTCTGCTGGCCGACGCGCTTGGCCGACTTGGAGTATCCACTCAGTTTCAGATGCGAATCGCTCAACGAGACAGTGGCCGTGGATTCGTCCTCCAGGATCAGCTTCACAGTGCCCTGCTTCTTGTTGAAACCAGCCCCGAGGACGTATTGGTCCTGGAAGCCGTCAAACTCCATCGCCGTCACCTTGGACCAGCGGGCGTAAAGAGTCTTCGAACCGGTGAGCGCCACTGTGTCCGTGGGCTGCAAGGCGGCGCCATTGCGGGTCAGTGACCAACCCAGGAACTTCAGGTTGGCGTAGCTGGATGTGGGCAGTTGCTCCCCCCAAAGCGAGCCGTTGTAGACGTACTTGGACTTGTACGTCTTCGACTTCCCGTTCACGACGAGTTTCGGCGTCGAGCCACCGTTGGCGTTGAAGCTGACCTTGTACTTCTTGCCCGTCCAATGAGCGTAGAGCGTGTAGTCGGAAGTGCTCATGGCCGTCTTGCCGGAGGCGTACTTGTCACCGCCGGCCGGAGCGGAATACCAGCCCGCGAACGAGTATCCGGCGCGGGTCGGAGTCGGCAGCTTGGGCAGTTTGCCCTGGTAGCTGAACAGGACCGGGTTCTGCGCTTTGGACGACAACGTGCCGCCGTTCGGATCAAGGGTGATCTTGCCGGAGCGGACGGTGTAGTTGAATGAGGCAGACTTGCCCCAAGGGGTGTAGGTGACGGTCGCCTGCCCGGACCGCTTCGAGTCGAAAGTGATGCGGATGTCCGGATCGGACAACGCAATGGTCGCCACAACAGAGCCGTTGACAATGGCCTGCACCGCGCCCGCGTTCTTGTTGAACGGCGCGCCCACCAGATACTCGGTCTGCTGATGGCCGTCGAGCTGCAACGTGACGTCGGCGTGCGCCGAGGCGAACGCCTTGATGTTGAAGTTGCCGACCTGGCCCAGCGCACCTTCGTTAACGGTCACCGTTCGCAGGTCCGTCCACGCGGAGCCGTCACCGGAAACGTAGCTCTCCCCGGCGTTCAGCGTGACTGTTTCAGTCGACATCCGCCCTTCAACGGGCAGCGCCAATCCGGAGCTGCCGACCAGATCCACCACCACGGCGAACTTGGTCCCTTCGGTGACCAGCACCGGCGTGGGCAGTGTCACCGTCGTGTATCCAGCGAAACGCGCCGTGCCTGAGACGGAGGTTCCGCCCCCGTTGATCTTCTCAGCCTTCCCGGATGTCGGAGTGGCCGCGACGTCGGTGAAGAACCGCACTGTGTAGGCCGTGTTCGGCTGGGCGGTCGCGAACTGGACCGACTGGATGAACTCGTCATCTTCGGCCGTGAACACGTTGGCCTGAGACATGGTCGAATCCTGGAATGTCTGGACCATCAAGAAGCCGAACGGGTCGTGGTTGTAGTTCTTGGTCAAGCCGTCGTCCGCGGTGCCGCCCGACACGTCGAAGATGGCGATGTCGGCGATGGACTGGTCGTAGTAGGACATCCAGAAATAGCCGCCGTCGCCCCACGAGGAGCCCCAACTGTTCTTGATCAGGAACGCGCCGTCGCCCGGCGGGGTCTTCTGGAAGTTGGCGGCGGGAAAGCTGTCATCCCAGCCCATCAGCGTCACCGCGTGGTTGCCGTAGTTGGGCGTGTCCACGTAGTACGAGTTGTACGTCTTGCTCCAAAATGTGGAGTTTCCGCCGCTCTGGCCCGACGAATAGTACGAGATGTAGGCGGCTCCATAGGTGGTCAGCGCTTCCTTGACGACATCCACGTTGGCCTGCTGGTACGCGCCGGAACTGTCCCGCGGAGTGGGCAGGATGTAGAGGTTTTTCAAGTGGTACGGCGACTGCTGCAACTCGGCGGCGCTCGGCGCGGAGTTCTTGGAGGCGTCGGTTGGGTAGTAGGGAAAGGCCGCTGCCGTCTCGGCCCCCAACCAGGCCGCCCATACGCCAGCAGCCTGCAGGTGGTTACCGCCCATCTGGAGGGGATGGCAGTTGGGCCACGAGCAGTTGGTGGCGTACGGGTCGGCGCTGGAGTTCGAGTAGAAGGTTTTCGTCGCCGGATAGTCGTTGTAGACCGAATAGACCAGGTGACGCTGGGAAAGCTGTGTGCCCGACGGCGCGGCCGAGTTGCGCACGATCCCGGATTCGGCCGAGGCGACTGAAGCGAAGGACCAGCAGGTGCCGAACGAGCCTTGGTTGGCCACGGGCGTGCTCCAAGTCGTGTTGCGCAAGTCGAAATAGGACGGCAGCACGCCGCGCATCCGCTTCACCGCATACTTGGTGTCGCTGACGGCGGACAGATCCACCTTGATGGGAACGTGTCCCAGGCCGCCGGCATCCGCAGGCGGCTCCGCGACGGAATCCGCGAAGGCCACCGTGGGTGTGGCCACTGACAGGCTGATTGCGAACATGGCGACGCAAAGCCGACTGGCTAGGCTCATCTTTCTTTCCCCGTAACTGCCGGTCCCCCCGGCTCAGACAGTTAGTTGAGTAGCCCCGAGCCTAGCAAGCGTTTTGGGCGACCGAGAATGAAATTGGATTATTTCTTTACGGGCGTAATTTCCGGGGTTTCTTAAATGCCTTGGAGAATCGGTTTACGGGGCTAGCCGCTCACGCAACCAAATGTTGTCCGACTTGCGGTAACGCACCCGATCATGCAGCCGCGATTTCCGTCCCTGCCAGAATTCCCAGACCTCGGGAACGAGCCGGTAACCGCCCCAATGCTCGGGGCGCGGCGGGGTCAGTCCATATTTCGCGGACGCCTTTGCGGCGTTGGCCAGCAGCACCGCCCGCGAAGCAATAACTTCACTCTGCGGAGAGGCCCAAGCCCCGATGCGCGAATCGAGCGGGCGCTTTGCGAAATAGGCGTCCGACTCGGCGGGCGTCACCTTTTCCACGAGCCCTTCGACGCGGACCACCCGCTCCAACTCGACCCAGTGAAATTGGATGGCGGCGTGCTGGTTGGCGTCCAACTCGCGCCCCTTGCGGGAGTGGTAGTTGCTGAAGAACACCAGCCCGCGGGCGTCCGTCCCCTTCAGCAACAGCACCCGCGTGGAGGGCTTCCCGTCGGCCACGGTAGCCAGCGTCATCGCCGTGGGCTCGGGCACGCCCGCCGCGATAGCCTCGGCCAGCCATTTCTCAAATACGGCCGCTGGCGTCCCCGGCAGCGCCGCCTCGTCCAACTCGCCCAGTTCATAGCTCTTGCGCATCCCACTCAAGTCCATGAGGGGAGTCTAGGGCCAACCCCACCCGTCATGCCGGACCTGTTCCGGCAACCCCTCCCCGTCATGCCGGACCTGTTCCGGCATCTTGGGACGAAGTCCCACGCACCCCACAGGGGTGCCCCTAACGGGACACACGGACTGCGTCCGAGATCCCGGAACACCACCCCACAACGTTCTTCGATACTTTGCGGGGACCCCGGAACACCACCCCACAAAGTTCTTCGATACTTTGCGGGGACCCCGGGACGAGCCCGGGATGACAACTCACCCCCCGGGATGACGGGTGGTTAGCGGGTCCGAGTAGACTTCAGGCAACCTTGCCCGGCGCAGGCAAATCCCCGAAAGGAGCAACTCCGAGTGAGCCAACCAGATTGGAGCGGTGTGCCCGCCAATTCCGGTTGGGCGAACAAGGTCTACGCCCGCTACGTGCCCCCTGCCGTGCTGCAGCAGGAGGTGCGCGCCGACGCGTTCAGCAAGGGAATCATCGATCCGCGGCCGCTGAGCATCGGGGACTTGCTGTCGGGCACGTTCCGGGCGGTGCGGTTCGCGCCGGGCGTGATGATGGGGCTGACCCTCGTCATCGCATTGCTCAGCCAGTTGCTGGCGCTCGCGTTCGCGTTCGGCACCGGGAACGCTAGTTTCGATTTGAACGACCTGCTGTTCGGCGGCACGGATGCGGCCTGGTCGTCGTACATGAGTTCGCTGGGGATGTCGTCGCTTTGCACCACGCTGGCGAGTGTCGTGGCGAGCGTGTACCTGACCCATGCCGTGTTCCAGGGCGTGCTCGGCCGCGAGGTCAAACCACCCGAAGCGCTGCATGTGCTGCGGCTGCGCGTTTGGCCGGTGATAGTGCTGACCTTGCTGCAATATGCCGTGATGATGGTCGCGTTCGGGCTGTGGATCGCCATGATCGCGGTTGGCGTGGCTGGAGCGTCGGCGATGATCGGGCTGGCGATCCTGGCGGTTTTCGGCGGGATCTTCGTGGGCGGCTGGCTCTGGGTGCGGCTCACGTTCGCCGTTCCCGCCATCGTCGTCGAAGGCTTGGGACCGATCCAAGGCTTGCGGCGCGGCTGGCTGCTCAGCCGCGGGATTTTCGGGCACGTGCTGGGCTACCGGCTGCTCGCGTCGATCCTCATCGGCATCGCGGTGGGCACGGTCACCCAAGGCTTCTCGGTGGCGCTGGGTCTGTTCGCCGGAGTCATTCCGGCCGCCATGATCGCCGTCACCCCCATCGCGTCTGTCGTGTCCATCACTTTGTCGGCGCCGCTCCACGAGGCCGTGTCCACACTGCTGTACGTGGACGCCCGCATCCGCCGCGAAGGCTACGACATCGAGTTGCTGGAGACGATGACCGGATGAGTTTGCCCCTGGAGATTCCCGTGGACCCGGACCGCGACGAGGCCCGCCGCCAGCTCGCCGAAGAGTTGGCAAAGCCGGAATACGGCGACTCGGCGAACTGGTGGGACACCTTTTGGAACCGGATCCTGGACTGGCTGACCGGCGATCCCGGCGTGCGCGTCGACGTGCCGGCGGAGTTGATCGCGGGAATCGTGATCGGCGTGATCGCGGTGGCGGCCGTCATCCTGCTGGTCGCGGCGGGGCCCTTGGGCACGTGGCGCAAACCTGTGCCGACCGGCGACATGTTCGCGGGCGACACCCGGCCCGCCGACGATCTGCGCGCCGAGGCCGAACTCTTGGCTGGCCAGGGCCAGTGGACCCAGGCATGCCTGCAGCGTTTCCGGGCCATGATCCGTTCATTCTCAGAACGCGTGATCATCGAGGAGACACCCGGCATGACGGCGTCGGAAGCCGTCGCCCAAGCCATGTCGCGCCTGCCGAGCCTGAGCAACCCGCTGCTCGGCGCCGCCCGCGAATTTGACTGGATGGCCTACGGCGGCAGGCAAGGCACCCAGGCCAGCTACCAGGCGTTGGCCGATCTGGACACCACCGCCGCGAACACCGTACCGCTGCGCGCCGACGAGGCCCAGGTGGTGGTTGGGATGGGGTTCTGAGATGCAGCGCTGGATGTGGGGTTTGGGAGCCGTCGTGGCCGGCTTTGTCGCTTTGGTGGTGTTCTCGGCGATGCTGCCCGAGTCGATGGTGGACAAGGAAGGCTCCATCGAGAACGCAGGCGACCTGGGGACGCGGGCAGTGGCGCAGGTGCTGCGGAACAACGGCGTGGAGGTCAGCCAAGTCACCTCACTCAACGCGGCCCTTGCCGCCCCGGCGGGTTCCACGCTCGCCATCTACCTCACCGACGACCTGTCCAGTTCAGCGCTGCGCAAACTGGCGGACGCGCCTGCCGACCTGGTCCTCATCTTTGGCGCCCCCGAATACGGCAGGCTCGACGACACCATCGCGGCGCTGCTCGGCGACACGATGATCCAGCAGTTGGCATTCCACACCCACCTGACGGTGGATCCCGGCTGCACCGACCCGGACGCGGTCGCGGCAGGCGACATCGGAACCGTCTACTACGGCATTTACGACGCCTCCGAAAGCTCGATGCAGTGCTACCCCGACTCGGACAACGTGTCCATCTACACCGACCTGCGCACGAGCGCACACCGGGTGACGGCCATCTCGTCCCCATACATGTTCACCAATTCGGAAATCCTGCTCGACGGGCAGGCCGCGCTGGCGCTGCGGACGCTGGGGAGACACGCGCGGCTGACTTGGTACTTGCCCGCCGCCGACGCGACCCAAGAAAGCTTGTTCGAAGAAGAAGAAGAAGCCAACCACGAGTTGGACTTGCTCCCGGGCTGGTTCTCGTACGTGTGCTGGATGGGCGCCATCGCTGGAATCGCCGCCGCGGCGTGGCAGGGCCGGCGTTTCGGCAAGCTGGTGCCGGAGAAGCTGCCAGTCGCCGTGCCCGCCGCCGAAGCCGCAACCGGGCTGGGCAGGCTGTACCGCCAATCTGGGGCCCGCGGCCATGCCGCCGCCGCCCTGCGCGCGTGGACGCTGTCGCAGCTCGCCGGAAAGCTCGGCATTCCCGCCAACGCCAATCCGCAACTCGTCACGCAACGCGCCGCGGCGGCGTTGCGGCTCGACCCCGCCCGTGTGCAGCGGATTTTCTACGGACCCCCGCCTGGAACCGACGCGGAATTCGTCGCCCTGGCTGCTGAATTGCGCCTGTTGAGAAGAGGAACATGAATCGCTACCAACAACAACTAGCCCTGGTCCGACAGGAAGTCGGCAAGTCTGTCGTCGGGCAGCACCAAGCCGTAACCGGCCTGCTCATCGGCCTGCTGTGTGACGGCCACATCCTGCTTGAGGGCGTGCCTGGTGTGGCCAAAACCCTGCTGGTGCGGTCCTTGGCGGCGTCACTGGCACTCGACACGAAACGAGTGCAGTTCACCCCGGACTTGATGCCCGGAGATGTCACTGGGTCGATCATCTACGACGCGAAAACGGGCGAGTTCCAATTCCGGCCCGGCCCAGTGTTCACAAACCTGTTGCTCGCCGACGAAATCAACCGCACCCCGCCGAAGACCCAGTCGTCGCTGCTGGAAGCCATGGAAGAACGGCAGGTGACCGCTGACGGCGTGACGCACCCACTGCCCAGCCCGTTCATGGTCATCGCCACGCAGAACCCGGTGGAACACGAGGGCACCTATCCACTGCCGGAGGCGCAACTCGACCGCTTCCTGCTCAAATTGGAGTTGCCGCTGCCTTCGCGCGACGACGAGATTTCCGTGGCCGCGCGGCACGCCGCCGGGTTCGATCCGCGCGATCTGAAAGCCGCCGGGCTGGCACCGGTCACCAACGCAGCGGAGTTGGCGGCCGCCCGCGCCGAGGTTTCGCAGGTGCGTATCGACGCGCCCGTGCTGGCCTACGCCGTGGACATTTGCCGGGCCACCCGCTCGGCTCCGTCAGTGGCCTTGGGCGTCTCTCCGCGCGGCACGACGGCGTTGATGAAGACCGCTCGCGCGTGGGCATGGCTGTCCGGCCGGGATTTCGTGACGCCCGACGACGTGAAAGCCCTCGCGGTGGCCACGTTGAACCACCGCATCAAGGTGCGCACGGAGGCCGAAATGGACGGCACCACGGCCGCGAGCGTCATCGCAAACGTGTTGGCGACAGTCCCGGTGCCGCGTTAAATGGCTATCTCCGGCCGCGTACCACTGCTGTTGCTGCTGGGCATCATCCCAGTGGCGCTGCTTCCGGCGCCCGGCACCATCTTGGCCTGGACAGGCCTCATTGCCCTGCTGACTTGGGCCGATTATCTGCTTTCCGCCCGTCCGCAGGGCATCGCGTTGCGCCGCGAGCTTCCATCGAGCGTGCGGCTTTCCGAGGACGCCACCTCCCACCTGACGTTGACCAACACGGGCAATCGCGGGGCGCGGATCCAGGTGCGCGACGCCTGGCCGCCGAGCGCGAACGCCGCGGCCGACCGCCCACTCGCCAGTTTGCCCGCGGGCGAATCAATGCGGCAGTCCACCGGGCTGCGGCCCACCCGCCGCGGCGATCTGGAAGCTGGTGACGTGACGCTGCGCTCGTTCGGACCGTTGCGCCTGGCCGCGCGGCAGGCCAGCTTCCCAGTCCCAGCGGTGCTGAAAGTGCTGCCCGAGTTCCGATCTAGGGTGCATCTGCCGTACCGGTTGGCCCGCCTGCGGGACTTGGATGGCCAGGCGGCGGTGCATGTGCGCGGCCAAGGCACCGAGTTCGACAGCCTGCGCGAATACGCGTTGGGCGACGATGTCCGGTCGATCGACTGGCGGGCGTCCGCGCGCGCCCAGAAGACGATGATCCGCACTTGGCGCCCCGAACGCGACCGCCGCATTCTGATCGTGCTGGACACCTCGCGTTGGGCGGCGGGCCGCATGGGCGACGCGACGCGTTTGGACGCCGGCATTGAGGCATGCCTGCTGATGGGCGCGCTGGGTGCAGCTTCCGGCGACCGGGCCAGCCTGCTCGCCGTCGACCGGGAAGTGCGCGCCCGTTTCCTGGGCTCCACGCTGCGCTCCGAGGTCATAGCAGGTTTCGCCGACGCCCTGAGCCGCGTCGAACCGGTGCTGATCGAAGCGGACTGGACGCTGGTCGCCGCCCAAGTGGAAGCCCTCAACACCCAGCGCGCGTTGGTGATCCTGGTCACGGGCTTGGATCCCGCCCTTTACGCCGAAGGCCTGGGTGCCGTCCTGCCCGCCCTGGCCAAACGCCACCAGGTGATCGTCGCCCACGTCACCGACCCGGAACTCGAACTCATGCGCGACGACGACTCTTCACTCGGCGCCGCCTACGACGCGGCGGCCGCCAGCCGGCTGACGCTGGCCGAAGCCAACCTTGCCGAGCGGGTCTCCCGCCTGGGCGTCAAAGTCGTCCAGGCCGGCCCGGACCGCCTCGCCCCCGCCGTCTGCGACGCCTACCTCGCGCTGAAGGCCGCAGGGAGGCTATAGGCCCCAACCTGGTCATGCCGGACTTGTTCCGGCAACCCCTCCTCCGTCATGCCGGACTTGTTCCGGCAACCCCTCCTCCGTCATGCCGGACTTGTTCCGGCAACCCCTCCTCCGTCATGCCGGACTTGTTCCGGCATCTTGGGACGAAGTCCCATCCCCCACCAGAAGGGTGCCCCTGCGGGCCACACGGACTACGTCCGAGATCCCGGAACAAGTCCGGGATGACGCGGTGGGGAGTTCCGGGAACTTGGCACGAAGTCCCATACACCCCACACAGCATCCATTACTGCACGATTGTGAAGCTGTCCACCGGGATGGTGCTATTGGCGTAGTACGAGTTCACCTGGATCTCATTGGTCGTGACCGTGACCGTCGAATACATCGACTCGCCCAGCTTGGTCGTGGTGGAGCTGCCCAGATTGATCGGCACCTGGTTCCACACCCGGCTCACGAAGGCGTAGGTCTTTCCGCCCGAGTTGCGCGGGATCAGGTAGACGATGCCTTCCGTATTCGAGTTGATGGTGTTGATGTCGGTCTGGTTGCAGTTCCAAACGCCGTTCATGACGGGGCAACTGCGGATGTACTGGTGGTCGTGGCCTGCCAGGACGAGGTCCACGCCGGCCGCCTCGAAGTATGGCCGCAACGTCGACCGGATGGCCGGAGCGCCGTAGTCGCCGCCCGACACGGAGTTGCCGGCGTGGGCGCCGCCATAGGGCGACTTGTGCTCCACGATGATTATGAAGCGCTCCTTGCCCGTGGCCGGGTTGGTCCGATATTGGTTGGCCACCCGCTGGACGTACTGGCCGTGGGTGTTCAGACTGGACGTGGAATAGTGGTTCAGATTCAGGTGGATGAAGACCGCGTTGCCGTAGACGTACGAGTACTCCATCGTGAAGCCGTCCGATCCCCGCGGGAAGATGGCGTTCCACATCCGCCCGTCGGAATTGGCCCGGTCATCGTGGTTGCCGAGGACCGGGTTGAAGGCCGGCGTGGCCAGCAGCGAACCGTTGGCCGTCGTCCACTCCTCGACTTCGGCCGTCGTGGTGTCGTTGGTGATGTCACCCGCATGCGTCACGAAGGCCGCATCTGGGTTGCGTTCCAACGCTTTGGTGATCGTGTCGGCCCAGATGGTCTTGTAGCTCCCCAGCGATCCTTGCGAGTCGGCCACGGCGACGAACTTGAACGTCTCGGACGCAGACCCCGCGGTCTTGAACTGGTACACGTCGCTCGTTAGCACCTGGGTCGACGTCGTCGCCTTGATCTGGTACTGGTACGTCGTTCCAGGCTGCAGCGTCCCGGCTGGGATTGTGGATGTGACCAGGTGGTACGCGCTCATCGTGTCGGTCACCTGCGCCCAAGTCGAGGTGACGGTGGCCGCGGCCGGGCCGGTCAGGGATTGGCCGGCGGGGGCGTAGGTCAACGTGGCGCCGGTGATGCCCGCCGTGCGCTTGATCAGCCAGGTGAATACACGGGCCGTCTGCGGATCGGTGCTGAAGCCGTTGTTGATGCCGAACGGCGTGAACGTCGCCGCCTGCAGCCCGGTCTGGGTGACCGGCACCACGATGTCGGGCTCGCCCGCCCGCGTGAATGTGACCGAGCCAGTCCGCGTCTCGGTGGACGTGTTCGCCCCGGCGGTGAAGGTGACCGCGGCGGTCGTCGTGTACGAGGTGCGCGAGGCCGTCAGCCAATCCGGTTTCGACAGCGTCCACGACGCGTTCGAATACACGGTCAGCGACGAAGTGCCGCCCGCGGACGAGTAGCTCAGCGACGTCGGGTTGGTGTACCACAGCGGGCTGCCCGCCTGGTAGACCGTGATGGCGAGATTGGCCTTGCCGGAGCCTGGCGCCGTCAGGTAGATCAGGCCGGAGCGGGTCGTCTGGGCGTTGTTCTTCTCGGCGGCCGTGATCGTCAACGTCTCGGTGGTGACGCCGGAGGTGACCGTGCCGGAAGACGGGCTGACGCTCACCCACGCTGGCTTTGACAGCACGTTCCAGGTAACTCCCGTGGTCAACGTCACGCTGCTTTGGGAGCCGACGGCGTAGCTGATGTCGGCCCGTGTCGCGGACAGCGTCCACGGCGCGACCCACGCCTGCGACACGTTCACCACAACGTCGTCAAGACCCTCGCGGGCGAAAACAACTGTGCCGGACCGCACGCCGGTGGTCGTGTTCACGGCCGCCGTCAAGGTGACGCCCGCCGTGGTCGTGTATGAATCCCGCGACGCGCTGATCCAATCCGGCTTGGACTTGAGGGTCCACGCGCCGTTGGAGTAGATCGTCGTCACCAGGGCGTTCCCAGCCGCGGTGAAGTTCAGCGAGGTGGGAGTGGCGTACCAGTACGGGCTGGCTTGCTGGTAGACCGTGATGGCGAGCGTTGCCTTGCCCGTCGCAGTCAAGTAGACGACACCGGAACGGGTGGCGGTGGACGGGTTCTGCTGGTTGGCGGTGATCGTCAACTCGGGGTAGCTCACTCCGGATGTGACGGTGCCGCTGGACGGGTTGACGTCAACCCACGTCGGCTTGGTCGACACCTTCCAGGTCACGCCAGTGGACAGCGTCACGCTGGCCGCCGAACCTGCCCGATAGCCGACATCGGCCCGCGTGGCCGACAGGGACCATGGGGCCACCCAGGCCTGGGACACGCTTACCGTCACATCGGGCTGCCCGTCACGGGCGAACACGACCTGGCCCGAACGCACCCCGGTCGTATTGTTGGCGGCGGCCGTCAGCGTGACACCCGCCGTCGTCGTGTAGGAGTCGCGCGACGAGGTGACCCAATCCGGCTTCGACTTGAGCGTCCACGGGCCGTTCGAATAAACCGTCGTTACCAACGCGTTCCCGGCGGCCGTGAAACTCAACGACGTCGGCGTCGCATACCAGACGGTCGCCTTGGACTGCGTTACCGTCACCTGAATCTCCACGGAGGAACTGGTGGCGGAGCGCAGCACGATGGTCCCGGTTCGGTCGGCCACAGTTGACGTGTTGGCGGAGGTCGCCGTGACGGTGAGCGCGGCGTTGCCGGAGCCCGATGTCGGCGTCACGGTCGCCCAGGTGGGCTTCGAGTAAACCGTCCAGGCGATGTTGGATTCGAGGGCCACGGTGGCCGACGAGTTGGCCGGCGAAGCGACTGTCACCGAGCTGGGGGCCTTGAAGATCCGGGGTTCGACCAGGCCGCGATTGATCGTGAAGTGGTCCACCATCGCGCCATCGGCGGTCATGGCGTAGACGTCCAGCGCGTCGTCCACATCGACGACGGAGTATGTCTTGTATTCGGCAAGGTTCTTGACAGCGGAGGAGCCGTAGCTGGTGTAGGCGGCCAGCCAACCGCTGGCAGCGGAATAGGTGCCCGAAGACGGGTTCTCCTGTTCGATGCTGGAGGCGCCGGGCGTGATGTAGATGACGCCGTCTTCCACATTGAAGCTGTCGTGCTGGTCGCCGCCCGTATTGCGGAGGATGTCCGGGGTTGTGCCGTCGCCAATCGGCCACGAGCGCGTGTACGCGGCGGTGCGACCCTGCAGCACGAGCGCCACCCCGATCTGGCGGAACTTGGCGTGCAACGCCGTGCGGATGGCGGCGTTGATGACTGTCGTGTGGCCGCCCCAGAACTCGGTCGGGATTTCGGCGATGATCCAGGTGCCGTCCGGAACGGCGGCCACCTGGGCGTCGATCCAGGACAGCGTCGCGTTGATGTCGGCTGTCGCCGTACGGTAGGTGTTGATCGACAGGAACAGCGCGCCGTCGTGGTAGGCGGCGTAGTTGTCGGTCACATAGGCAGAGCCAGAGGCCAGCGGCAGGCCGGTGCCAAGCGCGTAGTAGCGGTTGGATGAGCCGTCGGCGTGGGCGCTCGGGACGATCATGTTGCTGGCGAGCACCGACTGGGCGTGCTGCGAGACCAGGCCGTCCCAGTGGGAGAGGTCGGAACTGGAGCCGTAAGCGCCCGCGATGGCCAGGAACGCCGCCTCGGGGAAATTGTCCAGGGCCGACTCAGCGGTCTGGCGGAACGTGTTCACGTAGCTTGTCGTGGACTTCCAGTACGGATTGCCGAAGGCGAGGAAGTTGAAGCTGTCGCCGGAGTTGGGGGTCTCGTAGTAGTAGGTCGGGGACCGGTCACCCTTGGACGAGATCACGCAGTAGGCGTACTCCTCGCCGGCTTCCAGGCCGGTGACGGCCACGTGGTAGTACGCGACCGACGAGTAGACCGTCGGAGTGGGCGCCTGCCGGGACGTCGCAAGCGTGGCCGCCGCGCAGTTGAAGTCGTCGGCGAGCCCGATCGCCAGCCCGGTCTGCGGGGCGGTGGTCGCGGTGCCAGCCGTATGCCAAGAGAAGGTGGCGCTCGTAGTCACGTCGCCGCCCGGCACAGGCGTGACGTTGATCGAGGCAATAGCGGGAACCGCCACCGCAGGGTCGGCGATTGCCGTTGTGGTCGTGATAATAAGGGGCAGGGCGCATGCGAAAGCGGCAAAGCCAGCAACAGCCCGGTTGCGACGAGACATGGGGGACAGCCTTTCCGGATCGGGCCCGGCAGGGACATCAACCGGGTTCCAAGACCCAGCCTAGGGGAAAATCGCCCGCAGGAGCAATGGTCCCGTCCGCCCCGGATCGATCCCTGCCAAACCTCCGTCATCCCGGACTCGTTCCGGGATCTTCGCACGTAGTGCGACTGCGGCAGCGGCTGGCCGGTGGCCCCTACGAGGCCGCCTTCGCCGCGCGCTTCTGGACCACGAACTCGACCACCATCGGGATCACGGAGATCAGGACTATCGCCACCAGCACGGCGTCGATGTTGTCGCGGATGAACCAGACGTTGCCCAGGAAGTAGCCCGCTACGGTGACGCCGATGGCCCAGATCACACCGCCTATGGCCGTATAGGTGATGAAGGCGCGGAAGCTCATTTTGCCGATGCCGGCGATGAGGGTTACGAAGGTGCGGACGAAGGGGACGAAGCGGGCCAGGATCAGGGCGCGGTTGCCATACTTTTCGAGCAGTTCGTGGGTCTTGTCGACGTACTTGGGGGCGAAGATCTTGCCGGCCAGGCCTTCGCGGGGTTTGAAAAGCTTCGGGCCGATGAAATGGCCCACCCAATAGCCGGCCACATTGCCGCCGACCGCGGCCAAAGTCAGCACGCCACACGAGACGATCAGCACCTGCCACGGCTCCATGCCCGGGAAAGTGATCGACGGCGGGTTCATCGCCACGAACATGCCCACGGTGAACAGCAGCGAGTCGCCCGGCAGGACGGGGAAGATGGCGCATTCGGTGAAGATGATGATGGCCACGCCCCACAGCGCCCAGTTGCCCAAGGAATGGATGATGTACTCCGGATCGAGCCAGTCGGGAAGTAGCAGCGGGATGAGCGCGAGTGATGCAACCATGTCGAGTCAAGGGTAGCGTGGAGCCAAACCGGAGGTGTGATGTTAAGCGAGGAAGAGTTCAACGCGCTGGCTGACCCGGGCGTGGGCCCGCACCCGGAGCCCTGGCCCGACGACCCGCGCCTGGATCCCGAACTGCTGGCGGCCGGCGACCGCCGCAACGTCATCGACAAGTACCGCTACTGGAAGCTGGAAGCGATCGTCGCCGACCTTGACACCTCCCGGTCCGCGCTGCACGTCGCCATCCAAAACTGGGAACACGACTTCAACATCGGCTCGATCGTGCGCACCGCCAACGCGTTCAACGTGGCCGGCGTGCACATCTTGGGCCGACGCCGCTGGAACCGCCGCGGCGCGATGGTCACCGACCGCTATCTGCACGTCTACCACCACCCGGACGAGCAGAGTTTCCTGTCCTGGCTGGCCGAGCGCGGCATCGCGCCCGTCGGTGTGGACAACCTGCCCGGCTCAGTGCCGCTGGAAACGACCGAGCTGCCCGAACACTGCTGCCTCATCTTCGGCTCGGAAGGCCCCGGGCTGACCGAATCCCTGGTAGCCGAGTGCGAACGCCTGGTGGCGATAACGCAGCACGGCTCGACACGTTCGATCAACGCCGGGGCGGCGGCCGCGATCGCGATGTACCACTGGGCCAAGCGGTGGCTGTAGGCTCTGCTTCATGCCAGCTTTCAAGCCCTTCAAGGCGCTGCGATACGCGCCCGGCGCCGATCTCGACGCCGTCATCGCGCCGCCCTACGACGTGCTTTCCGACACCGACATCGCCGAGCTGAAAGGCCGCGACCCGCACAACATCACGCACATCGACATCCCCGCCGGAGGCGACCTTTCCCGGCCCGGGCAGGCGTTCGCACCCGCCGCAGGCGATGATCCATATGCGCGCGCGGCGGCAACCCTACTCGATTGGCTGGCCCAGGGCGTCTTGGTGCAGGACGGCGCGCCCACGTTCACGATCTACCGGATGAGCTTCACCGACGCCACCGGCGCGCCCCGCGAGATTTCCGGCGTGCTGGGCGGTCTGGAAGTCGTCGACTTGGACGCGGGCGGCGTGCTGCCACACGAGCGCACCACGCCGAAAGCCGTCTCCGACCGTCTCGACCTGACGCGGGCCACCGCCACCAACCTGTCGCCGGTTTGGGGCTTGTCGCTGGCCGACGGGTTGACAGCGGCTTTGGCCGAGCCCGGCGAACCGGTCGGTGAACTCTCGGTCGAAGGCGTGGTACACCGCGTCGAGCGGGTTGCCGACCCGGCCCGTATCGCCCAGATCGAGGCCATCTTGGCAGCCGACGACGTGCTCATCGCCGACGGCCACCACCGCTATGCGATCTCCCGGACGTATCGCGACGAGGTGCGCGCCGCCACCGGCCGCCACGACACAGACGCCGAATACACCTTGGCGTTTGTCAACGAACTCGTCGACGACCAGCTCTCCATCGACGCCATCCACCGGCTTTACGCGGGATTGTGCTGGGAACATCTGCGCGGGGTGCTCGCCGAGTCCTTCGACCTGGAGCCGCTGGCTGCCGGCCCGACACCCGCGACGCTGGCTGAAATGAACGCACGCGGCGCATTGGTCCTGCTCGACCCGAACGGCCCCGCGCAGTGGCTCACGCCCAAGCCGGGAGCTTTTGACGGTGTGCGCGCCCTCGACGGGGCCTATCTGGAACACGCCCTACAGCCCGTGATCGACGATCCGCACGGAGCAAACCTCCAAGTGAGCTACCAGCACGGGCTGCCCGAGATGCTGGAAGCCATCGCTTCGGGCGCCTACACCGGCGGGGTACTCATTCGGCCCACCTCGATCGCCGAGATTCGCCGCACGGCCCGCGAAGGTTTGCTAATGCCCCCCAAGTCCACCTTCTTCACCCCTAAACTACGAACTGGTTTCGTAATCCGCCCAACCGAGCCACTTCGGGCACAGTAACTAAGGCCCAAGAGGTACGTATAAACTCGGGGAGCGAAAACGCTACAGAGCAGGTAGCCTAGCGGGAGCGCAGTAGCCCCCGAAGACAGGAGAAAGAATGTCACGCGTAGCGAGCGAGAAATGGCGTAGCAAGCTGACCAGTGCCGAAGATGCGGCCAAGTTCATCAAGAACGGAATGAATGTCGGAGTTAGCGGGTTCACCGGCTCCGGATATCCGAAGGCCGTTCCGGTGGCGCTGGCCGCCCAAATCAAGGAAGCCCACGACCGGGGCGAGGAATTCAAGGTCGGTATCTTCACCGGCGCCTCGACCGCCCCCGAATTGGACGGCGCCTTGAGCGATGTCTACGGTATGAGCCTGCGAATGCCCTACCAGTCGGATCCGAGCATGCGGAACCGCATCAACGACGGCACCACGTCCTATGTGGACGCACACCTTTCCCACTCCGGCCCCCAGGTGCTGGCCGGGCACTACGGCAAACTCGACGTCGCCATCATCGAGTTGACCGCCATCACGGCCGACGAAAAACTCATCCCGTCGTCTTCGCTGGGCAACAACGTTTCCTGGATTGAGGCTGCTGACGCCATCATCTTGGAAGTCAACTCCTGGATGTCCGAAGGCCTGGAGGGCATGCACGACATCTGGTACGGCGTGAAGCTGCCTCCGGAGCGCACCCCCATCCCGATCACGTCCGCCGGACAGCGCATCGGCCAGAAATACTACGAGATCCCGTTCGAGAAGGTCATCGCCGTCGTCGAGACCGATGACGAAGACCGCAACACCCCGTTCAAGCCGCTCGACGAGGATTCGAAGAAGATCGCCGGCTACTACCTCGACTTCCTGGAGAACGAGGTGAAGCAGGGCCGCCTGCCGAAGAACCTGCTGCCACTGCAGTCCGGCGTGGGCAATATCGCCAACGCGGTCCTTTCCGGCCTGCTGACCGGTCCGTTCGAGAATCTGACCTCCTACACCGAGGTGATCCAGGACGGCATGATCGACCTGATCGACGCCGGCAAGTTGGTCGCCGCATCCGCGACTGCGTTCTCGCTCGGCCCGGACTACGCGCAGAAGATGAACAACAACGCGGCCGAGTACGCCAAGACGATCGTGCTGCGCCAGCAGGACATCTCCAACCACCCGGAGCCGATCCGGCGCCTGGGCGTGCTGGCCTGCAACGGCCTGATCGAAGCGGACATCTACGGCAACGTGAACTCCACGCACATCATGGGATCCCGCATGCAGAACGGCATCGGCGGCTCGGGCGACTTCACGCGCAACTCGTACATCTCCGCGTTCGTAACGCCGTCCACGGCGAAAGGCGGGCAGATTTCGGCGATCGTGCCGATGGTTTCCCACCACGACCACACCGAGCATGACGTGCACGTGATCATCACCGAGCAGGGCTTGGCGGACATCCGGGGCCTCGGCCCGCAGCAGCGCGCCAAAGTGATCATCGAGAAGTGCGCCCATCCGGATTACAAGCCGATCTTGGAGGACTACTTCGCCCGCGCGGTGGCCACGGCCAACAGCCAGCACACGCCGCACATCCTGCGCGAAGCGCTCGACTTCCACATCCGCTTCTTGGAGACCGGCTCGATGAAGCCGTAGCTTGAAATCACGCCGGCGCCCGTCCCAATGGGGGCGGGCGCCGCTATTTTCGCTGGAGTTGTGGCACGCGGGCAGTAGAGTGCCCTCATGGAAACTCGCGACGTCATCATCATTGGGTCTGGTCCGGCCGGATACACCGCAGGCATCTACACCGCGCGGGCCGGGCTGAAACCGTTGCTGTTCGAGGGGTCGATTGACGCCGGCGGGGCGTTGATGACCACGACCGAGGTTGAGAACTACCCCGGCTACGATGACGGCGTCATGGGCCCGGACCTGATGTTGAAAATGCGGGCCCAAGCTGCGAAGTTCGGCACCGAGATCATCACCGACGACATCGTCGCGGCGGACTTGGCGCCCGACCCGAAGAAGATCACCGATTCCGAAGGCAACGAGTACTTCGCGAAGGCCGTCATCCTGGCCATGGGCGCCGGCTACCGCAAGCTGGGCCTGCCCGACGAAGAGCGGCTCACCGGCCGCGGCGTGAGTTGGTGCGCCACGTGCGACGGCTTCTTCTTCCGCGACAAGGATGTGGCCGTGGTCGGCGGCGGCGACTCAGCCCTGGAAGAGGCCATGTTCTTGACCCGCTTCGCGAACAAGGTGACGATCGTGCACCGCCGCGACACGCTGCGCGCCGAAGCTATCGAAGTGGAACGCGCCAAGGCCGAGCCCAAGATCGCCTTCGCTTGGAACTCCGTAGTCAGCGCCATCAACGGGGACAATGCCGTCGCTTCGCTGACACTGCGGGACACCGCGACGGGGGCCGTCAGCGAACTACCCGTCAGCGGCGTGTTTGTCGCCATCGGCGCCGAACCGCGCAGCGGCTTGGTGAAGGGCCAAGTGGACTTGGACGAATCCGGCTACGTGAAAGTGGCCCATCCGAGCACGGCGACGAATCTGCCCGGCGTATTCGCCTGCGGCGACCTGGTCAACTACCAATACCGCCAAGCCGTGGTGGCCGCCGGCGACGGCGCCAAAGCGGCGTTGGACGTGCAGGGGTACTTGCACCTTGTCGGCACACGGACTACGTCCGAGATCTCGGGTGACTAGTTGGGAGATTCGACGAGGCGGATCGGGATCCCAGCGAAGCATCGGAGCGTGACGGAGAACTCCGCGGGGCGCTGAGCACCCGCTCGGCGCCGCGGAACAAGGCCTGGAAGGCAACGCAAATCCCCCAGTAGACGCCGGCGGCGATCGCGAACGTCAGCAAGTAGTCGCCATGCAGGCTGGCCAGCAGCTTCGCCTGGGCGAAAATGTCCACCATAGACAAAGTGAAGACGAGCGACATGGCCTTCATCGCCACCCACCGTCATCCCGGACCAGTTCCGAAACCCACCCACCGTCATCCCGGACCAGTTCCGGGATCTTGGGACGAAGTCCCATGCACCCCGTAGGGGTGCCCCCAGAGGTCCGCGCTGACGGTCGGGGTGGTCCGAGATGACGGGCCGGAGTGGTTGAAGTACTCAGTGCGCGCCATTTTCCGTCCGACTACGCTGAACGCATGTTCTCCAAGAAACGTGAAATTCCCGGCCCGGTCACCGAAGTCTTCAAAGGGTTACGCAAACAGCGGGCCGAGTTGGCCGAGGTTCTCGAACAGTTCATTGCCCTGGGCGAACGGGCTGTGGATGTCCTGAACTTGCAGCCAGACGAGTGGCAGACCATCGAAGGGGCGATCCAGTGGGCGCGCAACCTGCCCTGGGACACCAACAAGCTGGTGCCGGAGCAGTGGCGGCGGTTCGGCGAGGTCTACTCGCAGTTGCCAAGTTGGGCGAGCAACCCCAGCAAACACTGGCGCCCGGCAGGCGTCCCAGAGTGGTTCATGGCCCTGCAAGACATGCGGGGGTGGTCTGGCCCGCATCGGGAGATTTGGGCTCCGCAATGGTTCGAGCCGGTGCTCGATGTAGAAATCCCACGCCCTGGCCAACCGCACGTCGTGCTGCGCGCCTTCTTCTCTACGCTGGGATCGCACTACGGCGCGGCCGACAACTGGAACAACACCGACGCCGCAAGGCCAAGCGCGTTCCTCGACTATGTGCTGGAGCACATCAGCCAGGTGGAGCCGGCGCTCGCCGACGCCCCGGCGGACATCCGCAAGACGGCGCTTTCTTGGCTGGGCAAATTCCCCCACATGGCGCCTGGGCTGTTGCCGCTGGTGGCCGAATATGGCGCGTCTTCTGCCAAGGGCGTGCGCGATGCGGCCTTGGCTCTGCTGGTGGCGCTGCCTGAAGCGGACCAGCTCCAAACGCTGGCAGCCATGATCGCTGCCGCCAGCACTGCGAACGTGGCGAGCGCCATCGACGCGGCCGCGCGGTTGGGCGAGCCGGGTCGGGCGGTGTTGTCGGCGGCTCTGGCCGAAGGCCGCGGCGGCAAGCGCGACGAGTTGCTGGCCACCGCGCTGCACCGTAGCGAAGTCGCCGCCGCCGCGCCCGAAGCGGAACTCGACCTGCCGCCCACGCCGCCTTTGGAACCACCCAACCTGGGCGACGAGTTTCTGGCCCGGACCAAGGAAGCCGTGGCCCGCTATGCGGAGAGCACGCAAAAGGCGGTGAACGAGCATCCAAAGTACGAATACCTCCGCAAGCGGTTGAGTTGGGTCCAGTCGATCGTTCACAGCGACCTGGTGAGCTTGCGCGACTACCTGAACGGAGCAGCTCCAGCACCCCGCTTCATGAGCGGCCGCCGCGACGAGGTCTATTTCCTCGTCCACGACCTCGTGGGCAAGAATCTGGCCGCCAACGCCCGGCTGTGCCTGCGTGAAACCAAGAACGGCGTGGATGTGTCACCCCGAATCAACGCCGCCTGCGGTGAGGATTACGATTGGCGCACGCTGCTTCTGGTGCTGGAGCAGGTGCGGCCCGACGCCGAGCGCATGGTCTCCGACATCGCCTTCTCCTGGTACGGCTGGAATCCCCCGAACCCCGACCTGATTTGGCCGTTCTTTGTGGAGCATCCCGAACGTCTGGACCAGGCGTTGGGGCTGGCGGCGGCTGGCCCGAAGCCGTCTTACTGGTACGTCGACCAGAAGGCAGTCGCACTGCAGATCCTGTCGTATTTCCCCAAACTGCCCAACAAGTACGTGCCAGTGCTGGCTGAGTTGGCCACCGGTGAGGCGCGGACGTACCGCGGCGACGCGCAGAAAATCCTCGAAAAGCAGCCGGATGCTGTGCAGTTCGCCATCCGCGCGCTCGAATCCAGCAAACAGGAAGTGCGGGCCGCCGCCGCGCGGTGGGCGGCCAAGCTGGGCAAGCCCGAAGCCGTCGAACCGCTGCGCCAAGCGATGGCGAAGGAGAAGCGCGAGCCGGTGCAAGCCGCGATGCTGTCGGCGTTGCGTGTTCTCGGCGACGACATCTCGCACCACTTGACGCCGGAAGTGCTGGCGGCTTCTGCCAAGAAGGGGCTGGCTGGGAAGGCGCCGGCCTCGATGGTGTGGTTCCCGTTGGATGCGCTGCCGGCGTGCCGCTGGGCCGACAATACACCGGTCGACCCGGACATCATCCGATGGTGGGC
>JAISUR010000038.1 GCA_031271975.1 Propionibacteriaceae bacterium
TGGATGGGGCCATCCATCAGGCGGCCGGGCCGCTGCTGCTGGCGGAGTGCCGCAAAGTGCGCAAGGCCTTCCCGGACGGGTTCCCGGTGGGGCAGGCGGTGGCCACCGGCGCGTATGACCTGCCGTGCAAGTGGGTGATCCACACCGTCGGGCCCAACGCCCACCGCGGGCAGAAGGATCCAACCTTGTTGGCATCCTGTTTCACCGAGTCGCTGCGCGTCGCCGACGCGGTGGGAGCGCGGTCGGTGAGCTTCCCCGCGGTCAGCGCTGGCGCCTACGGCTGGGATCCTGCGCAAGTGGCCAAGATAGCGGTGGCAGCCGTGCGCTTGTATTCGGGAGATGTCGAGTTGGCGCGGTTTGTCCTTTTCAGCGACAACCTACTGCGGCTCTTCACCGCCGCACTCGCTGCGACCTGAGCCGGAACGCAGACAGCGAGGTGCGCGCGATGGAAGAAGAAACCACCAAGGAAGAGCGGGGCGCGGAAGCATTGGCGCTGCTAGCCGATCTGCTCGAAACAGCACGGCGCGCGATGCGGATCGAGTTCCGGCTGCTGTATCTGTCGGAGAACCCGGCCGAGTCCGGCACCAAGTGGTACGCCCTGTGCATCACGAAAGACATCGTCTCCATGGACCCCTTCGACAACCCGGTCGGCCGGCGTCCGACAAACCAATGGGACGACTGCGAACTGAAACAATGGCTCAACGGGGGATACCCGTATAAGTTCCCGCAGCGGGTGCGGGACCGGCTGCATTACACGGACGTGGGCCGCAAGAACGTCCGCATTTTCCCGCTGCCGCTGCGCGGCGCCCAAGTCCAGTTCCGCGACGACGCCGACCGGGTGGCCCGCTACCAGGGGGAACCCGAGCAATGGTGGCTCTGCGAGCCAGCCCTGAGCGACGACTACGTGATGTATGTCGGCCGCGACGGCGCGATCCACAAGGGCGGCTGGCCCGTCCGCTTCGAACTCGGCGTCCGCCCCGCATTCTGGCTTGACCTCAACCCGCTCTGAAAACTGCAGCAACGAGACCTTGGTGCTAGCATTAGTGCTGTCACAAATGCTAGCAGGAGGTTGTGGTGGCCGTCTTGACAGTGCGAAATGTGGACCAAGACGTGTACGAGGGGCTGAAGGAGCTGGCGTCCGCTGTTGGGAAATCGATGGAGGCTCAAGCGCGCGAGTTGCTCGCCGAAGGAGTCAGGCGTAGGCAAAAGTGGCTTGGGGCGAAACTCGCAGACCTGTCGGGTGACACGACGCTGGCAGACCTCGACACCCCGTTCGCGCGTTCGCAAGACACCGTGAGAGACGTTGCGTTCTGATGCAGCTTCTACTCGACACCATGGTGGCTTCTGAGCTGCGCAAGGCACGACACCAGGCGACCGACCCGCTGTTCGCCGCCTGGGCTGAGGCAACTGACTTGTCGGACGCGTGCCTGAGCGTCATCACCGTCCTCGAAATCGAGCGCGGCGTGCTCCTGACCGCCCGGAAAGACCCTGCCACCGCTCTTGTGTACGCAGCCTGGCTTGAGAACCTGGAGGACGCATTTCGTGGACGGGTGCTACCTGTCACTGAACGCAGCGCAAAACTCGCCGCAAGTTTCCATGTTCCCGACCCGGCCCCCTTGGCAGATTCCCTGATCGCTGGCATCGCCCTGGAACACGAACTGACCATCGCCACCCGCAACATCGCCGATTTCACCCGTTTCCAAGTGCCCCTTCTAAACCCCTGGGAACCGCCGACATAGCATCCAAGCGTCTTTACAGTGGGTATGCGCTTTACTGTAAAGCCTTCTAAACCCCTGGGAACCGCCGACATAGCATCCAAGGGGACATTTGGCCGTCATGACTCTTGGGGAACACAAGCCGCGTCCTGTCCCACTTGCAGCTCACGGCCAGACGCCAAGACCTAGTTCTTGCCGGCCTGGTTGACGGTGATGACGAGGCGGTTGGCGATGGTGAGATGGCCCACACGCGCGGAGTCGGTGTTCTTGGTCACCTTGAGCTTCAGCTTCCCATTTGCCGTGCCATCATCCTTGTCGGTCCAGGTGCCGAACTCCGCTGTCAGCCAATCGGCGTCGGACGACAGCGCCGAATCACTGAGGATGTGCCACCCGCCGTCACTGCCACTCGACGTGACCGTTACTGTCAACGAGTTGCTGGCCTTGCCGGGGTTCCAATCGCTTTGGGAGACGGTGTAGTTCAGATAGACGGCCAGGTTGAATTCCTTGCGGATCTCGGTGCGGTAGTCGCCAGCGGCCGCCGCGACGACGAAGTAATCACGCCCCAACTGTTCGTGGCGGGCTGGTTCGAGCTTGACGGCGCCGGTCTTGGCGTCGAACGTGGCGTAGTCGGGCAGATCTACCGAGATCCAAGTGATCGGGTTGCCGGTGGTGTTGACGACCTCTGCCGTCAGCGATTTCGACATGCCCACATAGGCGGGCGACTCGTCGGGGTACGCGGCGCTCAAGCGCTTCCCGCTTGCAGTCGCCGTGATCGTGTAGGTTGCCGACGAGCTGAGCCTGCCCACAGTTGCCGTCACAGTCACCTTGTGAGCACCCGTCGCGGTGCTGGCCGTCGGCGCCGCCTGGAGCGTCCCGGTATTGGGATCGATGGACATCCATGCTGGGGTGCTGGCGGTAAACACCGGCTGCAGTCCGGTCTGGTTGTTCAGCTTGGCCGGGAGTGTCTTGTTCTCGCCCCGGTCCACCGTCAGCGACTGGGCAGACAGCGACAACACGGGATCGGAGGCGGCCACTGGGCCGACGGTGGCGGTGAGGGTTCTGCTCATGCCGTCCTTGGTCACAGTTGCCGACACGTTCAGCGTTTTCCCGACATCCGCGGCGGTTGGCGTGTAGGTGGGCGAAGTGGCGCCCTGCCACTTGATCACCACGTCCCGCAACTGGCAAACCGGCGTCTCGATCCCCAGTTGCTTGCCGACCGTCGCCGGAAGACCTGTCACCTTCAATTCGCCCTTGCAGGCGGGACCGACCAGGTCTGTGGTGAGGGCGTGCATCATCCAGGTATTCGTGCCTTTGCCGCTGGTCCAGGTGTTCCCGTCATCGCTCGAGTAACTCTTCGACTTGTCCAGCGCCGAGTAGACCTGCATGGAACGGGCTGGGTGCCCCGAATCGGTGGTCTGCTTCACGACGACCGAGTAGCTCACGCCCGGATCGAGAATCGCGGGTTCGTCCAGGGCAATGGTGTAGTAGCCGGCGTAGAGTTGCCGCCCACTGGTCGTCCAACTGGCACCGGCCCCGACGTCCTCCTGGACACCGGAATCGGGCACGTCCCCCTTTGGAGCTTTGTAGACGGCGATCTCATAGTTGGTTCCCGGATCCGAGAACCACGTCGTCACGGCCTGGAGCAGCTGCTGGTTGGCGGGCGCGTCGAACACGTTCGCCACGAAGCGGGACCGCACATCCATAACGCTTCCGCTGGATCGATAGACCCAGTAGTTGTGGTCGTAACCGTCCAAGGCGGCGGGCACGATGTCGAAGTACCAGGTCGCGTTGGTTGTGGCCGCCTGGTCATAGTACGAAACCCAGTAATACCCTTTGTCGCCGCTGCTCTTGCCCCAACTGTTTTGGATGAGCCAGGCGCCATCTCCGGGAGGTCGGTGGTTCCCCGATCCGAACTTCTTCGCCGGATAGCTGTCATCCCATCCGACGAGCGCCACGATGTGGTCGGATGAGCTGTCGGCGCCGTACCATGCGTTGTTCACGAAGCCCGTCGGATTCAGCAGGACCTGCCAGATGCTGGGTCGGTCGGCTTCCATGGACAGCACGCCCTTCTCCAGCAGCGCGCGCTTGACCACGTCGCGGTTGGCGGCGGCGGCGGGGAGTTCGACCGCGCTGCGCAGGTGATACTGACTCGACGTGATCTGCGCGGCAGAGGTGACCAGCCAGTCCTTCTTCTTGGCACTGTACGGGTAGGCGGTCTCCGGCTGCGCCCCGTACCACTTCGACCAGACCTGGACTCCGTATTCGTGGTAGCCCGCACTGGGAATCTCCTTGCTGCCGTTCATCCAGGCATATGCGCTGACCAGATGCCGTGGGGAGATATCAACCGCAGTCGCCCCATTGCGAATGAGGCTGGAACGCGCCGAAGCCGTGATGCCAAACGACCAACATGTGGGTTCGCTGCCCTGGTCGCGAACGGCGCCCACCGCGCCGGGCAGGCCGTCGGTGCGCAAGTCGTACTTGGCCGGGAGTGCGGCAACCGCGGCCTTGGTCTTGGAGGCTGCCGCGTAATCGAAGTCGTTGACCGCCGAGTAGTCACGCCCGGAAGACAGGTAGCCGTCTTCGGACGGCTCGGCGCCGGTTTCCACGGGAACCACCGGAGCGGCCACGGCGTTGACGGGCGCCAAGCCGGAAAGCACGACAGCAAGGCTGAGTATTGCGAGAACAAAACGTGTAGGGGACATTGGGGACTCCTTTGTTCAGCGCAGACACTAGCAGATGACTAGGGATGTTAGGAACCTATTGACCACCGTTTCCCATGGCTCCACTCACGTCACCTAGGACTTGATCCGGGAATGTAGTCCGTGTGCCCGTGAGGGCACGCCTGCGGCGCGCATGGGGACTGTGTCCCATGCGCCCCGCAGGGTCCCCGCAAAGCATCGAAGGACTTTGTGGGGTGGGGTCAGCTACTGACGCTCCTCGGCACGATTTGCATGTACCTGTAGGATTAGTGTAAGGTACCTGTTAGAACAGGTACATGCAGAAAGGAAAATGAAATGGCAGACTTGCTCAGAAAGATGGCGCGAGTGCTACATATGCACCGGCGCACCAGTATGCGCGGCCGAGGCGGTCCGATGGCGGACGCCAGCCGCGGAAGGGGGCGCATCCTCGCCCTCCTCAAGATCCAGGATGGAATCTCCACGAAGGATCTGTCTTATCTGCTCGGCATCCGGGTGGCCTCGCTCAATGAGTTACTGGCCAAGCTGGAGAAAGCCGACTACATCACCCGGGAGCCTTCCCCCGAAGACCGCCGGATCAGCCTCATCAAGCTGACCGCGGCCGGGCGCGCAGCCGCCGCGGAAGTTCCCGCAGACGACTCGCCGCTGGCCGCGCTGACGGCCGAAGAGCAGGCAAACCTCGACTCTTACCTCGACAAGATGATCGCCGTGCTCGAAGAGAAGATGGGCGAAGAGGTGGACGAACGCGCTCGCTGGGCCGAAGACGTCCGGGAGCGAATCGGCGAAGACCGCTTCGCGCAATGGGCAGCCGCGGTGGGCGAACAGCTTGGCGACGAGCAAATGCTCGAGAAACTGCGCCACGCCCGCGGCAAGATGCACGACAAGCATCGCAAACATGGCAAGAACGGCAAAGGCGGCAAGAAACACGGCCGCCGCGGCCCCGGATTCTTCGAAGAGATGGGGTCGATCAACCCCGAAGAATTCGGTCCGCAGCCGCCGTTCCCACCCCCCGGCCCGACCTTCAGGCCCGGACCGCAGCGCTTCCCGCTCTACCAGCCGGAAGACGGGCAGTGACAAGCCGGCGGTCCCGGACGACCAAAAGGGGCAGTCCGGGGCCAGCCGGACCAACGTACTAGTAGGCTTGACCAAACCTAACGAAAGAAATACATGATTCGCTTGCTGCGCAAGTACCTCAAGCCCTACTGGGTACTGCTGCTGGGCGTGATCGCCCTGCAGTTGACGCAGTCCATGGCGTCGCTGTTCCTGCCCAGCCTCAACGCGTCGATCATCGACGACGGTGTGGCCAAGCAGGACTTCGGCGTCATCTGGTCACTGGGCGGCATCATGCTGGCCGTGTCCGTGGCCCAGGTCGCCGGGCAGATTGGGGCGACCTGGTGCGGCTCCCGGATGGCGATGTCATTCGGGCGGGACTTGCGGCAGGGCGTCTTCGACCGCGCTATCAGCTTCTCCAACAAAGAAATGAGCCGGTTCGGGGCCCCGTCGCTGATCACCCGCAACACCAACGACGTGCAGCAAGTGCAGCAATTGGTTCAAATGGCCGCCGTCATCATCGTCTCCGCGCCGCTGACCATGGTCGGCGGCGTCATCATGGCACTCCGCGAGGATCCCGGCCTGAGTTGGCTGATCGTCGTCGCCGTCGTAGTGCTCGGCGCGGTCATCGGGGCCTTGACCGCGCAGATGGGGCCGTTGTTCGCCGCCATGCAGCGCAACATCGACACGCTCAACCGGGTGCTGCGCGAGCAGATCACCGGTCTGCGGGTGATCCGGGCGTTCACCCGCGAACCCACCGAAGCCGCCCGTTTCGACCAGGCCAACCGCGACTTCGTGAAGACGGCTCTGGCCGTGGGCGCGCGCATGATGACGCTCTTCCCGACGGTTTTCTTCATCATGAACCTGTCGCAGGTGGCGGTCATGTGGTTCGGCGCGCATCGCATCGCCGAGGGCGGCCTGCAAGTGGGCCAACTCACGGCGTACCTCTCCTATCTCGTGCAGATCCTGATGAGCGTCATGATGTCCACGATGATGCTCATGATCGGCCCGCGCGCGGCGGTCGCAGCCGGGCGCATCCAAGAAGTGCTGGAAACCGAATCTTCCGTGGTCCCGCCGGCGAATCCGGTCACCGAGTTGGCCAAGCACGGCGAAGTGGAGTTCCAAGGCGTCGAGTTCACCTATCCGGGCGCGGCCGAGCCAGTGATCTCAGACGTCAGCTTCAAAGCGGAACCTGGCAAGACGACGGCCATCATCGGCGCGACCGGCTCCGGCAAGACGACGCTGATCAACCTCATTCCCCGGCTGTACGACGCCAGTGCCGGAACGGTGCTGGTCGACGGCGTTGACGTGCGGCAACTGGATCCCGACCTGCTGTGGAGCCGCATCGGCATCGTCCCCCAGAAGCCGTATCTCTTCTCCGGCACCATCGCCTCCAACCTGCGCCTGGGCAAGCCCGACGCCAGCGACGACGAACTGTGGCGGGCGCTGGAAATCGCCCAGGCCACCGAATTCGTCACCGACTTGGAAGCGCCAGTCGCCCAGGGCGGCACGAACGTCTCCGGCGGCCAGCGGCAACGGCTCGCCATCGCTCGGGCCCTCGTCCGCAAGCCGGAAATCTACATCTTCGACGACTCCTTCTCTGCGTTGGACGTCGCCACAGACGCCCGGGTGCGCGCCGGCCTGGAGGCTGAGACGGCCGAAGCCGCCGTCATCGTGGTCGCCCAACGCGTATCGACCATCCGCGACGCCGACCAGATCGTCGTCCTGGACGAAGGCCGGGTCAGCGGCATCGGCACCCACGAATGGCTGGTGGCCAACAACGAGACGTACGCGGAAATCGTCGAAAGCCAGTTCGCCGAGGACGAAACGGGCGGATCGGGGGTGTCGGCATGAGCGATGAAACCCCGGCCAAGAAGGCCAACGAGCGCCCCCAGTACGGCCCCCAGGGCGGCCAGCACGGGCCTGGCGTGGGCCGCGGCACCGGCGAGAAGGCCATCAGTTTCTGGCCGTCGCTGCGCCGCCTCGCGCTGCATCTCAAGGACGAGATCCCGAAAGTCCTCATCGTCTGCACGGCCATCATCGCGGCCACCGTCGCGCAGGCGCTGGGCCCGAAGATCCTCGGCAACGCCACAGACGTCATCTTCACGGCCACCCAATCCGGGGAGCCGATCGACTTCGGACAGGTGGGCTTCTGGCTCGCGTGGGCGGGCGGCATCTACCTCGTCTCCGGCCTGATGATGTGGACATCCGGGCTGGTCACGAACGGCATCGTGCAGCGTTCGATCTACCGGATCCGCCGCCAAGTGGCCAACAAGATCACCAAGCTGCCGCTGAAATACTTCGACGCCCAACCCCGCGGCGAACTGCTCAGCCGGGTCACCAACGACCTCGACAACGTATCCCAGTCGTTGCAGCAGACGTTGTCCCAGTTGCTCACCAACATCTTCACGCTGCTGGGCGTGCTGGTGATGATGTTCTACCTGTCTTGGACGCTCGCGCTGGTGGCGCTGATCACGATCCCGATCGCCATGGGCTTGGTCACCGTGATCGCGAAACGCTCCCAGAAGCTCTTCGCGGCTACTTGGAAGGACACCGGCCAACTCAATTCCCAGATCGAGGAGGCCTTTACGGGCCAGGATCTGGTGAAGGTGTTCGGCCGCCAGCGCGAAATCGCCGAGCAGTTCCGCCGCAAGAACGCCGAGTTGTTCGACGCGTCGTTCGGCGCCCAGTTCATCTCGGGCATCATCATGCCGGTCATGTTCTTCGTCGGAAACCTGAACTACGTTGTCGTCGCGGTGGTGGGCGGCCTGCAGGTGGCTTGGGGCCAGATCTCGCTGGGCTCGGTGCAGGCCTTCATCCAATACTCCCGCAACTTCACGCAGCCCATCACACAGCTCGCCTCGATGGCCAACCTGCTGCAATCGGGAGTCGCCTCCGCGGAGCGCGTCTTCGAGGTGCTGGACGCCGCAGAAGAGGATGACGCCGGCCAGTCGGCGCTGCCAGAAGATCCCGCCGGACGCGTCGAGTTCGAGCATGTCTCGTTCTCCTACGAGCCGGAAAAGCCCCTCATCAAAGACTTGTCCATGATCGCCGAGCCGGGTGCCACCATCGCGATCGTCGGCCCCACCGGCGCCGGCAAGACGACGTTGGTCAACTTGGTGCTGCGCTTCTACGACATCCAAGCCGGCCAGATCACGCTCGACGACGTGGACATCGCCGCGGTACCCCGGCGCCAATTGCGCGGCAACATCGGCATGGTACTGCAGGACACCTGGCTGTTCGGCGGCACGATCCGCGACAACATCGCCTACGGCCGGGAGGACGCCACCGACGAGCAGATACTCGCCGCGGCCAAGGCCACCTACGTGGACCGTTTCGTGCGTTCGCTACCCGACGGCTACGACACAGTCATAAACGAGGAGGCCTCCAACCTCTCCGCGGGCGAGAAACAGTTGGTCACGATCGCGCGCGCGTTCATCGCCGACCCGGCCATCCTGATCCTGGACGAGGCCACATCGTCAGTGGACACCCGCACCGAGCTGTTGCTGCAGCGGGCCATGAACAAGCTGCGCGCCGACCGGACGTCGTTCGTCATCGCCCACCGGCTTTCCACTATCCGCGACGCCGACACGATCCTGGTCATGGAACACGGCGACATCGTCGAGCAGGGCAACCACGCCACGCTGCTGGCCGCCAAAGGCGCGTACTACCGGCTCTACAAAGCCCAATTCTCCGGCGCGGCGACGTAGCCGGTCAGAGCAGCCGCTCCACCTGCCGGGCGACGCCTTCCGCGTCCAGGCCGTACTTGTCCAGCAGGGCCGCGTTGGTGCCAGATTCCGGGTAGATGTCCTGGAATCCGATGCGGCTCAGCTTCGTCGGGTGCAGCTCGCCAAGCACTTCCGCCACGACCCCGCCCAGCCCCGCGTGAATCGTGCCTTCCTCGACGGTGATGGCGCGCCCAGTCGCCGCAGCGGCGTTGGCGATGCCGTCCGGGTCGACCGGCTTGATCGTGGGCACGTGGACCAGCTTCGCGTCGATTCCGCGCTCGGCGAGCAACTGCGTGGCCGCATAAGTGCGCGGGGTCTGAGTCGATGTGGAGAAGATCGTCACGTCCTTGCCTTCGCGGATCGGGATGACGGGGCCCAACGCGAAACTCGGCGCGGGGAAGAGGCGGTCGGTGGCGTCGCGGATGAGCCGGATGTAGACCGGGCCGTCGTAGTCCCGCGACCAGCGCAGCGCCGCCTCAGCTTCCATGTCGTCGGCTGGCGCGATGACCACCATGCCGGGCAAGGTCCGCATCAGCGACAAATCGTCGAGGATGATGTGGCTCATTCCCGTCGAGCCGGTGAACAGGCCGGCGTAGGCAGGGGTGATCTTGACGTTGGCGCCGGTCTGGGCGATGGAGACGCGGATCTGGTCGAGCGGGCGCACCACGGCGAAGGCGGTGAACGTGGAGATGTACGGAATCAAGCCGGTGGTCGCCAGGCCGGCCGCCGCCGAAAGCATGTTCTGCTCCGCGATGCCCATCTGCAGGTAGCGCTCTGGATGGGCCTTCTCGAACATGTCGCCCTTGGAAGAAGACCCCACGTCGCCGTCGACCACCACGATGCGCGGATCGGAATCGGCAAGCTCGGTGACGACGCGGCCGAAGACCTCGCGCAGCGCCTTGCCGGGAGTCAGGGTGTACGTCATGGCGCCACCTCTTCGCCGAGGTCCCGCATGGCGATCTCGAACAACTCGTCGGTGATCGGCAGCGAATGCCAGCGGTAGTCGTTCTCCATGTAGGAGACTCCTTTGCCTTTGACCGTGTGGGCGATGATGACGGTCGGCCGCTGGTCGCCGCCAGGATTCAGCGCGGCATCGAACGCGCGCAGGATCGACTCCATGTCGTGTCCGTCCATTTCCAGGACGCGCCAACCGAACGCCGTCCACTTGGCCACCAGCTCCCCCTCGAATTCCGGGGGGTGGACGAGCCGTTTGCCGTCTGCGACGCCCTTGAGCCAGCCGAACTGCTGCAGCTTGTTGTGGTCGACGATGACGGTGAAGTTGGGCAGTTCGTAGCGGGCGGCCGCCATCGCGCACTCCCAGACTTGCCCCTCCTGGCATTCGCCGTCACCGACGATGGCCCAAGTGTGGAAGCTCAGGTCTTGCAACCGGGCCCCGAGCGCCATTCCGAACGCCGCCGAAATGCCCTGCCCGAGCGAGCCGGTGGAGAAATCCACGCCGGGCAGCCGTGTCATCTCCGGATGGCCTTGCAGGCGGGAATTGATGGCGTCGAAGGTGCGCAGCTCTTCCAGCGGGAAGTAGCCGCGGTGGGCCATCGCGGCGTAAAGGCCGATCGCCGAGTGCCCCTTGGAGAGCACGATTCGGTCCCGGCCCGGCCAGCAGGGTTCGTCGGGGCGGATGT
This sequence comes from Propionibacteriaceae bacterium, assembly GCA_031271975.1. Classification (GTDB taxonomy): domain Bacteria; phylum Actinomycetota; class Actinomycetes; order Propionibacteriales; family Propionibacteriaceae; genus Propionicimonas. Next base: position 10,830 of record JAISUR010000038.1, read on the forward strand.
TCAACGTGTTGAAATACAGCGCGGTGACGAAGTCGGTCATCGAGAGCGGTCCGCCCAAATGCCCGACCTTGGCATGGTAAACGGCGTCGATGATCGAAACGCGGACTTTCCGGGCGGTCTCGTTCAGCGCCTGGATGTCCACCGCTCAGCCTTTTTCGTAGCTGCCGGGCCGGACGGGCGGCGTGAACACGCAGAAAAGCTGCAGTTCGCCCGGGCCGTCGGACTCGGTGGCGTGGTAAGTGTTCGCAGGCACATGCACGAGAGTGCCCGGTTCCATCTCGAAGGCGTCGTCGCGGGTGCGGATGCGGCCCTTTCCGGCGACGCAGTAGATGGTCTCCTCCTCCTGCGGATGCACGTGGCCCTCGGGCGCGGAGCCCGCGGGGTAGATGGACATGCCGGCGGACAGGTGTTCGGCGGGCGAATTCCACGGGGCGATCAGCGTGTGGAAGGAACGGCCTGGCATAACGACGACTTCGGCGTCGTCCAGGGTGCGCTTGGTGACGGTCATCGAAGGCTCCTAACGCGCAGACTATCGATAATCAGGATACTGACAGCCCGACAGCCCGGTCAAGGCTTTTTCACGCTCAGACAAGGCCGGAAACAACCCGCTGGAAGACTATTGACAGCGACGAGTGAGCATGACATTCTCGGAGTTACCGATAATTTGGGAGTGCCCGCAAGGCGCGAGGGCATTGGCGGCTTCTCGCCTGCGGATTCGAGCGAAAGGCATGCCATGGCAGCAACTCCATCCCTCATAGAACAGTTTTCCGCAGGGCCGGCCCAATTGCGGTTCGACGTTTACGGCGCCCCCCGCGAACACATCCTCGACGATCTGACCTTCCTCAATTACCGGCTGGCCGACGTGGAGATCTCCTCTACGGTGACCCTCGACAAGCCAGACATCATCTGGATCCAGGACGGCCCCAAGTCCGTCTCCTACGGCGGCGGCATCGTGCGGTTCACCGGGGACTGGCCGGCTGGTCCGATGCAGAAGATGATCGTGGCCGTGCTGGCACTGCGCATGGAAGACCACGGCCTGCATCCGTGGCACGCGTCGGCGGTCTATTACAAGGGCAAGACGATCTTGATCATCGGCGGCGAATCCAACCACGGCAAGTCGATGGCGTTGATCGAGGTCGGGGTCCGTGGCGGCATCCAGCTCGCTTCCGAGACGGCCGTCGTCAACGAGGACGGCGTGGTGGTGAAGGGCTCGGTCGAGCCGTTCCTGATCAAACGCACCGAAGGCACCGAGCGTGCCGACAAGGCCGCGCCGCTGCGCCCGGTGGAGATTTTCTGGGGTGAAATGCCGAAGTGGGAGATCGACCCGACACCGCGCAACGTGGACGTGGTGCTGGTGCCCGCCATCGATGGCAATTTCGATCCGTCGATCGGCGAGATGATCCCCTTCGAGCGCCAGTTCCAGTCGCTGCATTCCATCCAGAACTATTTCCTCACCAACGAATTGCTCGCCCCGGGCCACACCATGCCGATGCTGGACAACGACGTGCTGCGCCAACGCCGGGCGGCATGGTTGGAGAAGTTCTGCGTGCGGCCGTACTACTTCTCGCGCGGCTCCACGCCCCAGGTGCTGATCGACCAGTTGGAAAAGGTGCTGTAAATGTACGACGAGCTGGGCCGGATGGCGGATTTCCCGGCGGCGCAGGTCGTGAAGGCCGCGGGCCTGATCAAACAGGGCAAGATGATCTCGCTGGCTTCCCCGCGCTTCCCGGGCATGCCGCTGTTCCCGGGACACCCGCCGTTCCAAGTCTTGAACGCCCGCACTCCGCGCGGTATCCGCACGGCCGGGCTGAAGCCTTGGGGCGAAGTCAACGACGTCGGCTTGGGCTATATGGCCGAGTATCTGATGTGCACTTCCCATTCGGGAGCCCACATCGACGCGCTGGCCCACATGACCATCGGCGAAGACATGCACTGGTACGGCGGCGGCAACCCGGACGAACACCTGACCGCCAACGGGCCCGTTGTCGGCGACGCGTCCAAACTGCCGCCGTTCTTCACCCGCGGCGTGCTGGTGGACGTGCCCGGTTTCCGGGGCACGCAGGCCATGGACGGACATGAGCCGGTGTACCTGGACGAGGTGCAGGCGATCCTGGCCGCCGAAGGCGTGACGGTGCAGCCCTACGACGTGGTGCTGTTCCGCACGGGGTATCTGAGCTTCTGGCCCGATGAAGCGGCGCTGATCGCGCATCGCGGCGCCGGCCCGGACATCTCCGTGGCCCGCTGGCTGCTCGAACAAGGCGTTGTCGCGACCGGCTCCGACACCGAGTCGTTCGAAGTGCAACCAGCGCCCGACAAGGGCCCGGAGGGGAATCCGCAGCCCGTCCACACCGCGCTGCTGATCGAGAACGGCCTGTACATCATGGAGAGTGTCGACTTGGAGCAGCTCGCGGAAGCGAAGATCTACGAGTTCTGTTTCGTGGCGCTGCCGTTGAAGATCAAAGGCGCGACCGGTTCGATGATCGACCCGGTCGCGATCGTTTAAGGAGTGGGCATGTCGCAAGAGACCATGGAGGCGCTGGTCGTCCTGGAGCCGAACAAGCTGGAGATCCAGCAGATTCCAGTGCCGCATCCGGGCCCGAACGAGGTGCGCTGCCGGGTGCGCGCGGTGTCGATCTGCGGCACCGACGCCCACATCATCCGCGGCGACTACCCGGGCTTCTGGCCGCCCGCTTTCCCGTTCACGCCCGGCCACGAATGGGCCGGCGAAATCGACGAGTTGGGCGAAAACGCCGCCGCCCTGGGCTGGAAGATCGGTGACCGGGTCTGCGGCACCAGCCACAACGCGTGCGGCGTCTGCCAAAAATGCGTGGAGGGCCGCTACAACCTGTGCGAGAACTACGGCAAGGCGGGCCTGCACAAGCAATACGGCCACAACTCCCAAGGCGTCGACGCCACCTACGCCGTCCACAACGTCAAGTGTGTCTTCCCACTGCCGGATTCCGTGCCGTTCGACCAAGGGGCCGTCATCGACCCGGCTTCCATCGCGCTGCACGTGGCCCGGCGTGGCAATATCCAACCCGGTGACAGCGTCGTCATCACGGGCGCCGGAGCCGTTGGCCTGCTCGCCGCCGACGCCGCGCTGATTTGCGGGGCCGCGCGGGTCATCGTGGCAGGCCGCGGCTACCGTCTGGAAAAGGCCGCGCAACTCGGTTTCGAGACGATCGACACCACCGCCGGTGATCCGGTGGCCGCCCTCAAAGCGCGGGTCCCGCTGGGGGCCGACGTGGTGTTGGAGTGCGCGGGCGTGCCGGAGACGATCGAGTGGGCGTTGGCGATGCTGCGCCGCGGCGGCCGGTGCGCGGTGGTGGGCATACCCACCGAAAAGGTCTCGCTGGCGATCCAGCCGTTGGTGCTGGACGAATTGGAATTGGTCGGCTGCCGGGCGACGGCAGGCGAGATGCGCCGGGTGATCGAGTTCGTGGCCAACGGCAAGATGCGCGTCGGCGAACTCATCACCCACCACTTCCCACTGCGGGAGTATCAGCAAGCCATCGACACGTTCAACGACCGGTCGTCTGGCGCGATGAAGATCATTGTGGAACCGTAATTCGTCCCCGGACAAGGAGGTCTGGAGTCTATGGTTGTGTACTACAAGCCGGCGACGGTCGCTGAGGCGCTCGATCGCTTGGCCGAGCCGCGGGCCAAGTTGCTCTGCGGCGGCACCGATTTGATTGTGGGATTGGCCGCCGATTCGGACATAGCGGTGGTCGATCTGAAGGGCGTGTCGGACTTACCCGCCCCGCTGGAGATCACCGACACGGAAGTCCGCTTCGGGCCCACCTACACCATGACCGAGTTGATCGCCGAGCCGCTGCTCCAGGCCGAGTTCCCGGCGCTGGTGGAGGCGGCCTCCCAGGTCGGCTCGGTCGCCATCCGCAATCGGGCGACGCTGGTCGGGAACCTCTGCAACGCCTCGCCGGCGGCGGACACGCCCGGTCCGCTCTTGGTTGGAGAGGCGACCGTCGAGATAACTGGAATCGGCGCTGCCCCACTGTCGGAGTTCTTCACCGGCCCAAAGCGGACCATCGCCCAAGGCCGCATCGTCACCCGCGTGATCCTGCCTCGCAAGGGCTATCAAACGGCGTACCTGCGGCTGACCAGGCGCAAGGCGCTCGATCTCGTCACTGTCGCCGCCGCGGCCGCGGTGCGTCCGGGCAGCGCGAAGCTGGCCTTCGCCGCCGTCGCGCCAACGCCGGTGGTTTCCGACTGGCTGCCCGTCGACGTGGCCGATCCGGCCGCCATCGCCAACGCGGTGGCCCAAGCCGCCACGGCCACATCCCCCATCAGCGACATCCGCGGGTCGGCTGAATACCGCGCCGCCATGGTCAAAGTGTTGGGCGCCCGTGCGGTGACCATCGCAGCAGCTAGGAGGCAGCCATGAGCCTGATGACTGAACAACTGGTAACCATCACCGCCACCGTCAACGGCGACCAGGTGACCATGCACGTCCCGGCGCACCGCACCCTGCTGGAGGCGCTGCGCGACCTCATGGGGCTGACCGGCACCAAGTCTTGTTGCACCGAGGGCGAATGCGGAGCCTGCACCGTCCTGTTGAACGGGCTGACCGCGTGCTCCTGCCTGGTGTTGGCGGCCGAAGTGGACGGGGCCGAAATCGTGACCATCGAAGGCTTGGCCGCCCTCGACCTGCAGGAGAACTTCGTGGCCAAAGGCGCCGTGCAATGCGGATTCTGCACACCGGGGCAGATCGTCTCCGCCCACGCTCTGCTGGCGCAAAACCCCAACCCCAGCGAGCAGGACATCCGCGAGCACATGTCCGGAAACCTGTGCCGCTGCGGTTCGTACAAACGCATCATCGAAGCCATCCAAACCACGGCCGAAGGGAGGCGAAATGCTTAAGACTGACATTGGGGAGGGCCTGCACAGCCAGCCGGTCGGGGACCGCAAAGCCGACGGCTATGTCGGCACTTCCGTGCCCCGCTACGGCGGCTTGGACCGGGCCTCGGGCGCCCAGAAGTACATCGCAGACTTCAACTTCGCCGACGTGTTGGAGGCCGCGTTGGTGTATGTCCCGGTCGGACGGGCCGAGATCGAGTCCATCGACGCGTCCGAGGCGTTGGCCATGCCCGGCGTGGAGCGCGTGATAACGGCGGCCGACCTGCCCGATCCGATGCCCTGGTTCGGCGTGAACTTCAAAGACCGGCCCGTCATGGTGGCCAAGAAGGTCAACTACTACGGCGAGCCGGTGGCGTTGGTGCTGGCCGAGGATGCCGACACGGCCCGCGCGGCCGCCAAACGCGTGCGCGTCGCATACCGGGAAATCCCTGGCGTCTACAACCGCGAGCAAGCCATCGCCGAAGGCGCGCCGCTGGCCCAGGACGCCTCCGATCCGAGAGTGCGCCCCAACGACCCGCTGCGCGAGTCGAACGTCATCGAGAAGCAGCTCGTGACTTGGGGCGATGTGGCAGAGCAAGAAGCCAAGGCGGACTTGATCGTCGAGGGCACCTACACGTATCCGATGATGACGCATTTCACCATCGAGCCGCTGGGCTTGGTGGCCGAGCCGACGGACGACGGCGGCCTGACGTTGCATCTGCCCGTGCAGCATCCGTACTTGCTGCAGCACATGATCGCCGGGTTGGTGAAGTTGCCGCTGTCGAAGGTGCGCATTCTCGCACCCGACCCGGGCGGCGGTTTCGGCGGGAAGCAGATCGCGAAGTATTCGCCGTTGATGAGCTTCGCCGCGCTGCTGACCGGCCGGACGGTCCGCTTCATGTACACGCTGGAGGAGACGTTCTTGGCGATCCGCCGGGCCGGCTCTTGGGCGCATGTGCGGACCGGCTTCTCGAAAGCCGGCGACATCCTCTTCCAGGACATCCAGATCGATTACGTGCTGGGAGCGTACGCGGATGTGGCGCCACGCGTCATGACGAAGGGGTCGTATGTGGGTGCTGGGCCGTACCACACCCCGGCAGCGCGCATCGACGCCCGCGCCCTGCTCACGAACACGACCGTTTCGACGGCGATGCGGGCCTACGGAGTGCCGCAGGTGAGCTGGTCGTGCGAGTCGCAGATCAACGAAGGCGCCCGCCAACTGGGGCTGGACCCAGCCGAAGTGCGGCGGCGCAACCTCGCGGCCCGCGACGAAGCTTTCATCGGCGGATCCCACCCGTCGGTTTCCGACGGCGACTGGCGGCAGGTGCTCGACAAGGCCTTGGAACTGTCCGACTGGAACGCCCCGCTGGGTCCCAACTGCGGCAAGGGCCTAGCCATGGCCGTCAAACCTTCGGCGACGACGGGCCTTTCGCAATCCCTGGTGAGGTTGCTTTACGACGGCTCGGCGATGGTCTACGCGGGCACGTCCGACATGGGCCAGGGCGCCCGGACGATTTGGTCGCAGGCCGCCGCCGACGAGTTGGGCATCCCGATCGACAAAGTGACGGTGGTCTCCGGCGACACCGACCAAGTGCCGTTCGACTTGCAGACGTCGGCATCCCGGTCGTCGGTCTTCATGGGCGACGCCGTGGTACGAGCCTGCCGGGATCTGCGCGGCCGGGTGTTGGCGATGTACGCGGAGGTGACCGGGGCGGATCCGGAACAGCTCAGCCACGAGCCCGGCAAACTGATCACGCCCGACGGCGAGCTGCCGCTTGAAGAGGCCGCCCGCAAGGCGCTGGGCAGCCTGCGCGGCGAGTTCATCGGCCAAGGCACCACGCGCATGACGGGCGTCAAGGGGCATCCGCTCGGCGGCCCCGCGTCGTTCTTCGAATTGAACTGCACCGTGATGAAGGTGGAGGTCGATCCGGAGACGGGTTATTACAAAGTGCTGCAACATATCGTGGTCGGCGACGCGGGCATCGAGTTGAACCCGGTGCAAATCGCCGCCCAGGACGAGGGTGCGGCGGTGATGGGCATCGGCCAATCCGCGATGGAGCAGTACATATTCGACGAGCACGGCGTCCTGCGGAACGCCGGAGCGCTCGACTACCGCATTCCGACCTTCATGGATATCGCAGATGATTTCCGGTCGGCGAATGTGGAAAACCTGGATGGGCCCGGCCCCTATGGAGCGAAAGGCGTCTCCGAAAGCGGGCTCCTGGTCACAAGTGCGGCACTCGGCGCGGCGATCCAGGACGCGACAGGCGTCCAAGTCCGCGACCTGCCAATCACCTATGAACGCCTCTGGGCAGAAATCAACCGGTCAAAGACGACCGTATAGGAAAGGACAAAAATGACTGAAGCGACCGTATGCATTGCCGGCACGCTGGATACGAAGGGCACGGAGTACAAATACGTCAAGGAATGCATTGAAGAACTCGGCGTGAAGGTGTTGGTGGTCAACACCGGCACGATCGGCGAGCCCTATTTCGAGCCGGACATCCCCGCCACCGAAGTCGCCGCCAAGGCCGGCATCGACCTGGCATATTTCGCTGACCGCAAGGAGGGCGCCGAGGGCCGTCCGCTGGCCATCACCAAGATGGGCGAGGGCCTGGCGAAAGTGCTCGTCGAGTTGCAGGAGGCAGGCAAGATCCACGCCGTCTTGGGCCTCGGCGGCACCGGCGGCACGGATATGCTCTCCCCGGCGTTCCGCGCGTTGCCGATCGGCTTCCCGAAGCTGCTGGTGTCGACGATGGCGTCGAACAACACCAAGCCGTACGTCGGGAATTCCGACATGGCGATGATGTACGCCGTGACCGACATCGGCGGTCTGAACCAGATCTCGCTGATGATCCTGTCGAACGCCGCGCACATGGCCGCGGGCGCCGCGCAGGGCTATGAGGCGACGGTGCAGCGCGCGAAGGCCTCCAAGCCGCTCATCGCGATCACGCAGTGGGGGGTCACCACACCCGGTGTGGAGCGCATCCGCTGGAATCTGGAGAACAACGGCTTCGAGGTCGTCGCGTTCCACGCCGTCGGCGAGGGCGCGGGCATGGAGGAACTGATCGACAAGGGCGTGATCGCCGGCCTGATCGACTTCTCGCTGCCGGAAATCTTGAACCACTGGAACGGCGGCATCTTCGATCCGCTCATCGACCGCATGGAAGCGGCCGTCCGCAACAACATCCCGCTGGTCGTCGTGCCGGGCGCCTTGGAGGCGTTCAACTTCGGCGCGCCGCCCACGATCCCAGCCGCCTACCAGGATCGGAACATCATCCTCCACAACCCGAACATCACCTCGCTGCTGGCAACTCCAGAAGAGATGGTCAAGCTGGGCAAGTATGTCGCCGAGCACGTCAACGCGTCGCCGGGCCCGAAGGCCGTCGCGATCCCGTTGAAAGGCCTCGACAACTACATGAAGGAAGGCAACCAGTGGCATGGCGTCGACTACTCCCCGATCGTGAATTCGATCAAGGAGAACCTCGACCCGGCTGTGGAAGTCGTCGAGATGGACACGATCATCAACGATCCGGCCTTCGCAGACAAGGTCTATGAGCTGTTCGCCGCGCGCTGGGCGGCCAGGCAGCAGTAATCTGCGGGCATGATCTGGGAACAACTGGCGGACGGCAGACGCTGGGCTTTGGCCACTGTCGTCCGCCAGTTGCATTCCGCCCCGCGCGAGGCAGGCACGATGATGGCCGTTAGCGCGGACGGTGACGTGGTCGGAAACGTGACAGCGGGCTGCGTGGACGGCGCCGTGTACGAGGTCGCCCAGCGCGTTCTGGCCACCGGCGAGGCGGAACTGACCAAGTTCGCGGTCAGCGATGACACAGCCTTGGGCGTGGGCCTGAGTTGCGGCGGCACGATAGAGATCATCGTCACCGTGGCCCCACCCCCGGAAATCCTGGCCACATTGATCGCCGCGATCAATAACGAAGAACCGATAACCCTGGTCACCGACCTGGCCACCGGCCAACACACCCTGACCCGCCCACAAGACCGGACTCCGTCCGAGATGCCAGAACTTGCCCGGCATGACCGGCAGACACTTCCCCCCACCCCGTCATCCACACCCCCCACCCCGTCATCCACACCCCCCACCCCGTCATCCACACCCCCCAC
>JAISUR010000045.1 GCA_031271975.1 Propionibacteriaceae bacterium
AACTGGAACGTCTTCTTCTTCACCAAATTCAACGCCGTCACATTCGTCACCAGCTGCGTCACATAATGATTCCGCAAACCAGCAACCGCATCCTGCACCCCAGCAATCGCAGCCTCAACATCAGCCTGCGAACGGCCCGCATCAGCCAACACCGCCCGCGCAGCCTCCAACTTCTCCAACAACACCGCCACAGACACATCCGTGAAACGCTCAGTCGGAACAGCCTCCGCCAACGACACCAGTGTCGCCAACAACTCCACGTCCACCGCGCGGCCAATCTTCGATGAATCCAACTCGGCCTGGCCAACAGCAGCCAACAGAGCATCAAACACAACATCCACATCCGATTGGGAAACGTTGACACCACGAGCCAGCAACGCCTCCGCATCCGCAACCGGCCCGGCCAACGCTGACACAGCCGCGGCGGTCAGCTTGCCCGAATCCAACAACGACTGCGCGCCCGCGACCAGGTCGACCAGCGGGCCGGTGTCACCGCGTTGCACCACAGTGACCGTGGCGGCCGCCGGAACGCTTGTGCCCGCGATCGTGCCCGTCACTGTGAGTGTCCCCGGCGAGGCATAAGCGGATGCCGGAATCGGATCCCAGTCGACCGGAGACTGCGTCCAAACGCCCGTTGACAAGCGTGTGGGCACATTCTCGGGCAACTGCGGAGCCTGGTCGGTGACGATATCCACCGACACCGGATCGGCTTGCGTGACTGGCCAGTTGTAGACCTCGAATTCCCAGAAGGTCGGGTCGACGCCACCGTTGTAGGTGAACATTTCGCGCCAGATCACGCGCAGCTTCGTGACTTCGATGTTGCCCAGCGGGATCTTGGTGATCTCGGCGGCTTCGATTTGGTCGCCGACCGGGTCGGTGGCGATGGTGGCCAAGGTGACCCACTCGCCGTCGACCTCGTACTGCAGATCCACCAACTTGGCACGCGCTGCCCAGGTGTTGAACACCAGGCGCACCTCGTTGACCACCTGCCCGGTCGCCCAGGCAAGCTGCGCCCATTCGCCCACCTCCGGTGACGCGGCCGAGTTCCAACGCGTGTCGTAGCTGCCATCGTTCAGCGCGTCGGCGTCGTAGGAGGCGTTGTACCGCGAGGACGCCGTAGCCGTGCCGCCGTTGGCGGGCAGCGCCAGGTTGGCCACTTTCAGGGCGTCCACGGCCTCCTTCAGGTCCGCATACGCATCCGACGCTTGCCGGGCGGTGCAGTTGGGATTGGCCAGGACTACCTGCGCGTCGGACAGCGCGGAAGTGAAAGCCGACCATCCTGTGGGGAGGAAATCTCCGGCTTGCAAGTTCTCGCTGCCAAGCGCCAACTCCTTCAAATCCTTGATGTACGCCAGCGCGTCGACGGCGTCTTCCAGCGCTATCGCGGCTGTGGCGATCTCAGCCGCCGTCGCCGATTCGGCATCGTCCAACACCTGCTTGGCCTCATCCAATGCGGAGCTGAAAGCGGGCCAAGCGCCAGCGGCGTAGTCGGCCGGGTCCAAGTCCTTGTTGGCGTCGTAGAGGGCTTGCAGTTCCGCCAGCGATTCCGGCCTGGCCAGCACGGTCACCAGGGCCTTGGCGGACAGGCTGATCGAATCGACGGTGCCGTTAACCGCGAAGAACCCCGCGTCGGCGTAGTCGGCGGGTGGGATCGGGTCCCAGGTGACGTCCATCCGCTGATAGGCGCCGTCGGAATAGCGCACGTCCACCTTGGCGGGCAACTCGGGCGCACGGCCGGCCTTGGTCTCGGCCTGCGCCACCTTCGCCACCAACGGGATGGCGACCACCGGCGTGTTCAACTCGATTTCCCACAGGGTGGGATAGTCGTAGCCCTTCCACACCACGCTCGTATCCAGATCGACGATCACGTTGGTGAACCGCACCTGGACGGCTTGGACCGTCTTGCCGGTCATGTCGAAATCGACAGTGTCGGTGGCCTGGATTTGGCCGGGGGTGGGCGTCTTGGCCACAGTGCCCAACTCGATCCAGGGGCCCGCGGAGCTTTCGCGGTATTCCACCACCGACTCGATCTCGCGGTTCCACCAGGAGCCATAGAAGATGCTCAACGTCGTCGCACCGGTGACCGGCGTGGTCCACGAAACACCCACATATTCGCCGTTGCCCGGATTGCCGGAGTTCCACCGGCCGGTGGCGTTCGCCGCACTCGCAGTCGAACCATTCTGCTTGATGCCGTCCATGATCTTGTCGCAGCCGTAGCCAGCATAGTCGGACGACGAGAAGCAGGACGCGTCGCCGTTTTGCACCTGATTCGGATTGGCGAGGGCAACCGTCTGGATCATGTTGGTATAGCCCGAATTTGCCGGGTCAGGGCCGTACACCTCGAATTCGCGCACCTGCGGGCTGCCACCCGCGACGGCCCGCCAACGGACTTTCGTGGTGGAAACGGGCGTCGTGGAGAAGTCATATGTGTTCACGCCGACTGCCAGCGACGCCTTGGCGGCGCCCGGCACCGCTTGCCACGCCGACCCGTCCCAGTAGTCGATCTGGGAAGCGGTTGTGAAAGCGTCCTGCATGTTCATGACGACTTTGCCGATGGACCGCGTCACGCCCTCAAAGTCGGCCAAGATCCACTGCGAGCCGTCCAGATCGTTGAAGTTGGGCCTCCAATAGGTGTCGGTGCGGTAGTCGGCCGCGGCTTGGGACCGCTGGTATTGGTTCGAGCCGGACGGGGCATAGATCAGCGACTGTGGCGCATAGTTGACCTGGGCATAGCCGGAGGTGGGGGCCACCGCGTCGCCTTCGCCGATGACGGTGATGACCTCGCCGGGGAACACCCAGCCGGAGTAGCTGGCAGCGCCCGACTCGTCGGTGCCGTCCCAGACGTTGCGCACCTTCGTGACGTTGGCCAAGCCGGCCTCCGTCCAGTTGAAGCCGATCTGCGCCACGGTGTCCGAGCGGTTCAGCAAAGTGACCGCCGCGCGGGCCTTGCCGTCCTTGTCGACGAGCGGCTTGGACCACACCTGGAGTTTGTCCTGGTCACGGCGGATTTCGGAGGCCTGGATGCCGAGCGGGTCCTGGTCGATGGCGATCATGTCGGCGTTCTTCAGGGTCTCCAGGTTTTCAGGCTTCAGCACCCTGACGTCCTGGGAGAGGATCAGCGGGCTGGCCGAGATGGCCCACAGGGTGAAATAGGTGCGGAACTGGGATGGGGTCATCTTGTTGTTCGGCGCGTCGATCGTCAGGTAGTCCGGGTCGTTCCAACCCTTGGCGCCTGGCCCGGACGCGGCCCGGTTGACGTTGCGCTCCCAAATCTCGAAGAAACTGTCGCCCAAGGCAGGGGTGCCCAGGTCGCCGTCGGTGCGCCAAGCGTTGGCGATCTTGTAAGCCCAGTCGCCGGGCGCTTCCTGGCCCCACTCGCAGGTGTCGAGGATCATGTCGGTGGCGCCCTCGGCCCGCATGGCCTGGTAGAACGCGGCATAAACCTCGAAGTTCGTGTCCATGTAGGGGCCGGCGTCGTTGTGGGCGCCGCAGTGGTCGAGCTTCACGGCGTCAGCGCCCACGCTCTTGAAGAACGCCACGTCTTTGCGGTAGTTCTCAAACCAGTTGTCGCCACCGGAGCCGTAGTAGCCGCCGCAAGAGCCGACACCCGTGTCGGTGTAGATGCCGAACTTCAAGCCTTTGGCGTGCACCCAGTCGGCGAGTTCTTTGATGCCCGCGTTGCCGTGGAAGCGCTGCTGCGAGGCGATCATATTGCCGTCGGAGTCCCGGTAGTTCTTGTTGTCACTGTTGCCCCACCAGCCCTCGTCGATCCAGACGATGTCATAGCCGGCGTCCAGCAGCCCGTTGCGTTCCATCTCCTCCACCTGCGCTTTGAAGGTGGTGTCGGTGGGGTTCATGTACAGGGCGTACCAGTGGTTCCAGCCCATGTAGGGCGTGTCCAACTCGATGATGCCCTTCTCGGCGGTCACGGTGATGGTGGCCGTGGCCGTCCCGGTGATGCCGCCGTCGGCGTAAGAGCCTGTCACGGTGTATACGCCCGGTGTCTCATAGCGCGTCAACACGGCCGAAGTCGGAGCGGGCCAGGTGACGGATAGCAGGAGCCGCCCGCCGTTTTCCTGGTCCACGTTCAGGTGCGCGGGCAGCGAAGGCGGCACGCCCACCGTGGTGGTGATTTCGATGCCGGTGGTGGTGGCGATCGGCGAATCGTTGTAGACGCCGGCCAGCGTGACCGAGCTGGGCAAGACCCGGATCTTGCTGGCGACCAGCGGATCGTCGAACGTGACTGTGTTGGAGCCCGCGTTCAGCGCGATCCCACCGGTGTCGGGGTACAGACGCTGCCAGGCCATGGCTTCGAAGTCGAAATACTCCAGCGTCGCGCTCGTCGCCGCGGCGGTGGTGAGCACTACGCGGTTGAAGGTGCGCGAAGTGCCGAAATCGCGCCAGTCCGCGGCGCCGTAGGTGACCGCAGAGCGGTTGGCCATCGCTTGCACGATGTCCGCGGTGCTGTCGGACGCATATGCCAGCGGCGCGTCCACAACTGCCAAACCAACAGAAAATGCGAGGGTCGCTGCTAGAGACAGCGCGGCCAGGGGCTTGGGGTGCATAGCCTCTCCTTTGAGGTATAACTGTGCCGTTTGGTAGGAAACTACCGCCGCGACCCAACTTCCGAACCGAGAGAAAACCCCGAATCACCTGGAGAAAACGCGGTTGCCCGAGTTGGCCGCCACTCCCCTCGTCATGCCGGACTTGTTACGACGTTCCCTCCCCCTGTCATGCCGGACTCGTTCCGGCATCTTGGGACGCAGTCCCATGCACCCCGCACGGGTGCCCCTAACGGGCCACACGGACTACGTCCGAGATCCCGGAACACCACCCCACAAAGTTCTTCGATACTTTGCGGGGACCCCGGAACAAGTCCGGGATGACGGAAATGCGGTGTCCGCTCAGTGCGGCATCAGCAACTGGCTGGGCCGCAGATCTGGGTGAGGGCGGCCTGTAAGTCTTGCGCCGCTTGGGCGGGTGTGAGTTCGCGCAAGAGGACCGGGCGGGTTTGGTCAGCTATGGCCTTGACGGCTTGCGGCCACTTGTCGGACGTGGTTTGGACAGTGGCGGTCTCCAACACCGCCGCCATGGTTTGCTGCCAATCGGTCTGCTTCAAGTCCGCCACACCGGTGGGCGGACACAGGCCGTAGGTGTCCCAGCGGGCTTGGGCGGCTTCTGGGCGGGTCAGCCAATTGGCCAAAGCGCTGGCCGTGCCCAGATTGCGGCCGTGGGCTGAGACGGCCAGCTCCATCACAGCCAGCACGGCGTTTGGGCTGGCAGGTTCGCCTGTGACGTCGTCGGCGCGCACGCGCTGGTAGTAGGAGGCGGGGATCTCAGCGGCGAACACTTCGCCTGCGGTGAACGCGTCGGCTACGGCCGCGTCGTCCCACGTCAGGGCGGCGGCGGGCATGGCCTGGAAGTCGTGGCGCAGTTGATCCAGGCCAGCTTCCAACGCCAACACGGCTCCCGTGCCCGGCAGCGGGCTGGAAGCGGTCTCCCGCAGGGCGCGCGCCAAGGCGATGTCGGAAGCCAGCCCGCGGGCGGCGCACAACGGCCCAGCTGGTTTGGCGCAACCTTTGACGGGCTCGGCGTGCTTGAACCGCACGGTCGGATCGGCGGCGAACGCCACACCCAGGCCGGAACCAACCGCGGCAGGGGTCGCCTCCGCGTCCACGTCCGCGTCGGCATCGGCGTCTGCGTCGGCCGCAGCGGGAAATGCCTGGTAAGCGCCATCCAACGCGGCCAGCCACTCCGCGTCCAACAGCGTGAGGGTGTATTCGCCGTCGTCTTGCTCGGCCCTCGCCTGCAAGTCGGCCAACACCACGTCGGGCGAATCCGGCAGTTCGCGCAACGTGGCCGGCTCAGCCGGGTGGGCGGCGTTCCACTCGTCCAATTCGGGGCGCAGGATCTCAGCGTAGCGACTGGGTGCGGCGAGCGTAATCGGGCCCAGCTCGTCCCAAACCGACAATGCCGAAGTGGCCGTCGGCGTAGGTGTCAGGCTCGCCGTGGGCTCCCCCACGCAGGCGGCCAGCAACAAGGCGGCCGCGACGACCCCAAGGCGGCGCATCAACGAGACAGGATTTTCCGCAACAGCCCGATGAGGATGATCACAGCGGCAACTCCGCCGGCGATCATCGCGACCCGGTCGGTGCGCCAAGAGCCATCGGCGGCCACCACTTCGCTCTTCAGCGGCGCGACCTTGGCTTGCAGCGGTGCGGCTTTCTGCTTCAGCACGTCGACCTTGTCGTCGACGAAATCACGCGCCTGGCGCAGCCCGCGCTGGGCAACCGCCTTTGGATGCACCTGGTTGACCAGCGACTCCACATTGGACGCCAGCCGCTCCCTCGCGGCGGCGATCTCAGCTTCGATTTCCGCTGTCGTCCGTTGCTTGCCCATACCAGCCTCCGATCAAGTTGGGACCAGCCTACACTGGGAGCCATGGCTGAATTGAACGCCGGGGACACGGCTCCCGCCTTCACTTTGATCGCCGACGCCGACAAGCCGGTATCGCTGTCGGACTACGCGGGCAAAAGGGTCATCATCTACTTCTACCCGGCGGCGATGACCCCGGGATGCGCCCTGGAGGCGGTCGACTTCAACGCCGCCCAGGCAAAGCTGTCCGGGCGCGGCATCACCGTCCTGGGCATCTCGCCGGATTCGCCCGAAAAGCAGCGCCGCTTCAAACAGCGGGACTCGCTCACGCTGACCCTGCTGTCCGACCCGGAAAAGCAGACCGCGCGAGCCTGGGGTGTGTGGGGGTCGAAAGTCCTCTACGGGAAGCGCATCGAGGGCATTATCCGCTCCACATTCGTCGTGGATGTGGCCCCGGACGGACAAGGCAAGATCGCACTGGCGATGTACAACGTGCGTGCCAAAGGGCACGTCGACAGGTTGCTGGCCGCCCTCAGCGAACTACCGTGAAGGAGTCCCGCACCACGCCATCGACCGAATAGGCCACCACGCGTATCGACTGGTCGGAGACCGTCACCACCGCGTAAACGGTCAACTCCGGCGTGGACGTGGATATGTTCCAAAGCTTGTTGATCCAGGGCCGCACGGTCGCGCTGTACGACGTGGGCGAATACGTCTTCTCCCCCGAGTTGCGCGGGATGAAGTAGACCAGGCCGTCCGCCGACGAGCTGACGGTGTCGCCCGAATGCCCGTAGGCCACCGACGAGGTGTACCGGATGGGATAGGAGCGGATCAGGTTGTGGTCGTGCCCGGCCAACACCAAGTCGACGCCCAGCGAAGTGAACACCGGGCCGAATGCTTGCCGCAGATAGGCCGCGCCGCCCAGGTCTCCCTGGTCGGTGAGCGTCGTGCCGGCGTGCTTCCCGCCGAACGGAGACTTGTGCATCAGGACGATCACCCAACGGTCCGGATGCGTCTGCCGGTCCGCCGTGACGACGCACTGCACCCAGTTGGCCAACTGCACCTCCTCGGCCAACTTCACGGACGACCCGGTCCCCGACGAATCCGACGGGTTGGTGTTGAGATAGACGAGCAGCGCGTTCGAGTACGCGTGCGCGTAGGTGAGCGGGAACCCGGACGGCACCGGGCATTGCGCCGAATGGGCCGACGCCCGTTCAAACACCTTTGCGTAGAGCCCCGCGCCGCGCTCGGCGCCGTAGTCATGGTTGCCCAGCACCGGGTTGAAGGCCACCGACGACAGCGACGTGCCGATCGCGCCCAACCAGCCCTCGTAGTGCGAGGTCGAGGTGGAATCGATGATGTCGCCGGTGTGGGTGGCGAACGCCGCCTCCGGGTTGCGGGCCAGCGCCGTGCGCAGCGTGTTGCCCCAATACTCGTCGTAGGTGGACGAAGAGCCCTGCGAATCGGCGAAGTCGATGAAGCTGAACGCGCCCGCGTCGGCGGCTTCGGTCGTGAAGCTGTAATGCGGCGATTCGTAGGTTTGCGTCAATCCGCGCGCGTTCGCCTTCTTGCCGGTGATGTAGTAGGTGTAGGTGGCCCCAGGCTGCAAGCCGCGCGCGTTGAACGTGTACGCGGTGTACGCAGAAAGATCAGACTTGAGCACCGTCCGCACCACTTCAGACTTCCGTTCGCGGCCGTCCGTGCCCCACGTGATCGACACGTCGGACCACTTGTCCGAGGTCTTCATCACCCACGTGATCACGCGCTCGGTCTGCGGATCCGCGCCGAACCCGTTGTTCAGGCCGAACGGCTGCAGCCGCTGCGGATCGGCGGTCGGCGTGGCCTGCCGGTCGATGGTGAACTCGTCCAGGACCGTCCCGTCGGCCTGGCGCGCGGTGAGCGTCAGGTAGGCGGCGGTCGCCGTGATGGCGGAATAGGACTTCTTGGCGGCGGCCGAACGCTCGGAAGACGTCATTTCGGGCGTCCAGGCCTGCAGCCAGGCGGTCGTCGCGGTCGTTGCCGAACTGGACACCGTCGCCTGTTCAATGCCGCTGGCACCCGGCGTCACATAGACCACGCCGTCCTTGGTGGCGACCCGCTCCGGGCTGGGATAGTCGAAATAGGGCGTGGCCGCGACCGGGAATGAGCGGGTATAGGCCTTGGTGCCGCCCTGCAGCACGAGCGCGACGCCGTTGGCCCGGAAAGCCTCATGGACGCGGGTGCGCAACGTGGAAGTCGTCGACGTGTTGCCATAGAACTCCGTTGGGATCGCGGCTACCACCCAGGTGGTCGCCTTCGCGGAACCCAACGCGTTGACCTGTTGGTTGATCCAGGACACGGTCGCGTCGATGTTGGCCGTGGCCGTCAGCCGGGTGTTGACTACCAACAGCAACACCGGCCCGCGGCGCACGGCGTAGTTGGCCAAGTCGTAGGTGCCCGTTGTGGGCAAGGCGAACCCGTATTGGTAGTAGCGGTTGGACGAGCCCGAGGTGTGTGCCGTCGGCGCCCACGTCAGACGCTGCGACGCCGTAGCGATGGCGTTCAGGAAGCCAAACGCGTGGGTGGTGTCGCTGGACGAGGCCAGCGTCCCGGTGAGAACGGCAAAATCGGCCTTCGGGTAGGCGGCCTGGGCAGCCGCCAGCGTCTCGGGAACGTGGTTGTCAACCGTCGAGCGCCAGTTGACGTCGGCGAAAGCCAGCATCGTCGTGGAAGACTGCGCGGCGGTCTTGAACGTGGTCACCGGGGTGCGCACGCCGGTCGACAAGATGACGCAGTAGGAATAGTAAGTGCCCGGCTGCAGCCCCGTCAGAGTCACCTGCGAATACGTGATGCGGTCGTAGACCGTCGTCGTGGGGGCGGTGGCCGACGCCAGCGTCGACTGGGCACAGTTGAACGAGCCGGTCGGGCCCCACGCCAAGCCGGTGACCGGCTGCGGATCGGACGATGACGAAGTGCGGTCGGTGTGCCAGGCGAACCCAGCCGAAGTGGACGCGTCGGCCACGGCCACCCGCGTGACGGTGGAAATGCCGGCCGTGTCAGCTTGCGCTGTGGGCGCGGCAGTTGCGAACGTCGCTGCGAGCGCGACGGCGACTATGCCGACGAGTGCCGCTAGACGATTGGGTGCGGTCATTGGAGCCCCCCGGGGAACACTAGTGGTAGAAGGAAGTATAAGGGAGGCGTGCCCTGGCGGACACACGGACTCCGTCCGAGATCCCGGAACACCACCCCGCAAAGTACCGCAGCGAAGCGAGGACACTTTGTGGGGTTTGATCCCGGAACGAGTCCGGGATGACGAGGTGGGTGGCCCGGGATCCGTGAATCGCGAGGTCAGCCGGCCTCCGGAGGGATCGCGCAGTCCGGCAACTGCGCGGCCATCTTGCGGTCGAACGTGTAAAGCGGGGTGCGCCCCTGCCGACGGGCCAGCAAGGCGAAGTAGATGTCCGCCACCGCCAGCTTGGGATGGGCGCGGTACAACTCCAAGATGCCGTGCCACAGTTCGCGGTCAACATCGAACGACGCCTCGGCCAGCACGGCGTCGATGGACAGGGCGACCGTGTCTCGGCCGACGCGGGCCTGGCGCTCCAAGACGAAGACTGTCTCAATCAGAACGCCGTCGGCCACGTAAAGACCAGGCCCGGAATCCAGGAGCGCCTGGACGCGACGCGTCTGGGCCGGCACATCGTCCAACAGCCAGCGCAGCAGGCAGGTGGTATCCGCGCTAGGCATGCCGTTCCGCCGTGTCGTCACTCCACGCGGCAGCGGGGTCAAGCGGCGCCCCCCACGTCCCCTGGGCCGTCATCTCGGCGCGCAACCTGGCCCGGACATCCGCAACGCTGCCGGGGGCCTCGACCCGGACGCCGGAATCATCGGCGACAATGGCGACCTTCTGGCCGGGCCGGAAGCCGAACCGTCGGCGCACCTCAGCCGGCAGCGTGATCTGGCCCTTGGCTGTCACAGTGGAATACACGAGCGTCATGGCTCCATGATAGACCAATGTCGAACATGATCCGGAAGTAGTACACCAAGCAATGCGTTCAACGGATGGCGCCGCGGGGGTGTGCAGCGGACTTCGTCCGTGTGCCTGCCAGGGCACGCCTGCGGCGCGCATCGGACTGCATACCGTCATGCCGGGCTCGTTCCGGCATCTCGGACGCAGTCCGTGTGCCCCGCCAAGGGGCACCCCTGCGGGGTGCATGGGACTACGTCCCAAGATCCCGGAACAAGTCCGGGATGACGAGAAAGAGAGTCTGGTGGCAGCCAGGGGTCCCCGCAAAGTACCGCAGCACAGCGAGGACACTTTGTGGGGTTTGATCCCGGAACAAGTCCGGGATGACGAGGTGGGGTGCTCGGGATGACTAGGTGGGGTGCTCGGGATGACTAGGTGGGTGTGGCGAGCCGGCCTGTAAGCCGGATTCTGTAGTCGGTGATCATCCATCTGCGACGGGTGTTGCCATCCGCCTTCCCTGGTGCCTTGCGACACCAGCGTGCAGCCTACCCGGGCGCCTCGCGCGAGCAGCGCTCGGACGGCGTCCTGCTTGGCCTTGCTCCGGGTGGGGTTTACCTTGCCACCTCAGTCACCTGAGGCGCGGTGGTCTCTTACACCGCCGTTTCACCCTTGCCTCCTGGGAGGCGGTCTGTTCTCTGTGGCACTTTCCCGCGGGTCGCCCCGGGTGGGTGTTACCCACCACCCTGCTCTGCGGAGTCCGGACTTTCCTCAGCTTGCGCCGCGATCACCCGGCCGGCTCGTCCGGGCCATCCTAGCCGGTCCGGTCGGCCTCCTCCAACGGGTAGGCGACGCCAGGGTCGGCGACGGCCGGGAGCTTGCCCGCGCCGTCGGGGACGGGTATCGCACCCAGCAGCGCCTTCGTGTAGGGGTGCCGCGGCTCGGACCAGATTTCGGCCGTCGGGCCGCGCTCCACGATGCGGCCGCGGTACATGACCATGATGCGGTCGGCGATCAGGCGCACCACCGACAGGTCGTGCGAGATGAACAGCAGGCACGCGCCCTGCGAGACGGCGAGCTTGCCCATCAGGTGGGCCACTTTCGCCTGGGTGGAGGCGTCCAAGGCGGAGATCGGCTCATCCCCGATCAGCACCGACGGCCGGGCGGCCAAAGCGCGGGCGGTGGCCACACGCTGGCGCTGCCCGCCCGAAAGCGAATGCGGGAACCGCCGCACGTCGGAAGCCTGCATGCCCACCCGGACCAGCCATTCGGCCGGGTCGATCGGCGCCGGGTCGTCGCGCGAGAGGCGCTGCCCCAGGCAGGCCATGCGCTTGGCGGCCGTGTCGATGCCGTCTTGGATCTGCTTGCCGACGCGGCGGCGCGGATTCAGCGACGATCCGGGATCCTGGAAGACCATCTGGATGCCGGTCAGTTCCGGGGCCCGCCCGCCGATGCCCAGCGGCCGCAACGGCTGGCCCAAATAGGACACCTCGCCGGCGGTCGGCTTCAACAGGCCCGTCAGCACGCGCGCCATCGTCGACTTGCCACAGCCGGATTCGCCGACCAAGCCCACCACTTCGCCCGGGTACAGATCGAACGAGACCCCGTCAACAGCGCGCAGCGGCGGATGGCCCGGATACTCGACGACGATGTCGCGGGCCTGGATGACCGGTTCGGCGCTCACCAGCCACCTCCGAGCGTTTCCAGGTCAGCGCGCGAGAGCAACCCGCCCTTGGCCCCGGGCAGCGAGGCGAGCAGCGAACGGGTGTACGCGTGGGCGGGGTTTGTGAAGACCTGCTCCCTGGGGCCGGCTTCCACGATCTCCCCGTCATGCATGACGGCCACATTGTCGGCGATGGCGCTCATCACGCCCAGGTCGTGGGTGACGAACAGCACCGCCAAATGCAGTGTGTCGACCAACTCGCGCAGCAGCGCCAGCACCCCGGCCTGCACGGTCACGTCCAGCGCCGTGGTCGGCTCGTCCGCGATGAGCACGCCCGGCGAACAGGCCAGCGCCATGGCGATGGCAATGCGCTGCCGCTGCCCGCCGGAAAACTCGTGCGGATAGCGCCGCAGCACCGCGCGCCCGCCTGGGATGCCGACGCGTTCGAGCCAGTCGCAAGCCAAATCAGTGGCGGCGGCCCGCTTGAGCTTGAGGTGGTAGCGCACGTGGTCGGTCAATTGTGAGCCGACCGTCAACTGCGGATGCAGCGAGGCCGACGGATCCTGGAACACCATCCCAACCCGCTGGCCGCGCACCTGGTTCAGCTCTTTGCCGCGAAGGGCCAGCAGGTCCGTGTCTTCCAGCCAGATGTGCCCCGACGTGACGGACCCGGCCGGCTCCATGCCCATCACCGTCATGCCCGTGATGGTCTTGCCCGAGCCGGACTCCCCCGCCAAACCCTGCACCTGCCCGGCGGCGACGTCCAAGCTGATGCCGCGCAGGATGGGCGTCACGCCGTCCTCGTCCTTGATGCCCAAAGTGAGGTCTTCGATGCGCAGCAGGGCGGTCATCGGGTGGCCCCCTTCGGATCGAAATAGTCGCGCAGCGCGTCGCCGAGGAAGTTGAAGCAGATCACGACCGTGAGGATCGCCAAGCCAGGGAACACGCCCATCCACCACTTGTCGAAGTGCCGCACCGCCGAAGAAACCATCGCGCCCCACTCCGGAGAAGGCGGTTTGGCGCCCAACCCCAAGAACGACAGGCCGGACAGCAGCAAAGCGGCCGTGCCGATGTCGGCCGAAGCCATCACCAGCGTCGGCCCGGCCACGTTGGGCAGGATGTCGACGCCGATGGACTTCAGCGGGGAGAAGCCCAGCAACCGCCCGCTGGCCACATATTCTTGGTGGCGCAGCGACAGCACCATCGAACGCACCACGCGGGCGTACGGCGGCCAAGACACGATCAGCGCGGCGAGCACGGCGTTGAACAGCGAGGCGCCCAGCGCGGCGGCGGTCACCATCGCCAGGATCACCGTCGGGAAGGCCATCACCAAGTCGGTGAAACGCATGATCGCCTCGTCCACCCAACGGCCGAAGAAGCCCGCGACCACGCCCAGCACCGAGCCGACCACCATCGACATGACCACCAGCAGCAGCGCCAACCCGACCGTCACCTGCGCCCCGGCGAGGATGCGGGAAAACACGTCGCGGCCCAACTCGTCGGTGCCCAGCAGCGTGTCCACGCCGGGCGGCTGGTACAGCGGCAGGTTTTGGGCGAGCGGATCGTGCGGGGTGATCTGCGGCCCGATCAGGCACAGCACCACCCAAACCAGCGCGATCACCGCCGAGACGACACCCAGCGGCGCGCGGATGCCCGGCGGGATGGCCCGCCAAATCCGGCTCGGCAGCGAGCGGCGCGTTTCAGCCATCTACCCCACCCGCACTCTCGGATCAATGAAGCCGTAGGCGATGTCGATGGCCAAGTTGATGCTGAGATAGACCACCCCGACGAACAGTCCCACGCCCATGACGGCGAGCAGGTCCAGGTTGGACGCGGACTGGTAGGCGTAGGAGCCCAGGCCCGGCCAAGAGAAGATCGACTCCACCAGCACCGTCCCGGACAGCAGCGAGCCGAACGCCAAGCCCACCACGGTCAAGATTGGAATCGCGGCCGCGCGCAACACGTATTTGAAGAAGACGGTCCGCCCCGGCAGCCCCTTGGCTTTGGCGGCCCGCACATACACCGAATCGAGCACTTCCAGGAACGACGTGCGTGAGAAGCGGGTCAGCAGGCCGATCGTGTAGAGCGTGAGCACCAGCGTCGGCAAGGACAGATGCGCGGCCGCGTCCACGAACGCCCGCAGGTCGCCGGCCAGCAGCGCGTCGACGGTGTACATGCCGGTGACGTGCGGCGGCGCGCTCACCCCGGGTGTCAGCCGGCCCGAGCCGGGCGCGATCCCGAGGCGGTAGTAGAAGACGTAGAAGCAGACGATCGCCATCCAGAACGTCGGCACCGAGATCCCCACCAGGGAAACCATCCGCAGCACCTGGTCGGTGATCTTCCCGCGCTTGTACGCCGACCAGGCGCCGAAAACGACGCCGATGATGGCCGCGCAAACGATGGCCGCGAAGGCGATCTCCATGGTGGCCGGGATGGCCGTGGACAGGTCTTTGGCCACCGGGTTGTGGGTCTGCCAACTCGTGCCCAAATCGAATTGGACGAGGCGGGCCAAATAGTTGGCGTACTGCTGCGGCAGCGGCAAGTCCAGGCCGTACTTGGCCCGGAAGGCGGCAACCACCGCTGGATCTTCGGCGGCCCGCTGGCCCACGGCCGCCGCCACCGGGTCGCCAGGCACCAGGTTGGTCAAGATGAACGTGACCAGCGTGATGCCGAACAGCAAGAAGACGGAGATGACCAGGCGTTTGCCCAGATAGCGCAGCAGCGCGGCATGCGAGCGGCGGCCCTGCCTCCCGGCGGAAGGCAGGGCTGGGTCGCTGTTGTCACCGCTAGCTGGCGACACCGAGGGCTGCGGCATTGATGATCCAGGTCGGGGAGTAGTACACGCCGGTGATGGACGTCGAATACACCACGTTGGAGCCGGGCTGCAACAGTGGCACGTACGGCCCTTCGGCGAGCAGCAGGTTACCCCATTCTTCGAACTTCGCCTGGCGCTGGGCCGGGTCGCTTGTCGTCAGCAACTCGGCGGCCAAAGCCTCGATGGCCGGATTCGCGCCCGCCTGCCAGTTCACCCGCAGGCCCATCCACTGGCCAGGCGAGTAGGGCAGATAGTCGTTGCCCTCGGAGTAGTCCGGAATCCAGTACCACAAGCCGATCTGCTCTTTGCCGTCCCGGTAGGCGTCCACCTCGGTGGCGAACGGCGCCGGCGCTAACTCGACCGTGATGCCGGCTTCGGCGAGTTGCACCTGGAGGCGTTCGGCGAGGGTTTGCAGGCTGACGCCCGTCGGGTCGATGTCGTTGGCGTACGACAACGTGATGGTCTTGCCGCTCGCACCCGCAGCGGCCGCAGCGGTCTTGGCCGCCTCCAGGTCACGCTTCAACCGGGAGCTTTCCGGGAGCCCGCCGACGAACTGCGCCGGGACCGCGCCGGTGGACTGGATCGCCCCAGAGCCCGCCACCTCCAGCAGGCCGTCGTAGTCGATGGCGGACTTGACCGCCTTCCAGAACTCGGGCTTGGCCGTCACTTCGGAGATGGCCGGGTCGGTGTTGATGATGAGGAAGACGGTGGTCGCCGACGGCACCGAGTCCACCTTCACGGTGTCGGCCAGGTCGGAAACCATGTCGCCCAGCAGGCCGAGCGCAACCTGGGAGTCGCCGCGCTCAACGTTCATTTTCTGCGTGGCGGGCTCGACGTTGCGGAAGATCACTTTCTCAAACGTAGGGGTTTGCGGGCCGTTGTAGTTGGGGTTCTTCACCAAGACGGCTTGCGAACGCACGTCGAAGGATTCCAGGATGTACGGCCCGGATCCGGCCGAGTTCGCGTTCAGCCACTCCTCGGCGGCGTCATTCTCATCCACGGTACCGCCGTTGGCCTGTACCACCTTCGAGTTGAGGATGGCCAGCGGCGGCGCGGTGAGCACCACGGGCAGCGCCGGGTGAGGGGCGGCCGTCGTCAGCTTGACCGTCATGTCGTCGATCTTCTCCACTGTGACGCCGTCGAACAGGTAGGACGGGTTGCCCTTCATGCCGGTGAGGCGGGTGAGCGAGAAGACCACGTCGTCGGCCGTCACAGGGCTGCCGTCGGAGAACACGCGGCCCTCTTGCAGGGTGAAGGTGAATTCGGTCAACTCTTCGTTGGCCGTGTAGGTGGCGAGGTTCGGCACCACTGTGCTCGTGTCCTCGTCACCGTAGGTGAGCAAGTTGTCGTACATCGCCTTGACGAGCATCTGGGCGGTCGGTTCGAACTCGCGGCCGGGGTCGATCGTCTTCATGTCGAACGTGGTGTCGATGACGATCTGGTCGGTGGACGCGGGGGCCGCTTGCGTGCCGGACGTGCCGGATTGGCCGCAGCCGGACAGCAGCAGGGCCGTACACGCGGCGAACAACATAGCTTTGGGGAGGAGATGTTTCATGGGCCGGATACCTCTCAAACGATGACGGGGAGTCCTTTGGGAGGCTAGAGGGCGTTGGTTACGGCTGCGGGGCCGATATGTAACGATTGGGTAACACGGCTTGTCAGATTCCCCATGCGTCATCCCATGCACGCCGCAGGCGTGCCCCTGCCGGGGCACACGGACTACGTCCGAGACCCCGGAACGAGTCCGGGGTGACGGTGGTGGGGGTGGTCTTCGATGACAGGAGGGGATCCTCAATGACGGTGGGGCTGTTCTACTACCTGCGCGAAGTCGGCTGACCGTCCAGGGCTTTGTTGACGAGAGCGTCGGCGGCCTTGTTTTCGGCGCGGGGCACCCAGTGCCAGCTGATCTGCTCCGGGCGCAGGCTGGAGGCCCGCAGTGCGAGCGGTTTCATGTCGGGGTGTTTGATCTTCCAACGGCCGGCCATCTGCTCTATGACCAGCTTCGAATCCATGCGGACCTCAACGGCGGCGTCGGGCGCGATCGCGCGGGCCATTTCCAGGCCCGCGATCAGGCCGGAATACTCGGCGACATTGTTGGACGCGACGCCGATGGCTTTGCCCTCGCGGTTCAGGACTTCACCGGTGGCCGCATCCTCCACCAGCGCTCCGTAGGCGGCCTGGCCGGGATTGCCGCGCGAGCCACCGTCGGCGCGCACGATCAGCTTGCGGGCGGCCGGTCGGGCCGGCTCTGGGGCCGGCGGCGGATCGAAAAGCGACGGCCCGCCCTGCGGCACGCGCGGAGCCCTAGCCATTGCGCACCAGGATGCGGTCGCACTCCTCACAGCGCAGCACGTCGTCGTCCGCGGCGGAAAGATAGCGGTCCAACGCGGAGGCGGTGGCCTCCAATTGGCAGCCCTCGCAGCGCTTGCCCGCCAAGCGGGCCGCGCCCACTCCCCCGGCCCGCGCGCGGATCTTGTCGTACAGGGCCAGCAGATCGGCGGGCACATCGGCGGCCAGCGCGGCGCGTTTGTCCTGCTCAACGGCCAGTTGCGCGTCAATATCGGCCACCTGGTCGTCGCGGGACGTCATCAGCGCCCGCAGGCCCTTCTCGCACTCGGCGCGCTGGGCGGCCAATTCGGCGCGCTCCGCGGTAGCGGTCTCCAGACGCTCCATCACGTCGAGCTGGGCGTCCTCCAGATCGGAAATGCGCCGCTCCAGATGGGCCAGTTCGTCGATCATCGCCTGCAACGCCTTGGGATCGGCCGCGCCGTCGTCGACGCGTTTCTGGTTGCGGGCTTGGCGTTCCTTGACCGGCACCAAGTCAGCCTCGGCCTTCGCGACGGCGGCCTCCAAGTCGCCGACCACGGTGTCGGCGGCGGTGATGGCCTCAATCAGGGAGCGCCGTATCTTCTGGCCCTCCGCGATCTGCGCGTGCTCCGGCAACGTCTTGCGCTTGTGTTCCTCCTGCGCAATCGCCGTGTCCACGGCTTGGACGTCCAACAGCAGCCTCTGGGCGCTTGGGGCAGCCTTCATGAGAACCCTCCATATGTTTCAATTCACTCTACCGAAGGTGAAGCGTGCTCGCGCCACGTCATCCCGGACTTGTTGGGACATCCTGGGACGAAGTCCCATGCGCGCCGCAGGCGTGCCCCTGACGGGACACACGGACTACGTCCGAGATCCCGGAACAAGTCCGGGATGACGGTGAAGGGGTCTGCGGCGACGAGTGGCGGTGCTGGTCTTCGATGACGGTGGGGGTGCTCCGAATGAGAGGGTCGGGAAACGACCCCTATCGTGGGTATGCTTTCGCCCGTGAGTGAACAAACAAAAGTCGTGCTCACCGAAGCCGACATCCCTACACACTGGTACAACATCGTCGCTGATCTGCCAACGCCGCCAGCACCGCCGCTGCACCCCGCCACGGACCAGCCGCTCGTCCCGGACGACCTGATCGCGCTGTTCCCCATGGGCCTGATCGAACAAGAGGCCTCCGCCGAACGCTGGATCCCGATCCCTGACGAGGTCCGTGAGGTCTACAAGCTTTGGCGCCCGTCCCCCATGTATCGCGCCTACCGCCTGGAGAAAGCCCTGGGCACGCCCGCGCGCATCTACTACAAGTACGAAGGCGCGTCGCCGGTTGGCAGCCACAAGGCCAACTCGTCGGTGCCGCAGGCGTACTTCAACAAGATCGCCGGGCGCACCCGCTTGACGACGGAAACCGGCGCGGGCCAGTGGGGCGCCGCTCTGGCGTTCGCCGCCGAGACGTTCGGCCTCAAGTGCGACATCTGGCAGGTGCGTTCCTCGTTCGAGGGCAAGCCGTACCGCCACGCGCAGATGGAAGTCTTCGGCGCCTGGTCGATCGGGTCGCCGTCGGAGACCACCGAGATCGGCCGGAAGCTGCGCGAGCAGTTCCCGGACACGTCCGGCTCGCTCGGCATGGCCATCTCCGAGGCCGTCGAAGCCGCCGTGAAGGATCCGAACGCGTCGTATTCGCTGGGTTCAGTGCTCAACCACGTACTGCTGCACCAGACCGTCATCGGGCAAGAGGCGCTCAAGCAGCTTGAGGTTTTCGGCGAGCCGAAACTCGACTACCTCTTCGCTTGTGCGGGCGGCGGCTCCAACCTGGGCGGCATCTCGTTCCCGGTCATCCGGGAAAACCTGGAAGGCCGTCAGAACACGACCATCGTGGCTTGCGAGCCGAAAGCCGCCCCGTCGCTGACCGAGGGCGAGTTCCGCTACGACTTCGGCGACACGGCCGGCATGACGCCCAAGCTGAAGATGTACACGCTCGGCCAGAACTTCGTGCCCGACCCGGTCCACGCCGGCGGCCTGCGCTACCACGGCATGGCGCCACTGGTTTCGCACGCCTACCACGAGGGCCTGGTGAAGGCCATCTCGGTGCGGCAGCGCGAGGCGTTCGAGGCCGGCGTGCTGTTCTCGCGCGCCGAGGGCATCATCCCAGCGTCCGAATCGAACCACGCCATCGCCGGGGCGATCCGGCAGGCCAAGCAGGCCGCTGAGGGCGAGGTCATCTTGATCGGCGTCTCCGGCAGCGGTTTGTTGGATCTTCCGGCCTACACGGAGTTCCTGAGCGGCGAGATGGCCGACAGCTAAACACAAGAAACGACAAGTCAGGGCGGCGGCGCACAAGCGTTCGCCGCCCTGTCAGTTCTGCTGCTGGTCCGATGGCGGCTGCTGGTCCGACGTCGGCGGTTGCGGCTCGGCAGGCGGCTGGTATTGCTGCGGAGCATACTGCGCGGGCGGCGGATACTGCTGGGCCGGCGGCGCGTACGCCGAGGGATACGGCTGGGCCGGATATTGGTAGGCCGGATACTGGTAGGCCAGTTGCGGCGGGGCGGCGGAGAAAGCCGCGGCCCGGATTTCCGGCATGGCCTGGATGATCTCGCGGGCCTTCCCGGCCACCTTGTGCTCGCACAGCAGTTCGTAGCTGGTGGCGATCGTCTGCGTGATCGACGTGAAATCGCGTTTGCCCCGCGAAGCCCAGTAGCTCAACACGGACATGCCGATGCCGATAAGCACGCCAATCAGGAGCGCGCTCGCGAACAGGACCATCGTGTTGGCCCCGGGCATGAACAGGATCATCAGAATCGCCACCATGAGGCCGGTCGTCAGGCCCGACTGGACGCCGCGCAGCAGCACCGTGCCCCAAGTCTGGCGGCCGGTCACCCGCTCCAGCGACTTCAAGTCTGTGCCGACAATGCACAGATTCTGCACCGGAAACTCCTTGTCGGCCAGGTTGTCCACCACTTTCTGCGCCTCTTCGTAGGTGCGGAACACACCCACCGACTGGGGATACTCCAAGGAGAACAGCTTCGCAAGCCTCGGATTCTGCTGGGTCACAGCCCTGCCGCCTTTCCACGGGCGAGGATCGCCGCCGCCAGCTTCACGCCGGCCTCGTCGATCATCTCGTCGTCCACCACAATCGCGCCAACGGCGCCACCAGCAAGCGTAGCCGCTTGGGCATAGGCCGCCATGATTCGGCTCGCACGCTCGAAGTCGGCGGCCTTCGGGGTGAATATCTGGTTCCCGGCGGCCACCTGGTCCGGGTGCAGCACCCATTTGCCGTCATATCCCAACGCCGCCGACGCGCTCGCCGAGGCGCGGAACCCCGCCAGGTCGCGGATCGCCACATACGGCCCGTCGATGGCCTGCAAACCGTTGGCGCGGGCCGCCACGAGGATCGACATGAGCACATGGTGGAACGCGTCGGCGGGATACCCCTGCGGTTGCGCGCCCACCTGCAGCCCGCCCATGCCCAGCGAAGCCATGAAATCGCCCGGCCCGTACACCAGTGATACCAGCCGCTCGCTGGCTTGGGCGATTTCGGCCACGTGCAGCAGCCCGTTGGCATCCTCGATCTGCACCTCCAAGCCGATGCCGCCCACCGTCAGGCCGGCCGTCTGCTCCACCTGGGTCAGCAACAGGTCGAGTGCTTTGACCTGCGTGGCGTCTTGCGTCTTCGGCAACACCAGCGCGTCGATCTTCGCCCCCGCTCCCAGGACCACTTCGACCACGTCCGCGTACGTCCACGGCGTCTCCCAGCCGTTCACCCGCACCGTGACCACCGGCGCGGCGAACTCGCCGTCCAGCAGCGCCGCCACGATCCGGGCGCGCGACTCGGCCTTCACCGCCGGGGCGACCGCATCCTCCAAGTCGAGGAAGATGGCGTCGACCGGAAGCGTGCGCGCCTTCGCGATGAAGCGGTCCGACGAGCCAGGCACCGCCAATACCGTGCGTCTTGTTCCTGCTTTGCTCACGCAGCAAGCCTAATGCTCTGCCTGAAAAATGGCGCGGCGCTTCGCATGTCTGGTTACGCTGGGACACATGGACTATTCGATCCCCGAGAATTGGTATCTGCACCCGGAGCGTCCGATCCCCGGCGCGCCCGACGTGTTCGTGATCACCCCGACGTTCGTGTTCGACCCGGGCAAACCCACCTACCTGCGGCCCGACGACCCAGAGTACTTAGCTGGAAACGAGGAATTCGCGACCATCGCGGTGCGGCCCGTCTTCGACACGTTGGCTGTCAACGTGTGGATGCCGAAATACCACCAAGTCAACGGCGCACACCTGGTTGGCGCCGACGACCCCATGTCCATCTTCTTCAACGGCGGGCCCACGCCGGTCACCGCGGATATCTTCAACGCGTTCACCCATTTGACGAGCTTCGGAGACTCCCCCATCATCGTGTTCTCCCACTCGCAGGGATCGATCCTCAACGGCTATCTGTTGACCGTGCTGCTACCCGAACTGCCCGAGACCACGCAAACCCGGCTGGCAGCCGACTACCTGATCGGCTGGGGCCTGAACGACACGATCTTGGAACGCACCCGCTACCGGGCGTCGACTTCGCCCACCGACACCGGCACGATCATCTCCTGGAACACCGCGACCTGCTCAGAAGTGGCCACGAAACACCGCGCCACCTGGGGCGACGCGTCCACCCGGGCCGTCAACCCGATCACCTTCGACACGACGTCCGAGCCCATTTCCGCCGCCGAGAACGGCCGCTCGCTGCTGTGCTACCACGACGACCCGACGCCCAGGCTGACCGCCGGGCTGACCGGCGCGAGGCTGCTGCGCCCCAGCGACGAAGGCGGCCTCTTCGCCGGCCAAGTGGTGCTGGTCGACGTCGACGAACGCACCTTCCGCGACGAGGAATCCATTTGCGGCCAAGACAAAACGAACCTCGGCTACACCCACCACTGGGACATCTCGCTGTTCGTCGACACCATCAACCACAACCTGCGCCAGCGGCTGGGAATCGCCGGGTTGCCGGGCCGGTAGGGGCTGGGCGGCCAACCGGCCAGGGGCGCCCTTACGGGCACCATCGGACTAGCGGCCCGGCTGGTAAGGGGCGCCCTTGCGGGCACCATCGGACTGGCGTCCGAAGATCCCGGAACAAGTCCGGGATGACGAGGGGGCGTTGCGGGATGACCAATTGGGTTGAGGGATGACGAGCGGGGTTGAGGGGTGGCGACTCCGCCTTACCCCGTCATGCCGGACTCGTTCCGGCATCTCCGGACGCAGTCCGGCCGGCGATGGGGCGAGCGCGGCAGCGCTCTCAATATGCGCTCTCAAGCTGCGCCGACAGTGCGAGCAGCAGCTCTTCGGCCCCGAACTGGGCGCCCAGCATGACGCCGATCGGGAGGCGCACCGAGTCCACTTCGGCGGTGTGCAGCGGGAGCGAGATGGCGGGCAGGCCGGAGACGTTGTAGACGCTCGTCCAAGGGGTGAAGCGGGTTTGGGCGGCGAAATCAGCGGCGGGATCCGCGTCGTCGCGCAGCTCGCCTATCTTGGCGGGCGGCTGGGCCAGCGTGGGTGTCAAGATGGCGTCCAGGCCGGCCCAGCGTTCGGCCACTTGGGCGGCTATGCGCTGGGCTTGGACGAGCGCGGCGGCGTAGGCGTCGCCGGTCACTTTGCGGCCCTGTTCGGCCAGCCAGCGCGTCAACGGCCGCAGCTTGGGCCACTGGTCTTCCGGCACGGGCAAGGAGGACGCGCCCACGCTCCACAGCGCGGCGAACGCGTCCCACTGGGCGATCTCCATCGGCACCGGCGCGGGCACTATGTCGTGGCCGAGTGAGGCGAGCAGGGCGACCGTCTTGTCCACCGCTTCCAGGCACGCCGGGTGCACGTCCGCTTCCGCGATGATGGGCGTCGTCAGCACCCCGACGCGCAGCTTTCCGGGGTCGCGGTCGCAGGCTTGCCGGAACGTGCCCGCGGGCTGGGGCGCGTAGAAAGCGTCCCCGGGGCGCGGACCGGCGATGGCGTCCAAGCCGAGGGCGGTGTCGCGCACGGTGCGGGTCAGAACCCCGTTCGTGGTCAGACCCGGGCCGGGAACACCGTATGGGCCGTGCGACACCCGGCCCCGGCTGGGTTTGAGGCCCACGATGCCGCAGGCCGACGCCGGGATGCGGATTGATCCGCCGCCGTCCGAGCCCTGCGCGATGGCGACGATGCCCGCCGCCACTGCGGCTGCCGCCCCCCCGCTGGAACCGCCCGCCGAACGGGTCAGATCCCAAGGCGTACGCGCCGGGGGTGCGTTGTCGGGCTCGGTGTAGCACGGAAAGCCGAACTCGGGTGTGTTGGTCTTGCCGACCATCACCGTGCCCGCCGCGCGCAGCCATTGTGCGACGCCATCGGTCACCTGGGCGATCACGCCTTTCATGACGGCCGCGCCGCATTCCCAAGGCAAACCCGCCACCTGGTTGAGGTCTTTGACCGGGCACGGCACGCCGACCAGCGGCAGGTGCGCGTACTTGGGCAGATCGGCGTCGATTTCGGCCGCCTGCCGCAGGGCGTACTCATCGGCCAGATGAACGAACGCACCCACATCGGCGCGCTCCCGCGCGCGGGACAGCGCCTGCTCGGTGGCCGCCACGGCCGTGGTTTCCCCGTCGCGGATCGCTGCCGCTAGCTGCTCGGCTGTCTGCATGTGGCCTAGCGTAGTTGAGATCCCATCCGTCATGCCGGGCTTGTTCCGGCATCTTGGGACGAAGTCCCATTCGTACCGGAGGGTGCCCCTGCGGGGCACACGGACTGCGTCCGAGATCCCGGAACAAGTCCGGGATGACGTGGTGGGGTCGGGATGACGTGGTGGGGTCGGGATGACGGGGTGGGGTCGGGATGACGTGGTGGGGTCGGGATGACGGGGTGGGCGGCAGCGCTCTCAATCGTCGGCAGGCGTCCCACCTTCGCCGCGGTTGGCGGCGGCCTCTGCGTCCAACAGCGGTAGGTCGTCTTGGGTGACGACCAGGGAGGTCACGGCGTATTCGACCAGGCGGACGCGGCGGTTGACCGCGTAGCCGGAAGCACCGCCGCGCAGGCCTTCCACGCCGATGCGGTCGAACTTGTCGCACACGTTGTCGAGTTTGCGGGTGAAGCGGGATTGGGACCAGCCCAGGCGGGCGGCCGCCTCAGCCGACGATGGCACTTCCACCGCGCCGGAGCCCAGGCGGCGCAGGCGCGTCTCGCACAGGGCGAGCAGCAGCAGCTTCTGGGATGGGGTGAGCGGCACCGCGCCGATTGTTTTCTCGCCCGGATCGGACGACAGGAACGACTTGGTGGCCGCGAACGCCGGGGCGGACGTGAACAAGTTCACCTCGTAGGTGGTCGAGCCGGCCGAGAACGTCAGGCACATGTGCGCGAAGACGAGCGGCACGGCCGAGCCCGGCGACAACCACGATTGCATGCGGCCTTCGCCGTCGGACAGCGTCGCCGCCAGCCGCGAACCGTCGTTGATGACCCACCACAGGCCGTTGCCGTAGGCCAGCCGCAGGAACTTGCGGTGCAAGTATGGGTTGTCGTCGATCACCAGGTCGCCTTCGCGGCCGATCACGAATTGTTCTTCGACGGTGGGGGCATACCACTCGCCGGCGAATTCGATGCGCAGCTCGTTGCTCTGCAGCGGCCCGCCTTCAAGTTCAACCTTCATCAATACTCCTTCGAGAACACCCATCCGCTCCAACCCACAAGGTTGGCGCGCATTGTCCGCTTGCCGAGCACGATCCGCGCCTCTGCGGGGACCGCGGTGCGCACCCGGGCCGTCAGCGCCCGGGCCCGGCCCGACTTTTCAATGATCTGGGTGCCGTTGGTCGATCCCAGGTCCGTCACCCAAAGCTGGTCGCCGTCCGCTTCGAAGGCGAGGTGCGTGGCGGAGATGGAATTCGCCGGGTCCTTGACGGCCAGCAACTCCGCTCCCGGATATCTCTGATCCGCGACTGGTTTCCGCCCGATCAGCCCCAACTGTGCCACCAGGCGGCGCTCCCCCGTGTCGAAAACCAGCTCTACCATCAGGTGGCTTTCCGGGCCAGCAGCGAATGCAGGTTGAGCTTGGCGCGCCAGCGGCGCAACCGCTTCGTGGATTTCAGCATGGTGCGCTTCGTGGCCCGGACCATCGCCCAGAACGCCGTCACCATGGACTGGTCCGGGTCGCCCGAAGAGAAGATCGCCCGGTCGGCCACGTCGGCGACGGCGCCCAACTCGTCCGGGTCGATGGCGGCGGCTTGCTCCAGGCGCGTCGCCTTCAACGGCACCTCGTAGCCCATGTCGCGGGCCAGGTCGACCACTTCGCGCCAACCACCGGCGATCCGCGTCGTCAGCGGGCCGCGCGTCTGGCGCCGCCGGGCGCGCAGCGCCTTCAAGCCGAGGATGGTGCCGATGATCAGCAGCAGCAACGCCAGCGGCGGCACGATGTAGCGCAAGATCCAAAGCGCGATCTTGATCAGGCCGTCGATCCACGGGTTGCCGAAGACGAGCACGTTCTTGTTGGCGTCGATCATCAGGTCGAGCCAGCTCGGCGCGTGCTGCGGGTTGGGCGGCGGCACGACGGTGGTGTTGCCGGTCTGGTATTCGGGCGGCGTCTGGTCCTCGGGTTCCTTGTCGCGCGACGGCGTGAACGTCTCGGTGGGCAGCACTTTCCAACGCCCGTCGCCGCACAAGATCTCCACCCAGACTTTGACGTTTTGGCCTTTCACGACACCGTCGGCGGGCACTTCCGCGCCCAGCACCACGCGGGCCGGATAACCGATGCGGTTGGCGGCGATGGACATGGCCACCGCGTACTGCTCGTCGGAGCCGACCGGTTTCGGATCGGTGAGGAACTTGATCAGCCGGTTCTGGCCATGGCCGGGCCGGTACTCCTCCTGGCCTTTGGGCGTGCCGTCGGACCAGTAGCCCTCCTCGCGCAGATAGTTGGCGACGGTAACGAGCTGGTCCCAGTCGGACAGGTCAGCCGAAGCCATGTTGGACAGCACCGTCTCCAGGAACGAATAGGTGTCCGGCTGCACCAGCGGCGTGCCGCCATGCGAGGCTTCCTTCTTTTCCAAGCTGATCTTGTCCAGCGGGACGGCTTTCAAGCCGTACACGTCGCCGGCTTCCAACCGGTCGGTGAGCAGCACCTGTCCGGTGGTCATGTTGAACAGCAGCGAGCGAGAGTGCCGGGCCTGGTTGGCGCCCTGGAAGTTGGTCTGCTTCGGGATGCCGGTGCTGGGCAGCCACTGCGAGAGGTTCGCGTTGTTCGCGTACGCCTCGGCGATGGTGATCTGCACGTCCTTGCCGTCGCCGTCGACGGTGGCGGGCAGTGTGGAACCCATGCGCTGGAAACCGGTGGCCGCCTGGCCGTTGCCGCCGGCGGTGGCGTCGTAGGTCAGACCGTTGTAGGTGTCCATCACGGCGATGCGGACCAGTTCCGACGCGGCCACGTCGCCCTGCACTTTGAACAGCTCGGCGTTGTAGTAGATGTCGGCCGTCTTGGACGAGAAATTGCGGAATCCGACCAGCGGGCTGGAATAGGACGGGAATTCGGGCGGCGGCTCGATGTAGGAGCGCAGCACTTGGCGCGTGCCGTTCGTGCCGGGCATCAGCGGGCCGAGGAACAGGCATCCGGCCAGCGAGACCACCAGGATGCCGCCGGCCAAGCCCAACTGAGTGAGGTTGCGGCGGGCCGCGCCGAGCTGTTTGCGGCGGCGCGAATACCGCACCGCGAGCCAGCCGAACGCGGCGACAGCGAAGCCCAAGCCCTGCACCAGCAGCGCCGCGGGCTCGTAGGTGCCGATCGCGATGACGACGCCCAGCAGCGTGGTCGGCAGGATCAGCGACGGCCACACGGCCCGGTTGCGGCGGGCGATGACGAAGCCCATGGAGCCGACGATGACGGCCAGCAGATACGGCAGCACCACGAAGGGGCCGTTGCCGTCCAGCGGCGGATAGGTGGTCAGCATGTCTTTCCAGCCGGCGACCGTCAGGTTGGACACGTTGAGCAGCGCGGCCAGCGGGGCGAATTCGCCGGACACCGCGGCTTGGTCTTGCAGGTCGATTATCCCGCCGACAAGGAAATATGCGACGGTGGCCATGGCCAGCACGATCAGCCAATGCCAGCGCAGCACGTTGGCGAGGTGGGCCACCAGGATGCCGAGGAACGCGCCCACGGCCGCCAGAACCAGGTAGCGCGGCGTGGTGAACGTGGTGTTCAGGCCGATGATCGCGATCAGGACCAGCACCATCAGGAAAGCGGCGTCGATGAGCTCGACCGACGAGGGGCGCAGCGCGACGAGGCGCCCCGTCATCGTGCGGGTGCGTGGGGTCTGCGAGCGGGAGGAACCCGGGTCAACTACGCGCATTCTGTGTCACCTCCTCTGTTCCTGGCTGGGCGACCGAACTTCGTTTGCGATCCTGAAACGAGTTCAGGATGACGGCTTGGGGGGTCATACAGCCTCCGTTGCCATCAGGCGCGGCAGATCGCGCAGGTTGCCCACCGTCATGACGGGCATCCCGGCTACTTCGCGCAGGGCCAGGTCGGCGCGTTGGTGGGCGACCAGGCCGGTGGTGGCCACCTCGGGCGGCAGGTAGGCCTTGGCTTTCACCAACTGGGAGAATTCGGCTTGCGAGCCGGTGACGAACAGGGCCACCGAAACGTCCGGGGCGATCTGGTTGAGCTTTCCGACGGATTCGGTGAGCGTGGTGGCGCAAAGTTCCGCGCGGGAGAACGTGTCCAGCGCGGTGTGGGGCGGCGGCTGGGTGACGGCGTATTGGCCACACACCAGCGTGAGGTCCATGTCGTCCGTCAACGCGCGCACGGCGATGGACGCGCCCGCGGAGCAGGCCAGTTCGAAGTCGTCCGGGTCGGCATACGCCGAGTCGTTGACGTCCAGGATGACGGCGATGTGGGAACGGCGGGTGTCAAGGAACTGGCGCACCATGAACTTCGACGTGCCCGCCGCGGCGGACATTTTCGCCGAACTGCGCCAGTGGATGTAGCGCCGGTCATCGCCGGGCTCGTATTCACGCAGCGTGTGGAAGGCCAGATCGGACATGGACACGTCGTTGGTGGTGCGGCCTTCCAGGTCGCGCAGCATGCCCGCGCCCAGCGGCTCCAAGGCCACCGTCTTGGGATGGATGAACAACTCGATGACGCCCGTCCAGGCCAGCTCGCGGCGCAGCACGCCGAACGGGTCGCCGCGCTGGGAGCGCACCGGGCCGACGTTGATGACGCCGCGCCTGCCCGTCGGGATGACCGCGATCTCGGAATGCTCCGCGCCGGGCGCCAACACAGGTGTGGTGTATTTGGCGACAGCCTGGCCGACGGGCACTTCAAGGCCGAACGGCAGCACCGGCGTGGCGGCCAAGTTTGTCAGCGCGAGTTGGGCCGCGGCGGATTCGCCTACCACGACGCGAGTGGGCTCCAGCTCCAGGTGGACTTCCAGCTTCAGGCGGCCGATGGTGAACAGGATGCAGACCACCACCAGGATCAGGCCGAACGCCGCCAGGTAGGCGAACTCCTGCCAGTCGAACCACGCGGCCACGAACCAGCACACCGCAGTGGCGCCGACCAGCGTCCAGCCCAGCTCGGAGACGACCGCCAGGCCGGCCGCGACTTTTTCGCGCACCGGGGCGATGAACTCCCAGGCCGGGGTGAGCGCGGCCCCGAGCTTGGCGAACAGCGCGCGGAAGCGGTCGGCGATGCCGTTGACGATCGCGAAGCGGCTGCGGCTGCCCCGGCGTGGCGGGCGGAAA
The DNA here is from genome assembly GCA_031271975.1 of Propionibacteriaceae bacterium. Lineage (GTDB taxonomy): Bacteria > Actinomycetota > Actinomycetes > Propionibacteriales > Propionibacteriaceae > Propionicimonas. Next base: position 28,831 of record JAISUR010000045.1, read on the forward strand.
CCGCGCGGCCGGGTGGCGGGCTCGACTTCGATGTCGGCGCGGCGTGGGCGGCGTTGCGTGGCCTGCGCCGGCACGACGTCTTCCGCGTCCAGCACTTGCGCCGGACGGCGGGTCGCCTCAGCCTGGATACGCCCGCGGGTGGCTTCCACCGGCGGGCGGCCCCGCGTGGTGTCGGCTACCTGCGGCCGGGCCCGGGTGGCCTCCGGCGGCGGGGTGCGCGGCCGCATCCCCAGCCCGCGGTCGGATCTGTCCTCCTGCGGGATGGTGCGGTCTTCCGCGTCTGTCACTGGTTGATCCGATCTGCCGGGGCCGGGACGGCGTTGAGCAAGTCTTCGATGACACGTTCCACCGTGACGCCGGAGAACTGCGCCTCCGGGTTGAGCAGAATGCGGTGGCACATGATCGGCTGGGCCAGGTCTTTGATGTCGTCCGGCGTGACGTATTCGCGGCCGCGCGAGACGGCCCACGTCTTGGCGACGCGGATGTACGCCAGGCAGGCGCGCATCGAAATACCGAGCTTCACGTGCGCGTGGCGGCGCGATTCGGCGGCCAACTCGGACACGTACGCCAGGATCGCCTGGTCCACGTGCACGTCGTTGGCGAAGGACGCCATCTGCGCCACGGCCTGCGCGGCGATGATGGGCTGCACCTGCGCTGCCCGGTCACGGTTGGCGGCCTGCGACATCAGCTCGATGGCCACTTCCTGATCCGGGTAGCCGATGGAGGTCTTCATCAGGAAGCGGTCCAACTGCGCCTCGGGCAGCCGGTAGGTGCCGGCCTGCTCGATCGGGTTCTGCGTGGCGATGACCATGAACGGCCGGCCCACCGGGTGGGACACGCCGTCGACGGTGACGCGGGACTCTTCCATCACTTCCAGCAGCGCCGACTGCGTCTTCGGCGAAGCGCGGTTGATTTCGTCGGCGAGCACGACCGTCGCGAACACCGGGCCGTTGTGGAACTCGAACGCCTGCTTCTGCTGGTCGTAGACCGTGACGCCGATCACGTCGGACGGCAGCAAGTCGGGCGTGAACTGGATACGCGAATGCGTGCCCTGCACGGTGTTGGCGATGGACTTGGCCAGCACCGTCTTGCCCGTGCCCGGATTGTCCTCCAACAGCATGTGCCCCTCGGAGAGCATGCACGCCAACGCAAGCCGGATGACGTCCGTCTTGCCGCGGATCGCCAACTCGACGTTGGTCACCAACTGCTGGAAAGTGGAGGCGAACCACGTCGCCTGGTCTTGGTTAATCGCCACAACTTGCCTTTCTTAGGGGGTCTACCGTGCCTATGGTACTTGGATTGGGCCCGGTCATGGTTCTGGGCCCGTCTTGAGAGTGACTGATATGTCTGAGGCGACCGGCCAGTCTGCGTATTCGTCGCTCGTCGAGGCGGGAACGAGCGACACGGTGAATGTTTTCTGGGAGTCCCAGCCGATGTCGCAGGTGAATTCGATTTCTATCCGGTACGCACGGGGTTGGGTGTTATGTGAGCCGCAGCCACCGGCGACTCTCAGTGTCATTTTTCTGCCGCCGCCGTGCGCCCACAACTTGACCGTTGCGCTGGAACCGCTGACCTGTACAACTCCGACCTTGGGCGAATACTCGTCGCCGTCGACCCACAGCCCGCTGAATATCGATTCGCCCGACTTCATGCTCTTGACGCCGATGGTGAAGGTCTTCGTCGTCCGCTTCGGGACGGTATCTTCGCTGGTGAGAGTGACAGTCGCCGTTCGAGTCGTGTCCCACTTCATGTATCTGCACCAGGACCGCAGCGAGATGTGCCCGTCCCCCGATTTCGACACCGTACTGTCGTATTTGTCGCAGTCATTGCCTGGATCATCCCATGTGATCTTCAGCGTGGCTAGGCGTCCATTGCCATTCGCATGCACCTCAAGGATCCCGGACCAACCGTCGTATGAAGGGTCAGCGAAGTTCTGCTCTTCGAGTGTCATGGGCCCGAAGGGTGTGACCGTCTTGGACGCGGATTTTTCGCCGCAGACTTCTTTGTCTTTGGAGTTCGTGTAGCACAGCTTGACCGCGATCTGGGCATCGTCGCCGTTATCGCCGGCCTCGATCGTCTTGGAGTAGTTCCAACTGCTCAAGGTCGCCGAACCGCGCAGCGAGCTGCCGGAATAGATGAGCACGTACGAATCCGCGGCCTTGCCCCGCGATGACGGCGTGTGCCCCGAAACAGCCGCAGTCCGGTTCTCACCGGTGGGCTGCGCGTCGGGCGCGGGCGGCTGTGGCGGGATTCCTTCCGCGTACCACTCGTACACTTCTGAGGTCTCCACCAGCTTGTGCGGCTTGTTGGTCGCGGACAGTTTGAACGTGTGCTTGGCGCCGTCCAGGGTCACCGCCAACAGGCAGGACGTCTCGGTGATGTTCACGCACGTCGAAACGGTTTGCCCATTGTGCGACAGCGTGTATTCCACCGGGCCTTCGCCGTTGGCCTTGGCCGGAGCCCAAGTGACCTTGGCATCCGTGTTGTCGGCATTCTGATTGACGGCCTCAACGCTGGTGATCGCCAGATCTTGCGGCTTGCCCGTGGGCCAGCCCACCGCCGTGCAACTCGTCAACGAACGGCCGAAGTTGTTCTCGCTCCAAATCTCGAACGTCGTCTGCACATTGTCCAGATTGTCGATGTCGTGGTCTCCGGCGTTCTGGAAAGGCCTCTCTTGACCGCTGTAGCGCACGTAGTAGTTCTTCACCGCAGAATAGTCCCCCGACACCGGCAGCCAACTCAGCGTGATTTGCCCATCCAGCGGGTTTGACGTCACACAGCCGGCGGGCGCATCCGGGAAGGCGTCCGCAGTGCCAGTGACCTCATTGGACCATTCGCCCCAGCCGGCCTTGTTGTGCGCCCGCACCTGGAAGCCGTAGTCGCCGTTGGCCAACGGCTTGACCGTGCATGACAGCGTCGGGCACTTTACCGGGCCGGCGCCGCGCGACGGCTTCAACTCGTATTCGTCAATGGGGGCGCCGTTCTCGGCAGCCGCGCCCCACGCCATCGTGATCGCGTTCGACTGCACGCCGTCGGCCTGGCGCAGGTCTGGCGGCGCGCCCGGCACCCCGTACACGTTGACCGTCAACGTCGTGGACGCCTGGCGGCCGAGCTGCGACGCGTCCGAGATGTCGGAAACGGTCAGCTTGTACACCAACTGGCCCGAGAAGCTGCCCGTGGGCGTGACCGACCACTTCTTGGTGTCCGCGCCCTTGCAGGGGATTTTCTTGGCCGCGTCATTGGCCGCCACGCAGCTGACAATCGTGTCTTGGCGGCCGTTCGCCAGCGGCGACGACAGCCGGATGGCGGCCGTGGCGGTCTCACCTTGTTTGACTTCCACCGTGATCGGGTTGATCTTCGGCGGCGCAGCCTCGGCGACCACCAGGTTCACCTGGCTCGCGGCGGACTCCCCCGCGACGCGGACGGTGATCGAGCCTTCGTCGCCCGGTTTGGCGCTGCCGCTGGCCGTCAGTTTCAGTGTCGTTTGGTTCGAATCCGCGAAGGACACGTTGTCGATGGCTTTCGCCCACTCGTATTCGAAAACGGCGGCCGTGTCGGCGGGCCAGATGTGGCACAGCGTGCGCACGTCGAGGTTCTTCGCAGTGCCTTGGCGGATCACCTGCTTGGCTTCCGGGCAACTGAGCACCGGGGTCACCGGGCCCACCTGCACCGGGATCGAAACCGTCGCCACTTTGCCGTCGGGATCGGAGACGCCGGCGCCGTCGGTGACCTGCATCGTCACCGCGCCCGGGCCGGTGTAGTCGTTGGCCGAAGTCAGCGTGAAACGCTCCAACGAGCTGTCCACCTCGACCGACAGGTGCCCGGGCGTGGCCCGCACCAAGTCCGCGACCGTGATCCGGGCGGTGTGCTCCGGGCGCGACGACTTCACGTAGTCGGTGACGTCGAAGCTCTCGGTGGAGTTGGCGGGAATCTCGATCAGGCCGGTCGCGTACGGGAAGCCGTCATCGCGGGCCGGCACATAGATGATGCCCGAGGTGGCCGCGCCGGATTCGTCCGTGGCCACGAAAGTGACGATCTGCGGCAGCGGCGACATGTTGAGTTCGACGACGCCGTCTTGGATGACGATGCCCTGCTGCTCGGTCTCGTGCGGAATCGCGATCTTTGTCTTGGTGACGTCCGAATCGGGATCGTAGGCGTCTTCGAGCAGGTCGACACTGGCGCGGCCCTTCTCGCCGGGCACCGCCACTTTGTCTTCGACGCGCGGCGGATTCTTGAAGCCTTCTTTACCGGTCACCGAGGCTGTCGCCACCGTGGAGCCGTCGCCGTTGCCTTTGAGTTCGTAGTCGACCGTCACGGCGGGCTCGCCCTCGGCCGGAGCGGTCATGCGGATAAACCGGCCACCGATGATCTCGGCGACCGGGTCTTCACCGTCGTCCTGCACCAGAGCGATTTCCACCACGTCGTCGGACGAGATGTAGTCGTTGTCCATCACGTCGATCTGCACCGTGGCGCCCGGCTCAGCGGTCAGCGGGTCGTCCACGGCCAACGGGGGCTGAGTCTGGCCCGGCGAGATTACGTTCACCCGGATCGTGCCCGTGCCCTCCTTGCCGTACTGGTCCGCCAAGACGTACTGGAACGAATCCGTGCCGGTGAACTCGGGATCGGGGAAGGACTCATACACGATGCCGTCCGGCGAAAACTCCAACACGCGGCCCTTGGTCGGCGCGGAGGCGATCTTCACCAAGGTCACCGAATCCCCGTCCGGGTCCTGCTGCGTGGAAGGCACTTTGATCGTCACCTGCTCGCCCGAAACCACGCGCGCCTCAATGGTCTGCGGCTGCGGCGCCGAGTTGATGTCGTCTTCGGTCAGGGCGGGCTTCACGGTGACGTGGACGGCACCTTCGGCGGACTGGCCCGACGTGGTGCGCGCGTAGTAGGTGATGCGGAACTGCCGGTCTTCGGTGACGTCCTCCGGCGCCGGCGCCACATAGCGGATCTGGTTGCCCGTCGCGTACGCCTCCCCGACATTCTGCTCGTCGAAGGCGTTCGCGGAGGTTTCGGTCACCTGGAAAACGCCCGGGGAGCCTTCCACCGAGTTGGTCAGCAGGCTGAGGGTGGACGCGCCCGTGGTGGTGTCGTTCTCCAACACCGGGATCAGCACCGAATCACCCGCACGGGCCGTCACCCAGTCGTCGCGCAACAGCGGCTCGTCCTTATCCACCGGAGGCAACTGCGTCACCACAGCCGTACCGTTGACCAGCCGCCCGTCGCCGTTGGTGACTTGATAGGTGATCGCCTGCGAGCCCGAAATCTCCGGGCTTTCCGCCTCGACCCGGATCCAGCGCTTGTCCCACACCGCCACCGACAGCACATCTGGATCCTCCGGCACGGCCGACACCACCGACAGCATCCCGCCGCCAGGATCGAAGTCGTTCTTCAACGGGTCGAAATTCGCCGGGGATGTGGCATGGATGGTCACCTCGTCGGGCATCGCCACCGGCAGGTCGTCGTCCAACTTCTTGGCAACATCCACCCGGATCTGGCCGTCTTGGGCCCGCGGCGCGGTGCCGAAACTGACCGAATAGCTGAGTTTGTAGCGGTCGGCTTTCGACGCGGTGACGGTGACAATGCCCGAAGAACGGTCTGTGTGCACGGTCAGCCCGGATTTCGGATCTACGTCGGCGGCCAGCTTCAGCCTGGCTTGCGGATTCGACGGGTCCACGCCGGGAATGTCGTTGGCCAGCGGCGTGATCGTGATCGGCTCCCCCACCACACCGCGGGCGACGTCCGCCTGCGCCTGCGGTTTGACGCCGGTCTTGTCGGACGTGCCGATCACGCTGATCTTGACCGAACCGTCCGCCGTCGCCAAGCCGTCGGTCACCTTGAACTCGATGGTCACCTCTTGGTTCGCCTTGGTCTCGGGCGCGGTGTATTCGATCTGCGCGTCGGCGGTGATCGGCACCGGATTGCCCTTATCGTCGCGGGCTTGGGCCACCGTCACCGCGTCAGCGTCGGGGTCCCGGTAATCGGTGGCCACGGCGATCGGAAGCGAACCCAGCGATCCCACCGCGTAGGACACCGACTTCGGCGCGTTCTCGCGCAGCTTCGGTTTGTCGTTCTGCGAAAGCTGGCTCGCGTCGCGGGCCGCGACGTGAACCGTGCCGGTGGCGTCGGCGAAGTCGTTGCGGATCGTGTAGTTGAACGTGGTGTCGGCGCCTTCGGTGGGCTGGAAGAACAGCAATGTCTGCCCATCTGGCGAAATCGTCACCCGCGCGTCGCCTTTGGGCTGTGTCACCGCGACGATGGAAAGCAGCGAGCCGTTCGGATCAGAGTCGTTGTCGAGCACGTGCAGCACGCCGGAGCGGCCCTTGCGCACGCCCAGATAGTCGTCTTCGGCCCGCGGCGGCTGATTCTGGACGACCTCGGCCTTCTTCTCCGGGTTCTTCTCCTGCTCCGGCTCTTGGTCGTCGAATACGGACCATTCCTGGATGGCTTCGTCCCGGTCCCAGTCATAGATCGTGCCGGATTCCCGGTCATTGAGCACAGCCAAGCCGCGGTTGACCCGGAAAACCGGATCATCGAACCGGAACCCCTGCTGCTCATTGTCGGGCAGCGACCGGACCGCGTCAGGCACGCCGCAGTCGCGCACGATCTGCAAACCCCAAACGGCGAACGCGCACCCGGCCACCACCGCCGGGGCGATGGGCTGGGCCGCTTCCGCGTTGCTGACAACCGCCGTGGCCAGACCGGCGAAAGTGACCTTCACAAGCTGTGTCGAAGTGGCCACGTACACGTGGTCGGCGGCATCCGACGGCTGTTGCAGAGTCGGCGACCCGGCCCCGGCCGCGACGGTCTGCGAGCCGATCAGCAGCGTTCCGTCCGCTCCCAAGATGGCGTGTTCCGCGCCCACGGCCGTTATCTGCGGCTCTTCCAGCTTTTGGACTTCGTACGCCTCCGGCACGCCGAACAGATCGCCGTCCACCGGCACCTGCACGGCTTTGCCCGCTGAAGTGACAGCGTGCACGGTGCCGTCGACGCCGACAGCCAGCGCCGCCGAGTTGGCTCCCGTGCCCAAGTCGGCCAGGGACAGGTTTGCCTGCTCCAACGGCGACAGATCCACCCCGGTAGCGGCGTCCATGGTGCGCACGGCCCAAACTTTGCCGCTGGCCGCATCCATCACGGCGAGCGTCCCACCGCGCATGTCCACCAGCGCATGCTCGGGAAGCTGCAAGTAGCGGTCCTTGTGAATCTTGGCCGTCAACGCGTCCACCGGATACAGCACGCCGTTCGTCTGGTCCCAGGCCACGGCCACGTCGCCGTCCTGCAGCACGTCGACACGCACCTCGGTGTCCGCCGCCGCCAGCGTGATGCCGAACTCCAGCGCCGAGGCGGCCTTCGCGAAGCGCCCCACCATGCCTTCGGCGTTGGACGAGGCCCAAATGCCGGTGTTGTTCAACTCGGGACGCTGCAGCGTCTGCCCGGAAGCCGAGTTGACCAGATAGACCAGCAGCGAGGCGACAATCGCCAGTGCTACCACGGGGGACAGTCTTCTAATCATCGTCTTGCGCCTGTTCGGGGGCCGTCGGGCCGGTCGGTCGACTCCATGATACTGGGTGGGTGGTTAAGGGGGTGTTGCGGGTCATGGGTCTGGCTCCGGGCCTGTCGACACGGTGAAGCTCCAGTCATCGGGAATATGCCGATCCGGGTCGTCCGAAAGGTCATCGATGTGGGCGGTGAACGTCTTCGTCGCATTCCAACCGATGTCGCACGTCAGGGTGAGCCCTTCCTTGGTGGTCTGATTGGTAGTCGTTTGCTCGGCTGGAGGGTCACAGCCGTCAGCGCTGAGCGTCACCTTGATTTTCCCGCCGCCGCCGTGGGCGAGCACGAAGACCGACACCTTGGAACCGTCGTATGTCACGGTCTTGTCACTGAACGAGACAGACTTCTCCTCTGCGCTCGTGACATTTTCCGTGTAGGTCAGCGTCGGCCGAGGCGGGTTGGTTGCCGAACTGACAAGGGTGACCGTCACCTTGCGAGTTCGCTCGTATCCGCCGTACAGGCAGCGCAAATCGACGGCTAACGACCCTTCTCCCGTGTCGGATTTGGGGTTCTCATCATAGCTGCGGCCTTTGTGTTCGCAGTCGTCGTCGAATGTAACGGTAAGCGTCGCTTGTCGCCCGTTGGCGTTCGCTTGGGCCTGGAACCAGCCGGACCAGCCATGGTTGGGCGGGCTACGGTGGTTAAACATGTCCAACGTCATGGGGCCGAAGGGGATGACTGATTTCGTTGCGGATCTCGGACCGCACTTCTCCGACCCGTCAGAAGCCTTCTTGTAGCAAAGCGCAATCGACATCAGGGCGGTGGCCCCGTTGGCCCCCGCCTCGACTGTCTTGGAATAGGACCAGCTGCTCAGCGTCGCAGAACCAACGAGATTGTCCCCGCTGTAGATCTTTACGTAGGAGTTTGCGGCGCTGCCGCGGGAATTCGGGGTGTGCCCCGACACTTTCGCCATTCGGTTATCCCCGGTCGACTCAGCGTCAGGTGCCGGCGGCCTCGGCGGCATCCCCTCCGCATACCATGTCGCAACTGGAGTGGTTTGCGTGTACTTGCGCGGCTTGTTCGTGGACTCGACTTTGAACTCATGCACCGCCCCGTCCAGAACAATACTGGCTGTCGTGCATGTGGTGGCCGTCACATCGGAACAGACCTTGGTCCACGCTGACTCGCCAGCCTTGCGGTGGAAGAGCGTGTACTCGACCGGCCCCTCACCATTCGGCGCCGAATTGGTCCACTCGACTTCCACAGGCGTGGAGTCCGCATCCTCATCGCCAGATACGCTCGAGATGTAAAACTCACCCGGCATGCCCGTCGGCCAGCCCACCGCCGTGCAACTTGTCTCCGAACGGCCAACCGTGTTCTCGCTCCAAATCTCGAATGTGGTTTGGACGTTGTCGAGGCCCTTGATGACTTGCGTAGTGGTCTTGATATCAGACAGCTCTTCGCCGCTGTACCGCACCACATACCAGGGCTTCGAATAATCCCCTGAAACGGGCAGCCAACTCAGCGTGATCTGCTTGTCCAGCGGGTCGGACGCCACGCAACCAGTCGGCGCGTCCGGGATACGATCCGCAATTCCATCAGCCCAATCAGACCACTCGCCCCAGCCGGCTTTGTTGTGCGCGCGAACCCTGAACTGATAAGGCTCATCGCGATTCGCCAAGGGCTTTATCGTGCAAGACAGCGCCGGACACTTGGCCGAACCGCCGCCCTGCAGCTGCAACTCGTACTCGTCAATCGGGGCGCCATTCTCGGCGGCCGGGCCCCAGGCCATCGTGACGGCATTCGACTGCACGCCGTCGGTTTGGTGCAGGTCTGGGGGGACGCCGGGCACGCCATAGACGTTGATTGTCAGCGTGGTGGTGGCTTGGCGGCCGGGCAGCGTGGTGTTGCCCGCGTCGGAGACCCGGAGTTTGTAGACCAACTGGCCGGAGAACTTCTCCCCGGGCGTCACGGACCAGTTCTTGCCGTCGATCTTGCACGGAATCTGGGAGCTTTGCGCTTCCTTGTTGGATGCCGTGCAACTAAGGATCACGTCTTCGCGGCCGCTCGTCAGCGGGGAGGAGAGCTTGATGGTGCCGGAGGCCGTCTCGCCCGCCTTGATCTCAAGCACGATCGGGTTGATTTTCGGCGGCGACGCGGCCTTCACCACGACATTCAGCTTGCTCTGAGCCGATTCGCCGGAGATGCGCACTGTGATCGATCCGGTGTCGCCGGGCCGGGCGTTGCCGTTGGCGGCCAGTTTCAGCATGCCGCGCTCGGTCACGTCCAACGAGACGTTGTCGATGGCGCGGTCCCATTCGTATTCGAGCGTGGCATTGAGGTTGGCGGGCCAAATGTGGCACAGGCCACGCACGTCGAGGGTCTTCTCGGAGCCTTGGCGGATCACCTGCTCGGCTTCCGGGCACGTCAACACGGGGGTGACTTCGCCCACCTGCACCGGGATCGAGACCGTCGCCACCTTGCCTTCCGGGTCGGAGACGTCCGCGCCGTCGGTGACCTGCATCGTCACCGCGCCCGGGCCGGTGTAGTCGTTGGCCGAAGTCAGCGTGAAGCGGTCAAGGGAATCGTCCACTTCGACGGACAGATGGCTGGGCGTGGCCCGCACCAGATCCGAAACGGTGATGCGCGCGGTACGGTTCGGCCGGGACGATTTCACGTAGTCGGTGACGTTGAATGTCTCGGTGGAGTTGGCCGGGATTTCGATCAGGCCGGTCGCGTACGGGAAGCCGTCGTCTTTGGCCGGCACATAGATGATGCCCGAGGTGGCCGCACCCGACTCGTCGGTGGCCACGAAGGTGACGATCTGCGGCAGCGGCGACATGTTCAACTCGACCAGGCCGTCTTGGATGACGATGCCTTGCTCCTCGGTTTCGTGCGGGATGGTGATCTGGGTCTTGGTCACGTCCGAATCCGGGTCATAGGCGTCTTCCAGCAAGTCGACGCTCGCGCGGCCCTTCTCTCCGGGCACGGCCACCTTGTCGTCCACGCGCGGCGGATTCTTGTAGCCCTCCTTGCCGGTCACCGAAACTGTGGCCACTGTGGAGCCGTCGCCGTTGCCCTTGAGCTCGTAGTCGGCCGTCGCCGCCGGCTCGCCCTCGGCCGGGACCGTAAGCGTGACAAACCGCTCATTCACGAGCGCGACGCCTTCGGCCTCCGGATCCAGCAGCGAAATCTGCGGCGTGTCGTCGGAGGAGATGTAGTCGTTGTTCATCACGTCGATGCTGACCCGCACGCCGGGCTCGGCGGTGAGCGGGTCGTCGACGGCCAGCGGCGGCTGCGTCTGGCCGGGCGCGATGATATTCACCCGGACCGTCCCCGTGCCCTCTTTGCCGTATTGGTCCGCCAAGACGTACTGGAACGAATCCGTGCCGGCGGACTCGGCGTCCAAGAAGGCCTCGTATACGATCCCCTCGGGCGTGAACTCGACCACGCGCCCCTTGCTGGGCGAGCCCTCCATCTTCACCAACGTCACCGAGTCGCCGTCCGGATCCTGTTGCGAAGAGGGCACCTTGATGGTCACCTGCTCGCCCAAGGTCACGCGCGCCTCGATGGTCTGCGGCTGCGGCGCGGAGTTGATGTCGTCTTCGCCCAGCGGCGGTTTCACCGTGACATGCACGGTGCCCGCGGCGGAATGGCCCGAGGTGGTGCGCGCATAGTAGACGATCCGGAACTGCCGGTCTTCGGTGACCTGGCCGGCGACAGGCGCGACGTAGCGGATCTGGTTGCCGACCGCGTACGCCTCGCCGCGGTCATTCTTGTCGGCGTCGAAAGCGCTCGCGGAAGTCTCGATGACCTCGAATTGGCCGGCTTTCCCGTCCACCGTGTTGGTGAGCAGGCTGAGCGTGGACGCGCCCGTGGTGGTGTCGTTCTCCAACACCGGGATCAGCACCGAATCCCCCGCGCGGGCCGTCACCCAGTCGTCGCGCAACAGCGGCTCGTCCTTATCCACCTGCGGCAACTGCGTCACCACGGCCGTGCCGGAAACCAGGCGCCCGTCGCCGTTGGTGATCTGGTACGTGATCGCCTGCGAGCCGGAAATGTCGGGCTCGGCCTCCACCCGGATCCAACGCTTGTCCCACACCGCGACGGACAAGGCGTCGGGATCCTCCGGCTCAGCCGACACCACCGACAGCATCCCGCCCTTGGGATCGAAGTCGTTCTTCAACGGGTCAAAGTTGGCCGGGCTGGTTCCATGGACGGTCACCTCGTCCGGCATCGCCACCGGCAAGTCGTCGTCAATCTTCTTGGCCACATCCACGCGGATCTGGCCCTCTTGGGCCCGCGGCGCGGTGCCGAAACTGATCGCATAGGCGAGCTTGTAGCGGCCTGCTTTCGACGCCGTAACCGTGACGATCCCGGACGAGCGGTCCGTGTGCACCTGCAACCCGGAACGCGGGTCCACGTCGGCGGCCAGTTTCAACCTGGCTTGCGGATTCGACGGGTCCACGCCGGGAATGTCGTTGGCCAGCGGCGTGATCGTGATCGGCTCGTTCACGATGCCGCGGGCGGCGTCGGCCTGCGCCTGCGGTTTGACGCCGGTCTTGTCAGAGGTGCCGATGATGTCGATCGCCACCGAACCGGTCTGGGTCTCCCGGCCGTCCGTGACCGTGAACTCGACGGCCACTTCCTTGTTGTTCTTCGTCTCGGGCGCGGTGTATTCGATCTGCCCGTCGGCGGTGATCGCCACCGAGCCGCCCGCGTCTCCCGCGACATGGGCTTCGCTGACCGTGACCGGATCGGCGTCGAAATCCCGATAGTCGGTGGCCACCGCGATCGGCAGCGAACCCAGTGAGCCGACTGCGTACGACATCGCCGATGGCGCGGGATCGCGCAGCTTGGGCCCCTGGTTTTCCGTCAGTTGGCTCGGATCGCGGGCCTCCACGGTCACCTTCGCGGAAGCCTGATCCACATCGTTGGACACCGTGTATGTGAACGTGGTCTGCTCGCCTTCGGTGGGCTGGGAGAAGAGCAAGGTCTGGCCGTCCGGCGAGATGGTCACCCGCGCCCCCTTCTTGGAGGTGGGCTGCGTGACCGCGATGATTGACAGGATCGACCCATTCGGATCGTTGTCGTTGTCCAACACGTGCAAGACGCCCGAACGGCCCTTGCGCACACCCAGATGGTCATCCTGGGCCACCGGCTTGGCATCCTGCCTGACCTCGGCCTTCTTCTCCGGGTTCTTTTCCTGCTCCGGCTCATTGTTGTCGAAAACCGACCACTCCTGGATGGCCACGTTCAGATCCCAGTCGTAGATCGTGCCGGACTCCCGGTCGTTCAGGACGACAGTTCCCCAGTTCACGCGGAACACCGGATCATTGAACGTCTTGTTCTGCGCCTGGTCCTCGGGCAGTTGGCGGACATCGTCGGGCACCCCGCAGTCGCGCACGATGTCCAATCCCCAAACGGCGAAAGCGCAGCCGGCCACCACCACCGGCGCGATCGGTTTGCCGCTCACGCCCTTGACGGTTTCAACCGCTTCCCCCCGGAAGCTGACCTTCGCAAGCAGCGTTGGAGTCGCCACATAGACGTGGTCGGCCGCGCCGGAAGGCTGCTGCAAGACGGCGCCCTGGCCGACCGCGGCGCTCTGCGTGCCCAGCAGCAGTGTGCCGTCCGCGCCCAAAATCACCGACTCCGCCCCGACTGCCGTGATCTGCGGGGTCTCCAACTTCTGCACGTCGTAGGGCTCCGCCACGCCGAAGTGGTCGCCTGCCACCGGCACCTTCACGGCCTTGCCCGCCGAAGTGACCGCGTGCACGGCGCCATCGACGCCCACCGCCAACGCCGCCGAATTGGCCTGGGCGCCCAAGTCCGCTACGTACTCGCCCGAATCCGTCGCCAGCGGGCTCAAATCCAAGCCGCTCGCGGCGTCCATCGTGCGCGTCGCCCAAATCCGGCCGGATTCCAACGCCATGACGGCCAGCGTCCCGCCGCCCATGGCCACCAACGCGCCCTGCTCGGGCAGCGCCAAATCGCGGTCCTTGAAAATCTTGGCCGTCAACGCGTCCACCGGATACAGCGCGCCGGCCGTCTTGTCCCAAGCCACGGCCACATTTCCGTCTTGCAGCACGTCGACGTCCGCCACAGAGTTTTCCGTAGCGGTCACGGTCAGCCCAAACTCCAGCGCCGAAGCCGCCTTGGCGAACCGCCCCACCATGCGCTGCGCGTTGGACGAGGCCCAAATGCCGGTGTTGTTCAACTCCGGGCGCTGCAAGTTCTGCCCGGAAGCGGAGTTGACCAGATAGACCAGCAGCGAGGCGACAAGCGCCAGCGCCACTATGGGGGACAGTCTCTTAATCATCTTGCGCCTGTTCGGGGGGCCGTCGCCTTGGCCGGGTGACTCAATGATACTCGGCGGGCAGTCAAAGGGAGTTCATGCCGGGTCATGTCTCCACCTTCACTGTGATCTTGCCGTCGATGTCGGCGTCTTCCGTGCTCGGATTGAGGAATTGGGCCGTGAACGTCTTGGAACTCGCCCCATTCATGTCACAAGTCAGCGTCAGCGGCCCGCCGTTCAGCGTGGTCAGACGCCCGCCGCTGGTGAACTTGACCTCTTTGTAGCCACAACCGGGAGCGGAAAGCCGCACAGTGACCTTGAGCCCGCTGGTCGCGGTCGCCTCCCACAAGCTCGCTGTGGCCGTGTCGTCTTCGGCATTGTATGTCCCGTGTAACTCCCCGAACCGGGCGCTCAGCGCGGGTTGGCTGGTAACGGTGTCGCTCTTTTGGATGGTGGGCCGCGCAGGATCGGTCGCAGAACTCTTCAACACGATCTTCACAGACCTGGTCATGTCCGGCCCACCCAGGCCGCAGCGTGCTGTGACAGTCATCTGAGTCTTGCCGGTGACAGTCACTTCGGTGCAATTTGCGTTGTCGGGGTTGATGATCTGGACACTCAATGTGGCTTCGGCACCGTTCCCATCTGCGGTGACACGGATCTCGCCCATATGTCCCAAGGAATCCTTCGATATCACTGTCGGGCCTATCATCGGGCCAAAGGGCACGACGGACTTGGTGGCCGATAGCTTGCCGCACACTTCTTCGCCGTCCTCAGAGCTGGTGTAACACAGTTTCACGCCGATATTGGACGTCTTGCCATTGGTCCCAACATCCAACGTCTTGTCGTATTTCCAGTCGCTCAGAGTCGCCGTTCCAAGAACGCTGTCGCCGTTGTAGATCTTCACGTAGGACTTCGAGGCCAAGCCCCGCGAAGCTGACGTCTGGCCCGACACCCGTGCCATGTCGTTGTCGCCGGTGGCCTTCACCGTGGGCGCTGCGGGCTGCGGTGGAGTCCCCTCGGCATACCAGGTTTCCTCGTCGGAGTAGCCCCATTCCTTGTGTGGTTTGTTGGTGGCCGCCAGTTTGAAGGTGTGCTTCGCTCCGTCCAGGGTCGCAGACACATGGCAAGACCGCTCAGTGATGTTGACGCAGCCGGAGACCTCGTTGCCGTTGTGGAACAACGTGTATTCCACCGGCGTCTCACCGTTGGCTTTGGCAGCCGGCCAGGTCACTTCCGCATACGGGTTGCCATCCTCATGGGTCTTGGGCTTGTTGAGTGTCACATCCTGAGGTGGGCCGGAAGGCCAGCCCACCACCGTGCAACTCGTCAGCGAACGGCCGAAGTCGTTCTCGCTCCAGATCTCGAACGTGGTCTGCAGGTTCTCCAAGTTGTGGAGGACATGATCGCCAGCGGTCCTGAAAGGGTCCTCCTGGCCGCTGTGCCGCACGTAGTACCACTTCACCGGCGAGTAGTCCCCCGACACCGGCAGCCAACTCAACGTGATTTCCTTGTCCAGCGGGTTGGACGCCACACAGCCGGCGGGCGCATCCGGGAAGGCGTCCGCCGTGCCGTCCACCGCATCCGACCAGTCGCCCCAGCCGGCCCTGTTGTGCGCGCGCACCCGGAACTTGTAGTCGCCGTTCTTGAGCGGCTTGACGGTGCAGGTCAGCGTCGGGCATTTGATCGTGCCGCCGCCGCGCGTCTCCAGTTCATACTCGTCAATCGGCGCGCCGTTCTCCGCGGCCGCCTTCCACGCCATGGTGATCGCGTTGGATTGCACGCCGTCGGCCTGGTGCAGACCTTCCGGAACGCCCGGCCTGCCGTACACGTTCACCGTCAGCGTCGTCGTCGCCTGGCGGCCCACCTGATCCGTGTCCGAGATGTCGGAGACGGTCAGTTTGTAGACCAACTGGCCGGAGAAATCGCTGCCGGGCGTCACCGACCAAGTCTTCGATCCCGCGCCCTTGCAGCGGATGCCGCTCTTCTTGGTCTCGTCGTCCGCGGGGGTGCAACTCACAATCGTGTCCTCGCGGCCCTGCCGCAACGGCGAAGACAAGTGGATGGCATCGGTGGCCGTCTCGCCCTGCTTCACTTCCAGGGTGATCGGGCTGATGCTCGGCGGAGATGCGGCTTTGACCACGAGGTTGATTTTGCCTTCGGCCGATTCGCCGGCGACGCGCACCGTGATCGAGCCTTCGTCGCCCGGCTTGGCTGCGCCGTTGGCCGTCAGCCGCAGCGTGGCCTGGTCTGAATCCGCGAAGGAGACGTTGCTGATCGGCTGCGACCACTCATATTCGAATGCGGCCGTCGCGTCGGCGGGCCAAACGTGGCACAGCGTGCGCACGTCCAGCTTCTTTTCGGCGCCCTGCCGGATGGTCTGCTGCGCTTCGGGGCAGCGCAACACCGGCGTCACCGGGCCCACCTGCACCGGAATGGAGACCGTCGCGATCTTGCCGTCCGGGTCGGTCACGTCGAATCCGTCAGTCACCTGCATGGTCACCGCACCCGGCCCGGTGTAGTCGTCGGCGGAGGTCAGCGTGAAGCGGTCGAGGGAGTCGCCAACTTCCACCGACAAGTGCCGCGGGGTGGCCCGCACCAGATCGGAGACGGTGATCACGGCCGTGCGGTTGGGCCGCGACGACTTCACATAGTCCGCCACGTCGAAACTCAACGTCGAGTTGGCGGGAATCTCGATCAGGCCGGTGGCGTAGGGGAAGCCGTCGTCCTTGGCGGGCACGTAGATGATGCCGGAGGTCGCCGCGCCCGATTCGTCGGTGGCCACGAAGGTGACGATCTGCGCGACCGGCAGCATGTTCAACTCGACGACGCCTTCTGCGATGACGACCGCCTGCTCTTCGGTGGCGTGCGGGATCGTGATCACCGTCTTGGTCACGTCCGAATCCGGGTCGTAGGCGTCTTCCAGCAGGTCGACGCTGGCCCGGTCCTTCTCGCCGGCCACGGCCACCTTGTCGTCGACGCGCGGCGGATTCTTGAAACCCTCCTTGCCCGTCACCGACACCGTCGCGACCGTCTCCCCGTCGCCGTTGCCCCTGATGGAGTACATGGCCGTCGCGGCCGGCTCGCCCTCGGCCGGGACCGTCAATTTCACGAACCGGCCCGCCACCAACTCGACGCCCTCAGGGTTTCCATCCAACAGCGAAATCTCCACCGCGTCGTCGGAAGAGATGTAGTCGTTGTCCATCACGTCGATGTTTACGCTGACTCCGGGCTCGGCCGTCAGCGCGTCGTCCACGGCCAGCGGCGGCTGGGTCTGGCCCGGCGAAATGACGTTCACCCGGATCGTGCCCGTGCCCTCCTTGCCGTACTGGTCCGCCAAAACGTACTCGAACGAATCCGTGCCGGTGAACTCGACGTCCGGGAACGCCTCATAGACGATGCCGTCCGGGGAAAACTCCAACACGCGGCCCTTGCTGGGCGCGGAAGCGATCTTCACCAACATGACCGAGTCGCCGTCCGGGTCCTGCTGCGTGGAAGGCACCTTGATCGTCACCTGCTCGCCGGAAACCACCCGCGCCTCGATGGTTTGCGGCTGCGGCGCCGAGTTGCCCTCCGTGTCGGCTAGCGCCGGCTTGACCGTCACATAGACCGTGCCCTCGGCCGCCTCCCCCGACGGCGTGCGCGCGTAGTAGCTGATGCGGAACTGCCGGTCGGTGTCCACTTCTTCCGGCGCCGGCGCCACATAGCGGATCTGGTTGCCCACCGCGTAGGCGCGGCCCAGGTCGGCGCCCTCCTCCTCGAAGGCGTTCGCGGACGTCTCCGTCACGGCGAACTGGCCCGGGGAGCCGTCCACCGAGTTCGTCAGCAGGCTCAACGTCGACCCGCCGGTGGAAGTGTCGTTCTCCAGCACCGGAATCAGCACCGAATCGCCCGCGCGGGCCGTCACCCAGTCGTCGCGCAGCAGCGGCTCGTCGTCCTTGACCGGCGAAAGCTGCGTCACCACGGCCGTGCCGTCCACCAGGCGCCCATCGCCGTTCGTGATCTGATACGTGATGGCCTGCGCTCCGGAGATTTCCGGGTCGCGCGCCTCCACGCGGATCCAGCGTTTGTCCCACACCGCGACGGTCAGGACACTCGGATCCTCCGCGACCGCCGACACCACCGACAGCATGCCGCCGCCGGGATCGAAGTCGTTGCGCAGCGGGTCGAAGTTGGCCGGCGTCGTGGAGTGGATCGTCACCTCGTCCGGCATCGCGACCGGAAGGTCGTCGTCCAACTTCTTGGCCACCTCCACCCGGATCTGCCCGTCTTTGCCCCGGGGCGCGGTGCCGAAGGCGACCGAATAGCTCAGCTTGTAGCGGCCCGCCTTCGCCGCGGTCACGGTGACGATTCCGGACGCGCGGTCCGTGTGCACCGTCAACCTGGAACGTGGGTCGACGTCGGCGGCGAGCTTCAACCGGGCCTGCGGGTTGGACGGGTCCACGCCCGGGATGTCGTTGGCCAGCGGCTTGATCGTGATCGGCTCCCCCACCACGCCGCGCGCCACGTCGGCCTGGGCCTGCGGTGCGGCGCCCGTCTTGTCCTCGGAGCCGATCACCTTCACCCTGACGAAGTCGTCGACTTTCTCCAAGCCGTCCGTCACCTGGAAATCCACTTTGGCGTCGCGGGTCTTCTCCTCCACCGCGGCCGCGTATTCGATCTGGCCGTCGGAGGTGATCGCCACGATATTGCCCAAGTCATCTTGGGCCGAGAACACCGTCACCGGGTCGGAGTCGTAATCGCGGTAGTCCGTAGCCACCGCGATCGGCAGCAGGCCCTGCGAGCCGACCGCGTAGGTGGGGGCGTCAGAGTGGAACTCGCGCAGGCGCGGCGCGACGTTTTGGACGTGCTGGTCGGGGTGCCGGGCTTCGACTTGGACGGTGGCCGTGGCTTCGCCGACGTCGTTGCGGATGGTGTATTTGAAGCTGTCGTTCACCCCGTCGGCGGGCATGGCGTAGAGCACGCTCTGCCCGTCGGGAGAGATCGTCACCCGCCCGCCGTTCTTGGGCTGTGTCACGGAGACGATGGAGAGCATCGACCCGTTCGGATCAGAGTCGTTGTCGAGCACGTGCAGCACGCCCGAACGGCCTTTGCGCACACCCCACGCGTCGTTGACGGCCTTCGGCGGGGCGTCTTGGCGCACCTCGGCCTTCTTGGTGGTGTTCTTCTTCTCCTCGGGCTCTTGCTCTTTGACGAGCGACCACTCGTCGAGGGAAACGTCCAGATCCCAGTCATAGATCACGCCGGTGGCGCGGTCGTTCAGCACCAGCGCGCCCCAGTTGACGCGGAAGACGGGATCCTCCAAGCCTTCCTCCAACTTGCGCGTGACCGGCTCGCCGCAGTATCGCGCGACATCGCCCGAGCTCCACGCGCCGAACGCGCACCCCGCAACCACGGCCGGAGCGGCGGCGGCCGTGTCCTGCGAGAGGATGGCGGCGGTCACCAGCTTGCCGTCGAAACCCACCTTGAGCAGTTTGGCGGGCGTGGCCACGAACACGGTTTCCGCGGCATCCGAAGGCTGCTGCAGGACAGCGCCTTCGCCCACGGCCACCTCGCTGGAGCCGACGTACAGCGTGCCGGCCGCGCCGTCCAGCAGGACCGCCTCGGCGCCCACGGCCGTGACCTGCGGGGCGGACATCCGCTGCACGGTCGATTCGACGGGCGCGCCCAAGACGCCGTCCACGACCGGGATCCGGACGGCCTTGCCGTTGGAGTTGACCGCATGCACCGCGCCGTCCACGCCGACAGCCAACGCGGCCGCTTCGCCAACGCCGAGGCTGGCCACCTGCGGGCTGCCCACGT
The DNA here is from genome assembly GCA_031271975.1 of Propionibacteriaceae bacterium. Classification (GTDB taxonomy): domain Bacteria; phylum Actinomycetota; class Actinomycetes; order Propionibacteriales; family Propionibacteriaceae; genus Propionicimonas. The sequence continues at coordinate 48,425 of JAISUR010000045.1, forward strand.
CCAACGGGCTCAGATCCACACCCTCGGCGGCGTCCAATGTGCGCACCGCCCAAATCGCGCCCGAACGCGGATCGAGGACGGCTATCGTGCCGCCGCGCATGTCCACGATGGCGCCCTCCGGGAGCGCCAAATAGCGGTCCTTGAGGATCTTCGCCTGCAACGCGTCCACCGGATACAGCAGGCCCTCGCCGACGTAGTGGGCGACGGCCACGTTCCCATCCTGATACACGTCCACATTGGCGGCGGACCCGTCGTTGCCGACCAACCCGAACTCCAGTGCGGAAGCCGCCTTCGCAAACCGGCCCACCATCGCGTCCTCGCTGGAGGAGGCCCAAATGCCCGTGTTGTGCAGCTCCAGCCGCTGCAGCGTCTGCCCCTGGGCCGAGTTGGCCAGGTACACCAGCAGCGACGCCACAACAGCGAGCGCCAAAACCGGGGCCAAACGTCTGATCATCGGCTCTATGCCTAATTGGGGTCCGGGCCAATCGGCTGGGCACACACAGCTGGGCGCCGACGCGGGGATCGGAGAGTCGGGGGCATCATGGTTGCGGCTCCGTCGTGGCCGGGATGCTTATCGGCGCATCGATTCGACGACGCAGCAAACCCTCGGTCCATATCATGTCGTCGCCGGTCAGTGTGGGTTCCTGATACACGTCAACTAACCTCGCCGTGAACTCCTTTGTGGCGTCAAAGCCGATGTCACAACTCAACGTCACCGTCTCACGCTGCTGGAACACTGGCGAGGTGACTGATCCACACCCTGGGGCAGAAAGCTTCAACTGCGTGTCCACACCACCGCCGTGTGCGGTCACGTCCACCTGCACGACGTTGAACATAACGTGCACCTCGTGGCCCACGAACTCGGCAGAGCCGGGAGCCTGACTGTGAGTCGTGACGCGGCGTGTCTCGGTCTCGCGCGCGGGGTTGGTCGTAGAACTGACGAGGATGATGTCCACGTATCGTTCTATGGCATATCCTCCAAACCCACACTTGGCTTCCACCTCGATGATTCCGCTTCCCACCTTTGACTTGGGATCGCAGCCCCTGATGGTAACGGTCAAGGTGGCGTTGGCCCCGTTGGCATCTGCCTTGACCTTCAGGATTCCGGACCAGCCGTCGGAATCGGGAGCGATGTCGGTGATGTACATCTGCCCGAACGGGGTGATCGAGCGGGTTGCGGACTTCTCGCCGCACACCGTGGAGCCGTCCTTGGCGGACTGGTAACAGAGCGCCGCCGACACATGCGCCACTTCCCCGTTGTTGCCCACGTCAGCATCCGTCGGGCCATATGCTCCACTGGCATTTCGGTGAGCTGCGCCCACCTCGTTGTTGCCAACATAGAACTTCAGGAAAGTGTCGGATTCGCGCCCGCGAGAGGATTCTGTCGAAGTCCCGGAGATTTCCACCATGCCATGGTCGCTGAGCAGCACCTTCAGATTCGGCGCAGAAGGTTTGGCCGGAATACCCTCGGCGTAAAACTCCTCCACGGGCGTGGTCTGCGTGTAGTGCTTCGGCTTGTTAGTGGACTCCACCTTGAACTCATGGACCGAGCCGTCCAGCTCGATGCCGGCGACCGACGCGGTGGTGTCGGTGATGCCGGAGGCCACCTTCGACCACGCCCCGCCCGACTCGCGGTGGGAGAGCGTGTATTCGACTGGGCCTTCGCCGTTCGGGGCCGATTCTTCCCACGTCACGGTTACCGCTGTGGTGTCCGCGTTCTTGTTGTCCGCCGTCGCGCTCAGGATGGAGAATTCGCCCGGCGTGCCGGTGGGCCAGCCCGTGGCGGAGCAACTCGTCAGAGATCGCCCGAAGTTGTTCTTGCTCCAAATCTCGAACGTTGTCTCCTTGTTCTCCAGGCCCCTGATGACGTGGTCACCGCCGCGCGTGGGGCTCCCATCCTCCTGACCGGCGTAGCGGACAATGTAGTTCGTGACCGGCGAGTAGTCCCCAGAGACGTCCTGCCAACTCAGTGTGATCTGCCCATCCAGCGGATCAGACGTCACACACCCCGTCGGCGCGTCCGGGAAGGCGTCCGCCGTGCCTTGGGCTTCCTTCGACCATTCGCCCCAGCCGGCCTTGTTGTGCGCGCGCACCCGGAAGGTGTATTCGCCGTTCTTCAGCGGCTTGACGGTGCATGACAGCGCCGGGCAGCGCACCGTCTGGCCGCCGCCGGAAAGCTCGTATTCGTCGATCGGCGCGCCGTTGTCGTCGGCCGCGCCCCACAGCATCGTGATGGCGTTGGATTGGATACCGTCGGATTGCCGCAGGTCTGTCGGGACGCCCGGAACGCCATAGACGTTGATGGTCAGCGTGGTCGCGGCTTGGCGGCCGGCCTGGGTGGTGTCGGCGATGTCGGAGACCCGCAGCTTGTAGACCAACTGGCCCGAATAGCTGTCCCCCGGCGTCACCGACCAGGTGTTCGTGCCCGCGCCCTTGCATTCGAACTTCGCCGCGTCGTTGTTCGCGGGCACGCAGCTCACGATGGTGTCCTGGCGGCCCTCGGTGATCGGCGACGAAATGCGGACTGCGGCCGTGGCCGTCTCGCCCTGCCGCACTTCCAACGTGATCGGGTTGATCTTCGGCCGCGGCGCCTCGCGCACCACCAACTCCAGCTCGCTCTCGGCCGATTCTCCGGCAAGGCGCACCTTGATCCTGCCCACGTCCCCGGGCCGGGCCGCGCCGCCGGCCGTCAGCCGCAGCGTGCCCGAATCCGAATCGTCGAAGGAGACGTTGTCGATGGGCGTGATCCACTCGTATTCGAAAACGGCGGCCGTGTCGGCGGGCCAAATGTGGCACAGCGTGCGGACGTCGAAGCTCTTCTTCGTGCCCTGCCGGATCGTCTGGTCGGACTCCGGGCAGCGCAGCACCGGCGTCACCGGGCCCACCTGCACCGGGATCGACACCGTCGCCACTTTGCCGTCCGGGTCGGACACGTCCGCGCCGTCGGTGACCTGCATCGTCACCGCACCCGGGCCGGTGTAGTCGTCGGCCGAAGTCAGCGTGAACTGCTCCAGCGAGCTGTCCACCTCCACGGAAAGGTGCCCCGGCGTCGCCTTCACCAAGTCGGCCAAGGTGATGCGCGCCGTGTGGTCCGGGCGGGACGACTTCACGTGATCGGCCACGTCGAGCGTGAGCGTTGAGTTGGCAGGAATCTCGATCAGGCCCGTCGCGTACGGGAAGCCGTCATCGCGGGCCGGCACATAGATGATGCCCGAGGTGGCCGCGCCGGATTCGTCGGTGGCCACGAAGGTGACGATCTGCGGGGTGGAGACCATGTTCAACTCGACGACGCCGTCCTGGATGACGACGCCCTGCTGTTCGGTGGCGTGCGGGATCGTGATCACGGTCTTCGTCACGTCCGAATCCGGGTCATAGGCGTCTTCCAGCAGGTCGACGCTGGCCCGGCCTTTCTCGCCGACCGCAGCCACTTTGTCTTCGACCCGCGGCGGATTCTTGAAACCCTTCTTGCCGGTCACCGAAGCCGTCGCCACCGTGTAGCCGTCGCCGTTGCCTTCCAACTGGTAGTCGACCGTGACCGCGGGCTCGCCCTCGTCGGGGGCGGTCATGCGGATGAAGCGGCCGTTCACGATCTCGACGCCCTCGACCTCTTCCAGCAGCGCGATCTCCACCACGTCATCGGACGAGATGTAGTCGTTGTCCATCACGTCGATCAGCACGTGCGCGCCCGGCTCAGCGGTCAACGGGTCGTCCACGGCCAGCGGCGGCTGGGTCTGGCCCGGCGAGATCACGTTCACTCGGATCGTGCCCGTGCCCTCCTTGCCGTACTGGTCCGCCAAGACGTACTGGAACGAATCCGTGCCGGTGAACTCGGCGTTCGGGAACGCCTCATAGACGATGCCGTCCGGGGAGAATTTCAACACCCGGCCCTTCGTGGGCGCCGACGCGATCTTCACCAGCGTCGACGAGTCGCCGTCCGGGTCCTGCTGCGTGGACGGCACCCGGATCGTCACCTGTTCGCCCGAAACCACGCGCGCCTCGATGGTTTGCGGCTGCGGCGCCGAGTTTTCCTCCGTGTCGGTGAGCGCCGGCTTGACCGTCACATAGACCGTGCCGGCCCCGGTTTCGCCGGAGGTCGTGCGGGCGTAGTAGGTGATCTGGAATTGCCGGTCTTTGGCGACGTATTCGGGCGCGGGCGCCACATAGCGGATCTGGTTGCCGGTGGCGTACGCCTCGCCCACGTTGGCCTTGTCAAAGGCGTTCGCGGAAGTCTCCGTCACCTCGAACTCGCCCGGGGACCCTGCCACCGAGTTGGTCAGCAAGCTCAGGGTCGACGCGCCTGAGGTGGTGTCGTTCTCCAACACCGGGATCAGCACCGAATCACCCGCGCGGGCCGTCACCCAGTCGTCGCGCAACAGCGGCTCGTCCTTATCCACCGGAGGCAACTGCGTCACCACGGCCGTACCGTTGACCAGCCGCCCGTCGCCGTTGGTGACTTGATAGGTGATCGCCTGGGAGCCGGCCATATCCGGGGTTTGCGCCTCCACTCGGATCCAGCGTTTGTCCCACACCGCCACCGACAGCACATCTGGATCCTCCGGCACGGCCGACACCACCGACAGCATCCCGCCGCCGGGATCGAAGTCGTTCTTCAACGGATCGAAGTTGGCTGGGCTGGTCGCGTGCACCGTCACCTCGTCGGGCATCGCCACCGGCAAGTCGTCGTCCAACTTCTTGGCAACATCCACCCGGATCTGGCCGTCTTGGCCCCGGGGCGCGGTGCCGAAACTGACCGAATAGCTGAGCTTGTAGCGCCCCGCTTTCGACGCCGTGACCGTCACGATGCCCGACGAGCGGTCCGTGTGGACCTTCAGTCCAGAACGCGGATCTACGTCGGCGGCCAGCTTCAACCTGGCCTGCGGATTCGAAGGGTCCACGCCGGGAATGTCATTCGACAACGGGGTGATCGTGATCGGCTCCCCCACCACGCCGCGGGCGGCGTCGGCCTGCGCCTGCGGTTTGACGCCCGTCTTGTCGGACGTGCCGATCACGTTGATGGTGACATGGTCGGGAGTCTTCGCGAGCCCATCGGTCACGGTGAACTCGATCTTGACTTGTCTGTTCGACTTCGTTTCCGGCGCGGTGTACTCGATCTGGCCGTCGGCCGTTATCGGCACCGGATTGCCTTCGTCGTCGTGGGCCTCGGAGACCGTCACCGGATCGGCGTCGTAGTCGCGGTAGTCGGTGGCCACCGCGATCGGCAGCGAACCCAGCGATCCCACGGAGTATGTCACCGTCTTCGGCGGCGCGGGATCGCGCAGCTTCGGCCCCTCGTTCTGGTCCTGTTGGATGGCGGCGCGCGCGGCCACGTGCACGGTGGCGGAGGCTTCGCCCACGTCGTTGCGTATGGTGTAGCCGAAGGTGGTGTCCGTGCCCTCGACGGGCTGGGTGAACAGCAGCGTCTGCCCGTCGGGCGAAATCGTCACATGCGCGCCCGACGACGGCTGCGACACGGCTGTGATGGACAAGATCGCCCCGTTCGGATCGTCGTCGTTGTCCAGCACGTGCAAGACACCCGAGCGGCCCTTGCGCACGCCCAAATAGTCGTCCCGGGCCAGCGGCGGAGCGTCCTGCTTGACCTCGGCCTTCTTGTCTTTGTTTTCCTGCTCCTGCTCGACGTTGTCGTCAAACACGGACCATTCGTTCTTGGCGATGTTCAGGTCCCAGTCGTAGACCGTGCCGGTGACCCGGTCGTTCAGGACCACCTGGCCCCAGTTGACGCGGAACACGGGATCCGCGTAGACCTCGGGCAGCGGGCGGACGGGATCCGGGGTGCCGCAGTCGCGCACAATTTGGCCGCCCCACACCGCGAAAGCGCAGCCGGAGACCACCGCCGGAGCCGTTGGCGCGCCCGCGGCGTCGCTGACGACCGCAGTGACCTGCCCCGAAAAACCCACCTTCACAAGCTGCGTCGCGGTGGCCACATAGACGTGGTCGGCGGCGTCCGACGGCTGCTGCAGAACCGCCCCCGCGCCGACCGTCGCCGCAGTGGAACCGATGTAGACCTTGCCCGCGGCCTCGTCCAGAATGACCCGCTCGGCGCCCACGGCCGTGATTTGCACGGTGGCCATCCGCTCGACCGTGGCTTCCTCCGGAACCCCCAGGACGCCCTTGTCGACGCCGATCCGGACGGCCTTCCCGTTGGAGTTGACCGCGTGTACCGCCCCGTCCACGCCGACGGCCAGCGCGGCGGCCGCGCCCACGCCCAAATCGGCCACCTGCGGGTTTGCCTGCTCCAACGGATCCAAGTCCACACCGGCAGCGGTGTCACCGGTGCGCACCGCCCAGATCTTGCCAGTGGCCGGATCCATGACGGCCAACGTGCCGCCGCGCAAATCCACCAGGGCGTTGTTGGGGAGTTGCAAGTAGCGGTCCTTGAGCAGTTTGGCCTGCACGGCGTCGATGGGATACAGCCGGCCTTCGCCCGGATAGTAGGCCACCGCCGTGTTCTGGTCTTGGTAAACGTCCACGCGGGTCTCGGTGCCGTCGGGGACGACAGCCAGCCCGAACTCCAACGCCGAAGCGGCCTTCGCGAAGCGGCCCACCATGCCCTGCGCGTTCGAGGATGCCCAAATGCCCGTGTTGTTCAACTCGGGGCGCTGCAACGTCTGACCGGAAGCCGTGTTCACCAGGAACACCAGCAGCGATGCCACAACGGCAAGCGCCACCACGGGGGTCAGTCGTCTAATCATCGCCTTAAACCTGCGCTGGGGTCAGTCGGTTCACTAAGGATAATGCGCGAAACGCCCGTTTTGTTGCAGAGAACATGGCCTGACGCATCACCATGTGATCGAATCCGTCTCGCCGTCGCAGTTTACAGACATCACCCTTCCGGGGAAACCAAACACGTACGTGTGGCCATCGTCCTGGTCCCCCGTCCATTGCCAGATGTCCACTTGCATGCCATCGTCATACAGCCGACAAGTGTAGGTGCCACTGAAGTTGTGTGTCTGCACCCGGACGAATTTGCAGTAGACCGAGCTACAGATGTTGCCCCAACGCCCATCATAGGAATCGCCCTTGCTGATGCGAACGCTGCGCACCGGCGGATCCGGCACATTCCCCGAAGCAGCGCTGGCGGTGACCGTCGGCCGGAGCGAGTCAGCCAACGGCTCCGTGTTCCAAATCTTCGCGTTGAAGCTGTAGTTGCCCGGCGCCAAACCGCTGCACGTCAGTTGATGCGACTCGGAACCGGTCAGGTTCCAAGTGTTCGAACCGCACGGGCCGGAAATCTCCATGGTCGCCCCATAACCCTTGCCGTCGCCGGTCACCGTTGCGGTGAGTTGGCCGGTGGCGGTGAGCGAGACGCTGATGCTGCTCAAGCCCAACGGCTGCGGGATGTCCGTCGTGCCCGTCGCCGAAACCGGCGCGATTGATCTCGCCGGCGTCGACGACGTGGTCAGCGACGCGGTGAACGTCTTTGACAATCCCCAGCCGCCCAAGTCGCAGTTGAGCGTCGCCGTAAGCGCCCCCGCGCCCGTGTCCGTCGCCGAACTGCAACTGGGAGCTTCCAGCGTCAAGGTGGCCGCGTAGCCGTTGGCGTTCCCGGTCACCGTCGCGATCAAATGCGTGCCGCTGCGCGAAATCGAGATGGCGTTCAGGCTCAACGGGCCGAACGGCGTGGCCGACCGGGCCGCCGACGGGTCGCCGCACTGCTCCGAGCCGTCCTTGCGGGATGTGTAGCAAAGCTGCACGGTGATCTGTGCCGCCGAGCCGTTGGGCCCGGCTTGGATGTCGGCCGAATACGAGCCGCCGCGGGCGTTGACCGAGACCGACGCCTTGAGGGAGCCGTTGGAGAAGATCTTCACGTAGGCGTTCGTGCCGCGCGAATCCGGCACCGAGCCAGACACGTGCAACTCTTGGTTGACGCCCGTCGGGGCGGCGTTGGGAACGCTCGGCTTGGGCGGGCGGCCCTCCGCGTACCAGGTCTCCGTGGGCGTGGCCGTGTAATACACGTCACTCGGATCGGCGTTCTGCGAGTTGTGCGAGACCACCTGGAAATGCACTTCGGCGCCGTTCAGCGTCACGTTCAACACACACTGCGTGGCGGTGATGTTCTGGCAGCCGCCGACAGCGGAACCATCCTTCTTCAGCACGTACTTCACCGGAGTGCGCCCGTTGGCGGCCGACGCCGACCAGTCAATCGTGACCGCCGTCGAGTTGGCGTTAGTCGTGGCCGGGGCAATCGACAAGATGCTGAAGGCGCCAGGCGGGCCCGACGGCCAGCCGGTGCATTCCGCGGGTATCGCAGACAGACCCATGCGGTTCTTCGCCCACACTTTGAAGGTCTGCTCCACATTGGACAAGCCCGAACTGATCCGGAAACTCGTAACGGAACCGGAGGCCGGCTGCCCGGACTCACCCGGCCAGGCCACCACGTAATTCGTCGGCGGTGAATAGTCCGAACTGGCCGGCAGCGGAATCCAGTTCACCCTGATCGAGCCGTCCAACTCGTCGGAGGTGGAGCAACTGGACACATTCGCCGGCGGCGCGTCGGCGATGCCTTCGCCCGGATCCGACCACGGGCCGAACCCGGCGCGGTTGTGCGCGCGCACCTCGAACCGGTACGCGGCGTCGCGGTTGGCTATTGGCGCGGCCGTGCAAGTGGTCGTCGAGCAGCGCTGCACGTTGCCGCCGTCGCGGCGCATCTCGTAATAGTCGATGGGCGCGCCGTTGTCGTCCGGCGCCGTCCACTTCATGGTGACGGCGTGCGACTGGATCGGATTGGTGGCCGTCGGCCGGGCCGGTTTGCCCGGCACGTCGTACACCTTCAGCGTGATCGTCGTGGACGCGTGCCGGTCAGCCAACGTGGTGTCGGCCACGTCGGAGATCGTCAGCTTGTAAGTCATCTTGCCGTTGGTGCCCGGCGTGATCGTCCAGGTGTCGCCCGAAATCGAGCAGGGATACGAACGCGCCAAGGTGTTCTTGGGTTCGCAACTGACGATGGTGTCCTGGCGGCCGTACTTCAACGGCGAGCGCACCTTGATCTCTTGCGAGACAGTCGTCCCCGCCGAGACTTCCAAGCTGATCGCCGCAATCTGCGGCTTATTCGCGTCGAGCACCTGCACGCCCACCTCGGCGGGCACGGAATCCGGATAATCCGGCATCGAAATCACCAACGCGCCGGTATCGCCCGGCTGGGCTTCGCCCTGCGCGGTGAGCCGCAGCGTGCCGCCGGAAACCGCCATGTCCACCAAGTCGGGTTGGGTCTTCCACTCGACGTCAAAGACCACATCGGCCATCCCCGCCGGCCACAGGTGACACATCGACGCGATGTCGAAGTCCTTGTCGGCGCCACGGCGCACAGTCTGTGCGGCGGTCGGGCAGCGCAGCACCGGCGTTACCGGGCCCACCTGCACCGGGATGGACACCGTCGCCTGGTTGCCGTCCGGATCGGAAATATCCGTTTCCGTCACATCCAGGATCACCGAGCCGGGGCCCGTGTAGTCGTTCTTGGAGGTCAGCTTGAAGCCCGCCATCGAGTCGAAAACCTCGATGTCCATGTTCGCGGCCGGGGTGACGCTGGCGGTGTGCGCCAAGGCGATCTTCACCGTGCGGTCCGCGCGCGGGGACTTCACGTAGTCCGTGAGTGTCACGTCCATTTCGGAGTTGGCCGGGATCTGGATCGTGCCGACCACATACGGCGGGCCGGAATCCTTCGCGGGCACGTAGATCAGCCCGGAGCTCCAAGCCCCTTCCGGATCGGTCACCACATAGGTGATCACCTGCGGATGCCCGGCCAGGTTGACCGAGACCACACCGCCGTCGATGGTCAGCCCCTGGTCTTCGGTAGCGTTCGGCACCGACACCGAAAGCTGCGACATGTCCGAATCCGGGTCGAAGACCTCTTTCAGGCAGTCCGCCGAGGCCCGCTTGTTGTCCTCCGACTCGGCGACGACATCCTTGACCCGCGGCGGGTTGCGGAAACCCACCTTGCCAGTCAGCGAGACCGTACCGATCGTTTCTCCGTCGGCGTTGCCGCGCAACGCGTACTGCACCTGGACCGGGTCGGCGCCCTCGTCGGGCGTGACCACCTCGATGTAGGTGCCGTTCAGCTTGGCCGGGGCTTCCTCGTCCACCAATTCCACCGACACGTTGTCGTCCACGGAGATGTAGTCGTTGTCCAGCACGTCGATGCGCACCGATTGGCCCGGCTCGGCCGTCATCACGTCGTCGGCGGCCACCGGCGGCTGCATCTGGCCCGGGTGCACCACGTTTATGCGTACGATGCCCAAACCGGTCGCACCATACTGGTCGACCACTTTGTAGGTGAATGTGTCCGTGCCCGTGGAGCCGTCGTCTGGATAGGCGTCGTAGGTGAAGCCGTCGGGCACGATCTCGGTCACCCGGCCCAGCTTCGGCCCGGAGCCGATGCCGATCAGCGTCACCAAGTCGCCGTCGGGATCCTGACCGGACGTGTCGATCTTCACCTCGGTGGACTCGCCCGCCACCACGCGCACCTCGACGGTCTGCGGTTCCGGCGGCCGGTTGACAACAGCCCCTTCCGCGTCGAGCGCCGGCACGTACTCCACGTTGATCACCTGGGATGCTGTCTTGCCGTCGTTGGTGCGGGCCACATACGTCACCTGCACGGTGCGCGGCTCCGACAGCGAACCGGGCGGCGGCGCGACCACGCGCACCTTCTCCCCCACGATGTAGGCCGAGCCCACATTGCCTTGGTTGTCGGCCGAAACCGACGGGTCGTTGACACGCAACTGGCCGGCTTCTTGCCCTTCCACATTCGACAGCAGCGTCAGCGGGGAGCCACCCGTGGTGGTGTCGTTGGCCAACACCTCCACCAGCTCCGAATCGCCCTCGCGGATAGTCGCCGAATCTGGGCGCAGCACCGGCTCGTCCGGCTCGATCGCCGGCAGTTGAGACACCGTCGCGGTGCCGTTCACCAGCCGGCCGTCGCCGTTCGTGATCTGGTATGTCACCAACTGCGGCCCGGAAAGCGTCGGCACGTTCGCCGTCACGGACAGCCAACGCCGGTCCACCACGGACACCGTCACCTGGTCCGGGTCCGCGGCCGTGGCCGACATCACCGACAGCATGCCGCCGCGCGGATCGTAGTCGTTCTTGAGCGGGTCGGTCGTCACCGGCGTCGTGCCGCGCAACACGATCTCGTCCGGCATCGCAACCGGCAGGTCGTCGGTGAGTTTCTTGGAAACCTCCACGCGGATTTTCCCGGCGCTGCCCAACGGGGCCATGCCATAGGTGACCGAATAGGTGAGGTTGTAGAAGCCCGCCTTGCCGGCCGTCACCGTCACCGTGCCCTTGGTGCGGTCGGTGGCCACGGTCACGCCCGGCGGCCCGTCCACGTCGGCAGACAGCCGCAGCTTCGCCTCGGAACTCGTCGGGTCGACGCCCGGGATGTCGTTGGCCAGCGGGTTGATGGTGATCGGCTCGCCCACCAGGCCGCGGCCGATGTCAGGCTCCGGCTCGGCGGCCTTGCCCGTCTTGTCGGCGACGACTTCCACCTTGACCGACCCGTCTCCGAAATCCAGCCCATCGGTGACCTGGTACGCCAACTCCAAATCTCGGCTGCGCTTGGCAAGCTGCTCGGCGTCGCCTTCGTCATCCACGCTGCCGGGGCTGGTGTATTCGATCAGCCCGTCCGCGGTGACGGCGATGTTGGCGCCGGTGTCGTCCGTCGCTTGGCTGACGGTGATCGGATCGCCGTCGTAGTCGCGCCACTCGGCCGATACCGGAGCGGTGACCGTTCCACCCGGGCCGACCGGATAGGTGCGCTTGGACAGGTCGTAGTTCATCCGCAGCTCGGGGCCCTTGTTTTCCTTCCGCTGGTCGGCATCGCGGGCCTCCATCTTGACGGTGGCGGCCGCCTTGTCCACGCCATTGTGGATCTCGTAGGTGAAGGTGGCGTCCACGCCGTTCTCCGGCTGCGTGTAGAGCACCGACTGCCCGTCCGGCGCGATGGTGACCTTGGCCCCGCCTTTCGGCTGTGTCACACCCACCACTGAGAGCATGCTCCCGTTCGGGTCGTTGTCATTGTCGAGCACGTGGAGCACGACTGTGCGGCCCGGGCGCACGCCGTAGTTGTCGTCCACCGCGACCGGCTTCAAATCCTTGGCCATGGGGGCGTCTTTATTTTCGGTCTGGATCTCTTCCTCGTCTTCGGGCATGACGAGCTTCCAGTCGTCCAGGTTGCGGTCCAGATCCCAGTCGTAGATGCGGCCGGTGACGAGGTCGTTCAGGATGAACGCGTCGAAGTTGGAGCGCAGCACCGGGGAAATCAATTCTTGGCCGTAGTCGGAGCCTTCGGAGGGCACCTTGCGCAGCTCGCTGGAAACGCCCACGCAGGCCCGCGCGACCAGGCCCGGATCACCGCTCCAGGTGCCGTAGGCGCAACCAGCCACCACCACGGGGGCCGCCGGCGAGCCGGAAGTACCCGAAACCAGCGTCGTCGTCACCGCGTCGAAGCCGACTTGTGCCAGCTCGGTCTGGACCGCGTAGACCACCCGGTCGGATTCCGCGCCGGGCTGCTGCAACACGGCGTTGACGCCCAACTCGGCGGTCTTGTCGCCGGGCAGATAGGCCGTGCCGGTGTCGCCGTTGAAGAAGATGGCCTGTTCGCCGACCGCCGTCACCTGTACGGACTTCACGCCGCTGAACGGCAGCGTGCGCACCTGCGGGGCCTCGAACGCTATGCCGTCTTCGGAAGGCTTGATGGTCACCGACGCGCCAGAGGTGGAAACCGCGTAGATCGTCCCGTCCACGCCGACCGCCAACGCCGCCGCTGATCCCGGGCCGAGATCGGCCAACTGCGGCTGCTCCGCGTCGAGCGATTGCACGTCCAAGCCCGACTTAACGTCTTGGGTGCGCAACCCCCACACCTTGCCAGAACGGCCATCGACAACGGCGAGCGTCCCGCCGCGCAAGTCAAAAACGGCGGCGCTGGGCAACTCCAGGTAGCGGTCCAGCAGCGGCTTGGCAAGCAGCGAATCTATGGGGTAAAGCCGGCCCTCGTCGCGGTTGACCGCCACGGCCACTTCGCGGTCCTGCAACACGTCCACCGTGTGCGGCGCCAAATCCGCGTCGGGGTACACGCCGAACTCCAAAGCCGAAGCCGGCTTCGAGAAGCGGCCCACCAGGCCCTCGGCGTTCGAGGATGCCCAAATGCCAGCCGTGTTCAACTCCGGACGCTGCAACTCCTGCCCTCGAGCCAACGTGATGTACGCGCCTAAGAGCGCCAAGATAATCGCCACAGCCAAGGCCGGGGCCACCTTCTGCGTTACCTTCTTCACAAACCACTCCAGGGGACGATCGGGACTACGCCACCACTAGTTTCCCGCATCAATCCAAATCGCGCCATGGGAACCGGGTCCCATGGACACCCGCCCCACCCCGTCCCACGTCATCCCGGACATCCCCAACCACGTCATGCCGGGCAAGTTCTGGCATCTCGGGACGCAGTCCCATGCACCCCGCAGGGGTGCCCTAACCCCAACCAGTCATCCCGGACTCGTTCCGGGATCTTGGGACGCAGTCCCATGCACCCCGCAGGGGTGCCCTAGCGGGCACACGGACTCCGTCCGAGATGCCGGAACAAGTCCGGCATGACGAAGGTTGTCCGGGATGACTGGTGGGGGTTAGACCACCTCCGGCACGACGAGCGGTGTCCGGCATGACGAAGGTTGTCCGGAATGACTGGTGCCCAATCAGGATGCCGGATGGCACTTCTTCACAGGTGCGACCTCGGCGCCGGAGCCGTCGGCGCGCAAGATGCGTATTTCCGCGCACATGCCCTTCGTGTAGGGCCATTCCTTCTTGCGGGCCTGGATTTCGGCGTCGCTCAGCGGGACATCCAGGCCGTCGATCTCCAACTTGACCTGGTCGTCGTCGAGCGCCTGGTCGTAATACCACTTCACGTATGCGGTGTCCCCGTCGGGGTCGATCTCCAATTTGATGCCGGTGGGCGGGCCCACCAGGATGCCAGGCGGGGTGACAGTCGCGGTGACGGGCGGCTCCGGGACCACGCCGGGCCCGGCGCTGCTCAACCACCAGCCCAGCCCGACGATGAGCACCACCGCCACCACGCCGATGAGCGCCACTCCCCAGCGGAACTTGGGATCTTCCTCGTCCGGGAGTTCCTTCAACTCCGGCGGCGCGTCGACCGGCTGCGGTGGGCCGGCGGCGACCGACGGCGGCAGTTGCTCGGGCGCCGCCACTACCTGCGCGGCTTTGACGCGCGTGGCGTCGATCACATTGCGGTTCAGCGGGGCCGAATCGATGCGCAACTGCTCCGGCAACGGCGCGGGCGTGGGTTGCAGGCGCAGTTCCTGCTCGATGGACTGCAGTGAGCGGAGAAACTCCAGCATCGTCGCCGGTCGGCCCAACTGCTGCTGCGACATGCCCGCGCGCAGCAGCGCTTCCAACGACGGCGGCACGTCCGGGCGTCCGGTGGCTGGCGGCGGATTGTCGCGGATGCGCTTCATCAAGGCGAACGCCGAGTTGTCGCCGCCCACGATTTCGAACGGGGAACGCCCCACGAGCAGGTGCCACAGCGTGGACGCCATGGAGTAGATGTCGGAGCGGATCGATGCCGGGGCCGTCGCATACAGCACTTCTGGCGGCGACCAGGGCACGGAAACGCCGACGTCGTCGCCTTTGGCGGAGGCCTGGCCCGCGATGCCAAAATCCGTCAGGCCCGGGGTGCCGTACTGGTTGGTGAGGATGTTGGCCGGCTTGATGTCGCGGTGCAGGATGCCCGCGCGGTGCGCCGTTTCGACCGCCGACCCGATCTGGATGCCGATGCGCAACACTTCGGCCACGGAAAGCCGTTCGGTCTTGACCCGCTGCGACAGGTTCGGGCGCGGGTAGTACATCATGACGATGTACTGCCGGTTGTCGGGCGTGGTGCCGACCGAGTAGACGGGCACGATGTGCGGATGCTCCAACTGGGCCATCGCGTTGGCTTCGGCGGCGAACCGGGCCACGGCTTCGGCGGACAGCGCCGCCTCCTTCATTACCTTGACTGCCACTTTGCGCGCTGGGAGCGCCTGGTCGTAGAGCATCACCTCGGCATAGCCGCCCGTGCCCAGGGGACGCACGTAGGTCAGTCCAGGGATTTGCGGGGGGAGGCTCACTGGGAGACCTCAAACCAGAACTCGATCTTCCCGGCCAGTATCACCCACGAACCGGGCCGCAGCATGATCGGGTCGTTGGGGCGCAACGTGACCGGCTCCTCGCCCGGCAACACCACCTGGGTACCGTTCGTGGAGCCCAAATCCACGGCGAGCACGTGCCAGTTGTCGAGCACGATTTGGAGGTGCTGGCCGGAAACGTCCTTCTCCGGGTCTGCGAGTTGCAGGAGGTTCGGCTGTTCGCCGGTGTACGACAGTGGGATCCGGGGATTGCGGCCCATGATCACCGGGCGGTCCAGCGGCACCCGGTCGCCGTTGGCGAACAGCAGGGCGCCCAGCGGCGGGCGCGGCGACTCGAACGGCTCTTGCGGCGGGATCGGCTGCCCGCAAACCCGACAGGTGTCTTGGTAGGGCGGGCTCAGGTGCCCGGCCGGGCAATGCACCGCCGCCACCAGGGTGACCGGCGCGGAGGGCGTTTCGGTGATGAGGCGGCGGTCTTGGCTCAGCTCGACCGGATGCTCCCCCGAGACGATCGGAGACGGCTCCGGCGGCGGATCGGGCGTGGGGGCCAGCTTGGGCATGTCCTCGGCCCAAGGCACCGTTTCGATCAGCGAGCGGCCCTGCGCGGCCGGCGGGGTGGGAATGGGTGTGGCTTCCGGCAGCGGTACGTCGGCCAACACGTTCTCCGGAGCGGGAACGGGCGCCGGCTCAGGCTCGGGTTCGGGGGCCGGGGGCGGCGGAGCAGGTGGGCTGGGCTCCGGATCAGGTTCAGGTTCGGGTTGGGGCTGCGGCGTCGGCTCGGACTGCGGCGGGTTTGGTGGTGGGGGCTGCTCAGCCGCGGTTTCCTTGATGGCGCGCTGCGGCAGTGGGCCGCTCTCTTCGGGCGGCCCGGAAGGCGCAGCGGGCTCTTCTTCGGGATCGGGCGTGGGTGGGGCGGGCGGCGTCGCCGGGCGGGGCCGGACGGCCGTGGCGTGCACCACGCCGGAGACGATCGGCAGCCAAGGCCCTTCGGCGGGGTCTTCTCCCCCGTCCAAGCGCACGGAGTTCTGGCCCAGCACCTGGTCGTTGAAAATCTTGGATCCGGCGACGATCGCCGTGGGCGCTACGCCGCGGAAGCTGCCGCGGGTGACGACCCTGGTCTGCTCCGGGCCCCACTGGGCGACGGCGCACCTGCTGACCTTGCGCAAACCTTGGCTGACGAGGATGTCCAGCACTTCGTCGATGTCCACGCGCTGCCGCAGCGAGTCGAAAATCTGGCCCACCAGTTCGTGGTCGGCGGGGAGGTCGACCAGCACGGCGGCCTTGGGCACGCAAACCAGAGTGTGCGGACCCGGCTGGTACACCAGGTCGTTATCGCCCGACATCCTCACTCCTGACCTCGAGCCTGGGCAAGGTCGACTCATCGGCCTCGACGAACCCCAACTCCGGCAGGTCTACCACGATAATCGAGACGTTGTCACGGGCTCCACTGATGAGCGAAATGGAGATCAATTGCTCGACCACTAGGGCAGGGTCGGCGACGTTCAAGACCACCTGTTCGATCTGTTGGTCGGTCAATTCGCCGGTCAGGCCGTCGGTGCACACCAGAAAGCGCTCGCCCGGCGTTTGCGGGAGCACTTTCAGATCCACTTGCGGCGCCGGGTCGGATCCCATCGAACGGGTGATGATGTTGCGGTGTTCGTGCCAGCGGGCCTGTTCGCGGCTGATGCGGCCCTGCATGATGAGTTCTTCGATCTCGGAATGGTCGACAGTGGCCCTGTCCATCCGGCCGTCCAGGATCCGATACACCCGCGAATCGCCCACGTTGAACACGGCCCAGTGGTCGATCTCGCCGACCACGACCTGTGCCACCCCGGCGACCGTGGAACCCATGCCGGCGGTCTCGGGATGTTTGCGGGTGTGCGCGAGGATCTCCCGGTTGGCCTGCGCCAAGGCGGCGGGAATGTCCTCGGGCCGCAGCATATAAGCCTGGTCAGCAGCTTCCAACGCTTTGACGACAAGCTGGCTGGCCACGTCGCCAGCCGCATGCCCGCCCATTCCGTCGGCCACAGCCCAGATAGAACGGCCCGAATAAACGGAGTCTTCGTTCACACTGCGGCGCAACCCAACGTCCGTGCGGAAAGCGGATGCTGTATTCACCTGCACCCCCAGTGACTTTTGGTTCGTTAGTGCCCACCCAGGCACCGGCAGTAGCGTATCAGCGGATTGGCCGGCCGGATATGGGACTTGGTTCCCATGTGAACCTGATCATGCTCCTTAAACATTGAGCTTGGCTGTAGGCTGCTGCGGTCTGACCTGGGGAAGAATAGCCAGGGCGCCCAGCGCGAGAGAGCCGCCAGTGAAACGAAAAAACTGCCCCAGCGCATGTATTGGGTGTGACGCAGTTGCTTGACCCAGTTCGCACGGCGTACGCGTCCTTCGAGGATTTCGTGGAGGCGCGTTCCGAGGCGTTGCTGCGCTTCGCCAAGCTGATCGCGGGCAACGAGCATGACGGCGCGGATGCGGTGCAGGAGGCGCTGATCGGGCTGTTGCGGCACTGGAAGCGGGTGATCGCAACGGGCGATCCGGAAGCGTATGTGCGCCGCAGCATCGTCAACGCGCACATCCTGCGGAAACGGAAGTACCGCCGCGAATCGCCGCAGCCTGAGCCGGACGAACGCCCGGTTGCCCAGGACGGCGAAGCCCGGGTGCTCAGCCTGCACACCGCGCGCGCCGTGTTCGCGGGCTTGCCGCCGAAACAACGGGCCGCGGTGATGCTGCGCTTCTATGAAGACCTGTCCTACGCCCAGATCGGCGAAGTGTGCGGCTGCCCGGAGTCGACGGCGCGGGTGCTGGTGCACCGGGCGCTGCGGCAGCTGAGGCAGACGTGGAGGAGAACAGCAGATGAGTGAAGAGTTCCCGGACGAGGCGGCCGCCTTCCGCCAATTGCTGGAGTCGGACGCGGGTGAGCCGGTCGCAGCCCAGTTGGATGCCGGCTTGACCCGTCGGCGGCTGCGAAACCAGCGCCTGGCAAGGGGCGGAGTTCTTGCCGTGGTCGTGGGCGTGGTCACTGCCACGACGTTGGCGCTGGCTCTGCCCGGCCAGGCTCCCGAGACACCGGTGATCGGGGTGCCCGCCGAGGTGACGCCGACGCCCACAGTATCCGAAGCCGCCCTCTGGCAGCGGATTGCCGACCGGCCCGCCGACGCGTCCGCCTCGGGCACCTGGATCGCAGGGGACTTCTACTACCTCGACCTCGCGTCCGGCGGGACGCTGCTGCGCGGCTACGGATACCACCCGGACACCGACACGTGGCGGGCTCTGCCCGACCTCCAGGTTGCCATCGCCGCCGCGGAATTCACGGTGGTCGAAGCCGACAGCGACATGTACGTGCTGCTTACCACAGACACCGCGGCGGAGGCGCCTGTGGCTTCCGTGCTGGCCCGCTACGACACGACGGGAGGCTTCTGGCGTCAGGATGCTGGGCCCACCCTGGCGGCCAATGTCGGTTCCCTCTGGGTGCAGGCTGTCGACCGGGGTCTGGCTATCGAGTTCGAGTCGTACCGCTACTGGTATTACGACATTGACCGCGGCGCCTGGCAGGAGTTCTCCCTCCCCATCCCCGGCTGGGACGCCGACAGCCTGGAACTCGTCGATCCAGCCACCGGGCAGGTCGTCCGCACCATCGAGTGGACGGAGCGTTGCCACTTCTCCGGCATCGATTTCTCCACTGACCTGGACGGGGAAGCATACTTGGCGATCCCGGCGAGTCTGTCTGAGGACCCGAACGGCGAGACGGTATGCCGCTATGACATGGCAACCAACACCTGGGAAGAACTTCCCGTGCCTCCGGGGGTCTGGTGGGCCAGCCAGGGGGGTGACTGGCTGGAAGCCTACTTGGGGCGGGGCGATGCCTGGCAACTCGACTTCGTCCTCTACCAGCCGCCGCAATACAGCTCGCTCCGGCCCCGGAGTCAAGCGAGCATCTACGACGCCGCCGCCGACACCTGGTACACGCTCGACGCGTTGCCGGATCCGGTGGTGTCGGGCGCGCCTTTCGAGCCGTTGAGTTGGCAAGTCCGGAGCGTGGGACCAGGGGCGATCATGGTTTGCCTGCAGGACCCCATCTGGAACGACCCCTCAGCTGGAACGCCAGACTACAAGCAGTATTCGGTGCCCGCGGGCCTGGAAAACGCCTGCTATCTCGCCCGGCCCGACATCTCCACCATGCTGCACGAATACCGATCTGCGGATGACCACTCCAACCGGGTCACCTTGGAGGTGACGCTTGGGGAGGAGTATCCCGATTCCAGTTGCACTCTGGACGGGGGCTCCTGCCGCTTTGTCCATTTCAAGACCAGCGGTATGCCGACAGATGTCCGCACCTCCTGCTTCCTCCGGGTGGAAGACCCCCGTTACGAAGTCCCCGCCGGCGAACTCAAGACAACGGGATTCGGCGGTTGGTACTGGGTTGGCGACCACGACCGCGACATCGACCACACCGTGGTCCCGATCCTGGTGTCCGACACCACCGAGAGCATCTACGCCCTCTGCGGCGGCACCGACGTCACCATCGAACCGTAGGGGCTGAATCCGCGGGGATGCTGAGATCTCCAAGTGCCTGGCCCGGCATCCGGAGTGCGAACGGGCGCTTCCCAAGCATCGTGGACAAGGTGCCACAACCTGGCGACTCCGACGAGATTCGAATGCTCCACGATGCCGCAACCAGCCTGGGACCAACCACACCACTGAGTCGTCACCGTTTCCCTAGTTGTTGCAGCGCCATCTTCAACGCCGTCAGCTCGTCGGCATCGGCCGGCAAGTGGTCCAACGCCTGATCGATCTGGACAGCCTCATAGCCGGCATCTCGCAACGCGGCCTTCACATCGGCATGCCACAACGGAACCGGAACCGCCTCAGCCTGCCGTGGCTGTTGTGATCCTGTGTTCGACTGCGTAGAACCAGCCACCACATTCGGAGCCGGATCATCTTCGACCCCACCACGCATGAACTGTCCGACAAACCACCACCAAAACACACCGAAGATCACCATCAGTGTCCCCATCGGTATGTAGAAGTCATCCGATGGTACGCCGTTCGTTGCGCACAACAACGTCGCCACTACCAATGCAAAAGGGAACCCAACCAGGAAGAAAGCGAGACGTATAAGAATGTACAGCCATATACCCCCACCCATCATGCACCTGCCTCGATAGCGTCCGGCACCCCAGGAGCTAACTCGAACTCCAAAATCCGATGCACACACTCAGGGTCGAACGGGACCGGCGTCTGCCCACCCTTGCGATCCGTTCGCACCTGCAAACTCAACATCATGGCGTAACCTCCGTCCCGTTT
>JAISUR010000048.1 GCA_031271975.1 Propionibacteriaceae bacterium
CTCCAAAATCCGATGCACACACTCAGGGTCGAACGGGACCGGCGTCTGCCCACCCTTGCGATCCGTTCGCACCTGCAAACTCAACATCATGGCGTAACCTCCGTCCCGTTTCCCTTACCATCAAGTGTGCCAGCAGCCACAGACAAAAATTGATGCTCGCAGGCGTAGGCTCCATCGCCCGCAAAGCAAGCCCGCCCCGAGCCGAGTGGAGCACGCCTTCGATCTTTGCTAGAGTAGCCGGGCTACGGCGGGTTGCCCGAGCGGCCAATGGGAGCAGACTGTAAATCTGTCGGTGGATACCTTCGGAGGTTCGAATCCTTCACCCGCCACCAGCACCAAGACGCCTAGTCAGAACACCACCTGGCTGGGCGTCTTGCGTTCTTCGGCGTTCGACCGGTTCGCGACATCGGCGCCAAGAAGCTGAGCCGCTACCATGTGCTGGGTGAGGAGGAACTCCCGCTGGTCAGCTCGGCCAGCGCCGAATCAGATGGGAATGACATGACCGCAGTCGAACAACTCCGCAGCCAGGTTGCCGCCACCTGGGATGCCGCCATCAAACACCGTTTCGTCGACGAGCTTCTCGCCGGAACCATCGCCGACGACGTCCTCGGCGGTTATCTCGCCCAGGACTACCAGTTTTTCATCTACTTCCTGAACGAGATCGGCCAGGCCCTGGCCAGCGCCGACACCCTGGAGGCGAAGATTAGGCTGGGTCAACAGATCGGTTTTGTCACCAACGACGAGGACGCCTATTTCCAGTTGGCCTTCGACAAGCTGGGGGTGCCGGCAGCCGAGCAACGCAACCCGGCGTTGAAGCCCGCCACCCAAGGCTTCGCCGAGTTGATCACCCGCGTTGTGGAAACACGCGACTACAAGCAGATCATCTTGTTGCTGTACGTTGCGGAAACGCTATATCTGGACTGGGCCAAGCGCTCAGCGGCCGAAGGGTTGCGCCCACCGCGGCCGGAGCACTACGGCTGGATCGATGTCCACGAGGGTGAACAATTCCGCAACTGGGTGTCGTTCCTGGAATCCGAGGTCAACCGGGTCGCCGACCCCGCCGATCCGGCCCTGCAAGCGCTGATCCGCGATGCGGTCCAATTGGAGTGGCAGTTCTTCGAGGACGCCTACACGGCGTAGGCGCTGAACGCCTGCCCACGCTGCATCCGGCCGTGTCTGCCAGCGACGCCGCCGATCCGTAGCGTGGGCCAAATCCAGCGAAAAGTGCCCCGCTGAGACCATCTTTCGCTGGCTATTTTCCGACTGTCTATCATCATACCTTGCCAACGCACCAAAATTGAGCGGAGCTAAACTCAGCGAAAGTGATACTCTGGAGGCGATATTTCGCTGAGTATTGCAGGAGGCCACCAGTGGACATCATCGGCCGCCACACCGAGCAGGCGCTGCTGGCCAGATTGGCCCAGTCACGCAAGCCCGAATTCTTGGCCGTTTATGGACGGCGACGAGTGGGCAAGACCTTCCTCGTTCGTGAGTTCTACGCCGGCCAGACGGTGTTCGCCTTGACAGGCAAAGCCAACGCGCGCACCACGGACCAGCTCCAGGTCTTCCGGGAGGCGCTCGCCGACGCTTCGGGCACCGACCCCGGGCCCGTCCCCACCTGGTCTGCAGCCTTCCGCCTACTCAAGGCCCACCTCGCCGAGGTCATCGCCCAGCCGTCACGACCAGGCAAACTTGTCGTCTTCATTGACGAGCTGCCCTGGCTGGCCACCGCCAAGTCTGGCTTCATCTCCGCCTTTGAGCACTTCTGGAACTCGTGGGCCAGCGCCCGGCCAGAGTTGCTGCTGGTCGTCTGCGGCTCCGCCACATCTTGGATCATCGACCATATCATTCGCGACCATGGGGGCCTCCACAACCGCGTCACCGCACGGCTGCCGCTCCAACCGCTCACACTGGGCGAAACCCAGCCCTATCTGGCAGCCAACAGCGTCGTCCTCAATCGGCTCCAAATCGCCGAACTGTACATGGTGCTCGGAGGCATCCCGTACTACCTTGACCAGATCCAGCCAGGGCTGAGCCCCGCCCAGGCGATCGACGCCGCGGTTTTCGCAGCCGAAGCTCCCCTCGCAGACGAGTTCGAGAACCTCTACGCATCCCTCTTCCGCCATCCCGAGACCCACATCCGCCTCGTCGAAGCCCTGGGCGCCCGAGGGGCCGGCCTGACCCAGACCGAACTCGTCCGAAAATCCGGTATCCCGTCCGGTGGCACTATGACGAAAGCCCTTGCCGAGTTGGAACAATGCGGCTTCATCCGCTCCTATCGGGATTTCGGCCGCGCCAGCCAGGGACGCACCTGGCAGTTGACCGACTACTTCACCCAATTCCACCTCAAACACATCAAACCCCGCCACTCGGTCGACCCGAAGTACTGGGAAAACGCCCCCGGACGCGCGGCATGGAACGGCTTCGCCTTCGAGAGGCTCGCCCTGGATCACATCGAGCAAATCAAGCAGCGCCTCGGCATCGCGGGGGTCTCCACTGACGTGTCCGCGTGGCGCAGCCGGCACTCCACACCAGGAGTGCAGATAGACCTGGTGATCGACCGGCGTGACGGGATCATCAATCTGTGCGAACTCAAGTTCTCCGCCAAGCCGTTCTCCATCGACACCCGCTACGACGCCGAACTACGCCTGAAGAGGGAGACCTTCGCCGAAGAGACCAAGACCGCCAAGGCGCTACACACGACGCTGGTGACAGCGGCCGGGCTTGCCCCTGGAACGCGGCGCGGAGAGGTGCAGTCCGAAGTCACGCTGGATGACCTGTTCCAACCGTGATCCTGACCCCGATCAGATCCACCGCTTGCGCTTGAACAAGGCCCACAAGGCTAGCGTGGCGGCGACCATCAGCCCCAGGGCGAACGGGTAGCCGTACTGCCAGTGGAGTTCGGGCATGTAGTCGAAGTTCATGCCGTAGATTCCGCCGATGATGCTGGGCGCGAAGATGATGGCGGCCCAGGCGGAGATCTTCTTCATCGCTTCGTTCTCTTGCTGGCCGGCGGCGGCCAGCGTCCGCAGTTCTTCGAACTGGCGTTGCCCGAGCAAGGTCGCGTTGAGCGTGAAAATGTCGCGCAGGCGGCCGCGGAGTTTGTCGATGGAGTCGATGACTCCCGTCAGGTGGTCGTCGACGTCGCGCAAATAGGCGCGCAGCGCCTCGGGCACTTGATATTTGTCGAAGCCGGCAGCGAGCGCCTCGGTGACGTCCCGCAGTGGCCCGGCCGCGCGTCCGAAGTCGCCCACTTCGCCGGTCAGGTCCCAGGTGCGGCGGGACGCTTGCTCGTCGCCGCTGAACACCTGCAGTTCGATCTGCTCCAAGTCGTGGGCGATCCCTCTTACGACGGGAGAGTATTGGTCGACGGCCGCGTCGAGGATGGCGTAGAGGATGGCCTCCGCGCCGAAACCAGCAAGTTCCGGATCGTCGGCAAGCCGCTTCCGGGCCGCGGTGATCGCCCTCGTGTCGCCGCGTGAAATCGTGACCACCTTGTCAGAGCGGGTCAGGACGTGCAGTTCGCCGAAAACCACTTCTTCTTGGACGTCCAGATAACGCGCGGTGTGGATGACGACGAAAAGCCACTCGCCGTGGCGCTCAACTTTGGGACGCTGATGGGCCGTGACCAAGTCTTCAAGCAGCAGGTCGTGCAGGCCCAAGTCTGCGGCCAGGTTGGACAGGCGGGCGTGGGTGGGCTGGGAGAGGTCGAGCCAGGTCGGCTGGGTGTGCAAGGTGCGCATGCGAGCTCCTTCAGGGTGTCGGAACGGACGAGCCACCCCAGGCGCGCGATGCGCCCAGCCGCATAAGCAAATACGAGCGGGTGGCTACCTAACTGGGCCTACTGGGAGGCTGGTCGGACATCGACGCCTCCTTCCACTCAACGGCTTCGATGAACCGCCGTCCATGTTAGCGCGTTCCGCCGAAGCCTGGCCGACGAGTTTGCCCAAATGGCGGGCCGGGCCACAAGATCGTTGACACCCCCGCAGGAGGCGACCGCATCCAAGCCACGATGGTGTTCGAGAAACTCACCTAACGGCGTCGGGATCGGCAAGGGCCTTCCTGGCGGTGGCAACCTTCAGGAACAGCCGCGGACCGGTCCGCGTGGCACGGAAGCCATAGCGGCGGTAGAAGATGGCCGCACGCTCGTCGATCGAATCGACGATGATCAGGCGGCCGCCGGAGGTGGCACTGCTGGCCACGATCAGGTCGAGTGCGTCCAGCAGCAGGAATCGGCCCAGGCCCCGGCCCTGGATGCTGCGATCCAGCGCCAAACGACCGATCAAGTATCCGGGGACTTCGGAGTGTCCGCCACTCGCCGAGCGCGGCAGGTCGGCGTTGGCTATCCGCGTCGGGGCAATGCTGAAGTAGGCAACCACATCCTGGCTGTCCGGACTGGTCCAGACCCAGGTCCGGGTGATGTCCTGCAATGCCATTCGATGCGCCAAATCGGCGAGCCAGCGATCCAACTCGGGGACGCCACAAACGAATCCGGAAAGATTGTGCTCCGCATCCAGGCGGGCGAGTCGGAACAGATCCTGCATCACTGGCGCCGGTATGCGCGCCAGTCGGCGGCCGCGGCCTCCAGGCCAGGTGCTTCGTCGGGCACATCCAGTGACCGGATGACCTGGTTGAAGAGCTCGTCCGGCATCAGTGTCAAGTCGGCCCGGCCCAAGACCCGCACCGACGCATCGCGAAGAATGCGCGTCACGAAAGCCGACCGGGATTCCCCCAACGCCGCGGCGGCTTTGGTGATCAAATCATCGGTGTCCGGATCGAGCCGCGCTTCCAGGCGGCGGCTTCGTGTCAATGTACCCGCACTCATAGCTGGAGTGTACGACATTCAGCGTACAACGACCAAGGTTTCAGGCGATATCAACGAGGCGCGGCTTGGAGTGTCCAAATGTGACCACGTTTCATCGAGCAGCATCAAAGACATGCGGGGCACTTGCTTGAGGGATACCGTGGTGGCATGACGTTTCGCGTTGTGCGGGCAGTGCTGACGGCGTCGCTGGTCTTGCTCGCGAGTTGCACCACGTCGGTGGCGACGCCCGAGATAACCTCGCTCCAGGTGCGCACCTTTGCCCTGGATCACATCGCAGAGACGACTACGACCTTCGATTTCGCGGCGCGGACCATCGCTATTGACGGCGTGGTCACAGGCACCCTGACCGCGGACGCCGTCGCGGACTTCCAGGCGGCCGCGACGACGTGGGAGATACCCGCCTGGAACGCAGAGTACGTCGACGACAAAGTGCTGGATGGCGGGGGTACAGAACTCCACTTCACCTTCGTGGACGGCACGACGCAGACCGTAAAGATGGTCAACGTGTACGAACCGGGGCAGCAACCCCCGCACTACACAGAATTCCGCGAGGCAGTGAATGGACTCGCCGGCAACACCGTTCTCTGACATACCTTCGCCGGACTGCCACAGCTCGAACCGCCCTAGGCGAGGTCGGCGTATGTGATTTGGAGAACGGATGCCAGGGCTCGTGAAACCTCATGCATCTGCTTGTCGGTCAGTTCGCCCACCTTGTCTCCGAGTCGACCCTTCCTCACTGTCAGGAGTTTGTCGGCCATCACGTAGCTGACCTTGTTCAGGCCGTTGGCGCCGTCCGGATCGACCCGAACGCGGCTCGCTGAGGCCGTTCGTTCGAAGGACGTCAACAGACACAGGATCACGGAGTCAAGGTCGTCAAGGTTGCCCTGGACGATGACAACGGGGCGCGGCTTGGAGGCGTAGGCATCGTCTTGAAGTGTCCAAATGTCACCGCGTTTCATCGAGCAGCC
>JAISUR010000013.1 GCA_031271975.1 Propionibacteriaceae bacterium
GAGTGCTTCCATGCGCACGGGATCGCGTAGTACGCCGTCGATCCTGGAAACGTCGGAGTGGACCAGGCCGTCAAGATAGATGCTGGGCAGTTCGGTAGCTTCCTGGTCGGGTTTGCCTACAGAATCTGGCCATCCGCCGCGCAGGATGGCCGACAGTAGGCCTTGCAGGTCGAGGCTGCCCATGACCCCTGTTGGGAGGTTTCCGTCCATCAGGTTCTTTAGCGAGACCTCGCCGGTGGAGATGCCGGTTTCGGCTAGTGACATAGGCCATAGCACCATGCGGGCGATGCGCCCGGTTCCGGTGTGGGCAGTGGCGGTGTCTTTTGGGACGGACGAGGCGGTGAGGATGAACTGACCCGGGGTGTGCTGTTGGTCGACTTGTATACGTACGGCGTCCCACAGGCCGGGAACGTCAGCCCATTCATCGATCAGCCTAGGGGTAGCGCCTTCGAGGATGCGGAGTGGTTCGAGCTGAGCGAGTTGGCGGATTCGGTAATTGCCAGTTGGGTCTTGGATGAGGACTTCAGAGTTAGCTTGCGAGCGGCCAAGCCAGGTCTTACCGCACCACTTTGGCCCCTGGATTTCCACCGCACCCACGAGGGAGAGCAGATGGGCGAGTTCGGCGTCGGCGATTCGGGGAACATACCCGGCAGGTTGAAGCGTCATCTGGACCCTTTCCGGCACCCAACACTACCAAACACTTGAAAATCACGCAATGAACTTCTTGAAAAACACGCAATCAGGGGTGTGGTGACCGGTACTTGCCCGGACTATGCGAGATTCCCGGGGCGTATCTTCCACATGGCAGAACCTCCAGCGTTGAGCGGATGGACGGCAGGGCTCAAGTAAAGCGCAGGCCATTTCCAGTAGAGCTGCAGGGGCGTTGCCAGCCGACTGAAGCTGGAGTTCGATGCCGACATTCTGTGCTCACTCGTATCGCGGGCGGCTTTCTTGCACTCACGTCAGTAAGATGGCGATTCTGGAACCGTTGCGGGTCTGGGCTACCTCGGCCCGCTGTGACTCGTCCGGGCTCCTACTTGTTGTACTACCATGTGTCCCCCGCCGAGACCACCCAGCCGCCGAGCAGCGAGCCCGCACCGGCCGGCTGGGCGATCACCGTCGTCGACGAGGGCACCGTGCGTGACGCCGGATATCCCATCGATGTGACGATCCGGCGCCCGGTGCTGAGCGGTCCGGATCCCGCCGTGGTCACCGAATTCGAAGCTCGGGTGTAGGCGGAAATCGACGCCGGCCTGGAGTCGATGCGACAGATCCTCTCCGGAGACGGTTGCGGCGAGACGGTGAGCGAGTATGTGGGTGCGGACTGGACTGTGCGGCCTGACCCGCTGACCGCGTCGCGCTACTTCAACCGCCAGGTGGCTTGGGGGTCTCGCGGGGAGGTGCCCTCCCATTCGACCAGCCCCCCGTCGCGGAGTTGTTTGAGATGCTTGTTCGCGGTGATTGCGCTGATCGAGGCCAGACTTGCGACTTGTCCCGTCCCTAAGGGTTGGTCGGCCTGCCGCAGGACGTCAACGATCCGCGTGGCCGTGGCGGAAAGGCCTGTGGCTTCGGACGGCAGGCGGGAAGCGTACAGGGTCAGCCGGATTTGATTGTCTTCCACTCGGTAGATGGGATCGTCCAAGTTGGCTTGGCGCATGACCGAGAACATGCGCTGTATGCCTTCGCCGAGTTCTTGGGCGATGCCTAGCTCAGCGCAGACCCGGGCGATACGAGGGTTGCGGGCGTATCGCTTGATGTCGAGGGGGCGCCGGTGGTCGCCGGGTCCTGCCAACCCTCCCGGACTCGTGATCTCAATGCGGTCGAGGAAGATCTCTACCCTGATGTGGTCGCCAGCCCAGGCGTACGACCGGTGGATAACCGCGTTAACGAGGCCTTCCAGCCAGGCGTCGGCGGGGATCAGCGGGATGGGGCCGAAGCGGCCGTCGTCTCGGAGGGCGCGGCGTTTCGGGATCCACTGGTCGATGATCTTCTCGGCCTGCCGGATCTGTTCAGGAATCGACCCCTCCAACCGGACATCCCCGTGGTCGTATAGTTGCAGATCACGTCCGACGCCGCGAACAGTGCCCGTGTAACGCAGCACCCGCACGTACGCCTCGGGGTATAGAGACTGCGGCCGGTCGGCAAACAAGAGCCAGGCCGCGACGGTCGGTTCCTCGCCTTCGGTCAGCAGGTCCCGGGCACGGAGCATGCCTTCGATGGTGGACGAGCCGATGGTGCGCTGATATTCAGCCAGCGCGCCCTGGTTGAGCGCGGGCAGTTTCCGAGGTACAGGCAGACCTTCGAAAACGGCAGGTTCTTTGTCCAGTTCGAGTTGCTGGCGCTGGGCGTAGCCCAATTTCTTGCTGATGTCACCGATCCGCAGGTATGCGTCACCGGCCGCTGTCGTATGGACATGACGCCCCGGCTCCACCCGAAGCACCAGAACCGCACCTGAGCCCGCAACCGGAATCTCGCTCGGAGTGATGCGCACGGGCGGCTCGGTGAACTGTGCCGCCTGCCGAAACTCGTTGATACGGCGCGGTGTCATCGGCTCGACCGAGCCGGCGCTGAAACCGATCGCGATGTAGCCGCCCTCGGCGTTGGCCATCGCCACCAGGGCGGGAGCCAGGCCGACTGGGTTGGTACGAGCCGACTTGCGGTCGAACCACTGGCCCTCGGGCAGGCTCAGGAGCCGCGCAACAGCCTCGTCCGGCGGCAAGGACAAGACACTTTCGATCTCCCGCACTAACACATAATCACTCTATCATCTTTGGAGTAATTATGAGTTACGCCCACGGCCACAGCCATCGCACGTTGTTGGTTCCAATGCCTAGTGGCGGCCAAAGGGTGAACTTATACTCCCAAGTACTCCAACGTCCGGGGTTAGGAGTGCTTTGGAGTAAACCGTTCCCCCTGCTAAACACCCCAATCCCTCTCACAAGCCACCGACCCTTCCGCCGGTTCCATACGCCACCGTCATCTGCGGGTCGAACTCCCCGGAACTGCCTCGCCCCTTGGACACCCCGGCAATCCTCAAACCTCGTTCGACAAGGGATTTCGGTATGCCCGGGGCGGTTCGGATAGCGTCCAGTATCCTCCACACGGATTCAGGGGGAGTGTGTCTTGCTTCGCAAGACCTGTTCATCCTTAGTTACACGCGGGGGACGACCCCCGCGGGCCCCCGGTGCCGCTGACGCGGCAATAGGCGGAGGGCGGCAACCTGCTCTTGCTGCCGAGGCCAAGGAAGTTGTGATAGGCATGCAACGCCGAACACCAAAGTTCGCTTATCCGAATCACTGACCCGCGCATCGTGTTCCGAGGTAGCGTTCGGTGGCGATGGCGCAGATCGCCCTAGAGAGCAGGAGGTCTTGCTCGACTTGGTCGGCGCTGGCCCAGGGGTGGTCGATGCCCCAGGCGGCGATGTCGTTGACGGA
>JAISUR010000024.1 GCA_031271975.1 Propionibacteriaceae bacterium
GGAGCCCAAGTGGCAAAGGCCAAGTTCGAGCG
The DNA here is from genome assembly GCA_031271975.1 of Propionibacteriaceae bacterium. Lineage (GTDB taxonomy): Bacteria > Actinomycetota > Actinomycetes > Propionibacteriales > Propionibacteriaceae > Propionicimonas. The sequence goes on from JAISUR010000024.1 coordinate 33, forward strand.
GACCAAGCCGCACTGTAATATCGGCACCATCGGGCATATCGACCACGGCAAGACCACTCTCACCGCGGCGATCACCAAGGTGCTTCACGAGACACTTCCCAATCTTCCTGCCAACCAGTTCACGCCTTTCGACGCCATCGACAAGGCGCCGGAGGAGCGGCAGCGTGGTATCACCATTTCCATCGCCCACGTCGAGTACGAGACCGAGAACCGTCACTACGCGCACGTTGACTGCCCGGGTCACGCCGACTATGTGAAGAACATGATCACCGGCGCTGCCCAGATGGACGGCGCGATCCTCGTGGTCGCGGCCACCGACGGCCCGATGCCGCAGACGCGCGAGCACGTGCTGCTGGCCCGCCAGGTGGGCGTTCCCGCCATCGTCGTAGCGCTGAACAAGTGCGACATGATCGACGAGGCCGACGCTGACCTGATCGACCTGGTCGAGATGGAGATCCGCGAGCTGCTCACCAACCAGGAGTTCGACGGCGATGGTTGCCCGGTCGTGCGCCTGTCCGCCTTCAAGGCGCTCAATGGCGACGAAGAGTGGACGCCGACGATCGTGGAACTGATGAACGCTGTCGACGAGTACATCCCGCAGCCGGCACGCGAGACGGACAAGCCGTTCTTGATGCCGATCGAAGATGTCTTCACCATCACTGGCCGCGGCACCGTGGTCACCGGCCGTATCGAGCGCGGCATCATCAAGACCGGCGAGCAGGTTGAGATCGTGGGCATCCGCCCCGAGAAGATCACGACCGTCGTCACCGGTGTTGAGATGTTCCGCAAGATCCTCGACGAGGGTCGCGCGGGCGAGAACGTCGGCGTGCTGCTCCGCGGCACCAAGAAGGAAGAAGTGGAGCGCGGCATGGTCGTCATCAAGCCCGGTTCCACCACTCCGCACACCGATTTCGAAGGCAATGTCTACGTGCTGACGAAGGAAGAGGGTGGCCGTCACAAGCCGTTCTTCTCCAACTACAGCCCGCAGTTCTACTTCCGCACGACGGACGTGACTGGCGAAGTCCAGCTTCCCGAGGGCACGGACATGGTCATGCCTGGTGACAACACCGACATGACGGTCCACCTGCAGAAGCCGATCGCCATGGAAGACGGCCTCAAGTTCGCCATCCGCGAGGGTGGCCGCACGGTCGGCGCCGGCCGTGTGACGAAGATCCTCAAGTAGGTTCTTCCGCAAGCTAGCGAATCGCGCCAGTCCCGCAGGGGCTGGCGCGATTCGTCTTTCCGCGCGCCGCTTGCGGGCGGGAGCAGATCGGATTCTTCGCTAACCTTGAGGGCATGTCATTAGCGCTGCGCGTCATTCCCTGCCTGGACGTACATGACGGCCGGGTCGTGAAGGGCGTCAACTTCCGCAACTTGCGCGACGCGGGCGATCCGGTCGAGTTGGCCGCCGAATACGGGCGCGAAGGCGCGGACGAACTGGTCTTCTTGGACATTTCGGCGTCGGCCGAGCAGCGGGCGACGACTTACGACGTGGTGCGGGCGACGGCCGAAACCGTCTTCATTCCACTGTGTGTGGGCGGGGGAGTGCGCTCGGTGGAAGATGTCGACCGGCTGCTGCGGACCGGCGCCGACAAGGTGGGGATCAACACTGGCGCGATCACCCGGCCGGACGCCATAGACGAGATCGTGGCGCGCTTCGGCAATCAGGTGTTGGTATTGTCCTTGGACGCGCGGCGCGAGGCGGGGCAACCTTCTGGCTTTGGCGTGACGACGCACGGGGGCCGGGTGTCGGCGGGCTTGGACGCCATCGAGTGGGTGAAGCAAGCCTGTGACCGGGGTGCGGGCGAGGTATTGCTCAACTCCATGGACGCGGACGGGACCACCGACGGATTCGACTTGGAGATGATCCGCGCCGTCAAGGCGGTCGTGGATGTGCCCGTGATCGCTTCCGGCGGGGCCGGGACCGCCGAGCACTTCGTGGCGGCGGCCCAGGCGGGCGCGGACGCCGTGCTGGCTGCGTCCGTGTTCCACTACGGGACGCTGACGATTGGTGGAGTCAAAGCCGCCTTGGCCGAAGCCGGCGTCACCGTTCGCTGAGCTCCCGACCGTCTTCCTGGGCACCCCGCCCGTCATCGAAGAACTTGTTTCAGGACCTTGGACGAGGGCTGCCCCCGCATTCGGCGACGCTGTGGACCCCCTTGTCAGGGTTTGCGGACTACTAGGGGAGCGTGTGTCGCTACTCAATCGCGACTCTGGAACCGCATTGCGGGGGAACTAGGTTCCTAATATGACCGCAATCACCTAAGTGCTAGCCGCACCACCCCTAGGGCGGGAGAGGGCCCTGGTGGCCCTCTCCCGTAGACTACGGGCATGAGTTGCCTGTTCTGCCGGATTGTGGCCGGTGAGATCCCCTCCAGAGTCGTCTATGCGGACGACACGGCGATAGCGTTCTTGGATATCAACCCGTGGCATCGCGGCCACACGTTGGTGATTCCGCGCCGCCACGTGGACGACGTCGTTTCTGATCCGGCCGCCCTGCCCGAGATCGCTCCTGCGATTGCGGCCACTGCGAAGCTACTGGTGGAAAAGCTGGGCTGCGACGGCATCAACCTGCTGTCCAACGCGGGCGCCGTGGCCGGCCAAGAGGTTTTCCACCTGCACGTCCACATCATCCCGCGCTACGCGAGCTCCCCAGGCCTGCGGGCGATGATCGGGCCAGACCCGGCGATCGACGTCGACGAGGTCTTCGCCGCGCTGCGGGGATAAGACAGTGGACGAGCGGCTGCGGGCGGACATCGCCGCGCTGGGAGCCTCCGTGCGTGTCGAGCGCCAGCGGCAGGGCCTTTCCCTGGAAGCGCTGTCGAACGCCGCCTACCCGTAGCTGATCACGCAGTCCGCGGCGTCCGAGTCCGCCGCGGGGCAACTGATGAGGCCTTTGGCGAAGGTGGCGCGCACGCCCTTGGACATGCCCTCGACGATGTCGTCCGAGAAGGTCGTGACGTCGCTGGTGGGCCAGCCCAAAGCCGACTTGGCGGCGCCGCCGTCGCCGATATAGGCGTCCCAGACGCTGCCGGTCAGCAGGTAGCTCTTCTTATTGTCGGCGGTGTAGAGCCCGCCGCCCGTGAAGGGCGCGTACAGGCCCGAGCCAATCACCGTTTCTGAGCCGGTCGGCACGCCGATAGCCCCGTTGACCTGTTTCGTGTCCACCCAGCGCTTGTAGTTCGCCGACGACGTGGCCAGGCCGCCCACCGCGATCAGCAGGCGTTCCCGCAGGCCGAAGGTCGACTTGAAAGAACTGCCCGTGACAGTCTTGGAGCCCTTGGAGCCGGTGATCTTCACCTCGGTGATACGGCCGCCCCATGGCCCGTTTCCGTCGCGCTTGAACGTGAACGACTTGAAGGTGCCGATGGTGGTGTACTTCTTCTGGATCGCCGACGCCGTCAGCGTCACCAGCCGGTACTGGTTGAGCATGTCGTCGTCGTAGGGATCCTCGTGGGCCGTCAGGTAGGGGTAGTCGCCCTTGGCGGACCAACCGCCGTTCGACGAAGAGAACATCGTGTACGCGATCGTGTCCTTGTACTTCAAGATGATGCCCGCGGTGGCCTTCACGGCCGAGTCAGAGGCGGAATACTCCTTCGACGTGCCGTAATAAGCCTGGCAACTGGTCGTGTCGCAAATGTCGTACGGCTTGGAGGTGGCCACATTCTGCTTGTAGCGCGCCGCATATGAGCGGGCGGCGACAGCTTGGGCCTTGACGGCCTCGGAGCTCCAACTCGCCGGCATTTCGGACGGCACCACGGAACGGAGGTAGTCCTCCATCTTCACGCGGTTCATCGTGATCGCCCCGCCGTTGTACAGCTTGTAGATCATCTCGCCGCGGTAGGTGCGCGTGGAGCCGCCCGGAAGCTGGATCTTCACCGTCCCGGCTTTGGTTGTCACGTACCACCACTTCTTGGCGTTCAGCCCGGTGGAGTACTTGACCCATTTGCCGCTGGCGTTCTTGTAGTACATGACCCGCTTGCCGGAGACCCGCTTGATGCGCCACAGCTTGTACTTGGAACCGGTCGGCAACACCTTCGTCTTGCCCGTCGTGTCACGCACCTGGAGCCCGGAGGCCGGATAGAAGTGCAGGATGTTGTCGTTGTCGGCCGAGATCCACACGTCGAGGGTCGACGATGTCGAGATGGTGTCTTGGCTCGTGCCGGGGTAGTAGAAGTCCAGAATCTCGCCGAACTTCTTGCCGGCTTTGGCCATGCCGTAGGCCCCGTATTGCGACATGCCGATGCCGTGACCCCAGCCGGAGGTGACGATGGTGACGGTCGAGTTGACCGCTGTGATTGTCTCGTCGGCGGCGTGCGCGGCGGGCGCGCTCAGGCCCAGGCTCATCGCCAACGCTCCGGCGGCGACGCCAACTATCGTTCGTATTGCCATAGCTTCCCCTCTGTGGCGGTACCGCTCCATACTTCCTGAAGAAAAGCTGAGAGACAAACGCCGCGGTGGTCATGGGCGGCAAGTCAGGAGTTGGGGTTGAGGTTTATCGGTAAACACGCCCGTCTCGGCAGAGTTGACAAACGCGGGGTTTACCGCGAGTCTTGTCCCATGCGTTTGTTCGCGCTCGTAGTTAGTAGGCGTGTCGCCTAGAGCCCCTAGCGACACGCTCCCTCGTCTGCCTTGGCGGCGAGGGTTTTTTGTTGGGTAAACGAAAGGAGCAGAAGATGGCCGGGTCGCAGATGACAGGTGCGCAGGCCCTGGTTGAGTCGTTGGAGCGAGTCGGCGTCGAAGTAATTTTCGGCATCCCGGGCGGGACCATCCTTCCCGCGTATGACCCGCTGATGGACTCGAAGATCAGGCACATATTGGTGCGCCACGAACAGGGCGCCGGGCATGCCGCCGAGGGATACGCGGTCACCACGGGGAAGGTCGGCGTGTGCATGGCCACGTCAGGCCCCGGCGCGACCAACTTGGTGACGGCGATCTCGAACGCCTACATGGACTCGACGCCGATCGTCGCGATCACCGGGCAGGTGGCGGCTTCGGCCATCGGCACCGACGCCTTCCAGGAGGCGGACATCCGCGGCATCACGTTCCCCATCACAAAGCACTCGTACCTGGTCAAGACAGCATCCGACATCCCCAAGGCGATCAAGGCGGCTTTCGAACTGGCCAAGACCGGACGCCCGGGGCCGGTGCTCGTCGACATCACCAAGGACGCGCTGAACGCGACCGTTGAGTTCGAATGGCCGCAGGACTTGGTGTTGCCCGGCTACCGCCCGACCGTGAAGCCGCACCTGCGCCAGATCCGCGAAGCCGCCAAGCTGATCAGGGCCGCCGAGCGCCCGGTGCTCTACGTGGGCGGCGGCGTGTGCAAAGCCAAGGCCTACAAGCAGCTTGCCAAGCTGGTGGAGCTGACCGGCATCCCGGTGGTCACTACGCTCATGGCACGCGGCGCCTTCCCGGATTCACACCCGCTCAACTATGGCATGCCCGGCATGCACGGCACGGTGGCCGCGGTGGGCGCCCTACAGCGGGCGGACCTGTTGATCGCCCTCGGCGCGCGCTTCGACGACCGGGTCACCGGCCGGCTGGATTCCTTCGCGGTGGGGGCCAAAGTCATCCACGCCGACATCGATCCGGCGGAGATTTCCAAGAACCGCATCGCCGACGTGCCGATCGTCGGCGACGTCGGGCACACCCTGAACGAACTGGTCGACCTGTTCGCGGAGGGCAAGAACGCGGACATTTCCGGCTGGGTGCGCTATCTGGACAATCTGCGCTCGCGCTACCACGCGGACACTACGCCGCTGGAGGAAGGCGTGCTGAGCCCGGAATATGTCATCAAGCGGATTGGCGAACTGGCTGGTCCAGACGCCTACTATGTGACCGGCGTCGGGCAGCACCAAATGTGGTCGGCGCACCTGCTGCCGCACCAGGAGCCGGGCCACTTCGCCACTTCCGGCGGCGCGGGCACGATGGGGTTCTGCGTGCCGGCCGCGATGGGCGCGCAAGTGGGCCACCCGAAGGCGCAGGTGTGGGGCATCGACGGCGACGGCTGTTTCCAGATGACGAACCAAGAGTTGGTCACCTGCGCGCTGAACGGTATCCCGATCAAGATCGCCGTAATGAACAACCAAAGCCTCGGTATGGTGCGGCAGTGGCAGACGCTGTTCTACGGCGAGCGCTACTCGAACACCGATCTGAAGTCGCTGACGCTGCCCGATTTCCCGAAGCTCGCCGAAGCGATGGGGGCCGTTGGGTTGCGGGCGGTTGAGCCGGACCAAGTCGACGAGGTGATCAAGCAGGCAATGGCCATCAACGACCGCCCCGTCGTGATCGAATTCGTCGTCCACAAGGATTCCATGGTGTGGCCCATGGTCGCCGCGGGCGCGAGCAACGACGACATCAAGATCGCAAGAGACCTTGCGCCGATCTGGGAGGAGGAAGACCTGTGAAAACCCACACCCTGTCCGTCCTGGTGCAGAATCGCCCAGGCGTCCTGGCCCGCATCGCCGGCCTTTTCGCCCGCCGCGGCTACAACATCGAGTCGCTGGCCGTCGGCGTCACCGAAGATCCGGAGCTTTCGCGGATCACCATCATGGTCGCCGTCGAATCCGACGTGGTTTTGGAGCAGATCGTCAAACAGCTCAACAAGCTGATCGAGGTGCTCAAGATCGTCGAGTTGGAAGAAGAGCAGGCCGTCCGCCGCGAGCTGGTGCTCATCAAGGTGAAGGCCGACGCGGCAACACGCGGCCAGATCATTGAGGTCGTCAACCTGTTCCGCGCGCAGACCGTCGACGTCCATCCGGATTCGATGACCATCGAAGCCACCGGCTCCCCGCACAAGCTGGAGGCCCTGTTGGAGATGCTGCGCCCCTATGGCGTCCGCGAACTCGTCCAGTCCGGCCTGGTCGCTCTTGGGCGTGGGTCCAAGTCGCTGGCGGATCGTGCAAAGATTAACCGTTCCAAGATCGCAAACTAGGAGAAACAATGGCAGAGATGTTCTACGACGACGACGCCGACCTTTCGGTGATTCAAGGTCGGCACGTCGCGGTGATCGGATACGGCTCGCAGGGGCACGCGCATGCGTTGTCGCTGCGTGACTCGGGCGTGGACGTCCGCGTCGGGCTGCGTCCGGGGTCGAAGAGTTGGGCGAAGGCCGAGGCGCAGGGTTTGCGCGTGGTCGAGCCGGCGCAGGCCGTGGAAGAGGCGGACCTGATCATGATCCTGGCGCCTGACCAGGTGCAGCGGCACATCTACAAGGAGTCGATCGAGCCGAATCTGGCCGCCGGCGACGCGCTGTTCTTCGCGCACGGCTTCAACATCCGCTTCGGCTATATTCAGCCGCCGGCGGGCGTCGATGTGTGCATGGTCGCCCCGAAGGGTCCGGGCCACCTGGTGCGCCGGGAGTACTCCGAGGGCCGTGGCGTTCCCGTGGTCGTCGCCGTCGAGAAGGACGAGTCGGGCCAAGCTTGGCCGCTGGCGCTGTCCTATGCGAAGGCCATCGGCGGCCTGCGCGCGGGCGGCATCAAGACCACTTTCACCGAGGAGACCGAGACGGACTTGTTCGGCGAGCAGTCAGTGCTGTGCGGCGGGGTGACGTCTCTGATCACTGCTGGCTGGGAGACGCTGGTCGAGGCCGGGTATCAGCCGGAGGTGGCCTACTTCGAGTGTCTGCATGAGATGAAGCTCATCGTCGACCTCATGTACGAGGGCGGCATCGCGAAGATGCGCTGGAGCGTTTCCGACACGGCCGAGTACGGCGACTACGTCTCCGGCCCGCGGGTCATCGACGCCTCTGTGAAACAGCGCATGAAGGAAGTGCTCGCCGACATCCAGTCCGGCGCGTTCGCGTCGCGCTTCATCGCCGACCAGGACGCCGGGGCGCCCGAGTTCAAGGCGCTGCGCGCCAAGGCCGAGACGCATCCGATCGAGGCGACTGGCAAGGAACTGCGCAAGCTGATGGCCTGGGTGAAGGGCCATGACGACGATTACGTTGAGGGAACAGCTGCCCGCAACTGAGCCAAACTCCGGGCTAGGGGTTTCTCCACAAGCTAGGCTTGGCCGGGTGACCGCACATCCCGGGCTGACGACAGCCGAAGTGGCCGAGCGCGTAGCCGCCGGCCAAGTCAACACGCTGCCGCCGCGCTCGGGCCGCACCGTTTGGGACATCGTCAAAGCGAACGTCTTCACCAGGATCAACTTCTTGTTGATGGTGTTGTTCATCATGGTGCTGACCACCGGCTCCTGGGTGAACGCCCTGTTTGGCGTGCTGGTGATCTTCAACGCCGGCGTGGGCATGATCCAAGAGCTGAAGGCCAAGAAGACCCTCGATTCGCTCGCAGTCGTCGGCGAGGGGCATCCGAAGGTGCGCCGAGACTGCGTGACAGTGGAGTTGGCCCGCGACGAGATCGTGCTGGGCGACGTCATCGAGTTGGTGCCCGGCGACCAGATCGTCGTCGACGGCGAAGTGCTGGAAGCCGAGTACCTGGAGGTCGACGAATCGCTGCTGACCGGCGAATCCGACCCGGTGGACAAAGCTCCCGGCGCGGAACTCATGTCGGGCAGCCACGTGATTGCCGGCACGGGCGCGTTCCGGGCCACGAAGGTGGGCGCCGATTCATACGCGACCAAGCTGACGGCTGAGGCCAACAAGTTCGCCTTGACCAAGTCGGAATTGCAGGGCGGCATCAATGTCATCTTGAAGCTCATCACCTGGCTGTTGATCCCGGTGGGGCTGGCTACGATCTACGTGCAATGGGACCAGGTGGGGACTTGGCAGCAGCGCGTCCTGTCAATGGTGGGGGCACTGTCGCCGATGGTGCCGGAAGGGCTGGTGCTGCTCACCTCGCTGGCGTTCGCCGCCGCCGTCATCCGGCTGGGTCAGCAGCAGGTGCTCATCCAGGAATTGCCCGCCGTCGAGGGCTTGGCGCGCGTCGACGTGGTCTGCGCGGACAAAACGGGCACGCTCACTGAGAACGGCTTGCGCTTTGGGGAGTTGATCAAACTGTCGGACGCGGATTGCGGGGCCATTTTGGCCCAGTTGGCCGCCGCCGACATCACGCCCAACGCGTCCATGCAGGCCGTTGCCGCCGAGTTTCCGCTGGCGGGCGACAAATGGGAGTTGACCTCGTTGGCGCCCTTCACGTCCGCGAAGAAATGGTCGGGGGCGACTTTCGCACACGCTTCATACTATTTGGGCGCCCCCGACGTGTTGGGCGCTCCAGACAGTGCCGAGGCGGAGCGCGCAGAGCAAATCGGGGCCACCGGCCGCCGGGTGATCCTGCTGGGGCAAGGCGAGTTGCCCGTCGACGATCCGGCCGCGCCGGGACAAGTGACGCCGCTGGCGTTGGTCGTCCTGGAACAGCGGGTGCGCCCGGAGGCGCGGGACACCCTTGCCTATTTCGAAGCCCAAGACGTGGCCGTCAAGGTCATCTCCGGCGACAACGCCAAGTCGGTGGGCGCCGTGCTGGAGTCGCTGGGCGTGCAAGCCGGGGAGGTGGTCGACGCCCGCGAACTCCCCGAAGGCGACGCGTTCGCCGAGGCCGTCGACACGCACACCGTTTTCGGGCGGGTCACGCCGCAGCAGAAACGCGCCATGGTCGCCGCACTGCAATCCCGCGGCCACAATGTGGCGATGACCGGTGACGGCGTCAACGACGTGCTGGCGATCAAAGACTCGGACCTGGGCGTGGCCATGGGCTCTGGGGCGGCGGCCACGCGCGGCGTGGCGCAAGTAGTGCTGCTCAACGATTCCTTCGCGACGTTGCCCTCCGTGGTGGCGGAGGGCCGCCGGGTGATCGGCAACATCGAGCGGGTGGCGAACTTCTTCTTGACCAAGACGATGTACTCGATCATCCTCGCTTTGCTGGTGGCTGTGGCTGGGCTGCAATTCCCGTTCTATCCGATCCACACTTCTGTGGTGGGCTGGTTCACGATCGGCATCCCCGCGTGCCTGCTGGCGTTGGCCCCTAACGTGGAGCGGGCCCGGCACGGCTTCCTGCGGCGGGTGCTCAACTTCGGCCTGCCCGCGGGCATCGTCATCGCCGTCTCGGTGTTTATCTCGTACATGCTCATCCGCCCGGCCGGGGACGACGTCACGCTGCGTTTTCAGGCGACGTCCGGAGCGTTGGTGACGCTGCTGATGGCCGGCACTTGGGTGATGGTGGTCACCTCCCGGCCGTACCGCTGGTGGAAGGTCGGCATGATCGTCTTCTGCATTTTCATGTGGATCTTGATCTATGCCGTCCCAGTGTTGCTGCCGTGGTTCCCGATCGTTTGCTCGAACGCCTGCCAAGGCGCGGATTACCTGTTCATGATCGACCCGCGTAACCCGGCCATGATGCAGTCGGGGATCGTGATCGGCCTGATAGCCATGGCCATTATCGAGATCCTCTGGTGGAGCGTGGGCTGGATCACCCACGAACGCCGCAAGTTCTGGGACTTCCGGCCAGCGAAACAGGATGCGCAGACCCCCCACAGTCTCAACCGTTGACCGCTCCAGCAGTTACTCACTAGCTGCCCTCGTCCATCAACGCGGACACGGCGCACCTGCCAAGGATCACCGAGTCGGAGCAACAACTCGCGCTCGGGCCGCGTACCTAGGCGTCAGAGGCGTGCGGCGATCTCGTCGCCGATCTGCTGGGTGCCGCGGCGGGCGTCGCCGCGTGCGGCCACATCCGCGTTTACGGCGGACTCGATCTTCGCGCTTTCTTCCGGCATCCCCAGGTGGTCCAGGAGCATTGCCATGGAGAGGATCGCGGCCGTCGGGTCGGCAATGCCTTGGCCGGCGATGTCCGGCGCGGAGCCGTGGACCGGTTCGAACATCGAAGGGCAAACCCTGGCGGCGTTGATGTTGGCGCTCGCCGCCAAGCCGATACCGCCGGTAATCGCGCCGGCCAAGTCAGTGATGATGTCGCCGAAGAGGTTGTCCGTGACGATCACGTCGAAACGCTGCGGGTCTTGCACCATTGCGATCGTGGCCGCGTCGATGTGGAGGTAGTCCGTGGCGACCTGGGGATACTCGCTTGCGACCGCGTTGAAGATGCGGTTCCACAGGCCGCCGGCGTTGACCAGGACGTTGTGCTTATGGACCAGCGTCACCTTGTTGCGGCGCTTGACCGCCCGCGCGAAGGCGTCGCGGACGACGCGCTCGACGCCATAGGCGGTGTTCACGGAAAGCTCATTGGCGATCTCGGCGTCGGTGCCCTGGCGGACCACGCCGCCGTTGCCGCAATACAGGCCCTCGGTCCCTTCGCGAACTACCACGAAGTCGATCGGCCCGCGCGCCACCACCCAGTCGGCCAGCGGCGTCTTCACGCCCGGATAGAGCTTGGACGGCCGCAAGTTGATGTACTGGTCGAAGGCGAACCGCAGCTTCAGCAGCAGGCCGCGCTCCAGCAGGCCGCTGGGGATGGCCTTTGAACCGGGGGCTGCCCCGACGGCGCCCAAGATGATGGCATCGCACGCCTTGAGCTTGGCGAGGTCTTCATCCGGAAGCACCTCGCCGGTGCGTTGCCAGCGTGCGGCACCCAAATCGAAATGGATGTAATCGAACGTGTCCTCGCCGGTGCACGCCTTGAGCACTTTGAGCCCCTCGGCCACGACTTCGGGGCCGATTCCGTCACCGGGGATGACTGCGATGGTCTTCTTCGTCACGCTGCGAGGTTACTGGGAGCGGGGCTCAGGGCGCTACTTTGTCTCATTTGTCACTACCAGAACGCCTATCCGATGCGCCAGACACCGACAGCGGGGCCGGCGCCGGAGATTTGCAGGCCGAAGTGGGTGGGGGTGCACGTGGCTGGCTGGGCGAGGCGGCCCTGGTAGAGCGGGTGTGGGTCACCCTTGAAGGGGAGCGTGGTACCCGCCCAAGGGGCGCGGGCCAACACCACCAGCACTTTCTCGCGGGCAGTTTCGCGCAGGAAGCCCACGGCGTCCTCCGCGGCGAAAACCCAGCGCAGGCCGCCGGTTCGCAGCGGCGCGCAGGCGTGGCGCAGCCTGCCCAACTCGTGGAAGACGGCCGCCGTGTCCGGATCCCAGCGGCGGCCGCCCGCGGGGATGTCGTCCCAGGGCATCGTTTGGCGCGCGGCTTCGCCGTTGTGTCCCAGCAGGCCGCCTTCGTCCCCGGCGAAGAAGAAGGGGCTGCCCGGATATGTGAAGGCGAGCGCGGCGGCGACTTCCACCAGCGCGGCCGAACCCACCAGCGTGCGGATGCGCGGAGTGTCGTGCGAGCCGATGATGTTCCACTGGGCGGATGTCACCTTCCAGGGCACTGTCGCGCCGAATTCTTTGAGCGAGGTGACCAGTTGGCGCCCGCCCCGGGCGGGGATCCACACCGCCTCCTTGCCGTGCGGAGTGTGCTGCTTGGACAGCCACGACCACATCGGGCGGGTGAAGCCGGAGTAGTTCATGTTGGCGTGCCAGCCGTCACCGCGCAGGTCGTGCTGGGCGTCGTGCCAGTGTTCCGATATCAGCAGTGACTCCGGATCGGCTTCTTCCATCGTGGCGCGGATGTGGCGGGCCACCTCGTTGGCGTGGTCGTCCGTTTGGAAACGGCCGGTCATGTTGGCCACGTCGATGCGCCAGCCGTCCAACTCGAATGGCGCCGACAAGTACTTGGCCACAATCGAATCCGGCCCGTCGACCATGCGCTCCCACAGCCGCTCGGCACCCCAATTCAGCTTCGGCAAGGACTTATGGCCGAACCAACCCACATAGTCCAGGCCGCGATACGGCTGCCAATAGTAGAAGTCGCGCTCGGTGCGGAACCACTCGTGTTCCGACCCGGTGTGGTTCGTGGTCAGATCCGAGAAGATCTTGATGCCGCGTGCGTGGGCCGCCTTGCTCAGCGACGCCAGCGCTTGGTCGCCGCCCAACAGCGGATCGACGTGGTCGAAGCTGGAGGCGTTGTAGCGGTGGTTGGACGGCGCGGGAAAGACGGGGGTCAGGTAGATCGCGTCGACACCCAACGCCGAGATGTGCGACAGGTGCTCCTCGATGCCGCCCAGGTCGCCGCCGTAGAACTGCAACGCCGCCTTGCCCGGGACGCCGATGGACTCGTCGTTCCAGCGCGCCGGTTTGGCCCAAGCGGGGGTGGGGTGCTGGTCGGCGTGCGCGGAGCGGGCGAAGCGGTCGGGGAAGATCTGGTAGATGACGGCGCCGCGTGCCCAACTCGGGGCGGGCGCGAAAGTCGTGATCCGGAAGTCGGCCTCGTCGGTGACGTCGTGGTCTATCACCCCGCGGCCGTTCAGCCAAAACGACGTGGACCCCACGTCCAACTGCCACCGGTAGTTCGACACCAGATGGTGGATCGGCAACTCGGCGGCGTACCAGCGCTCCCCGGGCCCGTTCCCGGCCCGCTTGGCGCGCACCAGTTGCGGCTCGCCGTCTTCCACGTGGCGCAACCACACCGCACGCTCCCCGAAATCGGCCGGGATGCGGACGCGCAACTCGACGGACTCTCCCAGTTGCGGTGTCTCGTTCTCGACATACAGCGCCGAGCCGTCGTGATGGGGTTGCATGCCAACCATCGTGGCACATTAGGCTCGGATTGTGCGGGATTCTTGGATGGATGCGCGCTGGTTCCAGGCCAAAGGCACCGACGCCGAGATCGAGCGCGTCGAGCCGCTGGACTGGTATTGGCAAAGCCCGGAATGCTCCGTGCGCTCGGAGTTGGCCTACGTGCGCGCGCAAGGGGCCCTGGAGTGCTACCACCTGCTATTGGGGTACGCGGCGGGTGCGGGGGGAACCGCACTTCGTGCGGAGATGCCGGAACAAGTCCGGCATGACGGGTGGGGTGTTGCGGAGGTGCCGGAACAAGTCCGGCATGACGGGTGGGGTGTTGCGGAGGTGCCGGAACAAGTCCGGCATGACGGGTGGGGTGTTGCGGAGGTGCCGGGCCAGGTCCGGGGTGGCATAGACGTCCCCTCTTCGCCGGTGACTATGCGGGCGTTCTTGCGCGGCGTGATCCCGCTGGTCGACTGGCTTGGGGAGCCGCCGGACCCGGAGCTGCCGAGCAGGCTGTTCACGGTGGAGCAGTCACACACCAACGTGGCCGTCGGCGACGTGCTCTGCAAAGTGCTGCGCAAACTGGCTCCAGGCCCGGGGCTGGAAGCCGAAATGCTGGCGGCCTTGGCCGGGAGCGGGATCACGCCGGAGTTGCGCGGAGTCCTGCGCGGCGGCGGCTACGAGTTGGTGCTGTTCGTGGACCTGGTCTCGCGTGCGGAAGACGGGTGGGAGCATGCTCTGACGGCTCCGGCGTTGGAAGACGACATGCGATCGCTGGGCGGAACGCTGCGCCAGCTGCATACGCTGCTCGCCGACCGTTTTGGCGCGGCGCCTGGCGACCCGGCGCAGGTGGCGGCCGCGATGCGGCAGCGTTTGGCGCAAGCCATTGCCGAGTTCCCCGAGTTGGGGGAGTACGCGCTCGCTGTTTCCGCGGCGTTCGACCGCCTGGCTGACCTGCCTTTCCTGACCGTGCAGCGCCTGCACGGCGACTTCCACCTGGGCCAAACTCTGCGGACGCCGACCGGCTACAAGATCATCGACTTCGAAGGGGAGCCGTTGAAGACTCCCGCTCAGCGCCGCGAGCCGGATTCGGTGTGGCGCGACGTCGCCGGGTTGACCCGTTCCCTGGACTATGCGAGGGCGGCCGGGCGGCACACCGAGCACTGGCGCGATTCCGCCCGGACGGCCTTCCTGGAGGGCTATGGGGCCGATGCCGGCGCCGAACTAGCGGCATATGAGGCCGACAAAGCCGTCTACGAATACCGCTACGAGGCCCGCAACCGTCCCAGTTGGCTGGCGATCCCCGCCGGCGGGTTGCGCAGGCTCTCGATTTGAGCCATTCGACGAAGTGGTGCGGTGCTGCTACCCCCGCGACCAGGCGATAGCATTTCCCCCATGGAGTATCCGTTGACGCCCAACCCGCGGCCGGCCAGCGCCGCCGACCTGTCTGCCATCCACGCCAACCCTGGTTTCGGCGAATACCTCACTGACCACATGGTCGTCGCCACGTGGAAAAAAGGCGAGGGTTGGGTGGATGACGCGGTGGTTCCCTATGGCCCGTTCCAGATGAACCCGGCCGCCGCGGTGCTGCACTACGCCCAGGAGGTCTTCGAGGGCATGAAGGCCTACCGCTGGTCAGACGGGTCGATCTGGACGTTCCGCCCCGAAGAGAACGCGCGGCGGTTCAACAAGTCCGCCGCCCGGATGATGCTGCCGCAGATCCCGGAAGCGGACTTCATCACAGCTGTGCGGCGCCTGGTCGAGGTGGACGCCGCATGGGTCCCTGAGCCCGAGGGCGAGAAGAGCCTCTACATCCGGCCGTTCATGTTCGCCTCGGAGAGTTTCCTCGGCGTGCGCGCCGCCGAGACCGTGACGTTCTGCGTGATCGCGTCGCCGGTTGCCCCGTATTTCGCCGGCCCCAAGCCCGTGGACATCTGGGTCACCGACAAGTATTCCCGCGCGGGCGAAGGCGGCACCGGCGAGGCGAAGTGCGGCGGCAATTACGCCGCGTCCCTCATCGCGCAGTACGAGGGTTATGAGTACGGCTGCTCACAGGTGCTCTTCATCGAGGCCGTCGGCAAGGACCGCGTCGAGGAATTGGGCGGCATGAACCTCATGCTGATCACGTCCGACGGGAAGCTGTACACCCCGCAGTTGAGCGGCACAATCCTCGATGGAATCACCCGCAAGTCCGTGCTGCAGGTGGCCGCAGACCTCCTTCTGGAGCCCGTCGAAGCCCGCCTGACCAAAGACTTCCTTTTCGACAAGGTGCTTTCGGGCGAAGTCGTGGAGGCCTTCTCATGTGGTACCGCCGCCGTGATCGCGCCAATCTCCAGCTTCAAGTCGGTTGACGGCGAGTTCCCGCTGCGTGAGCCGGTGGGCGAACGCACGGTCGCGCTGCGCAACCGCCTGATCGACATCCAGTACGGCCGCACGCCGGACACCCACGACTGGATGGTCAAGATCGTCTGACCACATCAGGTAGGGATTCCGGAAAACGCGCACGAACGGCGCCAAAGGCTGCTAGACAAGTCTCATGGCAGAAACATTCAAGGATGGCCTCCTGATTCACACGGCCGGCGACTTGCCTGAAATCGGCGCGCAGCTTCCCGCCTTCCAAGTGGACGCGGCGGACCTGAGCCCGGTGACGAACGCTTCGGTGGCGGGCTCGCGGGTGATCCTCAACATCTTCCCGTCCATCGACACCGGCGTGTGCGCGATGAGCGTGCGCAAATTCAACGAACTGGCCGCGGGCTTGCCGAACACGAAAGTGGTTTGCGTGTCCAAGGATCTGCCCTTCGCGCTGGGGCGCTTCTGCGGGGCGGAGGGCATAGCGAACGTCGTGACCACGAGCGCGTTTCGATCCACGTTCGGCGAGGACTTCGGCGTGACGATGGTCGACGGCCCGCTGCGCGGCTTGCTGGCCCGCGCCATAGTGGTGGCCGACGAGACGGGCGTGGTGCTCTGCCACGAACTGGTGGCGAACATCGCCCACGAGCCGAATTACGACGCCGCGGTCAGCGTGCTGTAGCTCCTTATCGGAAAGTACGCACGGCTGCGGATTCCCTTTGCGTCGTTCCGGAATCTCCGGGCGTAGTCCGGACGGTTGTCGGGCATATAGACTATCCCGGTTGCTTTGAAGAACGACGAGGGGTTCCGATGAGAGATTACCCACAGCGGTTCGATGTCTACGACACCACGCTGCGCGACGGGGCGCAGCAGGAGGGGTTGCGGCTCACCGTTTCCGACAAGCTGCGCATCGCCAAACTGCTCGACCAATTGGGTGTCGGGTTCATTGAAGGCGGCTGGCCGGGTGCGAATCCGAATGACACCGCGTTCTTCGAGGCCGCCGCCCAGTTGGAGTTCCAGCACGCGGTGCTCACGGCGTTCGGCGCCACGCGGAAGGCCGGGGTTCAGGTGGAAGACGATCCGCTGGTCCAGGCCCTCATCGACGCGGGCACGGACGTGGTCTGCATTGTCGCCAAGAGCCACGATGAGCACGTGTTCCGGGCGCTGAAGACGACGTTGGAGGAGAATCTCGCGATGGTGCGCGACACCGTCGCCTACCTGCGTTCGCACGGCAAGCGCGTCTTCGTCGATTGCGAGCATTTCTTCGACGGGTATCGCGCGAACCCCGAATACGCCCTGCAAGTGGTACGCGTTTCGGCCGAAGCGGGAGCCGAGGTAGTGGTGTTGTGTGACACCAACGGCGGGATGCTGCCGACTTGGGTGGGTGAAATCGTCACGCAGGCAGTCCAGACTGGCGCCAACATCGGTATCCACTGCCACAACGACACGGGTTGCGCCGTGGCTAACACGCTGGCCGCGGTGGACGCCGGGGCCAACCATGTGCAGGGCACGATCAATGGCCACGGAGAACGCACTGGCAACGCCGACCTGATCACGGTCGTCGCCGATTTGCAGCTCAAGTACGGTTGGCCGCTGACGGATTCGCTGAAGGATGCCTCGCGCATCGCCCACGGGATCGCCGGCGTCACCAACGTGCCCGTGTCGGGGCGGCAGCCGTATGTCGGCCAATCCGCCTTCGCGCACAAGGGCGGGCTGCACGCTTCGGCGATCAAGGTGGACGCCAACCTCTACCAGCACATCGATCCGGGGCTGGTCGGCAACGACATGCGGATGCTGGTGTCCGACATGGCCGGCCGCGCCAACGTGCAGATCAAGGGCAGCGAGCTGGGGTACGACTTGGACGGTCCCAACGCCGCGCGCATCACCGACCGCGTGAAAGCGGCCGAGATGGAAGGATACTCGTACGAATCCGCGGATGCGTCGTTCGAGCTTGTCATCCGCGACGAACTGGGCCTGGGGCAGGACTTTTTCAAGGTGCTGAGCTGGCGGGTGCTGACCAGCAACGTGGTTTCGCCGGAAGGGGATTCGGAGGCCGTCGTGAAGCTGCGCATCGGCGACAAGGTGGAAGCGCTGGTGGGGGAGGGCGAAGGCCCGCTGAACGCCCTCGACGTGGCCCTGCGCAAAGGCCTCGAAGGGACCTACCCGCAGGTGGAAAATTTCGAACTCACCGACTACCGGGTGCGCATCCTCGACCAGGGGCACGGCACCGACGCCATCGTCCGCACCCTGATCGACGCCACCGACGGCGAACGCACCTGGACGACGGTCGGTGTGGGCAACAACGTCATCGAAGCCAGTTGGGAAGCCTTGTTGGACTCCTACCGCTGGAGCCTGTCGGTGCTGTGAGCCACCCGCTCCAACTGGTCCCAGATGGCAGGCAGTGGCTGTGGGGTGGGTAGAGTAGCGCCCATGGGAATCAGGGTCTGGCTGCCGTACCACTCGTTGGAGAAGGCTGAGGCCGCGTTGGGCCCGCTGCCCGAGGGCATCGACGCGGATTTCTTCTTGGCCGACGGCGACGTGCCGGATTCGGTGGGCGAGGTGGAGTTTTACGTCGCGCCCTACATGTACCGGGCCGAGGACGCGATGGCCTTCGCAGACCAGATGGCGAGCCTGAAATACGTCCAGATCCAATCGGCCGGATTTGACGACTTCCTGCCATTGATGCCTCCTGGGGTGAAGCTGTTGAACGCAGCGGGCGTGCATGACGCCGCGACGGCCGAAATGGCGGTCTCGCTCGCGTTGACGGCGAACCGCTTCCTGGACCGCTACGCGCGCAACATGAGCCAAGGCTTGTGGAAGGCCGATTTCGCGGTCTCGCTCGCCGACCGGCATTGCCTGATCGTCGGCTACGGCCACATCGGGAAAGCCATCGCGGCGCGGTTGGCCGGATTTGAGGTCAGTTCGGTCACGGCGGTCGCCTCGCGGGCTCGCGACGAAGACGGCGTTTACGTGCATGGTTTCGAAGAACTGGCAGACCTCTTGCCAGCCGCGGAAGTGGTCTTTCTGAGTTGCCCGCTGACGCCGCAGACTGAGGGGTTGTTCTCGGCGGAGTTGATCGCCGCCATGAAGCCGGGCGCGCTGCTGGTCAATGTCGCGCGCGGCAAAGTGGTCGACACCGACGCCCTGCTGGCCGCGCTGCTGGACGGGCGGATCCGCGCCGCCTTGGACGTCACCGAGCCCGAACCATTGCCGCCGGACCACCCGCTGTGGCACGCCCCGAGCGTCTACATCACGCCACACTGCGGCGGCCAAGCGGATTCGTTCTATCCGCGTTCGCGCAAGCTGATCGCGGAGCAGTTGCGCCGGCTGGCCGCGGGCGAGCCGTTGTTGAACCAAGTGGCGGAGGGGTAATGCGGATAGCAAGGTTCAGCGCCGGGGGAGAACCGCGCTACGGGCTGGTCGAGTTGGCCGAAGACCACGGCGAAAACCCCGAATCCATCGCGGTGTTGAACGCCGATCCGCTCGCGGGCCCCGTGAAGCTCACTGGAGAACGCGTGCTGCTTTCGGAGGCGCGGCTGCTGGCGCCGGTGATCCCGCGATCCAAAGTCGTCGGAGTCGGCCGCAACTACGCCGCGCACGCCGCCGAGTTGGGCAACCCGGTTCCCGACGAGCCGGTGCTGTTCTTCAAGCCGAACACGTCGGTGATCGGGCCGGGCGAGCCCGTCATCTGCCCGCCGGAAACGCAGAACCTGCACTTCGAGGGCGAGTTGGCCGTGGTCATCGGCCGGATCTGCCGCCGCGTCCCCATCGAGCGGACGGCGGAAGTGATTTTCGGCTACACCATCGGCAACGACATCACCGCCCGCGACCTGCAATCCTCTGATGCGCAGTGGACCCGGGCCAAGGGCTTCGACACGTTCTGCCCGTTGGGGCCGTGGATCGTCACGCATTTCGCCCCCGACGACGTGCGGGACTTGGATATCTCCACCACGGTGAACGGCGAGGCGCGCCAAGCCGGCAACACCTCCGAGATGCTGCGCGGCGTACCGGAACTGATCGCCTACATCAGCGCGTTCACCACGCTGCTTCCCGGCGACGTGATCCTGACCGGCACCCCCGCCGGAGTGGGACAACTGGCCGTCGGCGACGAGGTGAGCGTCTCGGTGAGCCAGATCGGCACGCTTTCCAACCCGGTGATGGCCGGCTAGTGGCCATCGAACTGCGCGATCCGGAATCGGGGCTCAGCTATCCCGAGACGCTGGTCACCGCCGCCGAACCTTTCGCACAGCGTTCGGTGGCCGGGGTGCTCGGCACGTTTCTGGCCGTCGTCACGTATTTGGTGGTGGTGCCGATCGTGGCGCTGGCCGGAAATATGGCCGCTTGGGCGCTTGCCGGATCGCCGGGGGAGTTCAAGGACTACGCCGCCCGGGCACAGGCGATGGAAATTCCCGCGGGCATGTTCACCCGGCACCTGGCGGTCGCCTGCCTGATTCTGATCGCCCTGGCGGCGGTGGGCTGGTTCCACCGGGTCCGGGTGCGGTGGCTGTTCTCGGTGCAGCCGGGCTTCCGTTGGCGGTTCGGATTCTTGTGCTTCGCCGCGTCACTGGTGATCTTGTCCCTTGCGGGCTGGGCGGAGACCGGCTTCGCCACGCTCGCCGTGACGCCACAAGCCGACTTCGGCTGGTTCCTGGCCATGATCATCTTGACCACGCCGCTGCAAGCGGCCGCCGAGGAGATCTTCTTCCGCGGCTACTTGCTGCAGTCGTTGACGCTGGTGGCGCGGAACAAGTGGGTGGGTGTGGCCCTGTCGGCGGCGCTGTTCGCCTTCTTCCACGCCGGGACAGATCCGCTGTTGTTCTCCTATCGCTTCGGCTTCGGGCTGATCGCCGGCGCCATCGTGGTGCTCACCGGCGGCCTGGAAGCCGGCATCGCCGCGCATGTGGTAAACAATCTGCTCTCTTTCACGACGGCGGCGCTGACCACATCAGTCGCTACGGCGCTGGTCGTGACCACCATCACCTGGAACCAGCTCGTCTTCCCGCTGCTTGGCTTCGCCGCCTGCGGTGCGGTTGCGGTGGCTTTGGGACGCAAGCTGCGAGTCGCCACCCAAACTCCATAATCGCTTGTCTTATCCGAAATGCAGGACCGCCCGGCACCCGGCGGCCCGGCGCCGTTTTCCCTTGTTAAGCTGCCCTTACCCCGGGGCGCTTAAACAAGGCGCGCCCACGAATCATCAGGAGGATGAAAAATGAGGAAGGCAATACTGGGAGCGGCACTCACCGCGGCCCTTGTTGTCGGCTCCGCAGTTCCGGCACATGCCGCGCAGACCCAAGCCGAGGCCGACGCGACCGCCACGCGCGAGGCGCTGGTGGAGATTGTCCGCCCGGCCGTGGATGCGGCGTACGACAATGTTGAAAGCACAATGGCCGCTTTGGTGAAGACGAGCGTGAAGTCGACGGTGGGCACGTCGGCGTCGCTGAAGACATTCGTCAAGCCGCTGCTGACCGCTGCCGTAACGGGCGCGCTGGCACAGTACGGCATCGCGGACCAACGCCTCACCGACCTCATCGACCGGGCTTTCACCGAGGCGCTGGAAAGCAAGCTGGTCACGAAGGTGCTCGATTCGTCGTTCACCCAGGCCGTCATCGACCGCACGGTTGACTACGCGGTGGCCGACATCGTCAGCCAGCTCGGCCTCGACGCGGAGGCGGAGCAGCAAGTCGCGGCCTTGGTGGAGAAGGTATTCAACGCCCCGCTGCAGTCCGTCGGCACCGCCGCCACGAAAGTCAAGGGCGATTCCAAGCCGGCCTACACCGCCGGTGTGGGCGTCAACACCTCCTACTATGCCTACGACATCAACTCGTGGAACCAGGAAACCAGCTGCCTCGGCATCAAGATCGGCAGCCGCTGCGTGGGCGTCACCGTGACCGGCAACTCAACGCCGAGCGACATCACCGTCACCGGCTGGAATACTTCCACCATCAAGACGCTGGTCTCGGCCACGGTGGGCGTTTCGTCGCTGGCCGCACTGGCCACCGCCAAGGACAAGCTGGCGCAGGTGGATCTGAAGGCCGTGCTCCTCAAGGCCGTGCAAAAGGCGATCGTGGACGAGATCAAGGCCCGCATCGACGCGCTGCTGCTGAAAGTCAAGACCGAAATCGTCAGCGCGCTGCAGGCCGAATTGAAGCAGATCGGCGTCACCGTGACGTTGAATCCGGCGGATTCCTACCAGGTGACGTTCACCAAGATCCTGGACGCGCTCAAGGCGAAAGGCATCAGCTACATCCCGAAGAAGTGAGGGACGCCTGTATGGCCTAGGCTAGTCCCGAACAAGGAGGGGGACGTGGCCGTAAGCCCGCACATCGCCCAGGACGTCTACAAGGACGTCGGGCAGAACGTAGTTTTCATCACGCTGGCGCTCAACCGGAGCGACCAGCAGGCCGAACGGGAAGCCGTCGCAGAGTTGGCGGGACGTCTTCCCGCGGTGCTCAACTCGATGCGCATCCGGATGCCGGAGGCGGACGTGAAGTGCGCGCTGGGCTTCTCCGCGCAGGCGTGGGACTACCTGTATCCCGACGCCGCCAAGCCACGGGAGTTGGAGGACTTCGCCGGCTTGGCGGACAAGGGCTACACGATGCCGGGCACGCCCGCAGACCTGTTTCTGCATCTGCGGGCGGGCCAACAGGCCGTCTTGTACGAGATCACCGACCAGTTGCGCGAGTTCTTCGCTCCTGTGGCGTCGGTGGTGGACGAGACGGCCGGGTTCCGCTATTTCGAGGGCCGCGCCATCATCGGCTTCATCGACGGCACCGAAGCCCCGGCCGAGTTCGAATCGGCCGACTACGCCATCATCGGCGACGAGGACGCCGAGTTCGCGGGTGGCTCGTATGCGTTCGCCCAAAAGTGGATCCACGACATGGACTTCTGGAAGTCGCTTCCGGTCGAAGAGCAGGAGCGCGCCGTGGGGCGCCGCAAGTTCTCGGACCTGGAGCTCGACGACGCGGCGAAGGCGCCAAACGCGCACAACGTCGCGGCCAAGGTCGAACTGGATGGCGAAGAGCAGAAGATCGTGCGCATGAACGTGCCGTTCGCCGATCTGGGGACCGGAGAATCCGGCACCTACTTCATCGGCTACGCACGCAGTTGGCACGTGACGCGGGCGATGCTGGGGCAAATGCTCGAGCTGGGGGACTACCTGTTGCAGTTCAGCCGAATTGTCACCGGGCAGTTGTTCTTCATCCCGTCGCGGCCGCTGCTGGGCCGCATCGCGGACGACGATCTGTAGCGGCCAGCCAGGCTTAGCGAAGGCCAAAATGCAAGTATGCAAGCACATGCTTGCATTTCACCGTTGATCGCGCTACCTTGGTGTCATGAGCGATGGCGAAGGGGTCAACCAGACCAGGCAGGCGATCTTGGATGCGACATTCCAGGTGCTTGCCGAGGGCGGTTTGCGCGGGGCCACGACGCGGGGTATAGCTCAGGCGGCGGGCGTCAACGAGGTGACGATCTTCCGCCACTTCGGCTCCAAGAACAACTTGATCACGTGTGCCCTCAACACCCGGTTCGCGGCCGTGCGGCGTGAAGCCGTGCAGTACACGGGTGACATTGAGGCGGACCTGATTCGATTGGCGAGCAATGTGGGCGCCGCGTTGGAGGCGTTTGGCCCCGTTGTCCGCACACTCTTTGCCGAACTGCCGCTCGATCCGGAGTTGGCATCCGGCGTGGTCGGGCCGCGGGAGCTCTTCAGCGCGATCACCGCGATGCTGAATCGCTATCAACAAGCTGGCTTGCTCGTCAACGAACCTGGCGGAAGCCTCGTTCCGGCATTCATCGGGCCGCTTTTCGTCCGCTTCTTGGTGATGGGCCATCCAGTGGCGCCGGTCGAATTGGGCGCACCTTTCGACGCTGAGCGGCATGTGAAGCGGTTCCTGTACGGCCGGCTCGCCGTGCCAGCGGACAGTGGCGACAAGGAGCCATGATGCGCAAGTCGGCGACTGCGCTGGCTTCGTTGGCGATCTGCGCGGGGCTGCTGGCCGGCTGCACCCCCGCGTCTTCGGGGATCACCGTCACGGGCACGGTTGACGATGCGACCGTCGCGGTGGCGGTGCCCGCAATCGCCGGTCCAGCCGCGGTGAGCGCCGCCAGCGTCCTTGGTTTGGGATCAGTGGTCTCGGTCACGTCGGTGTCCGTGCGCGTCGGTGATGAAGTTGCCGCGGGGCAGGTGATCGCTGTCGTCGACGCCGACCCGCTGCAGGCCCAGTTGGCCGCGGCCCAAGCAGACGAAGCCGCTGCCAGCGCCCAGGTGCAGGTGCTCGCGTCTTCCATCGACGCAACTTATGACAAGGCCGCCGATATCGCCGACGCGAAAAAGAAGATCAACAAGGCGATCAAAGAGTTGAAGAAGACGCGGGCCAAGCTGGTGAAGGCCCAAAAGCAAGCCAAGAAGGCGCGCACGCAACTGGCGAAGCAGTTGCAGCAGGCCCAGGCCTTGCTGGACAACTATCCGCCTTCCCCTCCTCCGGGCACGCCGACACAGGCTGAATTGCAGGCGGCGATCAAGCAACTCAAAGCAGCCATCAAGAAAGTCGACGCTGGTCTGAAGACCATCAAGAAGGCGCTGCCCAAGCTTGACAAGGGGCTTGCCACTGCCAAGAAGGGACTCAAGGACCTCAACAAAGCGTCTACCAAGCTGACAGACGCCCGGGCAACTTTGAAAGACGCCAAGGAAGTGGCCGAGATCGCCGCCGGCGCGTCCAGCATCCCCGTGGAAATGGTGCAGGCCCAGCTCGCGGTCGGCGAGGTGGCCGCCCCGGTTTCCGGCGTCGTGGTGTTTGCGGCCAAGGTGGGGGACCGGTTGGCTCCGGGAGCCAGCTTGGTCACCATCCGCGAGCAGCAGCCCAGCACGGTCACGGCGTGGCTTTCCCCAGCGCAGGCGGCCCGGGTGTGCGTCGGCGACGCCGCGCAGATCACCGGAGACTGGATGCTGCCCGGCAGCACTGTCGGCGCCAAGTTGACGCGGTTTGCCGAGTCGTATGCCTATCCGCCCACCGACGTGCCCACTGACGAAATCCATCTGACTACCGCGTTGGAGGTCGAATTCACGGCCGACGCGCAACTGCCCGCCGGAGTGCCGGTGGACATCTCGCTCCCTGGCTGCCGTCCGGCGGCCGATCCGATCCAAACGAACGGATGAATCATGGCTGATAAGAAGTTCCACGGCCCGCCGATCCCGGTCCGCATCGCTGTGTTGTTGCTGCTGCTGGGCGGCGGCTTCTGGTGGTGGTGGTCGTCCAACGCCGCGGAGAATCCGGCCGACGATGCCGCCACCACGCTGAGCGGGTCGCTGGAGGCCGTCGAGTACCAAGTGTCGCCGGCCATCGCGGGCCGGGTCGTCGAGTTGAACGTGGCCGAGGGCGACAAGGTAGCGGTCTCAGACGTGCTCGTGAAACTCGACGACACCACGCTGGCCTTGCAAGTCGAGCAGGCTAAGCAGGCCGTCACGGTTGCCAAGGCCAATCAGACCAACGTCAAGAACGACAAGGACAAGACCAAGGCTGATCGCACGGCGGCCGCGGCGAAAGTGGCCCAAGCCGAGGCTGCGGTAAAGCTGGCCGAGGCGCAGCTCTCCTACGCGACGATCACCGCGCCACAGGCGGGCACGGTCACGTCGGTGACAACGAACGTCGGTCAGAACGCCGCGCCCGCCAAGACGCTGCTGACCATCGTGGAGACCGACCATCTGTTTGCCCGCGTATACGTGTCGGAGACCGAGATTGGCAATGTCTTGGTGGGGCAGGGGGCTCAGGCGACCACTGATTCGAGCCAGCAGACGTTCGCGGGGAAGGTGACCTTCATCGCCTCGCAGGCGCAGTTCACACCAAACACCATCCAGACCAAAGAACAGCGCGTAAAGCTCGTGTACGAGGTGCGGGTGGAGTTGGATGACCCGTCCGGCACGCTGAAACCCGGCATGCCGGTCGACGTGACCCTGGCCACGTCATGAGCGAGCCCGCCACCGGCGCCCGGGGCGGGACCACCGGGCCTGTGGACCCCGCGCTCCCCGTCATCCCGGACTCGTTCCGGCATCTCGGACGAAGTCCGGTCCCCGCCACCGGGTTGGCCGTGCAAGTCCGTGGCCTGCGCCGCACTTTCGGTGAAACAGTCGCCGTCGGGGGTGTCACCCTGGACGTGCCCATCGCGGCGGTGTTCGGGCTGCTGGGTCCGGACGGCGCCGGCAAGTCCACGCTGATCCGGATGCTGGCCACCACGCTTCTCCCCGATGAAGGGGACGCGGAGGTGTTTGGGGTGTCAGTGACCTCGAATCCCAAGGCGGTCCGTCCCCGCATCGGCTACATGTCACAGCGATTCTCGATGTATCCGGATCTGTCCGTCCGCGAGAACATGGACTTCTTCGCTTCCATCCGCGGGGTGTCCAAAGCCGATCGCCGCACGCGCGGCGATGCGCTGCTGGAGTCGATGGGGCTGGCCGAATTCGCCGGCCGCCAAGCGATGCGCTTGTCGGGTGGCATGAAACAGAAGCTGATGCTGGCCACCACCTTGATGCACGAGCCCGACTTGCTGCTGCTGGACGAGCCGACCACGGGCGTCGACCCCGTGTCGCGCCGCGAGTTCTGGCGGATACTGGCGGACCTGCACGAAGCCGGCAAGACGGTGCTGGTGGCCACCCCTTACATGGACGAAGCCGAACGCTGCACGGACATCGCCTTCCTTGATTCGGGCATGATCCGCGAAGCCGGGACACCCGCGGAAATCAAGGCCAAAGTCCCGGGGCGCCTGCTCGAATTGCGCGCGGGGGATCCGCGTGCCGCGACGCGTGCCATCGCGGGGTTGCCGGGCGTGTTGTCGGCACATCCGCTCGGTGACAATGTGCGCGTGTTGTGGGATTCCAGCGCCGATCCGGAGCCCGTCCTGGCAGCGGCCCTGTTGGAAGCCGGGATCGCCGAGTCAGGCGTCCGCGAAATCGCGCCCGATATGGAAACGGTCTTTTCGCATCTCGCCGAGTCTGGTCCGGAGGCGGCGGCGTGAAGGGCCTGGGGCGAATGGGCGCGGTGGTGGCCAAGGAATTCAAACACCTGGGCCGCGACCCGCGGATGCTCGCCGCCGTCATCCTGCTGCCGATCATGCAGTTGCTGCTGTTCGCGTACGCGCTCAGCTTCGACGTCGATCAAGTTCCCACGGTTGTGATCGACATGGACAAGACCCAGACCAGCCAGCAGTATGCGGGCCGGTACGAGCAGTCGGTCTTCTTCAACGTCGTCCGCCATGGCGAAACGATGGACGACGCGGACGTGTCTTTTCAGCGGGGCGTCGCCCGGGTGGCGGTGATCATCCCGGCCGGGTTCGAACACCAGATCAAGTCTGGAGCCCAGGCCGAGGTGGCCGTCCTGGTCGACGGCAGCGAGCCCAACTCCGCACGGGTGGGCCAGTTGTATTCGGTCGCGCTCAACCAGTTGTTCAGCGCGGAACTCACCCGGGAATGGGCCGAGCGGCAGGGGCTGGATCTGTCGGCCGTCAGCGGCATGGAGCCGCGTGTCCGCACCTGGTACAACCCGAACCGGCGTTCGTCCGACTTCCTGATCCCCGGCCTGATGGTGGTGATCCTGGCGATCGTCACCATCCAGCAGACCGCCGTCACCTTGGTGCGCGAACGCACGCTCGGCACGCAAGAGCAGCTCGAAGTCAGCCCGATGCGCCAGGTGGAGTTGATGCTGGGGAAGATCATCCCGTGGGCGCTGCTGGCGTTCGTGGACGTTGTAGTGATCATCGCGATCGGCGTTTTCGGCATGGGCGTGCCGCTGCGTGGGAGCATCCCCATGCTGGCCTTGGGGGCGACGTTGTTCATCTTGTCGTCGCTCGGCTTTGGGTTGGCGATTTCGGCCGTCGCGCCAACCGAGGACACCGCGAACATCGGGGCGCTGATGCTGGCGTTCCTGCCGTCGTTCCTGCTTTCGGGATTCGTGTTCCCACTTGGGCAGATGCCCGAAGTCGTGCAGTGGATCTCCTACGTGTTCCCGGCGCGGTACATGATGTCGCTGTCGCGCGGCGTGTTCCTCAAAGGGGCCGGCTTCGCGGAATTGTGGCCGGAGCTTGCGGCACTCGCCGTCACCTCGTTCATCCTCATCGCCATCGCCACCGTTTTGTATGCGAGGAAGGTGCGGCAATGAGCGCCAAGCGAGTCCGCCTGCTGATCTGGAAGGAATTCCTGCAACTGCGCCAGGATCCGTTCCTGGCCGGGATCCTGCTGGCGGCGCCGATCCTGCAGTTGATCGTGTTCGGCTACGTGGTCGCCGTGGACATCAGCCACCTGAACACGGCGGTCGTCGACCTCGACCACACCTACATCTCGCGGCAAGTCGATTCCGCATTCACCAGTTCGGAGTATTTCACCGTGACCCGCCGCCCGGCTTCCGAAGGGGATATCCAGGAGTTGATGGATCCGGGTGAGATTCAGTTGGCCGTCGTCATCCCGCAAGGCACCCAGTCCGCCCTGGCCGCGGGCAAGACCGCCCCGATCGGCATCATCGTGGACGGCTCCGACTCCCAGGTCGCGTCGGTTGCGGGCGGCTATGCGTCCCAGGTGATCGCGCAACTCAACGCCGAGCGTGCCGCGTTGGCGGGGGCGTCGCTTTCCGGGCCGGGTGTGGACGCCGAGGTGCGGGTGTTGTACAACCCCACCCTGGCTGCGATCAACAACATGCTGCCCGGCCTGATCGCCGTTATTTCGATGATCTCCCTGCTGGTGGTAATGAGCCAGGCCGTCGTAAAGGAACGCGAGTCGGGCACGTTGGAGCAGATGTTCGTCACCCCGATCCGGGCGGGGGAGTACATCATCGGCAAGATCACCCCTTATGTGCTGCTGGCCATCGCGCAGATCGGGGTCATCTCGTCCGTGGGGTTGGGTTGGTTCCATGTGCCGTTCAACGGCGACGTCGCGGTGATAGCCGTGGCGATGCTGCTGTTCATGATGACCAGCATTGGGTTGGGCCTGCTGATTTCGCTGATCTCCCGGACCCGGCAGCAAGCCATTCAGACGATGATCTTCCTGATGCTGCCGTTCATGATCCTGTCCGGGTTCATCTTCCCCATCGAGTCCATGCCCAACTGGTTGCAGCCGCTCAGCCAGGCCATCCCCATGACGTATGCGATGCGCGTCTTGCGGGCCGTGTTCGCGAAAGGTTCCACTTTCGCCGACCTGTCCACTGAGCTGATCGTGCTGGCCGGCTTTGGCGTGGTCATTTTCACCATCGCGGTCGCCGCCACCCGCCGAAGGATTACGGAATGAGGGGTGGCAATGACTGACAGCGCGGCGATTCCCGCCATCTCAATCCGCGGGTTGACAAAGACCTTCGGCCGCTTCACCGCCGTGGACCGCGTGGACTTGGAGGTGCCCGGCGGCCAGATCTTCGGCTTCCTGGGCCCGAACGGCTCCGGCAAGACGACCACGATCCGCATGCTCACCGGGACGATGCAGCCTACTGCGGGCACGGTCCGCGTCTTGGGTGCGGACGTCGTGCGCCACCCGCATCGCGTCCGGCATCGGATCGGCTACATGAGCCAGAGATTCTCCCTGTTCGAGGACTTGACCGTCGAGCAGAATTTGAAGTTCTACGCCGGGGTGTACGACTTGCCTGCCGAGCGCTACGCCGAACAGCGCGACTACGTGCTGCGGATGGCCAACCTGGTCGGCCGCGAGAACGAACTGACCCGCAACCTGTCCGTGGGTTGGCGGCAACGCCTGGCCTTGGGCGCGGCCACGATCCACGATCCGGAGCTGCTGTTCCTCGATGAGCCCACCTCCGGTGTGGACCCGGTGGCCCGGCGCCAATTCTGGGACTTGCTCTACGAGTTGGCCGGCCGCGGCGTCACGTTGTTCGTCACCACGCACTACATGGACGAAGCCGCCCACTGCAACCGCCTGGCGTTCATCTACCGCGGCCACATCATCGCCGACGGAACCCCGGCCGAATTGCGCTCCAACTATGCCGGCGGCGAGCCAGACCCGACCATCGAGGACGTCTTCGTCAACCTGGTAACCGAGGAGGAACGCGCGGGCAGTGCGTAGGCACGTCTCTCAGCCGAGGCCAGGCCCCGCCAACGTGGCCATCGAGGAGAGCTGAGAACGCGCGGAGGCTGAACGTGTCTTGGACGGCTCAAACCACTACTTGGATGCCGTAGGAGGCGAATGCGCGATCAACCGTCGCGATCGGCAGGCCCTCGGACAACGCTTGGGCGATGAGCATTCGGTCGAACGGGTCGCGGTGGTGCCACGGCAGTGTCGCCAGCAAATCCCCGTGGGACACGGTGAACGGCATCTCGGTGAAGCCCAACTCGCCCAGAATGGAAGCCACTGGCCTTGGGAATGGCGGCAGTTTGCCGATGGACGTCTTGATCGCAATTTCGGCAGCGCTGACGCTTGACACGTAGACGGTCGTTTGCGGGTCTTGGACGATGCCCCGCATTGTTTGGCTGACGCTGGCATGCCCCTGCACCCAGCGGATCAGGATGTTGGTGTCGAGCAGGAGTCGCATCAGTTGCCGTACCACATCTGCTCGTCGTCGTCTGTCCAGGCCTTCCACTCTTCATCGATGACGTAGTCGGGGAACAAGCCGAATGGACGCGGGGCTGCTGGCGCATCGGGGACGGCTGTGAGGAGGGCAGCCCTGCTGCCGTTGCGCGTGATGACGACATCCGTGCCTGACGCCACCATATCCAGAAGCTTGGACAAGTGTGTCTTCGCATCATAGACGCCGACTTCCACGGGCGGTGCGCTCATGAGGGCAGCATATCAGACTAGACTAGACCAGACTAGACAGTGATTTGCGTCAGCCGCGTTGAACCTGAAGCACTCGCGTGGAAGACTGGTCCGGTGGACGAAAGCTGGATCGAGCATCGCCGGGGCCGTGACCGGGAACTCTTGGGTTGGATCGCGCCGCGAGGGGACCAGTTCGTGCCCATCTCGCTGCTCGGGCGGGAACTGTCCGGGCCCGTGGATTGGGTGGACGCCGAACAAGCCTTGGAAGACGCGGGCTTGGGCTACTTGAGCGGCGTATGGCTGCTCGAAACGGACGAAGGCACCATCTGCGTCCGCATCGCCGAAGTCACGCCCGAGCGCATCCGCGTCATCACCGACAACTTTGGCGCGATCGACGTGCCGTTCGACGAGATCACCTTGGGCTTCCCAGCCCCTGACTCGCTGCGTCCGGCGTAGACATCGCCTGGATCAGCCCGCCAGGAGCCTGCCCAGCGCTACGGGGTGTAGGCCTAGACCGTCCCCAGCCGGACGAACCTTTCACCCCTACCAGACATTATGTCGGGTATATTTGACAGTATGACAGATTCGTGTTACCTTATGTCTGGAGGTAGTGACATGAAGAACCTGAAAATGAAAGCGGCGAGAGCTGCTAAGGACATGTCTCAACAGCAGTTGGCCGATGCGGTTGACGTTGCCCGCCAGACGATCAACGCCATCGAGATGGGCGATTACAACCCCTCGCTGAACCTCTGCATCGCCATCTGCCAAGCACTCGACACCACACTCAACGATCTGTTCTGGAAGGACTCCCCCGATGCCTAAGAAATACGATTACGACGAGCGCCAGCTCGCCGCCCAACGCCTGGTCTGGCGCAACATGTTCGGCGTCCTGGTGACGCTGCTCCTGGTAGATGCCGCTATCGTCTCGAACATTTACCCCTGGACGGTGTATCCCGAAGACAAGATCTTCATCTTCGTCATGATCGCGGCCATCATTGGCGTCTTCATGGAGATCGGGACTGGCTCCTTCTTCCCCAAAGGCAAGATCCTCTGGCCGGTGATCGCCGCCTTCGCCGTCATCTGCCTGCTCTGCGGCGTGTTCACGATAATCTCATTCACCCGGAACGAGCCCTTCTTCACCGCTGGCAAGCTCGACACCGGCGCTCTGTTTGTCATCCTCACCGCCTTTGCCCTGGTCGGCTTCATCGCCAGCTTGGTGAGCGGGATCAAAGAAGCACGAGCCCAGGCCGCCGACTCCGACCCTGCGCTCGGGTGAACCGCAGCGTCCCCATCCAACAAGACCCCTCGATCAGCACACCGCTGGTCGGGGGGTTTGGTCGGTGTCTCCCAAAGAAATGCAATGGCCTAGTCAAACATGATCTGACTAGGCCATCGAAACGAAGAGTAGCCCCGAGCGGATTCGAACCGCCGTTTCAGCCTTGAGAGGGCCGCGTGCTAGGCCGCTACACAACGGGGCCAATATTCAGTTGTTGGGGTGTTCGGCAGCAAAGCTGCTTATCACTTCACAGTCCTCGCAAGAAGACTCGCTCGGACTGCGTTGGGGTGTTCGGCAGCAAAGCTGCCTATCACCCCTGCCTTGGCCTCACCATACGGTGCTGCGCACCGTATTCCGTATCGCATGCTGGCCCGAGTGAAAGCGAGCTTTCCCTCGTTCCATCCTGCAATCCGGTCAGCCGGCGCTCCGCGCCGTCTGGGTTCGGCTTTCGTTGGGGTACCAGGACTCGAACCTGGACTGACGGAACCAGAATCCGGCGGGCTGCCAATTACCCCATACCCCAAGGAATCAGCGAGGCTTGACTTTACTAGACAACTGGCCTTGGAGCCAAACGTCTGGGTCGGCGGGGCGGGGGACAAGCGTCGAGGACGCGCACTTGCCTTCAAGTCTTGACAGCAATGGCTTGTCGGGCTCAAACTTGTGGCCATGGCTGAACGACCTGGATCGACTGCCGCATTGCATCGTCGCAACACCGCCCTCGTGTTGTATGCAGTCCGATCCTCTGGGGGGCTTGTGCAGGCTGAAATAGCCCGGCGCACGGGGCTTTCGCCGGCTACTGTGACCAACCTGGTGCGCGAGCTTGTCGACGAGGGGGTCATCGGCTCCGAGGATCGGGTCCACCAGGGGCGGAAGGCCAAATGGATCTCGCCCAGGGCCGGGGCAGAGTGCGTGCTCGGCATCGATGTCGGCCGCAGCCACGTGCGTATCGCGCTGGTCGACCTGGGTTTCAACGTACTTGGCGAGTTGCAGCAGCGCCTGGCCCGCAACACGCCCAGCGCGGACATTCTGGCGCTGGTGGGCGAAATGCTGGAGGAATTGCTTGCCACCACAGGCGTCGAGCGCGCCAGTATCGTGCGTGCGGGAGCGGGAATCCCGGGGCCCATCGACCAGAAGCGCCACCGGATCGGCACCCCCTCATTGTTGCCTGAGTGGGCGGGGATCGACCTTCCGGCGGCCTTCGAAGCAGCCACGGGCGTGCCCACCAGCGTCGACAACGACTCCAACTTGGGGGCACTCGGAGAGTATGCGTGGCCGCCCGCCCTCGACGTGGATTCGCTCTTCCGCGTCCGGCTGACTACGGGTATTGGCGGCGGCTTGGTCATCAATGGCAAGCCGTGGCGCGGCGTGGACGGCACGGCGGCGGAGATCGGGCATCACTCGATTGACGAATCCGGCGCGCTGTGCCGCTGCGGCAACCGCGGCTGTGTGGAGGCCATCGCTTCCGTGCCCGGTTTTCTGGAAGTCCTGGGAAGGGCGGTCGGCCACGAGGTCGACCCGGACGAGTGGGTGCAACTGGCCCAACAGGGAAACACCACGGCCGGGCGGTTGCTGGAGGACTTGGGCAGGCACGTCGGCGTGGCCGTCGCCAACATCGTGAACCTGGTCAACCCCAGCCGCATCCTCATCGGCGGCCCCATCTCCGCCGTGGGGGACATCTTGCTGGCGCCGCTGCGCGCGGAAGTGCGGCAGCGAGCCGTCCCCGCCGCCACGCGCGGCATCCGGATCGAACTGGGGCGTTGGGGCGACCTGGCCGAAGTGTACGGGGCTGCGATCATGGCGATGCAGGCTCAGGACTCGGTCACGTATTCAATACCTAAATGGTAGATACCGAATTGATAACGAACCGCCTTCATAACTTGCATCATTCGTCAACTGGTGCCACTCTGGTTGCCATCCCTGACGAAGGAGAAACGCGGTGGGCGACAGCGATGTCATTTTGGAGATGCGCCACATCTCGAAGGAGTTTCCCGGGGTTAAGGCGCTCGAAGACGTCACCATGGTCGTGCGCCGCCCGACGATCCATGCAATTTGTGGAGAGAACGGGGCGGGCAAGTCCACGTTGATGAAAGTGCTGACGGGCGTGTGGCCCCACGGCACCTACACCGGCCAGATCATCTACAACGGCGAAGAGATGCGTTTCAAGACGCTGAAGAGTTCCGAGAAGGTCGGCATAGCCATCATCCACCAGGAACTGTCACTCATCCCCGAGCTTTCGGTGACGGAGAACATCTTCATCGGCAACGAGAAGACCACAAACTTCCTCATCGACTGGACGGAAGCCCGCCAGCGCGCCGAGAAGATAATGGAACGCGTGCACCTCGACGTGGACCCCGACACACCATCCAAAAACCTCGGTGTGGGGCAGCAGCAGCTCATCGAAATCGCACGTGCCTTGTCCAAGAACATCCAGTTGCTGATCCTCGACGAGCCCACGTCAGCGCTGAACGAAGAAGAGTCCGACAACCTATTGCAGATCCTGCACGAGTTGAAGGACGAGGGCATCACCTCCATCATGATCTCCCACAAGTTGGAAGAACTGACGCGCACGGCCGACGCCATCACGATCATCCGCGACGGCCACACGGTGGAAACGATCATCGCCGACGAGGCCGCGCCAGAGCGCTACGACATCAACCGCATCATCCGCGGCATGGTCGGACGCCCGCTGGACAACCGCTATCCATCGCATGAGCGGCTGTCGGGCCCGGTCGTCTTCAAGGTTGACGGCTGGACGGTGCGGAATCCGATCCGGCCCGACATGTTGTCCGCCAACAACGTCAGCTTCGAAGTCCACGCGGGCGAGGTCGTCGGCTTCGCAGGCCTGATGGGGGCCGGCCGTACGGAATTGTTCCGCTCGATCGTGGGCCGGTCCTGGGGCAACTTCGTTTCCGGCCGGGTGAAAGTCAAAGGCCAGGAGGTGGACACCTCCACCGTTCCGAAGGCCATCGACGCGGGCCTGGCATACGTTCCCGAGGATCGCAAGATGCTCGGCCTCAACTTGCTCGACACGGTGTCGCGCACGATCGTGTCGGCTGGGCTGTCGCGCATATCGGAGCACTTCCTCATCAACGGCGACAAAGAGGCGATGGCCGCCGAATCGGCGCGTGACGATCTTCACATCAAGACGCCGACAATCCTCGAAGGCGTCGACAAGCTGTCCGGCGGCAACCAGCAGAAGACGTTGCTCGGCAAGTGGCTGTTCACCGAGCCGGACGTCCTGATCCTCGACGAGCCGACGCGTGGCATCGACGTCGGCGCCAAGTACGAGATTTACTCGCTGATCTTCGAACAGGCCGCGCTGGGCAAGGCGGTAGTCGTCATTTCGTCGGAACTGCCGGAATTGCTGGGCATCTGCGACGTCATCTACGCGTTCCACGAGGGCCGGATCACCGGCATGGTCGACGCGCGCGAGACTAACCAAGAGGAGCTCATGCGCATGATGACCGGCATCGAAACCACCGCGGCATAGCGGGAAAGAAGGAGAATAATGAACCGGCTCAAGGAGTTTTTCGGCGGGTCACTGCGCCAATCGGGCATGATCTTCGCACTGGTTTTCCTGATTGCGTTCTTCCAGATCGCGACTGGCGGCAAGGTGCTGACCCCGACCAACGCGATGAACATCGTCAACGGCAACTCATATGTGTTCCTGATGTCGATGGGCATGGTCCTGGTGATCGTCATCGGCCAAATCGACCTGTCAGTGGGCTCAGTGGCCGCTTTTGTGGGCATCTGCGTGGCGCTGTTGATGTCGGACTTCGGCCTGCCGTGGTGGCTGGCGATGCTCGCGGGGCTGGGGCTCGGCGCCGCGGTCGGCGCGTTCCACGGCTTCTTCCTGGCGAAACTCACCATTCCCGGGTTTATCACGACGCTGGCCGGCATGATGCTGTTCCGCGGCCTGCAAACCTGGATCGGAAACTCCCAATCCATCCCGACCCCCGAAGCGTTCTGGATCTTGGGCGGTTCCAGCGCCAACGGCTCGCTGCCGGACTGGGGCCCAGACTTCGGCCTGAACAACTCCACCCTGCTGTGTGGGCTGGTGGCGATCGGGTTCCTGTGGTGGTCCAAGCTGCGCACGCGGGCCAAGCGGATCGCCCTGGTGGGCGAAGCCGAGGCCATGTGGGTGACGGTCGCCAAGAACGTCATCATGACGCTTGTCATCGGCTATGCGACGTGGCTGTTCGCGTCGGGCCATTCCGACCTGCCGGGACGGGTGCACACCGCCCTGCCGATCCCCGGCGTGATCGTGATCGTGCTCGCCATCTTCTACCACACGCTCTCGCAGCGCACCGCTTTCGGCCGCCATATCTACGCGGTGGGCGGCAACCGGCTCGCGGCCCCGCTGACGGGCATCAACGTGCCGCGCACCTACTTCTTCACCATGATGAACATGTCGATCCTGGCCGCCATCGCGGGCATGATGTTCATCGGCCGTTCCCGCGCGTCCGGCCCGTCCGACGGCACCGGTTGGGAGTTGGACGTCATTGCGGCGGTGTTCGTGGG
Organism: Propionibacteriaceae bacterium; assembly: GCA_031271975.1. Taxonomy (GTDB): domain Bacteria; phylum Actinomycetota; class Actinomycetes; order Propionibacteriales; family Propionibacteriaceae; genus Propionicimonas. The sequence goes on from JAISUR010000024.1 coordinate 36,374, forward strand.
CGGCGCGGCCGTCTATGGCGGCATCGGCACGGTGATGGGGTCGCTCGTCGGCGGCCTGGTCATGGCGGTGCTGAACAACGGCATCCAGTTGTTGGGTCTGGGCACGGAGATTGGCAAGATCGTCAAGGGCATGGTGCTGCTGCTGGCGGTGACTTTCGACGTGATGAACAAGGTGCAAGGCAAACCAAGCTTTATAGGCCGTCTGATGGACGGCCTGAGACCGAAGAAGGGGGACGAAGCCGGCTCCGCTGAGCCTCCCGCCACCGAGGAGCCGCGCGATCCCGAGTGGCCCGCCTACGAGCCACAAGATCCAACCGAAGCGCCTGCCTGAGGGCACTTTTCAAGGCGGCGCGCCGCTGCGCCGTCCCGGCCGACGCTGGCCACCTAGTTCCTATCCACTCGACAACACACTCCAACAAGAGAGGTAACAAATGAAGAAAATCGCTACCGCTGCCGGCTTGGCCATCGCTGCCAGCCTGCTCCTGAGCGCCTGCCAGCCGGCGGCGACCACTGCGCCACCGGCCAGTGACGGCGGATCTGCGGCCCCCGAGGTGGGTTTCGCCGCCGACGCCACCATCGGCGTGGCTCTGCCGCAGAAGACGTCGGAAAACTGGGTCCGCGCTGAGGACATGTTCAACGAGGGCCTGTCAGCGGCCGGTTTCAACAAGATCGTCCAGTTCGCCGACAACGGCGTTTCCGAGCAGCAGTCGCAGATCTCGGCCATGGTCGAGTCCGACGCCAAGGTCATCGTCGTGGGTGCCATCGACGGCTCTCAGTTGGGTGACCCGCTGGCCGCCGCCAAGGCCAAGGGCGCCTACATCATCGCTTATGACCGCCTGCTGAAGAACACCGACGCCGTCGACCTCTATGTGGCCTACGACCCGTATCGCGTGGGCGAACTGCAGGGCGAGGCCCTGATCGAGGGCCTGACCGCCAAGGGCTGCAATCCGTGCAACATCGAGCTGATCGCCGGCTCCGCTGACGACGCGAACTCGACTCCGTTCTTCGAGGGCGGCATGTCCAAGCTGCAGCCGAAGATCGACTCCGGCGAATATGTCGTAGTCTCCGGTCAGACGTCGTTCACCCAGGTCGCCACAGAAGGCTGGCTGGCCGAGAACGCGCAGAAGCGCTTCGACACGCTGCTCGCCGCCAACTATGCCAGCGCGACGCTCGACGGCGTGCTTTCGCCGAACGACACACTGGCCCGCGCCGCGCTGACCGCTGTTGAGACGGCCGGCAAGCCCGCCATCGTCATCACCGGCCAGGATTCCGAGGTCGAGTCCGTGAAGCTGATCCTCGAAGGCAAGCAGTATTCGACGATCAACAAGGACACCGGCGTGCTGGTGAACAAGGTCATCGAGATCATCAAGGGCCTGCAGGCCGGCACCCAGCCCACGCCGAACGGCGACCCGCTGGACAACGGCGTCATCCAGGTGCCCGTGGTCTACCTTGACCCGGTCATCGTGACCCAGGCCAATGTCTGCACCGCATACGAAGGCGACACGGTCGTCCAGAAGGTGCTCGACGAGTCTGGCAAGTGCTGAACTAGTTAGCTGAAAGCGGGGGGCGTCATGTCGGCGTTGCTGGCCATAGATTCCGGGCAGACCGGGATCAAGGTCCGGCTGCCGGATGGCGCCCCCCGCACTTTTCCCGGGATACGCACCAACCAGCGCTTGCTGCCGCAGCTCGCCGAGGTGGTCCACGAATCGGCCCTTGGTGGCGCCGGTCCGCTGGAACTGGCCATCGGCACCACCGGCCTGACGAAGCTGGAGGCGAATCCCACCGAACTCTTGGAATTGTGCCGCGCCGACGGCGTCGAGCGGGTCGCGTTGGCACATGACTCCGTCACTTCTTTCCTGGGGGCCATGGGCTACCAGACAGGCGTCGTGGTGGCCGCCGGCACCGGCGTGGTGACCCTGGGCGTGGGCCCCACGGCCGTCTCCCGCGTGGACGGTTGGGGCAATCTGATCGGCGACGCCGGTTCTGGCTTTTGGATTGGCCGCGCCGGGCTCGACGCCGTGATGCGCGCCTTCGACGGGCGCGGCCAGGCAACCGCTCTGACGGCGTTTGCCGAGGCGGAGTTTTCCGCTCTGGACAACGCCTACATCGAATTGCAAACCGACCCGGGCCATGTGCGCCGGATCGGGTCGTTCGCCAAATACGTTTCCGACTTGGCCGCCACCGACCCGGTGTGCGCCCGGATCTGCGAGCAGGCCGGGGCAGAGTTGGCCACATCGGTCGCGGCAGCCGCCAAGAACGTTGGATTGGACGTCCCCCAGGTGGCGTTGTTGGGCGGCGTTTTCCGGTCGCCGGCGATTCGCGAGGCATGTGTGGCCGCGCTGCGAATGCGCTGGCCGGGCTTCCAGCCAGCCGAACCCCTGGGCGACATCTTGGATGGCGCCGCCGCGCTGGCGTCTCTACCAGCCGGGCATCCCCTGGCCGCACAGGTGTTGGTTGCGGCTGTTTGAGCCGCATTTCCCCTGATTCCCCTTGTTCCGGCGGCAATTTGCCGCAGTTCGGAGTAGCCCGGCGGCGAGTATGTTAGGGTAGCTTACAATCACGGGAGGATGACATGGATGTGATCATTTGCCGCGACGACGACGAGGTCGGGGCGTACGCCGCGGCCAAGGTGGCCAAGGTGGCCGAGGCGGCGCAGAAGGTCGGCAAGAATGTGGTGATCGGAGTGGCCACGGGCTCGTCGCCGCTTGCCACCTACACGGCATTGGCCGCGCTGATCCAGGCCGGGAAGCTGGACTTGAGCCAGGCCTCCGCCTTCGCGTTGGACGAGTATGTGGGCTTGCCAGCGGGCCATCCGCAGAGCTATCGCGAGGTCATCCGGCGCACGGTCGCCGAGCCGCTGGGCCTGCGCCCGGAGCGTGTACACGTGCCCGATGGTTTCGCCCAGGACTTGGAACGGGCTGCCCGCGATTATGAGACGGCGATCCGGGACGCCGGGGGAGTGGACGTGCAGATCCTCGGCGTGGGGTCCAATGGCCACATCGGTTTCAACGAGCCGACATCTTCGCTGAGTTCGCGCACCCGCATCAAGACGCTGACCGCGCAAACCCGCAACGACAACGCCCGTTTCTTCGACAGCTCGGAGTTGGTGCCGCAGCACTGCCTCACACAAGGATTGGGCACCATCATGGACGCGCGGCACTGCGTGCTGGTGGCCTCGGGGGAAGGCAAGGCCGACGCCATCAAGGCTGTCGTGGAAGGGCCTGTCACGGCCATGGTCCCCGGATCGGTGCTGCAGTTGCATCCCAAGGCCACTGTGATCGTGGACCAGCGGGCGGCGTCCAAGCTGGAACTGATTGACTACTACCAGCACATGTATCAGAACTTGCCCGATTGGCAACGGGTGGTGCTGGCTTAGGGAGGTGGGCGGCGGTGATCATCGCGGGCAATCTCTTGTTCGAAGGCGCCTTCGAGCCGGGTTGGCTCGAATGCGCCGATTCCCGTATCACCCGCGTCGGGCGCGGCCGTTTTGACGGCACGCCGGACCTGGCCCCGGAAGGGTTCGTGGTACCGGGATTCGTGGATGTGCACTCCCACGGCGGAGGTGGGGCTGCGTTCACCGAGGGAGCCGACGCGGCACGGACGGCGTTGGCCGCGCATCGCGCCCACGGCACCACGACGATGATCGCCTCGCTGGTCACGGCCACCATTGGGGAATTGCTGCAGCAGGTGGAGGCCTTGGTCCCGCTGGTCGTGTCGGGCGAGTTGGCCGGCATCCACCTGGAGGGACCGTGGATTTCCCCGCAGCAGAAGGGCGCGCACGATCCGGGAAAACTGGCCGCCCCGCTGGATGATGCCGTAACGGCCATCACCTCGTTGCCCCCCGGCTTGGTGCGGATGGCCACCCTCGCCCCGGAACTGCCGGGCGGCCTCGCTGCGATCCGGCGTTTGCGGGCGGCAGGCATCGTCGTCGCGCTCGGCCACACCGCGGCCGACTACACGCTTGCCCGACGCGGTTTCTCGGTTGGAGCCAGCGGCGTGACGCACTTGTTCAACGCCATGCCCGACCTGCTGAAACGCGATCCCGGACCGGTATTGGCCGCCCTGGAGTCGGACGCCTGGCTGGAATTGATTTTCGACGGCCATCACGTGGCCGCGCCGTTGGCGGCGTTCATCTGCCGCCGCTACGCCGAGCGGGTGGTATTGATCACCGACGCCATGGCCGCCGCGTGTTTGGGAGATGGCGACTACACGCTGGGTGGCCTGCCGGTGCGCGTCGCGGGCGGCGTGGCGCGCCTCACGACCACCGGTGCGCTGGCCGGCAGCACAATCACTTTGGCGCACGCCGTGGCGAACGCCGTCGCCGCCGGAGTCGAGTTGGCCGCCGCGGTGCGCTGCGCCACGGCCAATGCCGCCGCCTACCTTGGCATCTCCAACGTGGGCCGGCTGCGTGCCGGAAACTTGGCCAATGTGCTCGAACTGGACGCGTCCGGACGGCTGTTGCGCGTTCTCGCCTGAAGCGCCCCGGATGCGGCCGAGGAGAGTGGCGTAGTGGAGAACTTTGTGGGGTGATGTGTCGGGGTCCCCGCAAAGTATCGGAGCGTAGTGGAGAGCTTTGTGGGGTGACCATAACGATCTGGTCACATGACCTGGCGGACGCTTGACGCGAGATAGTCAGTAAGGTTTACTAACAATCGTGATCAACAGGATCCCCCTTGGTGAACCGACGGGCCCGAATGTGGCCAGCCGCGGCTTCCGGCCACGCGACGGCAGGCAGCAGAATCTGGCCTTGGTCATCCAGGCCCTCTACGACAATCCGGGGCTGTCGCGGGCCGATTTGGCGCGGCTGACGGGCCTGACGCGGGTGACGATCTCCGACATCGTCGCCGAATTGCTGGCCGACGGCCTGCTCGTGGAAACGGGCGCTTCGGACAAGGTCCGTCCCGGAAAACGCGCTACGAAACTGCAAGTGGCCGCAGACTCCCGAGCAATCCTGGCCGTGGACATCTCTGGCGAAACGACACTCGTGGGCGCGGTCTATTCGCTGGGCGGCGAAGTGCTGCACCGCAGTTCGCGCCCGCTCAGCAAGTCCGATGCCGCGTTGTCGGAACTCCGCGGCCTGCTGGGTGAACTCGTCGCCGCCGCGGAAAGCCCGATTCTCGGTGTTGGCATCGGCACGCCGGGCACGGTGGAAGGCTCGGTGGTGACCGCCGCCAATCTCGACTGGCATTTCCTCGATCTCGCCAAGTCGTTGGCGGCGGTAACCCACGCTCCCATCGAAGTGGAGAACGACGCCAACGTCGCCGCCTTGGCCGAGCGGCGGTTCGCCGGAGGAGAGGACGACCTGATTCGCATCCAGATTTCCCGCGGCGTGGGCTCCGGTCTGCTGCTGGGAGGGGTGGCGATCACCGGGTCATCTGGCGCCGCGGGCGAAATCGGCCACGTGGTCATCGAACACAATGGCACACCCTGTTCCTGCGGGAAGCGGGGATGCCTGGAGACGTGGATATCCGTGCCCGCGCTCTCCGGGCGAATCGAGTCCGACCCGGACGGTAGGGAAGAGACTCTCGCCGAAGCTGGGAGGCGGCTGGGGATGGCCCTCTCTCCGATTATCGGCATGTTGGACCTCGTGGACGTCGTCGTCGGGGGTCCGGCGGAACTGGTCGCAGGCCCATTCTTGGAAGCGGCCCAAGACCTGGTCCGGGAGCGTATCGGCATCGAGTCGCGTCGGCCGGTCCAGCTTCGGCAATCAACGTTGGGCGATGACGCGGTCCTGCTGGGGGCCGCGGCGCTCGTCCTGCGCAATCAACTTGGCGTCTACTGACGCTGAAACGAAAGGAAAACAATGAAGCGCACGATAGCAATGGCGGCTCTGTTGGCCGTCGGCGCCTTGACGCTGTCCGCATGCGGCGGTCCCGCCGCGACCACACCGGCCGCGGATCCGTCGGCGGCCGAACCGGCGGGCCAGAACATCACCTTGTGGTTGGCCGGCGGCGACACCCCGGATGCCCTGCGTGAGTATCTCAAGACCGAGTACAACAAGGCCACCGGCGGCACGCTCACCATCGAAGAGCAGTCTTGGGGTGACTTGGTCGCCAAGTTGACCACGTCGCTGCCGGACGCGGCCAACACCCCCGACGTGGTCGAGGTTGGCAACACGCAGTCGCCCACCTTCACCAACGTGGGCGCTTTCGCCGACATCTCCGACATGTACGCCGAGCTTGGCGGCGACAAGCTGCTGCAGTCCTTCGTGGAAGTCGGCAAGGTCGACGGCAAGAACTACACCCTGCCTTACTACTTCGGTTCGCGTTACATGTTCTACCGCAAGGATGTCTGGAAGGCGGCGGGCGTCGAGGTGCCGACCACGCTGGACGAGTTCAACAAAGCCGTCGTGACGATCGCCGAGAAGAACCCGAACAACATCAAGGACTTCTCCGGCTTCTTCATCGGCGGCCAGGACTGGCGCAACGGCATCTCGTGGGTCTTCGCCAACGGCGGCGACTTGGCCAAGTACGAGAACGGCCAGTGGACCTCCACGCTGAGCGACCCGAACACCATCAAGGGCCTGCAACAGTTGCAGGACATCCAGAAAGCCGCCTCGAACGCGCCCAGCACCGCCAAGGATGAGAGCCCGTGGCTCTACATCAACGACTCCGACGCCGTGACGAACGACGACGGCACGGTCACCGAGACGTCCTTCAACGCCGCCACGATCATGGCCCCCGGCTGGGCGCACTGGTCCATCGGCGACTTGGTGAAGAACGACGAGGGCACCGAGGTGCGCCAGTGGAACTCCGACAAGTTCGGCGTGTTCGTCCTGCCCGGCAACGACGGCAAGCCCGCCCCGGTGTTCGCCGGCGGCTCCAACATCGGCATCTCCGCGGCTTCCCAGAAGCAGGAAGGCGCCCGCGAGCTGCTGAAGATCATCTTCTCCGCCGAATATCAACAGCTGCTCGGCCAGAACGGGCTTGGCCCGGCCAACTCGGACTACACGTCCGCGCTGGGCGACGACGAGTTCGCCAAGGCGCTGACCGAGTCGGCGTCCAATTCCAAGCTGACCCCGGCCGCGCCGGGTTGGGCGACGGTCGAAGGATCGATGAAGCTGGAGGAGTTCTTCTCCAAGGTTTCGGACGGTGGTGACATCGCCGCGTTGGCCGCGGAATACGACGCCATCATCACGCCGATGCTGAACGGGAGCTAACAACTCGGGTAGGGGGCCGGGCCCAATCGCGCGGGCCCGGCCCTTCCGAGTGATCGAGAAGCCATGAAACGAATCCAAATCACCCCGTACGCGCTGCTCACCCCGGCCATCGTCGTCCTGCTGGCGGCGCTGGCCTACCCAGTGGGCTGGCAGTTCTGGACGTCGCTGACCAAGTACGGCCTGAAACAGCAGTTCGGACAACCGCCGGAGTTCGTCGGCGCCGAGAACTACGCCGCCGTTTTCACCAATCCGGAAATCTGGGGCGTGATCGGCCGATCCGTCGCGTTCTGCCTCGTCAACGCGGTCGTCACTGTCTTGATCGGCATGGGGTTGGCGCTCCTGATGAACGCCGCGGCGAAAGCCGCCCGGCTCGCCCTGCAAGTGGCCATGTTGCTGGCCTGGGCGATGCCCGTGGTGGCCGCGATGACGGTGTGGCTTTGGCTGTTCAACTGGCACCACGGCGTGATCAACTGGCTGCTCACCCAAGCGGGTGTGGACATGACCGGCCACAATTGGCTGGAGGATCCGCTCAGCTTCTATTTCGTGGCCACCGTGATCGTGGTGTGGATGTCGGTCCCGTTCGTGGCGTTTTCGATCTTCGCCGGCTTGACGCAGGTCGCCCCGGAGATTCTGGAGGCGGCCGAGGTGGACGGCGCCACCGGTTGGCAGCGTTTCCGGACCATCATCATCCCGATGATCCGCCCAGTGCTGATGATCGTGCTGCTGCTGCAGGTGATCTGGGATCTGCGGGTGTTCACCCAGATCCAAATGCTGCAGGACGCCGGCGCCGACTACACCTCCACGAACCTACTGGGCACATTCATCTACCGCACCGGCGTTGGCGCCGGCGACTTCGGCATGGCGGCCGCGATGTCGGTCTTCGTGTTGGTGTTGACGATGCTGTTGTCCGCGCCCTACGTGCGTTCGCTGATGAAGGAGGAAAACTGATGGCCGCCAAAGCCAAAGACAAGATGCGCCCCGGCAAAGCGGCCGCCTCCGCGGCGGCTGTGGTCCTCACGCTGATCTGGGTCTTCCCGGTCTACTGGATGCTCTCCTCGTCGCTGTTGCCAAACACCGTGCTCACCGCCACCACGCCCACGTTCTTCCCCGCTGGCGGCAGCCTGAACAACTTCGCCGCCGTGCTGTCTTCCGGCACGTTCTTCGCGGCGCTCGGGACCAGCTTGGCCGTCACGCTCATCGCGGTGTTCTTCTGCCTGTTGTTCGCCTTCTGCGCCGCGCTGGCCATCAGCCGCTATCACTTCAAAGGGCGGACGAGCTTCGTCCTGGCCGTGCTGTTCATCCAGATGCTGCCGGCCGAGGGCCTGTTCATCGCGCAGTACAAGCTGCTCTCGTCGGCAGGGCTGCTGAACAACGTGCTGGGGCTGTCGGTGCTGTACGTGGCGGCGGTGATCCCGTTCACGGTCTGGATGCTGCGCGGCTTCGTAGCTGGCGTCCCCGCTGACCTGGAAGAAGCCGCCATGGTGGACGGCTGTTCGCGCACCGGGGCGTTCTTCCGCATCACCTTCCCGCTGTTGGCTCCCGGTTTGGTCGCCTCCGGCGTCTATGCCTTCCTGCAGGCGTGGAATGAGTTCACGATAGCCCTGGTCATCATGCAGTCCGAGGCTTCCCGGACGCTGCCGCTGTGGCTGCGCACGTTCATCCAGGCCTCCGCCACCCGGGAGACGGACTGGGGTCAGGTAATGGCCGCTTCCACGCTGGTGGCGGTGCCGGTGATCATCTTCTTCTTGCTGGTCCAGGGCCGGATGACGTCCGGTTTGGTGGCCGGCGCCGTGAAAGGCTGAGGCAAGTGGAAAACAGGGCTATCAAGGCGGTGGTGCTCGCCGCCGGCCATGACGTGACGACCCGGGAGTTGCTGCTGAAGCCTCTGGGCAACGCGACGGTCATCGAGTTGGTGTTGCGCAACGTGCTGGCGGTGGTCGCCAAGCAAGATGTCATCATCGTGGTCGACGAGCACGACGGCTCCGTGCGCGACCACCTGGGAGATTCATGGCGCTACGTGGTGCAGACCGTGCAGGCCGGGACAGGGGACGCCGTGCGCTGTGCCCGCTTCGAGTTGGAGGGTTTCGACGGCGACGTGCTGATCGTCTACGCGGACACGCCTTTGCTGCGGGCCGATTCGCTCAAAGGCCTGCGCAACCGGCATCTGCTCAAGAACGCGCGGTTTTCGCTGCTTTCAGCGCGGCTGGACGATCCCGGGCATTATGGCCGCATCGTGCGCGACGAGTCGGGCGCCGTGGCTGGAATCGTCGAAGCCACGGATCTGGACGGCCGCACGCGCGAAGTCAAGGAGATCAACGTCGGCGCGTATGTCGTCGACAACGCGCTGCTGATCCCGCAATTGGACGAGATGGCCAAGTATGGCGAGCATCGGCTGACCGAACTCGCCAAACGGCTGATCGGCCAGGGCGTCAAGGTCGCCTCCTATGTGACAGTGGACACCGACGAGGTGCATGGGATCAACACCCCCGCCGAGTTGCAGGCGGCCAGCGACATCGTGCTGAAACGGCTTTTCGCACCGCGCCGGGAGGTGGAGACCGGCGAAATCGCCTTCGGCACCGGCGGCTGGCGGGCCCGGATCGGCGAAGGCTACACGCTGCATAACGTGCGGCGGCTGTGCCAGGCCATCGCCAACGAGACGGCGCGGCGGTCGCTGGAAGCCAAAGGTGTGGTCATCGGGGGAGACCGCCGCTTCCTGTCGGCGGAGAGCGTGCGGACCGCCGCCGAGGTCTTCGCGGGCAACGACATTCGGGTGACCATCCTGCCCGACGACGTGCCTACGCCGCTGGTGACGTTCGCGGCGCCTTTCCTGGACGCCGCCTACGGGCTGGTTTTCACCGCCTCGCATAATCCGCCACAGTGGAACGGCCTGAAGGTGTTCCGATCCGACGGCTCCCTGCCGCTGGACGACGAGACCAGCCGCTATTCCGCGGAGGCAAACTCACTGCGCAACCAGGACATCATCGCGCTGGACTACGAGACGGCCGCGGCGGCCGGTGTGGTGCGCACCGTGGACCTGACCAACGAATACGTCGACGCGATCGAGCGGATAGTGGACGTGGAAGCCATGCGGCAGTCCGGGCTGCGCATCATCGTCGACCCGATGTACGGTACCTCCCAGCGCACTTTGGGAATGGTGCTCTCGGACGCCCGCGCCCGGGTGGAGTTCATCCACGAACGCCACAATCCGCTGTTCGGCGGGCGTTCCCCGGCTCCCGACGAGGAGGCCCTGTCCACGATGATCGAGGCGATCAAGTCCACCGGCGCCTACGACCTGGGCATGGCCACCGATGGGGACGCCGATCGCATCGCGATCGTGAGCGAGGCCGGCGAGTACATTTCCACCAACGACCTGCTGCTGCTCATCTACTGGTATTTGCACGAGGTGCGCCGGGAGTCCGGCGGGGTTGTCCGCAACCTGGCGACGACACATCTGCTGGACCGCCTCGCGGCAGCCTTCGGCGAGCGGTGCTTCGAGGTGCCGGTGGGATTCAAGCATGTGACCGCGGCCATGCTGGATCACGACTGCGTCCTGGGCGGCGAGTCATCCGGCGGCCTGACGATCCGGGGCCACATCCTGGGGAAGGACGGCGTGTTCGCGTGTGCGCTGGTGGTGGAAATGCTCGCCCGCACCGGCAAGTCGATCAGCGAACTGCGCGAGCACATCTATTCGCTGGTGGGCCGGATGTACGCCCTGGAAGCGGCCGTGCCCGCAACGCCGCAAATGCGCGTCGAGGTGCCCAGGCGCCTCGACCCGGCGGGCTTGGCCGAGGTCGCCGGGCAGCCGGTCCAGCGCGTGGACACCCTGGATGGGATCAAGATCTACCTACCGGGGGATTCTTGGGTGCTGCTGCGCTTCTCGGGCACCGAGCCGGTGTTGCGCGTGTTCGTGGAAGCGCAGACACCTCAGGACGCCGAACGGCTATTGTCGTGGGCCAAGGAGGTGGTCTCGGCGTGAGATACGGCCACTTTGACACCGAGCGGCACGAGTACGTCATCGACCGCCCCGAGGCGGTGCCCGTGTCGTGGATCAACTACTTGGGTGTCAAAGACTATTGCGCGGTGCTAAACCAGCACGCCGGGGGATACTCGTTCTTCCGTTCGTCCGAGCGCGGCCGGGTGACGCGTTTCCGGCCGAACGCCGTCCCGCAAGACCGGCCCGGCCACTGGGTGTACCTGCGCGACGGAGCGGAATTCTGGTCGCTGACGAGCCAACCTTGTGGGGCCGAAGCCCGTTACACCACACGGCACGGGCTGTCCTATTCCATCTTCGAATGCGAGCATCGCGGCATATTCGCGACCCAGCGGGTGTTCGTGCCGCTGGACGAGGACGGCGAGGTCATCGAGGTCACGCTCACCAACCGCTCCAGCGAACCGCGCAGCCTGGATGTCTTCGGCTACGTCGAGTTCTCCTACCATTCGATCACCATCGACAACCAGAACTTCCAAATGTCGCGCTATGCGGCTGGATCGTCGCAGCGCGATGGCGTGATCAGCTACGACTTCTACTACGAGCCGTGGACATACCACTTCTTCACCTCCAACGTCCCCGAGTGCGGGTTCGACGCCTTGCGAGACGCGTTCATCGGCGAGTGGCGCGACGAGTCCCGGCCCGTGGCGGTCGATGCCGGAAGCTGTTCCGGGTCGCAAGGCACCACCGGGAACCACTGCGGCGCGTTGCAGCACCGCGTCGAGTTGGCACCCGGCGAGACGAAACAAGTCTGCTACCTGTTGGGATACGGCGGCCACGACGCCGGCGTGGCCATGCGGGAACGTTTCGCCAAGCCGGAGCAGGTGCAGCGGGCCTTCGACGACTTGGCTCGGTATTGGGACCAGAAGCGTTCCAAGCTGGCCGTAGCGACCCCTTCCGAGGCGATGAACGAACTGCTGAACGTGTGGACGTTGTTCCAGGCCGAGACCTGCGTGGTCTGGTCGCGTTTCGCCTCATTCGTCGAGGTGGGCGGGCGCGCCGGGTTGGGCTATCGCGACACCGCGCAGGATTCGATGGCGGTGGCGCACACCAATCCCGCCAAGACCAAGCAGCGGCTGCTGGAGCTGCTGCGCGGCCAAACTTCCGCCGGCTTCGGATTGCATCTGTTCGACCCGCTGCTTTTCGGCGGCCCGCGGCCGGACATCCCAGTGGGGGTGAAACTGCCCACCATCGTTCCCAGCCGGGCAGAAGACCAACTCCACTCCATCGCGGACGCGTGCTCCGACGACCACCTTTGGCTGGTATGGGCGGTGCTCAATTACGTGATCGAGACCGGGGACGAGGGCTTCTTGAGCCAACTGGTGCCGTTCGCGGACGGCGGCGAGGACAGCGTCTACGGCCACCTCAAACGCGCGGTGGATTTCACCACCGCCCACCAGGGCGCACACGGGATCGCCCAAGGATTGCGGGCTGACTGGAACGACTGCCTCAACTTGGGCGGGGGAGAATCCGCGCTGGTCACGTTTCTGCACGTGTGGGCCGCCGAATCGCTGGCCCGCGCTGCCGAACATCTGGGCCGCGCCGACGACGCCGCGGACTACCGGGCGTTGGCCGCGGCGACGCGGAAACGCGCCGACGAAGTGCTCTGGGATGGGCGCTGGTATGCGCGGGGTTTCACCAAGGCCGGGCAGGTGATCGGATCGCAGTCCAACGCCGAGGGGAAGATATTCCTGGAGCACCTGCCCTGGGCGGTCATCACCGGCTGCGCTCCCAGGGATCGCGCGCTCTTGGCCATGGACGCCGTGGGAGAACTGCTCGCCAGCGAATATGGCGCGCACCTGGTGTGGCCGTCGTACACCCAGATTGACGACTCGGTCGGCTACGTGACGCGGGTCTATCCGGGAGTCAAGGAAAACGGGGCGGTTTTCTGCCACCCCAACGCTTGGCCGGTGATCGCCGAGGCCATGTTGGGCCGCGGCGACCGCGCGATGGCGTACTACCAGGCGCTGGCCCCCTACAACTTCAACGATGCCGCCGAGGTGCGCCGCGCCGAACCGTACGTCTACTGCCAGTTCCTTTACGGCCGGGACCACCGGTTGTTCGGCCAGGCCGAGAATCCCTGGCTGACGGGGACGGCGGGCTGGATGTACCAGGCCGCTACCCGGTACATCTTGGGCGTCCGCCCCGACTTTGACGGGTTGGTCATCGACCCGTGTATCCCCGCTGGCTGGGAGGGTTTCCAGATGGTCCGGCAATGGCGTGGGACGCGCTACGACATCACCGTGCGCAATCCGGACCACGTGTGCGCGGGTGTGGTCCGCGCGGCGGTTGGCGGACAGGATGTGCCGACCGTCTGGGACGGCCAGGTGTCGCGGCGATGCCTCAAACTCCCGCTGTCGCCATGCGAAGCGGTGTCGGTGGAAGTGTGGTTGGGCTGATGGGCAGCGTCGTAGCGGTAGATGTGGGCGGCACGTCGGTGAAAGCGGCGCTCGTTTCCGAGTTGCCCGCGCGTGAGATTCTCCAGTTCCCAACGCCGCCCGCTGGCGGGCAGGATGTCGTGGCGGCCGTCATTTCGGCCATCGAAGCCGTGGGAGGCAGCCCCGAGGCGATTGGGCTGGCCGTGCCCGGCATCGTCGACGAAACGGCGGGCGAAGTGCGGCAGGCCAAGAATTTGGGCTGGGAAGACTTGCCGTTGGCGGCCCTGGTGGGCGAGCGGTTCGGCCTCCCAGTGGGATTGGGCCACGATGTGCGGGCCGCCGCGCTGGCCGAATACCAGTTGGGGGCGGGACAGGGCGCCGACCGCCTGGTGTTCGTCGGCATAGGGACCGGCATATCGGCCGCGGTGTTGGTGGGCGGGCGCCCGCTCAACGGCTCGGCGGGCGAAATCGGCCACGGGGGTGCGGTGAGCGGCGACCTGTGCGCCTGCGGCGGCCGCGGCTGCCTGGAGTCGTATGCGTCGGCGGCGGCCATCGCGCGGCGCTACGCGGCGCTGACGGGACAGCAGGTTGCCGGGGCCGCCGAGGTGGCGCAGGCGGTGTCTGCTCGGGATCGGATTGCCCAAGAGGTCTGGGACGATGCGGTGGCGGGGCTGGCGCGTGAACTCGCTGGGATCGTGCGGCTGCTCGGCGAGGTCCGCATCGTCATCGGCGGCGGGCTGTCGCTGGCCGGGCCGGCGCTGCTCGATCCGCTGCGGGAAACGGTTCAAGCGCTGCTGACCGTGCACCCGGCGCCGGAAATCCTGCCTGCGGCATTCGGGGACCGGGCGGGAATTCACGGCGCGGCGATGCTGGCCAGGCGGCAACTCGCCCGACATGCTGGAGAGGTGGCCGCAACGACCGGTTAGGCGACGGAATCGAGGTTGTCGTGAGAATCAGGCAGTGGTCAGAGAACACCCCCAGGGCGAGCTTGTGGCGGACAGAATCGTGGGCAGTTTTGTCCTAGAAATCTTGCTAAATCGATGCAAAACCGCCCACAATCCTGTCCCGATACAGGGCTGCCCTGTCTAAGGACAGGGCAGCCTCACAGCATCCGTTTTACGTGGTGGGGGTGACTGCTGGCGATGTCCAGGCTGGTTGCGCGGTGTAGCCGGACTTGCTGATAGTCACTTTCACCGTGATCTGCTTGCCCGCATCAGCCTTGGCGAGCTTGTAGGACGACTTCGTTGCTTTGGAAATAGCCTTGCCATCGCGGTACCACTGATATTTCAACGACGGCACCGGCTGCCAGCCCACCGAAGAAACTTTCACCGTTTGGCCAACTACATAGCCAGCCGCTGGAGCAACCAAAGACAACTGCCCAACCTGCTGGTAGGGCCACAACCAGCTATTCGACAACACTTTCGTGGTGTAGCCGGTGGCGCTACCGGTCACTTTCACACTGATTTCTTTGCCAACGTCGCCCGAAACCAGGGTGTAAGAGTCGTTAACCGCGCCCTTGATCGCTTTACCCGCCCGGTACCACTGCACCTGCACCTTCGGGGCCACTCCAGCAGACCAAACGCCACGCTCAACACTCAACGTGTTGCCAACTCCCAGCGTCCCGGCGACCTGCAACTGCTCAGGGTCAACACCCAACACGCCCTTGGCGACCTTCACCGATTTAGAGGTCTTCGAGGCGGTGCTATAGCCCGCCTTCGATCCGGTCACCTTCACCGTCAACTTCTTGCCGGCATCAGCGCCAACCAACGTGTACGAATCCTTCGTCGCGCCCTTGATCGCTTTGCCCGAGCGATACCACTGATAGGCAAGCGCCACCGAAGTATCATCAGCCTTCGCCGCCTGCCACGGGCTCACCGACACCTGAACGGTGTTGTCAACCTGCGCCGTTCCCGAAATCACCGGCGTGTAGGTCTTCAACGACGCTTTAGCCGCCTTCTTAGACTTGGAAGTCTTAGAAACAGCCTTGTATCCATCCTTGCTGCCAGTGACGCTCACCGTGATCTTCTTGCCCACGTCGCCAGCAGCAACCTTGTACGTGCTGGCAACAGCGCCCTCGATGTTCTTGCCGTTCGCCTTCCACTGGTAGGCCAACTCAACCGGCGCAGGACCCCAAGCGGACACCTTCGCGGTCAGCACCTCGTCAACCTTCGCCGTCCCAGAGATACTCGGCGTCTTCGCAGACAACGTCACAACCTTATAGGTCAGTGTCAGCGTTCCT
>JAISUR010000030.1 GCA_031271975.1 Propionibacteriaceae bacterium
GGGTCAGGATGACGGGGTTGGGGGGTCAGGATGACGGGGTTGGGGGGTCAGGGTGACGGGGTTGGGGGGGTCAGGATGACAGGGTTGGGAGTCAGGATGACGAGATGGGTTGGGGGTGAATCGACCGTCGGGAGGCGAAGAAATCGCTCAGCAGGGCGCTGGCTTCCGCGGCGAGTACACCGGACACCACTTCGACGCGGTGATTGAGGCGGGGATCGCGGACCACGTCCCACAGCGAGGAGACCGCGCCGGCCTTTTCATCCCATGCTCCGAGCACGAGTTTGGCGATACGGGCTTGGACCAGTGCTCCGGCGCACATGGCGCACGGCTCCAACGTGACGACCAACGTGCAGCCGTCCAACCGCCATCCGCCGAGTTTGGCCGCCGCCTGGCGCATCGCCGCGATCTCGGCATGGCCGGTGACGTCGTTGGTGGATTCGCGTTCATTGCCGGCTGCGGCCAGCACGGCCCCGGATGCGTGCAATACCACCGCGCCGACTGGGACTTCGCCGCGTACGGCGGCTGCTTCGGCCTGGGCCAAAGCCAGGCGCATCGCCTCAGAGATTTGCAATCGCCTGGAACTGGGGGCCGAACTGGATCTTCTTCGCGATCTGGGCGAGCAACTCGGGAGCATCCTCGTCGTAGTTTTCCGCGATGGACTCCAGATCGAATTCGCGCAGGCCGGCGTCAGCCAAGATGTCAGCATCGCCGACCGGGGCTGATTCGTCGTCTTCGACAGGCAATTCCTCGCCCAGGAAATCGACGACATCACGGCAGATCGGCCAATCGAGGGCGGTCACCACGTCAGAGCAGAACACCTGCACCGTCTTCCCGCGCACCCGCACGAGCACGAACACTTCGTTGGCCAGCGAAATCATGGCCAACGCCCCCGCGTCGCCGGGGATGCGCCGCAACTGCGCGATCAGGGCGTCAAGGTCATTGGCAAGTTCGATGTCGAGTTCCATTGCCTGCGCGGCTCCCTCTTCGCGATAGAGAGCGAGCACCAGATCGATGTCTTCCTCGGTGGCGTCCTCGGGGTAATCCTCGTCGTCATCGTCGTCATCTTCTTCGTCGTCATCGACATCGAGATCGTCCAGGTCATCCAGATCATCCAGGCCGGGGCGATCATCCTCAAGACTCTCGAACTCAAGCTCGTCGTCCAACTCGTCGCTCACCGGCCCTCCCTTCGAAGAAAATGCGCCTCTCCCATCGTGTCAGATTTTTCGCGATCTGGCACCTGTTTCTTGTTACAGAAGATCGTGTATGACTACAGACTCAGCCCGGTCAGGGCCTACTCCAATGCCGGAGATGCGCGTGCCGACCAACTCTTCCAGGCGGCGCACGTAGGCTTGCGTGGTCTTCGGCAGGTCGCCGAAGGCGCGGGCGCCGGAAATGTCCTCGCTCCAGCCGTCGAGATACTCGTAGACGGGCTTGGCGTGGTGGAAGTCGGACTGGCTCATCGGGATCCGGTCGGTGCGCTCGCCGTTGACTTCGTAGGCGACGCAGACCGGAATTTTCTCCCAGCCCGTCAACACGTCCAGTTTGGTGAGGAAGATGTCGGTGAAGTCGTTCACGACCGCCGCGCGGCGCACCACCAGCGCGTCGAACCAGCCGCAGCGGCGCGGGCGCCCGGTAGTGGTGCCGAACTCGCCGCCGTCCGCGCGCAGGCGCTCGCCGTCGGCGTCCAGCAGCTCAGTCGGGAACGGGCCTTCGCCCACCCGCGTCGTGTACGCCTTGGCGATGCCGATGGCCCGGTCGATGCGGCGCGGCCCCACCCCGGAACCGATGCAGGCGCCCGCGGCGATGGGGTTGGACGAAGTGACGTAGGGATACGTGCCGTGGTCCACGTCGAGATGGTGGGCCTGTGCCCCTTCGAAGAGCACGACCGCGCCTTGGTCCAAGGCGTCGTTCAGTACTTGCGCGGTGTCGGCGACCAGCGGGCGCAGCCGGTCGGCGAAACTGAGCAGCTTGTCGGCCACGTCCTTCGGGTTGATCGCGGCCCGGTTGTAGATCTTCACCAGCAGTTGGTTCTTCTGCTCCAGCGCCGCCTCCACTTTCTGCCGCAGGATCGATTCGTCGAAGAGGTCCTGCACGCGGATGCCGAGCCGGTTCACCTTGTCGGAGTACGCCGGCCCGATGCCGCGGCCGGTGGTGCCGATGCGGCGTTTGCCCAGGAAGCGTTCGGTGACCTTGTCGATCACCTGGTGATAAGGCGCGATGATGTGCGCGTTGGCCGAGACGAGCAGCTTGGAGGTGTCCACGCCGCGCGCGTTCAAGCCCTCGATCTCCTCGAACAGTACGCCCAAGTCGACGACCACGCCATTGCCGATCACCGGGACGGAGTTGTTGAGGATCCCGGACGGCAGCAGGTGCAGCGCATACTTCTCGCCGCCCACGACGAGGGTGTGTCCGGCGTTGTTACCCCCGGAGTAGCGCACGGTGTAGTCAACGCGGTCGCCGAGCTGGTCGACAGCCTTGCCCTTGCCTTCGTCGCCCCATTGGGCGCCCACAACGACGATTCCTGGCATTCCCATCTCCCCTGAACACGAAGAAAGCCCGTGGCAATCGCCACCGGCTCTTGCCGCTAGAGTCTAGCGCACCTCGCGTCTAGAAGGCGGTTTAGGTGGGTCTACACCTTTTGGACTACAGAATTACTCCAAAACGGCCTACATCTTTACGTAGTTAGCCCCCACAATTACGCAGATTTGGGTACTGAATTGCTCAATTTGGCTTCCGAACCCCGCAATCGGGCTCATAAACTCTTGAGTGGCTGAAGGCCATATACGGGGAGGGTTGGAAGCCAGTGGTTGGTTGAAAGGGGTCCTGCGCATGTGCTCCACCGGGCGGCGCAAACTATACGGGGACGAACAGCGTCCGCCGGAGTGTTTGAGCCAAGCGCAGGCAACTGACGCAGAACACGAGTGTTCCGAGTCAGGGAGTTGGCGGCTCCTGAGACGGGGGGATTCGGAACCTAGCCGTGTACGGGGGGAGCGTCTCGGCTAACCAGGACATAGGCGCGGGCTGCCGGTAATCGCTAACTAGCAGCCCGCACCTACAATTGGCGGAACTGGCGACCCAAAGTTGCCAGCTCCAAGCAGTGGAAGTGAGACCAGTGCAAACTGAATCCCCGCACCCCAAGCGATGGGGGGTCGTCTCCTGGTTGCTCGGGAGACCGGCTTTGGACTTGGAGCCGGACGAGTTGGTGTCGTTCGGCCACGACTTGCTGTCCCGGGTCGGCCGGATCCTCGCCGTGCTGCGCGGCATCGGCTTGGTGTTATATCTTCCGCTGGGCATCCTGTCGCTGCGCGACTCGATCATCTGCGTGATTGGCTTGGCCATCTCGCTGGCCGTCTTGATCTATTGGCCGCAAATCACTTCCCGGCCGATGGTCTACCACATCATGGCGATAGTCGACTTGGCCGTGGCCTGCTCCATCATGTACGTGTTCCACAACCGCGGCATCGGCATGCTGTATCTGGCGGTGACGCTGATCTTCATGTCGTTCCAGCCGTCCTGGTTCGTATGGGTCCTCGAAGTGCTGGCGTTGCTGGTCATCTACGCCATCGGGCTGCCCTACGAGTTCAACCAGGTGCTCTCCGAGAAGATCGTCGCCGCCGTCAACTTCCTCTTCCAATTCACCTGCTTTGCCGTTGGGGTGGGGATCACCCGGATGGTGGCCTCGTTCGAGGCGGAGCTGACTGTCGTGCTGAACTTCGAACGCGACAAGGCGGCCCTGGCCGAACGCCTCGAACTGGCCCAAGACATGCACGACACCGTCACCAAGTCCCTGCACGGCTGCGGCGCCTACGCCGAAGGGCTGTCGCGCGTCTTGGCGGCTGACGGACACCGCGCATCAGGGCAGGCGCGCGACCTGGTCGGGCTTATCCGCACCGCCGAGACCGAATCGCGCCAACTCATGACCCAACTCAACGAGTCCGTCTACGGCGAGACGTCCGTGGCCGAGCACATCCAGGAATTGGCCGACGAATACCCGCATCTGGACATCGTCGTCCCGGATTCCGAGCTGGAACTCGGCGATTGGCGCACACAACTAGTCCTCATCCGCGCCGTGCGGGAGCTGCTGGAGAATGTCTCCCGGCACGCCAAAGCGAAGACCGTGCAAATCGACCTTGCGCAGGACGGGGATGAGCTGGTGTTGCGCGTCACCGACGATGGGGTGGGCTTCCGCATCCCATCACCCGACCTGCTGCGCAGCCAAGGCCACTTCGGCCTGCACGGCATCCGTGAGCGCTTGACGGCGTTGCACGGCACCATGAGCATCGATAGCCCGCCCCAAGGTGGCACATCGGTGGAGATCCGGGTACCCTACCGGGATTCACTGAGGAGTTAGCATGAAGATTCTGCTCGCCGACGACAACCCCATCTTGCGCGCCGGTCTTCGCATGATTCTGGAAACCATCGACCAGGTCAATGAGATCCACGAGGCCGGAAACGGCGAAGAAGCCCTGGAAATGGCCCGCAAACTCAAGCCGGATCTGGTGCTGCTGGACGTGCGGATGCCGATCATGGACGGGTTGACCGCCCTGAAGCAGTTGCCTCCTGATACCCCGGCGGTGATGCTGTCCAGCCACCACGAGCCCGAGTTGGTGCGGGAGGCGTTCCAGAATGACGCCAAAGGCTACCTCGTCTACGGCGATTTCGACGCCGAAGAACTGGCCCAGGTGATCACGAACTGCGTGGGTGGTGGTGTCTACTTCTCACAGAAAGCCGCCAAAGCCCTGCGCGCCAACACAGTCGGCGTCGTCCATTCCGTACAGATCGGTTCGCCGCCGCTGACCGTCCGCGAGCGCGAGTGCATGGCCGCGCTGGCGGCGGGTATGAGCCGCTTGGAGATCTCTGCCAACCTCGGCATCGCACGGGCCACCGTCAAAGTCCACCTCGGGCACGCGTTCGAGAAGCTGGGTGCGAAAGACTCGCTGTCGGCTGTGCTGGCCTGGAACAAAGCGATCAAGGAGAATCCGGACGCGGAGTGAATACCCGCTCCACTAGGCGTTTCGTCGCCGCTCCGTCGTCCAGCGGATTGAATTTCCGCCGCCACGCGGAGTATTTCTCGGCGTAAGGCGTGGCTGATTCCAATCCCGACAGGATCGCTGCGGCCAAGTCTTCCTCGCGGCGCACGATCGGGCCTGGCAGTTCGTCCAAGTCGAAGTAGAAGCCGCGGATCGAGCCGGCGTATTCGTCCAAGTCGTACATGTAGAACACCATCGGGCGGCCCAGGTTCGCGTAGTCGAACATCACGGACGAATAGTCGGTGATCATCAGGTCGGCGGCCAGGTAGAGGTCGTTCACGTCGTCGTGGCTGGAGAAGTCGTAGATGAAGCCTTGGAAGCCCGCCCAGTCGAAGCTGCGCGCGATGAAGTAGTGCACCCGGAACAAGATGACGGTGTCCTCGCCCAGAGCTGCGCGCAGTTTGGCGAAATCTACCTTCAGGTCGTAGTCCAGACCGATCTTCGGGTTGTACTGGTTGTCGCGCCAAGTCGGGGCGTAGAGCACGACGCGCTTGTCGAGCGGGATTCCGAGGCGTTCGCGCACGGCCCGTGTGGCGGCGGGCAGATCTTCCCGGGCCCGCGCCAAGGCGTCGTTGCGCGGGTACCCCAGTTCCAAGATGATGTCCTGTTTGCCGACGGCGGCCAAGTTCCACGCTGAGCGGAACTTCTCGGTGGCGAACGGCGACGGTGAGAGCAGCCAGGTCATGCGGTGCGAATCCCGCACGTACTTGGCGACTATCGCCTCGCGGGTGTTGAGCGCGGCGTCATATTCCTCCAGGTCACAGCCGAGCCGCTTCAACGGCGTCCCGTGCCAGCACTGCAGGAAGGTCTGGCCCGGCTTTGGGAAGACGAACTCGGGTAGCCGGGCATTCGTGACCCAATAGCCGCACTGCTTGAATTCGCGCAGGTGTGCCGCCGACGCGTGTTCCACCAGCGTGGTGCGTGGCTGGTTGGCCAGCCATGCGTGCGATTCCAGTTTCTCCGGGCGCATGGCCCAAACGAACTCGTACCCGGAATACGCGGGGTCATTCAGCATGTGCTCGTAGACGGACTTCGGGGAGCACGTGTAGGAGCGGCCCTTAAAGGCCTCGAACAGGACCCGCCGTGGTCGCAGAACTGGGCCGGGCAGAAGCTGGTATTGCACCTTCCGGGGCCAATAGACGGCCCATTGCAGGAAGTTGCGGAACAGCTTCGAACGCCGGCCCAGTGCTCGGGCTAGTTGTCGTAGCTTACGCACGCGACAATCGTAGCTTCAGCAGCCTGTCTGGAAACTGGCTAGCGCAGCGTCTTGCCCGCCGAACGCAACTGCGTGGCAGCCTCGATGACGCGCTTGGCCATGCCGGCCTCGGCGGCCTTGCCCCAAGCGCGCGGATCGTACTGCTTCTTGTTGCCGACCTCGCCGTCAATCTTCAGCACGCCGGCGTATCCGGTCAGCATCGCGTCGACGACGGGGCGGGTGAAGGCGTACTGGGTGTCGGTGTCGATGTTCATCTTGATGACGCCGTAGTCGACCGCGTCTGAGATCTCCTGCGCGGTGGAGCCGGAACCGCCGTGGAACACCAGGTCGAACGGCTTGGCTTTGCCGTACTTGGCGCCGACCGCGTCCTGGATTTCCTTCAGCACCTCGGGGCGCAGCTTGACGGCGCCGGGCTTGTACACGCCGTGCACGTTGCCGAAGGTGAGCGCCGTGATGTAGCGGCCCTTCTCGCCCAAGCCGAGCACCTCGACGGTGCGCAGGCCGTCCTCGACGGTGGTGTACAGCTTCTCGTTGATTTCAGCTTTGACGCCGTCCTCTTCGCCGCCGACCACGCCGACCTCGATCTCCAGGATTTGGTGGTTGTAGCTCGTCAGCGCCAGCAACTCGTCGGCGATCTGCAAGTTCTCCTCCATGGGCACGGCCGAACCGTCCCACATGTGCGACTGGAACAGCGGCTCCAGGCCACGGTCGACGCGCTCCTTGGAGACGGCGAGCAGCGGGCGGACATAGGTGTCCAGCTTGTCCTTGGGGCAGTGGTCGGTGTGCACGATGATGTTGACCGGGTAGTTCTTCGCGACGATATGGGCGTACTCGGCCAGGGCGACCGCACCGGTGACCATGTGCTTGATGGTGGGGCCGGACGCGTACTCGGCGCCGCCGGTGCTCACCTGGATGATGCCGTCGGACTCGGCTTCGGCGAAGCCGGCCAGGGCGGCGTTCAGCGTCTGTGAACTGGTGATGTTGATCGCCGGCAAGGCAAAGGAGCCAGCTTTGGCGGCGTCAATGATCTCGGCGTATTTCTCAGGACTTGCGATAGGCATTGGTGATCTTTCTTCGATGGGTTTGCTCTCAGCATTCCTAGTTTGCCGCACTTGCGGGCTGGCTGTGTGCCTGTTTCAAGAATCGCGACCCGTGGGCCGTCAGGCGTCGAGTCTGCTCAAGTCGACGCTGGCCTGCCCGGCCGAAAGCGCCCTCACGGCCGTGTCCAGCGATGCGGGCATGGTGTCCGTGTAGCTCAACGGCAGCCAGGCCTGGGAATTGTCGCGCGCCGTCACCGTGAGCCGCTGGGCGCCCGACCAGCGCGACGGCTCGACGACCAGCTCGCCAACCTCGGCCCAGGTCAGCCAGCGCTCCCGGAACAGGATGCCCTCGCGGTTGATGCCCAAGGCCAGCCCTTGGCCGCAGTTGTCGGCGTCGGCCTCGGCCCGGCGCCACGAGAAGAACGCGATGGCCACCGGCAGCAGCAGGCCCAGCAGCGCGATGGCGATGAAAATCACCGACACGTTCGCTTCGCCCATCAAGCCCAGCGCCAAAGCCACGTCGAGGACGGCTATGCCCACGAAGAACGCCGCGTTGGTGATCAGCCGCCGCTTCCAGGAACGCACCCGCGCAGCCGCCACGTCCGGCAGGTAGTAGATGCCCAGCTCGTTGATCACGAAGCCATTGTAGGTCCCACTCCATAAAGTTCTTCGATACTTTGCGGGGGCCCCGGAACAAGTCCGGGATGACGGCGGCACAGTGTCAGAGTCTGTGATCGGCGTAGCGCAGTGGGTTGGGGCGGCATTCGCACTCGGTGGCGATGCGGATCCCAGGCGCGATCGCGCCGCCTGTGCGCAGGTCGAACAGGGTGCTCACCACCCGGTCGCGCAGCGAGTAGGGGTCGACGGTGTTCAGGTAGATCTTGGTCGCGCCTTCGAATCCGGCCAGGGTCGAGATGCGCCATTTCAGCATGACGCGCCAGGGCTGGGGCATATCCGAATCGATCGGGCGGTAGTGCCACTCTTCATTCGTCGAGACTCCGGGTCCCGAGGCGGCGTGCATGGCGTGGATCAGATCGGACATGGAGCGCAGCTCTTCCGGCGTGTGCTCCCAGGGGTCGCAGCTCGCGGACTTGGAGAAGATCTCGATGGTGGGATAGCGGTGGCCGAAGCCCGCGAACGCGACTGCGTGCTCGTTCTCGGCGATGATCAGGTTCTTGTAGGAGGCGTAGTTGACGGCGGCCTCGTTGAAGATGTTCGGATTGGAGCGCAGTTGCGCGATGGCCTGCTGGTGCTGCGTGCCCCATTCGTCGATGGCGACCAGTTGCTTGTGCAAATGGTCGATGGACGCGCCGGCGGGCCGCAGCCAGTTCTGGAAGACGGCCACGTAGCGGGCGTAGCGGTTTTGGGCGTACAGGGAGCGGGCCGATTCGACGGTGAACTTGATGAACTGCTCATGCTCTTCGGGCGACAAGGTGCCCGACGACGCCAAAGCGGTGTTGTCGGTCGCGCCGTCGGTGAAGTGGCGACGGGCCACGATGACGTCGTGTGACGAGCCGAAAAAGCTCGGGGCGTGCGCGGACAACGCCTCACGGTCCATCGCGGCGATCTCGTCGTCTGTCTTCCCCATGGCACGCAGTTTGGACTTGATCACCGCCGACGCGTGTTCCCAGCCCTCCGGGAGCGCTAGGTAGTCGGCCATGTGGTCGCGTAGCGCCAAGGGAAGTTCGTAGCCGTAGTTGGCGTGCCAATAGTCGTAGGACAGGATCTCGAACAAGTTGGGGATGCGGCGGAACTCGGCCGCCGGCCACCAGTCGGCCGGCAACGTGTTGGCGCGGGTCTCCCAGCCATCGGCAGACCGTGCCACGCGGGCCTTTTCCGGCGGTGTCTGCGCATAGCGGCCGGGGCAAAAGACGCAGTAGTTGTCTGCGTCGGTCAGCGGTTCTGGCTGGGGCACGGCGGTGGCGATGGGACGTTTTCCGCGGCCGGCGACCGTCCAGACTTCCACCCCGGTGAACGGGTTGAGTTGTTTTACCGTGCCGTCATCCATTGTGGTGAGGTATTCCGGCTCGGGCCGGTAGCCGAAAAGCATGGTGACCTCCGTTGATTTCGCCACCACAACGGTACGCGCTTTAAGGCCTGTAGGATTGGACTTCGGACTAACCGGAGGTTTGAGTTGCGGCGAGCGATCCTGGACGATGAGGCGGACGACGCGCGCCCAGCAGTGTCCGCCGAGCCCCGGCACGCCATCGCGGAAGCCCCCGCCGCCGCGCCGCGGGTTACCCGCGCCGCTCACCAGCCCTCCTACCGCCCTACCCGCGCCCGGGGTCACAAGCCCGGCCCGGGTCCGTGGCGCATCATCGCGATCACAGTTGGGGCGTTGGCGGTGGTCGCACTGGCTGTGCAGTGTTTCGTCGGCATTGGTTCGAAGCCCTGGGTGCAGTTCGCTCCCGAAGTCCCCGCGGATGTGGCGGCCGGACAGGTGGTGACGGCCTATTTGCAGGCGATCGCGCAAGGAGATTCGCCAGGGGCTTTGGCTCTGACGCGAGAACAACCCACCGACGTCACTTGGCTCGACGCGGAGTTCCTGCAGGAAGCCGTCGCGGCCCAGCCGCTCACGAAGATCAGCGCTGTCGCCGCTGTCGGGCAGGGTTCGGACACTCGCCAGTTGATATCCGCCCAATACGAACTGGGCGGCACGCCGATCACAGGGTGGTATTTCGTGGACTTGGTCGAGGGTGAATGGTTGCTGGAGCGGGCCACCAGCACCATTGATCTGTCCAGCGTCGACCCGAAGCAAAGCGGTCTGCGGCTCAACGGACGCCTCGTCACCCAAGACAAGGTGACGCTATTCCCCGGCATTTACCAACTCTCCTTGGACAACGAGTGGATCGCCGTCTCCGAGGACCGCATCGTGGTGGACGCGCCCAGCGCCGGGCCTGGGTCGTTCTCCAGCTCGCCGGTGTTGACCGAAGCAGGCAGCAAGGCAGTGGTCGCCGCCGTGAAGAAGCACTTGAAGACGTGCCTGAACGCGGGCTCGGTCTCCCCGCCCGATTGCGGTTTCAGCCTCAAGGTCGTGCATCCCGAAGACCCGACGCGCCAAGTGGTCATGGCCGAGGCCAAATGGACGGTCACCGCGGGCGAGGAAGAGTTGACTGGGCTCAAACCCACCCTGGAGGTCGGCCACCCGTTGTTGACCAAGAACTACGTCAACGTGGAATTGCAGTTCGCCGGCGTGGACACCGAGGACTATCAATGGGCCGGAGAAGGCGTGATCCGCATGGTGAGCGCCAACCTGGCCGGCGAAGAAGTGACGGTGGTTTTCGCTTAGGATCCGCCCGCTGTTGCGGTGTTCGCAGGTTTGTCAGCGCAGGTCGCTGGGCGGCAGGGCCTGCGGAGGTTGCTGTTGCTGGCTCTGCAGAGCCCGCAGTTTGCGGCGGCGCTTCAGGTCGGCGGCGAGCACCGGGGCGACCACGGTGATGATCACGGCTGGGAGCCAAGCCCAGCGCCAGGTGTGGAAGACCACGCCGGAGGCCACGTAGGCGATCCAGACCAGCCAGGCGATCTGGCGCAGCCAAAACTCTGCCGTTGTGGGGACGTCGTTCGCGGTGGGAACCGCGTTTGCGGCGACGGGCCGCTGCTGTTGGGCTGACCACGTGTACGGCGACATCTGGTTCGCGTTGGCCTGGGTCGGTTGCTGGACGGGAACGCTCGGGGTCTGGTAGGGCGTGGGCGTAGTGGGGTAAACCGCCGGCTGCTCGCTGGCGACGGGAGGCTGTTCCCATTCCTGACTGGTCACACACTAATAGTAGCGGCCACCCCGCTACACTTGGGGTTCGGAAATTGGAGGGCGATGCGGGTAGTACAGAAGTTCGGCGGGTCGAGCGTCGCGGATGCGGAGAGCATCAAGCGGGTCGCGCGCCGGGTTGTGGCCACCAAAGAACGCGGCCACGAGGTTGTCGTCGTCATTTCGGCCATGGGAGACACCACCGACGAGTTGCTTGACCTGGCCAAGCAGGTTTCGCCGCATCCGCGTCCACGCGAGCTGGACATGCTGCTGACGACCGGCGAACGCATGAGCGCCGCGTTGCTGGCGATGGCCATCAACGATCTGGGCCACGACGCCCGTTCGCTGACCGGCTCGCAGGCTGGCGTCATCACCACCGGCCAACATGGCAACGCCCGCATCATCGACATCACTCCGGGGCGCATCGTCTCCGCCTTGGAGGACGGCGACATTGTGATCGTGGCCGGATTCCAAGGCGTTTCGCAGTCCACGAAAGACGTCACCACACTGGGCCGCGGTGCTTCTGACACCACGGCCGTCGCGTTGGCGGCCGCCTTGGACGCGGCTTACTGCGAGATCTACACCGACGTGGACGGCGTCTTCACCGCCGATCCGCGCATCGTTCCGGAAGCGCAGCGCATCCCGCAGATCTGCTACGAGGAGATGCTGGAAATGGCCGCATCGGGCGCCAAGATCCTGCATTTGCGCTGCGTTGAATATGCGCGCCGGGAGCGCGTGGCCGTACACGTTCGCTCGTCCTTCTCGGACAAGCCTGGCACTTGGGTGAAAGACATGGAATATGAGGAGACCGGCATGGAACAGCCGCTGATTTCGGGCGTCGCACACGACCGCAGCGAGGCCAAGATCACCGTCGTGGGCGTTCCGGACCAGATCGGCAAGGCGGCCCGGATCTTCGGCATCATCGCCCAAGCCGACATAAATGTGGACATGATCGTGCAGAACATCTCGCACGACCCGGACGGCGGCGGGCCGATGTCGGGCCGCACGGACATCTCGTTCACGTTGGGCCAAGACAATGGGGCCAAGGCGATCGCCGCGCTGGAGGCCGCCAAAGACGAGATCGGCTTCGCGGAGATCATCTACAACGACGCGATCGGCAAAGTTTCGGTGATCGGCGTGGGGATGCGGACGCACCCGGGCGTCACCGCGCGTTTCTTCGCCGCGCTGGCCGCCGCGGGCGTCAACATCGACATGATCTCCACCTCCGAGATCCGCATCTCCGTCGTCGTGGCGGCCGACGTCGTGGACACCGCCGTGCGTGCGGCGCACTCCGCGTTCGAGCTGGATTCGGACGAGCCGGCCATCGTGTACGCGGGTACCGGCCGATGATTTTCAAGCGCGTCGGCGAAGGCAAGCCGTATCCAGACCATGGCTATCAGCAGCGGCAGTGGGCGGCGATCGCGCCCGCCGAGATCCGCCTCGACCAGTTGATCACGGTCAAACGTACCCTCGACTTGGAATCTCTGCTCGATGAGGATTCGACGTTCTACGGGGATCTGTTCGCCCACGTCGTCCGGTGGCAGTCAGAGCTGTACTTGGAAGACGGGTTGCACCGCGCCCTGCGCGCCGCTTTGCAGCAGCGGGCCACGATCCACGCCCGCGTGTTGGACCTCCAGTAGACTGGTAGCCGAACCGTAGGAGGCCCCATGAAGCGCATTGTCCGGATGGCGATCAGCGCAATCGCTCTGTTTGCGATGCTGGGCTTGGTCGGTTTCGGCGCGAAATGGGGCTATGAGCAGGTCACGAAGCCGGTGGCCCAGGCAGGCGCCACACCGTGCATCATGACGGATGTCGGTGGGGCGGTGACGCCCGACGATGTCATCATTCGCGTTACGAATGGCGGGGAGACGAGCAACCTCGCCAAGTTGACGGCCATCTGGCTGCGCGCCAAGGAATTCCATGTGCTCAAGTACGGCAACTCGACCACGAAAGTCGATGTGACTACGGTCATCGGCGCTTCGGAAGACGATCCAGAAGTCCAGCTCGTGCTGAGTTACTTCAAGACCGCCGAAGCCAAGGGTGACGGCCGTGTGGACCACATCGTCGATGTCATTCTGGCGACCAACGCCAAGACTTTGGAGGGTGAGAAGGAGCAGCCGCTTTCGAGCGTCAAGGTGGACGGGCCGGTCTGCCTGCCGAAGATCACGCGCGACTCGGACATTGAGTTGACTCCCACTCCCACCCCGACACCGTCGCCCACCAAGACCAAGAAGAAGTAGTCTGGGCGGTTTCGCGGCGGGAGGAGCAGCTATGAAGTTCTCTTTCGCAACAGCGGCCCGGGTCGAGTTTGGGCCGGGCGTAGCCGCGCGGCTGCCCGAAATCGTCACCGGCTTGGGCCATCGTCCGTTCGTGGTCACGGGCGCGCACCCGCAGCGCCTGGCTGCCCTCACCGACGCGTTGCCGGGAGCGGCGATTTTCCCGGTGGTCGGCGAGCCGACCATGGAGGTGGCCCGGTTGGGCATGCGCGCCGCTCTGGATCACCAGGCGGACGTGTTCGTCGGCTTGGGCGGCGGCTCGGCGCTGGACTTGGCGAAGGTTGTTTCCGCGCTGGTGGCCAACGGTGGCGATCCTCTGGACTACGCCGAGGTCATCGGCTCCGGCCTGCCGCTGCGGCTGCCGGCCCTGCCTATTGTCGCGGTGCCGACCACGTCCGGCACCGGCTCTGAGGTGACGGCGAACGGCGTGCTGGCATCGCCCGAACACGGCGTCAAGGTCTCGCTGCGTTCGCCGACGATGCTGGCCCGCTTCGCGCTCGTCGATCCGGAGTTGACGCTGTCCGCGCCGCCGGCGGTCACCGCGCACGCCGGATTGGACGCGTTGGTCCAGTGCATCGAGGCCTTCACGACACCGCGCGCCAATGTGATGACCGACGCTTTGGCCCGCGAGGCGTTGCGGCGCTCTGCCCGGAGCTTGCGTGCGGCGTATGCCGATGGTTCCGACTTGGCAGCCCGTACTGATCTGTCGCTGGCGTCCCTGCTGTCCGGCATGTGCCTGGCCAACGCCGGTTTGGGTAGCGCGCACGGAATCGCCGGGCCCTGTGGCGGCATGACCCGGGCGCCGCACGGCGCGATCACGGCCGCGGTGATGCCGGCGGTGTCGCGGGCCAATGTGGCGGCGGCGCGCGCTGGCAGGGCCGCCGCGGACACGCTGGAACGCTATGCGGAGGTGGGGGAGATACTCGCCGGCGCCCGTTCGCCCGAGGCGGGCATCGATTGGTTCGCCCAGACCGCCGGTTTGTTGGGCGTCCCAGGGCTGGCGGCGTTGGGCCTGGAAGAAGGCCAGATCAGCGCGCTCGCCGAGGCCAGCGCCCGTGCGTCGTCCAGCAAGGCCAATCCGGTGGCGTTCACGGTGGCCGAGTTCGCGGCGATCGTCCGGGACTCGTTGTGAAACGAGACTTGTTGTGCCACGAAACTCCCGCTGG
This sequence comes from Propionibacteriaceae bacterium, assembly GCA_031271975.1. Classification (GTDB taxonomy): domain Bacteria; phylum Actinomycetota; class Actinomycetes; order Propionibacteriales; family Propionibacteriaceae; genus Propionicimonas. The sequence continues at coordinate 14,474 of JAISUR010000030.1, forward strand.
GAGCATGGTGTTAGTGGAACAGGAGGTCCCATGAGGATTGCCCGTCAGTTGGTGGCCGTGTTGGCTGCTGTGCCTCTTGTGATGTGTTTGTCGGCTGTCCCCGCTGATGCTGCGGCTGATGTTGTGCCGGATAAGGCGTTCAAGGCTTGTGTCAACAGTGAGTTGGGCCGTAAGTCGTCGGCGAGCGTTTCGGCGGCGTATTTGGCGCGTCTGGACTACCTGGATTGTGAGGGGACTTACGCGATCAAGTCGTTGGAGGGCGCGCAGCATTTGGCTGCGGTGGACACGCTGTACCTGGAAGGGACATTCTCGGATCTTGCGCCGCTGGCTGGACTTGGCGCGTTGGAAGAAGTCCGGTTGACGAGTTCGGGGATTGTCGATTTGAGTGCTGTGAGCGGCTGGTCTGCGGTGGAGAGCCTCCATGTTGATGGGCGATTCACTGATTTGTCGCCGTTGGCGGGTCTGGCCAGTTTGGAAACGTTGCGGCTGGTCGGGTCTTTCTCTGACGCGTCCGCCTTGGGATCGTTGACCCGGTTGAGTTCGCTTGCTCTGGGCAGTGGAGAGTTGACCAGTTTGGATGGTCTGGAGCCGTTGACCGGGTTGCGTTACTTCGCTTTGGAAGGCAGTGCCGTCGCCGATTTGGATCCGATTGCGTCGCTGACAGGTCTTGAGGAGGTGTCGCTGTGGTCGAATGACTCGTTGGCGAGCCTGGATGGGTTGGCGGGAATGCCGGAGCTTTACAGCGTCGCGGTTTCCGGCGCGGGCGTCGCTGATTTTGGTGCGTTGGCGACGTTGCCCAGCCTCAGCGATCTGGAGTTGAGCTCTGTGGGCTTGTCGGATGTGACGGTGTTGGCCGGGTTGACTGGGTTGGAGAGTTTGGACCTGTTCGGCAACTCGATTGTGGATGTGTCTGCGCTGGCTGGGCTTTCTGGGTTGCGGTATCTGTATCTTGGCGACAATTTGATCGCGGATGTTTCGCCTTTGGCGTCGTTGACTTCGCTGCATGGGTTGTCGCTTGCTGGGAACGCTGTCAGCGACGTTACGGCGTTGTCGGGTTTGACCGCGTTGTGGTACTTGGACCTCGATGACAATGTGGTCACAGATATTTGGGCGCTGCCGGCCAGCGTGTGGGAGGACTTCGACAATTCCTGCACTTCGGGGGCTGGCGTGTCCAGTATCCGCAGGCAGACCATCGTCCAGAAATCCTGGACGGGCACGTATTCGTTGCCTGCGGTGCGGACGGTGCCTGGCGGTACGGTCAAGTGGTCTGTGAAGTCCGGCCCGGCGAAGATTTCTGGCGGCAAGGTGAAGTACACCAAGGGCGGCACGGTGAAGCTGGCTTGGAAGGACAAGTGTGGGAGCTTTGCTGGCGAGGTGGTCGTGACGGTGCGTCCGGCCACGTTCAAGCTGGCGTTCGACGCGAACGGCGGGTCCACTCCGAAGCTGGGCAAGAAGACGTACAAGTCGAAGGGTGTCACTGTTGGCAAGGCTGTGGGTTCGGTGCCGGCCACCGCGCATTCGACGCAGCTTTTCGAGGGGTGGTTCACCGAGCCGGTTGGCGGTACGCAGGTCACCGCGGACACGCTGGTGGACGAGGATACCCCGGCGAAGGTGTACGCGCATTGGGCGGCGCCGACATCCGTGGACCCATGTGGTGACGTGCAGACGTCGTATGTGCTCAAGGCGCCCGCTTCGAAGAAGGGCACCGTCTTGTTGTCATTCCCTGGTGGTGCGACGAAGGCTGTGAAGCTCTCGGACAAGAACGTATCGGTGACAGGCATTGACACCGCCACCGTTGGGGAGCGGACTGCGACCGTCACCGTCAAACCGTCGGGCTTGACCACGACATTCACCTACCGGGTCGAGGCCGGCAAGATCACGTTCGACCTGCAAAATGACTGGGAATTCATCGTGGTGGATTTCGACTATGGGAAGAAACTGCCGAAGGCGCCGAAGGTGACCGAGTGGGGCTACACCTTCAAGGGCTGGTACACGGCCAAGTCGGGTGGAAAGAAGTATGTGGCGGGCAAGAAGGCCACACAGACGGAGTCGTTCACCGTGTACGCGCGCTGGTCGCCGAAGACGCTCACGGTGAACTTCAACCCCACGGAGGGGAAGGTCTCGACAAAATCGAAGAAGGTCAAGTACGGCCAAGAATACGGCCATCTGCCAACGCCCACCTTGCGGGGTTATGACTTCTACTGCTGGTATGACATCCTCGAGAGACATTGCGTGTATGGGTCGCATACTGTCGATTCCACAGGCACGCAGACCTTATATGCCTTGTGGGACCGTCGCGAATACTGAGCCTGATCCACCGATTCTTGACTTGCGACCAGCCCCTGCGGGCGCACTACCGGCGTTGGTGATGGCGCAACGGGCGGTCCAGCCAGAGATTGCGCGAAAAGCCTCAGCGGACCGTGTAACAAAACGACCTCCTGGCGCATTAACGTAAGTGAAACAGGAGGTTCCCCGTGAAATTCACCCATCAGTTGGTGGCTTCCCTCGCCACCGTCGCCTTGGCAGTGTGCCTGCCCGCCGTCCCCGCCAATGCCGCGGCCGACGTTGTCCCCGACAAAGCGTTCAAGGGCTGCATCAACAGCGAGCTTGGCCGCAAGTCCACAGCCAGCCTCACGGCCGCCCAGTTGGCGGACGTGTACTACCTGGATTGCGAGGGGAACTGGACCATCAAATCCTTGGAGGGCGCGCAATACCTGACTGAAGTGGACACGCTCTATCTCGAAGGCTCGTTCTCCAACCTGACCCCGCTGGCCGGACTCAACACGTTGCGATACGTCCGACTGTTCAGCGACCGAATCTCCGACCTGAGCGTCGTGAGCGGTTGGTCCCAAGCGGAAGGCATTTACGTCCAGGGGGAGTTCACCAACTTGGCGCCGCTGGCGGGGCTCACCAACCTGGACGAGTTGTACCTGTACGGGGATTTCACCAGCGTCTCGGCCCTCGCATCCCTCACAAGCCTGACTACGCTCGGCCTCGGCAGCGACGAGTTGAGCAGCCTCACCGGTCTGGGATCCTTGGCCGGGCTGAAGAACTTCACGCTGTCAGACAGCCTCGTGACCAATCTGAACTCGATCGCTTCCCTGGCCAACCTCGAATCGGTAGCTCTGTGGAGCAACGAATCGCTGACGAACATCAGCGCGCTGTCTGGGAAGACGAATCTCGAGTCTCTGATGATGTCTGGCAATGGCGTGACCAACTTCAGCGTGCTGGCCACGCTGACCAATCTCAGGAGCCTGGGGTTGTATGACGCCGGCCTGTCGGACGCCACGGTGGTGTCGGCCCTGACTGGGCTGGAAAACCTTGACTTGTCCGGCAACTTGATCACAAACCTGGCTCCCCTAGCCGGACTCACCAAGCTTGAATACTTGAGTGTCGCCTACAACTTGATCACGGATGTGTCGCCGCTGGCATCGTTGACTTCGCTCGCTGAGTTGGCGATATACGGCAACGACATCAGCGACATTTCGGCGCTGTCCAGCCTCACCGCCCTGACCTGGATCGATGCGGACGAAATGTCGATCACGGACATCTCCGCGCTGCCGAGCAGCCTGTGGGAGTACTTTGACAGTTCTTGCGCCACGAGTGACGGTTGGTCTGCCATCAAGAACCAGTCCATCACCCAGAAGGCGTGGACCGGCACCTACGACTTGCCGACCGTCAAGACTGTGCCCGGCGGCACGATCAAGTGGAGCGTGAAATCCGGGTCGGCGAAGATCTCCGGCAACAAGGTCAAGTACTCCAAGGCGGGCACGGTGAAGTTGGCTTGGAAGGACAAGTGCGGCAACTTCACGGGCGTGGTGACGGTCACGGTGCGCACGGCGACGTTCAAGATGACGTTCGACGCGAACGGCGGCACGACGCCGAAGCTGGGCAAGAAGACGTACAAGTCGAAGAACGTCACCGTCGGAAAGACTGTAGGTTCGGTGCCGGAGAGCACCCATTCGACGCAGGTCTTCGCGGGGTGGTACACCGAGCCGACCGGCGGCACGCAGGTCACCGCCGATTCTGTGGTGGACGAGGACACGCCGTCGAAGGTGTATGCCCACTGGACGGCTCCGACGTCGATCGCCGGCCTGTCGAACCAGCAGAACAGCTATGTGCTGAAGGCGCCGGTGTCGAAAGCGGGCACCGTCACGTTGAACTTCCCCGGCGGAGTGACGAAGACGGTGAACCTGTCGGACAAGAATGTGACGCTCGCGGGTGTGGACACGTCCACTACCGGGACGCGCTTGGCCACGGTGACTGTGCAGCCGTCTGGTTTGACCATGGGGTTTGGTTACACAGTCGAGGATGGGACGATCACGTTGGATCCGCAAGGTGGCAGTGTGTCTGCCACCTCTGTTGGTTTCACCTACAAGGGCAAGTTGCCGAAGCTTCCCACGCCGACGCGCACCGGGTATTCGTTCAAGGGCTGGTACACGCAGCCGACCAGTGGCGGGAAGAAGTATGCGTCGGGCAAGAAGGCGACGCAGACGCAGTCGTTCACCGAGTACGCGCGTTGGTCGGCGAAGTCGTACACGGTCAAGTTCAACGCGAATGGCGGGAAGGTGTCGAAGAAGTCGAAGTCGGTCAAGTATGACTCGGCCTATGGCGCATTGCCGACGCCGACACTGAAGGGCATGACGTTTGCCGGCTGGTGGACTGATCCGGCCGCTGGCACGAAGGTGGAAGCGACTGACGTGTTCACGTTTGGGGCTACGCAAACGCTGTACGCGCACTGGAGTTGAAACCGCCCTCTCCCGTCATGCCGGACTTGTTCCGGCCCCCACCCCGTCATGCCGGACTTGTTCCGGCATCTCGGACGAAGTCCGGTCCCCAGTCAACGCCGCGAGCGCGAAGCGCCCTCCAATTCGGCACGTACATCCCACCCCAGCGCGCAAAGCGCGCTACCCTACTGAGTGGGCGAAGACAATGTGGGGGGAAACACATGGCTGACCGGATCCTTTCGCATTGCCGATGTGTTGGAGGAGGATCCCCGTGAAATCTATCCGTCGTCGATTTGCCGTTGGCTTGGTGTTGGGCTGCTTGGCTGTGGGCTTGCCCGCCGCGCCAGCCAACGCCAGCGCGAACGTCGTCCCCGATACGGCGTTCAGAGCATGCCTGAATGGGCACCTGGACAAGAAGGCGTCCGCGCCGATCACCGCCGCGCAACTGCAGGGGCTGTTGGGCGACATCTTCTGCTACAGCTCGAAGGTGAAATCGCTGGAAGGGGCGCAGTATCTGACCGGGCTGTCCACGTTGTACTTGGATGGCGGGTTCTCCGACTTGACCCCGCTGTCCTCGCTGGTGAACATCGACCATCTGAGCGTATTTGGCAATTACTCGACGCTGACGCCGTTGGCGGGCCTGTCAACGCTGACCTACTTGTCTGTGGGGAGTCCGCGCCTGACCAGCCTAAGTTCGGTGGAGAGCCTTACCAACCTGATCGGCCTCGACATCGACCACTCTGACATCACGACGCTGGCGCCGGCCGCCAGTCTCCCCAACCTGACCACATTGGCGGTCTACGACAGCCCGAAGCTCACCAGCTTGTCGCCGTTGCTGGGGAATTTGACCCTGACATCACTCAGCGTTATGGAAACGGGAGTGACCGAGTTCAGCGGCTTGTCTACCTTGAGCAATCTGGAAAGCCTCGGCGTCAGTGGCGCAACCAGCACGGCTTGGGTCGCTGGACTCAGCAACCTGCGCGGGCTAGGGCTCGTGGACAGCCCTCTCGGCGATCTCTCAGGCCTGGCCGGGCTAACTGGCCTGACCGCACTGAATCTGAGTTCGGCCGGGCTCACCGACATCTCGGCGCTGGCCGGTCTCACGAATCTTGAGCACCTCGACCTGTCTTACAACTCGATCAGTGACATCTCCGCGCTCGCGGGCATGACCAAACTCACCTACCTCATGCTCTACAACAATGCGATCACCGACTTGTCCCCGCTGCCCAGCGAGGTCCACGAGGCCTACCTTGACACCTGTTCACGTGGCTGCGAGGTATACACCTTCTCCACGGACCAATCCCTCAACGCGCAAGCCTGGACAGGCACGGCGCCGCTGCCCACTGTGACGACGGTGTCCGGGGGGACGGTGAAATGGAAGGTGAAGTCGGGCCCAGCGAAGATCTCCGGCGGCAACGTGAAATACACCAAGGGCGGCACGGTCAAGCTGCAATGGCAGGACAAGTGCGGCTACTTCACCGGCGTAGTGACGGTCACTGTGCGCGAGTCGACATTCAAGGTCAGCTTCGACCCGAACACCGGGGCGACGCCGCGGCTGGGCGGCAAGGCCTACAAGTCGAAGAAAGTCACGCTCGACAAGGCGGTGGGTTCGCTGCCGTCGTCATCGCATTCGACGCTGCTCTTCGATGGTTGGTGGACGGCCCAGACGGGTGGCACGCAGGTCACCGAAACCACCGTGGTCGACGGCTCGCTGCCGTCGAAGCTGTACGCGCATTGGGTCGCGCCCACGTCGATCACCGGATTGACTGGGATTCAGGACAGCTACGTGGTCGGCGCGCCGGTCTCGAAGAAGGGCACCTTCACGTTGAACTTCCCCAGCGGCGCGACCAAACAGGTGAACCTGTCCGACAAGAACGTCGCGTTCGACTTGACCACTGCCACCGTCGGGACGCGGACCGCCACCATCACGGTGAAGCCGTCGGGTGTCTCAGCTACGCTGCTGTACACGGTTGCCGACGGCCTGATCACGCTGGATCCGCAGTCCGGCGCGGTCGCGCCAACCTCGGTGGGGTTCTCGTATGGTAAGAAGCTCCCGAAACTGCCCACGCCCACGCGGATGGGTTACAGCTTCAAGGGCTGGTATTCGGCGGCTTCAGGGGGAAAGAAGTACGCGTCCGGCAAGAAAGCCACGCAGACGCAGTCGTTCACCGAATACGCGCGCTGGGCAGCGAAAACGTTCACCGTGAAATTCGACGCCAATGGGGGGAAGGTTTCCAAGAAGTCCAAGAAGGTCACCTACGACAAGACCTACGGCGCGTTGCCGACGCCCACGCTGAAGGGGAAGACTTTCGCCGGGTGGTTCACCGCACGCGAGGGTGGTTCGCAAGTGATCGACACCACCGGTGTGCAAATCACCGCTGGGTTCACGTTGTACGCCCACTGGACGTGAGTGAGAGCGCTTCGCGCTCGCTAACCGGTCATCCCGGACTTGTTCCGGGATCTCGGACGTAGTCCGGCTCTTGTGGCGTGCGAGCGCGAAGCGCTCTCCTACTGGGAGCACTGAGCGCACAGCCCGAAAAGCTCCACGACGTGCTTTACGTCGGTGAAGCCGTGGGCGGCGGCGGCCTTGCTGGCCCACTGCTCGACGCTGGGGCCGTCCACTTCGACCGTTAGGCCGCAGTTGCGGCACACCAGGTGGTGGTGGTGGTGCGCGCCGCACTTGCGGTAGAGCGTCTCCCCGTCGACGGTGCGCACGGTGTCCACCTCGCCGACCTCGGCCATGGCCTGCAACGTGCGGTAGATCGTGGCCAGCGCCACTTTGTCGCCTCCGGCCCGCATCATGTCGTGGAGCTGTTGGGCGGAGATGAACGACTCTGAATCGGCGAGCCTTTCGCGCACCGCGCGGCGCTGGCGCGTGTCCCGGCGGCCTTCTTCAGCGAAGGCGCGCGGTGCGGCAGGAGTGGCCATTGCCCCATCTTAGCGATTTCGGCCAGTTGGCTCGGAACATAGGGCGAGGCGGGCATCCAGACCCCAGATGCCCGCCTCTATTGTTGGAATCTACGACTTGGAAGCCGCGATCTCGGTTCCGGCCGGCTCGTACTGCAGTGCGTCGTAGCCTTCGGCTCCGGTGCGGATCTTCACCACGTTTTCCAAGTCTTGGACGAAGATCTTCCCGTCGCCGATATTGCCGGTGCGCAGCACCTTCTCGGCCGCCGCGATCACCTGCTGCACAGGCACCTTGGAAACGACGGTCTCCAGCTTCACCTTGGACACGAACGGAGCATCGACCGGGACGCCGCGGTAGACGCCCGTCTGGCCTTTCTGCAGACCGTGGCCCATGACGTTGGTGATGGTCATGCCGGTGACGCCGATCTCCTCCAGCGCCTGCTTCAGCGCTTCCAGCATCTGCGGGCGCGTGATGATCTCGACCTTCGTCAACTTGTGCCCGCCGCTCGACTTGGCCGCTGCCGGGACCGGCGTGGCATCGAAGTCGCTGACCGCAACTGGCTCGGCCGGGGCGTCCACGGCGGCCAGGTAGGCCGTGGTGTCCGGTGTGAGCAGGAAGTCGGCGTAGGAACTGACCAAACCGTGCTCCATCAGGTCGAGGCCCTGGATTTCTTCCTGCGGCGGGACGCGCAGCCCAATGGTGACCTTCAAAATGCCGAACAGGGCGCCCATGACGATGACGGTGTAAGCCAGGATGGCCACCGCGCCGATGAACTGGACGATCAACTGGTCGACGCTCCCCGTGATGAGCAGGCCGCCCGCGAAGTAGTCCTCAGCGCCCGGCTCGCCCGAAGGCAACGCGAACAAGCCGACAGCCAGGCCGCCCCACAGTCCGGCCGCACCATGGACCGCGAACGCGCCCACCGGATCGTCGATGTGGGCCTTCTTGTCGGTGATCTCGACAGCGGCGACCACGATCACGCCGGCGACAAGGCCGATGATGGCCGCACCCAGCGCGTTCACGTTGGCGCAGGGGGCGGTGATGCCCACCAGGCCGCCCAGCGCGCCGTTCAGCGTCAGCGACACGTCCGGCTTGCCGTCTTTGATCCAGGTCACCATCATCGCGGCGAAGGCGCCAAACGCCGCCGCGACAGTCGTGGTCAGCAAGATCCAACCCAGTTCCGAAGGGCTGCCCGCAGCGGCGCCGTTGAAGCCGTACCAGCCGAACCACAAGATGAAGACGCCCAGTGCGCCGAGCGTGATGGAGTGCCCGGGAATTGCCCGCGCGACTTTCTCGCCGTGGTCGTTGATGGCGTACTTGCCGATGCGCGGCCCCAGGAAGAACGCGCCGATCAGGCCCGCCACGCCGCCGACCATGTGGATAGCCGTGGAGCCGGCAAAGTCGATGTAGCCAAGCTGGGCCAGCCAGCCGCTTCCGTTCCAGACCCAGCCGGCTTCGATCGGGTACAGGAACGCCGAAATCACCGCGGAGTAGATCAGGTACGCCGAGAACTTCGTGCGTTCGGCCATCGCGCCGGAGACGATCGTCGCCGCTGTGGCGCAGAACACCAAGTTGAACACGAAGTTGGCGTAGTCGAAATCGGCCCAGTCGGTGAAGACGCCGAGGTTGGGCATGCCGACCAGCCCGGCGATGTAGTCCTCCGCGCACATGATCGGGAAGCCGATCAGCAGGAAGACGACCGTGCCGACCGAGAAGTCCATGATGTTCTTCATGATGATGTTGCCGGCATTCTTGGCCCGAGTGAAGCCACTCTCCACCATGGCGAACCCGGCCTGCATGAAGAAGACCATCGCCGCGCCGATCAAGAACCACACGCTCATAGTGATGCCAATGGCATCCTCTTCAATCATTGTCCGTCCTTACAGCTAGGGTTTTGCGTTCGACATGGCCCTGCCGACGGATCGCCGCCGACGGACAGCCTTGGCGATCGCCTTAGCCAAAACGGTAGGACAACAAATGGAACGCCAGTTTTCCAGGACGTAACGAGTTGGTTAACCAGGGCGCCCCTGTCGGGCCGCATGGGACTGCGTCCCAAGATGCCGGAACGAGTCCGGCATGACGGGGAGAGGGGGTGCCGGAACGAGTCCGGCATGACGGGAGAGGGGGGCATCCTGAGCGGCCCACCACGTCATCCCGGACTCGTTCCGGGATCTCGGACGTAGTCCGTGTGCCCCGCCAGGGGCACCCCTTCGGGGTGCATGGGACTGCGTCCCAAGATGCCGGAACAAGTCCGGCATGACGGGAGAGGGATCACGGACTACGGTCCGACAGCGGGCGCCCTTGGCAGGTCATATCCAGTGCGCGTACAGCGTTTGCGTGGCCCCGAACGTGAACACGTCAGTCGGCTCCACCTTCGTGCCGCCAGCCGGATCAGTCCACCAACCCTGGAACGCCATGCCCTTCCGCGTCGGCGTCGGCAATGCGCCATAGGTCGAGTCGTACTTGACGGTCTTCGACGTCTTCGACACCTTCCCGCCATTGGCGTTGAACTTGACCGTGTACGACTTCGCGGACCAACGCGCGTACTCGGTGAAAGGCTCGATCTGGGTGGCTTTCTTGCCCGACGCGTACTTCTTGCCGCCGCTGATCGGCTGGGAGTACCAGCCCTTGAACGAGTAGCCGGTGCGGGTCGGCGTGGGGAGACTGGGCAGTTTCTTGCCATAGTTGAAGTCCTTCGTGGATGGCGTTACTGAGCCAAGTTGGGCGTCCAGGTAGATCTGGCCGGGCACGACCGTGTAGCTGAAATTCGCGGTGAGGCCGGAGGGCTTGATGGTGATCGTCGCCGTGCCCGACCCCGTCGTTGACGTGTCGATGCCGGTGAGCGCCACATTCTTGTCCGTCAGGTTCACGGCCTGGGTCGCCCCGTTGGGGAATAACAGCGAGACGTAGCCAGCCTTGGACACCGGCGCCTTCGGAATGTAGGTCGCCTGCACTCCGGCCAGTCCGGAAATGGACGTCGGAGCCGTCCACTGCGCATACACCTTCGTGCCGATCGTCTCGGGCACGTTGCCAAGCTCGGTTATTTGGTCGCCGCCGACCTTTTCGGTGAACCAGCCGGCGAACTGCTGCGTGCGATGGGTGGTCGTCGGCAGCGAACCGGCGGGCTTGTCCACGGTGACGCTCTTCGACTTGTACGTCTTGTTGCCCAGCTTCGGAGTGGTGCCGCCGTTCGGGTCGAAAGTGATCTTCACCTTCGGCGACTTGATGGTGACGGTGGCCAGGCCGGAGAAGTTGGTGTTCAGATCCTCCCAGCGCAGTTTCGCGGTGCCGGTCTTGGTGTAGGTGATCATGCCACCCGACACGACGGCTGGGCCGGACTTGACGGTCCACGACAGCGAGCTGCCCGGCACGGTCTTGACGACGTGCGGCGGGTTGCGGGTGCCGACGTAGGCGAAGGTCGAGATGGTCTGGCTGCAGGCCTCGTGGAACGCGCCCGCGCATTCGTCGTTCCCGGTCAGCGGCCACATGGCGCCGGGCAGCATCGAGATGTTGGCGATGCGGTTGAGCGTCAGGTGCAACTCGGAGATGCCGCTCAGGCCGGCGATCGGGGATATGTTGCTGATCTGGTTTCCGGTCAGGTCCAGGGCGATCAGGTTGGTCAGCCCGGACAGCGGCGCCAGGTCGCTGATCGCGTTGCTGGTCAGGTACAGCTCCTCCAGCGACGTCAGCCCGGCAAGCGGCTTCAGGGACTTCATCTTGCCCCGGTTCACGGTCAACGCGCGCAGGCTCGTCATCGTGGACAGCACGTTGTAGTCGCTAATTGGGCTGTTGGAGATGTGCAGATCTCGCAGCCGCGTGTTTCCAGACAGCGGGGACAGTTTCTTCAGCGATGTGTTGTCCATCAGCGACAGGTGGATCAGGTAGGGCAGTTTCGCGATCGGAGTCAGCGACGTGACTTTGGTGCCCCAATACCACTCGGAGCCGATGCCGAGCACTTCCAGCGACGTCAGCTTCTCCAGGCCATTCAGCTTGGTCAGGTTCTTGGACGCTATGGTCAGGCTGGTCAGCGACGTCAGCGTTTGCAGCTCGGTCACTGATGAGTAGGCCCCCACTAATTCCAGAGTGCCAACGCCCGTCAGGTAGCGGGCTCCGGCGAGCGACTTCATGGTGGGTGACTGGCACTCTATAGAGCCGGAAAGTCCTTCGAGTTGGGCTTGGGTGATGCCGGCGGTCTCCGGTTGGTGGAGGTAGTAGTAGTTCAGGCATTCCTTGAGCGCTATGTCGGGCACCACGTCGATGTCCGCATGGGCTGGGGCGGCGGGCAACGCGCACGCCAGGGCGACAGCAGTGAAGAAGAGGGCTAGCCGACGAACCATGACATACTCCTTTGATCGAGGGCAGTACCATCGTATGACCTTGTGGGAGCCAAAAAAAGAGGCTCGCGAATATATCAGCCGAGGATTTGTCCCGGCGGCCCGTCTTTGGCCACTTTCCCCCGGTCGAAAACCACCACTCGGTCAGACAACGCGAGCGCGTCTTGCAGGTCGTGCGTGACCATCAAGAGCGAACGTCCGCGCAGCACCTTCGCCAGCGTGTTGCGCAAGAGCGGGGCGGTGTCGACGTCGATGGCGGACAGCGGTTCGTCCAGCAGCAGGAGCTTCGGCTCGGCGGCGAGCGCCCGGGCAAGGGCCACCCGCTGGGCCTCTCCGCCCGACAGTTCGGTGGCTTTGCGGGGCGCGAAATCGGAAGCCTCCACGGCGGCCAGCCATTCGGCCGCTTTGTCGCGGGCGGCGGCGCGCGGCAGACCGGCCACCCGCGGGCCAAACGCCACGTTGTCCAGCACGGTCATGTGCGGGAACAGCAACGGATCTTGGGCCAGCAGCGCAACGGAACGCGCGTGGGGTGGCAGCCAGGTGTGCGGCCCGAACAGGCGCACGCCGTCCAGGATGGCCTCTCCGGAATCAGCGTGCAGCGAGCCGGCGATCAACCCCAACAACGTCGACTTGCCGGCGCCGTTTGGCCCCATCACGGCGACCTGCTGGCCGTCGCCGAGATCGAGTTCGGCGTCAAAGCCGCGGGCGGCGAGTTGGGCGCGGAAGCGGAGGCTCATTTGGGACGCTCCGCCATCTGCCCGGTGAGCGCGGTGACCGCGATGGCGACGGCGACGAGCGTCAGGGCCAGGGCCATCGCCGCCTGCGGGTCTGTGACGCGCTGCAAGTAGATTTCGAGCGGCAGCGTGCGCGTGACTCCTTCGAGTGAACCGGCGAAGGTGAGCGTGGCTCCGAACTCGCCGAGCGCCCTCGCGAACGAGAGCATCGCCGCCGGAGCCAGCCCCGGCAGCACCAGTGGCAGCGTCACCCGCCGGAAGACCGTCGTCGGCCGGGCTCCCAGGGTGGCGGCCACCAACTCGTACTTGGAGCCCACGGAGCGCAACGTCCCCTCCAAGCTGACGACGAGGAACGGCAGCGCCACGAAAGTCTGCGCCATCACCACCGCCACTGTCGAGAAGGAGACTTGGATGCCGACCACTTCCAGCGCGTTGCCGAGCAGGCCCCGGCGCCCGAACGTGTAGAGCAGCGCCAGGCCACCCACGACCGGCGGGAGTACCAGCGGCAGCAGCACCAAGGAGCGGACGATGCGCTGGCCCGGGAAATGCTCCCGGGCCAGCACCAGGGCCATTGGCACGCCGAGGATCAGGCAGCAGGCGGTCGCCGACAAGGATGTGCGCAAGCTCAGGCTCAACGCGGACAGCGACGAATCGCTGGTGATGAGCTGGCCGAACTGCGTCCAATCCACGCGGGTGGCCATCGCCACCAGCGGGAGCAGGACGAACGCCCCGCCCACCGCGGCGGGCAGAAACACCCACCGCGGAACGCCTGAGTAGCTGGTCACGCCTTTCCGAAGCCCGCGTTCTGAAGCAGTTCTTGGCCCTCGTCCGAAAGCACCAGGTCGACAAACGCCTGTGCCAGCTCGGCCTGCGGGGCGTCTTTCAACACGACGATTGGGTTGTTGTTGACCGCGTTCTTGGCCTCGTCGAATTGGATGCCCAGCACGGTGTCACCGGCCGACAACACGTCGGTGGCGTACACCAACCCAGCGTCTGCCTCGCCCGACTGTACTTTCGCCAGCACGTCAGAGACGGCCTGCTCTTCGCTGACCGGATTGAGCGTGATGCCGGTGGCTTCCTCGACTTTGACGGTTGCCGCTCCGCAAGGCACTTCAGGAGCGCAGATGACGAGATTCAGACCGTCTTTGGCCAAGTCCGGGAACCATGCGATGTTCGCCGGATTGTCCGGCGGGACGGCGATCATGAGGCTGTTCGTCGCATAAAGCACCGGATCGGCTGCGGCCAGGCCGCCGTCGACGACCTTTTGCATCGTGGACTCATTGGCCGCCGCGAACACGTCCGCTGCGGCGCCGTTGAGGATTTGGTCCACCAGATCCTGCGATCCGGCGAAGTTGAACGTGACTGTCACGCCTGGGTGCGCCGCTTCAAACTTGGCTCCCAACTCGGTGAACGTCGTCTTCATTGACGCCGCCGCGAACACCGTCAGCGTGGCTTCTTCGGCGGGCGCGGCCGGCCCGCCGGTGCCACAGCCGACGAGTAGGAGTGCGGCCAAGGCCGCCATCGCTTTCTTCATGGTTTCCTCTCAAGGGGTTTCGATAATGACGTTCGTGGCTTTGACCACGGCGACCGCCACCGATCCAGTTTCCAAGCCAAGCTGCCGCACGGCTTCGGTACTGATCAGCGACACCACCCGGTGTGGTCCGCACTGCATCTCCACCTGTGACATAACCATGTCGGAGATGACGTTCGTGACCAGGCCAACGAAGCGGTTACGGGCTGATCCGGTTACCGCGGTGGGATCTGGCGGCGGCGTGGCGTGGTCCCGGGCGAACTCGGCCAACGCCTTGCCGTCAATCACCTTGCGGTTGCTGGCATCCAAGTCGTGGGGCAATTCGCCGGAATCCACCCATCTGCGTACGGTGTCGTCGCTGACTCCGAGCAGTGCGGCGGCCTCTTTGATCCGCAATTTCGTCACATTATCGATAATATGTCCGCACTTGCGGTTTTGACAATGCCTTTCCCCTAGTCATTCAGGAATCGGCCAGGCCAGCCTCCATGCGTTCCCGGGCCAAGGTGAAATGCCGCTTGATGGCTTCGACGGCCGCTTCCTGGTCGTTGGCTTGCAGCGCCTCCAAAATGGGAGGGTGCAGGGCGACGGTCCAATGCGGGTCGGCGCCGGGAGTGACGAGGGTGATGTAGGCGCGCAGCCGGGGCTGCATCCCGCGCCACACGCGCAGCAATTCGACGTTACCAGAGGCCACAATGATGGCCTCGTGGAACTTCGTGTCCACCTTTGCCAACTCGTGCATGTCATCGCTGGCCACGGCGTGGTACATGTCGCCCAATAGGGTTGACAGCCCGGAGAGGTCGGCGCCCCGCTCCAGGGCGGAACGCACGGCCAGCGCCTCCAACTCGGAGCGGACGGTGTAGGCGTCGAGGATTTCCTGGTGGGTCTGCCGGTGTACGCGCGCCCCGGAGAACGGCCGAATATCGACAACCCCGAGAGCCTCCAACCCTTTCAAGGCTTCGCGCACTGGTGCATGGCTGACGCCGAGGCTCCCGGCGACCATGGATTCGACAATCCGCTCATGGGGCCTGAGCACTCCGGAGAAAATCTGATCGAGGATCCATTCTTTGACTTGCTCAGAGAGCGGACGGTCGGGACCGTCGGTCAGCGTTCCAGTCACTGGCTCTCACACTCCTCGCAGAGGGATCAACGCCGACGATAGTATCACCGCAGCAGTTGCACTCGCAGTCGTAGGCCAGGGGTCACACGGGTGACATCCTCCGGAACCATCGCTATGGCGTCGGCGGCCGCCAGCGAGGTGATGACGTGCGACTGCGACCCCAACGCGTGCGCCGGGCGGACGCGGCCGCCTTCCCAGACGACGGGCATGATCTGGCGGCGCCCGGGCGGCGAATCCCAGGTTTCACCTGCTGCGGCGTCGAACCAGGGCCGCTGGCGTCTTCCCAAAATGTGAAACACCGCCGGGCCCGCGAACAACTCGTAGCTCAGCAGGGCCGACAACGGGTTGCCCGGCAGCGCGAGAATGGGAATGGAATTCCACACCGCCCACCCCTGTGGCTTGCCGGGTTGCATCCGCAGGTGGCGGAACTCGCCAACCGGAGCGAGCACATCCCGCACGATGTCGCGGGCCCCCATCGAAACGCCCCCGGTGAGCACGATCAGGTCGGCGTCAGCCGCGTCCAGCCAGACCCGCAGGCGCTCCGGGTCGTCGGGTATGGGCGCGTGGCGGGTGGGCTCGGCCCCGTCGCGGGCCAGCGCGGCCGCGATGGAACAGGTGTTGGAGTCGAAAACGCGGCCGGACACCACTTCATCTCCGGTCGAGCAGACGGCCACCCGGGGGAGTGGCCGTACCGGAACTTGCCCAATGCCGGCTGCGCCCAGGGCCGCGACCAGCGCTGGGGTGAGCACGTCACCGGCGGCGGCGAGCGGGGAGCCGGCGTGGATGTCGTCTCCGGCATGCCGCACGAAAGCGCCCTGGCGTTCCGGCGCGCGCCGCACTGTGATCTGAGCGCCGACGTCGTCCCAGCCGGTGGCGTCGGTGTCTTCGATGGGGACGATGGTGTCCGCGAAGGCGGGGATCGGAGCCCCTGTCATGATGCGCGCGCATTCGCCAGGCCCCGCGGCGACATCGGCCGAATCGCCGGCATTCACCTCGCCGACCACGCGCAACGGCCGGCCCACCTCCGCAAAACGCACCGCGAAGCCGTCCATCTGGGAGTTGTCGAAACGCGGGATGTCCGCCTGCGAAACCAAGGCGGCCGCCAGCACGCGGCCATATGCTTCGCCGAGCGGCACCAGCTGTGAGCGCGCGTCGGGTGAGACCAAGGCCAGCACCTCGGCCAGGTACTCCTCCATCGTCAACAGTTTCCGCATGGCCTACCCTCCCGCGAACGGCGGCAAGATCTCGACTTCTTCCCCGCACACCTGCTCGCCTGCGCGCACGGACTTCCCGTCGGCGAACACCCGGCAGCAGCCCAGCACCAACTGGGCCTGCTCGTCGCTTCCAGCGAGCCTGTCGAGCAGGTCTGCGGCGGTCATCTGGGCGACGTCGATTTCAACCTGCGCTTGGCCGACCGCTTCCGCGGCGGCGGCATACAGCCTGACGCGCACTTCATCCTCCGATCATGGACATCGTGCGGACGGGTTTGCGGAATGACGCTTGCCCAATGAGGTGGCCGGGCGCCTTCTGGCGCTGCGCCGCGAGCCACAGATAGGCCAGTTCTTCGTCCGAGGCTCCGGCGCGCAGAGGCGTGCGCAAGTCGTGTTCGGTGTCGTCGAACAGGCAGGCGCGCACGTGTCCGTCCGCGGTGAGCCGGGTGCGGTCGCACAGTTGGCAGAAAGGGAAAGAGACAGTTGCGATGACTCCGATGCGGCCGCCCCCAACGTCGTACAACTGCGTCGGCGCGGATGTGCGGGGCAGCGGGCGCAATTCGTAGCGGGCGCGCAACGCGGTGAGAATTTCCGCGGCCGAGACGGGGTCGGTGGCCAGCGGGCCGAGCGGCATTTGCTCGATGAAGCGCAGTTCGCAGCCGTTGGCCAGGCAGAAATCGGCCAGCGGGAGGATTTCGCCCTCGTTGACGCCGCGGAGTATCACGGTGTTCACCTTTACCCGCAACCGGGCTTCCAGCGCCTGCCGCAACCCGGCGAGCGCGTCGGCCAAGCGGTCGCGCCCAGTGATGTGGGCGTAAGTGCGGCGGTTGAGGGCGTCGATGGAGATGTTCACGGACTTGAGCCCGGCCGAGACGAGCCCGGGCAAGTGTTTGGGGAGTTCCAAGCCGTTGGTCGTCAACGAGACCGCGGCGTCGGGCGGGACGCTGGCGATGATGCTGGCCACATCCGGACGGAGCAACGGCTCGCCACCCGTGAAGCGCACTTTGCGCACGCCCAGCCGCGTCACGGCGATGGTGATCAGCCGGCTCAACTCGGCGGCGCTCAGCAGGCGCTCGTTTGGCATCCAAGCCAGGTCGGCGGGCATGCAGTAGCGGCAGCGCAGTTGGCACCGGTCCGTAAGGGACACGCGCAGGTAGCGCGCGACCCGTCCTTGGGTGTCGCGCAACTGAGCCGCAGCCTGCTGAAGCATGTGCCCCCTTTTGTCGATAATCCTAACTCTCCCCGCCGAGCGGAACCACCCCCTTGTCCGCCCGTCATGCCGGCAACCCCTCCCCGTCATCCCGGACTGGTTCCGGCACCCCGACGCCGTTCCACAGTGCGTGCGTCATCCCGGAACAAGTCCGGCATGACGGGACGGACATCCCGGAACGAGTCCGGCATGACGGGACGGACATCCCAGAACTTGTCCGGGATGACAGGTGGGGTGTCCGGCGCCGGGGTTGTTCGGCAACAAACCTCTCCCACATGGCGGTCGGATCGCTTGCGCAATTCTGCGTAGGGGGATTTGAGCGTGTTTAAGAGGCGACTTTTTCGGCGATCCGCTCCAAGGCCGCCGATTGCTCGGTGGCGGGGAGCCCGCTGAGCAGATCTTGGATCTCGCCCATGACCATGTCGACGCGGGTGGCGACAGGTTTGTACAGCCACGCGCGGCCCTCAAGTTGCCTGCTGGCAATGCCTTTCTTGGTCAATCGGCACAGTACGGTCATGATTGTTGTGTAGGCAAGGTCGCGTTCCTTCCTGAGTGCGCTATGCACCTCATGGACGGACAACGGTCGGTCGCTACCCCAGAGCACTTCCATTACAGAGGTCTCCAGATCGCCGAGGAGGGCCATACGGCAAGTCTACCGGGGTCGTTGCGCGTTTTTCCGCGATCATGGTACTTTCGCGCACATGAGTGCGGAGACCCTTGCCAGATGGCAATTTGGTATCACCACTGTGTATCACTTTTTGTTCGTCCCCATCACGATTGCGCTCTCGCTGCTGGTCGCAGTGCTGCAGACCCTGTGGGTGAAGTCGGGCAACGAGCGGTTCCTACGGTTGACCAAATTTTACGGAAAACTATTTCTAATTAACTTTGCGATGGGCGTCGTGACCGGCATCGTGCAGGAGTTCCAGTTCGGTATGAACTGGTCCGAGTATGCACGGTTCGTCGGCGACATCTTCGGCGCCCCGCTTGCTCTGGAAGCCCTCATCTCGTTCTTCCTCGAGTCCGTGTTTCTCGGAATGTGGATCTTCGGGTGGGACAAGCTTCCAAAGAAGATCCACTTGGCCACCATTTGGCTGGGTGCGATCGGTACGTTGATCTCTTCGATCTTCATCCTCGTCGCCAACTCCTGGATGCAGAACCCGACGGGTGCCGCATTCGACAAGGGCGACACGACTGTTGAAAACCTGCGCGCGGAGATGACCGACTTCGCGGCGGTGCTGCTCAACCCAGTGGCGGCCGCCACGTGGACGCACGTCATTTTCGGCGCGTTCATGACGGCCGGCGCGCTGATCATGGGCGCCGCGGGCTACAACCTGGTGAAGCTCAACAACGAGAACGGCGAAGTCAAGGACGTCGACGACTTCCGCTGGGCCACCAAGTTTGGCGCCTGGGTGCTGATCGTCGCTTCCGTGGGCACGATCTTCACCGGCCACATCCAGGGCCAGATCATCACCGATCTGCAGCCCATGAAGATGGCGGCCGCGGAAAACCTGCAGAAGTCCGAAGCCTGCGCCCCGTTCGAGATCATCCCGGGTGTCGGCGTTCCGTGCGTGCTGAGCTTCATGGCTACCAACGACCCGAGCGCGACAGTCAAGGGCATTGATGACCTCGTCGCCGAGTACAACGAAAAGCTCGCCGCCGGAGAGCCGCTCGACGCGCGCAACCAGTTGCAGGTCACGACGGCCGCCGCCAAGGCCGGCATTTGGACCGAAGGCGCCGATCCGGTCGACTTCGTGCCGCCGGTGCTGCCGACGTTCTGGAGCTTCCGCTTCATGATGGGCCTGGGCTTCATCGGCATCTTGATCGGCATCATCGTGCTGGTCGGCACCAAGGGCGACAAGATCCCGTCTGGTGGCAAGGGCTGGAACGCGATGATGCTCGCGGCTCCGCTGCTGCCGCTGTTCGCCTCCAGCTTCGGCTGGCTGGTGACGGAGATTGGCCGCCAGCCGTACCTGGTCAACGGAGTGCTGAGCACCCACGCGGCCGTATCGCCGGGCGTCACCGCCATAGAGGTGGGCCTGACGCTGGTGCTGTACACAGCCATCTACGCCGTCTTTGCGGTCGTTGAGGTGAGCTTGATGCTGAAGTACGCAAAGGCCGGACTGCCCAAGGTGGTCGAGCCCGAAGTGCAAACCGACGACGACGCTCCGCTGAGCTTCGCTTACTGATAGGGGGACGGACAATGAACTTCTCATTCGCCTTCAACCTGCCGGAGGTCTCTTCGGTTCTCGCTGTTGTGTGGTTCCTGCTCGTCGCGGTCCTGTGGATCGGGTATCTGGTCCTTGAGGGCTTCGACTACGGCGTGGCAATGCTGATTCCTTTCCTCGGCAAGAACGAGAAGGAACGCCGCGTCATCATCAACACCATCGGCCCGGTCTGGGACGGCAACGAAGTTTGGCTGCTCACCGCGGGCGGCGCGATGTTCTTGGCCTTCCCGGCCTGGTACGCGACGCTGTTCTCCGGCCTGTACCTGCCGCTGTTCTTGGTGCTGGTCGGCCTGATCATCCGCGGCGTGTCCTTCGAGTACCGCTCGAAGAACCCGGACACGAAGTGGCGCAGCGTCTTTGACTGGCTCGCCGCCATTGGCTCGTTCCTGGTGCCGCTGGTGTTCGGCGTCGGTTTCGCCAACTTCATCATCGGCCTCCCGGTGGTGCCGGATCCGAACAACCCGGCGCTGTACGTCATCGCCACCGACGCCGCGAACGTCGGCCAGGTGCCGTACTTCTGGGAGCTGTTCAGCCCATTCGGCCTGCTCGGCGGCATCGCCGTCGTGGCGATCTGCCTGTTCCACGGCTCGATCTACCTCACCTTGAAGACCAAGGGCGAGGTCAAGGAGCGCGCCAAGGGCTTCGCGAAGCTCGTGGGCCTGGTCACGATCGTGGGCGGCGCGGTGTTCCTGATTTGCCAGAACCTGTTCTGGGCGCCGATGTTCCTGTCAGGCCTGAACTGGATCCTGGTGCTCGTCGCCGCCGTGGCGCTGATTGGCGCTTGGCTGACGATCGGCCAGGGCAAGTCGTTCACGCTGTCGGCTGTCGCCATCTTGGCCGTGGCGCTGGGTATCTTCATCCGGATGCTGCCCACGCTCGGCTTCGTGGACGCGGGCACGCGCACGTCCTTGCTTGCCGACGGTTCCCTGCTCGGGCTGAACATCTTCTCGGCCGCCTCGCAGGATTCCACCCTCACGATCGCGCTCATCGCGGCGCTGATCATGGTGCCGATCGTGTTGGCATACACGATCTGGGCCTACTGGGTGTTCCGCCGCCCGGTGGGTGTGGAGAACATTCCGGACGACGCCGAGGCCGTACCGGCCTAGTTTCGCTGAAAACACAAGCGGGAGGGGCAATCGCCCCTCCCGCTTGCGTTTGCCGTGTCACACCCCTCCGTCATGCCGGACTCGTTCCGGCATCTTGGGACGTAGTCCCATGCACCGCGCAGTGGTGCCCCTGGTGGGGCACACGGACTTCGTCCGAGATCCCAGAGCTTGCCCGGGATGACGAGAAAGGGAGCCCTAGAAGATCGAGTCCAGAATCGAGCCGAGCAGGCCGCCCGAAGACTCCTCCGCGGTGGTCTGGTTGGCCGTCGTGGTCTTCTTGGTGGCGGTTGTCTTCTTTGTCGTGGTCTTCTTGGCGGTCGTCGTCTTCTTGATGGCCGTCGTCGTCGCGGTGGTGGTGCCGCCGGCCAGCACGCCGCTCAGAATGCCGCCCAGCAGGCCGCCGAGCGCCCCGGATGACGATGACGAGCTGGTGGTTGTGCTGGAGCCCAGGACGCCCCCGAGCACGGAATCCAGGATGGAGCCGCCAGATTCTTCGTGGGTGGTCGTGGTCGACTTGTTGGCCAGGTATCCCATGACGATCGGCGCCAGTATGGGCAACAGTTGCGACAGCAGGCTGGAGTTGGAGCCGGTCTTCGTGGACAGATGGGCCGCCACGGTGTCGGTGTCGTGACCCAGGGCGTGCTGCACGATCTTGGCGCCGTCGGACAGGTCGATCCCGCCCAGGCTGAGGTTGCCGGCGGCGAGCGCTTCGCCGGTGCTGGCGTGCTTGCTCAAGGCCTTGGCCAGGGCGGCCTCGCCAGACTCGTCTTGGGCGTTGTTGTGCAAGCCGCCCAGCAGGGCTGTGATGGCCTGTGTGGCCGCGGTTTTGGCCTCCGATTGGGATACGCCCAGTTCACTGGAGAG
The DNA here is from genome assembly GCA_031271975.1 of Propionibacteriaceae bacterium. Taxonomy (GTDB): domain Bacteria; phylum Actinomycetota; class Actinomycetes; order Propionibacteriales; family Propionibacteriaceae; genus Propionicimonas. The sequence continues at coordinate 36,441 of JAISUR010000030.1, forward strand.
TTGGTCCAGCGGGATCTGGGCGAGGATGTCTTTTACGGCAGTCATGGTCTAGCTTTCTGTGGGCGAGGGCTCAGGTTCGGGTTCGGTGGTTTCGCCGGTGTCCGGCGCCGGGGCGGCGCCTTCGACCTGGACGGCTTTGGCGGCCGCGATGCGGTCTTCCGCGATGCCGCAATACTGGGCGGCTTCGGACTCCCACTTTGACGTCAAGCGGGTCTTGTTGGCCGCGATGGCGTCAGACACGGTCCCCTGGCGGATCACGCACTTCTCGGATTCGGGATCCTCGCAAGCCTTGGACGCCCGGTTGAGGTCGGGCACTTCGGCGCAGACGTGATACACGGATCCGCCGTCGACCCAGTAGACATCCACGCCGGACGCGTCGGCCTGGCCGGCGAGCGCCGCGACCACCTGGTCATCGTAGGAGTAGTCCTCGGCGGCGACCGGGTTCCAGTCCCAACCCAGCAGGACGGCCACGACGAGCACGACGCCGCCAACGGCGCCGGCGATGCCCTTCTGCTTGGTGTCCATGTCCTTGTTGAGCAGGATCAGGATGATCAGCGGCAGGAACGCCACGACGGTGACGATCGCGCCGAGCTGGTTCTGGATGAAGAAGCGCACGCCGTCCGCGCGCTTGGCCGGGTCGAGCCGATTGGCCGCCTTCCACTGCATGGATCCGATCACGGCCAGCACGCCGATGACAACGAGCAAGATGATCAGCAGGATGAGCGCGCCGGTGCCTCCGCTCATGCCGAAGATGGGCGTGCCGGCGGGGCCGAACTGCTTCAGCACCCAGAAGATGGCGAAGGCCTCCAGGCCGATGGCGAGGACCCACAACACGGCAGCGATGATGCGCTTCGTGGTTGCCTGAGATTTCGCCTCGGCGCTGGGCACGTACTCAGGGGCTTTGCCTGCGGCAGCGGCGGACTTTTCTGCCTTGACGACTTTCTTGGTGGGCTTGCTTGTGGCCATCCGGCGTTCTCCTAACTCGATGGGGCCATGGGCGGCTCTTCCGGGGGGTCGGACGATCAGGAGCCATATTAGGCGCAATCCCCGCCGCGCGGGGCCGTTTCCGGTAAACCGCCCGACAGGTGGGCCGTGTTTTCCGTTATGCTGTTGCGGCTTCCTGAACACCGCGGACGAGGGGGCTTCATGGCTCTAGTGACCGGCCCAGTCGCCGACTGGGTGCGTCAGGTTGCGGGCACTCATGATCCGCGGGTCGGCCCGAGCACTCCCGTCGCCCAGTTCACCACGCCCGAAGTCATCACCCGCCCCTCGCATCCGGGCGCGGTCCGCACGTACGTATGCGGGGGCTGCGCGGTCAAGATCCACGCGTCGGACATCGAACCGGCGGTGCTCGCCCGCCGCCTGGAGGTGATCGACGGCCCGGAGTTGGACCGTTTCTGGATGCACCCGCTGACCAGGGGTTTCTATCCGGCGCCCGGTGGGGGTGTGGGCACGATGTGGCCGCGGGTCACCTTGGTGTCCACGATCGAGCATCCCCCTTGGGCTGACGCCGGGGCCCTGTTGGCCCGGCTGCACACCGCCCCCGTAGATCCGAAACTGCCGCCGCACGGCGGTGTGGGCCGGTTCCGGCAAGCGGTGGAAATGGCCCGCGCGCTGGAGGGCTACGGCTGGCTGGCCGACCTGGGCGAGACGCTGGTGGACCGCATCATTCCGGCTGAACGCCCCACACTGGTGCATGGCAGTTGGCACTTGGGGCACATCGGCCATCCGCTGCTGTCCAAGCGTTGGCGGCTGCTGGACCCAGATCTGCTCGGCCTCGGCAACCCCGGCTGGGACTTGGCGATGCCGGCGGGCTACCAGGCGGCGGGGTTGCTCGCCGACGAGGACTGGGAGGCCTTCTTGGGTGGTTACCGCGAGTTGGGCGGAGTATTCGACGCCGAGGAGAGCCGCGACCTGGTCCGCGCCGCCCTGTTCATCGCGGCGGTCCGCGAGTTGACCGTCCCCGACGGCGGCAAGGCGACGACTCTGCTGGCCGCCCTGCAAGTAGGCTGAGCGGCGTGAGCTTCGATTTGGCGCCCGATTCCCCCGTGGCCGCGCTCGATCGCGGGTTGCGCGCCTTGGAGGCGTTGTCGCAGGCCGGTCCGGACGGGTTGGAGCTGCGGCAGTTGGCTGAACAACTGGCGTTGCACAAGTCCACGCTGCACCGCGCGCTGACCGCGCTCAAACTGCGCGGTTACGTGGTGCAGGATCCCGTCTCGGGGACGTATCGGCTGGGCCCGACCGCGGTGCGCCTCGGAGACGACTACCTGCGCCGTGAAGACTTGCCGGCCTTGCTTGCCCCGGCGTTGCGGGCCCTGAGCGCGCGCGTCGACGAGCTGGTGCACCTGGGCGTGCCCAACCTGCCGCGCATGACCTACGTCGCCAAGGTCGAACCGGAACACGCCTTGCGGGTGTGGTCCCAGGTGGGAGCCAGCGCTCCTGCCGCGACAACTGCCATGGGCCGGGCGGTCTTGAGTTGCCTGGATTCGGTCAACGTCGCTGAGCTTTCCGCGGTGTCGCCACGTCCGCTGCCCGAACCCGACTTCAAAGCGCTGCTGGCCGCGGCCCGGCGCGACGGCTACGCCACTGAGAACGAAGAGAACGAACCCGGCATCTCCTGTGTGGGCATGGCCCTGTTGCGCCGCGGCGTCCCAGTTGCCGCCGTCTCCGTGACCGCCCCGACCTCCCGTATGGGCCAGGCCCGGATCGCCGAGGTGGTCGAGGCCATGCGTGCCGAACTGCCTGGCCTACTGCCCCCGGGGTTGCTGTTGCAGTCGGCGTCATCCTGAACTCCCAGCCCCGTCATCCTGAACTCCCAGCCCCGTCATCCCGGACCTGTTCCGGGATCTTTGCCCCACAAAGTGTCCTCGCTGCGCTGCGGTACTTTGCGGGGACCCCTAATCGCGTCATCCCGGACTTGTTCCGGGATCTTTGCCCCACAAAGTGTCCTCGCTGCGCTGCGGTACTTTGCGGGGACCCCCAATCACGTCATCCCGGACTTGTTCCGGGGTCCCCGCAAAGTATCGAAGAACTTTGTGGGGTGGTGTTCCGGGATCTCGGACGTAGTCCGTGTGCCCCGGTAGGGGCACCCCTGCAGGGTGCATGGGACTTCGTCCCAAGATGCCGGAACAAGTCCGGCATGACGGGGAGGGGGTGCCGGAACAAGTCCGGCATGACGGGGAGGGGGTGCCGGAACGAGCCCGGCATGACGGGGAGGGGGTGCCGGAACGAGTCCGGCAAAGCGTTCACCTTGGGTATGCCTGGGCAATCGCAGCCATCACGAAATCCACGGCCTCGTCGGCGCTGAGCGCCGCGTCGT
>JAISUR010000043.1 GCA_031271975.1 Propionibacteriaceae bacterium
GCCCAGGCTGAGGGTGTCGCCGCTCAGGTGACCGGCCGACATGACGAGCCTGCCTCGACCCGTCTCCTGCACCGGCATAGGAGCGGTGATCAAGCCGCCGGTGATGATGACGCTGGAGCCCGTCACGCTGAACAGCCCAACACCGTCATGCCGGACTCGTTCCGGCACCACCTCTCCCCGTCATGCCGGACTCGTTCCGGCATCCTGGGACAAAGTCCCATGCACCCCGCAGGGGTGCCCCTGACGGGCCACACGGACTACGTCCGAGATCCCAGAACTTGCCCGGCATGACGGGCTGCGGTTGCCGTAGGCGCGGCGCGAACGCTTTGTGGGACGTCACAGCCAAGGGGTCTACTCTGTTCCCATGACATTCACCGAGGGTGGGAACTTCGAGGGTGGCCGGGTTCGCAAGGGCAGTGGTGGCGGCAAAGCGGCCGGCGCCACTGGCATCGGGGCGGTGCTGCTGATCGCGGCGGCGTACCTGTTTGGCGGCGACCAAATTGGCTCTCTCGTAAGCAGTTTTGTGGGCAGCGGCGGCCTTTCGACGATCAGCGGCGGCGGCGGCGAAGCCGAAGGCTATGTGGAGGATTGCACGGCGGAGGAGGCCAACACCGACCGCAATTGCCGGCTGTCGGCGACCGTCCAGTCGCTGGACGCCTATTGGGCCGAAACGCTGCCGGCGCAGGAGGGCATCAAGTACACGATGCCCGCTGTCCTGAGCTTCGAGGGCGCGGCATCGACGGCTTGTGGCCAGGCGAATTCGTCCTCTGGGCCGTTCTACTGCCCCGGCGACGAGACGATCTACATCGACGTCAGCTTCTACGACCTGTTGCAGTCCCAGTACGGCGCGAGCGGCGGGGCGCTGGCCGAGGAATACGTGGTGGCGCACGAGATGGGCCACCACATCCAAGACCAGCTCAACCTGTTGGGCGGCTCGCAAGACTCCGGCGCGGATTCCGATTCGGTCAAGGTGGAATTGATGGCCGACTGCCTTGCGGGCATGTGGGCCGGCGCCGCCGCCACGACCGTCGATCCGGACACCGGCAAGACGTTCCTGGAACCAATCACGAAAGAGCAGTTGACCGACGCCCTCAGCGCGGCGGCGGCTGTGGGCGATGACCACATCCAGCAGGCGTCCGCCGGCTACATCAACCCGGAGGCGTTCACCCACGGTACCTCGGATCAGCGCATGTACTGGTTCTCCGTCGGCTACAAGGATGGCACCATCGCCACCTGCAACACCTTCAACGCCGACTCGCTGGATCCGCCGGAAAGCTGACGCTACCCGTCGTCACCCTGGCCGAGCACTTCAGACAAGAATCCGCCAGACTCCGGCTCCGTCTCCTGGGCCTGCTCGACCTCCTCGGCGGCGTCCGCGATGTCGTCGGCCTGCTTGCCGAACTCTTCCCTGATCGAGTACTTCTCCACTGCCCAACCCCCCGCTTGTGGAACTCGTCGAGTGTACCAAGAAGGGCCGCCCCCACTGGAGACGGCCCTTGCTCGGCAACAGGTGAAAACTACTTCACTTTCTTGGTGGTCTTCGACTTCGACCAGGACGAGTAGTACAGCTCGCCGTTCACGTTCTTGACCGCGCGGACCTTGAACACATACTTCTTGGATTTGCTCAGGCCCTTGATCTTCAGCGAGCCCTTGGAGGCCTTGACCAGCTTGACGTGCTTCGTCTTGGAGCCAGACTTGTGGTACTGCACCTCGACGTACTGGGCGCCGCCCTTCGGCTTGGACCAATAGACCTTGGCGTAGCGCTTGCCAGTCTTCGTCTTGGTCACCTTGTTGGCCTTCGGCTTGATGGTGAACGCGGTCGTGACCACGCACTTGTAGGCGCCCTTCCCGGAGACCTCCACGCTTGCCTGCCCGATGGACTTGTTGTGGGCGTACTTGACGGTGTAGTCGCGGTTCTTCTTCAGCGTCTTGGAATCCAGGACCACCTTCACCGAAGGCTTCTTGGACTTGCCGGAATACGTCTGGTTCTTGACCGTCAGGGTCGCGTTCAGCAGGCACGACGGGTCGTTGCCGTCGTTAACGGTGCCATCGCCGAGGATCTCGCCCGAGAACGTGACGCCCGCGGGAACCTGGAGCACCGCGCCTTCGGGCACGTCCAGCGTCTGCTCGGGATCCAGGATCATGTCTTCAGCGAGCGTGACCGTGCCGTACACGGTGCCTTCGGTGGCGCGGAACACGATGCCGGCAGTGACGTCCGCCGAGTCGTCGCCGGCGGTCGACCAGATAACCGCATTGCCGTCGATGGTCACGTCATAGTCGGAACTCACGATGTCTTTGCCGGTGTCCGGCCAAAGGCTGGCGAACTTCTTGTCCATCTCGAAAGTGCCGCCGGAGATGTTGATGGCGCCGGGATCCCGCGGGTTCAAGACGAGCGAGTCGCCGATGATGGTGCCTCCAGTGATGTCGAGCGTGCCGCTTCCGAAGCCGCGGACCGGGTACAGCGCCTCGATCTCGCCGCCGGAAATGGTGGCCTGGAAGCCGGTCGGCAACGCGATGCCCCACGGCCAGCTCTTGATCTTGCCGCTGACCATGTCCAGCGAGCCGTCAGCCAGCAGCAGGCCAAACCCCTCCGACTGCCCCTCATGCCAGGTGTCGATCTGGCCGCCGTCGATGACCACCTGGGCGTGCGACGCGTCAGAGATCAGGCCGTCGGAGATGCCGTCGCGGCCCTTGTTCTTGATGGAGCCGTCGGCCAACTCGAACGTGCCGTCGGAATGCGACAGCGCGACCGCCAACTCCGCCTGGGCGTTGTAGTCGGCCTTCCAGGTGACCTTCGCGCCGTCGGCGATGTGGAACGCCATCGGAATGTTGTCGCGGCCCTGGGCGTCGCCGGTGATGGTGACGTCGCCGGTGATTTCGAACAGGTCCCAGTTGGTGAACCAGTAGCGGCCGGGGAGCGAGAAGTTGTCGTAGTCGGCCTCCGCGGCGGACGTGAACGTCCAGCCTGGACCCGATGAATTGGATGTCAGGAAATTGTCGCTGAGCACGATGTCGCCCTCAGCCGCCTGCGCGCTGGGCATCGCGAGGACGCCGGACAGCGCTACAGCGAGTCCTGTAATAGCTGCGGTTAGCCTCATGTGTTTCCCTTCTATTCGCATGGAGCAACTCGGTCCATTCAACAAACCCGAGGGCGAAAAGCGTCCCGTGGGGGTACGCGGAAGGGTTTCTTAGGCATGCGCGGCGCGCATCATGAGTACGCCCGCTACCGCGTTGTGTACTGCCGCACGCAGCACTGGTTATTTGGTGGTTACAGCATCTCCTTGAACAGGCTGGGCTCCGGCGCCGGAATGACGCAAGTGGAGACAATCGTGGAGCGTTCGCCACCCGCGTCGATCGCGGCTTGGACGGCCGAGCGCACGTCGGCCACCTCGCCGCAGAGCTTGAAGAAGGACTTGCCTCCGATGCCCATGCCCAGGCGCACCTCGATGAGCTGTATGCGGGAAGCCTTGGCCGCCGCGTCAGCGCCCACGATAGCCGATGCGATGTCGAAATACTCCACCACGCCCAGCGCTTCCACCCGCTGCGGGGCGTCCAGCACGGCGTTGATTGCCGGAATCAGCGTGGGGTGGACGCGGGGAATCGTCAGGTAGTTGACGACCTTCGCGCCGCCCAGCTCCAAACCGGCGGCCACCGCGGCCTTCATCGCGCCCACGTCGCCATGGACCATCACGATGAACTTGCCCGGGCACACCGGCTTCGCGAAGTCGAGCGTCACCTGGCCGGCCTTGAGCATCGTGTCGGCGGTCTCGATGCCGCGTGCGATGCTGGTGAGTTCGATGAGGCCGATTGAAACGATCGCCATGTCAGTTCCTCTCGATCCGGACATAGTCGGGGGTGACTTCGGTCACCTTGCCGGCGATGGACGCGTGCACGAGGCAGCCCGCGTCGGCGAAATCAACGCCGCCGATGACGTCGCCCACCTGCACCTGGACGCCCACCGCGACGCGCGGCGTGGACTGTTTCCCCACGCCATGCCGCATGGGGATGATGACCTTCGGCGGCTCGAAGGTGCGGCACTCGTCGATGTGGGTGGGATACGCGCCCAATTTCAGCCGCTCGATGAGCCGCGATTGGGCGATCTTGCGATACGGCCGCGATTCGGTGTGGCCCAGGTGGACCGTCTGGTCCGTGACCTTGGCGCCCTCGGCGCGCAGCATCCCCTTCACGTAGATATTCATGCGCCGCGGGGACAGCCCCATCGGGCAGGCGTACAACTCGCAGATGCCGCATTCGCAACACAACAGCGCGTCGGTCAGGTCCACTGGGTGGGTGTCGGTGCCGACAGAACGCATCACGCGGTGCGGCCGCATCTGGTGCCCGATGAGGTACCGCGGACACATCTCGGTACACATCGAACACTGGATGCAGATGGAGCGCGTTTGCGCGAGGATCCAATCGATCGGTTTGGAGCAGAAGTCGATTAGCGGATGGTCGTGCGGCAACACGATCAGGCCACCGTCCGCCTTGTTGTAACCCAGTGTTTCGGCGGCCTGCTGCTGGAACTGCTTGCCCATCATCGGCCCGCCGCGCACGACGGCGTAACGCGGCACCGCTGCGCCGCCCGCGCCTTGAATCAGGTCTGCGGCAGTCGTGCCCACCGGCACGTCCAGAATCTGCGGATTGGCAACTTCGCCCGTCACCGTCACAAACCGCCGCGTCACCGGGATGCCTTGCGAGGCGCGCTCGACGTTGAGCGCCGTGGTGACGTTGACGACGATGATCCCGATCTGGATCGGGATACCTCCGGGCGGCACGGTCTCGCCGGTGATCTCGAAGATGAGCGTCTGTTCGTCGCCAGCCGGATAGAACGAGTCAAGCTCGAAGATCTCGATGGCGTCCGTGCCAATGGCTTCGCGCAGCGCCGCGATCTCCCGGGCGTAATGCCGCTTCGTGCCGATCACTACTCGGGGGACCCCGGTCGCCTGGGCGATCTTCTTGATGCCGGAGACGATTTCGCGCGGAAACTCCCGCATGACGTAGCGGTCCGAGGCCAACAGCGGCTCACACTCGGCGGCGTTGATTACCAGGAGCTTCGCGCCAGTGACCAGCTTCTTGTGCGTGGGAAAGCCAGCGCCGCCCGCGCCGATGACACCGGCGTCGAACACCTGCTCGACCAAGCCCATGATTTTGTCCGCCTTACTGCTTGACGATCGTGATGCTGTTCGACTTGGCGTAGTCGGTGGCCAAGGCCGTCAGGATCGCCTTTGCCCCCACAGTGATCGTGCCGCCCTTGGGAACACCCGACCCGCGAATGTCGGCTTCGTTGATCACGCGCTTGTTGGCTAAGTTCACCGCCGGCCCACCGCAGCAGGCCGCGGCCGCCGGCAGTGGCGTGGCCGGCAGCGCCGCCGCCCCACCGCCGTGGAACGCCCGGAAGGCTTCGATTGTCATCACGATGACCTGGCTGCCTTCCACATCCGAAGGCGTGCTGCCAGCCCTGGTGGCCAAGCCCGGCGCCAACACGGCCGCAGGGACGTTGCCGAAGGTGACCACCGCCGCGGCCGACGGGCCCGGCTCGGCGTTGAGCCGTTGCATGATCGCTTTGGTGACCGCGTCTACCAGTTTGTCTGTGTCCATTTCTTACTCCTGTTTCGAGCCTATTGGGGCAGGATCGTGCCGACCATGCCCTTCTTGAAGCCACACGCGTTGGCTTCGTCGTAGTCGATGTGCATGTAGGTGGCGAAGTTGGGCGAAACGCGCAACACGGTGTTGTCGAATGTCACCGCCCGCTCACCTGCGACGCGCACGCTCACCTGTTGGCGATCGCGCAAGCCATAACGTTCCGCGTAGCTGGGGTGCATGTGGATGTGCCGCAGCGCAACCATGACGCCGTGATCCAATTCCACCTCGCCCGCCGGACCGACCAACCGGATTCCGGGGGTGCCCGCCAGATCGCCCGATAGGCGAACCGGCGGTTTCACCCCCAGCATGAGCGCGTCCGTGGCCGATATTTCCACTTGGGTCTCAGCGCGTTCCGGTCCGAGAATCACCACCGCACCGAACTCGCCCTTCGGCCCAACCACGCCGATACGCTCCCGGCAAACGAACTGCCCCGGCTGCGACAAGTCGGCAATCGACGTGAGCGGCACGCCTTTGCCGAACAGGATGTCGGCGTGCTCGCGGGTCACATGCACGTGCCGCCCGGACGCCTCCAACTCCACCTGCATGACCGGCGGGCCCGCTAGTGGGCGCACCTGCTGCCAGACGCGTTCGACCAGGGCTTCGACCAATTGCTCATCGTTCATAGTTGCCCAATCCGTCATACCGACTTGTAACCCCCTGTCTTGGCCTTCAGCATCATGATGTACGCCACAGACGAGAGCCGGTTCAGCGCCCGGATGATGTCCTCGCGCCGCGGCGGCTGGCCTTCGCGTTTGAACGCCGCGTAGGCCGCCAACTCCACTTCGCGCACCTTGGTGCGCAGCAGGTTGAGCGTCACCACAGCCTCGCCGTCCGCCACTGTTGTCATGAAGTGCGGGATGCCGAATGTGGGCTGCGGGTCGTGCGACAGTGACCGGATCTCGGCTTGGGTGAGCCCGATCACCTTGCGCTCCTCGAGCCGCAACCCCAGCACTTCGGCGCGCAGGATCTGCTGGACGTGCTGCAACACGTCGGCCAGGTCGGCCACGCCTTTGGGCAGGCCCAGCCGGGTGAACACCACTTGCGCGGCCAGAATCTGAGCCTCCAGCGAATCCAACTGGCCGCGCAGCATGATGTTGGGATGGTCCTTCGGCACCAGCACGTTGCCGGCCAACGCCGTCATGTGCTCGTCCTTCTCAGCGACCTGCGAGCCGTCCAGCAACTCGTAGTGATCCGGCTTGGTGAAGGCCGGCAGGGCCGATACGGGCGCAGCCGGAGCCTTCTCGGCAACCGGGCCCGGCTGCGGCAGATGCGTCTCCCGGCGCGAGCCGACCACCAAGTCGATCCGCTGATCCACCAACCAGGCCTTCGCCGACGGCGTGACCACCGTGCCCTCAGGCACGGCAAACTCAGTCATCGCCGCGAGATCAGCATTTGCAAGCTGGTCGCGCACCATCTTTTCGGTCAATACCATGTGTCACCTCCTACGCGGCAGGGCACGTCGCGCAGTCTCCCAGGACTTGCCCGGGCTGCAAGGGTGGGACTAGGGTGGCGGACCCTAGCCTTTCAGCGTCGGCAGGATGTACTCGACCTCGGCGTGCGGACGCGGAATGACATGCACGGAAATCAACTCGCCCACGCGGTCAGCCGCAGCGGCACCCGCGTCAGTGGCGGCCTTCACCGCGCCGACGTCGCCGCGCACCATCACGGTCACCAAGCCGCCGCCGACATGCACTTTGCCGATCAGCGTCACATTGGCGGCCTTGACCATCGCGTCAGCGGCCTCAATCGAACCGACGAGTCCCTTGGTTTCGACCATCCCCAGTGCGATGCTCACGTTGGGATCTGCCATTTTCTTCTCCTGTTTCTAGTTTTGTTTGGTTTGTTTATTGGATTTTGGCGAGCACGCGTTGCAGCACCATGGCCACAAGCTGCTCTTCACTTACATTGTTCACGGTCGACGCGGCCACCAGCACGGTGGACGCGCCCTGTTGGCCGGCTGCGGCGCGGATCTCGTCGAGTTCGCGCACGCCGCGGGCCATGCGGCGGATGTTGATGAGGTTCAACGGGCCGATGTTGTCCGACGACGAGGATCCGCCGACAGCACCGCAACCCAGCGTGAAGCTGGGCATGAGGGCTGTCGTGGCCCCAACTCCGCCGAGCGCGGCGGGCGTATTCACCAAGAGCCGACTGACGGGCTTCTTCAATGCGAACTCGCGGATGACGGCTTCGTTTGTGGAGTGGATCGTCATCGTGTGGCCGGCACCCTCGTGGAGCAGGATGCGGATGCACAGTTCGCAAGCGGTTTCCCAATCGGGCTGGGTGTAGAACCCCAACACCGGGCACAGCTTCTCTTTGGAATACGGGATGTTGTCGCCGACTTCGGTCTCAAAGCCGATCAGCACGCGCGCGGTGTCGGGCACGGTTATTCCGGCCAGTTTGGCGATGTACTGCGGCGTCTTGCCGACGATGGCCGGGTTCATCGTGCCGGACGAGCGCATCAGAATCGCGCCCACCTTGGCTTTCTCCTCGGGATTGAGGAAGTAGGCGCCTTGGCGTTTGAACTCGGCGATCACCTGGTCGCGGATCGGGTCTTCAGTCACGACGGACTGCTCCGAGGCGCAGATCGTGCCGTTGTCGAAGCACTTGGAATCCAAGATCCGCTTGACGGCCAGCGGAATGTCCGCGGTGCGCTCGATGAACGCCGGGCCGTTGCCGGGCCCCACGCCGATCGCCGGGTTGCCCGACGAATACGCCGCCTTCACCATCGCGCCGCCGCCTGTGGCCAGGATGAGCGCGATGTCCTTGTGCTTCATCAACTCGTTGGTTGCCTGCATCGTGGTGTTCTCGATACAGGAGATCGCGCCGCGCGGGCAGCCTGCCGCCTCGGCGGCTGCGGCCATCAACCGGGTGGCCTCCAGCGTGCACTGCTTGGCTGACGGGTGTGGGCTGAACACGATGGCATTGCCCGACTTGATCGCGATCAACGACTTGAAGAACACCGTGGAAGTGGGATTCGTCGAAGGGATGACCCCGGCGATGACACCCATCGGGACGCCGATCTCCATGAGTCCATGGGCCGGATCCTCGCTGATGACGCCAACCGTCTTGAGGTCTTTGATCGCATCCCAGACGCCTGTCGAGCCGAACTGGTTCTTGATCACCTTGTCTTCTACCCGGCCGAATCCCGTCTCCTCGTTCGCCATCTTGGCCAGCCGCAACGCGTCGCCGGCTCCGGCGGCCGCCATCTGCGCGCAAATGGCGTTCACCTGGTCTTGGCTGAACGTCGCCAGCTTGGCTTGCGCGTCCTTGGCGGCGCGGATTTTCAGCCGCACCTCCTGAATGGAGAGCAGGTCGCGGTCGACTAGCTCAGTCATCGCATCTCCTTTCACAGGGAAAGATCTACGCCGGATACCTTCGCGTCCAGGATCTTCTTGATGATCGTGGCCACGTGGGCCCCCGCCTCGGCCGGCGGCGTGCCACCGGAGTAGATGTTCGAGACGACCGTGCGCCACGACTCCGGACGGTCGGCGCTCGGCTGATACGCCATATAGGCGGACATCGATTCGCCAGTTGCCAAGCCGGGACGCTCGCCGATCAACAGGCAGACGACATCGGAGCCGACCAGCGGGCCGAGATCATCCATGGCGCCCACCCGGCCGTACTTCACATACGGGATCGGGCCGACATCGATGCCGAAGCCCTTGAGGCCCTGCTTGATCGCCGGGACGATGTCCGGAATGTTGACCATCGCGGCGGACGACAGCCCGTCGGCGACCATGATCGTCACCTTCGCGCCCTTCGGGAGCTTCTCCGCGAACAGCCGCTTCGTCTCGTCGTTGAGCTTGCGCCCCAAGTCGGGACGGGTGAGGAACTCATCCTTCGACGTGCACAGCGTCTGTCCGGCGATGAAGCCCTGCTGTGCCGGGAACTCTTCTGGCACCTCGCCGAAGACGGCGTCCTGCGCGGTCGCGTGGTCGGCGCGGAAGTGCAGCATCGACCAGGTGTTGTACCTGGGACCCGCACGCCACACGCCGATCCGGCCCACAGTGGACTGCTTCATGGCCAGGTAGCCTTCGCGGTTCTCCGGGTCGGGCACATGGAACTCGTCTTTGGTGGAGACGGCCGTCACGTCGGGGCAGAAGCCCTCCTCGACCGTCGTCGCGGCGAGCGTGGCGCCGGCTGACACCGGAGCAGCGACGGGAGCGGAGCCGCCCTGGGCGGCAAGCAATTCGGACAGGGCCGCGCGGACCATGTCCCTGACATCATTTTCCTGATACATGCTTTCGCTCCTCACTTCAAGAAGATGGACGCGTCACCGAAACGCTTGGTCAGCTTGCGGTCTTCGGTGATCAGGCCCATCTTCTTCATCCACTCGTCGAACTCGGGAATGGCCGTCTTGCCGAAGAGCTGCCGCAGCGATTCGGCCTCGTGATAGCCGGTGCACTGGTACATCAACATGATGTCGTCGCCATGCGGGATGCCCATCACGTAGTTGCAGCCGGCCGCCACCAACAACGTGGCCAGATTCTCGATGTCGTTCTGGTCGGCTTTGATGTGGTTCGTGTAGCAGGCGTCGCAGCCCATCGAAATGCCCGTCAGCTTGCCCATGAAGTGATCCTCCAGGCCGGCGCGGGTGACCTGCTTGGAGTCGTACAGGTATTCCGGGCCGATGAAGCCGACGACGGTGTTCACCAGGAACGGCTCGTAGCGCTTGGCGAAACCGTAGCAGCGGGCCTCCATTGTCACCTGGTCGGCGCCGTGGTGCGCGTCGGACGACAACTCGGAACCCTGGCCGGTCTCGAAGTACATCACGTTCGGGCCGGTGCAGGTGCCTTTGGTGGCCATCAAATCCTTGGCGTCCTGCAGCATCTGGGCGGTCAAGCCGAACGCCTCATTGCCCAACTCGCTGCCCGCGATCGACTGGAAGATCAAGTCGGCCGGCGAGCCTTTCTGCACGGCTTCCATCTGGGTGGTGACGTGGGCGAGCACGCAGGTCTGCGTCGGGATCTCCCACTTGTTGCGGAAGTCGTCGAACATTTGCAGGATGCGCTGCACCGAGCCCAGCGAATCGTCCACCGGGTTGAGGCCGAGGACCGCATCGCCGGAACCGTAGGCGAAACCCTCCATCACCGAGGCGAGGATGCCGTCCGGGTCGTCGGTGGGGTGGTTCGGCTGCAGCCGGGTGGCGAACGTGCCGGGCGCGCCGATCGTGGTGTTGCAGTGCGCTGTCACCACGGCCGTCTTCGCGCCGAGCATGAGATCCAGGTTCGACATCAGCTTGCAGACTCCGGCCACAACTTCGCTGGTGAGGCCGCGGGAGAGGCGCCGGATTTCAGCGGCCGTGCGGGAGTTGTCGAGTATGTACTCGCGCAGCTCGGCCATCGTCCAGTTCTTGATCTCCTCGTAGATCCGTTCGTTGACGTCGTCCTGAATGATCCGGGTCACCTCGTCTTGCTCGTAGGGAACCACGGGATTGTTGCGAACGTCCGAGACGAGCATGTTGGCCAGCACAACTTTGGCGGCTATCCGCTCCTGTGCCGTTTCCGCTGCGATCCCAGCCAGTTGGTCACCTGACTTGAGTTCGTTCGCTTTGGCCAACACGTCCTTCACGTCCCGGAACGCGTATGTCTTGCCAAGCAAGTTGGTCTTTAGTTTCAAGACTTCCACTCCTGTCATCTTGTGCTGTTCATCTGAACAGCAGCGTCTTGACGACCACGGGCAGCACCCTGCCCTTGGCCGTTGGGGTACCGATGTCCACGTAATCTCCACTGTCTACGCCTACGGCATCGATACATACGAATCCGCGCTGGCCCGGCAGGGCAGCCCGGATTGCCTGTCCAAGTACTTTCGCCAAATCGTTCTCGCTGATGACCACCAAGGGGAACCCCTCGGCCAGCAGCTCGGCCGCTCCTTCCATGATTGACTGGGCCAGTTGGCCCACTTGTTTGAAGCTGGGAGACCTTGGGCCTTGGAAGGCGATGGCCACCAGTTGCAGTTCCCCATCGAGCCGGAACCACTCCAGCTTCTCCCGGATGGCTTGGCGCATTGCCGTCGGGCTGGCCTCGTCAGCCGGGTTGAGTTTGAGAATGGGGACGTTCTTGAGCGGCAGCAGCGATTCGTCGTATTCGATGGTGCTGCCCGAAATCTCCGCGATGTGCGTGCCCGCGCCCACGACAGTCGCGCGGATCGTCTCGTTGGGCGTGATGCGGGTGATGAGTTTGAGCGCGGCGGATTCGCGGATGGCCTGGCCGAGCAGGACGCCGATGTCGCCGTAGCGGAACGGGTCGGAGTCGTCGGGGGATCCGTAGATGTGGTCGGCGACACCACCCGAGAAGGAAATGAACGCCGGGACGCCGGGCAGCACGATGTCTTTGTCTTGCTCGGTGCGGATGCGCGGGAAGAAAGCCGACTTGGGCGTGAGGCCGAGGCTCATTTCCAACATCCGGGTCATCGCCTGGCACACCCGTTTGAGCGTCGGGATGTCGGCCCGGTCGCCGGCCCGCACGCGGATCCCTTCCGAATCTGCCAGCTCCTGGATCTTGGGGGCGACGTAGGTGATCTGGCCGCCGTCGACTCGGATGAGCCGCCCGCCGATGTCCAGGCAGGTGGCGGCGACCAACCGGCCGCGGTCGAACATCGCCAGATTGGAGGTGCCGCCGCCCACGTCGTAGTTGGCGACGGTGGTGGAATGCTCTTTGGCGTAGGTGTCGGCGCCCGCCCCGCGCCCCGCGATGAGCGACTCCAACTCGGGACCGGCAGCGGCCACCACAAAGTCGCCGGCGAAGTCGGACAGGTAATGCACCACTTCGTTGGCGTTCTCTTTGCGCGCGGTCTCACCGGTGATGACTACGGCGCCCGTCCCGATCGTGGTGCGGTCCACACCCGCCTTGGCGTACTCACCGGCGACAATGCCGCGCACGGCCGCCATGTCGATCCGCGTCGGAGAAAGCAGCGGCGTGGTGTGGATGCCCGACTTGTAAACGATCTGCTTGTCCACGATTTCGAAGCGGGGCACCGAAAATCCCGAAGACATGTCCTGGATGGTCAGATGGGAGAAGATGACCTGCGTGGTGGACGTGCCGATGTCGATGCCGACGCTCAGCAACACGTCCTTCCCCAGCCCTCGGCTCATCACATCACCCCCACAAGTTCGCGTGGGTAGACGGAGACTTCGGACAAGTCCAACGTGCCAAACTCCGGACTCAGCACCGCCTTGCCAGCGCCAGGCGCCACACCCCTGTCATCCCGGCCGGAGGCGCTGGGAGCACGAAGCGCTCTCGAACTCTCCCCCGAACGCAATGGAGAAGCGCGGAACACCGGCGCCTGCACCGACGCCCCCTCTTCCAGGTAGTCCAGCAACTCTTGGATGCCGTCGCCGGTGAGTGCGCTCACCTCGAAGACGCGGTTGGCGCCACCGGTTTGCAGCACCGAGCGCGCCCAGTCGATCTGCTCGCGCGATTTGGCCAGATCCGTCTTGGTGACGATTCCGAAGATGGGCTTCGCGAACGTCGTGGCGAACGAAGGCGGGATCCAGGTGTTGTCCACAGAGCAGTCCTGCACCAAGCCGATCTCGTCGGCGTCGACCGCGGAGATGATGATGCCGCGATACAGCGCCCGCTGCTCCAGATATTCGCCGGGCGTGTCGATGAAGTTCACGTAATGTTCCACGACCTGGGTCTTCTTGTAGACCAGCTCGTCGTTGCAAAGCCGCTGGATGAGAGTGGTCTTCCCACATCCGCTGATACCTACCAAGATCGCTTTCAGCATAAGACCCACCCCCTCACGATCTCGTTATCGGGGTCGGGGAGAAGCCCATCTCGTCGCTGAGCAGGCGCAACACTCCTTGTAGGGCTGAATTGACCGCCTCCACATCGCCGGTGATCAACACGGCTCCGGAGAAGCGGTCCACGAAGCCGATCTCCACCGCGGCCGTCTTCGTGGCGATGTCGGCGGCGATGATGGCCGCCTCGGAAGGCGTGATGGTGAGGATCCCGATGGCGTTGGAGATC
This sequence comes from Propionibacteriaceae bacterium, assembly GCA_031271975.1. Taxonomy (GTDB): domain Bacteria; phylum Actinomycetota; class Actinomycetes; order Propionibacteriales; family Propionibacteriaceae; genus Propionicimonas. The sequence goes on from JAISUR010000043.1 coordinate 13,614, forward strand.
TGGTCCGCGGGCAGGCCGAGCTTCAGCGTCAGGTTTCCGACCGGGTTGGCGATCAGGTGCGCGAGCGTGACCTGTTTGCCGGGGACGAACTCCTGGATGATCCTCTGCTTCTCTTCAGCCAAGCGGACCACCCCCCGCGTAAATGTCGGTGAGCAGCTCCGCGACATCGGTGAAGTCCACGGCGACCGGGTTGGACTTGGTGGTGATGTCACCCAGGATCTTCTCGGCCATCTCGGCCCGGTTGGCCTGCAACGCGTCGAGCGGCACCCCGGCGGCCGCGAGGGATTCGGGGATGCCGAACTGCTTGTTGAGGCGTTGGACCGTCCGGATCAACTCCGCGGCCGCGTCTTCGTCGCCCCCGGCCGGCAACCCGAGTTCGCGGGCGAACGTGGCGTAGCGGATCAGCAATTCGGGGCGGGACAGCGCGCGATAGCGGCCGATCCCGGCGTTGAACGCGATCACCCAGGGCAGCACGATCGCGTTCGCCTTCCCGTGCGGCAGATGGAATTCGGCGCCCAAGGTGTGCGCGATGCCGTGGGTGAGCCCAAGGGAAGAGTTGTGGAAGGCCAGGCCGGCCATGGTCGCCGCGATCATCATGTCTTGGCAGGCACGGTCGTCAAGGTCGCCCTCATAGAGCCGCGGCAAGCAGCGCAGCACCGTCCTGCCGGCGTGCAGCGCGTACAGGTCGGTGAACGCGGTGGCGGCGCCAGAGACGTACGCTTCGATAGAGTGCGTGAACACGTCCATACCGGGGAAGGCGAGCAGGTCTTTCGGGAGCGTCTTGAGGAATTCCGGGTCGAGGATGGCCACGTCGGGGATCATCGCGCGGTCCGAGATGGGGATCTTCACCTCGTTCTCGACGTCGGTGACGACGGTGTAGCTGGTCACCTCGGAGCCCGACCCGGCGGTGGTGGGCACGGCGACGAAATACGGCCGGTGCACCCAGCGGCGCTCCATCAGCGCTTCTTTGTACTTCAGGCAGAAGTACATCATCGCTTTGGTGGTGTCGATGGCCGAGCCGCCGCCGAGCGCGATCAAGATGTCGGGCTTGTCGCGCAGCATCATGTGCATGGCTTCGGTGACCGTTGAGATGGACGGGTCGGTCGTCACGCCCGAGAAGATGTAGACCGGGTGGCCGCCAGCCTCCAGCCGCGAAGTGACCTTCGCGATGATGCCGGATTCCACCATGAAGGGGTCGCAGAGCACCATGACGTCGCCTTCCGGCAACCCGGCCAGCGCATCAAGCGAGTGCTTGCCGAAATACAGCTTCGGACACGCGTCCAGTTGGCTCATGCTCTCCCCCTTTCCATGTCAGTTGTCCGGATCTGCGACGCTGCCGCGCCTTATCCGTCGGCCCAATTCGCCGGGTAGCAGACGTAGATGAACTTCACCTTGTCCGGCGTGGAGAACTCGATGGACGTGTTCTTCGGGATGTAGATGACCTGCCCCGCGGTGGCCCGGGTGACGCGGCCGTCGACGATGATCTCCAAGGTGCCTTCCAGCACGACGTCGATCTCGTCGTAGGTGAGCGTCCAAGCGAACTTGGTGCGGTCCATTTCCATGATGCCGCAACCCAACCGGGGGCTTTCCTCAAGGGAGAGCACGTCGACGAGTTGCACGCGGTCGGACTCGATCGGGAACGGGAATGGCTCCAGCGGCACCCGTTCGGTGGCGACGCCGATCACCCCGGAAGGGTCGAGCGTGCGCGCGGGGGCGCCGCCGCGGCCGATCTCCTCCCGGATGACTTCTCGGATGATCGCCTCGATCGCAGACTTCGACAACTCCATGTCAGGCGTCCCGCCCGAGTTCTTCGTGCGACATCTTCGTCCAGTCGTGGCCCATCGCCGACGGATCCAAGTCGACCTTGTCCACGATGCCCACGATGACATGGTCGATGGGCTGCGCGCCCGTGCCCGTGCTGACGCGCGCCGTCGAGCCGGACACGACCAGCACCACTTCGCCGACGCCCGCCCCGATGGGGTCTGCGGCGACGATGGGCGAGGGCTTGTCGTGGCCCGGATAGTGGTAGGGCTCGACGATCATCAACTTGGAGCCGGCCAGGTCGTCATTCTTCCGGCTCGCCCAAACGTTCCCAATCACTGTGCCTATTTGCATCAGTGTTCCCTTCTCATTGTTCTACCTTCTTACTTGGCGGCTCCGCGCCGCCGCTGAGCGCGATCCCCAGCGGTGTCACCATCATCGGATGTGGCGGTTTCACCGTGTCGATGCCCGTGATGTCCTTGAAGACGTCTTCGATGCCTTTGAGGTCCGATGTGCCGCCGACGAGGTAGATGCGCTCGACGGGCCGCTTGGAACCGTAAGCCTCCAGGTGCCGCTGCACGATCGACGCCATTTTCTCCATCGTCGGGAGCACCGCGACGCGCACATCGTCGGCTTTCGACTTCTTCAGTTTCATCGCCTCGGCTTTCTCGAAGGTGATGCCGTAGCGCCCCATGAGCACCAGCGAAACGTGCGTGCCGCCCGTCGGCTCATCAGCCACATAGACCACCTTCCCGTCCTCGAAGATCGACAACCCGGTCGTGCCACCGCCTATGTCGACGACCACGCCATCGCTGATTCCCAGCACCGCCCCCGCGGCCGTCGGCTCGTCGAGCACCGCCGAGACGTGCAGCCCGCAAGCCTCGACGACGTGCCGGTGTGTGGAGCTCTCCGCCGGATTGACACCGGGCGGCATGGCGATAGCCGCCGTCTGCAACTCCACGCCGAGCCGGCCTTCAAGTTTGCGCACCAGCCGCTTGGTGATGTCGACGGCCCCGATGTAGTCCACGACAAGGCCGTCGCGGGCCACTTGGGCCGTCTGCAACTCGGCGGCCAACGGCATCTGGTCCTCGCCGATGACGATGACGATGATGGACGCCGTCCCGAGATCCACACCAACGCGAAGCTGCTCCCGTTTGGCAGGAGACTTGGTCTCCTTGAGAGACTTCACCGCGGCTTTGAGAGCGCGACGAGCTTCCCTGGAGATACCAGGCACGGCTTAGCCCTGCAGCGTCGGCAGAATGTACTCGACCTCGGCGTGCGGACGCGGGATGACGTGGACGCTGATCAACTCGCCGACGCGGTCTGCGGCTGCGGCGCCGGCGTCGGTGGCGGCCTTGACGGCGCCAACGTCGCCGCGCACCATCACGGTGACGAGGCCGCCGCCCACATGGACTTTGCCGATCAGGGTGACGTTTGCGGCCTTGACCATAGCGTCAGCGGCCTCAATGGACGCCACCAGGCCCTTGGTCTCCACCATTCCCAGGGCGATTTCTTTCATTGCTTGTCCTTTCCAGTGTCTGCTTTGTACGCGCGCTTGAATGCCGCCAGCAGTGCTTCCTTGTTGGCGAACTTGATCTCTTGGTTGTTCATGTCCACGCCGGGCGTCTTGCGCAGCAACGTGCGCAGGTCGGCTACCCGCAGCTTGGACAACTCCTCTAGCTCGATGCGCTCGCCGGCCTTGGGCGCCGGTTTGGGCGCCGCCTTGGCCGGCTCAGGCTTGGCAGCCGGAGCCGGCGTCGGCTCGGCCTTTGCCACCGCGACCGCGGGGGCGGCCGCCGGAGCGGTGAACCCGACCGGTTTGGCGCCGGGCGGCACTTGCTCACCCGCCTGCGGGGCGGGCCCGCCGGACGGATTCGAACCCAGCGGCGGCAGGATCTCGTCGATCTCGTTGATTGGGCGGGGGATCACATGCACGCTGATGAGATCCCCGACACGGGCCGCCGCGGCTGCGCCGGCATCCGTGGCCGCCTTGACAGCGCCGACCTCGCCCGTGACGATCACGGTCACCAGGCCGCCGCCGACGTGCTCTTTGGTGCGCAACGAGACGTTGGCAGCCTTGACCATCGCGTCCGCGGCTTCAATCGACGCCACCAGACCCTTGGTCTCGATCATTCCGATGGCTTCCATAACCTGGCCTTACTAGTACTCGGTGGGATGGGCGGCCACGAACTTGACCGCCTCGGCGAAGGCGTTGCAAGCCGCCTTGCAGGCGCTCTGCTCGCCATACAGCAGCGCACCGCCGAAGTTGGTCTCGGACGGCGGCCCATAGAAGACGCCCATCTCGACTTCGGCTGCCTTGAGCGCCGCGTCGACGCCGTAGACGGCTTCTTCCGGCGGAGCGATCAGGTAGGCGATCGGGGTGCCTTCCGGCTGGCCGATGGCCTCCGACAGATACGAGCCGGAGCGGGAGATCGTGTAGGCGTAGTAGCAGATGGAATCGTCTTCGTTGGCCGAATAGAACCAGGCCTCGTTTTCCAACATCTCGACGATGGCGTTGAGCCCGGCGCGCACCTCGGCGGGGTTGGGCCCGGAGATGATGCCGATCAACTCGCCAGCCAACTTGGTGTTGGCGTTGGCCGCGCCCGCGTACATGGACTTGGCGTAGATGACCTTGACGTCGGCCTTCTTCGTGGACTCGTCGAGCGCGGTGTAACCCACGTCGTCGATGTCGCAGGTGAACAGCCCGATCGAGTGGTGGCCTTCGGGAACTTCCAGCTCCTTGGCCAAACCAGCATCGACATTCGGGATGATTTTCATGCTCAAGACTGCTGCCTTGAGCGGATCGCCGATCATATCTCGACAACCTCCTTATTTCTTCGATGCCCCGGTGTCGCCCCGTTGCGACAAGAGCATGCTCTTGAGTTGCGTGCTAACTAGCACTCTATGCGCTGCGGCCGTGCTCTGCCATCAGACCAAGAAAGTTCTTTTCGCAGAGCACGACCACCGCGGGTCAGCAGGGCCTGCCGGCGAGAGTCGCAGCGCCAGCCGGCAGGCCGAGCTTGTATATGCCTACCGCAAGTCTTCCTCGGCGGCGGCGATGGCCGCGAACTCCTCCTCGGGAGCATTGCCGACGACGTTCTTCGAAGAGTACGCCAGGAAGTAGATGATCATCAGCACGAAGACGCCGCAGGTGATGCTGGCGGCGACCCAGTCGTAGGTGAACACCGCGATCACGGCGACCACTGCGAGGAAGGTGGCGATGCCCGTGGTGATGTGGCCACCAGGGGTCAAGTACTCGCGGTGGAGTTCCTTGTCCTTGATCCGCAGCCACACGTGCGAGGCGGACATCATCACGTAGGAGACCGTCGCGCCGAACACAGCGATGTCGATCAGCGTCGCGCCGTCCTGCAACGAGCCGCCCAGGGCGAAGCCGATGACGCCCGGGATCAGCAGGCAGTAGGTCGGGACCTTGCGCTTGGACGTCTTCGAGATGCCACGCGGCAAGTAGCCGGCCCGGGAAAGGGCGAACATCTGGCGGGAAGCGCCGAACGTGAGCGAGAAGAAGGATGCGACCAGGCCTGCCAGGCCAGCGATGTTCACGAAGTAGATCACCGGCGCGGGAAGCCCAGAGGACGTCAACGCGAGGATCAGTGGAGCGCCCGAAGGCCCGATGATGTCGGAGCCGGTCGAGCAGCCCGGGCCATCAAGGGTTCCGTCGCCGTTGATGCAGTGGCCGGTACCAGCGGAGGTGAGGAAGAGCATCAACGCGCCGAACACGATCAGGCAGAGCATGCCGATAATCAGGCCGCGCGGCATGTCCCGCTTCGGATCCTTCGCCTCTTCGGCGGCCAGCGGCACGCCCTCGATGCCGAGGAAGAACCAGATGCCGAAAACCAGCGTCGCCAGGGCGCCAGAGTAGCCGTGCGGCAGGAATTCCGAGGATCCCAGCGAACCGTCAGGCGTCATGTTGAGCATGAGGCTGGCGTCGAAGTGCGGAATGATCGCGATCACGTAGACGATCAAGGCAACCACTGCGATCGCGGTGATCACAAAGATCGTCTTGAGCGCTTCGCCCGCGCCCAGCAACTGGATGCCGATGAAAACAATCCAGAACACCGCCATGATGGCGATGTTAAGCATGAAGTTGGACTCCCATCCGAACAGCAACCGCACATAGTCGGTGATGAACACCGAGATTGCGGCCGGGGCGATCACGTACTCGATGAGGATCGCGACGCCAGTCATGTATCCGCCAAGACGGCCGAAGGCGCGCCTGGCGAAGCCGTAGCCGGCGCCTGCGGTCGGCAGCGCAGAGCTGAGCTCAGCCAAGCCGAAGATCATGAACAGGTACATGATGCCCATCAAGATGAAGGCGATGAACAAACCACCGAATCCACCTGCCGTCAGGCCATTGTTCCAGCCGGAGAAGTCGCCAGAGATAACGTAGGCGACACCCAAGCCGGCCAGCAATACCCAGCCGCCAGCACCAGACTTGAGACTTCTCTCCTCGAAATATTCCTTGCTCTCGCCCCCGGAGGGAGCATTCTTAGAACTCATACCAAGAGTCCCCTTTCAATGAGAAACACCGGCCGAAGCCGGGGAAACGTGACAACGCTGTCTGGGTTAATCTAATGCCCTCCGGGCACTTTGTGAAGCAGTTTTCGCGATAGTAACCTGCCGGACACCAGACAGATACGTGCCCCGGACAACAAAACCCCTGACCAGCCGCACGCCGCCCCCCAACGAGCGTGAAAGGTGCCCCGGAAATCATGTAGACTCGCCCCCGGTGGCGTGTCCGAGCGGCCGAAGGAGCGCGCCTCGAAAGCGCGTGAGGGGCAACCCTCCGAGGGTTCAAATCCCTCCGCCACCGCCAAAACGCGTAGCCAGGCTTGCCTGGCTACGTCTTCTTGATAGTAACGCCGTGGGATTTGAGCCCGCCCCACCCCAGAACCGGACTTCGTCCGAGATGCCGGAACGAGTCCGGCATGACGAGGGTGGGGTTTTCGGCGTGACGAGGATGGGGACGAGGGGTCGCGCAGCACGGCGGTATCGCTCAATCCGCGTGTACCTGGTAGTAGAACTTTCCGTTCTGGTAGATCATTCTCACGACCCCGTCGTATGCCATGTCCAAGGACACATCTGCGGGCAGCACGTACAGATCCTCCCACTGGCCGGTCGCCGGGTCGTAGCGTTCGAAGGCGCTCATGGTGTCTACGCCACCCAGAGCGAAGAGCTTCTGCTCGCTCTCGTAGAGCCCAAAGATGTTCGCGTGTTGCAGGCTTACTGGAAGTGGCAGCTCGGTCCATTCGTCGGCGTCCTCGTCATAGCTGACGATGGCATATTCCCCGTCGACGATGCAGATGGCGTAGAACTTCCAAGAGACCTGCACGGCGCTAGCCAATCCCCCCTCAGGTTCGCCGGGCAGGTCGGCGAACTGGTGCCAACCGTCAAGATCCCACAAGGCGATAGTGGTGGAAACTTCGTCGCCATAATGCATGCCGTAGACCAGGAACGACTCGCCATGCCCGTACAGGTTGGGGTCGGTGCCCCCTTCCGGGAAGGGCGAGCCAACGGCTTCGGTCCAGTCGCTCAAGTCTTCGGGCTCCACAGCCTCAGCGTCTTCGGTCGAGTCGACCACCGGTTCCGGGGCTGGGGTGGAAACGACGGGGCTGGGGGCCGGGGGCACGGCCATGTTTAGGGGCTGGAACAGCATTGCCCACACAGCTACTCCAGCGGCGCCAACGGCCAGTCCGCCGCCTGCCGCGAAGATCATCAGTTTGTTCATGTGAACCCTCCAAAGTCACTATTCAAGACGTGTTTGGAGTCCGTTTCGTGGCAGTGATGCCGGAATACTCCCTCACGGGCACACGGACTGCGTCCGAGATCCCGGGACAAGCCCGGGATGACGGGCGGGGTGGTCAGGATGACGGGTTGGGGTGGTTGCCACTGCTCGACTTGCGGCGGGCCAACTCCCAGGGCAGGTACAGCAGCGCCCAAACGCAGACCACAAGAAATAGCAGGAAAGGTATGTAGTAGCCCCCCGCGAACGTCTGGATCGGTTCCAGAGGCGAGCCGGGCGCGGCTGTCGCCAAGAACCAGAAGTTCGTGCCCAACTGGCCGTTCAAGAGCAGCGAAACCGGGACGACCACGGCGAGGATCACAGCCACCCGCCACAGTTGCCTTACCTCGGGGACGATCTCGCCCGCGACCACGCGCATCAGCGCGTAGGCGAATAGGCAGGCGTGGATCAAGAAGCTCTGCCACGTGTAGATGTTGAGCAGCGGGCGGCTGGCCCAGTCGGGGAATAGCAGCGCGCACAGCGCTCCCCAGCTACCCATCGCGTAGAGAAACTGGCGCGTCCACTGCGTGGAGTGAAGCGCGTCTATGAACACGAAGAACGTCGTCACCGCGCACATGTGCAGCGGCAGCACATCGGGCGTGTAGAGCCCCTGGGCCAGATATGCGACCTGGCGCACCGCCTCCAGCGCGAAGGCCAGGACTCCCACAGTCACCCGGATGCGGCCGCGAGCCGCGCTGTCGGAACGGCGATAGCAGGCGATCAGCGCCGCCGTCGCCAGCATCAGGCCAGCCAACACAGCCAGGTGGGTGGGTGAGAATATCCCGAAACCCAAGCCTTCCGGGATGGGCGAGTACTGCGGGACGAAGAAGTACTGCCAGTCGTTCACGGCACCATGCTAAGCCTCCGAATTGGTTCCCAGGCAACCCTGGCAAACTTCACAGGAATCACCTAGGTTTGCCGCTTATCTTCTTGATTCGGCCTAGTCGGGAGCAAGGGATGAACAAGAACATAGCCAAGCTGAGTCTGGACGCCGCGTTGTTGATAACGCTGTGCCTGTTATACACGACGCGGACGCTGGGCCTGGCGTTCCACGAGATTGCCGGATTGATCATCACCGGCGTGTTCGTCATCCACGTCGCCTTGAACGCGAAGTCGGTGGCGCGGGTCCTCGGCAAGTTCGGCACCGCGCCCGCCAAGAAGAAGGCCAACTACATCGTCGCGATCGGCTTGGCGATCTGCTTCATCCTTATCGCGGTCTCCGGCATCTTCATCTCCGAAATCGTCTTCCCAGGCGTCGGTGGCAGCAGCCGCGGTGGAGCTTGGCGGGTGATCCACGAGTTCTGCGCCGGCCTGACAATAATCCTTGCCGGAATCCACCTCGGCTTGAACTGGGAGTTCGTCAAGGGCCTGTTCACCAAAGGGTTGGAGTTTCCGAAGGTTGCTGGCAGAGTAATCGGCGCCGTCGCGCTCACACTCGTGCTCGCCTGCGGCCTCTTCTCTATGATCACCAGCAGTTTCGCGAGCATGCTGACCGCCCCGTTCACCTCCGCCTCCAGCGGCCGGGGCCAGTTCGGCGGCGGCGATTTCAACCCGCCTGCTGACTTCAACCCCGGCGAGCGGCAACCCGGAGCCGACGTGCCCGACATCGCGCCCACCATCAACCCGTCGCCGGACATTTCGCGCGGCGGCCGCCCGTCACGCTCGGGCGACGACACCTCCACCGGACGCGGCCGCAGCGGCAACATGGGCAGTGGCGACTTCCCGGGCAACGGGCGCGCAGGCAACACGGGCGACTTCGGGGGAGCCGTCGGAGATGTCGCCACGTACGCGTCGATCATGGCCGTGTTCGCCGCGCTAACCCGGCTGGGTGTGCGTCTGACGCGCAAACGGGCGCCCAAGGTGAGCCCGCCCGCGCAGCCAGCGGAAGGGCAGCCCTGGGAGCCTTATGCGCAGGAAACCCAGGCGCCTGCGGAGCCAGCGGCCGAAAAAGCTGGTAGCCCGGAGCCCGCTCCGCCTTCGCCCTCGGCTTCGCCCGGGATGACAGCAGAAGAAGCCGGGGTGATAAGCGAGGAAGCCGAGATGACAGACCAAACGACCGAGGCGACACCCGACACGTAATCCTGAACTTGTTTCAGGATCTCCGGACGCAGTCCGGCTCATTGCCCGCAGGGCAGTGGCGTCCTAACTTGGCCGCTGCCGCGGGGCGTTCTCGTGGGTCTTCATCGGGTCGCGTTCCACGATGTCGCCCAAGACTTCGTCGATTTGCCGCATGACCTCTGGCGGAATCACCACGTCAGAGGCGGTCACGTTGTGGATGATCTGCTCCGGGCGGGACGCTCCGATGATGGCGGCGGCCACGTTCGGGTTCTGCAGCACCCAGGCGATGGCCAACTGGGCTTGCGTCAACGCGAGTTCGCGGGCGATCGGTTTGAGTTCCTTCACCTTGACCAGCACGTCGTCGCGCAGGAAGCGCTGGATGACGGCAGATCCGCCCTTCTCGTCGAGCGCGCGGGATCCCTTGGGGATTTTCTTTCCGACCACGTACTTGCCCGAGAGCACGCCCTGGGCCATCGGCGACCAACACAACTGCGAGATGCCCAGCTCGGCCGAGGTGGGGATGACCCACTCCTCGATGACGCGCCACAGCATCGAATACTGCGGCTGGTTCGAAATCAACTGGATGCCCAGGTCTTTCGCGAGCGCATGGCCTGCGCGGATCTGGTCCGCGTCCCATTCGCTGACGCCGATATAGAGGGCCTTGCCGGCCCGCACGACGTCGGCGAAGGCCTGCATCGTCTCTTCCAGCGGCGTCTCCACGTCGTAGCGGTGCGCCTGGTACAAGTCGACGTAGTCGGTCCGCAACCGCTGCAGCGAGCCGTTGATGGACTCCATGATGTGCTTGCGGGAGAGGCCCGAGTCGTTGGGGCCACCGGGGCCCGTCGTCCAGTAGACCTTCGTAAAGATCTCCACCGACTCGCGGCGCTGCCCTTTCAAGGCTTTGCCGAGCACTTTCTCGGCAGCGGTGTTCGCGTAGACATCGGCCGTGTCAAAGCTGGTGATGCCCTCGTCCAGCGCGGTGTGGACGCAGGCGATCGCCTCGTCTTTCTCCACCTGCGAGCCGTGCGTCAACCAGTTGCCGTAGCAGATCTCCGAAACCTTGAGACCCGAGTTACCCAGATAGCGATACTTCACCGCCGCCTCCCATCGTCAGGTTCAACCAGCCTAGTGCCGTGGTGCCCCTATGCGAAAGCCGCCCCCAAAATAGAGGCGGCTTCGCGGAAAAACTCACTCCTCAGTTGAGAACAACTGATCGGTAGCCTCTTCGGCGTCTTCGACCTGCGGCTCTCCGGCGACTTCGGCGAGCGCTTCGGCGAACGACGGGCCGCCCATGGCCGCGCCACCCATGGTGGCGAGCATCTGGCGGACGTTCGTGAGTTGGGCTGTGATCGCGTCGCGGCGGGCCGTGGCGGCCTGCACTTCGCGTTCCGACTCGCGGCGGATGCGCTCCGCGGCCAGCCGAGCCTGGTCGATGACCTTCGCGGCTTCCGAGTTGGCGTCCTTCAAGATGGCCTCCACCTGGGCCTCCGCTTCGGTGCGCAGGCGATCAGATTCGTTGGCGGTGGCCAACTGGAGTTCTTCGGCGCGGGCCAGCGCCTCATCGTTGGCCTGCATCTGCGCGGCGAACTCGGCGGCGGCCTTGTCGCGGCGCTCAGCCAGCGTGCGCTCGAAGTCGGCGGCGGCAGCGGCAGCACGGGCACGCTGGTGCTCGTACACAGCCTCGGCCTCTTCGCGACGGGCAGTCGCTTCGCGATCGGCGTGATCGAGGATCTCGTCAGCCTGGCGGCGGGCAGACTCGATAGTCTTCGTCGCCTCCGCATCGGCCTTGGACGCCTTGTCCTGGGCGTATGCCTCGGCGTCAGCGCGGATCTGGGCAACCGCCGCGGCCGTCTCCTGCGTCAACTGCTCGGCTTCGCTGTGGGCGCTGTTGAGCAAGTCGTCAGCCTCGGCCTGCGCCAGGGACAGGATCTGGCCCACGCGCTTGCCCAAGTCTTCGAAGGTGGGCTGGGCGTTGCGCAGCTCGTCTTCCAGGGCGGCGGCGCGAGAACGCTCTTCGGCGACATCCTGATGGAGTCGGTTGGACGAGGACTGCAGCCGGGTAACCTCCGCGGCATGCTCGTTGGCCTCGGCCTTGGCAGCTTCCAACTCCTTGGTGATGGCATCGATGTGGGCGTCAACTTCGGCCGCGTCATAGCCACGCATCACGGTGCGGAAATTCGGTTTGTCAGTCATTGGTCTCCTCTTCAAATGCGATCTGCAGATCGTCTATAGATGCTCTTGTTACTGGCCCGTCAGTTCTCGGCACCGACACCGCTGGTGCCTGGATCGTCGACCTGGGTGGAGTGACCGGAGACTTCGCCTCGAACTGTACCCTGCCGGAAGGGGTAGCCGCCACCGGGGCGGGTCGTCCTGAGACAGCCAAAGCCTCGATAACGCCAGACAAATCCCCCAATTGCTGCCTGATGTCGTCGCGGCGCTTCGCCAACGCGGACACTTCGGCACGGGCCCGCTCCATCATCGCGCGGGCTTCGTTTCGGACGGAATCGGATTCGGCGCGGGCGTCGTTCAGCAGGCGCATCGCCTCTTCGCGGGCTGCGCGGGAGCGGTCGTAGCTCTCTTTCTGGGAACGCTCCAGATCGGCGGCGGCGCGCTCGCGGATGAGCTTCGCGCCGGCCTCGGCCTCCGCGTACTCGCGCTCGGAACGTTCCTTGCGGGCCTGGGCGTCGTCCTTTGCAGCGGCGACGATCCGGTCAGCGGCGGCCTCGGCGTGCGCCTTCAAGCGCAGCGCGTCCTTTTCCGCCGTGGCCAGCGTCGCCTCGGCGGCGCGGTGCAACTCCTCAGCCTCCTTGCGGATCGACCGGGAATGCTCCGCCAACGACTCCAACACGCTGCGGCGCTGCTGCTCCGACTCCTGCTGGGCCGACTCGATCAACTCGCGGGCCGTGCGCTCGGCCTCGGTGGCGCGCGCGGCGGCGGTCGCCAGCTGTCGCTCCACCGACGATTGGGTCTCTGCCAGCCGCAATTCGCGCTCCGCCTCCGTCTCGGAGAGGATCCGGGACACCTCGGCGTCGAGAGCACGCCGATCCGCGTCAAGCTGCTCGCGCAACTGCGTCGCGTCGTGGGCGAACGCGGCCCGCTGGCTGGCCAACTCGGCTTCCGCCTCGGCCCGCCATTGCATCAGCTCCTGGTCAGTCTGCGCGCGGCGCTGCTCTTCGGTCTTGTCCAATTCGCGCAGCCGGAACCGCACTTCCTCTTCCAACTCCGCGCGGCGCCGGGCTTCTTCCTCTTCCAGCATGCGGTAGCGGTTGGCGACTTCGTTGGACACTTCCGCGCGCTGCCGGTTGAGGCGTTCTTCGATTGCGATCTCGTGCTCGTTGGCCTGCGTCACATACGCGTCAGCCTGCGCGCGGCCCTGGGCGACGATCTGTTCAGCCTCGGCCCGGGCCTGCTCGACAACCTCCTGAGCCGTGCGTTCGGCCGCCTTGGTGATGAGGGCGGCCTGATCGCTCGCGTTGTTGATGATGGATGTGGCCTCCAGATTGGCCTTCCGCAGATGCTCCTGCTTGGAACGCGACAGGGCGTCTTCGAACTCGGCGCGGCGCTGCGCCAACTGCGCCTCAAAAGCCTCAGAATCTTCGGTCAACTGCCGTGACCAAGCGTTCAAACCCTCGACGGCCTCCAACGCCTCGGCCTTGGCGCGGGCGGCTTCGCGGCGGCCCTCAGCCCGAATGCCCTCGGCATCTTGGTACGCCTCGGCGCGCAACCGTTCGGCGAGGATCTGCGCCTGAGCGAGGATCGCCGACGCCCGCCCCACCGGGTTGTCGTCAACGTATCCCGTGGCAGCAGCCTGCTGACCTGATTCGAGCATGCTTCAATAATTCCTGGTTTCTACCTCTGGGGGCAACGCGAGCCCATCGACGCATCGAATGGTCTCAAGCGTTCATTGAGGCTCACTCAACCCACCGGGCCTCGCATTGGCCGCACAACGGCATAGTGTATTCCAATAACATTTGATTTGTGCACTATCTGTCTACACGCGACCCCGCGGCCCACCTGTCGGGTTTCTCCGACATTCTGCTGGAGGGGCTAGCCCCCGACGGCGGTCTTTACGTCCCCGCCAGCTACCCGAAGATCGACGACTCCACGCTCACCCGCTGGCGTGAACTGCTTGCCGGGCCGGGGTATGCGGCACTCGCTCACGACGTGCTGACGGCGTTCGTAGCAGACATCCCGTCGGCGGACTTGCTCGGTATCTGCGAGCGCGCCTACAACGACGGCGTCTTCGCCACCGCCGACATCGTGCCAGTCAGCGAGCTGTCGGGCGGGCTGTGGTTGGCGCACCTGTCCGACGGGCCCACGGCCGCCTTCAAAGACCTGGCCATGCAACTGCTGGGACAACTCTTCGAATATGAGTTGGGCCGACGGCACGCCGAGCTGAACATCTTGGGCGCTACCAGCGGCGATACCGGTTCGGCCGCCGAATACGCGATGCTCGGGCGGCGCGGAATACGGGTGTTCATGCTCACCCCAGCAGGTCGGATGACCCCGTTCCAGCAGGCCCAAATGTTCTCCCTGGACGACCCGGCGATTATCAACGTCGCAGTCGACGGCGTTTTCGACGACTGCCAGGATCTCGTGAAAGCCGTCGCCGGAGACCTCGACTTCAAGCGCGCCTATCACCTGGGAGCCGTCAACTCCATCAACTGGGCGCGCCTGGTCGCCCAGGTGGTTTACTACATCGCCTCATATCTGCGCGTCACCAGCAGCAATGCCGAACAGGTGTCTTTCTGCGTGCCGACTGGGAACTTCGGCAACATCTGCGCCGGACACGTCGCCCGCATGATGGGCCTGCCGATCAAGAGGCTCATGCTGGCGACCAACGAGAACAACGTGCTGGACGAGTTCTTCCGCACTGGCGTCTACCGGGTGCGCGCCACCGCCGAGACGCTGGCCACCTCGTCACCCTCCATGGACATTTCCAAAGCGTCCAACTTCGAACGCTTCGTCTTCGACCTGCTCGGCCGCGATGCCGCGCGCGTGGCGGAGCTGTTCGGGCCGCAACTGGCCAGTGGGTCTTTCGACTTGTCGCGAACGCCGGAATTCGCAGCCCTCCAGGACGAGTACGGTTTCGTGTCCGGCTCCTCGACGCACGCCGACCGGGTGGCCACCATCCGCGCCCTGTGGGAGTCCGACCACGTCATGATCGACCCCCACACCGCCGACGGCGTGACGCTGGCCCGCCGCCTGCCGGGACCAGAACCCGTCATCGTCACGGAGACCGCCTTGCCGGTGAAGTTCGCGGAGACGATCACCGAAGCCCTGGGACGGGAACCAGAACGGCCGCCGCGTTTCATCGGAATTGAAGACCGGCCACGCAAAGTGGTGCCGCTGGCTCGCGATCCACAGGCCCTCAAGGCGTTGATCGCCGCGACGGTGGGCTGAGCGGGGACGCTACCCAGGAAGCCGCACCGGTGTCGTCGGTCAGTCGCACTCCGGATCCGAGTAGCCAGCGGACAGGTATGAGGCTTTGCCGTCGTCGGCCGAGTCGATCAACAGGATCTTGTTGGGGGCCGTGAACACCTGGCTGTAGCCCATGTCCTCCAGCTTTCCCTTCGGATACTTCTGCTTGAGCTTCTTGAAGCTGAGCGTCGGGTCCAGCCCGTCGGCGAGGACGAACGGGCGCGACAGCGTGGGGTTCATCTGATACCCCCAGCCTTTCAACGTCCGCGGGCTGGTCTCCGACTGGTCGGCGGCGAGGAAGATCACGCTGAGCCCGCCGTAGGTGACGGTGTTCGCCCAGGGGCTGTTCTTCGAAAACGAGCAGAAGATGTCGCTGAACTGGTCGTCCGGTTCGCCCAAACGGCTGTCCAGGAAAGCGGTGACCTCGGCCTCAGACGCCCCGAACTTGAAATCTCCGATACGGTCCCCGCCCAGCACGATGTCGGGCCCGTCGGGCAGCCCGGTTTCCTCCGGTGTGGGAACAACCACAGGCGTCTCAACGCCCGCGGTCGGAGTCGTGGTGGGGAAAACTACTCGCGGCGTCGGGCTGGGCGTGGTCGGCGTCGGGATCGGAATGGGCGGCTCCTGGGCGCAACCCGCCAACAACAGCAGCGCCGTCAGCGCAGCAAAACCTCGCTTCACGATCTACCCCCCGCGGTTAGTCTCTTGCGATTATGCCTTCCCAACGCTCGACTTCGGCCTAGCCTCGCGGGCGAGCCGCGATCCCGCACACCACTGTGAAACGGACTTCGTCCGTCATCCCGGACCTGTTCCGGGATCTTGGGACAAAGTCCCATGCACCCCGGAGGGGTGCCCCTGGCGGGGGGACGGATGGCGGGATGACGGATGGTGACCCGCGTGTGGCAGCCAGGTCGCTTCGGGCACTACCCTTCTTACGTCACGGCGCGACAAGGAGAGCCATGGGGAAGAAACGCAAACGAGTGGGCATTTTGACAGCCGGTGGCGACTCCCCCGGCCTCAACGCCACCATCCGCGGATTTGGCAAGGCTGCCATCGGCTACCACAACATGGATTTGATCGGTTTCCGCGACGGGATTCGCGGCTTGGCCGAGAATCGGTACATCGAATTGGGCTCTGGGGCCCTGTCCGGAATCCTCACTGTTGGCGGCACGATCTTGTCCACTGGCCGTGACAAAGTGCACAAAATGCTGGTCGACGGCGAAGTGCGCGACATGCGCAAGACGATCTTGGAGCACTATGAGAAGGACGATCTGGACGCCCTCGTGCTGCTGGGCGGCGGGGGTACGGCCAAGAACGCGCTCCGGCTGGCCGAGGCCGGCCTCAACGTGCTGACGCTGCCGAAGACCATCGACAACGACATCATGCACACCGACACCACGTTCGGATTCGCCACAGCCTGCGAGATCGCCACCGAAGCGGTCGACCGCCTGCATTCGACCGCGCATTCGCACCACCGCATCATCCTGGTTGAGATCATGGGCCACCGCGCCGGCTGGTTGACGCTCGCCGCCGGAATCGCGGGCGGGGCCGACATCATCTTGATCCCCGAGATTCCCTACTCGGTCGAATCTGTCGCCGAAACGATCAACGCCCGGGTCAAGCGCGGCAGCACGTTCTCCGTGATAGCCGTCGCGGAGGGTGCCCGCGACCTGGCTGACGCCGCCGATTACGAGGCGGCGCAACTGCTGGTGAAGTCGGCCAACTCGCCGGAGGCCGTTCGGGCAGCCAAAGCCCACATCGCCGCCGTCGTCGACTCACAGCGGGAGCATACGTTCAAGCTGGCCCGCGAGTTGGAGGCGGCTACCGGCAAAGAGTCCCGAGTGACGATCTTGGGCCACGTGCAGCGCGGCGGCACGCCGTGCGGCGCGGACCGGTTGCTGGCCACCCGCCTGGGCACGGCCGCGGCGGAGTTGGTGGCCGACGGGGTGTCCGGCGTGATGGTAGCGGCCCGCGGCCAGGGCACCGAAGCTGTGCCGCTGACGGAAGTGGCGGGCAAGGTGAAGATGGTCCCAGCCGACCACGACTGGATCAAGACCGCCCGGCAGGTGGGAACCGGCTTGGGCGACTGACGGGCAGCTACTGCTTCGGATGCTTGATGTCTGTGCCGCCGAAGCAGTTGAAGCCGTGCAGGTAGATCACCGGAGCGTCTGGCTGGCTGGGCCGCAGCTTCTTCGCGTCCGTGCCGCCGAAGATGGAGATGGTCGCGTCGCGCACATCCACACCGGGCGGCACCACGATGTCGCACCCCCCGAAGATGTTGACCACTTTGATGTGGACCTCTTTCGCCGTGAAAATCGCTTCTGACAAGTCGATCTTCGCACCGCCGAAACAGGTGAACGACCAAACGTTGCCCGGCACGCGCCACTGTCCGCGGCGGCTCGCGGCGGAGAAGACGGCGACCAGGGTTTCGGTGTCTTGGGCTTGGTCGGAACCTGGCGTCGGGGAAACCAGATTGGATGGTGGCAGGGTCGACCACTGCGGCACGGCGTCCAAGTTGACCAGGTCCCGCGTCAACGGCACCAGATCGTCAAAGGTGACCGCCGCGCGTGCCAAGCCGAGGCGGCGGTCGCGTTCGGAGACGGAGAGGCGCCCTTCATTGGCCGCCGCCGTCAGCATGGTGATGACGTGCTCCCGGTCGGTTTCGGCGACCGACTGGTCACCACCGGCGGCCGGGCCGACGTCAGAAGGTTCGTAGGGCGTGCTCACAACGTCAAACTTAGAGGTCACGGGCGGCGCTGAACAGAGCCAAGCAGCGTTGCCGGGGAACGTTGGGGGCTTACCCTGAGGTCGGTGGACAGCTCCACCGGGCGTCCCGCCGCCAGCGCCTCGTAGATGTCGATGATCTCGCGGGATTGATTGGCGACAGTCCACTGGGCCGCAAGCTCTTTGGACCTGGCATGCGCCGCCGCGGCAAAGTCGGGGTTGCCCAAGGCGCGCAGCATGTCCATGATCGCACGCGCGAGGTAGACCGGATTCGGCCTCGCCACCAGGGCGTTCACGCCCGGATCCACGACCAGCCGCAATTCGTCGTCGACCATGACGATCGGCAAGCCGGCATGAGCCGCTTCGTGCAGGACGAGCGCTTGCGTGTCGGTGAGCGAAGGGTAGACGAAGACGTCGGCGCTGGCGTAGTAGGCGCTGAGGTCGTCGTGGTCGATCTGCCCAACCAGCTTCACCCCGCCGAAGTGTGCCGCCGACTGGAGCCGCAGGCGCAGCCCGGCCCCGGCGTTCTTCCAATCGCCCACGATCATCAACTCGACATCCGGCAGGTGGTCGCGGACGCGTTCGAAGGCGTCCAGCAGCAAGCCGATGTTCTTCTCCGCCGAAATCCGGCCCACGTACAGCAGCCGCGGGCCTTTCGCGCGCAGCACCGGCTCACGTTCGGGAAGTGGGTCGGCGCCGCTCGGCACCACGCGCACTTTCGCGGTGGGAGACAACTCCAGCACGCGCCGGGCCGTCTTGTCAGAGGGGCTGGCCACCAGGTCGGCGTCGGCGAGCATCTCGGCGCAAAGCCCGAGCAATTCAAGTTGCGCCTTGCCACGCCGGGGCCGGGTGAAACGCGGAAAGCGCAGTTCGCGCCAGTTGCGCTGCACCCGCAGCCGGAACACCTTGTAGGCGGCGTTCAACATGGGCGCCAGATGCCAGTAGTGCTCCGCGTACGCCTCGAAATCGGTGTGCCAGGTGACGACGAGCGGACGCCCGGTGCGCTGCGACAGCCACATGCCGAGCAGCCCGATCGTGCCCAGGCCGTGCACATGGATGACGTCCGGGGGATTGGCCACCATTTGGGCGAGCCGATAGTCGAAATCCTTGCCCAACGCCATGCGGATATGCGTGCCCGGCACCATCATGGAGGGCAGCCGGATCTCGCGCCGGGACTCATTGGTGGCCAGCGGGTTGGGCCCATCGGATTCGGGCGCGATCAGCCAAACCTTGTGTCCGGCGGCCAACACCTGCTCCTCCAGGAATTGCACCGCGTACAGCAGCCCGCTCGCCCGCGGACCGTAATTGTCGGTGAACTCGGCGATGGTGAGCCGGTCGGCAGGTGCGTCGCTAGCCATGAGCTTCAGTGTAGGGGGCTGAATGAAATCAGCGGGCAAGCCGGACGAATTGCCCCACAGCCTAGAGGATCGGACTGCGTCCGAGATCCCGGAACAAGTCCGGGATGACGTGGCTGGGAGGCCTAGCCTTCCAGGTATTCGGCCAAGACCTCGGCGACGGCGGCATTGAACTCGACATCATCCGATCCGTCGTAAGTCTCCAACTCCAAGTCTTCGTCGTCGGGCTCGATTATCGAAACCTGTTGCCCCAAGACAAAATCGCTCTTGACTACCGTCCCCCCAAATAGGGTGCCATCCGAGTCAGTCAGCACCACCCCAACGCCCTCCTCAAGCTCGCAGCGCGTAGCGATATACGAACCATCGACCACCTGGCCGAAACAACCCCCGTCGTTGATTTGGATGATGCCCGGTGCCCACTCCACCGCCTGGGCGCTGTCGTCGTCCAACTCCGGCGCGCTGTCTGACGAGTTGTCGGGGAGCGTGGGCTCGTCGCCTCCGACCAGGTAGGTGCCGCCGCTGCTCAGCGTGGCCACCCCCCACCACCCATACTCAGAGGGATACTCCCACGTGAAACCATCGGCCGAGAGCCCCAACGAATCTACAGAATCCAATTGCCAAAAGCCGTCTGCGTGCCTTCCGACCAACACCGCGTAGCCAACATACGTCATCTCCGACGTGCAAGACTGCGGGAGGCAATTCGCCCCTCCTGTCCACAGGTATAGCGCCCCTTCGCTGTCTACGGCGATTGCCTGCTCTCCGTTCGCCACAACAGACAGGTAGGAAAGGCCGTCGGAGTAGCCGACTTCTGGCTCACTAGCCTCCCCCGACACCAAGTCGGACAGCGCCCAGGCCTGCATCGAACCGTCCGCCGCCACCGCCAGCACGTCGTCGTGAGAGACGTAGGCGATGTCGCTGGCGCCCTTCAACTGCGGCAACTCTTGCGGGGTGAATCCGCAAGCCTCTTGGAAACCCCGGCCCCATCCCCACACTGTCCCGTCCGCCGCCGAAGCGAACATCGTCGCATTGTCGATGTGGATCGCGGTGGCGCCTTCGACCACCGGCACCTGCTCGGGTTGCGATCCGGAGCATCCGCCCCAACTCCACACCGTGCCGTCATCCTTGAGGGCGAGCACGGTCTCGCCGTCCGAGTCCAGGCCAACCACGCCTTCCAAGCCCTGAATCACCTGATTGGTCGACTCGTCAAAGACGGCGACCTTCCCACTTCTCAGTAGCGCGTAATCGAATGTGACGCCTTCCGCCACAGCAACGACGTTGCCCAACTCCCCGCCCACGGGGCCACTGCCGTCGGCGCTGGAATAGACCCGGCCCGCCTCGGCCTCCCAATCGAGGAGGTCCGGCGAATAGCGGAAAGGAAGGAGCGACGAGACACAAAAACCCAGCACAGCGCAAATGGAAACCACGGCGATGACGACACTCGCCAGCAAACTGCGACTCTGCTTCCCAGTGCCAGTTTGCGCCCGCGCGGCAGGCTGCGGCGCGACCTGGTAGTTCTCGAACGTGGCTTCGTCCACGATCAGATCAGGATCGGCGGGCGGTTCCTCCGGGAACGTAGGCGCCACCGGCCGTCCGTTGTACTCCCAGCTATAGAACTTCTCGTCGGGCATCAGGTATCTCCTGGGTTTGAGGAACACTTTCAGTGTATTGGCATCGCAAAGCGGAGCGGCCTACGCGCTCACGACGTTGCGGGAGATCCCTCCCCGACTTTACAGTAAAGCGCATACCCACTGTAAAGACGGCTACGCGCTCACGACGTTGCGGGAGATCCCTCCCCGACGGGGCCAGCGGCGCCTGGCCAAGGTGTCAGCCCTCCAAGGCGTCCAACGCGGTGGCGATGAAGTCCGCGGCGGGCCAGACGATGGCGCTGGCCAAATTATCCGGGAGCAGGCCGTCGATCCAACCGACCCATTCGTTGTCTTTGTTGATGACCCACTGCCCGACGGCGAAGTCGAGAATCGGGCGGCCGTCGTGATACTCGCCGGTAGCCAGAGAAGGCCAGGCCGTCGTGTTGAAACCGTTGCCGACCAGCACCTCGCCCACCTCCAAATCGGCGGCGGTAACTACCGGGAAGCCGGATCCGGCGGGGAGCTTGATCAGAACCAGATAATCGGGCGACGTGATGACCTTGACGACCGTCCCTGTGGTTTCCCGGCCTGTCGCGTCCAAGATCTTCACCTGCTCGCCGGGATCATAGTACGTTGGCGCGGCGACGTAATCGGCCGCAACCACGACGCCCTCGGTAAAGCCACTCTCACCGTCAATTTGCACCATGCCCGGCACTGGATCCACTTCCACCGGCCGCCGTGCGGTGTCTTCTGGCTCTGCGTAGACAGCTGTGGGGTCGGGCTGCAGGTCCTGCAAGCTGGGCGGCGTCCCACCGACGCCATGGCGGCCAAGCGGGGCGAGATGGCCGATCCCGGTAACCGGTGACAAGACGGTATCCGCTTCGGAGTCCGCCTGTGTCCAGACCTGTCCGTCTTCATCGAGTGCGCGGAAGCCGACATTACTTTTCACCAACTCGACGATGCCGGACAAGCCTGCGACCTGCTCGACTGAGTCCACGCAATAGGCGCCGCTGTATTCGTCACACAAGCCGCCGGTCCAAGTCCACACATGGCCGTCGGCATCCACCGCCATGTTCCCTATCCAGTTGAAATTGAGCGAGATAACGCTGCCAAGTTCGGATACCTTGGTCGGCACCGGCATGGGGTGGTCCCCGAGCATTCCGCTCCACACATAAACGACGCCGTCCGGCATGACTGCCCAGATCAGGTATCCATCGAAGAACACGTCGCGAGCGCCCGCCAGCAGCGGCAATTCGTGACCGGAGAAGGTGCAAGTGTCACCGAACGCATCCCCCCAGCCCCAGACCGTCCCCGTATCAGCCATGGCAAAGACGGTCCCGGTGCTCGCGGCCGACAGCCGCCCGATGCGCTCTGGGCCCTCCAGCTTGACCAGTGCCTCCCATTCCTCGTACGACTGGCACTCCACGCCTGCGGCCCACACCGAGCCCTCGACATCCTGGGCGGCAACTACCGCGAGGTCGCCTGTGATTTCCACCAGGTCTTGACCACCGGGAACTTCTTGGGCGTCGGCAATGCCACCTTGGCTGAAAGTGACCAGGCGTCCGCCATCTAGGGCAAACTGCCTGGTGCCGAAGGCTGCCAACCCGGTGACGTCATCCAGGCCATCCACGAGAAACCACCGTTCTGACTCATCGATTTCCCAGACCGTGCCGGGTTCCGCTGCTGCGTTGTCGGGACTTTGCACCGAGTAGGGAGTCGTGGCGAGTACCCACGCCGACGCCACCGCCACCGCCGCAATTCCGGGGATGGCGCCGGCGGCGAACCTGCGAAGTTTGCCGCGCAGCGCAGGGAAGGTGTCGCCCCGGTCCTGGAGGACGATTGACAGCGTCCCAACCAGACACGCCGCGACCCCAAAAAGCAGAGCCAAGCCCCCGGCGGGGTCGTAGTAGAAGACGTCCAGCCACGGTCTCACGCCGACCGTTCGGAACAAAGATGCCAGCGTCAACACACTCAACATAGCCGTGCTCACCGTGGCACCGAATTCGAGCCACCCTATGCGTTGGCCAGGCTGTCTGCCCGCGAAACGCCACATCAGGACGATGAAGAGCACGTGCAACGCCGCGGGGATGAGCCCGGCGAGAATGAGCACGGTCGTTGAAAGTGACCAATATGAAGCAGCACCCATGAAGGCCAGCCACCACAGGGTGGGCAAACTCCAAGCGAACGTCAGCGGCACAAACAAGCCCGTCAACCAGTCGCGGCTGACACCTTGGTCTTTGTCGGCAACGGACGGCGGCTCGTCGCCCTGCCCTAGCGCCTGCCCGTAGGTCTCCCAATCAGCCATGGTCGCTCCTCTCCCATATGGTGTAATATTACACTTTGCGGGCGGAGATTCAAGGGTTTAGTTCGGCGGAAGAAAACGCTCCGGGATCGGCTCGGTCCTTCTCGGATCCCAAGGGCGGGCCCAACCGGCCAAGGTGAACATGGTGTCCAACACCTTCGCGGTGAAACCCCAGATGAACAAATCGCCCACCCGAAAGCCCGGGCCGGTCATCCCGCGCGGATGGAGCCAGGTGAGGCGATGGTCCGGCTCCAGCAAGTCGGGCACGGAGATCACGTGTGTGGCCGCGATCTCGCCGCGGTCGCCCACTGTCAGCGGGCCCGGATCACCCCACCAGCCCAGCACACTCGAAACCGCAAAGCCAGAATGGGTGATCGCGCCCTCCGGCAACAAGCCCAGCACGCTCACCGACTCCGGATCAATGCCCGCCTCCTCGTTGGCCTCGCGCAGGGCCGCCGCCACCGGACCGTGGTCGTCCGGTTCTATCGACCCGCCGGGGAACGCGATCTGGCCGGCGTGGAAGCGCAAATGCCGGGTCTTCTCGATGAAGACCAGGTTGCTGGCAGTTTCTGCGGCGGATTCGGGAGGTGCGAGCAACACGAGCACGGCGGCACGCCGGCCCGGCTGCGGAGCCAGCGGCCGGCGGGATAGCCGGGCGCCCAACTCCACCACTTCCAACGGGATCGGGTACGTCATCCGCGCGGCTCCCGGATCAATTTCTTGGCCGCGTCCGGATCCGTCGGCCCTTCCCCGAGCGCAGGGCACCACTTGGCCACCGGGCAGGCCCCGCAAGCTGGGCGGCGGGCGTGGCAGCGCCGTCGGCCGTGCCAGATCAAGCGGTGGTTGAGCAAGTTGTACTCGCCCGGCTCAAACAGCTTGCCCACCTCCTGTTCGATGCGCGCCGGATCGGCGGCCTTCGTCCACGCGAAACGCCGCGCCAAGCGGATGAAGTGGGTGTCTGTTGTCAGACCAGGCACATTGAAGGCCTCATTGAGAACGACATTTGCCGTCTTGCGCCCCACTCCTGGCAGTTTCACAAGCTCATCCAGGGTGCCCGGCACAACGCCGCCGTGATCCGCGATGAGGGCCGCACTCAGCTTCAACAGCGCGTCGGCCTTGTTGCGAAAGAAGCCTGTCGGGTAGATGATCCGCTCCAACTCGGCACGGTCCGCGGAAGCAAACGCCGCCGCGTCCGGGTACTTCGCGAAAAGCTCCCCCGTGACGCCGTTGACCCGTCGGTCGGTGGACTGGGCCGACAGGATCGTGGCCACCAGCAACTGCAATGGGCCCACGAAGTCGAGTTCGCAGTGCGCCTCGGGATACAAGCGGCCCAACTCCTCGAAAATGAGATGGGCGCGGGCGATCAGCGCCTTGCGGGACTCCTTGGGCATCCGGCCTCAGAAGGACGCGGCGTTCGCTTCGAAGGTCAACTCCAACTCCAACGGCGAATCCAGCGGCAACACGGCCACGCCGACGGCTGAACGGGCGTGCACCCCAGCCGGACCGAAGACATCGAGCAGGAGCTGCGAGGCGCCGTTGGCCACCTGCGGCTGGCCGGTGAACGACGGATCGCTGGCCACAAACACGGTCACTTTGACGACGCGCTGCAGCCCGTCGACCCCTCCGGCTACGGCGGCGGCCGCGGCGATGCCGTTCAGCGCCGCCACCCGGGCCAACTCCTGAGCCTGCTCCGGGGAGACCTGCGCGCCGACCTTGCCAGTGGCGAGCAGCGTGCCGTCCACAAAGGGCAACTGGCCCGAGGTGACGACCTGGCCCGACGAGATCAGTGCGGGAACGTAGGCGGCGACGGGCTTGGCTACTGGGGGCAATTCGATGCCCAACTCCGCCAGGCGGGTCGAGGGCAGGGGTTCGGTCAATTCTTCGTTCATGGCTGCTCCACTGGGCGTTTGAAGTAAGCCACCAGGCTTTCTGGATTGGGGCCGGGCACGATTTGCACCAACTCCCAGCCTTGGGCACCCCAATTGTCGAGGATTTGCTTGGTGGCATGGATAAGGACTGGCACGGTCACGTATTCCCACTTGGTCATGGCTGAAAGCCTACCGCTCAGTGAGTGTGAGCAGCGTCACCTCCGGGGGGCAGGCGAAGCGGTAGGGGGCGTACGGCGACGTGCCCAGCCCAGCCGAGACGTTGAGATAGCTGGAGCGCTTGCCAGCGCGGTACCGCGACAGCCCCTTGGCGTATTTCGGATTCAGGTCGCAATTGGTCGTCAGCGCCCCGTACAGCGGGACGCACACTTGGCCGCCGTGCGTGTGCCCGGCCAGGATCAGCTTCACGCGGTCGCGCACCATGGCGTCCAATACACGTTGATAGGGGGCGTGCGTGACCCCGATGGCCAGATCGATGTCCGAAGCCGGTTTGCCGGCTACCAGCGGATAGTCGTCGAGGGCGAGGTGGGCGTCGTTGGTGCCCCGGAACTCCAATTTGAGCCCCTGCACTTCCAGCGTCACTCGCTTTTCGTTCAGATTGCGCCAACCGCCCGAACTCAGTGTCGCCTCCAACTCGTCGGTGGGGATGCCGCCGTGGAAACCGACGTGCGCCGAAGACCTGGCCACGTATCCGAGCGGGTTCTTGAAATGCGGCGTCTCGTAATCGGACGAACCGAAGACGTAGACCCCGGGCACTTGCAGCAGGCGGCCGAGCGCTTCGCCCAACACGGCGATGGCCTCCGGCTCGGCCACATTGTCGCCGGTGCCCACCACCACATCGGGTTCCAACCCGGCCAAGGTGCGGATAAAGGCGATGCGCGCCGCGTTGCGCCGCAGCAAGTGCACGTCGGAAAAGTGCAAGATGCGGATACGTTCCGCGCCCGCGGGCAACACCGGCACAGTCACACGGCGCACCTGGAAGCGCTGATTCTCCACCAGCACGCCGTAGGCGAAACAGCCCAAGGCGATGGCGCCGACGCGCCGCAACAGGCCCATGGCTATGGCGCCGGCGGCACGGGGACGGTGGGCGTGGGTGTATCCTTGGGGCCCTTCGAATAGAGCATGAAGATCATTGTGCCCTTTTGCGCCTTCCCCGACGGGGAAGTCGCGCCCAGCCAGGTGCCCTTCGGCGCGTCCGAATCAACATCCTTCGTTCCCACCGCGAAGTTGGCCTTCGCCAGCGCCTTGCGGCAAGCTGCCTCACTCTTCCCGGCGCAACTGGGCACCGACACCGTTTCGCCCTTCTGCAGAGTGGCATCCCCCTTCGCAAACCGCTTCATGCTGATTTGCTTCGCCGCCTCCGCGAACACCGGTTTCAACAGCAACCCACCGGCATACCGCCCAGACAGTGCCTGGATGTAGTGGTAAGGCCCAGTGCCGCTCACTTTGGCACCTTGGATGTTGTTCTTTCGCGGCTTCCAGTAGTCGGCGTACAGCGGGTCGGAGTCGTAGGAGATGACCGCGGCCATAGCCAGGCTCGGGTTCATGGCCACCTGCCAGATGGCCTTGTTGCCGTCCACTGTGCCGGTCTTGCCGGCCATCTCCACGCCCGGCACCTGGGCGTGCCGCGAGGTGCCGCCGCCCGTGAAGGAGTTGATCATAAGTTGGGCAACAGTGTTGGCCAGCTTCTTCTCGATCACTTGCTCGCAGTGAGCGTCCGGCGGCGTGATGGGCCGGCCGTCTTTGGTGGTGATGGCGCTGATGATGATCGGATCGCAGCGCTCTCCGGAAGCGGCGATGGTGCCGTAGGCCGTCACCATGGCCAGCGGCGAGATTTCCACGGCGCCCAGCGTGAAGGAGGCGATTTCGCCGCCGTAGGTGATGTCTTCGATGGTCTCGCCATTGGCCCCACTCAGGCCGAGAATATCGGCCATCCGAACCGACTTGCACACGCCGACAGCCTGTTCCAACATGGCGAAATACCCATTAACCGAATGCCGCACGGCGCTGGGCAAGTTGTATGTGCCGGACGAGCCGGTCACCTTCCATTTCTTGATCGTGAAGTCTCCGTTGCAGCCCGTAAATGTCTGACCTTTGAAGTCGATCGTGCGCGGCACCTTGTAGGTCGTGTCCAAACCAAAGCCCTCTTTCAGGGCAGCGGCGGCCACGAACATCTTGAACGTCGACCCGGCCTGGAATCCTTCCGCGCCGCCCATGTCCGTGCCCGCGGCGTAGTTCTTGTAAGTCTCGCCCTTCTTGACGTTCTCGCCCATCTTCGGACGGCTCTGGGCCATGGCGACGATCATGCCCGTGCCCGGCTGGATAGCGGTGATTACGGAGATGACCTTGTCCTTGGCGGCGACCAGCTTCGCGATGGTGGATTGCGCCTTCTTCTGGATCTTCATGTTGACCTTGGTCTCGATGGTCACGCCGCCGCGCAGCAGCAGATCCTCGCGCTGCGTGTACGTCGTCGCCACGTCGGACGAGGTCAGGAACGAGCGCCGGGCGTAATCGCAAATGAAGGCCAGGTTCTTGTCGTTGGCGTTGACGCAGCCGTTCTTCGCCTGCTGACCTTGCCCCGCCACCCAAGGCGTGGCCTTGGCCTCGGCTGCCTCAGCGGACGTGATCAGGTTCAACTCCAGCATGCGGTCGAGCACATTGTTGCGGCGCTCGATGGCCATTTCGGGATGCCGGTTGGGGCTGGTTCGCGTGGGATTCTGCACCAGGCCGGCCAGCATCGCGGCTTGGGCCAGGCTCAAGTCTTTGGCACTGACGCCGAAATAGTGCTTCGCCGCCGCTTCCACGCCGTAAGCGCCTTCACCGTAATAGGCGATGTTCAGGTAGTTCTCCAAGATCGTCTGCTTGTCGAACTTCTTTTCCACGGCAATCGCGTAGCGCAACTCGCGCACCTTGCGGGCGATCGTGTTCTCAGTGGCGAGAATGCGGGCGTTCTCACCCTCGACTCCGCCGATCTTCTTGGCTTGTTCGACGAGGACCAGGCGGACGTACTGCTGCGTGAGGCTGGAGCCGCCCTGCGTCACACCCTGCGACGTCGACAGGAGCGCGCGCAGCGTGCCGGTAAGGTCGATGGCGCCGTGCTGGAAGAAGCGGTGGTCTTCGATGGCCACCTGCGCGTCCTGCATCACCTGGGCGATGTCTTCGAGGGACACCACTTGGCGGTTTTCGTCGTAGAACCACGCAATGACGTTGCCGTCCGCGTCAAGCAGCTTGGAGCGCTCCGCCTGGGGGGATTCCTCCAACTCCGTCGGCAGCGTCGCCATGGTGTCCGCCAAGGCTCCCGCACCCAAGGAAAGCGCTCCCGCGGCGGGGACTGCCAAGCCGGCTACGAGGAGGCCGCCGACAGCGGAAACGATAAAGAACAGCACTAGTGAGTACAGTCGTCTCCCAATTTGCATACGCCCCACAGTACCGCCCTTTCCTGAGAAACCAGCAAAGGGAGCATGAACGTTGCATGAGAGATCACCACCGCACCATAATGCCGGGCTTCATCCGGCATCGTTCGCTGGCGAGTTGGGACCGTACTTCGTACGAGATCCCGGAACAAGTCCGGGATGACAGGTGGGGTTGCCGGATGGCAAGTGGGGTTGTCGCGGATGACGGTGGGGTTGACCCCCTTCCCCGTCATGCCGGACTTGTTCCGGCATCTCGGACGCAGTCCGGTTCTCGGAGTTCACGCAGCAAAGCGGCGCTGACTAGGCGTGCGAGATCTGCCACGACTTGAGAGGTGGCGAAAATCGCTTTTCTGCCCTAGTCTTTCAACTACGACACACTGTAGTTGGGGAACTTGGGGGAAGGGGTGTGTGGAAATGTCGGTAATTGATATAGAGGACTGGACTTTGCTGGCCAAGTGCCGCGGTCTAGAAGATGACCTCTTTCCGGAAGGCGCAGATCAGAAGAAAGTCCGCGCAATTTGCTACTCATGCCCGGTGCGCAACCAATGCCTTGCAGAAGCATTGGACAACCGGATCGAGTGGGGTGTCTGGGGTGGCATGACTGAGCGGGAACGTCGCCAGTTGCTGCGGCAGCGCACAGACATCACCAGTTGGACATCCATTCTTTGCCCGCGGAGCAAGATCGCTTAGCGATCACCACCCGCGTTGACGCCACTCAGGCAAGTGCGGTCGCTCAGCCCCCAGCGTAGTCGAGCCGCCGTGGCCAGGCAGAATGATCGTGTCATCGGTGTACATGTCGAAAATGCGCTTCGTGACGTCGGAGAACAGTTGCTCGAAACGCACCGGGTCGTGATCCGTGTTGCCAACACCGCCGGGAAAGAGTGAGTCCCCGGTGAAAATGCGGGCCGGTTGGCCCGGCTCGGTGTAGGCAAGCGCCACAGACCCTGGAGTATGCCCGCGCAACGCGATGACGGTCAGCCATGCGCCGACCACTCCGACGACATCGCCGTGCTTCAGCCTGCGATCAGCGCGCACGCCGGTCTGCTCTGCGATGGAATCCGCGTCCGCCTCGCCACAGGCGATCTGCGCCCCGGTGGACGACGCCAGCTCGGAAAGCGCGCACAAGTGATCCCGATGGCGGTGCGTCGTGATGATCAGCCGCACGCGGGAACGCGATTCCGTGTCGAGTGCCGCCTCCGCGATCATCATGCGGATCGCAGCCGGATCGTCCGCGGCGTCGACGATGATCTGGCATCCCGAAGACTTCGCCGTAATCAGATAGACATTGTTGTCGAAACTGGACACCGACGTGGAACGTATCGTCACTCGGGGAGTATTGGCGATAATGCTGGGCACATAACATGTCTACCATTTCCGGACCGGAATTGGATAGACCTTGTTCTTTGACGTCATCTTCGAACTTGTTTCCGGGCCTCGCAGGGGTGCCCCTGACGGGGCACACGGACTACGTCCGAGATCCCGGAACAAGTCCGGGATGACCGGCCTTGCCATTCCAACCGCCCTGCGTCCCTTCCATTGTTCCGAAACTTCCTGCCCGTCATGCCGGACTTGTTCCGGCATCTTGGGACGAAGTCCCATGCACCCCGCAGGGGTGCCCCTAGCGGGGCACACGGACTACGTCCGAGATCCCGGAACACCACCCCACAACGTTCTTCGATACTTTGCGGGGACCCCGGAACACCACCCCACAAAGTTCTTCGATACTTTGCGGGGACCCCGGAACAGGTCCGGGATGACGTGGCTGGGGGCTTCGGTAGTAATCAGG
The DNA here is from genome assembly GCA_031271975.1 of Propionibacteriaceae bacterium. Taxonomy (GTDB): domain Bacteria; phylum Actinomycetota; class Actinomycetes; order Propionibacteriales; family Propionibacteriaceae; genus Propionicimonas. Next base: position 43,706 of record JAISUR010000043.1, read on the forward strand.
GGTCCCCGCAAAGCACCGCAGCCAAGCGAGGACACTTTGTGGGGTTAGATCAAGGAGCTGGTGCCCTGTGGATGGTTCAGGGCACCAGCTCCTGGAGAGTCGGTGACCGGGCGACAGTGGGAGGGAGCCCGGTCACCTAGTTTGCGGCGTCGAGATCGCCGCCGTGACCCTAACCGGATGCCCGCCTTACTTGCTCGGCGAGGAGTTCGAGAACATGCCGGTAGGTCTTGCCAGTGGCCCGCGTCATGCCTAGCTCACAAGTACGGTTGCAGGATGCGTGGGCTGTCGCATTTAGCTTCGCGACTTCGGCCGCCTCCGGCCGCGTCGCCGCATACGTCAACTCCGGGTGGAGCATGCCGCGGTCACCCGCGAAGGCGCAGCAACCCGTGTCGACAGGGACGTTCACCTTCTCCGCCACGGCCTTGCTGACCTTGACCAGGTCAGGGTTCAGGCCCATCTGCGTCGAAGAGCAAGTCTGGTGAATCGTCAGCGACTCCAACTTCGGATAGTCGCCCAAAGCGGGCAGGATGTGTTTGGCCACAAACGCCACCGCGTCGATCACTTCGATCTTGAGCGAGGGATCAGTTTCCAGCATGTGCCGGAAGCCCTCGGTGCAGCTCGAAGCGTCGCAGACCGCATACAGCTTGCCGTCCTGGGTGGCGGCCTTCAGAGCGGGCAGGACGACGTCCGCCATCTCCTTGTAGCCACCCGGGATGCCCTTCGAAGACCAGACTGTGCCGCAGCACATCTTCTCGATCTCCGGTGGGATGTACACGTTGATGCCAGCCTTCGCGCACAACGACTCGAACGCTTTTTGCACACCTTCGCCTTCGCCTGCCGGGCCGAACATGCGGTTGACGCAGGCAGGCAGATACACGGCCGTGATCTCGCCGGACGGCTTGCTGCGGGCACGCTTGGGACCGCCGCCGGGCAACTCTTTCGAGACCAACGGCAGAGTGTCCTCAGAGAGGATCTTGCGGCCCAGTTTGTTCACGCCGATCACAACCGGCTGCAGCGGCCCGTGGGCAACGCTCATCGCCATGGAGGCGATTGACGTCGTGCCCTGCCAGTGCTTCGCGGTGAATGTCCAGAAGCTGCCAGCGCTGGGCTTCTTCTTCCGGAACTCCTTCATGAACAGCGCCGTGTTGATCTTCAACGGGCAGTTGGCCCCGCACAGGCCGTCGACCGCGCACGTGTGCACGCCGTCATACGTGAACTGCTTCTCCAGCGCCGCCACGCGGGCGTTGTCTCCCTCGGCCCGTGCGTAGGCGATCTCGCGCTGCATGACGATGCGTTGCCGCGGCGTCAAAGTGAGGTTGCGCGCCGGGCAGAACGGCTCGCAATAGCCGCATTCCACGCAGCGGTCCACCATGTCGTGAACGCCCACCGGAGCCTTGATGTGCTTCATGTGCAGATCCGGGTCGTCGGTGATGATGACGTTGTCGTTCAGCAGGTTCTTGGGATCGAACAGCTTCTTCGTCTCGGCCATCACCTCGTACAGTTCCCGGCCCCACTGGCGTTCCACGAAGGGCGCCATGACTCGGCCCGTGCCGTGCTCGGCCTTGAGCGAACCGGAGTATTGCAGCACGACGTCCACCATGTCTTCGGTGAAGTCGCGGTAGCGCTGCATGGCCTCGTCGCCCTCGAAGCGGTCGGTGATCATGAAGTGGATGTTGCCGTCCTTGGCGTGGCCGAAGATGACCGAATCCGCGTACTTGTATTCGTCGAAGAGCTTGCCCAGATCGACACAGGTGTCGGCCAAAGAGGCAACCGGCACCACGATGTCTTCCAGCAGCGCTGTCGTGCCCAGCTTGCGGGCGCCCGCCACGGACGTATACAAGCCGTTGCGGAGCACCCACAGGTCGGCCCGCAGCGCAGCGTCGCTGGCCAGCGGCACCGGCTGCTCCACGGGGAGCTTGGCCAACACCGGCTTCGCGCCCTCGGTCAGAGCCTCCAACTGTTCCTTGCTGGTGGCCTGGTATTCGAGCAGCAGCGCGGCCTGCGTGGTGACGTTCAGCTTCTTGATGAGGTCTGGAGTGTCATCGAAGGCCTGGCCGACACGCAGCGATGTCGGATCCATGAGCTCCAACGTGGCCGCGCCCGACTCCACCAGCGCGGGCAGCGCCGAGTTGGCCTGGAACAAGTCGTCGAACACGACCAGCGCCGTCTTCACGAACGAACGGATCGGCACGGTACGGAACGTCGCCGAAGCGATGAAGCCCAGCGTGCCCTCGGAGCCGATCATGATGTGCGTCAAGATGTCGATGGGCGTCTTGAAATCGACGTACGAATTCAAGCCATAGCCCATCGTGTTCTTCATCGAGTACTGCTGCTTGATCTTCGCCACCGATTCCGGATTGGCGCAGACGCGGTCGCGCAGCTTGATAAGGCCCTCATAGATCGCGGGTTCGGTGGCGCGGAGCTTCTCGTCCGCGTCGGCCGCGCCCGTGTCGATTACCGTGCCGCTGGGCAGCACGACGACCATCGATTCGAGGGTCTTGTACGTGTTCTCCACAGTGCCGCAGGCCATGCCGGAGGAGTTGTTCGCCACAACTCCGCCGATCGTGCAGGCCTTGGAACTGGCGGGATCAGGACCAAGTTTGGTGCCATAAGGTGCGAGGTGGGCGTTGACCGTATTAACTGTCAAACCCGGCTCGACTCGCACCTTGGCACCATTGTCGAGCACCTCAACGCCGGTGAAATTCCTCCGTACGTCGACGAGCACTTTGTCCGTGCCGGCTTGCCCAGACAAGCTGGTGCCACCGGAGCGGAATGTCAGAGATGTCCCGGCCTGGGAGGCCGCCCGGAGCAACCGGGCGACCTCCTCTGCGGACTTCGGTACGACGACTGCGCTGGGATAGAGCAGGAAGTGCGAAGCGTCGTGGGCGACTGCCCGACGCTCGAACTCGCCGACGCGAATCTGGCTCGGGTCGCTGACGCAGGTGCGGAAAGCCTCAGCGGCGTTGACTGCCATCTTGTTAACCTCTCCGAACTACTAAGGCGTCGGGACCATGCCGACGAGCACAGTCGCCTGCAGCGTCACGAGGATGGCGAAGATGACCAGCAAGACGATCGACCACGGAAGAACCTTGCGGAAGATGACGCCTTCCTGGTTCACCATGCCGGCAGCGGCTGCCGCGACGGACAGCGACTGCGGGGAAACCATCTTGCCCATGCAGCCACCGGTGGAGTTGGACGTCGTCATCAGCACCTGATGCGCTGCGTCGCCCGGCCACACGTTGTTGGCCGCGACGGCCTGCATCGAGCCGAACAGGGCGTTCGACGAGGTGTCAGAACCGGTGATGGCCACGCCCAGCCAGCCGAGGATCGGCGACACGAACGCGAACGCGACGCCGGTGCCCATCGCAAGGGCGGTGCCCAAGGAGACGGTGATGCCGGAGGCGTTCATGATGTAGGCGATGCCCAAGACGCAGGCGATCGTGACGATCGTCCACTTCAAGGTGGTGACGGTACGGCCGAACTCGCTGGCGGCCACGCCCGGCTGCATCTTGTAGATCAGCGCGGTGATGATGCCGCCGATGAACAGCAGCGTGCCGGTGGAGAGCACCGACCACAGGTTGATGGAGTTGGACACGCACAGGGCCGTGCTCTCGCCAGCCTTGAAGCACTCTTCCAGGCCGGGCCAGGTGAACACCAGGTGCGGCTCCTGGCCGGGCAGCCACTCGCCGGTCGCCGCGTCCTTGACGCCCGCCGCGAAGTTGGTGATGGCCGACTTGATGGCCGGGACCTGCGACAGTGCGAAGATCACAACGACGATCACATAAGGAGCGATCGCGCCCCAGATACGGGCGCCGCCTGTGGTCTTCATGGCCGCGGTCTGCTCTTCGTCCTCGGTGGAAATCTCGGCAACTACCGGGTTCTTCGGCTTCACGAAACGCAACATGACGATGATCGCCAGGATGCAGGCCACGGACGCGATGACGTCGGTGATCTGGTATCCGATGAAGTTCGACGAGATGAACTGGAAGATTGCGAACACCGTGCCAGCGGTGAGCGCGATGTGCCACGTGTCTTTCAGGCCGCGAGCGCCGTCAACCAGGAACACCAGGAAGAGCGGGACGATCATGGCCATGAACGGTGACTGGCGGCCCGCCATCGCGCCGAACGTGTTGGCGAGGGTGGCGCCGTCGAACGAGCCGTCGCCGAAGGATGCGGCAGCCGAAGAACCGAGCGTCGTGATGGGCGCGCCCATGGCGCCGAACGCCACAGGGGCGGTGTTGGCGAGCATGCAGACGACCGCGGACTTGAGCGGCTTCATGCCTGCGGCCACCATCATCGCCGCGGTGATGGCGACGGGGGTGCCGAAGCCCGCGAGGGCCTCCAGCAGCGCGCCAAAGCAGAAAGCGATGAGGATGGAGAGGATGCGCAAGTCGTCGGTGATGCCGCGGAGGATGTCACGCAGGACCTTGTCCCAACCGAGCTTCACCGTCAGGTTGTACATCCAGACCGCTGGAATCAGAATCCACATGATCTGGCACAGACCGAAGAAAAGGCCTTCCAGAGTGGCGGACGTAGCCTGCAGCGCTGGCATCGTCCAGACTGCGATGGCCAGGATGATCGTCACGATCAGGGTGGCAAGCGATGCTTTCCACGCCGCGATCTTGAAGACGCCCAGCGCCACGAACAGGACTACCAGTGGCAGAGCCGCCACAAGCGCCGACAAGGCTAGGTTGTCCCCGACGGGCTGCAAGGGTTGATGGAATATATCTAAAGGAATTAACACAGGTATCTCCTCGCTGAGATGATGATGCATAGATTGTCGGACAAGTTGACCGGTATGGCAAGTCTTCTGAGCAAAATTGTCCAACATCTTCCGCTAACTTGTCCCTGGAACTAAACTGTCGCCACGGCAACAACCCAACGGTGGGGGCACAAAATGGTCAGGCGCATCACGGTCACATCAGTGGTCGACGCGGTCGTGAACGACCTGAAAGCCCTCGTGCTCGCCAACGAACTGGCTCCCGGAACAGCTCTGACGGAGAACGACGTTGCGGAGCGCTACGAGGTCGCCCGCGCCACCGCCAAGGCCGCCATCGAACGTCTGGTGTCTGACAAGGTGTTGGAGCGCAGCAACCACCGCACCGCGCGCGTCGTCATGATTGGCCCGGACGACGTGCGGGACATCTACAACACGCGCATCTACCTCGAGTCGGAAGTGTTGCGGCGGCTGGCCCGCACCAGGCACTACCCAATTGAGTCTGTGAGGGCCAACGAGGAGATCCGCGCCATGTGGATGCAGGGCGAGTGGAACATCTCCGATCCCGACATGCGCTTCCACACGGCGCTGGTCGCCTCCTTGAAGAGCCGCCGGACGAAGAAGATCTACCAATCCTTGGCGTTCGAGGTGAAGCTGTGCATGGCCCAGTTGCAGGGTACGCAGCGGCTCAGCCCCGAGATCATCATCGCGGAGCACGCCAAGCTGCTGGAGCTGATCGGCGCCGGCGACGCCGTGGGTGCCGCAAACCTGCTCGACGAGCATCTGAGCCGTGCTCGCGAGCTGCTCGCCGAAAGCCTGGGGGGCGTGGCCGGGCCAGAGGCCTTCGTGCCGTGCTCCGCGCTGTTGGAGAGCGTCCATTGAGCTGAGCGCCCAATACTTGCCCCGCGTGCAGTAGTTGCCGGTATCCTGGTTGCTTGGGAAAGGAGAATTCGTGGCCCTCAGGAAGCTCTCCAGGTTGGTGGTCGCGGCGCTGGTTTCCATCGCGCTGCTCGTCGGTGTCGCCCCAACGCCGGCCCAAGCTGCGGTGACGAAGACGTCCAGCGCCGAGAAAAAGCGCGTTGACAAGGTGAAAACGAAGGTGACGTGGACTTCCACGTGCGCTGCGAACACCAAGTGCGGGAAGATCACGCTGCCGCTCGACTACGACAAGCCCAAGGGCACCAAGGTCACCGTGAAGCTGGCCCGATATCGTTCCCCGAGCCAGGTCACCCGCTTGGGCGCGATTTTCGTGAACTTCGGAGGGCCGGGGAGCGCGGCCATCGCCTACGTCAAGTCCGCTCCGGCGTATTTCTCTGCTGACATCCTGAAGTACTTCGACATCATCGGGGTGGATCCGCGTGGGACGAACACCTCCGCCAAGGTGAAGTGCTACTCCACCACGGCCAAGCAGACCAAGGGCCTGGCCGGCATGACGGGGGTGGCCATCCCCACCTCGGCGCAGGTCAGCGCGTACAAAGCGTCGGCAAAGAGCCTTGCCAAGGCTTGCTCCTCGACGGGCAAGTCGAAGGCGTCGGCGATGTCGACGGCCGAAGTGGCCCGGGACATGGACGTCATCCGGCGCGTGCTGGGCTATTCCAAGATGAACTACCTGGGCTTCTCCTACGGCACCTACCTGGGCCAGGTATACGCCTCGATGTTCCCCGACCGCATCCGCACGATGGCCCTCGACGGCTTCATCAACCCAGTGAGCTGGCGCGGCACGTCGTCCACGAAGAACACCCCGATCACGTTGCGCATCGGAGCGGCGACCGGGAGTTGGAACGCGCTGGTCGCCGGGCTCAACGCGTGCAAGGCGGCAGGCTCGAAGTGCCCCATCAAACAGGATCCGCTGTGGGCCTTCCAAACGGTGGCCGCGCGCCTGCAGGCCCGTACTTACTACGTGGCCGGTTTTGGCAACCTGACGTATTCGCAGTTCATCTCATACACGGTGACAAACCTGCGCTACTACGATTCGCCGGAGCGGATCGCCAAGATCGTCGCCGGGCTGCTCGTTGTCACCGACCCGGCGTCTTCGGCGTCGCAGATCTCCAGCGCGGCCGCCACCATCGCGCAGCCACTGCAGACCGTCCGCCTGGCCACCAGCACCACCGTCGATCCGGCCTACTACGCGGTGATGTGCACCGACTCGACCAATGCCAAGAACCAATCCACGTATGTGAACGCGATCGCGCTGGCGAACAACTCCGCGCCACACTTCGGGTCCTATTGGGGCTGGCAGGCGATGCCCTGCGCGACGGCGTACTGGACAGCCAAGGACGAGGACCGCTACACCAAAGCCTTCGCGGCGAAAACGGCCTACCCAGTGTTGGCCATCGGCACGACTTACGATCCGGTGACGCCTGTGTCCGGAGCCCGCAACGTCACCGCGACGCTCACCAACGCCGTGTTCGTGGAGAACAACGGCTATGGCCACCTGTCCTACTTCAATTCCACCTGCATCAGGAACAAGGTGAACGCGTACTTCATCAGCAGGACACTCCCTTCATGGGGTACCACCTGCTCGAATGAACACCCGGTATTCACTAAGTGAGCTTCTTCGTACACTAGACCGGCGGCCGAAAGTACTCACTCTTGAGTTCGCCGTACCTAGAAAGCTCGTGATTGCCACTGAGTTTGGCGGTTTGCCAACATGGCCCCGACCACGGGAGCCAAAATGGTTCCATGCTTCCATCCGAGGCGGAGGATCGAAGTTGGGTTTGCCCGGCCTGCCAGGAAGGACATGTCCGGGTACCCGAACTACTCGGCCCACGAGCGCCTGACGCCTGGCTCGCCGCAACTGAAGGCGAGCGGCTTGAGGCTGAACTGACGCAGGACATTTGCATCCTGCCGTTTTCCGGCGACACCCGCTACTTCATCCGCGGCCACATCCAGCTGCCCGTCCACGACGAACAGCTCCCAGTGTTCATTTGGTCGGTTTGGGCCGAGGTGGACTTGGCCACTATGACCGAGATCGCTCGCTCTTGGACGCATCCGAACCGGGCGGCGATGCCCCACCTGCCAGGCAGGCTCGCCACCGAGCTGCCTTACGAGCAGGCCACCGGCAACCTGGAGATTTCGATCATCACCCGCGATCTGGGCCAACCACCGCTGTTCGCGTTGCCCGCAGGCTCGCGCCACGTGCTGGCCACCGAGCAGGTCGACGGTGTGGATCTGGCCCGCGTGGCGCAATTGGCGCACCTCATGCAACGGGACTGACTACAGTTGAGGGCATGTCTATGCCTGCGGAACCCCCAGCCCAATACTGCTATCGCCATCCGCAGGTGGCCACATGGGTGCGCTGCCAGCGTTGTCAACGCCCGATTTGCCCGGCGTGCATGATCCAAGCCGCTGTCGGCTTCCAATGCCCCGAGTGTGTCTCCGCTGGGATGCGGCAAACCCGGCAGAACGTCGGCCCGTTCGGTGGCGCGCGGTCGAAAAACCCGCTCATGACGACGTACACCTTGATTGGCATCAACGTGTTGATCTGGGTGCCGGTGATGCTCAACGCGCTGAACGGCCGGCTGCTGCGCCTACTCGCCCTGACGCCCTACGGTGTTTGCGTCACCCAAGACGGCACCGGATGGTATCCCGGCGCCGGCCCGGCAGCTTGCTCGTCGTTGGCGGGCGGCATCTGGGATCCAGGTGTCGCCACGGGGGGCTTGTGGCAAGTGTTGACGAGCGCGTTCACCCACCAGGAGATCTACCACATCGGCTTCAACATGGTGGCGCTGTGGTTCCTCGGACCACAACTGGAGCGCGTGCTCGGCCGGGCCCGGTTCCTGGCGCTCTACCTGATTTCCGCGCTGGGCGGATCAGCGGCCGTGATGTGGTTCTCTGAGGCCAACGGCATGACACTGGGGGCGTCGGGGGCCGTCTACGGCATGATCGGGGCCCTTGCGATCCTCGCCTGGCGGGCCCACGGCGACGTGCGGGGAGTGCTCACCTGGCTGGGCTTGAACCTGGTGTTCAGCTTCGTGATGGCCAGCTCGGTCTCCTGGCAAGGCCATATCGGCGGACTGGTGGCCGGGCTCGTGGTCACTGCCGTGGTCGTGTTCGCGCCCAGGCAGAACCGGGCAACTGCGCAGTGGGTTGGCCTGGGAATCTGGACCGCGCTGCTGATCGCCCTTATCGTGTTGCGCTGCGTGCTGCTGGCCTAGCCCAGCCGAACCGCTAGAAGCGCCCGCGCACGTAGCTGGGCGAATACGGCAACTGCTGGTAGTCGATGCCCAACTCGTGGCCGGCGCGCACTGGCCATCCCGGGTCGCGCAAGGCCGCGCGGCCGATCGACACCGCCGCGATGACGCCGTCGTCCAAGATCTCCTGCGCCTGGGGGCCATCGAGGATCTGGCCCACCGCCGAGACCGGGACGCCGCCCTTGGCCACCTCGCGCGCCAAAGGCACCTGATAACCCGGGTACGACGGGATCTTGGTGATGATGTTCCCACCGGAGGACACGTCGATCATGTCCACGCCGAGCCCGCCGAGCAGCTTGGCCAACTCGATCGAATCTTCCGCGCTCCAGCCGTCGTCCACCCATTCGGAGGCAGAAATCCGCACCATGAGCGGCTTGCTGTCCGGCCAGACTTCGCGCACAGCGGCAACCGTCTCCAACAGCAGACGCGTCCGGCCCGCAAAATCGCCGCCGTATTCGTCGGTGCGCTTGTTGCACAGCGGGGAGAGGAATTGGAACAGCAGGTAGCCGTGGGCGGCGTGCAATTGAATGGTGTCCAACCCGGCGTGGTCTGCGCGCACGGCGGCGTCCACAAAGGCCTGCTTGATCGCGGCGATGTCGGCCAAGGTAGCCACCCGCGGCGCGGCCAAACCCGGGAACGCCTCGTCCGTCGGCCCGACGGTCTCCCAACCGCCCTCCGCAAGCGGCACCGAGCCGCTCGGCTGGCCAGGCAGATCGCGGTAGACCGAGCCCTTGCGCCCAGAATGCTGCAACTGGATGCCGAAAGCCGCCCCCTGCGAATGCGCAAAGCGTGCGATGCGCGCCCAAGCCTCCGCCTGGGCGTCATTCCAGAAACCCGTGCACCCCGGCGTTATGCGCCCCTCGGGCAAGACCCCGGCCGCCTCGGCGATGATAAGGCCAAATCCGCCAGCGGCCCGGGCACCATAGTGGACCAGATGCCAATCCGTGGGCACGCCATCGCCAGCTTCAACCTGGTAGGTGCACATCGGCGGCAAGAAAACTCGGTTGCGAACAGTGAGCCCGCGCAAAGTGAGGGGATCAAACAGCGACGTCATGGTGATTAGCCTAGCCGTTGCCGCCAGCCTCCTCCTGGTGCGTCTTACCGCTGGTATCGAGGGCCGGACGCGGCAACGGAGTGGGTTCGGAGTAATAATCACTTTCGTACAACGAGTCCACCATGGCATCGGCGAACCAAGCTGCACCCAGGCTGAAGACCGTGCATGTCACAAACCCGATGACCGCTCCGGCGGCAGTGCCCGCAACCGGAATGAATGACCCTATTCCAGCGCCCGTGAGGGCACCTGCGGCGAGCGCTGCTGCGCCTGAAGTCACCGCCTGCTCCCTTGACTCCCCATTCCGCCGATCCATGTACACGCTGAGTCCAAAAAAGACGACGCTAAGGCCCTTGCCTGCGACAGAGGCCCCCTTCCAGACTTTGACTCGATCACGTCTGTATCCAGCCTTGTCCAGCAGATTCATGCGATTGACGGGGCTGCCCTTTCTGGCAGCGTGCCGCGTGTCTCGGTCGGCCGCCCGCTCAGCAAACTTCACATACGCGCCAGCGGCGTCCGTCGATTCATCTACCAGATCGATGTAGTACGGGATGAAAAGCGACAGAGCAGACTCCGTAAAGGCCTGCAATTGTCTTGTCTCTTCGTTGAGGGTAGTGACCGCAACCGTCCATGCCTTATTTGCGGCTTCAAACTGAGCCCATTGCTGAATATTCAACTGGTACTTGCGGTAAGCGCGGTCATATTCCGTAATGAACTGGGCGGCCAAGGCTGGGTCTGGTTCCGCCATCTTTTCGCTGGGGCTGTAGATGATAGTCCCCGAAACCACCAACCCCACCTCTTGGGACTCAATGCGGATCTTCTCGGCGCAGGCGACGGCATCTGCAACCACTTCGGCATAGCGCCGAATCACCGCAGCAGTATCCTCGCCAGCCCTGCGCAACTCGTCCGCCCACGTCAGCACCTGGGGAATCCAAGACCGAAAGGCCTCGCCCGAATCGCCCTGCCAGATGTCGTTGCTGTACAAGGCTCGATTGCCCACAGATTGGGCTAATTGGGCGCACTTGCCGATGGTATTGAGGGCATAACCCGCAGCCGCCAGCAAGTCATCAGCGGAGGCATCCACCCGAGTGTCAAAGGAGTAGTCGCTCATCAGTCGATCATCCCCAGCCAAGGCTCAAACCCGGCGCCGACCGAATCGGGAGACCAGCCGTCCTGTCCATAGTCCATGATCGTCGAGTATGGCAGTTCCATGACAGGCGGTGGCCCAGGCTCAAACAGTTCGTCGAGGTCGTCCGCATCTGCGGCGATTTCCTCATCAGTGCCGGTGAGATACTCATATGCCTGCTTGGCTCCAGCGCCCAGCCCCGCGAGCAAGGTGGCCAAATTGTCTGCCTGCTCCTTCAGCAGATTGATGTACTCCATGGCTGCCTGGCTCCCGTAATCGGCACCAGATGTGGAGACGTCCACTTCGACAAGATCGATGATCTGGTCGGCCACCTCGATCATTCGGTCGCCGAGGATGCTGATCTCCTCTTCGGCGTACAAATCTGCCACTGCCCTACTCCTTGGTTTGGGGTTTCTGATACTCAGGCTAGCCGCTGACATGACATCCCGCGATGGGAACTGGGTCCCATGTGGGTCAGCGGGCTGGCCGGACTTTGTCCGGAGATGCTGAAACGAGTTCAGCATGACGGGGGAGGCCCACGGTAATCGTTGGACTCACAAGCCTGCCGCGGCCGCTATCAGCTTCATTGGGAGGAAGAGATTGTTGGCGTCCAGGGAATCGCGGAAGCCGAATCTGCGGTAGAAGGCTGCGGCTGTGTCGTCAATCGCATGTACCAGGACGGCCTGGGCTCCGATTGTTGCGGAGACTCCGACGATGCGTCGGAGGGCGTCTTGTAGCATAGCTTGGCCCAAGCCTTGCCCCTGGTGTTCTTGGGCTACCGCCAACCTGCCCAGCAGGATCACCGTGATCGGGTCGGGCGAGTTGCGGCGCCGCCAGCCAGGGGCAGTTGCCAGAGCAACGCTTGACGCGGCGAGCGAATAGAACCCGACCACCGCGTCGTCCTGGTCCACCACCACGAATGTGCGCGAAGCCGCTCGCTGTTCGTTCTTCAGGGCCCGCAGGCGCAGCCAGTCATCCAACGCCGACCGACCAGAGGTAAACGCAGATGTGTCGTGGCCCGCGCTGATCGGCACAGGGCGGGCGAACCTCGTCATTCGTCGAAGACAGTGCGCGCGGACATGAGTTCTGCCAGCTCGGGCACGGGCCTGGCCGGCTCGCTCAGGATTCAAGGCAATCGCGGAGCTTACGCCCGACCACGCGGATCGCGCGGGTTATAGCTGGGGACAGTCTCCGGATGAGGTTTCGCGCGGGGGTTCGTGCTCGTGTAGGCGAGGATCGGATCTGCGGCCTTGTAGTAGGGCTCCTCTGCCCAGAAGGAATCCACCCAGTTGCCCACGGCCTGGCCGGTGAAGAACGAGAGGATCGTGCCGGTGACCACGCCTATGGCAGCCCCCACGAGCGTGCCGGCACCAGGGACAACCGAGCCCCACATGGCGCCGTAGGCCGCTCCCGTCGCGGCACCGGCGGCCAGTGCGGAAAGGTTGGAAACCCAGGCTTGGGTGACCGATTCGCCCGCCTTGATGTCGTTGTAAACGTCTGCCCCGAGGAAGACGATTCCCGCGAGCGTCGAACCGGCTTTGACGCCCTTGGACAGTTTCACCTTCCGCCGCTTCGCCGCCGCCTGTTCCTGCAGGGCCATCCGGTTCCGGGGGCTCTTGGCCCTGCGCGCCTTCTTGTCCAAAGACTTAGCCCCGTAGCCTTGTTTCGCGTAGAGTTCATAAACCTCGCTGGTGGCATCGAGTAGATCTGAGCACCATGGAATGACTAAGGACGTCGCAGACTCCTGAAACGCTCTGAGGACAGCGGCGGCCCCGTTCATACCCTCCACGCAGATGGCCCAGGCTTCCTTGGCCGCTCGATACTGCAACCATTGGCGGTTGTTGATCTGGTAATCCCGATAGGCGTTGTCATAGTCGGCCCGCGTCGAGGCGGGAGCTGACACTTCTTTGTCAGGGCTGAAAACGACGGTGCCAGACACCGTCATGCCTGCCTGTCGGCATTCCTCACGGATCGACTCCGCGCACGCCTCGCCATCAGCCACCGCCGCGGCGTACTTGCGAATCTCGCGAGCCAAGTCAGTCGCGCACTGGCGCAACTCTTCCGCCCAAATCAGCATTTGCGGCATCCAGGACCGGAACACCTCGCCGGATTCGCCCTTCCAGATGGTCTCGCTATAGGACGCCCGCTGGCATACAGACTTGGCCCACTTCACGCACTGCCCAGCGATCTGGTCTTCAAGGTAGTGGGCTGACTGATGCAACTCGGCCGCCGAAGCGCCGATCTTGGTATCGAAGCTGTAGCCGCCGTCCGGAATGTAAAGCGCCATCAGCCCGTACCACCTTGGCGAGCGCTTGGAGAACGCGGATTCGTCGACGACGGCGTGGGCGCGTTGTCGTCCGCATCCAGCCACGTGGCGCGAGGAGAATGCCGAGCGGGCTCCGGCTCCACGTATGGGAAGAGGTCATCCAACTGTTCCATGGCAGCGGCAGCATCCGAATCGGCAAGGCTGAGCAGATCGTACGCAGCTTTCGCGCCGTAGCCCAGCCCGCCCAGCAAAGAGGCAAGCGCAGCCGTGGCCTCCTGCACGAAGTCGACGAACTCAGCCGCATATTGGCTGCCGTCATCCTCGCCTGTCATCGGCAGCGAAGTGTCCGCGACAGCCCAGATGTCCTCGGCGACTTCGACCAAGCGATCGCCGAGAGCGTCTATCTCCTCTTCGACGTACAGATCATCCACATCTGCAAGGGTACTACCCCCTGACTAGGGTTTTGATTGCAGGTGACGCAACCAGGCAAGCCTGACTGCGTCATTTGGCGGAGGTGGTGGGATTTGACGTGTCTCCCCTGCGGGAAGCCACCGTCCTTGGCTTCCCTTTGGTCAGCCCGCGGACCTTGCGAGTGCTCGGAAGCCCATCGGGGCTTCCTCTCGAAAACTCGCAAGCCCTCCCGGGTTCAAATCCCACGGTGACAATCAAATGACGCAGCCAGGCAAGCCTGACTGCGTCATTTGGCGGAGGTGGTGGGATTTGAACCCACGAGAGGGTTGAAGCCCTCAACCCGCTTAGCAGGCGGGCGCCATAGACCTAACTAGGCGACACCTCCTTGGCCGGCGTTCAGCCTACCACCCAGGCAGCTTCCCCGGTACGCGGGCCTCCCAAACCACGGCTACACCAGCCAGGCCAGAATGACGGGCCCGCGAAGGCGGGTTATTCGGCCTTCCTCCGAGCTGCCACGGCGGCCAAGGTGACGCCCATGGCCAGCAGCAGGATCAGACCCGCGTTTCCGCCGGGCACCAGGACACCGCCGGTGTTGTAGTCCGGCTGCTCAACCTCCAGGACGTCCACCGATACCGTCGTCGTCGCCTTGATGCCGCGGGCATCGACGAGCGTCACCGTGAACTGGTCCGCGCCGACGTAGTCCGTGCCGGGGGTGTAGGTCAGCGTGCCCTTGGCGTTGGCGGGGAGCACCTCGAAACCGCTTGCCGCAGCGTTGTAGCTGACCGTGCCGGAGCCTGCGTCACCGTACGAGTGCAGGTAGATCTCCACCGGACCGGTGGCCCTGGCCAGCACATCCACCGTCACCGGCGTGTTCTGATTCGTCGTGACATAGATCGTCGCCGGGACGCTCAAGGCGCCCACCACCACTTGCACTGGGTCGGACTCGTTGCCGGCCGGGTCGACCACCGTCACGGTGATGACCGTGCCCGGCTCGATGGGCGTGTCCGGGCGAACCACCCAGTTGCCGCCGTCGTCGATGTCCTCGGTGATCTTCGTGCCGTCCGGCAACTCGATGACGACTATCGCGCCCGGCTCACCAGTGCCCGCGATTTCATCTGGCTCAGCCTTCTCGATGACCGGCGGGTCCGGGCGGATCGCGTCCAGGCTGCCCGTCACCGGAGGCGAAGAACCATCCGGGTTGCTGGCCACCACCGTGAAGTCGCCGGAAACCGCACCATCAGGTGTGTTCGCCGTCCAGTGACCGTCCGCGCCTGTGGTCACCTCGACCTTGGCCGGGCTGGACCCGTTCGGCAGCGTGATGGTGATCGTCGAGCCGGGCTCAGCCGTGCCAGAAATCTCGGTCGCGTTGGCGACCTCGATCACCGGAGCGTCCGGAGCCTTCGTGAAGCGCACCGTGGCCGTGCTTCCTCCGGCGGTGCCGTTCAGCGTATAGCTGACTTCGGCCGTGCCGCGTTTGGTGGCGTTGATCGGAGCCTTGACGCCGTTCGCGTAGCCCGCGCTGGTGCCGATAGCCGCCTCGGTGGCAGACAACCGGTCAGTGCCGGTCACCAACGCCAACTCGATTGTCGCGCCGGTAGCCGAAGCCAGGTTGCCGAACGCGTCGCGCAAAGTCACCGTGATGGTGGATGCCTGGCCGACCGCCTGCGGATTGGGCGCTATCGCGATTTCGGAACGGCCGGGATCGGGCGCCCCCGCTGTGAACGTGATCGTCTTGGGCGATCCGCTGATGGCCCCCGCGGCAACGTTCGCGCCCACTTGATATTGGGCGGCGACAGTGGTCGTGTAGCGGATTTCAGCCACGCCGGAGCCGTTGGTCACAGCCGTCACGGAAGCCGGGCCGTTGGCCGAGCCGCCCTTGAGGTTGGCCGGCACCGAGAAAACGACCTGGGCGTTCGCGATCGGTTGGCTGGCGGCGTTGCGGACAACTGCGCTGCCGGTGATGTAGTCGACGCCGTCGGCCGTGGCAGACGTCTTCGAAACGCTGAATGCCGACGTGTCCGGATCAGCATCCGAGTCGAAAGTAAACACGACCTGTGCCGTGTTCGCGCCCTCGTCGCCGTTCACCGTGAAGCCGACACGTGCCGTGCCAGCCTTGGACGACCCAATCGACGCCGTGTAGGTGCCGTCGCCATTGTCGGTGAGCGCACCCAACGTCACGTCGCCGGCGGCCAACAGTCCGGAGCCGGTGATCTTCTCCAGGGCGACGTCATCGCCGCCGTGGCCCAGCAAGTTGCCGAACGCGTCCATGAGCGTCACCTTTACGGTGGCGGTCTGGCTCACGTCCAGAATCGGCGGAGTGATCTCGATCACCGAAGTCTCAGCGCTGGCCTCGCCCGCGACAAAACTGACCGTCACCGGCGAGTTCCGCACCTGCTCGCCGCCAACGCTGGCCGAGATCGGATAGGAACCGCTGCGGGTGGAAGTGATCGTCAACGTGATTTCGCCGTTGGCGTCAGTCACGGCCGCAGAAGGTGTGCCCGTCACAGTCGAATAGCCCCACGCGACGCTGACGCCGGCCACCGGATTGTCAAAACCGTCACGCACAATGACCTTGACCTGATGCGCGTCAACCCCGTCTGCGACCTTGTCGCCGCTGGTCAGCTTGACCAGCTCGGAGTGGCCTGCCACGGCCTCGCCCGCGGAGAAGACGGCATTGCGCGGCGAGTTGGCCACGTCCGCGCCTGCCAACTTGGCGTGCACCGGGAACGTGCCGGCGGCTGTCGACGTGACCGTGGTCGCAACCTGGCCGCTGGCGTTCGACGTGCCGGACGCGGCGGCGACAGTGGCCGTGGAGCTGAAGTCGATCGTGGCGCCTTGCACCGGGTTGTCATAGGCGTCGCGCACGATGACCGTCGCGGTGTACGAGTCGACCCCGTTGGCCAGCACCTTCGCGGCTGCCGCGTCCGTCTTGGTGAGCGTCAACTGGGAATGCGTCGCGTTCGCTGGGCCTGCAACGAAGCGAACCGTCTTCGGCGAGCCGTTCACCTGGGTGCCGCCCAGCGCCGCCTGCACCGGGTAGGAACCGGCCTTCGTGGTGGTGATCGTCAGCGTGATCTCGCCATTGGCGTCGCTGACGTCCGAAGACAACGTGACGTTGAGATCGGTGGAGTAAGTGAAATCAGCGCTCGCTCCGGCCACCGGATAATCGGCCGCGTCGCGGATGGTGAGGCGCAACCGGTGATACTCGACGCCGTCGGCCCGCTTGTTGCCCGACGTCAAGGCCACCAGGTCGGAATTGGCTGCTGAAGGCGGTCCGATCACGACCGGCGGCGGCACGAACTGGATCGACTTCGGGCTGCCGGAAATGTCTGTCCCGCTGAGCGTGGCGTGGATCGGGAAGATGCCCGCCTGGGTCGACTTGACCGTGACGGTTATCTTGCCGTCCGCGTCGGAAGCGGCGTTTTGGCCGGTCGCCGTCAGCCCTGTCGCGTCCAACCCTTCCCAAGTGAGCACGACACCGGACACCGGCAGGTCATTCGCGTCGCGGACAGTGGCCGTGAGCGTGTGCGTCTGCTCGTTGTTCGCGAAGCGCGTCCCCGTCGTTGCTTCCAGTGTGGAATTCACAGCCGTGGGAGCACCGGTGGTGAACAGTGCGTCTGGCGTGCCTGTGACAGCCGTCGAATCCACCTGGGCGATGAGCGTGTAGGTGTCCGGGTTGCCCGACTTCACCTTGGCGGTAGCCTTGCCCGACGTGTTGGTGGTGGCTTGGGCGTCGAACACCGTCGCCGCGTTTGCCGTGTCGGCGTTGCCAGAGATGGACGTGGGCCAAGTCACGGCGACGTTCGGGATCACGTTCTTGTACTGGTCGCGCACCGTCAGCGTGCCTGTCCAGAAGTCCGAGTTGTCCGCAACAGCCTGCCCACCCGACTTGGTGAGCAGGAGCTCGGTGTAGCCGGTGCCGAACACCGGCGGGCCAGGCACGAACGTGATCGTCTTCGGCGAACCAGAAATCTCCGTGCCGCCCAGCTTCGCATGAATGGCAAAGTCACCAGCCTTCGTCGACTTCACCGTCACAA
>JAISUR010000004.1 GCA_031271975.1 Propionibacteriaceae bacterium
CTGCTAGACGCACCCAAACCGAAAATCACCGGTGTTCCCGCGGTCGGTGTCACCCTGGTCGCCAACCCCGGTGTGTGGGCCCTGGCGAAGTGGGCTTGGCATACCAGTGGTACCGCTCCGGAAAGGCGATCACCGGCGCCACCGGACCCACCTACCTGGTCCAGCCCGCCGACGTAGGCAAAACCATCACCATCAAAATCACCGGCACCAAAACCGGCTACAAAACCGCCCCCACCACATCTGGCAAAACCGCGAAAATCAAAAAATAGACACCCCAACCTGTCATGCGGGACAAGTTCGGGCATCTTGGGACGCCAGTCCCATGCACCCCGGCAGGGGTGCCCCTGACGGGGCACACGGACTACGTCCGAGATCCCGGAACAAGCCCGGGATGACGGGGGTGTGGTGGCCGTCCCGAGGGGTGCCCCTAGCGGGGCACACGGACTACGTCCGAGATCCCGGAACTCCACCCCACAAAGTTCTTCGATACTTTGCGGGGGCCCCGGGAACGAGTCCGGGATGACGGGCTTGGGGACCAGGTTTACCGGGCCATCCAGCCGCCGTCTACCACCAGGACTTGGCCGTGGATGTAGGCGGCGGCTTCGGAAGCCAGGAAGACCACGGCTCCGCCGACGTCTTGGGGTGTGCCCCAGCGGGCGGCGGGGATGCGTTCGCTGATCTGGCGGGAGCGGACCGGGTCGGCGATCAAGGCCGCGTTCATCTCCGTGTCCATGTAGCCCGGGGCTATCGCGTTCACGTTGACGCCCCGCCCGGCCCATTCGTTGCAGAGGGCTTTCGTCAACTGGGCGATCGCTCCTTTTGAGGCGGAATACGCCGGGACGGTCACGCCACCTTGGAAACTGAGCAACGAGGCCAAGTTGATGATCTTGCCCGCGCCGCGCTGCAGCATGGGCGCGCCGAAGAGCTGGCAAAGCTGGACGACGGCCCGCAGGTTCACTTGGAACACGGCGTCCCAATCCGACAAGGGGAACTCGACGGCCGGGTGGCGGATTTGGGTCCCGGCGTTGTTCACCAGGATATGCACCGGGCCGCGCGACAAAGCCTGCTCGGCCGCGCTCGCGATAGAGGACTCGTCGGCGAGATCCGTCTGGATCCATCGGGCCCGTGTCGCCGCATCGGGGCCGCCGCGCGACAGCACGGTCACTTCGGCTCCAGCGTCCAGTAGCGCGGCCGTGATGCCCGCGCCCAAGCCGCGAAAACCACCGGTCACGACCGCCGTTTTCCCGGTGAGCGAAAAGCCGGTGTCATCCATTGGAACTGACCATCACTTTCAAATAGGCCGCGGCGGCCGCCGCGTCGAACGCCTGGGCCACTTGATTGAGGCCGAACACCTTGACGGGCAGACGACGCAGGTCGAGCGCGTCGGCGGCTACCAACTCGATTGCCCGGCGCACATCCGCCGTCGTGTAGACGCGCACGCCCACCATGGAAAGCTCCTTGAAGGACATGTCACGCAAGTCGAGCGGATCAGCACCTTTGTGCACGCCCACAATCACGAGTTTCCCGTGGACGCGGGCCGCCTTGGTGATTTCCAGGGCCGTCGCCGGATGGCCTGACGCGTCACACACGATGTCGCCGCCTTCACCGGCTGTTCGGGCCGCAAGCTCGGCTGACAAGGTGCTTTCGGGCGGCACGACTGCGAAGCCGAGGTCTTGGGCGACAGCCCGGCGCACGTCGCTGGGCTCGGATATGACCACCTCGGCCCCATCGGCGCGGGCCACCAGCGCCGTCAACAACCCCACCGGCCCGGCTCCGGCGATGCCCACCACGTCGCCGGGAGATATTTGGGCCAGGTCCACCGCGTGGACGGCCACCGCCAGCGGTTCGATCCAGGTGGCCAGCAGCGGATCCACATCGCCCGGCACCTCGTGCAGTACGGCGGGCGGCAGCGCGACATACTTGGCCAACGACCCGGGCAGGTCGATGCCGTAGAGCCCCAGTTCCCGGCAAACGTGCGTTGCCCCTGAGCGGCAAGCAAGGCACTTGCCGCAGGAGATCAACGGCTCGACCACGACCGGGGTCCCGGCCTTTGGGCCGCCGTCACCGGCTTGGGCCACCGTCCCGGAAATCTCGTGCCCCAGAATCAGACCCGGCCTTGCCCGGGGGTGGGCGCCGTGGACGATAGAAAGATCCGTGCCGCAGATGCCCGTATAGGCCACTTCGACCAAAGCCCAGCCGGGCGGAATCTGCGGCAGCGGCACGTCGCGGTATGCGATGGTGTCTGGTCCCACCCAGACGGCTGCGGGCATGGTGTTGCTCATCGTTCGCCTTTCAAGACATCGACGACGTTTTGCATGGTGCGCCGTTTCAACTCGCCATACGACTCCTCGGTGTACCAGGCCAGATGCGGAGTGAGCACCACGTTGTCGAGCGTGGTCAGCGGATGGTCGCTGGGCAGCGGTTCCGATTCGTGGACGTCTATCCCAGCTCCGGCGAGCTTGCCGACGCGCAGCGCAGCCACCAAGGCCTCGGTGTCGATCACGCCGCCGCGCGAGGTGTTGACGACGATGGCGTCGGGCCGCATTTGCGCCAGTCGGTCGGCGTCCAGCAGGTGCCGCGTGCTGGCGTCCAGCGGGGTGTGCAGCGAGACCACTTGGGATTGGGACAGCAGTTCGTCGAGGCTGACCACCGGTATCCCGTGCCACAAGGCGCCCGGCTCGGCGGCGATGTCCGTCCCGATCACCCGATATCCCAGCCCGGCGGCCTTGTGTGCGGTGGCGGTGCCGATCCGGCCCAGGCCGATGACGCCGAAAATGCGGCCGCGAATCTGATACAGCGGGCGCACGCGAGGCAGGTCGAAGCGGCCGGCGCGTAGGCCGCGGTCCAACGTAGTGATCCCACGTGCGACCGCCAAGGCGAGGCCGATCGCGTGGTCGGAGACAGCCTCGGTCCCGTAGTCGGGCACGTTGCGCACCGGGATGCCACGCTCCGCCGCCGCGTCCAGGTCGATGTTGTCCAGCCCCACTCCATAACGCCCAACAACTTTGAGTCCGGGGAGGGCGTCGAGGACTTCGCCGTCGATTCTGGCGTATTGCACCAGAATGCCGTCGGCCCCGGTGGCGTTGGCGATCAACTCAGCCCGCGTCCGGGATTGCGTGATGACCAAGTCGACGCCGTTGGCAGCCGCCACCGCCTGTTCTTCGACGAAGGCGTCATGGTCGCATTCGGTAATGACCACGCGCATTGTCACCATCGACTCCTTCTTTCCGCGTGAAGGAAAAGCATTTCCGCAGTGTGAAATCATAATGGGGTCCCAATCGGTAGTCAAGGGGCCTCGGGCGGGTAAAGGTCAGCTGCCGGAGAGTTCGGCGGCCAACTGGCGCGCGGCGGCCTGCAGCAGTGGAATGGCGCGGGTGCCCATCTCGGTGGTGACGCGGACCGCTGGGCCGGACACGGACAAGGCGGTGGGGACGGCGGCGTTGGGGACGGCCACTGCGAAGCAGCGCACACCGACTTCCTGCTCGCCCTCGTCGATCGCGTAGCCGCGGCGGCGGATGGCGGCCAGTTCTTCCAGCAGCGAGTCCACGTCGGCTATGGAGTGGGAGGTCTGCGGCGGCATCCCCACCCGGCCGATGATCGCGCGCACGCGTTCTTCGGGAAGTGTCGCCAGGACCGACTTGCCCACCCCGGTGCAGTGGCAATAGACCCGGCGGCCCACTTCGGTGAACATCCGCATGGCGTGCGGCGATGGGGCTTGGGCGACGTAAATCATCTTGTCAGACTCAAGCGAGGCCAGGTTGACGGTTTCGCCGAGCTGGCGCACCAGCCCGTCCAAGATCGGCTGCGCCCAGGCACCGGTGGTCTTGGTCGCCACTGCCCCGAGCTGGATCAGCCTGGGGCCCAACGCGTATTGCCGCGACGGCAGTTGGCGGGCATATCCGAAGCCGACCAGCGTGCGCATGAGGCGGTGCACGGTGGGGACGGGGAGTTGCAGGCGCTCGGCCAGTTCGGACAGGCCCATCACGCCGTCGGCGGCCGCCAACTGTTCCAAGATCTCGAACGCGCGGCCCACCGACTGCACGCTGCCGGATCGTTCGCTCGCCATTGACCCGCCTCCTATCACTTTGATGAATGATAGCCAGTCCAACCCCGTGGTCTTGACACGAAACGATATCGGAGTAAACTCCACATTGCAACAGTTCTTTTCCACAAGGCGGAAAATGATGACAAAGGATGTCTACGCGGTCAACTGTTCGATCCTGCTGACCGATCTGCCGCTGTTGGAACGCCCCGCGGCAGCCAAGGCGGCTGGTTTCGACAACGCTGAGTTGTGGTGGCCGTTCGGCTCGCCAGTGCCCGACGCCACCGAGATCGCCGCGTTCGCAAAGGCGTTCCAGGACGCCGGGGTGCATCTGACGGGGCTGAACCTCGTCGACGAAATGCCCGCCGAGCGCGGCCTGATCTCGTTGCCCGCGCGAGTCGCGGACCTGCGCGCCAACCTGGACGCCGTCACCCGCATCGCGGAAGCGACCGGGTGCCGCAAGTTCAACGCCCTTTACGGCCTGCGCAAACCTGGTTCGACCCCTGCCGAGCAGGACGAGGTGGCGCTCGCCAACCTGGCGGCCGCCGCGCAGGCCGTCGCCCGCATCGGCGGCACGATCCTGTTGGAGCCGATCAGCGGCGCGCCCGACTACCCGCTCAAATCTGCCCAAGCCGTCGTCGAAGTCCTCGACCGCGTGGGCGAGCCGAACATCGGCCTGTTGTTGGACGTGTACCACCTCACCATGAACGGCGACGACGTGGACGCCGCGATTGAGCGATATGGCGACCGGGTGGCACACGTGCAGATCGCCGACGCGCCGGGCCGTGGAGCCCCCGGCAGCGGCGAACTGCCCATCCAACGCTGGATGGAAGACGTCTACGCGCGTGGCTACGACGGCCTGATCGGCCTGGAATACGTTGACAAGGGCCCGACGCCTTTCGCCTGGGCCGACTAGGAGCGAACATGAAGATCGGATTCATCGGACTGGGGATCATGGGGTCCCCGATGTCCGTCCACTTGCAGAACGCCGGCTACCAGGTGGCCGGCTACGACATCGTCCCCGAAGCTGGCGCGTCTCTGGTCGCGGCGGGCGGCACGCGTGCCACGTCCATCGCCCAAGCGGTGCAAGGCGCCGAAGTCGTCGCCCTCATGGTGCCCGATTCTCCGCACGTCGAAGCCGTCTTGACTGGCGCCGGCGGGGTGTTGCAGCACGCGGCGCCCGGGACGTTGGTCATCGACTTCTCTTCCATCCGCCCCGATGTGACAGCCCGGCTCGCCGAGCAAGTCAAGGCGGCCGGACTGCGCATCATCGACGCCCCCGTTTCCGGCGGCGAACCGGGCGCGATAGCGGCGACGCTGTCGATCATGGTGGGCGGCGAAGCGGACGACGTCGCGCTGGCCCAGCCGATTCTCGATGTCGTCGGCGGCACCATAGTCCGGGTGGGCCCCAACGGCGCGGGCCAGACGGTCAAGGCGGCGAACCAACTCATCGTGGCGGCCAACATCGAGGCGCTGTCGGAGGCAGTCGTGTTTCTGGAGGCCTACGGCGTGGACTTGGAAGCCGCGCTCAAGGTGCTCGGGGGCGGCCTGGCCGGGTCGGCGGTCCTCAACCAGAAGGCCGGCAAGATCCTGGCGCGCGAGTTCGGCCCGGGATTCAAGATCGACCTGCACCACAAAGACATGGGCATCGTCACGTCAGCCGCCCGCAACGCCGGGGTCGTCATCCCCGTCGGCGCGCTGATGGCCGAATTGGTCGCCTCCGCGCGGGCCAACGGCGACGGCGCCCTCGACCACTCGGCGCTCTACCGCGGCGTGCTGCGGCTGAGTGGGAAGAAACTGTAAGGAGACATGATGCCCCGCATGCGAACTGTCGACGCGCTGGTCGCGATCATGGTGGCCGAAGGAGCCACGCAGGCGTTCGGAGTGCCCGGCGCGGCCATCAACCCGCTCTACTCCGCCATGAAAGCCTCCGGCAAGATCGACCACGTGCTGGCTCGCCACGTCGAAGGCGCCTCGCACATGGCCGACGGCTACACCCGGGCCCGGCAAGGCAATATCGGCGTGTGCATCGGCACGTCCGGCCCCGGTGGCACGGACATGATCACGGGTATGTACGCGGCATGGGCAGATTCTGTGCCCATTTTGTGCATCACCGGCCAGGTGCCGCGCGCAGTCCTCGGCAAGGAGGACTTCCAGGGCGTTGACATCACCTCCATCGCCAAACCGGTCACCAAGCTGGCTGTCACCGTCATGGAGCCCGGCCAGCTTCCGGCCATCGCGCAGCGCGCCTTCTACGAAATGCGCTCCGGCCGCCAGGGCCCGGTCCTGCTGGACTTGCCCTTCGACGTCCAGATGGCCGAAATCGACTTCGACCCCGACGCATACCGCCCGCTGGCAGTGCCCAAGCCCGCGATCACGCCCGAACAGGCCCGGCAGGTGATCTCACTGATCACCGCGGCTGAACGCCCGGTGCTGCTCGCCGGCGGTGGCGTCGTCATCGCGGGCGCCGAGAAGCTGCTCGTCGAGCTGGCCGAGAAGTTGAATGTGCCAGTGGTCTCCACGCTGATGGGCTGGGGCGCGATTTCCGACGATCACAAGCTCGCGGCGGGCCTGGTGGGCATCCAGACCGCCAAGCGCGGCGCCAACGCGACATTCCTGGAGGCGGACGTCGTCATCGGCATCGGCTGCCGCTGGGCGAACCGGCACACCGGCGCGCTCGACACCTACCGCGCCGGCCGCAAGTTCGTCCACATCGATATCGAGCCGACGCAGTTGGGGAAGATCTTCGCCCCCGACCTCGGCATCGTGTCCGACGCGCAGGTCGCGCTGGAGGCCTTGCTGGAAGCCGCCGCGCAGGCTGCGCCGCCCGACTACGCCGCGTGGGTGGAGACTTCCCTGGCCAACCGGCGCAACCTGTTCCGCCGCACCGACTTCAGCGAAGTCCCCATCAAGCCGCAGCGCGTCTTCGCCGAAATGAACAACTATTTCGGCGGCCGTTGCCGCTACGTGACCACCATCGGCTTGACGCAGATCGCCGGGGCGCAGTTCTTGGACGTGTTCGGCAACCGCGGCTGGATCAACGCGGCGCAGGCCGGCCCACTGGGCTGGACGGGCCCCGCGGCGCTCGGCGTGGCCAAGGCGTTGCCGGGCGAGTTGGTCGTCGGACTGAGCGGGGATTACGACTTTGAGTTCCTCATCGAAGAGTTGGCCGTCGGCGCGCAACACCACATTCCTTACGTGCACGTGGTGTTGAACAACGCCTACCTGGGCCTGATCCGGCAGTCGCAGCGCGGATTCGACATGGACTACCAGGTGCAGCTTTCGTTCGAGAACATCAACGCGCCCGAGTTGGACGCCTACGGAGTCGACCATGTGAAGGTGGCGGAGGGCCTGGGCTGCCTGGCGCGGCGCGTCCGGGACCCCAACGAGCTGCCCGCCGCGTTCGCCTGGGCCGAGGAACAGGCCAAGGCCCGTCAGGTGCCGGTGGTCGTCGAGGTCATCGTGGAGCGCGTCACCAACATCTCGATGGGCACCACGCTCGCAAACGTCAACGAGTTCGAGCCGCTGCCGCCCGAAGGCGCGGTCACCGAGCTGCCCAAACCGGCGGGAGGTGCGCGATGAGCGACGATCTGGCCGCCCGCTTTGCCGGCATCCCCACGGCCCTGGTCACCGACGCGTTCTTGCGGCTCGGTTTGGCCGGCTGGATGGACGAAGTGCTGCCGCTGGCGCGCGGCATGCGCGTCGCCGGGCGTGCCCGCACGCTGGCATACGGCCCAGTCGGGGCCGCCCCCAAACTCACCGCGTCCACCTATCAGGTCATCTCCCAAATCGCTCCTGGCGAGATCCTGGTAGTGGGCGCGGGTGGGACACACGACAACTTGTTCGGCGACAACGGCATCGCATTCGCGCAGCGCCAAGGCCTGGGCGGCCTGGTCACCGACTCCAAGACCCGCGACCGCGAAGGCATGCGCGAGCTGGGTTTCCCCGTCTTCTCCCGCGGCGCCGCGACCCGGCCCCCGGTTGAAGTCGAGCCGCAAGCGTTCGATTCGCCCATCGAATGCGGCGGCGTCCCGGTCAGCCCCGGGGACATCATCGTTGGCGACGACGACGGCATAGTCGTCGTCCCGGCGGCCCGGGCCGCGGACGTCCTTTACCAAATCGAAGACTTGGCCGACCTGGAGGACGCGGTCGGCGAAGTCATAGCGCGCGGTGGCAGCGTCGTCGAGATCGAAGCCGCAGTCGCGCGGAAGAAACTGCTACGCCCCTAAACGAAAGCGAGACGGCGATGTCCGACGAAGATGAACTGAAAGTGATCGCAGAACGGGAGGATCTGCTGATCAAGGCGATCGGCACTTCAGACCTGGCCCTGTTCGAGGATGTCTTTTCCGCAGACGTCACCTACATCCACTCCACTTCGATCGCGGAAACGAAGGAAGAGAACATCGCCGGCCAAGCGCACCGCGTGCACCGGCACGGGTTCACCACGCCGGTGGAAAAGACCACGCGCATATTCGGCGGCAAAGTCGCGGTGACGCGCGGCCTGATCGACATGATCGACACGGCCCACGGCGACCCGTTCTACATGCGGATCAGGGAGACGTTGGTGTGGATCAAGGAAGACGACGGAGTCTGGCGGCTACTGGTCCGGGGCGCTACCCGGCTGCCCTACTGAGAGGCGAAAGACCATGAACGAGCAAGACATCAAAGACATCGAACAGCGCGAGGAGTTGCTGTACGCGGCATTGACCGCATCCGACGCCGTCGGCTTGGGCGAACTGCTCGCCGACGATTTCCAAGACACGCACTTCGCGGGCCTCGTCGCCAAGAAAGGCCCCTATCTGACCGGCCACCGGGACCGCGTGTTCCGCTGCGGGTTGATCGAGCGGGTCTCCGGTTACACCTGGACGAACGGGCAGGTAGGCATCACGGCCGGGCACATCACCGTGGCGCCGCACCCCGCCAAACCGGGCGATCCGCTGACGTTGATGCAAACCATCATCTGGGTAAAGCAGGGCAACTGGAAGGTGCTGGTGCGCCAGACCACCAAGGGCGAGGTCGTCCCGGTCGCGCCATGCCTGCCCGAGTTGGCCCCGGGGACTGGGACTCCGCAGGACGTGGAAGCCGCCGAGTTGGCCTTCTACGGAACCCAGGTCTCCAACGATGTGGCCAAGATGGGCGGCCTGCTGTCCAACTCGCTGAGCTGGTTTGCCCACGCGGGCGGCTACCTCGACTCCAAGGCGAGCTACATCCAGGCCGTCGCCGCGGCGAAATATGCCCATGCGGGAATCTGGAAACTGGGCGGCAAGACGCAAGTGTTCGGCAACGCGGCGGTCAGCGTCGGCACCATCGACATGGACTGCATGCCGGCCGACCACTTCCGCTTCTCAATGCGGGTGGACTACGTCCTCTTGTGGGCCCTAGAAGCGGACGGCTGGAAGATGATCGCCCGCCACGGGACAAGGCAGCCGTTGTGACACTGCTCGCGCCGTAGCCGCGCCCGTCATTCCGGACTCGATCTCGGACGAAGTCCGGCCACAACCCGAATCATCGAACCAAACCTGAGGAGCACTATGCCTTCGACACTGGCCATCATCGGCTGCTACACCACTGAGCAACGCAAGGCGCGCGGCAAGGCGCTGCGGTCCGTCACATATCCCGGTTGGGAGCCGCTGGGCGAACTGCCGGACGCCAACCCGTCCTTCCAGGTCATCGACCCGGACAAGTCCGTCATCTATTCAGTGCACGGAGACATGGAGACTGCCAGCGCCTACAAACTCGACCCCGCGACCGGCGCGCTGTCCAAACTGAGCGAGGTCGCGGCGGGAGGCAAGAACGGCGTGGCGCTGGTCCGCTGCCCAGACGCGCCTTACGTCTTCATCTCCAACTATTCCTCGGGGGCGGTCTCGGCGCTGCCCGTGGCCCCAGACGGAGCCTTGGGCGACGCGGTGTTCGTCCTGGACCTGCCCGGCGAGCCCGGCCCGCACCGCAAGGAGCAGCCGTTCGGACACCCGCACGACGCGATCATCGACCCTTCCGGCAAGTACTTGATCGTGCCCGACAAGGGCTTGGACCGCGTGTTCGCCATCACTTGGACGCCCACGGGCGAGTTGAGCGTGGCCAGTTCCGTGCAGACCCGTCCCGGGGCGGGCCCCAGGCATCTGAAGTTCCACCCGAACGGCAAATACGCCTACGCCGTGGGTGAGATCGACTCGTCGGTCTATTCCTTTGCCTGGGACGCCGACGCGGGCGAGTTCACCGCACTGCACGTCGTGCCCGCGCTGCCTTCCGACTACTTCCCGCATTCGACGACAGCCGAGGTCATCGTCGATCCGGCGGGCCGCTTCGTATTCGTGTCCAACCGCGGCCTGAACCACGTGACCCGCTTCGCCATCGATCCGGACGATCCAGGCAAGCTGACTGTGCTCGGGTGGACGGACTGCGGCGGTCCGGAGCCGCGCTTCATGACGCTGTCGCCGGACGGCAGCCGCCTCATCGTCGCCAACGAGCAGGGCGACAACATCGTGGAATTCGCCATCGGCGGCGACGGCTCATTGTCAGAAGTGGCCCGCGTGTCCGTGATCAGCCCCAGCTCGATCATCTTCGTCGAAACAACGGCCAGCCGTCATCCCGGACAAGTTCCGGGATCTCGGACGAAGTCCGGTTTTTCAGATGAGGCAGGGCGTTGACATGACCGACATCATCGAACCGGACATCCCCATCATCGATGTCCACCACCATCTGTGGGATCCCGTCGTGGCCGTCTCGCAAGGCCAATCCGGCGGCTACCTGCTGGAAGACCTGGTCGCGGACCTGAACGCGGGGCACAAAGTCGTCGCGTCCGTCTACATCGAATGTGCGAGCTACTACCGCAAGGGCGTGCCCCAAGCGATGGCGCCGATCGGCGAGGTCGAGTTCGCCTGCGGAATCGCGGCCCAGGGCGCGTCGGAGGCTTACGGCCCGGCGCATTTCTGCGACTCGATCATCGGCTACGCGGACTTCGGAAACCTCGGCGCCGACGTGGAGCCGGTGCTGGAGGCGTTGGTGCGGCAAGGCAACGGCCGGCTCAAGGGCATCCGCTACCGCACCAACTCCAACCCGGAAGTGAAGCAAGAATCACCAGAGGACATCATCGCCACACCCAACTTCCGGGCGGCCTACGGCAAACTCGCCAAGTTCGGCCTCAGCTACGACTGCTGGTGCTACCACCCGCAGCTTCCGGACCTGATCAACTGCGTGCGGGAACACCCGGACGTCCCGGTGGCCATGAACCACTGCGGCGGCCTGATCGGCATGGGCTCCTACGCCAACCGCCGCGAAGAGTGCCGCCAAGAGTGGATCGGCTACCTGAAGGAATTGGCCAAGTCGCCCACGTTCTACATGAAGCTGGGCGCTTTCTTCATGCCCGTCTTCGGCCTGAACATGCGCGGGCGGGACGACCTGAACGCCGAAGTGCTCGCCGCAGCCGCGAAGCCGATCATCTACGACCTGCTGGAGATCTTCGGCCCCGAACGCTGCATGTTTGAATCGAACTTCCCTGTGACCAGGGATTTCATCGACTACGCGACCATGTACAACGCGTACAAGATCGCCGTGGCCGACCTGACCCCCGCCGAAAAGCTTTGGGTCTTCCACGATGCGGCCAAGACGTTCTATCGGATGAACGTCTGACCGCCCCTCCCATTGAATAAGAGGCCCGCAAGGCCTTATGAAAGGAAACTCCAATGAGTTCTGCTGAAACGGCCGTGGAGAACCCGGTCGAGAAGCGAGTCATCAGGAAGATGTATATCCGGCTGGTGCCGTTCCTGATCATCGCCTACTTCGTCAACTACATCGACCGCACCAACTTGAGCTTCGCCTCCCTGGAGATGAACGCGGACCTGAACCTGTCGCAGACCGCTTTTGGCCTGGGCGCTGGTCTGTTCTTCGTCACCTACGTCGTGCTTGAGGTGCCGTCGAACATCATCCTGGAGAAGGTGGGCGCCCGAAAGTGGATCGCGCGCATCATGATCACCTGGGGCATCATCTCCGGGTGCATGGCCTTCATCCAGAACGAGGTGCACTTCTACATCGTCCGCCTGCTGCTGGGCGCGGCGGAGGCCGGCTTCTTCCCAGGCATGATTTTCTATCTGTCCATCTGGTTCCCGATCAAACACCGGGCCCGCATCCAGGGCGTGCTGCTCTTCGCCGTCCCGTTCTCCATCACATTGGGCGCGCCGGTGTCCGGCCTGCTGCTCGGCGTAGAGGCGTTCGGCTTCGTGGGCTGGCAGATCATGTACATCTTGGAAGCCCTGCCGGCGGTAATCATCGGTTTGGCGACTTTCATTTGGCTGACGGACCGCCCCGAGGTGGCCAAGTGGCTGCCCGAGGACGAGAAGCAGTGGCTCGTGGACACCCTCGCCAGGGAGAAGGAGATCATTGCCGCCAATTCGAAGCAGACCAGCGGGAAGGGCGCCTGGAAACTGGCGTTCATGGATTGGCGCGTGTGGATGATCATCCTGGGCGACATCGCACTGTGCGCGTTGAACACCGGTGTGGGCACGTTCCTGCCGCAGATCATCAAGGGCTTGGGCATTCCGGACAACTTCACTGTGACGGTCATCACGGCCATCCCGTATGCGATTGCGGCGGTGGCGCTGCTGCTGTGGACCCGGCATTCCGACAAGACCGGCGAGCGCAAGTGGCACATCGCCGGGCCAATGGGCACGGCGGCGATCCTCATGGCGGGATCGGTGTTCATCCCAGACCCGGTGGCGAAGATCGTCTGCCTCGGCGGCGCGATGGTGTGCCTGTACTGCTTCAACCCGGTGCTGTGGACGCTCCCGCTGTCCTTCCTCACCGGCGCGGCGGCGGCTTCCGGCGTGGCGTTGATCAACGCTTGCGGCAACATCGCGAACTTCCCGATCCCGTACGCCATCGGCTACCTCAAGGACGCGACTGGCTCTTACGATCCGGGCTTGTTCCTGGTCGCGATATTGGCCGCCATCGGAACGGTGGCGATCCTGATCGTAGGCCAGCGCAAGTACATCAAGCCTCCGGAAGAGCAGTTGGCAGAGGCTTGATCCCGACACGCCCTGGAGGGTGCCCCTGGCGGGGCACACGGACTACGTCCGAGGTCCCGGAACCCCACCCCACAAAGTTCTTCGATACTTTGCGGGGGCCCCGGAACAAAGTCCGGGATGACGGGCCCCGGAAGAGGGTTACAGGTGTAAACGTAAGGTATCTCTCGCTGAGGGGGTGTGGCGCGGCCGTTCGCGCCACACCCCTTACCTCACCGTCATCCCGGACTTGTTCCGGGATCTTGGGACGCAGTCCCATGCACCCCGGAGGGGTGCCCCCCTCATGGGGCACACACGGACTTCGTCCGGGATGCCGGAACGAGCCCAGCATGACGGTCACGCGGTGGCGAGCGCGTAGCGCTCTCTTCTTCAGAAAGGAAGCAAAATGTCTACCTGGTTCATCACTGGATGTTCCACCGGATTTGGCCGCGCCTTGGCCCAGGCGACGCTGGCGCGCGGCTGGAACACCGTCGTCACGGCGCGCGACCCGGCTGCGATCGCCGACCTCGCCGACGGCTATCCGAATGCCCTTCCGCTGGCGCTCGACGTGGCTGACCACGGCCAAGTCGTCGCCGCGGTGGCCGCCGCCAACGCCCGTTTCGGCGGGATCGACGTGCTGGTGAACAACGCCGGCTACGGTTACCGGTCCGCTGTCGAAGAGGGCGAGCGGGCCGCGATCGAAGCCATGTTCGCCGTCAACTTCTACGGGGCCATCGACCTGATACAGCAGGTGCTGCCGCAGATGCGGGAGCGCAGGTCGGGGACGATCATCAACATGTCCTCGGTGGCCGGCCGGATGACCGCCCCAGGCTCGGGCTTTTACGCCGCCAGCAAGTGCGCGTTGGAGGGCATGTCCGATGGCTTGCGCGTGGAGACGGCCGAGTACGGCATTCGCGTGCTCGTCGTCGAGCCGGGTCCATTCCGCACCGACTTCGCGGGCCGTTCGCTGGTGCAGTCCGAGGCGCCGCTGGACGCGTATGCCAAGACGGCGGGCGCCCGCCGCAAGGAGAACGACTCCATGGACGGTACCCAGCCCGGCGATCCGGTCAAGGGCGCCCAGGCGATCATCGCGGCGGCCACGGCGGAGAATCCGCCGTTCCGGCTGCCGCTGGGCGTGAGCGCCGTCACCCGCATCCGCGAACTGCTCGCCCAGCAAGCCGCCGAGTTGGAGGCCTGGGCCGAAGTCGGGTTGGCTACGGATTTCTAGGACACCCCCGTTCACCTGCGCCGAGTTGCCGCGCCGGTGGGAGACAATCGTCTTCTGGGGGTAAGTATGGATCGCAGGCAGTTCCTGATCAGCTTGGGCGGCTTGGCCGCGTTAGCTGGCTGCGCCCAAACCATGCCGGAGACGACGCCGACGCCGACGGTGACGCCCACGCCCAAGACGGTCTTGAAGATCTGGTCGGGGAGTACCCCTGTGGAGCGCGCGGTGCGCGAAGTCCTGGCAGCGGCCGTGGTCGCCGCGGATTACGAGGCCGAAACGAAAGACGTCGTGACCGATGGCGTCGAAGCCCTCATGTATGAGCTGCAGGCCGACCCGCTGGCCATGACGCTGGGGTTTGCCGGCACGATGTTGGACGCGCTCCCGGCCGTCGACGAGCCGCCCCCGCCGGATGAACTCCTCGCCACGCTGGCCGCGGCCGTCGAGGAGAGCGCAACGCTCCTGAAGACAACACCACTGGACGGGAAACTGGTCTGGGCGGTGCTGCCGGAGACGGGGTTGACCAGCTTGGCGGAGCTGAAGCAGTGGACGGCCCCGGCTCCGAAGACCATCGGCATTTCGGCCGCCGCGGGCGCCAAATCCGACGGCTACCCCGCGCTGACAGTGACCTATGGCGCGGCTTTGGAGACGGTCCTGATTGCCTCGCCGACCAACCGCGCCGAACGGCTACGCAGCGGCGAGTTGGACATTGCCGGGTTCCGAGCCTGCGAGTCGGCCGAGTTGGCGGGCTTCACAATCCTGGAAGACACCCTTGGCCTGGGCGAGTCCGACCCGATGGTGACGATGGTCAATCCGGCGCTTCCCGAGGCCGAGCCCGCCGCGATCCTGGCCGTCACCGACGCCCTGAAGAAGATCACGCCGGAGAACTTCGCCGCGCTAGAGAAAGCTGTCGCCGGCGGGGCCGACGCCAAAGTGCAGGCGGCCGCTTGGCTTGCGAGCCATTAATTGAGAGCGCTGCGCGCAATCGTCATGCCGGACTTGTTCCGGATCCCCTCTTTCCGTCATGCCGGACTTGTTCCGGGATGACGCGCGCCCGTGTGCGTTATCGATTCATTACCAACTACTTTTTCGGTTTTCCTGCCGAGCGGCGTGCGAGTCGCTAGCCTCAGTCGTAACTAGGCACCAGTGGGGGTGCCCGCTCGGTGTGCCAACGAGGGGAGAAAACGCACATGAAGAAAAAGGCTTTATTGATCGCCGCGATGGCCGGCGCGCTCGCTTTGAGCGCTTGCGCCAGCGGCGGCGACGCGCAACCGTCCGGCCAGAGCACTGGCGGCGGCGAAGTCCAGGAAGTGACGCTTACCGTTTGGGGTCCGCAGGCGGATCTCGAAAACGCGACGTCCTGGCTGCCCAAGCAGATGGAAGCCTTCGCGGCTGCTCATCCCGAATACAAAATCACCTGGAAGCAAGCCGTCGTCGGTGAGGACAAGGCTGCTGACACCGTGAAACAGGACGCGGCTTCTGCCGCCGACGTGTACATGTTCGCCAATGACCAGTTGGGCCAGTTGATCCAGTCCAGCGCCATCGGCACCTTGCCTTCCAACGTGGTGGAACAGGTCAAGTCGCAAAACTCCGACGTCATGGTCACCTCGGTGACCGGCCCCGACGGGAGCATTTACGGCGTGCCGTACACGGCCAACACCTGGTTCATGTACTACGACAAGTCGAAGTTCTCCGAGGAAGACGTGAAGAGCCTCGACACCATGCTGGAGAAGGGCAAGGTTTCTTTCCCGCTGGACACCGCGTGGTACCTGCCGGCCTTCTATGTGGGCAATGGCTGCACCTTCTTCGGGCCTGATGGCACCGACGAGGCCGCTGGTATCGACTTCACCGGCGACAAGGCCGCGAAAGTCACCGAGTACCTCGTGGCGCTCGCGAAGAACAAGAACTTCATCAACGACGTCGACGGCGCCGGCCTGGCCGCCATCCAGAACGGCAAGGCTTCCGCGCTGTTCTCCGGCACCTGGGACGCCGAGAAAGTCAAGGAGGCGCTCGGTGACAACTTCGGCGCCGCCGCGCTCCCGTCGTACAACTTGAACGGGCAGTCCATCCAGATGAAGGCGTTCGCCGGCTCCAAGGCCGCCGGGTTCAACCCGAACTCGAAGTTCCCGAAGGCCGCCGCCGAGTTTGCGGCGTACCTCGGTTCGGCCGATGCCCAAGCTGAGCACTACTCAATGCGTAACGTGATCCCGACGGACAAGTCGCTGGCCGCCGATGCCGCGATCGCCGCCGATCCGGTCGCTTCGGCGCAGATGGCCGTGGTGAACTCCACCTCGATCCTGCAGCCGACCGTCACCAAGATGGGCAACTTCTGGGATCCGGCCGCAACGTTCGGCAAAGCCATCATCAATGGCGACGTGACCGCCAAGAACGCCGCCGAGAAGACAGAGGCCTGGAACAAGTCCATGAACGCCTAGGCGTTCTCCGCTTGCAAGTTCGGCCGGTGGCTGTTCGGCCACCGGCCAACTGCGGGCAAGTGTTCGAAATCGAGAAAAGAGCAGACCATGGCAAATGTGGCTGTGGCTAAGGACCCCAAGCTGACCGCCGCGAAGAAACGGGCGGCGAAGACCGGCTTTCACCCGTCCCCCTACGCTGTGGCGAAGGCGCTTACCGAGGGGGATTTGTTCACCAAGGCTTCCGCCGTCGTCCTCGGCTTGGGCAACATCGTCCACAAGCAATACGTAAAAGGAGCGGTCTTCCTGCTGGGGGAGATCCTCTTTCTCTACCTATTCTTCACGTCGGGCATTTCGTGCTTGGCCAAGCTGGCGTATCTGGGGCCCGTGCTCAAAGGTTCCGACGGCTGGGACGACGACGGGAATTACGTCCATATCGACGCCACCAACTCCGTGCGGGAGTTGCTTTACGCCGTAGCCTGGATCTTCCTGATCGCCGGATTCGTGTTGTTCTGGGTCGCGGCGGTACGCAGCGCCTATTCGGCTCAGGTCTTGACGGAAAAGAACGGCAGAGCGCCCACGATCATCGAGGATCTCAAGGCGTTGCTGGACTCCCAAATCAAGGGCTCGTTGATGGCGTTGCCTACGCTGGGCTTGATCACGTTCACGGTTCTCCCCATCACCATCACCGTCCTGCTGGCATTCACGGACGCCGACCACAACCACTGGCCGCCGTTCAACTGGGTCGGTTTTGAGACCTTCGCCAAAGTGTTCGACCCGAACGGCTCGGTCGCCGCCGGTGTCAACCTCGGCCTGTTCATGAAGGTGCTCGTCTGGACATTGGTTTGGGCGTTCTTCGCGACATTCCTGAACTTCTTCCTCGGCATGTTCATGGCCATGGTCATCCTGCGCAAAGGCACCCGCCTCAAGGGCCTGTGGCGTACCTGCTTCTCCATGTCGATCGCCGTCCCGCAGTTCGTCTCGCTGCTGGTCATCCACCAAATGCTCACCGACCAGGGCATTCTCAACACGATGCTGAAGGACTGGGGCGTGATCGACACCTCGCTGCCATTCTGGACGGACAGTTGGTGGGCGCGGGTGACGGTCATCGTCGTCAACCTGTGGATCGGCGTCCCGTACACGATCATGCAGATCACCGGCATCCTGCAGAACGTCCCGGGCGAGCTGTACGAGGCTTCCGAGATCGACGGCGCGAACTGGTGGCAGACGTTCACCAACATCACGATGCCGTACATCCTGTTCGTGATGACGCCGTACCTCATCACCACGTTCACTTCCAACGTGAACAACTTCAACGTGATCTACTTCCTGTCTGGAGGTGCGCCGGCGGCCGTCGGCGAATCGGCCGGCGATACAGACTTGCTGATCACCTGGCTGTACAAGCTGACAGTGACGAAACTGGATTACAACGTGGGCGCCGTCATCGGCATCCTGACCTTCATCGTGCTGGCGACGGTGGCGTTGATCACCTACCGCAGCAGTGGGTCGTATAAGAACGAGGAGGGATTCCGCTGATGACCGCAGTGACCAAACCCGCCCACACCGGCAGCCTGCGCACCCGCCGCCTTGTCGGGGACGCCTTGGCGCATATCTTCCTGGCTGTCATGGCCATCATCTGGCTGGTGCCGATCATCTGGGTGTTCGCGGAGAGTTTCAACAAGAACACCGCGCAGAATCCGCCCACCTTCTTCCCGACGGAGTACACCTTCAACAACTACATCCGGCTGTTCACGGACACGTCGGTGCTGGACTTCACCAGCATGTTCATCCGCACGCTGATCATCGCGATCTTCGTCTGCGCGTTGAATGTGTTCTTCGTGTTGTCGGTGGCGTATTGCATGAGCCGCCTGCGTTTCCGCATGCGCAAGCCGTACATGAACTTCGCGTTGGTGCTGGGAATGTTCCCGGGCATCATGTCGGTGGTCGCCATCTACTTCATCTTGAACGCGTTGGGGCTGACCGGCGGTGGCGCGCAAACGATGATCGCGCTGGTGATCGTTTACGCCGCCGGATCGGGCGCTTCGTTCTATGTGATGAAGGGCTTCATGGACACCATCCCGATGTCCTTGGACGAGGCGGCGACTCTTGACGGCTGCACGAAGTGGGAAACCTTTACGAAGATCATCATCCCGGTCACCAAGCCCATGATCGTCTACCAGGCCATCACCGGCTTCCTGATCCCGTGGCTCGACTTCGTGCTCGCGTCCGTGATTTGCCGCACGCAGGAGAACTACACCGTGGCCGTCGGCATGTACCAGATGCTGCAGAAGGAGTACATCGCGGACTGGTACGCCGCCTTCGCCGCGGCCGCCGTTTGCGTGTCGATTCCGATCGCGGTGCTGTTCATCTTCATGCAGCGTTTCTACCAGGCGTCGATGACGGGCTCTGTGAAGGGGTAGCAGACGCACTAGACTGCCCGACATGGATGGCACACAGGCGGCTCGGGGCCTGTCCGACTTTCGGCTGAAGGTCATCGGCTTGACCTTGATCATCCTGTCGATGGGCGGGTCGGTGGTCGCGCAGACGGGCATGCCCGCCGACCTGAAGGGTGTCGACCTGGGCCGTCTGACGATCGCCGTGTTGATCGAGATCGTCTCCTGGACGGCGTTCCCGATCTTCGCCTGGCTGCTGTGGTCGGGGTATCGGAACACCAGGTCGATTTGGAAATACGGCTTGCGGCTGCTCGCCGCGGCGGTGATCTCGGAAGTGCCCTACGACTTGGCGACCACCGGCATGTGGTGGGATCCGAGCACGCAAAACCCGATCTTCGCACTGGTGATCTGCCTGGCCGTGCTGGCCTCGATCAAGTGGCTGCGGGCCACGGGCGTCGGCTACGTGGTTTGCTGCATTGTGATCTGCCTCGCGGGCGCCCTGTGGATGGCGCTTATGCAGGCCGGGGTGCGCCTCGGCGTGCTTCCGGGCGGGCTGCTGCTGCTCGCGTTCACGGTGATCTTCCGGTTCCTGTCCAACAGGGAGAACTGGATGATGCTCGCCGGCGCAGTCGTCGGCTCTTTCGCCCTGGTCCTGCCTGCCTTCGGCATGATCTTCCTGCACTTCCGCAACGGCGAGCTCGGCATGAGCCGCCGCACCCAGCAACTGTGCTACGCCGTCTACCCGGCCGCCCTGCTCGTCCTCGGCCTGGTCCGTCTGGCGCTCCAAGCGGGCTGACGTGCCGCGATTGGTTGATAACTATTAAGAACCGGCCTATTCTGGAGGCGTGAGGCTCGCGCCTTCATAGCGGCAGAGATCTACGCATAAAATCGCTCAAATTCCCATTTCGGGAGGTACCTGTGCCTGCTAGCGTTGACCTCAGGTTTGCGGATAGCGTCCGGCCAGAGCCGATTGGTGGTGCGGCCGAACCGCCGAGACGTTCTTCGCGCGCTTGTGGCCCCTCTGCAGAGGGGCCACAAGTGTTTTCTGCCCGGCGCGCAGCCAGTCAGACACGTGCGGCCATCTTTGTAAGGATTGCCCAGGTCCAAGACACTTATAGAGTGTGGAAGCAATCATGGTGACCGATCAAGAGATGCCCGTGGCAGACGCCGTCCCGGCCAAGTCGGAGCGGGAGGTGCGGCGCTTCACGGCGCTGTTTGCCAAGGAGTATCCGAGGATCGTGGCCTTCGCCAAACGCCGTACCGGCGATTCGAGTGCCGCCGAGGACATCGCGGCCGACGTCTTCCGCATCGCCTGGGAGCAAGACCAGACACCTGGCAGCGCGTGGCTGTTCGTCACGGCGCGGAACTTGTTGCGCAACCACCACCGGGCCAACGCCCGGCTTGCCGAGCTGCACATGCGGCTGCGGATGGAACGCGCGGCCGAACCGTCCGACACAGACGACGCACTGCTGGACGCCATCGAAAAGCTCCCCGAAAACCAACGTGAACTACTGCTGGCCCACTACTGGGACGGTCTGAGCGGCGCCGAATGCGCGGCGCTGGTCGGATGCTCTCCCGGCAGCGTGTGGGTGGCGTTACACCGCGCCCGTGCGAACCTGCGCCGGCAACTAACCAAAGGATGAAAGAAATGAGAATCGGAAAGACACTGCGCGACGCTGACCCGCTGGGCGGCGAAACTCCCACCATGTCCTTGCAAGGGCGGGCGACGTTGCGCTCGATCACGGGCTCGGTCGCGGAGCCCACGGAGGTGACGGCCCCGGCCCGGCGCCGCGGCCTGGTGCCCGCGCTGGCCACTGGCGGCCTGGCCCTTGCCCTCGGCATCGGTTTGGCCGTGTGGCCGACCACTGGCACCGCGTCGCTGGCATACGCCGATACGGTGGAGGCCAAAGTCGTTTCGGCCAAGACGACGCCCGGCGATTGGGGCGCCACCACCACCATCGCGCTGCCGTTGCCCGAAATCGACGGCAAGCAGGGCTACCGGGTGGTGCGCTTCTGGCAGAAGAACGGCGGCTCGGTCCCGGCGGCGGAAACGGTCACCTTCAAGAAGCAAAGCTCTTCGGGCGACTCCGCGGTGTACAAGTCGACGGATTTCCCGTTCGGAGATCTAGTTTTCTCCTTCTTCGGGCCCAACTCGCCCGAGTGTGAGAACGTTGACGTCGACGGCGAAATCGGACTCACCGCCGTTGGGGCGAGCGAGGACGGAGACTTCTCGTCGTCCATTTACATATGCGGCTCGGGTTTCGTTGACTCGGTGATGTGGACTGGGTCAAACGCCGAGAGTGGCGCCGTTTTCTCGATCGAGCGGACTGGCACAGATCTGGCCGAGCTGGAGGATTGGATGAGCCAGTTCGAGGTCGGCGCCGACGGCCAGTGGGCCAGCACGCCTGCGGGCGCCCAGGTGACCCCTCCGGTCGAAGTGTCCTCCGGCGAGTCCACGATATCGGCGGGCTCCGGCGAGGCTGAGTCGGCCGGCCCCGAGACCGTGGAATACACCGTCGGCGGCGACGCCCCGGAAACGCAAGTAGTGGAGGCTGCCCCCTAGCAGTCACTGCCCGTCGAGGCCCCCGCTCCTGGATGCGGGGGCCTTGCCATTTCCATCGGAGCTCCCGGGTATCACCGTGGGGGAAGATCTGGGGCTTTGTCCTTAAACACAGCTAGTTCATAGCTTCTCCATAGCGCAGCTTGGCATTGCTTTGCCAAGCTTGTGTTATGCCAAACGCACGTCATGGTCATGAGACTCTCAGGCATCCGGATGGGTCGGCGATCCGCGTCCTCACTGTGGATGACGAGCCTTCGATCACTGAGCTTCTTTCCATGGCGCTGCGCTACGAAGGGTGGCAAGTAACGACGGCAGCATCGGGGGCCGCCGCAGTGAAAGCCGCCCGGGAAACCCGGCCGGACGCGATCGTATTGGACATCATGTTGCCTGACTTTGACGGGCTGGAAGTCATGCGGCGCGTCCGGGCGGAGACCCCTGATGTCCCGGTGATCTTCCTCACCGCAAAGGACGCCGTCGATGACCGCATCGCTGGTCTGACGGCCGGGGGCGACGACTATGTCACCAAGCCCTTCTCGCTTGAGGAATTGGTGGCGAGGCTGCGTTCGTTGCTGCGTCGATCGGGGGCGACCACCGCACGCAACGACACGCAACTCGTCGTGGGTGACCTGGTGCTGGATGAGGATTCGCACGAGGTCACCCGCGGCGGAACTCCGATTCAGCTCACCGCCACCGAGTTCGAGCTGTTGCGCTATCTGATGCGCAACCCGAAGCGGGTGCTGTCCAAGGCGCAGATCTTGGACCGGGTCTGGAACTACGACTTCGGCGGCCAGGCAAACGTGGTCGAACTCTACATCTCGTACCTGCGGAAGAAGATCGACTCCGGGCGTCCGCCCATGATTCACACACTTCGCGGCGCTGGATATGTGTTGAAGCCTGCCGTGGGATAGCCCATGGCGAACCCGTTCCTGCCACCCAAGCCGGACGCCGTCGCTCCGATGAGCCCCGGCACCTTGAGCCGACGGCTGGTGCTGCGCGTGACGGCTTTCGTCGCCGCATTGACCATCCTGCTGAGCAGCACCATGCTGTTAGCGACCTTCCAGATCCTCACCGACGAACTCGACTCGCGCCTGCAATCAGCCACTGTGCGGCGCGGCCGGGGCGGCATCACGAGCGCCTCCGACACTGAAGGTTCGGGCATGATCGGCTTCGAGCGTGTCGGCGGCCAGCAGTGGAGTTTCTCCTACTATCCCCCGGAAATGGATGAAAGCCAGCGAATGCGAATCGTGGCCGCCATGGACGGCATGGAGTTGGGCACCAGCCCGGTCACCGTCGCCATACCCGGTGTGGGGCCGTACCGCGTCCTGGCCAAGGGTTTCGTCATTGTCGGCCTGCCCTATTCGAACGTCAGCGAGCCGATGCAGCGG
This sequence comes from Propionibacteriaceae bacterium, assembly GCA_031271975.1. Classification (GTDB taxonomy): domain Bacteria; phylum Actinomycetota; class Actinomycetes; order Propionibacteriales; family Propionibacteriaceae; genus Propionicimonas. The sequence continues at coordinate 23,010 of JAISUR010000004.1, forward strand.
CAAGTCTTCTTCGCGATCGCGTTCACGATGGCGGCCATACTGCTGGCGTTCTTCGGCACCCGGACGGTGGTGTCGCGCTCGCTGCGTCCGTTGAACCGGCTGGCCGACACGGCCGCGAAAGTGACCCGCCTGCCGCTGGCCGCTGGCGAGGTGACGGTGCCGGTGCGCGCCACCGACATCGATCCGCGCAACGAGGTGGGCCAGGTGGGCAACGCCCTGAACAGCATGCTCGACCACGTCGAGAACGCGCTCGCCGCCCGGCAGCGTTCCGAGACCAAGGTCCGCCAATTTGTCGCCGACGCCTCCCATGAGCTGCGCAACCCGCTCGCGGCAATCCGCGGCTATGCGGAGTTGACAAGGCGCGACAGGGACGAGTTGCCGCCCGACGTGGCCCGCGCGCTGGATCGCATCGAAGGTGAATCCGACCGCATGTCCGCGATGGTCGAAGACATGCTGCTGCTGGCGCGCCTCGATTCGCGCCCGGACGATTTGGACTTGCAGCCCACCGACGTGACCGAGGTGGTGTTGAACGCCGTCTCCGACGCCCAGGTGGCCGGCCCCGACCACAAATGGACGATGGAGCTTCCCGAGGGCGAGCTCATCGCCCCGGCGGACAAGCACCGCCTGCACCAAGTCGTTGCGAACTTGCTGGCAAATGCCCGCACGCACACTCCGGCCGGCACCTGGGTCCATACCCGGCTGCACGCCGCCAAAGGCCAGGTCATCATCGAGGTGATCGACAACGGCCCAGGCGTGCCGAAGGAGATTCGCGATTCCGTCTTCGAGCGTTTCAGCCGCGCCGACTCCGCCCGCGCCCGCAAGTCCGGCATCTCCAGCACCGGCCTCGGCCTGGCAATCGTCGCCGCCGTCGTCTCCGCCCACCACGGCACCGTCGAACTGGACTGCGGCGACGGTTTCACCCGCTTCGTGATCCGGATCCCGGCGGGAGGTTAGCGGCCTACTCCACAGTGACGTCGTTGAACGGCATGTAGTCGGCGATTTGGGGGAAGACCCAGTTGAAGCAGACGTACAGCGCGGCGAGGATCAGGCCGGCGGCGAGCACTAGCTTGATCGGTTTGGGGCCGGGCAGGATGCGCCAGATCAATCCGTAGAAGCTGAGGGTCATTGGGACACCTCCAGGATCTGGGTGGGCAGGCCGCCGGCTTTGGGGTATTCGCCTTCCAGGAGGGCATGGATCACGTAGCGGTAGCGGGAACTGAACATCGGCTCGCAACTGGTCATCGTCAGCAGCGCCTGGGTCGGTTCGGCGGTGGCGTCATTCGGCACCGGGTAGACGACCGAGACCTGCGTGGGCCGCACGATCTCGCGCCCGGTGACGGCGTAGACGTAGTAGGTGTCTACAGTCTCTATGATGATCCGGTCGCCGTCCTTGAGCTCGGCGATCTTGTTGAAAGGCTTCCCATACGTGGTGCGGTGCCCGGCCATGGAGTAGTTGCCGATCTCGCCAGGGAGCACCGTTTCGGGATAGTGGCCCACGCCGCGCTGCAGGATGGCTCGCGACGTGCCCTCATAAACCGGCCGTGCGTATTTCGCCCCGAAGCGCGGTATGCGGATGATCGCGAACGCGTCGCCAAGCTTGACTTCTTTGGGATGCACCCAGCTCGCGTCGTCGTCCGTGCCGGACTCCATGCGGGCGACGACGTCGGCGGCCTCGGCGTCCGCGACAACGTCCGTCCACCACAGTTGCCACACGACAAAGGCCACCAGGAACACGCCGACGGTGATGAACACCTCGCCGACGAGCCCGGCAATGCCGCGCACGATGCCCCGCCCCTTGGCCATGCAGCCAGCGTACCTTCCGAGCCGTCGCCCCGGACTCGAACTCGATACGGAATCGTGTCAGCCGATGTCGCACCAAGGTGATGTGAGGCGTATCCATTGCAACCCTGCGTGTATCCACTAGTATGTGAACAACTGACGAGAGGGATGAAATGGCACCTGCCGCAGACGAAAAGTCGAACGCCAAGATTCCGGGGGATCTCACCAGCAGCGTTTATCTGCAATTGCGCGAGGACATCCTCGCCGGGGTGTTCCCGGGCGATGTTCCATTGCTGGAAACCTCGCTGGCCACCCGTTATGGCATCTCCCGCACCCCGGTACGCGAAGCTCTGTCCCTGCTGGAGCACGACGGCCTGGTGCAACGGGCAGCTCGCGGCTTCCGCATCCGTTCCGGCTCCGCCCAGGACGTCATGGAAATCTACGAAGCGCGCATCGCCCTCGAATCGGCCGCGTCCGGCTTGGCAGCCAACCGTCGCACGGAGTTGGACGTGATCCAGCTCGGCCACGTACAGGAGCGTGCCACGCAGGCCGACACCGAGCCGGAAGTGCGTGCCTTCCAATCCCAGTGGCACGAGTGCGTGTGGCAGGCCGGCCACAACCAGACCATTGTCACCACGCTCGGCCGCCTGATGGCCCAACTGCATATTTACGACCAGCACATGCCCGATGCCATCAACGACGTCGACACCAGCAACGAAGAACACGCGGAAATCACCAAGGCCATCCAGTCCCACGACTCCGACCTGGCCCGTACCCTGATGTCCGCCCATCTGGAACGCTCCCGAGACTTACGACTGAAATCAATCCTCGTGGACTAGGGCTGCCCAGCAGGGCATAAGGCACCCAAGACAGCCAAGGATCGGCATCCGGAGTACCTTTCGGGTGGTGTGTGGGATGCTTGGCGCGTGCCAAAAGCAGTCTCCCGTGCACGCTGCGCGATTTACGTCATCATCGCGGGCGTCTTGTTTGGCACCACTGGCACGACGTCTCGGTTTGCGCCGGAAGGTGCGACGCCGCTGTCGATCGGCTCGGCGCGGGCGGCCTTCGGCGGGATCGTCCTCGGGCTGATCGGCCTGGCCATCTGGGCGAAAGTACGCCGGGGGCGGACTGCGATCAGGCATCCCCACGGCAAACTCGTCACGGCTGTCACGGTCTTCGCCGCCGCCGTCGGCGTCGCCGCATACCAAGCAACGTTCTTCTATGGGACGCTGGTCAACGGTGTCGCCACGGGCACGGTGATCGCACTCGGGTCGTCGCCCTTGTTTGCCGGATTGTTCGAGTGGCTGGTGCTCAAGCGGCGGCCCGGCTGGATCTGGCTGGCCGCCACCGGGCTCGCGGTCGTCGGTGTCCTGCTGCTCTCTGGGAACGGCAGCTCGGGTGAAGCCACCAATCTGCTCGGGGTCGCGGCCTCGGCGACGGCAGGCGCTTGCTACGGCATGTATGTGGTGGCGACGAAAGTGCTGCTGGAAAACGGGTGGCACTCTCAGGACGCCGTGTCCATATCGCTCGGCGTTGGCGGCGTTCTCGGCCTGATCATGCTGCCTTTCACTGACTTCACTTGGCTGGCCGACCCACGCGGTATCGCGGTCACGGCCTGGCTTGGAATCGCGACGATCGTGATCGCCTACACCGTCTTGGGCCGCGGACTGGGCGGTTTGCCCGCCGCCACCGCTGCCACGCTGACACTGGCGGAACCGGCCACCGCGACCATGCTGGGCGTGTTCGTACTCGGCGAACAACTCGGCATTCCATCCGCTGTGGGCATCGCCCTGATCGTCGTAGCCGTGCTAACGCTCAGCCTCCCGAGCCGCGACGACACGGTAGCCAGAGCGGAACTGGGATGAGCGAAGTCGTGGGCGGGCCGTTCGGCACGTTTCTGGTGCGCTCCGGCCGGACCGAGCAGTCCTGGGTGTATCCGAACGATCCGCTCATGCTCGAATTCGAGTATGTGCAGCGCATCGCGGAAGCTTTGGAAGCCTGCGTCATCCCGCGCGGAGGGCCCGTCCGCGTGGTGCACGTTGGCGGCGGCGGGCTGTCGCTGCCGCGCTACATCGCCGCCCGCCGTCCCGGGACAGCGCAGGTCGTCCTGGAGCCCGATGCCGACTTGGTCGAACAGGTGCGTGCCCGCATCCCGCTGCCACCGCGTTCCGGCATCCGCATCCGCATCGTGGACGGGCTGGCGGGTATCGCTGAAATGCCGGACGACTACGCCGATTGCATCATCCTGGACGCTTTCGCCGGGGCCAGCGTGCCGCCCGAATTGGTCACGCAAACCTATTTCGCCGACTTGGCGCGGGTGCTGCGTCCCGAAGGGTTATTCGTCGCAAACCTCACGGATCGCGGACCTTTCGAATGGTCGCGCCGGGTGATGAGCGGTGTCGTCCAGCAGTGGCCCCACGTGGCCATGAGCGCGGAGACACCAGTGTGGCGCGGCCGCCGCTTCGGCAACCTGGTGGCCCTGGCCAGCCCGGATTCGCTGCCAACCCTCGACTTGGAGCGGGCCCTGCTCAAGGCGGCATTCCCGCACCGGCTCGCCAGCGGCAAGGAGTTGACCGCGTGGGTCGGGAAGGCGGACCCCTTCACCGTGGCGGACGCGATCCCGTCCCCAGACCCTTTCGCCCGGGGCTGGTTTACCTGAGGGACAACCCACCCGGTCGTGCCGGACAACCCCTCCTGTCGTGCCGGTAAACCCAACTTGTCATCCCGGACTCGTTCCGGGATCTCGGACGTAGTCCGTGTGCCCCGCCAGGGGCACCCCTGCGGGCTGCATGGGACTTCGTCCCAAGATGCCGGAACACCACCCCACAAAGTATCTTCGATACTTTGCGGGGGCCCCGGGAACAAGTCCGGCATGACGGGTCGGGTTGTCCGGGATGACGGAGTCAGTCCGGGGGATGACAGGCGCTATCGTGTACCGCATGAGTGAACGCGAGTTGCTGCTCGACGCGATCAAGGCGTTGGCGGTCGTCCACGGGCGGGTCACGCTCGCCTCCGGCAAAGAAGCGGACTATTACGTGGACTTGCGCCGCGTGACTCTCGATGGGCAGGCGGCGCCGCTGGTCGGGGCGGTCATGCGGCAGTTGACGTCCGACCTGGACTACGAGGCGGCCGGCGGGCTTACGCTGGGCGCTGATCCGGTCGCCGTCGCCATGTTGCATGACGCCGCGCACGCGGGGCAGCGGTTGGACGCGTTCGTCGTCCGCAAGGAATCCAAGGCCCACGGTCTGCAGCGTCGCATCGAAGGCACCGAAGTGGCTGGACGCAAAGTGCTCGTCGTCGAAGACACATCCACCACCGGCGGTTCGGTCATGACCGCCGTCGAAGCGGTGCGCGAAGCAGGCGCGGAAGTGGTGGCCGTGGCCGTGATCGTCGACCGTGACACCGGGGCCCGGCAACGCATCGAAGCCGCCGGAATCCCTTATCGCTACGCGTTCGGCCTAAGCGACCTGGGGCTGTGACGCCCGCGTTCCTACTTGCCGAGGATGGCCTCGGGGACTGCGCGCAGGAAGAAGATCAGGTTGGCGGGCTTCTCGGCCAAGCGGCGCACGAAGTAGCCCCACCAGTCGGTGCCGACCGGCACGTACACCGTCACCTTGTAGCCGGCGTCGGCCAGGCGCTGTTGCTCGTCGGCGCGGATGCCGTACAGCATCTGGAACTCAAACGAATCGGCGTTGCGGCCCTGCCGCAGGGCGATCTCGGTGGCGGCCTGGATCATCTTCGGATCGTGTGAGGCGATCATCGGGCGGCCCTCGCCCTCCATGAGGATCTTCAACGAGCGGATGTAGGCCGCGTCGACTGCCTTCGGGCCCTGGAAGGCCACCTCGGCGGGCTCGGCGTAGGCGCCCTTGCACAGCCGGATGCGGGAACCCTTGGTGGCATAGCGCTTGGCGTCTTCCTCGGTGCGGTGCAGGTAGGCCTGCAACACGGTGCCGACCCACGGATACACTTCGCGCAGCCGGTCGACGACACGGAGCGTGGCGTCGGTGGCGGTGTGGTCTTCCATGTCGACCGTCATCGTCGTGCCGGCCTCGTTAAGGGCGTCGCAAACCGCTTTCGCGTTGTTGAAGGCGACATTCTCGCCGTCTTCGAGACCCAAGCCCAGCGCCGTCAGCTTCACCGACATTTCAGCGTGTGTCAGCAGATCGGCCGCTTTGAGCTGCCGGATCAACTCCAGGCACGCGTCGCGGGACGCCTCGGCCTGAGCCAGGTTCGTCGTGTCCTCGCCGAGATAGTCGATCGTGGCGTATAGCCCCTTCGCCTTCAAATCGGTGATCGCCCGGATGCAGTCGGCGAACTCCTCGCCAGAGACGAAGCGGTTCACCACCTTGCGGGTCACCGGTAGTTTGACGACGATCGCCTTGATTTTCTCGGACCGGGCCATGGCCAAAAGAACAGAACGAAGCACTTTTCCTCCTTGAACTGCTGTCACGTTACCGGGTGATTGTCCTACCAATCGACCTTGGAACGGAAATCGAGACAACTCCCACCGTCTGAAATCCGCCTGAAACAGCCCGGTTACGGTCTCTTCACGCAAGTCGAACACACTGCCACTAGCAAGGACGCCGCAGGCTGGGTAAGAGCCTGCGGCGCCTTCGACTCTAGGGCTCACAGCAGTAGAAAGGGTGTTCGCCTTGTTAGAGAAGAAATCAATTGTAGCCGTGCTGTCACTCGCGGCGCTAGCGCTGTCGCTGACGGCGTGCGGCGCCTCTGTCGACGAGATCAGCGCGGAACCGACCGGCGACACGTCCGCGGCGGACATCGCCGGTGCGGCGTCCTGCGTCGATACGTCGGGATCAAGCGTCAAGATCGGCTTCGTCAACTCCCTGTCCGGCACGATGGCCATCTCCGAAAAGACCGTATCCAACTCGCTGACTATGGCGGCCGAAGAAATCAACGCGGCCGGCGGCGTGCTCGGCAAGCAGCTGGAAATCGTGCAGGAGGACGGCGCCTCCGAGCCGACCATCTTCGCGGAAAAGGCTGAAAAGCTGATCTCCTCCGACTGTGTCGCGGCCGTCTTCGGCGGTTGGACGTCCGCTTCCCGTAAAGCCATGCTCCCCGTCTTCGAAGAGAAGAAGTCCCTGCTGTTCTACCCTGTGCAGTACGAAGGGCTTGAAGCCAGCCCCAACATTTTCTACACCGGCGCGACCACCAACCAGCAGATCCTCCCCGGCATGGACTATCTCAAGTCGATCGGCGTCACCAAGCTCTTCCTCGTGGGCTCCGACTATGTGTTCCCCCGCACGGCGAACAAGGAAATCGTCGCCTATTCAGGCGCCAACGGCATCGAGATCGTCGGCGAAGAGTACGCCCCGCTGGGCCACACCGACTTCGCCACAATCGTCAACAAGCTGAAGAGCTCCGGGGCGGATGCCGTCTTCAACACGTTGAACGGCGACTCGAACGTGGCCTTCTTCAAGGAGTACAACAACGCCGGGCTGAAGGCCGCTGACATGCCGGTCATCTCCGTGTCCATCGCAGAAGAAGAAGTCGGCGGCATCGGCGTGGAGAACATCGTCGGGCAGTTGACCGCGTGGAACTACTACCAGACGGTCGAGTCCGCGGACAATGAGAAGTTCGTCGCCGCGTTCAAGGCCAAGTACGGCGCCAGCTCGGTGACTTCCGATCCGATGGAGGCCGCTTACACCTCCCTGTATCTGTGGAAACTGATGGTCGAGAAGGCCGGCTCGTTCGAGGTGGCCGCCATCCAAGCCGCCGCCGACGGGGTGGAGTTCAACGCCCCCGAGGGCAAAGTTGTGGTGAACGGCGAGAACCACCACATCGCCAAGACGGCCTATATCGGCGAGATCCGGGAGGACGGTTTGATCTACGCGATCTGGACGTCCGACGGCGCGATCGAACCCGATCCGTTCCTGACCAACTACCCGTGGGCCGCAGGCCTGACGGAAAGCTAAGGGTTTAACGGTGGGGCAGGGCTGCGAACCTGCCCCACCAACCCGGAAGGACCCCCTGCATGGACGCGGCAATCGCCCAGCTCATCGCTGGCGTCTCGCTCGGCTCGATTCTGCTGCTCGCGGCGCTCGGGCTTTCCCTCACGTTCGGGCAGATGGGCGTGATCAACAACGCCCACGGCGAATTCATGATGGCCGGCGCCTACACGTCATATTGCGTGGCCCAGGTGATTCCCGACCCGACTTGGGCGCTGTGGATATCGCTGCCCGTGGGCTTCCTGGTCGGCGGGCTGCTGGGCCTGGTGTTGGAGGTGGCGCTGATCCAGCGGATGCGGCTGCGGCCGTTGGACACGCTGCTGGCCACGTTCGGTGTCGCGTTGGTGCTGCAACAGTTGGCCAAGGACATTTTCGGCCCGCAACCCGTCTACGCGCAGGCTCCCGGCTGGCTGTCCGGCCCAGTGGAGATCTTGGGGCAATCCGTGCCCGCGACCCGGGTCTTCATCTTCTTCCTGGCGATCTTCGCCGTGGCCGCCCTTTACGCCGTGTTGCGCCTCACGCCGTTGGGACGCCAAATCCGCGCGGCGATGCAAAACCGGGACTTGGCGGAAGCCTCCGGCATTTCCACCCGCGGCGTCGACCACGTCACGTTCTTCCTCGGTTCCGGCATTGCCGGATTGGCCGGGGTGGCCGCTACGTTGATGGATGCGATCAGCTTCAACTTGGGCACCGGCAAAATCGTGGACGCGTTTCTGGTGGTCGTAGCGGGCGGGGTTGGACAACTCAAGGGCGCGATCATCGCCGCGTTTGGCTTGGGCCTGCTGCAGGCAGGCATCGAATACTCCACATCGACATCCTTGGCGAAAGTGCTGGTGTTCCTCGCCGTCGTCGTCTTCCTGCAGGTCCGGCCGCAGGGCCTGGTCGCGCTGCGCACGAGGAGCCTGGCATGAAGCTGGTTTGGCAAAGCAAGTGGACTTTGTGGGCGGGTTTGGCCGTGGCCGTCATCGCGGTCGTCCTCGCCCCGCTGCTGCTCAACGACTTCCGGCTGGCGCTGCTGGCCAAGTATCTGTGCTACGCGATGGTTGCCGTCGGCATCGGCCTGGCTTGGGGCCAGGGCGGCATGCTTACGCTCGGCCAAGGGCTGTTCTTCGGCTTGGGCGGCTACATCATGGCGATGCACATGAAGCTCGCCGACGCGAAGGGCGGCGTACCCGACTTCATGTCGCTGTACGGCACAGGCGAGGTCCCCATCTGGTGGGAGCCGTTCCGGTCCCCGGGCGTGACGCTGGTCGCCATCGTGGCCGTGCCGGCGCTGGCCGCGCTGATTCTCGGCTGGGCGGTGTTCACCCGCGGCGTGCGCGGTGCCTACTTCGCGATCCTGTCGCAAGCGCTGGTCTATGCGTTCGCGCTGCTGCTCGTCAACCAGCAGCAGACCACGGGCGGCACGAACGGGTTGAACGGCTTCAAGGGCTTCTTCGGCTTGGCCCTGTCGGACCCGGCGAACAAGCGCATGCTCTATTTCATCGCCGCCGGGGTGCTGGTGGCGATGGTCATCGCTACCAGGGCTTTGATGCGCTCCCGCTTCGGCGAGCTGCTGATCGCGGTGCGAGACCAGGAAAACCGGGTGCGTTTCCTCGGTTACGACCCAGCTTGGACGAAGGTCTTCGCGTACGTCATCGCGGCGGTGTTCGCGGGGATCGGCGGCGCGCTGTTCGTGCCCATCGTGGGCATCATCTCACCCGCGAACGTGGGTGTCACCCCGTCCATCCTGTTCCTGGCGGGGGTGGTCATCGGCGGGCGTACGACGCTGCTCGGCCCGGTGCTCGGCACGATCGGATTGCGCTTCGTCGAGACGCAGTTGTCGGAGACCTATCCGGCCTTTTGGACGTATTTCCAGGGCGCGTTGTTCATCTTGGTGATCTGTTTCCTGCCGCAGGGCATGGCTTCGATTGGCACGTGGCTGAAATGGCTGCGCAGACGCCGGGAGGTGACGGCATGAGTGCGGCTGCGGTGGAACGAATCGCGCACGACTACCTGGAGGTCCGCGGCCTCGTCGTCGACTTCGACGGATTCCACGCCGTTGACGGCGTCGACCTGACCGTCACGAAAGGCGACCTGCGTTTTCTGATCGGGCCGAACGGCGCCGGCAAGACGACGATCATCGACGCGATCACCGGGCTGACAAAAGCCACCGGCTCGGCCGTCTTCGGCGTCGAGTTGCTGGGCATGGCCACACACCGGATCGTCCGCGCCGGAGTGGGCCGCACCTTCCAGACCGCGTCCGTCATCGAGGACCTGACCGTCCTGCAAAACCTGGATATCGCCGCCGGGATGCGCCGCCGCCGGCTGACGCTGTTGCGGGCCCGCAAATCGACGCCGCCGGAAGTGACCGCGGCCCTGGAGACAATCGGGCTGGCCGAGCATGCCGACAAGCGGGCGGGCACCCTCGCGCATGGGCAAAAGCAGTGGTTGGAGATTGGCATGCTGCTCGTGCAAGACGCGCGGTTGCTGCTGTTGGACGAGCCGGTAGCCGGGATGAGCGCCGAAGAGCGGCAGCAAACCGGCGAGCTGTTGCAGCACATCGCCCAGACGCGCACCATCGTCGTGGTGGAGCACGACATGGAGTTTCTGCGCAGCTTTGCCGATTCCGTGACCGTCCTGCACCAAGGCAAGGTGATCGCGGAAGGCTCGGTCGCCGAAGTGCAGGCCGATCCGAAGGTCATCGAGGTCTATTTGGGCCCGTCCGAGACATTCGCCCCAGCCGCCGAACGACCGCCGAAGGAACGCCCGAAAGTGACCGGGCCGTCGCGGCCGGTTGCGACGGCTCCGGAGAAGTTCCGCCCGCCGCGAAAGATCACGCCACCGACGGGAGGCGCGGATGCTTAGCCTCGAAAACGTGTCCACGGGCTACGGCCGCGTACGTGTGGTGCACGACATCTCGCTCCACGTTCCGGAAGGTTCCCTTTTCGCGGTGATGGGCAACAACGGCGCGGGCAAGACCACGCTGCTGCGCGCAGTCTTGGGCCTGCGTCCGGCGAAGAAGGGCAAGATCCTGTTCCAAGGCGAGGACATCACCAAGGCCAAGACCTTCCAACGGGTACGGCGCGGCCTCGCGTACGTGCCGCAGGGCCAACAAGCGTTCGGCCAGTTGAGCACGAGGGAGAACTTGCAGTTGATCGCCGACCAATACGGCTCGGCCGGCCACAAACGGGTCAACGAAGCCCTGGACCTCTTCCCGGCCCTGAAAGACCTGCTGGGCCGCCGCGCCGGCCTGCTCTCCGGAGGCCAGCGCCAGCAACTGGCCATCGCCCGGGCCTTGATCTCCGGCCCCAAGATGATCGTCCTCGACGAGCCCACCGAAGGCATCCAACCCTCCGTGGTCCACGAAATCGAGCAAGCCATCGCGGCCCTGGTTTCCAGCGGCCTGTCCGTCTTGATGGTGGAACAACACGTCGGCTTCGCCCTGGGCATAGCCAGCGACTACCTGGTGATGGCCTCCGGCCGAGCCGTCTCGGAAGGCCAGGGCGGGGCCGCCGCCGCAGAAAGCGTGCGGGCCGCCATGGCCCTGTAACGCGCCGTGCGCGGAAAGGCCCTGCACGCCCGCCTTCGTCATCCCAACCGACGGGCTCGCGTCGCTGCGGAGGGAACTCCTCCAGTACCGCGAGCGCGAAGCGCTCTCTGAATCTGATGCCGCAATGACAACACAGCGCGGACGGTAGGACCGCCCGCGCTGTGTTGCGAATCCCTACGCCGGGATGTTCACTGTCTGGATGCCCAGCAGAGCCAGGGATCCGTCGTGCATGCGGGCGTAGTAATACAACGCCACCGAGCCCGACCTGGTTGTGGTCATTGTGCCCGAGAAACCGTACTTCTTGAACCCTTTCGTAGATCCGGGATACTTGGTTTCCAGCGTATTGGCGAACGCGGCGCGTTCGACGGTCGTCTTGCCGAGGTCAGCTTTCTGGACGTTGGCAGCGGTGTCCCAACCGCCGAGGTACACCTCCACTGACACCGGCTTGCTGGCATCGGCTAAGTCGGCCCCCCAGCCCTTCACCGTGACTTTGCCTTTGACCGCGGTTGCAGCTTCCATGCCGCCTTCAACGACTCCGATGGTAACCGTGCGCTTACCCAGGAGCTTGGTGGTGCCACCGGTGCCTGCCGCGTTGACGGCGTAGACGTAAACGTCCTGGACTCCGCGCTTCGAGGTGGACAGTACGTGGTTGAAGCCCTGTTTGGCGCCGAATTCCGGATAGGCCCTTGGCACGTCGACACGGTCCACATCGGCCTTGGAGATGGTGAGCAACTCCGCACCGCTGGCGTTGAGCGGACCTCCGACAGACACCTGGACTTTCAACGGTGTTGTCGGAGCATCGTTGTCAGCGGCCCAACCGCGCACCCGGATGCTCCCACTCAGCGTCGCAGTAGCCCAGTCAAATGCGCCCTGGGGATCGTAACCGAGGTCGACGTCCTTGGTTGCGAGCACTCTGTTCGCACCCTGGCCAATGTTGATTGCGGTGACCGTGACCGTCTGATTTCCGCGCTTGGCTGTAGTCAGGGTCTCATTGAAGCCACTGGCGGCCGTGAGCGCTGGATATCCCTGTGGGATGTCGGCCCGCTGGATATGCGTAGTGAAAGTCTTGGCCTCATCACCGATCTTGACTTGGATGCTCAACGGTTTGCTCCCGTCATCGAAGTCGGCAGCCCAACCCTGCACCCGGATCGCGCCTTCTTTGACCTCGACGACATCCACGGCGCCCCAAGGATTGTGTGTTGCGGCTGCCACTTTGAAGGTGTAGGTGGCTGTGGCTTCCAATCCTGCGGCCTGAGCAGTCACTATGACGGCATAGTGGTCGACAGCGACAGACGTGGTCGGATTACCCGTCAACACTCCAGTCGAAGCGTCCAGGGCGATCCAACTGGGTAGCGCTGATCCGTCCCTCATCTTGGCTGTGAAGGCCACTGGTTCTTCGCTGGATGCCGCAGCCGGGTATATCTTCGTTGTCTGATTCTGGAAGGCGGTACGGGCCGTTCCGTCGTTGGTGAACTTCAATGAAGGCTTCACGTTCGTCGCCTGGGTTACCCAAACGTAGCTCTGAGCGGATCCTGCCTGCAGAGTGATCTTGGCCACTCGCTCCTTGGATGTTGGGTTGTCAGCAAGCGGTTGCACTTCCAGGACATCACCGTTTGCCCCCGATCGGGCGTTGAGTTTGAGCCAAGAGGCAGCGGCGGATTCGAGTGTCGCTGTCCAGGAGCCTTGGTCGGTCTTGATCGTCCGCTTGTAGGTCTTGCCTTGCGCTCCGGTAGCAGGCACGGGAATGTCATTGTCGCCGCCGGATCCTTGAGTCAACACGGACACGACGTAGTTCGACGAGCGGACAACCTTGATCGTTGAAGTTGTCTCGCTGGAGGACGAAACAGTTACCTTGACTGTGCTGCCGTTTGACGTGAAGGTGGTTTCGGCTGGCAGGGGCTGGCGCTGCGTGCCGGCGGCAGATAGCAGCCGAGACTCGTGGTCATCAGTCAGACGGGAAACGAAAACGCCGGCTGGCTGGTACCAAGAGGCGTTCCGTTGCTCCACCACGATGTCAGAGCCGCCGGCGGGATCGCTAATGATTGCGACTCGCTTGGCCTTCGGGTTGCTCTGAGTTGGCACGGACAAGGTGATGGTGGCCGAGGTTGTGGGGTCGTCAACCACCTGATACTGCTCGGCGGAGAGCAGGCCGAGGCTCCATTGGCGGGAGGCGCTGATCGAGCCGAGCGCGCCACTCATGAAGTCGTACCAATCAAGGTAGGTCTCGAAACTGCAATTCCGCCACTGACCTTCGTTCCATGGATCGGTGGCGCCTGGGATGGCGGAGCACTCATAGGTACCGCTATGCCCAAGGCCAAAATTGTGCCCAATCTCGTGTGCCAAGACTCGCACGTCTGCCGCGCGATCGTAGGTCTCCACATAGCCGCCGGCGCCGACGAGTCCTTGTCCTTCTTCAGGGTCGGAGTGCGAGCCCCCACCTGCGTAGCCATCTGCACCACTCATGGACCCGCCCGTGTCACACTGTTCTTTCGTGCCATTGTGCACCATCACGAGTTGCCGCTTGCTTCCGGCTTTGAAGTACTCGTATGTCTTTCCCAAGCTTTCAGCCGCCGCACGCGTGACGTTGCCCTTGCAGATTTGGGGCACCTGTAACACCGCAAATCCACCGAATTCGAACTGGAAGTCCCAACCCGTTTGATCTGAGTAGTACTGCTGGGTTGCTGTCAGCAGTGCTTTGGCGTCTTCCTGCTCCCACGGGTCAGCCACATTTGTGTCCTGTCTGACTGCGACGAAGTAGAAAGTGTGTTTGATAGGTTGGCCGGGCGTCGGATCTGCGTAGTCGTACGATGTTAGGTCCGCGCTGGCCACGGTTGCTCCGGTTAGCAGCATGGACAAGCCTGCTGCCAACGCAAGACTGGAGCGAAGGAATCTGCGTTTCATGATTCTCCTCGGTTGTCGGGGGCGCCTACTTCGGGGTGGGGCGCTTGTCCTTGGAATGCGCCACCTCCCGGAAAACGTTGCATAGCCCTGCGCCGGAATGCTCCTCACCGCTTGTCGAGATGTCACTCGTGCGATGGATCCGGGGAGGTCCCGCCCACCGCGCAAGATCACGCAGCCCTGCAAATGGACGTGCCCGCGTCATCGCGGAGGGAACTCCTCCAGCACCGCGAGCGCGAAGCGCTCTCAATTGCCAGCCAGGAGTTGCTCCGCTGTTTTCAGCGGGATGTAGGCGCGTAGCGTTCCGGGTAGTTGGCGGAATCCGTGGGCTTGGTAGAAGGCGAGAGCGGTTTCGTCAAGGGCGTCGACGACGATGAGCCGGCCTGAGCCGATTCGTCCTGCTGCGCAGATCGTCTCAACGGCGTTGAGAAGCAGGAAGGTGCCCAAACCTTGCCCGTGTAGGTCTTCTCGCAGGGCGAGTCGTGCCAGCAAATAGGCGGGGATCAGGCTGGCCCCGCCGGTGGCAGATCTGGGCAGTCCTTCTTTTCGGATGGCCGTTGGCGCGATGGAGTAGTAGGCCGCGATTGTGCCGTCGCCTTCAGCCCACACGTACGTGCGTGCTGTGTTCTGTTGGTTGGCGCGCCGGGCGAACGTTCGCAGCCAGTTGTCGAGAGCGGGGTGGCCACAGCTGAAGGTCTCCAACTCGTGGCTTTGGGCCAGCGGCTCCGCATGCCATCTGGGAATCATCCGGCAACCGCGTATGGCCGGGCTTGCCGCGCCTTCTTCTCAAGCTTCGTGAGGGGCCAGGCCTGATCCAGGCTTGCCAGCAAAGCGTTGAACTCAGCTTCACTGAGTGTCACTTGATCGGCCTGCGCCAACACCCGCTCGGCGCGCTCCTCGACCGCGCGGACCACGAATGTCGAGCGGGACTCGCCAAGCAGATCAGACGCCCGCTCCAACAGCGCGTCGGTCGCCGGGGCCATCCGGGCTTCCAGCCGCCGGGTCTTCGTCACAACAGCCATGCGGCGAGTGTACTACAAATGTGAGGGATTGGCGCGGGCGGGTCCCGATCCGCCCGCGCCTGGCGGGGTTCGCTGGTCACTTAGTTAATGCGCAACCAGGGGAAAACGTTGCAGAGTATTCACCTCACGGGGAAAGGGGCACTGGCGCTAGAGTTAATCCCAATGAAGTCAGTTATGCGGTTTGTCCTTGGGTTGGCCCTCGCGTTGGGGCTGGCTTTCGGCATGCCCGCCGCCCCGGCTCAGGCCGCTTATTCGGCGCCGAGCGGGCTCAAGGCCGTGTCGGTCAGCCAGAGTTCGGTTTCGCTGTGGTGGAAGCCGGTCACGGGGGCGCCCAAGTACGTCGTGCAGTATTCGAAGTCGTCGTCGATGTCGAACCCGCTGTACCAAAGCTCCGCGGAATCGGTGCTGGAGATCAGCACGCTGGCGTCATCGACCACGTACTACTTGCGCGTGGCGGTGGCCGATGCCACCGGGACGGCCGTCAGCTCGTACTCGTCCAAGGTGAAGATCACCACCAAGACTTCCTACAAGTATCTGGCGCCCAACAATCTGCGGGTCACTGAGGAGGCTGGTGGCAAGGTCAAGCTGGCCTGGGATTCGCGCGGATCTGGGCTGACGTATCACGTCTCGTACGCGAAGAAGTCCTCCTTCTCGGGCGCCAAGTCCGCCTACGCCGACACCAACGAAATCACGCTGGACGGCCTCGCCAACGACACCACCTACTATTTCCGGGTGCGCGTGGTTGACTCCGCCAAGAAGGCGCTGAGCGCCTACGCCCCCAAGATTTCGCGCAAGACGACATGGAAATACGCCGCGCCGACTGGGCTCATCACCCTCGAATCTGCGCAGACGAAGGTCGTGCTTTCTTGGCCTGCCGTCGCGGGCGCGGAGAAGTACCGCGTCCAGGTCGGCAAGTCAGCGAAGATGTCGGGCGCCAAGTACGTCAAGACCACTGATCACACAGTCACGATCACTGGCCTGACGGCCAACAAGACGTACTGGTTCAAGGTGCGCGTCATCACTGCTGGCGGCGACAACCGCAGCCCCTATTCCGCGGCGATCCAGGCCAAGACTCCCAAGGCCTCCGACTCCAAGTATCTGCCGCCCACGCTGACAGCCAGCAACGCCTCCAAGCACGGCTACTTGAAGGTGGACTGGTCTTCGTCAGGATCGGGTCTGTACTACCAACTGCAGTATTCCGGACAGGCTGACATGTCGACGGCCAAGTCGATTCAGACGAAGTCGCGCACCGCGGAGTTGAAGTATCTGGGCGACGACGCCGACTACTATCTGCGGGTCCGCGTGGTCTCTTCGAAAGGCGCCGCGCAGAGCCAGTGGCGGACTTTGACGGCGCGCACCCTGGATGAGGACACCACGCCGCTGATCGTCGCCTCCTACAACGTGCGCTGTTCCAACTGCTACAGCAAGACCAGCCACGAAGCCTACGAGGAGCCCTGGGAGAATCGCCGCGACTATGTCGTCGACACCGTGAAGAACCAGCATCCCGACGTGATCGGCTTCCAGGAAGCCGCCCAGGCGTGGCTGAAGGACGAGAACGGCAAGACGTACAACAAGTCGCAGTTCGAGGATCTCGTCGAACGCCTCGGCAGCCCGTACAAGCTCACCAACACGCACCGCAACAACTGCGTGAAGTCCACGACGCCGACCGGCTGCGTCTACAAAGACCAGGGCGCGTCCCAGGGCACCAAGATCGTCTACAACTCGTCCACGCTGACGATGCTGTCGGCTGGCTCGAAACGGCTTCCGGAAATCATCCTCAACGGCTCCAACCCGAACGACCGGTACGTGGCTTGGGCCGTTTTCGAGCAGAAGCAGACCGGCAAGCGCTTCTTCTTCGCCGATATCCACAACGAAAACTGCCAGTCTTGCGGCGGCTCGTCTTGGGACTTGGATATCCGCAACCAGCAGGTGGAGGCGGCCTTGGCCGAGATCGCCAAGCAGAACAAAGACAACCTGCCGGTGTATTTCGTGGGCGATTTCAACGCGAGCAAGCAAACCAAGCCTTCGAACGTGCCCTACGAACTCGTCAACGACTTTGGGCTCATCGACTCGCTCGGCAACCCGTGGGGTTCCACGACGGAGATCTTCCCAGACGTGCTCTCCAGCCGCATCCATTCCAACTACGACTCATATGGCGGCTTCAAGTCGCTGAAGCCGACGTCGCGCTCTTGGGTGAACGGCTCCAACTTGGACTACATCTTCATTTCGCCTGAGATCGACGCCCAGGAGTGGGAGACGGTGGTCAATCTGGATGGCTCGGGGAAGTGGGCATATCCTGTCATCCCCTCCGACCACAACATGATTCGTCTCACGAGTGTGTTGCCGAAGGTGCCCGCGCAGTAGCCTTGCTTCATGCAAGACACCTACCAACTCAGCAACGCCGCTGTAGCGGTTGAAATCGCCCGCTTCGGAGCCACCCTGCACCGGTTCGAGGTGGCTGGGCGGAACATCGTGATCAGCCGCCCCGATCCGACGAAAACCGTGATGGGATACCTGGGCGCCAGCGTCGGCCGCTACGCGAACCGCCTGGCCGACGGCAAGTTCTCCATCGACGGCGTCGGCTATCAGGCCGACCGCAACGAAGGGCCGCATACTCTGCACGGCGGTTCGGGTGGGTATTCGGAGTTGTTGTGGGACGAGATTTCCTATGCTCCGGAGCGCTTGGAGTTGGGTCTGGCCAGCCCCGACGGCGATATGGGCTTTCCGGGCAACTTGGCCGTGCGCGCCGTTTTCACTGTGCTGCCGGACGGTCTGCGGATCGAGTATTCGGCCAGCACCGACGCGCCGACCGTCATCAACTTGACCGCGCACCCGTATTTCAACCTCGCTGGCGAGGGCACTATTGACGAGCATCTGCTCCAGGTCAACTCGCACGAGTACACCCCGGTCAACGCGGCGCTCATCCCGTCGGGTGTTGCGGATTCGTCCGGGACGGCCCTTGATTTCCGCACACAGCGGCTGATCGCCGAAGCCCGGTCAGCGGCCATCGTGACGGGGCTGGCCGCAGGCGACGGCTTCGACCATAACCTGATCGTCGCGGGCGAAGGTATGCGCGACCACGTGAAACTCACGGGCGGCGGCCTTACGCTGACCGTGCGCAGCGACGCCCCAGCCGTGCAGGTTTACGACGGGCAGCACTTCGACGGCGCGACTCCGCCGCCATACCCGAAGTACGCCGGTGTGGCGATCGAGCCGCAGAACTACCCGGACGCGCCCAACCACGCGGAGTTCCCCAGCGCCGTGCTGCGCCCCGGCGAAGAGTACCGGCGTGTGATCGAATACCTGGTCGGGTAAGTGGAGAGCGCTTCGCGCTCGCATCCCCAGCATCGTCATCCCGGACTTGTTCCCCGCAAAGTATCGAAGAACTTTGTGGGGTGGTGTTCCGGGATCTCGGACGTAGTCCGTGTGCGCCGCAGGGCACCCCTGCGGGGTGCATGGGACTTTGTCCCAAGATGCCGGAACGAGTCCGGCATGACGGGGGAGTGGGATCCCGGAACGAGTCCGGGATGACGGCGGGGGTGAGGGCACCCCTGCGGGGTGCGGCTACATCCGCTCGGGCGCCCGGATGCCCAGGAGGTCGAGGCCTTTGGCGAGCACTTTGCCGGTGGCGGCCGTCAACGCTAGGCGCGAGGCGCGGACTTCGCCTTCGGACTTCAACACGGGGCAGTGTTCGTAGAAGACGCTGAACGCGACCGCCAGTTCGTACAGGTAGTTGCACAACCGGTGCGGCTGCAGCGTATCGGCGACCAGTGCGACGATCTCCCCGAAGCGCGACAGGGCCAGGGCCAGCGACTGTTCGGCGTCTTCGACCACGACGGGCGTGCCCACGGCGGCGCCTTGGGCTGCGGCGTTGCGCAGGATGCCGGCCGTGCGGGCGTGGGCGTATTGCAGATACGGGCCGGTGTCGCCGGTGGTGGCCACCATACGTTCCACGTCGAAGGAGTAGTCCTTTTGCAGGCCGGACGACAGGTCGGCGTACTTGATCGCGGCGAGCGCCACGGACCGTTCGGCGTGTTCTTCAGCCTCGTCGAGCAGTGAATTCAGCGTGACCGCCGTGCCCTCGCGCGTGGAGAACTTCTTGCCGTCCGGGCCCAACACCTGCCCAAAAGCGACATGTTCGGCGGGTACCTCGGGAGGTAGGTACCCGGCCATCCGGGCCACCTTGAAGACCTGCTCAAAATGGAAGATCTGCGGCGCTCCGACCACGTAGATCAGCCGCGTCGCGTGGAAATGGCCTATCCAATGCCGGATCGACGCCAGATCGGTGCAGGTGTACCCAAAACCGCCTTGCGAGTTGCGGATGATTGCGGGAGCTTGGGCGTCGGTGAAGACGACCAGTGCCCCGTTGTCCAACTGGGCGATGCCGCGTTCTTCCAGGTCGGCCGCCACGACGGGCAGGTCGTCGTTGTAGGTGGATTCGCCGGCGAGATCGTCGTCGGTGAGCAGGATGTCCATGCGCTGGTACGTCGCGTTGAAACCGGCGAGCGAGATGTCGATGAGCTGGCGCCAAATCCGTTTCGTTTCCGGATCGTCGTTCTGCAGCTGCACCACGCGCTCCCGGGCGCGTTCGGCGAACTCGTCGGAGTCCTTGAGGTGGGCGTTGGCCCGCAAGTACAGCTCCTCGGCTTCGGCCAGCGTGAGTTGGGAGGCGTCCAATCCCTCGTCCAGGATCTGTTCGACGAGCATTCCGAACTGGCGGCCCCAGTCGCCGATGTGGTTTTGCGGGATCACCTTGTTGCCCAGCGCGGTGAGCACCCGGTTGAGGCAGTCGCCGATGATCGTGGAGCGCAAGTGCCCGACGTGCATCTGCTTGGCGACATTCGGGGACGAGTAGTCGATGATGACGCGGCCCGGCGTCTCAGTTTGGGCGATGCCCGCCGCCGGGTCGGCCAGCAGCGCGCTGACGGCGTCGGCCAGCACCGAGTTCTTGATGCGCAGATTGATGAAGCCAGGGCCGGCGATCTCAGGCGGCTCGCAAATGTCTGCCAAGTCCACCTCGGCCACCAGACGCTGGGCGATCTCGCGCGGCGGACGCCCCTCGGCCTTGGCCAAGCGCAGGGCGAGATTCGTCTGGTAGTGGCCGAACTGCGGCTTCGTGGCCGGCCGCAACTCCGGGTCGATCCCGGCGGCGGCCAACAGGCGTTCAGCCAGAATGGCAGGCAAAGATGGCATGCGCACAATCCTAGCGCCGCCCGGCTATGTCAGACCGCTCTACCCAGTACTGTCGGGACAAGAGTGGTACAGTTGTGTGGACAATCGCCGGACAATCAGGAGGTGCTCATGCCAGCGGCCACCAAGACGCGGCGCATCGAGGCACGCGCGACAGCACGCCAGGAGGATCTCATCCGGCGTGCCGCTGCGCTGAGCGACGTGACCATGAGCGAGTTCATACTGGCGACTGCTGTCAGTCGGGCCGAGGATGTGCTGGCCGAACGCAGTTGGTTCACCGCATCGGCAGACGAGTACGAGGAGTTCCTTGACCGCTTGGATTCCCCGTGGCCGGACACCGGCAAGTTCCAAGAGTTGATGGCAAGGCGTGCTGAGTGGGCGAGCGGCCCGTCGTGACGGGGAAAGGCATCCGGCGCCTGCGTAAAGAAGACGATTGTTCCAGCTTTTTCAGCGGAGCCGAAGACCTGGACGACTGGTTGGCGCGCTTTGCGTGGGAGAATCTGCAAGCCGGCAACGCCATCACCTACGTGGCCGTGAACGAGAATCAAGCCATCGTCGGCTACTACGCGCTGGCTGCGGCATCGTACGGCTCGACCGCCTTGCCGGTCCGGCTGGCCAAGAATCGTCCGGAACGAACGCCATGCATCCTCTTGGCCCGGCTTGCGGTCGCGCGCGACGAACAAGGCAAAGGTCTGGGCCGAGCGCTTTTGGCAGACGCGTTGTTGCGCAGTGCCCGCATCAGCCAAGAATTGGGTGCCGCCGCGCTGTTGGTCCACGCCCGTGACGCGGCCGCCCGAGAGTTTTACCTGGCCAATGGCGATTTCCTGCCTTCCCCCGTCGAGCCTAGGCACTTGTTCGTTCCGACGAAGCGGCTGCGGCAATTGCTGGCGGACGCCGAGGCGCGGTAAGAGCGCCTATCGCTGAACGCTGCGGGCCGAATCGGCGGCGCCGATGATGCCGGCGTCATTGCCCAACGCGGCAGCCTTGATCTCCAGTTCGCCGCGGAAGCCGCGCCCGGAAAGGCGTCACGGATTTGCTTGGCCGCATCTTGGCGAACCGCACCATTGACCTGCGCATCGATTCCGGGCCCAAGTCGGTCCTTCCGCAAGTGTCAGCCGCCCTGGGAGAACTCCGGGACGGTACGACACTGGCTCCGGTGGGCGTGGGCGTGGGTTTGCCGGGACCAGTGGAGTGGGCAACGGGCCGGCCCAAAGCCCCCCGATCATGCCGGGTTGGGATGATTGCGACGTCGTCGGGTTGCTCGGCTCGCAGTTTGGCGTGCCGGTTCAGGTGGATAACGACGCCAACTTGCTCGCCCTGGGCGAGCGTTCGATGTGCTATCCGGACGTCGACGACTTGATCTATGTGAAGGTGGCCACCGGCGTCGGGGCCGGCATTTTTTCCGGTGGCCGTTTGGTGCGCGGGGCCGATGGATCGGCGGGAGACTTCGGGCACGTCTATTCGCCTGCCGCAGATCAAGTGCCTTGCCGCTGTGGCAACATCGGATGCCTGGAGGCCTTCGCCGGAGGTCTGGCCATGGCGAAACGGCTCAGCGCCCACGGCCACGGGGTTTCCGACGCCCCCGGCGTGGCTGAACTCGCCAAAGCGGGCAATCTGGAAGCCGTGCGAGAGTTGCGCGAAGCCGGGCTCGCCATCGGGGCGGTGCTGGCCACCTGTGTCGCGATCCTAAATCCCCGCGTCATCGCGGTCGGGGGCGAGATCTCCGCAGCCCACGGAGCCCTGGTCAACGGCGTCCGCGAAGCCATCTACCGCCGCACTACACCGTTGGCCGGGGAGCGCCTCCGCATCGAGTTGGCCCGCTCCGGCGCGCTCGGAGGCGCAATCGGCGCCGCCCAGTTGGTGCTCGACACCGTGTTCGCCAAGTCCGCGATTGATGCTCGGTTCGCCGAGTAGCCGCCGCGGCGCGATGAGTGCATACCTCTCGCCCGTACACTTTTAACCGATGCTGAAGCGAACGGGCAAATGGTTACGGCGGGTCCTCCTCGTCGTGTTCGCGGCTGTCGTGTTGGTCATTCCGGAGGCCGTCGTATGGGTGCCGCCCCCGGTCATGCTCGCCAACCTCCAAGTCGACGCGCGTGGCATGGAAGCCATCGCCACTTGGCAAGGCGAAGCCAGCGAATTCCTGGTGCTGTGGGACACCGACCCGTCCATGGCGGGAGCGAAGAGCCGCACTGTCACCGTCAACGAGATCACGATCACCGGGTTGGAGCCGGACACCGTGTACTACCTCGCCGTGGAGGCGGTCATCGACTACAAGCAGTCGGTTGACACCAGCTTTCGCACCGCCGAAATCTACTACTCGATGGCCGCCCCGCCGTTGGAGTTGACGCCGATCAGCGCCACGGCGTTGCGTGCCCGCTGGGAGGACGGCGGCGCGGAGACCCGCATCGAATTGCAGTTCGCGCAGGGCAGTTTCGACGGGGCTGAGACGCAAACCCCGAGCGCCACGGCCATGGATTTCACCGACCTCGCCAAAGCCACCGAATACCGCGTCCGCGCCCGCTATGTAGACCCCGTCGGCTATCCGCTGAGCGAATGGAAGGTGGTGACCGGCAGCACCGCCGACTATGGGCGCCCGCTGCGGGTGGGCAGCTACAACGTCCGCGGCGTCCACACACCGAAGGGCAACGAGAAGGCATGGGGCGTGCGCGTTCCCTATATTGCCGAGATGATCCGCAGTCTCGACATCGACGTCATGGGCTTGCAGGAGGCCTACCAATACAAGCTCAAGGGACGCGGAAAGGTGACGCAGTGCGAAGACCTGATCAACAACATCGGCTCGCCTTACAAAACCACAATCTCGCCGCGCACCAAGAAGGGCGGCAACGCCATCTTGTACAACCCGGAGCGCGTCACTTACATCAAGGGTGGCTTCAAACGACTGCTCAAGGCCCGCTTCGTGATTTGGGGGATCTTCGAGCAGAAGTCCACCGGTAAGCGCTTCCTATTCGCCACCGCCCACCTCACCACGGGCCATGCCGCCGCGAACAACACCCAGCGCAACACGCAGGTCAAGCAGATCGTCGACCTGTTGACGGGTATAGCGGCCGCCGACAACTTGCCCACGATCCTCGTCGGCGACTTCAACACCTATTTCGGCTCGCGCGGCGGCAACACCCCCTACGAGACGGTCACGAAGACGTACCTGGATCCGCTGCAGCCCGCCGATGGCCGGGGCGGGGTGGCCGCCGCAGCGGTGAAGATCAACACCCGCTACTCGACGTACAACAACTTCCAGCGCCGCGCCCGCACCACCGGCACCTACATGGACTACATTCTGGTCACCCCGATGCGGGTCAGCGAATGGGAGACCGTCGTGAACCTGGATTCCAAAGGCAACTTCATCGGCACCATCCCCAGCGACCACAACCCCATCCGCGCCACCGTCTGGCTACCGTGAACATTGCTACGAGCAGCTGGTCCCGTCTTTGGGTACTGTGCCCTTGACTAGGTATTTCACCACGGCGTTGTCGATGCAGGTGGAGTTGCCGCCGTAAGCGCCATGGCCCTCGCCCTCGTAGGTGAGCAGGACGCCGGACTCGAGTTGTTGGGCCATGTTCACGGCCTGTGCGTAGGGAGTGGCGTTGTCGCCGATGCCGCCGATGACAACGATCGGCGGAGCTCCCGGCCCGGTGATGTACAGCTCGGGGACAGGCCGCACGGGCCACAGCGGGCACAGGTAGCCCGGGCCGAAGTAATAGCCGAAAATTGGCGCGCGCTGCTGGTCGCGCTCCCAGAAGCGGTCCGCTTCGGCCAGGCCTTCGTCGCTGTAGTCCAGGCAGGAGATCGCGTTGAAGCCGTATAGCAGGCTGCCGTAGTCGCCCTGCTCGTCGCGGCCGTTGAGATAGTCGCCGAGGTAGAGCAGGAATTCGCCGTTGCCGGAGAGCGCCAGGGTCACCGCGGTATCGAGGTAGTCCCAGCCGTCCTCGCCCATGTAGAGCGTCGTCCCGATGCCCAAGGTGGCCAAAGTCTGGGTCAACTCGCGGTCGCCCACGGCGATGGGCTTGGAATCCAGGCGGTCCAAGAAGTCGGTGATGGTCTTCAGCACCGCGTCCTTCGACTTGCCCAGCGAGCAACTGGACTTGCCGCCGCACCATTCGGCGAAGTGGTTCAAGGCGGTGTCGAAACCCTCGGCTTGGATGGGGGCGTTCTCTTTGTCGAGGGAGATGTCCACAGCGGCGTCCAAGACCATGCGGGCGGCGTTCGGGCCGAAAAGCTCGGCGTAGGTTGCGCCGATTTCGGTGCCGTACGAAGCGCCGTAATAGTACAGTTTCTCGTCGCCGACGAGCTGGCGCAGCAAGTCGAGGTCCTTGACGGTTTCGACCGTGGAAATGTGCTCCAGCAGGATGCCGTTCATCTCCCAGCACGATTTCCCGTAGGCGAGTGTCGCGTCGATCAACGCCTGCCGTTCGGCTTCGTCTTCGGGGGAGAAGTCCAGCGCGTTGTACGCGTCCACTTTCTTGCCGTCCATGCAAACCACGGGAGTGGAATCGCCCACGCCGCGCGGATCCCACCCCAAGATGTCGAACTGCTCCAGCCCACCGGTGTCGAAGCCGTCCACATACTCCTTCCCGGAGCCGCCCGGGCCACCCGGGTTGATGAAGAGCGTGCCGATCTTGGGCTTCTTCGTGGCCGATTTCTTGGTCATGGAGAGTGTGATGCCTTGTTCGCCGGGGGCGTCATAGTCGAGCGGGACGACGATGTCGGCGCATTGGAATGAGCCGCACTTGGCCCACTTCAACTCTTGCCCCAGGTAGCCGCTCATGTCATCGGACAGCGCTTTTGTGAAACCGTCGGGCTTCACGTCAACCGGATCGTAGGTGGGCCGGTCAGGCGCGATTTGGGCGGTCGCGGTCGGCTCCGGCGTGGCGGGGGAAACCGAGGGTGTCGGCGCAGCCGTATAGGGGGCGAGCGTGGGGACGAACGGCGGCATGCCGCAGCCAGTCAGCACGAGGCTGATGGCGATGATCGCGACTGGCTTAGCTCTGTTCTTCACGTTCTAACTTGGCCTTCTCGCGGCGGGAGCGGAAGCCGTGGTCGATGGCCCAGCCGCCCGCGCCGAGGAAGACGAACAGCACGCCCACGGCGGCGAACAGCAACTCAAACTCGCCCATGAACACGCCGCGGTTGTCCAAGCCTTCATAGAACGGATTCCACGGGCCCCACCAGTAGAACGCCAGCGACAGGCCCGAAATGGCCGCCAGGCCGATGCCCGCGACGCGGGTGAGCACGCCGAGCAGCAGCATCAAAGAGATCAACTCCAGCCCGACCCCGATTCCGATCGCGATCCAGGTCGGCTGCGAGGCGCCGATCACCGTGCCGCCGACTCGCTCCGCGGCGGCGTCGATGTTCGTCAGGATCACCCAACCGCGCAGAGCCGCGATTCCCGCCACGACAATGCGCAGCAAGAACAGGCCAAAGGACGGGAAGAACTTGTCGGTGGTGCGCTTCGGCTTGCGCTGCTTCTCGGGAGCCGTCGCCGCGGGGGCCGTCGCGGTGGCAGCGCCTGCCGCAGCGGCTGGCTGCGCGGCTTGGAAGGCTTGCAACCGGGCTTCTTTGCGGGCGCTGCGCTCAGCGGCAAGGCGCTCCTCTTCGGCGGATACCGCCTCGGTGCGGAAAATGTCCTCGGCCGGCGCGGGCGGGATCACGGCGGTGGAACCCTGGTCAGGGGGTGTCAGCGGGGTCACTGCGGGGGCTTCTTGGGTGGGCTGCCAGTCCTGTGCGCCAGTCCAGTTGGGGTCTTGCTCGCTCATCGGTTGCCTTCCGTCAGACTCGTTCAGTTTCCATGCTGTCATCTGCAGCGGTGTTTAGCGTTCAGCGACACCCGAAAAGGAGGTGGTTGCCAGGGCCAGCAGCAGCGACTCCATGGCCAATAGCGGCGCCACGTTCCACTCTTCCAAGGCATTGCGGCAGGCGAGAATGGCGTCGAGCTTTGCCAGCGTGGCCTCGGGGGCGGATCGGCTCGCCAGCCGTTGGGCTTCGGCGGACACTTCCGGGTTGATCGGCGGCGCTCCGGCGGAGGTCTGCAAAACGAGCACGTCGCGGTAATACGACGTCAACTCCGTCAGCACGCGATCCAGGGCATCGCGCTGCAGGCGTTTGCGCCTGGCATCTTGCTGTTCTTCCAACTCCTTCAAGGCGGCCGCCGCGCTGCGGGGACGGCCACGCGTGATTCCGAGGGCTTCGGACAGCTTGGCCAGTTCTGCCGCGTCTGTTTCGGCCGTCAAGGACTGCGCTTCCGCGGCGGCCAGGTCCACAACTTCGGCGGCCGCCGTCAAAGCGTCTCCGACGCCGAGCAACTGGGCAGGTATGCGCAGCACTTCCAGGCGCCTGTTGCGGGCCCCTTCGTCGCGAGCCAACGCCCGCGCCCGGCCCACGTGGCCCTGGCTCACCCGGGCGGCAAACTCAGCCACGTCCGGGTTCACGCCGTCGCGTTGCAGGAGCTGGGCGATGGCCGCGGCCGACGGTGTGGTCAACGGGGCCAGGCGGCAGCGCGAACGGATGGTGACCACGACGTCTTCGGCGTTGGGCGCGCACAAAAGCCAGATCGTGCGCGGAGCGGGTTCCTCGATGGCTTTCAGCAAGGCGTCAGCGCCGCGTTCGGTCACCCGGTCGGCGTCTTCGACGACGATGATCTGGAAACGGCCGGTGGCAGGCGACGTCATCGACCGGCGCACCAAGTCGCGCACTTCTTTCACCCCGATGGACAGCGCTTCCGTGCGCACCAGTGTGATGTCGGGATGGGCCCCGGACAGCGTTGTCAGGCAGGCGTTGCACTTGCCGCAGCCACCCGCGCGGCATTGCAGAGCGGCGGCGAAAGCCTTGGCGGCGTTGGATCGCCCCGAGCCGGGCGGGCCCGTGAACAGCCAGGCGTGCGTCATGGCGTGGGCATCGCCGGCGACCGCTTTGGCCAGCAGCGCCACCAAACGCTCCTGCCCGATCAGGTCGGCCCAAACCCCCGTCATCTCCATGCCCTAAGTCTGTCATGTCCCCCACCCGTCATGCCGAGCTTGGCCAGCCATATTCCCCAACCCGTCATGCCGGACTTGTTCCGGCCATGTCCCCCCACCCGTCATGCCGGACTTGTTCCGGCATCTCGGACGAAGTCCGCAAACCAACGTCCCCCCAACCCGTCATGCCGGACTTGTTCCGGCATCTCGGACGAAGTCCGCAAACCAGGTTGCTTTTTGGGACTCGCCGCCCCGATGCGCTAAGGTTTTAGGGTTGCCTGGGCGAGGGGCGAAAGCCCGTGATCGACAGGGCTCGCAGAGCCATCGTCCCCGGCAGCGAACAGACTTTGAGGAGAGACATGGCAGACATCACCAAGATCGCAGCGGTATCGCGCACGGAATTCGGGAAGGGCGCCGCCCGGCGCACGCGGCGTGCGGGTTTGGTGCCCGCAGTGCTTTACGGGCACGGTTCCGATCCCATCCACGTTTCCTTGCCCGGGCATGAGACGCTGCTGGCGCTGCGCGTGGCCAACGCCCTGCTCTCCATCACCGTCGACGGTGGCAAGGAGCAGTTGGCCCTGCCGAAGCAGGTGCAGCGCAACCCCATCAAGGACGGCATCGAGCACGTCGACCTGGTCATTGTGAAGCGCGGCGAGAAGGTCACCGTCGAGGTACCGCTGGTCGTTGTCGGCCACGACCGCGACGACACGCTCGTTCTCATGGATCAGCAGACCATCACCCTGCAGGTCGAGGCCACGCACATTCCTTCCGAGATCGAGATCAACGTCAAGGGCTTGGAAGTTGGCGACGCCATCGCCGCCAAGGATCTCAACCTGCCCGATGGCGCAGTGTTCCCCGGCGAGCCGGACGACCTGATCCTCTCCATCGCCGCGCCGCGCGCCGAAGTGGCTGCTGAGTCCGCTGAGGGCGAAGAGGGCGCCGAAGGCGAGTCCGGCGAGGCTGCCGCGGAGGAATAGCCTCCAGCCATGACTCAGACCTGGCTGATAGTGGGCCTGGGCAATCCGGGTCCTGGATATGCCTCGCACCGGCACAACATTGGCTACATGGTCGTCGACGAGTTGGTGCGCCGGGCGCGGGTCACGTTGAGCCGGACGCGATTGATGCCATTCGAGAGCGCCACGACACGCATCACCGCCGCGGGGATCGGCGGTGTCGGGGCGGACGCCGACAAGGTCGTGCTGTTGCGTTCCCGCACGTTCATGAACGAGACGGGCCGAGCCGTGGGCAAAGCCGCCAGGTACTTCTCTTTGAAACCAGAGCAGATCGTCGTCATCCACGACGAACTAGATATCGATTTCGCCCGGATCCGCATGAAGCTGGGCGGCGGCGACAACGGCCACAACGGCCTGAAGTCCATCCGCGCGGCCCTCGGCTCGGGCGACTTCTACCGGGTCCGCTTCGGCATCGGACGCCCACCCGGCCGCCAGGAGCCGCACGACTTCGTGCTCTCTGCCTTCTCCACGACTGAGCGCAAAACGTTGGACGTCGAGATCGCCCGGGCCGCCGACGCCGTGGAGGCCCTGCTCACCCAAGGTTTGGAGCGGGCGCAGAACCTGTTCAACTCGTAGCCGAAGTGAACACAGGGTCGGGGATGGTGCGGCGTGCCTTTCCGGTGGGACAATTTCGCCATGAAGATTGTGCTTGCTCCCGATTCCTTCAAAGAGTCGATGAGCGCTCCTGTGGCCGCCGCTGCGATGGCGCGCGGCGTGCGGCAGGTGTTTCCCGACGCTGAATGCCTGGAAGTCCCCATGGCTGACGGCGGCGAAGGGACCACCGAGGCCCTGCTCGCCGGCTTGGGCGGGCAGTGGCGCGAGGTCGCGACGGTCAACGCGCTGGGCGAACCCATTACCGCCCGCTACGGGCTGACGGCCGACGGCACCGCCGTGATCGAATCGGCGGCCTCCAACGGCTTGGGATTGATCCCGCCCGAGCGCCGCAACATCATGGCTTCCAACACTGTCGGAGTGGCCGCGTTGATGCGCGACGCTTTCGACGCGGGCGCCCAGCGGCTGGTCATGGGGTTGGGCGGCAGCGCGACGAACGACTGCGGCGCCGGACTGCTGGTGGGGTTGGGCGCCAAGCTCTTGGACGCCGGCGGCGCCGAGGTGGCCCCGCTGCCCGCCGAGCTCGACAAGGTGGCCCGCATTGACCTTTCCGGCGTCGATCCGCGCGTGGCCCAAGTGCCCGTCAAACTGGCTTGCGACGTCACCAACCCACTGCTGGGTCCCAACGGCGCGTCGGCCGTCTTCGGCCCGCAGAAGGGCGCGACGCCGGAGTTGGTCCAAGTCTTGGATGCCAAGCTCGCCGTCTTCGCGGACGCGTTGGAGGCGGCTACGGGCTTGTCCTTGCGCGAACATCCGGGAGCCGGAGCCGCCGGCGGCCTGGGCGCGGCCTTCCTGGCCCTGCGCGCGCAAATGAACCGCGGCGTCGCCCTGGTGGTGGAAGCCTCGCGCCTGGAAGAAAAACTGGCCGGGGCAACGCTCTGCTTCACCGGCGAAGGTTCCCTCGACGAGCAAACCCTCTCCGGCAAGACCCCAGCCGGCGTGGCCGAAGCGGCCACCAAGGCTGGCGTCCCCTGCGTCGCCTTCACCGGCCGCTTGGGCCCGGGCGCGGAAAAGCTGGTGGGCAATGGCTTCGCCGCCGTGGTTCCCATCCTGCCGGGCCTCAGCGACCTTCCCACGGCCTTAGCCGAAGGCGAAGCCAACTTGGAACGATCAGTAGCCACAGCGATGCGGTTGTTAGCGTTATCCGGAGCCACCTAAGGCAATCGACGCGGAGTCTCCTTCGGAGCCACCTAAGGGAATCGAACCCTTGACCTGCTCATTACGAGTGAGCCGCTCTGCCGACTGAGCTAAGGTGGCCAGTTGCGCGGATAACTATAGGCCATTGTGGCGAAAAACCGAATTGCCTGGAGCTAGTTCCCGTCATGCCGACCGCGTCCGAGATACTGAAACGAGTTCAATATGACAGATCGGGTGTTCTAGATGGCAGGTAACCCAACACGTCATTTGGGACTGGTTGCACACTAGACTCTGTCGCGATGAGGGTTGTCCGGGAGCTTGCCGCAGAAATCGTGTCGCTGGGCGCGCACGTGGTTGGGCTGTTTCCGAAGGTCTGGATGCAACTGATCACCGGGCTGCTCGTCTACTGGGCGTCGTATTATGCCGCGATCCTGGGCGCGTACGAGGCGGCCCGCTGGGTGAACCCCTGGCTACAGATTCCACTGCTGGCCGCCGGGCTGATCGTGCAACTCACGGCTTTGGTTTGGCTCATGCGGGTGATCGAGAAGACCGCGGTCGGCGGCAAGGCCGAGAAAATGGCGGCTTTGCTGGGGCGCACGCTGCTGCCGTTCCTGGGCATCTATTCCGGCTTCGGGTTCATGGATAGCTACCTGACCGATCTGACCGACGTCGGGTCGCTGCGCATGCCGACCGGCTGGGCGAGCATCGGCCTGGCGTCGCTCAACCCCACTTACGGGCTGGAGGAGAATCCGGACAACATTTGGCGGGTTTGGGCCTCCATCGCCGCCGTGGCGGTTGTTTTCGCTGTGTGGATGGCGCTGGACCGGGGATATGTGAAGTGGGAAAAGCCCTGGCTGGGCGTAGCCGGCACCTACTTCCAGGCGTTGTTCCTCTTCGTCGTCGGGCTCAGCGGCTACCGGCTGTGGGTCGTCTTCGTGGATTGGTTCGACAATTTCCAAGTGGTGGCTTGGTGGGAGCACGCCGTCGCGGCGGCGCAGGGATTCCTTGGGCCCGGCATCACCGCCGCCATCGACTGGGTGAGCGCGTTGGTGTGGCCAGTCGTCGCAGATGTGCTGGTGCAGCCGATCGCCTGGCTGGCGATGGCGGCGCTGGCCGGCGGGGCGGGGGCGCTGTCCCTGGAGGAACGCCTGCGGGAACGCACCGACCGCACCGGCTGGCTCAACTGGCTGAATATCGCCGCCGAAGCGTTCTTTGGAAACCTCGATGACAAGGTGTTTCCGTTTGTCCACGCGGTGCGGCGGATCCTGCGCACCGGTTGGGCGTTCCTGGGCAGCCTGATCGTATTCTTCACGCTCCTGGGCTGGATCGGGCATTGGGCCGACGAGTTGAGCTACCGGTTCGTGATGTCGCTGCCGACTTCGTACTACCTTGCCGCCTACCCGTTGACGAGTGTTTTCGCGCAGACTGTCGCCCTGGGCGCGCAACTGCTGCTGCTGGGCGCCGCGCTGCGCCGCATGGAAGACCCCCAACCCGCCATGGCGGATGGTGCACGGCAGGCCAAAGCGTGGCTGCGGCCGCTGGTGGTCATTCCGGTGTGCGTGGCTTTCGGCGTGTGTTACGCGTGGACGCTGCCAGCTCCGGAAAACGACTCCATCGCGGGCAAGCTGGGCGAGTGGACGACGCTGCACGGCGTGAGCGTGATGGCATCCGATCCGGTGGTCGGCGGCTATCTGGAAAGCTCCAGCGGTTCCGTGACTACCACGCAACGCCGTTTCTTGAGCGTCGCCGTGGCCGCCGAGTTCCAATACGCCGACCGGCAAGTGGGCTTCTCGCTGGTCGCCGACGGACGCCACTACGAATGCTGGAGCACCAGCCGGTGCGCTCTCGCCGCCCAGCCCGGCTTTCTGATGGCCGACCACGCCGTCTTCGAAGTCGCCCCCGCGCATCTGCAAGGCGACATCACGCTGTACATTGAAATGGAGGGCCAGATTCCCATCGCCGTCGATCTGCCGCTGACGGCAGAGCAGCGAGCTGAAACGGGTGCGGTCCCCACCAGCGTTTACACGATCGAGGTGGCGCCATGATGCCGCGCCGACCGTTGCCCCGTTTGCTCATGGTCCTGGCGTTGACGTTGGCGTTCGCGGTCTGCTGGGCGTGGCGCTCGGCGCCGAATTCCGACGCCGGCATCATCTACGCCGCGCCTGGGGAGAGCCTGTCCCGGCAGGGCATCACGATGGAGCTGGTCGAGTTGTCCAGCAACGTCAGGTTGCCCGGCCGCTTCGACGACAACATGCCCAAAGACGAGGCGGTCTTCATATTGGCCAAGTTCCACGTGTCGATGGCGGAGGCCCTGGCACATTGGCGCTCGGAACACGCGGACGAACCCGACGCCGAACCGCCGCTGGCCTGCCTGACGAGGCTGTTGGGCGACGGACGCGAATGGCGGGTCACTTCCGTGCTGCTGCCGGAGGGCCAAGAAACCATCCGGTGTGCGTTGGAGGACGGCGACTACTACCAGGTCTACGAGATCCCCAAAGCCATGGTTGGCGAACTGCGCGGCGTCCGGGTGGAGATCGAGGTCGGCGAAGTCAAGGACGCGGCGGACCGTGTGGTTTACGCCGACGAGCTGTTCTTCGAATTCCAGGGGGCTGTGCGATAGACCGGACAACGCCGCGATCCCGGAACAAGGCCGGGATGACCGGGTTGGGGTGGTCCGCTTCTCGGCGCTTGAGCCACTAGGCGGTCGGCAACAACTCCAGCGGCAGGGTGACTTGCCAGGACTGGCCGCCGTCTTTGGGCGACCAGGAGTCGGGCAGATAGCCGAAGCGATCCGAGGGGCCAAACTCGGCTTCTTGGACGAGCAGCCGCACTTCAGCGGCATCCAAGCTGGCATCGGCGGCGTCGAAGGTGGCTTTCAGTGTGACCTGCGTCCACTCGTCGTCCGGCGGCACGTACTTGCGCGGGCTGGGGATGCCCTTGTCGTCGGCCGGACCCAAGTAGTACTGGCTGAACTGGACGTCCTTGTCTCCCCAACCTTGCAAACTGATATTGGAAAGCGGGTAGTCGACCACGACGCGGTCCTCGTCGGACGGATTGCGCACCTGGCCGTGTATCAACAACTCCCACGGCCGGTAGTCGCCGCCTTTGTCTTGCAGCGTCGCCGATTCCAGGCGCAAGACCAGATTGCCCGCGTCGATCTCAGTGCCGGGGCCAACGGCGAGCGCTTCGCTGCCGCGCTGCTCGAAGCCGCCCAGCGCCCAAATCAAGACAATCGCGGCGGCGACCAGTGCCGCCACGATGATCGCGATGCGCCGCGTCTTCAAGTCCATGGCGGGCTACAACACCTGGCCCGGGCGGTACGCCGCCCCTTCGGGATAGCGCTCAGCCAAGGCGGCCACCTTTGCGGCAACCGCGTCCACTTGGTCGCGGGCGGCGCCCGTCAACTCCAGCGGATCAGTCAGAACGCCTGCCAACTGTTCGCGGCTCAGGCCGAGGCGCGGGTCGGCGGCCAGCCGGTCGAGCAGGTCATTGCGTCCAGCGCCGGCGCGCAATTCCAGCGCCACCGCCACGGCGTTCTCTTTGATCGCTTCGTGGGCAACTTCACGGCCCACCCCGGCGCGCACCGCCGCCATCAGCACCTTCGTCGTCGTCAAGAACGGCAGGTAGCGTTGCAACTCGGCCTCGATCACCGCCGGGAACGCCCCAAACTCGCCCAACACCGTCAGGAACGTCTCGTACATGCCGTCCAGTGCGTAGCACGCGTCGGGCAGTGCGACGCGGCGCACCACCGAGCAGGACACGTCGCCCTCGTTCCACTGGTTGCCGGCCAACTCGCCCGCCATCGACGCGTAGCCGCGCAACACGACGGCCAACCCGTTCACGCGTTCGCAGGAGCGGGTGTTCATCTTGTGCGGCATCGCCGACGAACCCACCTGGCCCTTGGCGAAACCCTCCGTGACAAGCTCTTGTCCAGCCATCAAACGGATGGTGGTGGCCAGTGAAGACGGCCCGGCGGCGAGTTGGGCCAGCGCCGTAACAGCCTCGTAGTCCAGCGAGCGCGGATACACCTGTCCGACTGAATCCAGCACGGTCGCGAACCCCAGTGAGTCGGCCACCCGGCGTTCCAACTCGGCGAGCTTCCCGGCATCGCCGCCCAACAAGTCCAGCATGTCCTGCGCGGTGCCCATCGGCCCCTTGACGCCGCGGGCAGGATAGCGGGCGATCAACTCGTCGAGGCGGTTGAACGCCACCAGCACCTCGTCGGCGGCGGACGCGAAGCGCTTCCCCAGCGTCGTCAATTGCGCGGGAACGTTGTGGGAACGGCCGGTGAGCGGCTGGTCGCGGTATTCGACCGCCAGCCGGGCCAAGTTCGCCAGCACGGCGACGGTACGCTCGCGGATCAGCTGCAGGGACCGCAGCACCTGCTGTTGCTCGATGTTCTCCGTCAGATCGCGGCTGGTCATGCCTTTGTGGATGTGTTCGTGGCCGGCCAGCGCATTGAACTCCTCAATGCGCGCCTTCACGTCGTGACGCGTCACGCGTTCCCGGGCGTCGATGGAAGCCAGATCAACATTCGGCAGCACCGCCCGGTAGTCGGCGATGACGGTGTCCGGGTCGTCCCCCCCGAAATCCACCCCCAGGTCGCGCTGGGCTTCCAGGACCGTCAGCCACAGTTCCCGCTCGGCGATGATCTTGGCTTCGGGCGACCAGATCTCCCGCATAGCGGCGGACGCGTAGCGGGTGGCCAGAACGTTGGGAATCATGCGCGGATCTCACCTCGCACAGCCTTGAGGGCGATGTCGTTGCGGTAGAACGAGCCGCGGAAACGGACCTGACGCACCTTTGCGTACGCGGCTTCGCGCGCCGCCGCCAGATCGTCTCCGGAGCCCACGGCGGCCAGCACGCGGCCGCCCGAACTGACCAGTTCTCCCGCGGCGTTGCGGGACGTGCCCGCATGGAAGATGCCCTCAGCTTCGGCTCCCGTGATGACGTCGCCTTTCGCCGGTGTGCCCGGGTATCCCTCGGCGGCGACCACGATCGCGACGACCGCACCCGAACCCCATTCCAGCGGGGCGTGCCCGGCCAATTGCCCGGTGGCGGCGGCCAGCAGCACCTCGCCCAGCGGGGTCTTCAACCTGGTCAGCAGCGGCTGCGTCTCCGGGTCGCCGAAGCGGGCGTTGAACTCGACCACGCGCACGCCTTTCGACGTCAACGCGAGGCCCGCATAGACCAGACCGACGAACGGCGTCCCGCGGCGCGCCAACTCGTCGACCGTGGGCTGGATCACTGTGGCGACGACCTCGTCCACCAGCCCGGCCGGCGCCCAGGGCAGTGGCGTGTACGCGCCCATGCCGCCGGTGTTGGGCCCGGTGTCGCCGTCGCCGACCCGTTTGAAATCCTGCGCGGGTTCGAACGGGAGCACGTTCTTGCCGTCTGACAGGGCGAACAGGCTCACCTCGGGCCCGTCCAGATACTCCTCGATCACCACTTTCTGGCACTCCGCAGCGTGGGCCAACGCCGCCGCCCGGTCGCTGGTGACCAGCACCCCTTTGCCGGCCGCCAGCCCGTCGTCCTTGACGACATACGGCGCGCCGAACTCGTCCAAAGCCGCGGCGGCCTCCGCCGACGTCGTGCAAACTCGCGAGGCGGCTGTCGGCACGCCTGCCGCCGCCATGATCTCCTTGGCGAACGACTTCGAACCCTCCAGTTGCGCAGCGGCTCCGCTCGGCCCGAACACCGGAATGCCGGCCGCCCGCACGGCGTCCGCGACCCCGGCGACGAGCGGCGCTTCCGGCCCCACCACGACGAGCGTCGCGCCCAGGCTGGTGGCCAACGCGGCCACGGCGGCCCCGTCCAGCGGGTCAATGGGGTGATTCTGCCCCACGAGGGCGGTTCCCGGGTTTCCCGGCGCGATATGGACGGCCCCAACTCCAGGATCCCGGCTCAGCGCCCAAGCCAAGGCATGTTCCCGGCCGCCGTTCCCAACGACAAGCACAGTTTGTGTCACAGCAGAATGGTAGCGAACCCCTGTCAGTCATCCCCCACCCGTCATCGAAGAACAACCTCACCCCGTCATCGGAGAACAACCCCACCCCGTCATCCCGGACTTGTTCCGGGATCTCGGACGTAGTCCGTGTGCCCCGCCAGGGGCACGCTTGCGGCGCGCATGGGACTTCGTAGGTCTGTCTGTTTAACGGTGTAAGTGGCGTTCATTTTAGTGTGCCCCGCCAGGGGCACGCTTGCGGTCCGTGCCCGCCAGGGCGCGCTTGCGGCGCGCATGGGACTTCGTCCCAAGATCCCGGAACAAGTCCGGGATGACTGGTTGGGGGGGCGGAACGGGTCCGAGATGGCTGGTTGGGGGGGGGCGGAACGAGTCCGGGATGACTGGTTGGAGCGTCAGGATGGGGGCTTGGGCGCGAACTGGGCCACGGATTCGCGCTGGACCAACTCGCCGGGGATGCGGGTCTCCAGCGGCGCGTCTTCCCCACCCATCAGCAACTCGACGGCTCTTTGTCCCATCTCATAGTTGGCGGGGCGGACCGACGTCAGCGCCGGGTGCGTGTAGGACGTGATGGGAATGTCGTTGTGGCCGACCAGGGAGATGTCGGCGGGCACCGCGCGGCCGAAGTCGTGGATCGCGTCCATGCAGCCGATCGCCATCATGTCGGAGGCGCAATAGATCGCTGTCGGCGGGTCGTCCAAGGCCAGCAGGGGAATGGTGCGGCGATAGCCGGATTCGACCGACCAGTTTCCCACCTTGACCAAGGCTGGGTCGTAGGGGACGTTCGCTTCGCGCAGAGCCTCGCGGTATCCCGCCAACCGGGCTTGGGCGACGTCCATCCATTTCTCGCCGCGGATCATGGCTATCCGGCGGTGCCCCTGAGACAGCAGGTGCTGGGTTGCCTGGGCGGCGTCGGCGGCGTCGTCGGGAAGCACGCGGGGCAGGTCGGCCTGGGTGTGGCAGTTCAGCAGCACGACCGGGACGTTCTCCAACGCCGGGGGATCCACCGGGCGTGTGAAGCTGGAAGCGAATACCACTCCGGCTATGGACGGGTCTGCGGCGATGGCATCCAAAGTGGCGGCCTCGATCTGCGTCGACGCCCGGGTGACGTGGACGGCCAGCGTGCAGTCGTACGACCACGCCGCGTCTCGGGCGCCGTCGACGTGGTGGATGGAATGCGGCGAGACGGAGATCTCGTCCACGACGAATGCGATCTTCGTCTTCGGCACCGCGTCGGTATTTGCACGGCGGATCCGGGGCGGCGGCAACTCATAGCCGAGCTTGTGCGCCGCCCGGATCACTTTCTGCCTGGTGGCCTCTGAAATCCGGCTCCCCGGCGCGTCGTTGAGCACCAGCGAGACGGCCGACTGCGAGACGTTCGCGGCGCGCGCCACGTCCGTCATGGTCGGCTTCACCGGATTGCGGCGGACCATGGCACCTCCGTCAGTTCACTCGGCGATCAAAATACCACCGGAGCCTTTGCTGGCCGTGATCAAACGAAGATGTCGACGATCAGCACCACGATCAGCGTGACGACGGACATGAGCGCCTGCGGAATCGTGAACGCCTTGAGGGTGCCGCGTGTGGACAGGCCGCCCATGGACTTCATCATCCAGAACGTGTTGTCGGTGAACTGCGCGCCGAACAGGGAGCCGGCGCCCGTCGCCAAGATGACCAGGATCGGGCTGAGCCCAAGCGGGTCGATGAGCGGGCCGACAACGCCGATCGCCGTCAGGCAGCCGAGCATCTGACCGCCGACCGTGGTGCGGAACACCGCGCCGATGAACCAGGCGATCAACAGCGGGATGGTCGGATTGGCCTCGAAGGCCGTCTTCAACAGGTCTACCACGCCGCTTGCGGTGATGATTGTGCCCAGCGAACCCGCGCACGCCGTGACGACGAGAATCTGGCCGACGGTCTCCAGCGCTTTCTCGAACGTGTCCGCTTGGCCCTGCAGGCCGGTACGCGCGATGGCGATGGCCAGCGCCACCAGCGTGCCGATGAACAGGGCGATCACGGCCGAGCCGAGGAAGTCGACGACGGGAACCTCGGCGACCGACTCGATTCCGGAGAAGACCGGCACCAGGATGCGGATCACGATCAGGCCCAACACCGTGATCACGGGCAACACGGCCAGCAGCATGGGCAGTTGTTTGGCGTCTTTGGCTTCCGGCTGCACTGCGACGACTGTCTCTGCCTCCGCCTGGCCACCCACAGCGGCGGCTCCGCCATCGGCAATCGGCGTTCCGCCGACGACTTCAGCTTCGAAGCGGCCGATGTCGATGCCCTCTTCCTCGTCCTTTTCCGGATCCCACCACTTGAAACGTTCGACGAGTGACACCCAAATGAACACGGACAGGGCCATGCAGGGCAGCGTGATCGCCCAAGACGGCAGCAGCATTTGGCCGACATCCACTTTGAGCGCGCCCAGCATGGCGAGCATGGCTGGACCTGGGATGACCAGCGACGAGCCGGCCGCCAGACCCATGGACACCGGGCCGATCATGGATGCGGCGGGCCGATTGGAAAGCTGCGCCACCCGGCGGGCGATGGGGGCCACCAACACGACCAGCACGTCAAAGAAGATGGGCGGGGTGATAGTCGACAGCGTCAGGCCGAAAGCGAAGGGCGAGCCCTTCTTGCCGAACACTTTGAGGATTCCGTTCACGATGCGTTGCACGGCGCCATAGCTGGCCATCAGGAAGCCCATGATGACGCCGAGGCTGATCAGCAGGCCAACCTCGGCCATCATCGAGCCGAAGCCGGTGGACAGCCCAGTGGCGATGTCCGCCAACGGGACGCCAGTGGTCAGGCCCAGCCAAATGGTGCCGAGCAACAGTGCCAGAGCCGGGTTCAGCTTGGCTTTGACGATCAAGACGGCGATCGCCACAAACACGAATATGAAGTCGATGACTAGCCACGCGGTGGGCATCTTTGCACCTGATTTCTGTTGTGTGGACGTGTGGCGCCCGCTGGTTGCGAGGGCGCTTGCTAATATGAGCAAACTAGCGCCAACGCACCGCTGGGTCAAGCCTCCCCGCAAGCCCTTTCGCCCTGCGGAATTCCGTTGACACTGGCCTTGGTTGCTAATACGATCAGCACAGCTTTCCCGGCGATTGGAGTGCGCATGGAAGACCTGCTGGCCGGCGCCGTCGACCTGCACATACACGCGGGCCCGGATATCTTCGACCGCAATGTGGACTCGATCTCGGCGGGGGTCGCCGCCAAGGCTGCCGGGATGCGCGCCATCGTCGTGAAGAGCCACTCCACGGACACCTCGGGACGTGCGATCACCGCCAGCCAAATCAGCGGCTTTCCGGTTTACGGTGCGGTCGTGCTCAACTATCCGGTGGGAGGCTTCAACCCCTACGCCGTGCGCGAGTGCGCGATCCAAGGCGGCAAGGTGGTCTGGTTCCCCACCATCGCGGCCCGCCACTTCATCACTGGCGGCAACGGCGCGGACATGCTCGCCAAAGCGATTCCGCCCGGGGTGGCCGGGCTGACGGCATTGGACTGCGAAGGGGAGTTGAAGCCCGAAGTCGTCGCCTGCCTGGAACAGGTCGCTGAGCATGACCTGACCTTGGCGTCCGGGCACCTGGCCGAGGCCGAGACGCTGGCGGTGTTCCGCAAAGCCGCCGAATTCGGCATCCGCAAGCTGATCGTCACCCATCCCCACCTGTTCGTCGGCATGAGCGCGGCGGGCATGCGGGAGTTGGCGGGCCTGGGCGCCTACATCGAAATCACCGACCACGGTACTTTCGAAGCCCGGCGCGACATCGTGCAGGCAGTCGGCGCGGAGCGCTGCATCATCTCCACGGACGGCGGCACGGTGTCGGCGCCGCCCCCGGTGGAACGGATGGAACGGAACGCGCGCGGCTTGCTCGACGCCGGAATTCCGTATGCGGACGTGCGGGCGATGCTCACCGTGAATCCGGCGTTTGCCTTGGGCTTGGACCACATTTGAGCCCCTTGACCCGGGCCCGGGCAGCTAATATTATCATCGACATGTCCGCCCTGCCTCCCAAAGGAGCGTGAAGTGTCGAACGCAGGCATCGCTGGAAGCCCTCCGGGCATCCGCGTCACCAGTTCGCCCACCCCCCTAGGCCTGGGCAAAGACATGCTCGGGGAGGCTCCCACCTGGTGGCCGGAGAAGTCGCTGCTGTGCTGGATCGACGTGCGCGGCAAGCGAGTGCGGGTGCTCAACCTGGTCAGCGGGGTCATTTTCGACGTGCCCACCCCGGAGTTGCCGGGCGGCATGTGTCTGACCGACCGGGACCGGCTCCTGGTCGCCATGGAACATCACTTGGCCCTGTTGGATCTGGACGCCGGCCGCTGGGAAGAACTGGCCCCGCCGCCGCACGCGGCAGAACGTACCCGCTTCAACGAGTTGCGCGCCGATCCCGAGGGGCGGGTGTTCGTTGGCTACATGAATGACGCCACGCGTACCGGAGGATGTCTGTACCGACTCACGGCGGGCGGCTATGAGGTCGCCTACCAACCCGTCGACGTGCCCAATTCGCTGGCTTGGTCCCCGGACGGCGCGACGATGTACTTCGCGGACGGCATTGATCCGGTGATTTGGGCTTTCGACTACGCCGCGGGCCAGTTGGGCACTCGGCGCGAGTTCGCCCGTGTCCGCGGCGGCGTCCCCGACGGTGCCGCCGTAGACATCGCGGGCGGTCTGTGGTCCGCCGTCTACGGCGCGGGCCAACTCATCCGATTCGCCGCCGACGGGAGTGTCACCCACGTCGTGGAAATGCCCGCCACCCAACCCACATGTCCGGTTTTCGCCGGCGCAACCCGGACCTTGCTCTACTGCGCTTCGGCGAAACAGAATCTCGATCAGGCGGCGCTTGCCGGGCAGCCGCTGGCCGGGGAGGTTTTCGTCTTGCGTGCGGAAACCCCTGGCCTCGATTGGCCGCGCGCCAAAGAGGAATGGCTGCCGCGATGAGGGTCGGCGCCGGGGAGTACGCCTTCGAAGCGGACAGGCATTGGGCGAGGTTGCCGCGGTTCCTCGGCGACGTCGCCGGGGTCGCGGCTGGCCCAGCCGGGGAAGTGTACGTCTTCAACCGAAGCGAACACCCTATGATCGTGCTCGACGCCGCGGGCAACGTCACCAGCACTTGGGGCGGCGGCATCTTCACCCGCCCGCATGCCGTGCGGATGACTTCTCAGGGCACGCTGTTGTGCGTCGACGACGGGGCGCACGCCCTGTTCCATTGCACGGTCGCCGGCGAGGTGCTGGCTGTCATCGGCGCGCCCGGCGTGCCCGCGGCGGCGCATTCCGGTCTGCCGTTCAACCGGCCCACCGACGCCGCGATCGCCGGAGATGGCAGCTACTACATCTCGGACGGCTACGGCAACGCGCGGGTACACCACTTCGACCCGGACGGCCGCTGGATCGCCTCCTGGGGAGCGCCGGGGACCGGGCCGGGGGAGTTCAATCTGCCGCACAACATCCTCGTGTCCGGGGACTTCGTGTACGTGGCGGACCGCGAAAACCACCGTATCCAGGTCTTCGACCTGTCCGGCGCCTTCCAGGGCTTCTTCGGTGCAGCGCTGCATCGCCCGTCCGGGATCGCCCTGCTGGGCGAGCAACTCTGGGTCGCCGAAATAGGCCCCTATCTGAGCGGGAACTTCGGCTGGCCGGGCTTGGGTCCGCGCCTTTCGGTGCTGGATTCCGCCGGCCAACTGCTGGCTCGGGTCGAGGCTGATCCGCCCGCCGGGCCGGGCGACGGGCAGTTCATCTCCCCGCACGCCATCGCGGTGGCCCCGGACCGCACGATCTATGTGGCGGACGTGGTCTGCACCGGCTGGCCGTCCCTATTTCCCCACGAACCGCCGCCCGCCAACCTGAGCGGCCTGCATCGGCTGACCCCTTTGGAGGCAAGATGAGTGTCTACGAATTTGCGACCCTGACTTTCAAGGTCGGCTCTACCCCGGACCGCCTCGACGGCCTGCTGGATGATCTGGCGGCGGACGACGCCCGGCTGATCGGCGTGTTCTCGTCGGAAATTTCGCGGCAGAACACTTCTATTGTGATCCGGCGCTTCGAGTCGCTGGCGCCGCTGGTCGCGGCCCGGCGGCGCACGTTGCTGTCGGCATCCCCCTACGGTTGCGACGAGCGTTTGACGGCCTTTTCAGCCGAGGCCTACGCGCCCTTCGATGGCTTCGGCGACATCGAGTTGGGTCCGCGCGGGCCGTACTACGAGTTCCGCAGCTACCTGGTGCCGCCTGGTGGCATCGCTCCGACGTTGGAGGCTTGGGCTGAGATGGTGCCGCGGCGCTCGCAGGTGTCGAAACCGACCCTGATCTGCTACGCGCTGGACGGGCCGCCGCGATTCACGCATATCTGGGGTTATCCGACATTGGCCGAACGCGAGTCGCTGCGCGCCGAAGCGCTGGCCAAAGGCGTGTGGCCGCCGCGTTCGGCGCCGCGCTGGCTGACGACCGACATGTGGTCGGAACTCTTCGTCCCCGAGCCGCAATCCCCGCTGACCTGACATGCGCATCACCGACGTCGCCATCACGTTATTCGCCTGGGAAGCCGGGCCCCACACACTCTTGCCCGGAGCGGGTGAGCATCCCCGCAGCGGCGATCTGGGTCTGATCGAGATCCGCACTGATGAGGGCGTCACCGGCTTGAGTTTCCTGGGGGCGCTGGACCATCCGGCTTCGACCGACGCCCCTGGCGTGGCCCGTTGGCTCAAACCGTTGCTCGTGGGCGCGGATCCGCTGGCCCGCGAGCGGCTGTTCAAAGCCATGTGGGCGCAGGTGCGCCACGTCGGCATCCGCAGCGTGGGGGCTGTCGATGTCGCGCTGTGGGATCTGGCCGGAAAGGCGGCCGGGTTGCCCATCCACCAATTGCTCGGAACGGCCCGCGAGGCGGTGCCGGTCTACGTAAGCTCGCAGCGTTTCGCCGAGCCGGAAGCCTACGCCGCCCAGGCAGCCGAGGTCTTCGCGGCCTCTTGGGCAGGCTACAAGGTGCATCCGCCGAAGTTTTCCGTGGCCGGGGACATCGCCGTTGCGCGAGCCGTGCGCGACGCGGTCGGCGACCGGACGCTGTTCTTCGACGGCGGCTGGGCCTACACCGCGTTCACCGCGTACCAAATCGGGCTGGCTCTGCAAGAGTTGGGCTACTTCTGGTACGAGGATCCGCTCGGGCCCGACGACGTCGCCGGCTACGTGCGGCTGGCCAAGCAACTTACGATTCCGCTCATCGCGACAGAACAACCCGGCGGGTCGCTGGCCAGCTACCAGCCCTGGCTGCTGCAGCACGCCACCCATGCGTTGCGCGGCGACGTGCCCACCCGCGGTGGTATCACAGGCATGGTCAAAGGCGCCCGGCTCGCCGAGGCGTTCGGGCTCAACTACGAGCTGCACTACTCCGGCACGGCTTTGGGGGACGCGGCCAATGTCCAGGTGGCGATGGCGATCGGGAACGGCGAGTTCTTGGAGACGCCATTGCCCGACCCCATCCACCGCTACGCGACCGACTTCGACTGGCATATAGACGCGGCCGGCCGCACCCCAGCGCCCACCAAGCCAGGTTTGGGCGTGGAAGTGGATCGAGAACTCATCGCCCGAAAACGAATCTAGGAGTGCCAATGAGCGCCGTGGAAGACAAGCTCGCCATTTACGACTTGTACGCCGAATATGTGGCCCGCACGGACGCCTGCGACTGGCGCGGCGTCGCCGAACTGTTCACCGCTGACGGCGTCTTCGAAGGACGCATCGGCCACGCGTTGGGCCGGCAAGCCATCGGGAACATGCTGGTGGAGATGAATCCGACCGCCACCTCGGGCCCCAAGCGCCGCCACATCTGCGCCAATCCGCAAATCAAGCTGGACGGCGACCAGGCCGCCGTGCGTGCCTCGTATCTGGTCTTTATGGACCGCGGCGACGGCCCGCTCCCGATCATCTTTGGCACCTATATCGACAAATTGACCCGTGACCAGGGCGTTTGGAAGTTCGCGCACCACATGCTGGTCCACGACATCGCCAGCGCCGACATCGGCCTGAACAAACCGCTGCCGGGCTAGCGGCTATTGGCAGGCCTCAGATGTGGCCGGCTTCCGCGAATCGGCTGTAGTGGCCTTGGAAGGCTACGTCTAGGGTGCGGGTTTGGCCGTTGCGGTGTTTGGCGATGATGAAGTTGGCTAGTCCGGTGTTTTCGTCGGTGGGTTTGTACATGTCTTCGCGGTGCAGGAGTATGACGACGTCGGCGTCTTGTTCGAGGGAGCCGGATTCGCGCAGGTCGGACAGCATTGGTTTCTTGTCGTCGCGTTTTTCGGAGGACCGGTTGAGCTGGGACAGGGCGACCACGGGCACGTCGAGTTCTTTGGCTAGGAGTTTGAGTTGGCGGGAGAACTCGGCGACTTCGACTTGCCGGTTTTCGACGCGGCGGCCTGAGGTCATCAACTGGAGGTAGTCGACGATGATCAGTTTCAGGTCGTGGCGTTGTTTGAGGCGGCGTGCTTTGGCGCGGATTTCCATCATGTTCATGTTGGGCGAGTCGTCGATGAACAGCGGCGCTGAGGAGACTGCCGCGGTGCGGGACGCGATGCGGGCCCATTCGTCGTCGGACAGGCGGCCGCGGCGGATGTTGTGGAGTTTGACTTGCGCTTCGGCTGAGATCAGCCGCATGACGATTTCGGATTTGGTCATTTCCAGCGAGAAGAACGCGGCGGTCAACTGGTTACCGATCGCGGCGGCGCGCGCGAAGTCCAGCCCGAGGGTGGATTTGCCCACGCCGGGCCTGGCGGCGATGATGACCATCTGGCCCGGGTGCAGGCCGTTGG
The DNA here is from genome assembly GCA_031271975.1 of Propionibacteriaceae bacterium. Taxonomy (GTDB): domain Bacteria; phylum Actinomycetota; class Actinomycetes; order Propionibacteriales; family Propionibacteriaceae; genus Propionicimonas. The sequence continues at coordinate 67,893 of JAISUR010000004.1, forward strand.
TCAAATCGTCGAGTTCGCGGAACCCCGTGGGCACTCCGGCCATGACGCCGTGCTTGTACAGGGCTTCGATTTCGTCGAGGGTCGGTTCCATCAATGTGGCCAACGGCTCGTAGTCTTCGCCGGTCTTGCCTTCCGCGACCGAGAACACGGCTTGTTGGGCGGCGTCGACGATGTCGTTCACGTCGCCGGCGGCTTGGTAGCCCATTTGGGAGATTTTCACGGCTGCTTCGACCAAGCGGCGCAGCACGGCCTTTTCGCGGACGATTTCGGCGTAGTAGACCGCGTTCGAGGCGATCGCTACTGACGCCAGCAGCTCGTGCAGGTAGATCGGCCCGCCGATCTTGCCGAGTTGGCCGCGTTTGGTCAGCTCGTCCGCGACCGTGATCGCGTCCGCGGGCTCGCCGCGGCCGAACAAGTCGACGATCGCCTCAAAAATCTGCTCATGGGCTGGGCGATAGAAATCCGCCCCCTTCAAAATCTCGCCGACCTCGCCGATAGCGTCCTTCGACACCAACATCGCGCCCAGCACACACTGCTCAGCACCAACATCCTGCGGAGGAACACGACCAGGCGCGTCGTCGTAGCTCTCTTCCCCATAAGGTAAGAGCTCAACAAGCGACATAGTTCCCCCTCAACGCGTCATCCTTGTCAGCCACCCTAGCCAGCCCCGGGGACAGTTTTTCTTGGCTGTTCCCGATCCACGAGGCAAACCTAGGGGTGTTCCCGGCTGCGATCAAACCGTTTTTCCCCAGGTGGCTGTGGATCAAATGTGGATAACCAATCCTGTGAGCGTAGCGAGGTGTGTACAACGCTGGGTAACAACTGTGGACATCTGTTACTACAGTTCACAAACCTTGCTCTGACAAGGCATTATATGCGGCCTTGGCTGTGGATTGCGACTTTTTTCTGACGAGTTGGAATGCCGGGGGGCGCACTTGACAGCCGAGGGCACGGATGGTGTATAGCGCGTCGCGGGCCTGGTTTTCCACACTTTGTCCACAAGTCCGGCTTGAGCAATATACCCCATGGGGGTATCGTGGGCGGCGAGGAGGCAAAATCTTGTCGGAACACGCTTCACCTGAGCAACTTGAGTCACAGGAGTGTCACGTTTCGGGCGTGTCGCACGGCTACCTGCATAACAAAGAAGAATACCTGCGCCGGCTGCGCCGCATCGAGGGCCAGACGCGGGGCCTGCAGCGCATGGTTGACGAAGAGCAATACTGCATCGACATCCTCACCCAAGTGTCGGCCGTCACGAAGGCTCTCGAATCCTTGGCCCTCGCCCTGCTCGACGAACACCTCAGCCACTGCGTCGTCCGCGCCGCGCAAGCCGGTGGCCAAGAAGCGCAAGACAAGATCACCGAAGCGTCCCAGGCGATCGCCCGCCTGGTCAGGTCATAGCGAATGGAGAGAACATGATCACGCAATACAAAGTCACCGGGATAACGTGCGGACACTGCGTCAAGGCCATCAAGGAAGAAGTCGGCGAACTCGCCGGTGTCGAGCAAGTCGAGCTGGATGAGGCCGGCGACCTCAAGCTGCACTCGGCCGCGCCGGTCGATTTCGGCGCGCTCACGGCGGCCGTCGCCGAGGCCGGCGACGCGTACGCGATCACGCCCGTGTGACATGGCGCAAACCGTCGAGCTGGCTATCACGGGCATGACCTGCGCGTCGTGCGCTGCCCGGATCCAGAAGAAGCTCAACAAGCTGGACGGCGTCACCGCCGAGGTGAACTATGCCACGGAGAAAGCGGCCGTCAGCTTCGACGGTGTCCAAGTCGCGGACTTGATCGCGGCGGTGGAGGCGGCGGGTTACGGGGCTGCTCTGCCCAAAGCCGATGACGATCCCGCTGCGCACGCGGCCCAGTTGCGCTCCCGGATGGTGTTGGCCTTCATTTTGGGTGTTCCGGTGATCCTGCTCGGCATGGTGCCGCCGTTGCAGTTTCCCGGCTGGCAGTGGGTTTCGCTGGCGTTGACGCTGGTGGTGTACGGCTGGTGCGGGCGGGGTTTCCACGTCGCCGCGCTCACCAACTTGCGCCACCGTGCCACGACGATGGACACGCTCATCTCATTGGGCACTTCGGCGGCGCTGGCGTGGTCGGTTTACGCGTTGGTGTTCGGCGACGCGGGGCGGATCGGCTTCACCCACAAGTTTGAGTTTTCGCTCATGCGCGGCATGGCCGAGACCAACATCTACCTCGAATCCGTCGCCGGCATCATCTGCTTCCTGCTGCTGGGCCGCTGGATCGAAGCCCGGTCCAAGGCGCAGGCCGGTGCGGCGATTCGCGCGTTGTTGCAGTTGGGCGCCAACCAGGCCACGCTGCTGCAGGGCGGCATCGAGCTGATCGTCCCGATCGCGCAGTTGCAGGTGGGGGATCTGTTCGTCGTCCGTCCCGGCGAGAAGATCGCCACTGACGGCGAGGTCGTGGAAGGTGTCTCCGCCGTCGACAATTCGCTGATGACAGGCGAGTCGGTGCCCGAAGACGTGCAGGCAGGCGACCATGTGATCGGTGCGGCCATCAACGCCAATGGGCGGCTCGTGGTGCGGGCCACGCGCGTCGGCAGCGACACGCAGCTCGCCCGGATGGCCAAGCTTGTCGAGCAGGCACAGCAGGGCAAAGCCAAAGTGCAGCGCCTGGCCGACCGGATCTCCGATGTGTTCGTGCCCGTGGTACTCGGCATCGCGGCTGTGACCCTGGCCGTTTGGCTGCTGCTCGGTGCCGACCTGGCGTTCGCGGCAGCCGCGGCGGTGGCCGTCCTGATCATCGCCTGCCCCTGCGCGTTGGGCTTGGCCACCCCTACGGCCCTGCTGGTGGGCACGGGCCGGGGCGCCCAACTGGGCATCGTGTTGAAGGGCGCGGAGATGCTGGAGCGCGTCCGCCAGGTCAAGACCGTCGTGCTGGATAAGACCGGCACGATCACCACGGGTCAGATGACCGTGTCCCAGCTTCTCCCGCGCCCTGGCGTCACGCCCGACGAATTGCTCCGCTTGGCCGCCGGCGCGGAATCGGGTTCCGAACACCCGATCGCCAAAGCCATCACCGCCTCGTACGACGGCGAACTGCCGGCAGTGGAAGCCTTCGCCAACACGCCGGGCCTCGGCATCGAAGCCAAAGTCGAAGGCCACAAGGTGCTGGTCGGCCGCGCCTCTTGGGTGGGTGCCCCGGTCGCCGACACCGGCGCCACTACGGTTTTCGTTTCCCGCGACGGTGAATACCTCGGCAGCATCGAGTTGGCCGACGGGCTCAAGCCGACGTCCGCCGAAGCCATCAAACGCTTCCGGGCGCTGGGCCTGGATCCGGTGCTGTTGACGGGCGACAACCAGGCGACGGCCGAGTCGGTCGCGGCGTCGGTCGGCATCACGCAGGTGATCGCCGGAGTGCTGCCCGACGGCAAAGTGGATGCGATCAAAGCTCTTCAGGCGGATGGCCGCCAAGTGGCGATGGTCGGCGACGGCGTGAACGACGCAGCGGCCCTGGCCCAAGCCGACCTGGGCATCGCCCTGGGCACCGGCACGGATGCGGCCATACAGGCCTCCGACCTGACGCTGATGCGCGGCGACCTGTTGGTGGCCGTCGACGCCATCCGGTTGTCCCGCGCCACGTTGCGCACGATCCGGGTCAACCTGTTCTGGGCGTTCGCCTACAACGTCGCCGCCATCCCGCTCGCCGCCCTGGGCTTCCTGAACCCGATGATCGCCGGAGCGGCTATGGCCTGCTCGTCCGTCTTCGTAGTGTTGAACTCCCTGCGCTTGCGCACCTTCCGGGCCACGTAGGACAAGAGCGCTCGGCTTCACCGCGGCAACTCGGCGGGGAACGCGTGGTACAGGTCCCCAATCCCTTCTTGGTCGCAGAAACCTGCGGAAGTCAGCCGGTGGATCTCGTAGTCGGCGTCCACAATCTCCATCTCCCAACGCTGGAATCCGAGACCTTCCGCGACTGGCGATGCCGTCGCGCCAGCACGGGCCTGGCACTGATTCCAACGCTCCCGAAACACCGACAGTTGCGTAAGCAAGTCGTCGCCGGCATCGGTGGTCCACGGATAGGTGGTGTCTTCGTCGAGGATCGAACCGTTGCCCGCATACACCGGAGTCGTCCCACGGTCGAACAGCACAATCCGCGACCAGTTTTCGTCGAACCCCTTGGCGTCTTGGTAGGTCGTCAGGCGCACCAGCTTCAAGCCAGTCAAGTCAGGCAGTGGACTAGTCGTTGCAGGGTTGGCGTCCAGGAAGAGAACGCTGTCGCCGGTTTCTTTGCGATAGACCGGCATGTATTCACGCAACTGCTCGCAGTCCATCTCACGCACCTCTGCGCTCTGCATCATCCAGCCAACATCCACGAAGTACGTTTCTTCACCACTGAAGTCGCAGTTCTCCCAGGCCCAGTCCGCGCGCAGCGAAGCGTCGTCCTGGCGGGATTGGAAGTCTCCCCCGACCAGCAGCATGACCAACGCCGGGCCATACGCAAGCAGGAACGGTATGGCGAGCAGGCAAACTACCGCGATCACCGCGATCACTGTGATCCGAGTCCGCTTGCTGCCGGCGCTCATCTGGTCGCCGCCATTCCCTGTGCCATGTGGTCCATGGCTTCAACAGTCTGTCCCAGGTATTCCCTCGTGATGTCCAAGCTGGTTTGCCCATCTGCCCCAACAGTTTCCCGTTGCGTGCTTTCGGTCATCTGGTCGGCGAAATAGCCAGCAAACGTTTCCGCCTCACCTGGTGTCCCTGGGAAGACCGTCCAATACCCATCCGGCACACCATCATCGTTGGTATCCCAGCCCGGTTCGGTGTGACCCCAGTTGCCCTTGATCACATTCCCCGTCGTGGATCCGTACGCGTCACCGAGAGTGCGGCAACTCGTGCCCTTCAGCTCGTTCGACATTGTCGCCCGCAAGCGTTCCGCAACCGCCCTGTCGTTGCCGCTGAGGGAGCTATATTCCTGGTTCATGATGGCGTCAGTGATGGTATTGATCTGGGCCGCACTCGCAGAAGGATTCTCACGTTGCAGTGTTTGGACGAGGCGGTTTCTGACGTCTTGAGCGATGAGGTCGTCCAGGTGGTAGTGGTTGTAGGTGTATTCGCCGGATCGGTATTGGTTCATGCCGGACAGTCCGTCGTCGCGTTCGGCGTTGTCGATGGCGTGGCCGACTTCATGGAACAAAGTGTAGAAAGGAGCCGGCGACTCATTCGGAAGGCTTGCCAGATCGATGTGGATCGTATTGGTCAAAGGATTGTGGAAAGTGAAGCCAAACAACGGCGTGGAGATGTTCACTTCGCCGATGCGTTGGAAGAACAGCGTCCGGTAAGGCTCCGAAGCTTTGGCGGCCATGTTCGCGATGTCCGCCGCGTATCCGTGGGCTTGTTCCGCCGTCCAGCCGGCACAGTGGACCACGTCTCCGTTGGGCATCACCATCAGCTGGGCCGTGTACAGCTTCTGGTACAGCAACTGCGCCAACTCCTCTTCCGTCATCAACGCCGCCGCTGGGACGGCGCCAGCCGGGGTGCAGTAGTGATACTGGATGGCCCGCAATCTGGCCGCATAGTCAGTGTCAGCCTGTTCGGCGCAAGAAACAGCGCGTTTCACGTCATCTTCAACCATGTCCAAAGCCATCAACAACGCCATGCCTGGCACAGTGGTGTTGGAAGGGATCGAAACCGTTCCGTTGTACGAAATAGACAGATTGTAGGTGTCAGCGCGAGCCTGGGCAGATCGCACATAGCGTTTCACCTGCCAAATCTCGGCCGCGAACGCCGCCGTCGCGCTGATCAGGTTCGCCAAGTCCGTGTGCTGGGCCCGCACCTCGTCAATGATCTCGGCAATGGCTTGCCGCGCCGCATCCGCCGTCTCGCCCTGCTGCTGAAAATCCGCGCTCGCCTGGGCCAAATCCTCTGCCTGCAACTCGGCAGCGTCCGCCGCTTTCCGCAGGTCGGCGACCAGATCGTCCCACGGCTCTGCCTTCCAACGCCGCACCGCACCCCAATGCACGCGGCTCAACCCGCCAAACCGTCAAAAGACGCCGCCAAACCCGCCATAGACGTGCCCGCTTCCAAGTCGGCGTTGTGCAAATGCGTGAAACCGCTCCACGAAGCCGCAGCCACCGACTCGATCGCCTCGGTGGCGCTGCCATGGCCCTGGTCCGCGATATCGGCCACTTCGCCAAGCTGACCCACACAAGACGCGCCCGGCACCGATCCGGCCACACTCCCCACATAGCCTACGATGGCTGGCTCACCACGCTCGTCTGCGGCGTTTTGCAGGCGCGCACGCAACAACTGATACTCATCTTCGGAGAACGTCAACACCAGGGACCCCAAACGACGTTGCAACAGGAACGCCGCCAGGTTACCACGGCGCAATTGGCGGCGACCGGACATCTCACCGACCCCTTGGCCGGACTTCGTCCGGAGATGCCGGAACGAGCCCGGCATGACGGGTCGGGGTGATCCTGACGGCGTCCCGAAGTGTCAGATCCTGGCCCGGGACGGGTCGGGCGTCCGCCGAATCGGTGTCCGGCTTAGACTCGGTCGGTTTCGCGGCCCTTGAAGTCGCCCATGGAGGCGTTGATTCCGAAGAAGTCGGCTATGGCGTCCAGCCAGGGGATCGGCAGCAGGCGCAGCAGGTAGATCGTGTAGACGAACCAGGGCATGATTATGAGTCGGCGGCCGGTTTCGATGCCGTCCAGCACTTTGTCGGCGACCTGTTGCGGATCGAGCAGGGGGAGCAGCAGCGGAACCCGGGTTTTCACGCCGTCGAACATGCCGGTCTTGGTGTAGAACGGGGCCACGGCCAGCGCGCCCACGCCGGTTTCCGCCATGCGCAGCTCGTTGCGCAGCGACTCTGTGAAGCCCATCGCGCCGAACTTGGAGGCCGAATAGTCCGTCATCTTGGCGCCGCCCAGCACGCCCGAGGCGCTGGAGATCACCACGACATAGCCGTGGTGGCGGTCGATCATGCCTTGCAGGAAGGACTTCGTCACCCAGAAAAGCGACTTCAGGTTGACGTCGATGGTGCGTTCGATCGCCGCGTTGGGCTCGTCCAGCAGCGTGCGCCCGCCCACGACGCCGGCGGAGTTGATCAACACGTCGATGTCACCGGTAGCCGCCGCGGCCTGGGCGACCGACTCCTGGCTGGAGACGTCCACTGCGAACGACGCCGCTCGCCCGCCGCGCGCGGTGATCTCAGCGGCGACGGCGGCGGCCCGCTCCGCGGACAAGTCCCAGATCGTGACAGCGGCAGCACCTCTGGCGGCGGCGCCCAAGGCCATGAGCCGGCCCATGCCGGAGCCGCCGCCCGTGACCAGCACCCTGGCGCCTGACAGGGGGACGCCGCGCTTGGTGCCGAAGGGCAGGGCCCCGAAGGGGGAGCGGGCAGGGCTTTGCGCCGCAGCGGATCGAATCCGGAATGACGGCTGGGGGGCACTCGATGACGAGAAGGATGGCTTTGGGGCGCTCACGGCGTCGCGGACCGCGGACAGCGCGGCCCGTGGTGTCACATACAGGAAGCGCGACATCGCCGACATCGCTTTGGCATACATTTCGCGGCTCACGCCGGGCGGTGGCGCGATGTTGAGCAGGCGCTGGCGGGAGATGGTCTGGGGTTCGGTGAAGTTCCGGATGCCCTCTGGCCCGTGGCGGCGTCCCAGGCCGGAGATCCCCATGCCGCCCATCGGCGCGTCGAGCGACCCGAAGCTGGCCGTGAAGCCCTCGTTGATGTTCACCGATCCGGCGTGCAGTTGCTTCGCCACCTGCTTTGCCAGCCGGATATCGCGGCCCCACACGCTGGCGTTCAGGCCATATTCGGTGTCGTTTGCCGCACGCACGGCCGCGGCGACATCTGAATACCGGTAGACGGAAACCACCGGGCCGAATGTCTCTTCGCGGGCGACGGCCATGGAGTCGTCGACGCCCTCCAAGATGGTCGGTTCGAAGAAGAGCGGGCCCAAGTCCGCGCGCACCTGGCCGCCGGCCAGCACCTTAGCGCCCTTGGCCACCGCGTCCGCGACATGCGAGCGCACCTTCTCCAAGTGCTCGGCGGAAATCAGCGGGCCCAGATCCACGTCCCAACCCGGCCCGCCACCCAGCCGCAACGCCCGGGTGCGTTCTGCCAACGCGAGGACGAAGCGTTCGTAAATCGATTCATGGATGTACATGCGCTCAATCGAGATGCATAGCTGTCCCGATGTCGAGAAGCAGGCGGACATCGCGCCTTCCACGGCGCGGTCGATGTCGGCGTCCGGCAGCACGATCATGGGGTTCTTGCCGCCCAATTCGGCCGAACAAGATTTCAACTGCGCGGCGCAAGCGGCGGCCACTTTGCGGCCAGTGGCCGACGAGCCGGTGAACATCAAGTGGTCCACGGCAGTGATGAGCGGATCGCCGAGTTCACGTCCGGCGCCCGGCACCACCTGGAAGACGCCTTCCGGCAGCCCGGCGGCGGCGAGCAGCTTGGCGACATACAGCCCAACCAGCGGCGTCATCGAGTCGGGCTTCATCACGACGGCGTTCCCCGCCAGCAGCGCGGCGATCGCGTCGGACGCCGTTAGCGTCAACGGATAGTTCCAAGGCGTGATCATTCCCACCACGCCTTTGGGCTGGTAGTGGACGCGGGTGCTGGTCAGGACCGGGATCGCACCGCGGCGCCTGCCCGCCTTCAGAAGGCGGCCGGCGTTCGCGGAGAAGTACGACGCGGTGAGCAGCACGTCGAGCACTTCATCAAGCGCGTGGATGCGCGATTTCCCGTTCTCGGCGTGGATCAGGTCGAGCAAGTCGTCCTGGTTGGCGTACACCTGCGCGGCGAAGCGGGCGATGACGTCGGCACGCTCCCAGGCGCCCAGGGCCGCCCAACCCGGCTGGGCCGCGCGGGCCCGCGCCACGGCCTCCCGCACGTCGTCGGGGCTGCCCGCGGGCACGTTGGCGAGCAGGCTTCCATCAATGGGCGAAATGACATCGAACGCCGGACGTTCGGCGGGCACAGCGGCAAGGGCCGTCAGGGATTCCCATCCAGACATGGCGGAAGTATAAACCGCCGTTCGGGCGTCTGGTTCACTTGACGGGCCGCCGGTCCAACTCCACCACCCGGTCGCAGCGCGCGACGACTTCGGGGTCGTGCGTGATCACGAGCAGCGGAAGGTCGGCCGCGGTCGCCCAAATGTCGTCGAGCAGTTTGGCGGCGGTGGGCACGTCGAGGTGTTCGGTGGGCTCGTCGAGGATCAGCACTTGGTATTGGCCCACCAGCAGCCGAGCCAGAGCCAGGCGGCGGGCTTCGCCGCCGGACAGGGCAGACGCCGCCTCGCCGACCATCCGGTCAAGCTCCAAGTAACCCAGGCCGGCGCGCCGCAGCGCTTCCGCGATGTCCGCGTCGCTGGCGTCCCGGTTGCCGATGCGGACATTCTCGGCCACGGTCGTGTTGAAAATGTGCGCGTCTTGGGCCAGATAGCCGGGGCGCCCAGTCAACTCGACTTCGCCGGCGGCCGGCTCGATGAGGCCGAGCACTGTGGCGGCCACGGTCGTCTTCCCGACGCCGCTGGGGCCTGCCAGCGCTACGCGTTCGCCGGCTCGGATCTCCATGTCCAAGCCTGCCACGACCGGCTCGCTGCCAGGCCAGCCGGCCGTCAGGTTTACGATGCGCAGTCGCGGGGCAGCCGACTCTTCCAAGGCGGCGGGAATGTCCCCAGAGCCCACCGCCGGCGCGTCCAACACCGCCTCCACCCGCTGCAGGGCCGCCCGTGCGCGGGTGACGGTCTGGGCGGAGTGGGCCAGATTGTTCAACGACTCGTGCAGGGCCAGCGGCACCAGGGCGAGCAGCGCCAGATAGGCGTATCCGACATCGTCCATGTGTATCCAGTCGTGCGTTACGCCAGGGTCGGCGAAAATCGACTGGAACTCCAGCGGGACCGCCGTCCAGAACTTGCCCGGCAGTTGCGGGATTTGCGTCGCCCCCACGAGGATCGCTCCGATCACGGCCGCGCCCGCGGCCAGCATTTGGAAGCCCTCCGCCACGCCGCGCACCCAGGTGGCCCGCGCCTCGATGCGGCGCAACTCCAAGTCGGTGGACGCGAACTCGCCCAGGAAGGCGGTGTCAGCTTGGTAGGCGACGAGGTCGGTGGCGGTGCGGGCAAGCTCATGGACTTGGTCGGCGAGCTTCCCGCGCAGCGGCAGCGCGGCTGCGTCGGCGGCTTCGGAGGCTTTGCGGGCCAGCACCGGGACCACCACGCCCGCGAGGATCGCCGACACCAACAGGATCAGCGCGCTGCCGGGCGAGATCAGCGCGACGACCGCGCTGGACGCCAGGATGACAAGGCTCGACGCGGAGAACGGGATCCAGACGCGCACGATGAGGTCTTGGACGGCCGTCACGTCCGCGATCACGCGGGTCAGCAGGTCGCCGCGGCGGCTGCCCAGCAGCGTCGTCTTCGCAAGCGACGTGTAGGTTTCCATGCGCAGCGCCGATTGCATGCGCAGGGCCACCGAGTGGGAGGCGAGCCGTTCGCTGTAGCGGAAGATGCCGCGGAAGATCGCCGACGCCCGCACGATGACCGCCGGGGCGTTCATGAACATGATGGGCGGCAGCGTCGCGGCGAAGGCCAGCAGCCAACTGGAAGAACCCATCAGGACCACGGCCGCGAAGGTGGCGCAGAACGACAGCAGCAACGCGAGCGCGAGGCGCCGCTTGGAATCTGGCACTTGTGCGAACAGGCGCCGCATCAAGGGAGCGTCGCTGTCGGCTTCCGGCGGCGCGGCTTCGTCTGGGGCGGCAGCCGGTTGCGGCGCGCCTTGGGCGGCGGAGGTGGCACCGGCGTGGTCGTTGGCGGCTGGCGGTTCCGGTGCTGGTGCGGCGGGTTCTGGGCCCAAGCGCACCACGCGGTCGGCCAACTCCATTACGGCGGGACGGTGGGTGATGACCAGCGCGGCCACGCCGAGGCGGCGCAGAGTGGCCAGCAAGGTGGCTTCGGAGTCGGCGTCCAATCCCGCGGTGGGCTCGTCCAGGATCATCAATTGCGCCCGGCCGAGGGTGACGCGCAGCAGGGCGCGGGCCGTGGCTATGCGGCGGCGTTCACCCGCGGACACGCCTTCGCCGTCCATGCCGACCTGCTGGTCCAGTGGGATTTCAGCCGCCCCCGCTTCGTCCAGGGCAGCGCGTACGGCGGTGTCCGTCGCCTTGGGGAAGCCCATCCGCACATTGTCGGCGACGGTGCCCGCCACCATGCCGGGATTTTGGCCGACGAAGGCCGTGCGTTCCGGCTTTGGCCCCAAGACTGTGCCTTGGCTAGGCGCGATGAAACCCATTATGGCGTTGAGGATGGTGGTCTTGCCCGCGCCCGAAGGCCCCACCAGGACGACGAGTTCGCCTTCCGAAATGGATAAGTTGAAATCGGCGACCGCCGGCCCGTCAGCGTCCGCGTAGGTGTGCGTGAGTCCCGAGACGGACAACACGCCCGTTGCCGACCGTTCGCGTGCGGGCCGGGTTGCCGTGTCCTCGTCGCCGATCAGCGCGAACGCGGCCTTGGCGGCGGCGACCCCGTCGGCGGAGTCGTGGTAATGCGTGCCCACCTGCCGCACGGGCAGATAGGCCTCCGGGGCGAGGATCAGCACGAACAGGGCCGTTTGCAGGTCGAGGTCCCCGGCCACCACGCGGAAGCCCACGATCACAGCCACCAAGGCAACCGACAGCGTCGACAACAGCTCCAACACCAACGCCGACATGAAACTGATCCGCAGCGTGCCGAGGGTTTCTTTCCGGTGTGCGGTCTCGGTGATCAACAGGCCCTTGGCCTGCGCTTTGGCGCGTCCGAAGACTTGCAGGGTGGGCAGGCCGAGCACCAGGTCGGCGAAGTGGTGCGCGAGGCGGGTCTGGATGGCCCAGCGCCGGGCCGTGCGCGCCTGCGTCGTCCAGCCGACCAGCATCATGAAGACCGGGATGAGCGGGATCGTGATGGCCAGGATTATCGCCGAAGTGAGGTCGGCGGTGAGCACGGCGACGCCGATGACGACCGGCACGATGCCCGCGAGCAGAACTTGGGGCAGATATTTGGCGTAGTAGCCGTCCAAGGCGTCCAAGCCCTGGGTGACCAGGGTTATCAAGCCTCCGGTGGAACCTTTGGTGTCGATTGGACGGGCCAGGCGCGCTGTTGCGATGTCCATGCGCAACTGCGACTTGACGGCTGCCGATGTGCGGTGTCCCAACCAGGTGTTTGCCCAAGTCAGCAGGGCTTTCCCGGCGAATACCAGCGCCAATGGCGGCATCGCCCACAGCATGCCCCAACCGCCCGCGGCGACCACGGCCGGATCTGGCGAATCCCACCAGGAGTGGTAGAAGAGGAATGACACGGCGTAGGCGATCAGCCAGGCCTCGAACAGCGTCAACACGGCGCTGGCGGCGCCCACGCCCGTTTCTGCGATCAGGAACCCTCTGGTGGCGCGCGCGCGGCGCAGCAGATTCGAGTCCAACGGCCCTGGCATGGCTGGAGTCTAGCCTGCGACGCTGTTGAACTTGACGCGAGTTCCCGGGGCGAGCTGCCCGGCGGCGTCTTGGGCGGCTGGCGTCAGCACGGCGATTACGGGATACCCGCCCGTGACGGGATGGTCGCGTCCGAAGACCACAGGCTGTCCGCCCGTTGGCACCTGGACCGCCCCAGGCAGCATTCCTTCGCTTTCCAATTCGCCGTTGATCAGGCGTGTCAGGGGCTCGCCGCGCAGCCGCAAGCCCACCCGGTTGGATTCGGCGGTGACCTCCCACTCCTGCGCCAGGAAGCTCGCCACGGCTTCGGGCGTGAACCAGTCGTCGCGGGGTCCCAACACCACATCCAGAGTGCTGGACCCCCTCCATTCGGCAACCGGGATGGTGGTAGAAGTGTCACCCCACATCGTCGCCAGCAAGTCGCCGGCGGTGACGGGCTTGGGGCCCAAGACGGCGAACGCGTCCCACGACAGCGAGCCCAGCAGCTTGGGGCCGGCGAAGCCACCCGCCACAGCGAGGTAGTTGCGGCACCCGCCCACGGGAAAGCCCAATTCCAACGCGTCGCCGTCAGCCAACCGCACGGGTTGTTTCGCGACTGGCCGGCGTTCCCCGGACACCAGCACGTGGGTCAGTCCGACTTGCGGCCCGGCGACGGCGGCCAGATGCTCGCCGACGGACTGGTAGAGCGCGTTGCCGAAGGTAATCTCCAAGGCGGGCGCGCCGACCGCGTTGCCCACCGCCGCGTTGGCGGCGTGCAAGCTGGCCAAGTCCATAGCGCCGGAGCGTGACACGCCCAACGCGAGCGCGTGGCGGCCGTCGTCCTGCAAGCTCGCTTGCAGCCCGGGCCGCAGCGCGCGCAGGCCATAGGCGTCCGACCAGGTTTTCGCCTGTGGTGTGGGTGGCTCAGGCGCCTCGGCCACCGCCTGGAAGCGTACGGTGTCGCCAGGCGCGAGCGTTGCCGGTTGGGGGCGGTCCGTGTCCCACATCGGCAGCGGCGAACGCCCGATGATCTGCCATCCCGCAGGGCTGATCCGTGGGTAGACGGCGCTGAATTGCCTTGCCAAGCCCACGGCCCCCGCTGGGACCGCGACGCGTGGGGATGCCAGGCGCGGGATGTTGGAGAAGATGGGATCGCCGCCGACGAGATAGGCGAAGCCCGGTTGGAAGCCGCTGAACGCCACCCGCCACGGACTTCCCGTGTGGCGTTCGATCACCTCCTCGGGATGGATGCCCAGCAGCGATGCGACGAATTGCAGATCCTCGCCGTCGTAGCAGACGGGGACCGTGGTCTCGGCTCCGGCTGACGCCGAGCGTTCGGTGGCGTCGAGTGCCGCGATCTTCTTGGCCAGACCAGGGTCGGGCGGCGAGTCGAAGGTGACCAGTACGGTCCGCGCGGCGGGCACGATCTCGCGCACCCCGGGCAGCTCGGCCTGGCTGATGGCGTCGTAGGCGGCAAGGGCGGCATCCAGCCCGGCCAACTCCACCAGCAGCGCGTCGGCGCCGAAGCGGAGGACCCGGACGTCCATCAGAAGCCCGCGATTTCCACACCTGCGGCTTCGAGGCGCGCGCGGACGGCTTTGGCCAACGCCACCGCGCCCGGAGTGTCGCCGTGCACGCAGACCGAATCGGCATCCAGCTTCACCGTGGAACCGTCCACGGCTTCGATCTCTCCGGACGTGACCAGCCGCAGCACTCGTTCGGCGACGGCGTCCGGATCGTTGATGACGGCTCCGGGCAGCTTGCGCGACAACAGCGTGCCTTCCGGCGTGTAGCCCCGGTCGGCGAACGCCTCGCGGGCGACCCGCAGCCCGGCAGCTTCGGCGAGTTGGCCCGCCACGGACCCGGGCAGCGTGAGCAGCGCCAAGCTCGGATCGACTTGCTTGATCGCCGCGACGAGGTCTCCCGCCTGCCGCTCGTCGTGGATCACGAAGTTGTACAGCGCGCCGTGCGGCTTGACGTACGTGACGCGCCCGCCGGCGGCGGCGGCCAGTCCTTGCAACGCTCCAATCTGGTAGATGGTCTCCGGGATCAGGTCGGCGCTGGCGACGTCCATGTCGCGGCGTCCGAACCCCGCCAAGTCGCGATACCCCACATGCGCCCCGATGGCGACGCCATGCGCTACGGCTGCCTTCACCGTGGCCAGGATTCCGCGCGGATCACCGGCGTGGAATCCGCAAGCCACGTTCGCCGAAGACACCACCTCGACCATCGCGCCGTCGTCACCCATCCGCCAGGCGCCGAAACTCTCCCCAATGTCGCTGTTCAGATCAATGCTGGGCATGCGTCCATGTTAGGGGCTGGGCAGGCCTGAGCCAGCCGTCATGGCGAACTTGACTACAACTCCTCGTGTTCATTGGGGCCTGCCAGGATCAGGCGCTGGTCGGGTTTGGCCAGGGCCGTGATGGCGGCCAGCTCTGCTGAACTCAGTTCGAAGTCGAAGATGTCCAGGTTGGCGGCTTGGCGCTCGGCGGTGGCGGCTTTGGGGATGGGGACCACGCCGGTTTGGGTTTGCCAGCGCAACACCACTTGGGCGCCGGTCTTGCCATGGGCTGCCGCGATCTGGGCGATTACCGGGTCTTCAGCCGCGGCGCCGCGCAGCAGGGGCGACCAAGCTTCGTTGCGGATGCCGTGGGCGGCGTCCCAGGCCACGTGGTCGACTTGCGGGAAGAAGGGGTGGCGTTCGATTTGGTTGACCGACGGCGTGACGCCTGTTGCCGCGACTATGCGCTCGACGTGTTCGGGCAAGAAGTTGCTCACGCCGACTGAGCGGATCAGGCCGCGTTCCTTGCAGGCGAGCAGGGCTTCCCAGGCTTGCACGTACTGGTCGCGCCCAGGATTCGGCCAGTGGATGAGCACCAGATCGACGCAGTCCAGGCCCAGGCGCAGCGCCGACTCCTCCACCGCGGCGACTGCCAAGTCGTAGGCGTGGTAGCGGCCCGGTAGCTTGGTCGTGACGATGACCTCGTCGCTCGGGACGCCCGATTTGCGCACCCCGGCGCCGACGGCGGCCTCATTGTCGTAGTTGAACGCCGAATCCAGCAGCCGGTAGCCCATGGCGAGCGCGTTGGCGACGGCGGACACGGCCTGCTGGCCGCGCAGCTTGTAAGTGCCCAGGCCAATTTGGGGGAGTTGGAGCCCGTCGTTGAGTGTGAAAGTGGGTGCTGTCATCTGCGTTCCTCAGTATTCGAAATGCAGTTTCACCTTATCGCCGCGGAACAGGACTTTCGTGTATTCGAAGACGCGGCCGTTGGCGGAGCGGTAGGCGTCGGTCAGCAGCAGCAGCGGGAAGCGCCGCTCAACTCCGAGCAGTTTCGCCTCGGCGGTGGTCGCCAGCGTGGATTCGAGGGTTTCCACGACGTGGGCGCTCGACAGGCTGAAATCTTCGGCCAGCACGACGCAAAGCTGCTCCGATTCGAGGCGGCTGGGCTGCAATGTGGGGGCGAGCGCGGCCGGGATGTAGCTCAGATGCAGCGAAATGGGATCGTCGTCGGCGCTGCGCAGCCGCTTCGCGAACAGCAGCGGCTCGCCGGTCGGCACGCCCAGCACTTTGCCCAGCGTCGCGTCGGCCGCGATCGTCTTGAATTCGAGCAGCTTCGTCGCCGTGGAATACCCCATCGATTCGAGTTGCTCGCGGATGCCTTGGTACGCCAGCGACCGGGCCTCAATTTTCGGCTCCACCACGAACGTCCCCTTGCCCTGTACGCGGTGCAACAAACCGTCGTTGACAAGCTGCGTAACGACTGCGCGAGCCGTCATCCGGGAGACCTCGAAACGCCGCGACAGCTCCAACTCGGAGGGGATCATGCCGTTGGAGCCATATTCGCCGCCGACGATCTCAGCTCGCAAAATCTCGTCAAGTTGCATGTACAGCGGCTTGGGGCTGTTCTTCTGCAGGACCATGTCGCTCACAATGCGAAGTGTACGCGCGCGTTGGCCGTAGGTGCCATCACATGTATAGGTGACCACCCCTTCCCGTCATGCCGGGCTTGTTCCGGCATCTTGGGACGTAGTCCCATGCACTCCGCAGGGGTGCCCCTGCCGGGCCACACGGACTCCGTCCGAGATCCCGGAACAAGTCCGGGATGACGTGAGAAGAGGCCCGCTCCGACACCACCCCTCCCCGTCATGCCGGACTCGTTCCGGCGTTACCTCCTCCCCGTCATGCCGGGCCTGTTCCGGCATCTTGGGACGTAGTCCCATGCACTCCGCAGGGGTGCCCCTACCGGGCCACACGGACTCCGTCCGAGATCCCGGACCCCACCCCACAAAGTTCTTCGATACTTTGCGGGGACCCCGGAACAAGTCCGGGATGACGTGAGAAGAGGCCCGCTCCGACACCACCCTTCCCCGTCATGCCGGGCTTGTTCCGGCATCTTGGGACGTAGTCCCATGCACTCCGCAGGGGTGCCCCTACCGGGCCACACGGACTCCGTCCGAGATCCCAGAACTTGCCCGGGATGACGGTGCTGGGACTTCGCACCCAAACCTCTTGCCGCAACTCGCGGACCAAGCTAGTCTTCTATACAAGTTCGATCAACCCGGAGAGTTCAATGAAGATCGCTTTCGGATGTGACCCTAACGCGGCGGAGCTTAAGGCGCACCTGCTGCGGTTTGCCGCGGGGCTGGGCCATGAGGTGGTTGACTACGGCAGCGCCGACGAAATCTATGCCAACGTCGCGATCGCGGTGGCGACCGATGTTGCGGCGCGGGTTTGCGACCGCGGCGTGCTGGTTTGCGGAACGGGCATCGGGGTCTGTATCGCGGCGAACAAGGTGCCCGGCGCCTTTGCCGCCAACATCCACGACGTATATCAAGCAGAGCGGGCGCAGCTTTCCAACAACGCCAACATCGTCACCTTCGGGCAGCAGGTCATCGGGCCTGTGCTGGCCCAAGAGCTGCTGCGCAAGTATCTGTCCGTCACTTTCGATCCCAGTTCGCGCTCCGGCCCGAAAGTGGGCCGCATCTGCGAATATGAGGCTGCCCGATGACGCTCGCCCACACCATTCGCTTGCGCGCCGCACGGGCGCGGGCCAATGTGGTGCGCATGGTCCGCTCCTCAGGGGCCGGCCACCTGGGCGGGGCGCTGTCCTGTATCGACATCGTCGCGGCCATCTATTCCACAATGCGGGCTGATCCGGCCAATCCGGCCTGGCCCGAGCGGGACCGGTTCGTCCTGTCGGCGGGTCACAAGTGCATGGCGCAATACGCGGTGTTGGCCGACGCCGGATACTTCCCGCTGGAAGTGCTCGACACCTACGGCAAGCTGGGCTCCAAGATTCCCGGCCACCCCGACATGCACAAGCTGCCCGGCATTGAGGCCAACACGGGCGCGCTGGGACACGGCCTGGCGATCTGCGTCGGCATGGCCCTCGGCCTGCGCGGCACCCGAGCCAAGGTCTTCACGATTCTGGGCGACGGCGAATTGCCCGAGGGTTCCAACTGGGAGGCGTTCGCGGCGGCGGCGTTCCACCAAGTGGACAACCTCACGGCGTTCATCGACGTCAACGGCTTGCAGATTTCCGGGTCCACCGAAGATGTAATGGACATGGAGCCCATCGACGCGAAACTGCGTTCGTTCGGGTGGGATGTGCGCTGCGTCGACGGCCACGACGTGGAGCAACTGATCGAGGTGCTGGCCGGCGTTCCCTTCACCGCGGGCAAACCGTCCGCCGTCATCGCGCGCACGGTCAAGTCCAAGGGGCTCAGTTTCGCCGAAGGTGATGTCAACTACCACTATTGGAAGCCCAAGGACGGCGAACTGGCCCAAGCGGAAGCAGAAACCCAAGTGGAGATCGACCGACTGGAACGGGGGTGCCATGCTCGGCGAGTCGCGTGACCCCCGCAAAGTGTTCGGCGCCGCCGTGACGGCCATCGCCAACACCGACGAGCGCGTGGTCATTTTGTCGGCGGACTCCGGCAAGAGTTCTGGCTTCACACAGTTCGCCGCCGACCACCCGGACCGCTATTTCGAGTTGGGCATCATGGAGCAGGGCGTCACCGGTGTCGCGGCGGGCCTGGCCACCACGGGCAAGATCCCGGTGTTTTGCGCCATCGCCCCATTCACCACCGCCCGCCCGTTCGAGATGGTCCGCAACGATGTCGGCTATATGCGCCAGAACGTCAAAATCGTCGGCCGCAACTCCGGCATCTCATATTCCGACCTGGGCGCCACGCACCATTCGCTGGAGGATTTCGCCATCATGCGGATGATCCCGGGCATGACCGTCATCGCGCCGCAGGATCCAAGCGAGATCGAGGCTGCGGCCCGGGCGATGCTGCAGCACGACGGCCCGGTGTATTTGCGCATTGGCAACGATCCGATCCCGGAGATCTTCGAGCCGGGCCCGTTCGCCATCGGCAAGGCGCGGGTCGCCCGCGAAGGCAGCGATGTGACGCTGGTGTCCACAGGCAATCTGACGGCTCCCGCGTTGGAAGCCGCCGCGATGGCTGGGGAAAACGGGGTCAGCGTGGAAGTGTTGGCCATGCCTACTGTCTGGCCGCTGGACGCGGCCGCGCTGCTGACGTCCGCGGCCAAGACCGGCCGCGTTGTGACCGTCGAAGAACACTACGTGATCGGCGGTTTGGGAACGATTGTCCAGGAAACCCTTTCCGGGCAAGCAGTTCCCGTGATGAAGTTGGGTATACCCCACGAGTACGCCACTTCTGGGCCCTATTTGGAAGTGTTGGCGCACTACGGGTTGGATGCGAGAGGAATTGCGACAGTGGTGTCGGGCGGCTGAGCCCGGCGAAGGGCCTGTCCCGGTGGCAACGTCGCCGCGCGGGACGTCAAGGCTCAACGAACTTGATGATCAACGGCATACAAAGGAGTAGCTGAAATGGTTGATCTTTCTAAATTGGATATGTGGGCGCTCGGCAAGTGTTTCGACCATTCCGTACTGCCGAAGCAGACCACCGAGGACGACATCCGGGCAGGCTGCCGGGAGGCCGTCAAGTACAACTGCGCGGCGTTCTATTCGGCCAGCCCCTACTGGACGCCTGTTGTCGTCGAGGAATTGGCGGGCACCGACGTGCTCCCGGCCACCGGCATCGGTTTCCCGTTCGGCGTGCAGCCGGGGAAAGTCAAGGCCCTGGAGACCGAAATGGCGGTCGCCGCCGGATGCAAAGCAGTGGACACCGTCATCAACCAAGGCGCCCTCAAGTCGCGCCGGCTGGCGGAGTTCAAGCAGGACCTGGCCGACTACAAGGCCGCCGCGGGTGACGCGCTCACCAAGGTGATCCTGGACACCTGCTATCTCACCGACGAAGAGATCGTGATCGCCTGCGAGACGATCGCAGAAATCGGCGCTGACTACGCCAAAACGTCGACGGGGCAGTTCGAGGGCCCGACGATGGAGCAGTTCTTGCTGATGAAGCAGACTCTGGCGGGCACGCCGGTGAAGCTGAAAGTCGCCGGAGTGAAATTCCCGCGCCCCCAAAACGCCTACGCGTTCCTGTTGGCCGGAGCCGACCTCATCGGCACCCGGGCGGCCGTGCAGATCATCGAAGCACTCGACCAGATGCGCGACATCGGCCTCGTGCCGGCGTATCAGCCCTAGGGAGGCGACGGTCGCGGGCGCCAATCGCGGCATCCGTGGCCAGGACCCACCCCCACGGGCGGCACGGAAGGAACCGCGTTGCCACACGAACTGATCATCTTCGACCTGGACGGGACCTTGGCTGACACCGTCCCAGGCATTGCGCACGCCGCGGCGACGGTGCTGGAAGAGTTGGGGCTGCCCGCTCCGGACCCGGCCGCCGTAAGAGCTGGCATTGGTGGCGGCGCGCGCAATCTGATGACCAGTTTGCTCGGCGCTGCGCATGCGTCTCGGCTGGACGAGGCGCTGGCGAAGTTTTCCGCCTATTACAACGCGCACGCCGAACTCCACACCGAGCTGTACCCCGGGGTGCAAGAGTTCCTTGGCACCTTGCATCCCGGGGTGCGCTTGGCGGTGGCCACCGCCAAGACCCGCCCGGGCACCATGCGGATCTTCGAGCACGCCGGCATCGCAGGGTGCTTCGACGCCATCGTCACGATGACCGAGATGCGGGCGCCAAAGCCCGATCCGGGATGTGTCCGGGACATCCTCGAACTGTTGGAGGTCCCAGCGGGCAAGGCGCTTTATGTCGGCGACACCATGACGGACGTGCTCACCGCGGAGAACGCCGGAGTCGACTACGCCATCGTCAGCTACGGCTACGGCGCTGAACAAGTTCGCAGGCTTCGCCCCGAAGCCCGCTTTATTGACGATTTCGGGCAACTGATTGCCCATTCCCCACAACACGAATCCGCCAACGGCGACGGATCATGAAAGGAAAACAACCAAAATGAGTGAATATGTTGTCGGCATTGATGTCGGCACGACTGGTTCCAAGGCGATGGTCTTCGACCTCACCGGAAACATAGTTGGCAAGGGCTATCGCGAATACAAGCTGAACGAGCCGCAGCCCAACTGGGTTGAGGTGGGCGCGCAGTTCATCCTGGACATCACGTTCGAGGCTGTCAAGGACGCCGTCGCGGATTCCTCAGTGGATCCGGCGGCGATCAAAGCGGCCGCGTTCTCGGTCAACCGTTCCAGCTTCTGCCTGGTCGACGAGCAGTTGGACGTCATCGACGACAAGATGATCGTCTGGCTCGATTCGCGCGCGGAGTCGGTCATGGAAGAGATGAACGCGAAGATCTCCGCGGAGCGCCGCAACGAGATCACCGGCATGCCCGGCTACAACATCTTCGCCGCGGCGAAGTACTACTGGGTCAAGAAGAACGAACCCGAGACGTATGCGAAGACCAAGTACTTCGCATCCGTGGACTCGCTGGTGCTGCACGGCTTCGGTTCGGACGAGTTCGTCGCCGAGACGTCGAACGCTTCGGTGACCGGCCTGCTGGACGTGCGCACGTTGGATTGGAGCGACGAGCTGTGCACGGCGCTCGACTTCGACAAGGCGAAGTTCCCCAAGCTGGTGGCTCCCGGCTCGGTCGTCGGCACCGTCAAGGAAGACGTCGCCGCGAAGACCGGCTTGGCGGTCGGCACGAAGATCGTGGCGGGCTCTGGCGACCAGCAGTTGGCGGCCATGGGCGCGGGCGTGATCGCGGACGGCGCCGCCTCGCTGACCATCGGCACGTTCGGCCTGCTCGCGGTAGGCCTCGCCAAGCCTGATTTCTCCGCGCTGACCGGCATGATGATCCCGTCTTCGCCGGTGTTGGGCGTCTTCGAGGTGGAAGGCCCGCAGGTGTCCGGCGCGACATGCTACCGCTGGGCGCGCGACACCTTCTGCGCCGCCGAGGTGGCCGAGGGCGAGGCCAGCGGCGTCGACCCGTATGTGCTGATGGAGCAGAACTACATCGAGAAGTCCGTTCCCGGCTCCAACGGCGTCATCTTCTACTCGGCGCTGTTCGGCTCGGGCTACCCGACGTGGGACACGAACGCCACGGGCATGTTCTTGGGCCTGCGCAACACGCATACCAAGGCGGACATGATCCGCTCCGTCATGGAGGGCATCACCATCGAGGCGCGGCACATCCTGGACTCGATGCTGTCGGCAGGCGTGCAGATGGAAGACGTCATCACGCTGACCGGCGGCGCGTCGAAGTCGCCAGGCTGGTGCCAGATCGTCGCCGACGTGTTCGGCATCAAGATCCGCACCCTGGACGTGCCCGACGCCGCCGTGCTGGGCGCGGCCGGCCTGGCCGCCGTGGGCGCGGGGCTGTTCGAGAACGTCGCCGAAGTCGTCGCCAAGATGGTCCGCTTCGACAAGGTCTACGAGCCGATCGAAGAAAACGTGGCGATCTACAACAAGACGTTCGAGGCCTACAAGGCGGCCTACTACGGCTTGAAGGAAAAGGACGTTTTCGCTGCCCTGGCAGGCCTGCGCGGCGAGTAACCACCCTTCGTCATTCCGGACTCGATCCGGAATCTCCGCACGAAGTGCGGCCACAAGAAAGGAAAGACAATGAGATACGCACCATTCGGACGCACCGGCATGAACCTCTCCAAGGTCGCCATCGGCACTTGGGGCATCGGCGGCGCGGGCTGGGGTGGCCAAGACGAAGAGGATTCGGCCGCCGCCATCCACGCGATGCTGGACGCAGGAGTGAACTTCATCGACACGGCGCCGATCTACGGCTACGGCGTGGCCGAAGAAGTAATCGGGCGGGCGTTGGCCGGCTACGACCGTTCCAAGCTCGCCATCGCCACCAAGTTCGGCGTCACCTGGCCGCAGGGCCCGGAATCGGGCGTCCTGGTCCAGAACGGCTCCAAGGACAACATCATGCGCGAGTTGGACCTGTCGCTGAAATCGCTGCAGACGGACTACCTCGACATCTACATGCAGCATTGGCCCGACGTGGACACCAAAGCTCCGGCTTCGGAGACGTTCGGCACGCTGCAGTCGTTGAAGGAGCAGGGCGTCATCCGCCACGTCGGCGTGTCCAACTCGACGCCGGAGCTGATCGCCGCCGCGAACGAGTACACCGATGTCGAGGTGCTGCAGGTGCAGCATTCCATGTTGGAGCGCTCGAACGAAGAGCTGATGGCTTGGGCCCAAGATCAGGACATCGCCGTCATGGCGTGGGCGCCGCTGGCCGCGGGCATGTTGACCGGCAAGTACCGCAGCATCCCGACGTTCGGCGCTGACGACTGGCGCGTGCTGTTCTATCCGTTCTTCGTCGAGCCGGCGTTCTCGAAGGCGCAGCAATTGCTGAAGACCCTGGACGAGATCGCAGCGGCGCATGCCGCCCCGGTGAGCGCGGTCGCAATCAACTGGAGCGCCCAGAGCCCGCTGGTGTCGGCCGCCCTGCTGGGTGTCCGCAACGCCGCCCAAGGGCAAGAGAACGCAGCCGCCCTCGACTGGGAGCTGTCGGCTGAAGAACTGTCCGTGATCGACTCCGCCATCGCGGAGCTGTGACCGGCGCGGGGACGGTCCGCGCGGGCAGCGGACCGTCCCTACCCACCCCAACAAGAAACAAGGAGCGAAGAATGAAAAAGGCAATTCTGTTGCCCCGCAAGTTCATCCAGGGCCGCGGCGTCATCAGCGAAGTGGGCGAATACGCCGCCATGCTGGGAAAGAAGGCCGTGATCCTGTGGGGAAAGCGGGCCAAGGCGGCTTCCGGCGAGGCCGTGTTGAAGTCGTTGGCTGACGCCGGTGTCGCCGCCGCGGAGTTGGAGTTCTGCGGCGAGACGACGAAGGCCGAGGCGGAGCGCGTCGCTCAGGCGGCGCAGGACGCGGATCTGGTGATCGGCATCGGCGGCGGCAAGTGCATCGACGCCGCGAAGGGTGGCGCGATCTACGCGAAACTGCCGCACATCATCGTGCCGACGGTGGCCTCCAACGACGCCCCCACGTCTGCGTGCACCGTGTGGTACGACGACGACGGCGTGTGCACTGGGTTTGACATGTGGCCGGCGAACCCGGACTACATCTTGGTGGACACGGACATCATCGTGGCCGCGCCGGTCAGGTTGTTCGTGGCGGGCATCGGCGACGCGATTGCCACCTGGTATGAGGCGGATCTCAACGACCAGTCCCGCGCGGTGACGTGCTCAGGCGGCACCGCGACCCTGACTGCGCTCGCGATGGCGAAACTGTGTCGCGACACGATCTTCGAATATGGCTTGAAGGCTATCGCCGACGTCTCCGCGCACGTCGTCACCCCGGCCGTCGACAAGGTGGTCGAGGCCACCACGCTGTTGTCCGGCGTGGGCTGGGAATCCGGTGGCCTGGCGACCGCGCACGCGTTGGCGAACGCTTTCCCGGCGCTTCCGGAGACACACGGCTTCTACCACGGCGAGAAGGTCGCCTTCGGTTTGGTGGCACAGCTCTGCCTCGACGACGCCATCGACCCGGAGTTGGCCGAGGCGACGGTGGCGTTCTTGGTGCAGGCGGGCCTGCCGGTCTGTTTTGCCGACTTGAACATCGCCGGCGTATCTGAGGAGCGGTTGCGCGCGTTCGCGGCGGACACGGCCGGCGAGGGGTCGTTTGTCCACAATCATCCGCGTGTCGTCACCGGTGGGGACCTGTATGACGCGCTGGTGTCCGCGGACGTTTTCGGGCGCCGGGTCAAAGCTGAATCCGGAGCCTAGCGGCAGCGGTGTGGTTACATTTGTAACTCCCTTTCTGGAAGACCGAAATCGTTGACAATTACGCGGTTGACAAACTACGCTTCCAGAAAGGGAGTCACACTTAACCAACGGCGGTTACAAATGTTACTCGACAAGAATGCCCTCAGCGCCATGCTACGTGAGGTAGCAGGGATATGGCTGGACAAT
Organism: Propionibacteriaceae bacterium; assembly: GCA_031271975.1. Lineage (GTDB taxonomy): Bacteria > Actinomycetota > Actinomycetes > Propionibacteriales > Propionibacteriaceae > Propionicimonas. The sequence continues at coordinate 92,610 of JAISUR010000004.1, forward strand.
GTCGGCTCGTTCAACGAGATTGATTCGCGCTTCGGCGACGGCGACCACGGCGTCACGATCGGCAAGATCGCAGGCCGGGTCAACGACGCACTCGACGGCTGGGACGACCAGAGCTTGAAGGATTTCTTCCATGCCCTGTCGTCGTCCATCATGGCCGTAGGCGGGGGGAGCGCCGGTCCACTGTACGGAATGGTGTTCGAAGGGTTTTCTGAGGGAATCGATCCCAGCGCCAGCAGCATCGACGCTGCGGGACTGAAGGCCATGTTCACGGCCTGTCGCGATGCGATGGGTTTGCTGACCAAGGCCAAGGTCGGCGACAAGACCATGATGGACGCTCTGCTGCCCGCGATTGCCGCGGCTGAAGAGTGTGGGGGCGACGTGCCGGAAATCCTGGCCGCCGCAGCCGCTGCCGCCGCTGAGGGCGCGCAAGCAACCACCCAGATGGTCTCGAAATTCGGGCGTGCGCGCAGCTACGGCGAACAAACGCTGGGCACGCCCGATGCGGGCGCCTTGAGCACCGCATTGCTTTTTCAGGGATTCAGCCAGGCTGTGGCCTGACCCTGTGAGATGAATTAACGGCAAAACAAGGAGGTTTTGGCACATGAAGATGAAGAAATTCATTAACGATCCTGCAAACTTGACGCCCGAGCTGATGGAGGGCCTTGCGCTTGCGCACGCGGACCTGGTGACACTGGGCCCGGACAACATGATGATCAACAACAAGCTGGCCACCGCTGACCGCGTCACCATCGTGACCCAGGGCGGTTCCGGCCACGAGCCCGCGCTGTCCGGCTTCGTCGGTGAAGGCATGATCGACATCTCGGTGGTCGGCGATGTCTTCGCGGCTCCCGGCCCGCAGGCGTGCGTCGACGCGATCAAGAAGGCCGACAAGGGCAAAGGCGTCCTGTATGTCGTGCTGAACCACGCGGGCGACATGCTCACCGGCAACCTGACGATGCGCGAGTTGGAGAAGGACCCGGATGTGAAGTGCATCAAGGTCGTGACGCAGGAAGACGTTTCCAATGCGCCGCGGTCCAACTCCGACGACCGCCGCGGCCTGGTCGGCTGCATCCCGCTGTACAAGATCGCCGGCGCCGCGGCAGCCGAGGGCAAGTCCCTCGAAGAGGTCGCCGCGATCGCGCAGCGCTTCGCGGACAACATGGCCACCCTGGCCGTCGCCGTGCGCGGCGCCACCCATCCGTCGACGGGCATGGCCCTGGCCGACTTGGGCGACGACGACATGGAAATCGGCATGGGGCAGCACGGTGAAGGCGGCGGTGGCCGTCAGCCGCTGAAGAGCGCCGACGAGACCGCCGACATCATGGTCAATGGCTTGCTCGCCGACCTGGAAATCAAGCCGGGCGAGAAGATCATGCTCATCCTCAACGGCTCCGGCGCGACGACGCTGATGGAACTCTTCATCATCTACCGCCGCTGCGTGGCGTTCTTGAAGGAGCGCGAAGTCGAGGTCGTCGCGAACTTCGTCGGCGAGATGCTGACAGTTCAGGAGCAGGCCGGCTTCCAGATGTTCATGGCCCGCATGGACGACGAGCTGTTGAAGTACTGGAAGGCGCCCGCCAACACGCCTTACTACAAGCAGGTCTGAGATATCCCGCTGAAGATCTCCGCTCCGGTGCACGGGGCCCGGAGCGGAGACTCACCCCATTTCAAGGAGGTATGGCATGGCTGACAAAGACGGCAACGTGTCCGCCAAGGACTACGGTGTGGGTGTCGAGCCGCCCGGTGAGGTCTTTCCGATCAAGGGCGCGCAGCATCTGGACTGGGGCGCCCAGCACCGGCTGGCCCAAATGTTCAACCCGGCCAGCGGCAACACTGTCATGCTGGCCTTCGACCACGGCTACATCATGGGGCCCACTTCCGGGCTGGAGCGCCTGGACTTGGTGATCCCGCCGCTGGTGGAGCACGTGGACGTCCTCATGGGCACCCGCGGCGCGATGCGCACCTGCATCCCGCCGACTGTCCGCAAGCCGATCTGCTTGCGCGGCACCTATGACGCGTCTGTTCTGTTCGAAGACATGTCGGACGGCGGGGGATTGGCCGCCGACATGGTCAACGCCGTCCGGCTGGACGCCTGCGCTTTCGCGGTGCAGACGTTCGTTGGCGCACCTGGAGAGCGCCGCTCGCTGGAGACGCTGGCCCGCGCCGTCGACGCCGGTTCCACGTATGGGATTCCGATCCTGGGAGTGGTGGCCGTCGGCAAGCAGATGGAACGGACGGAGAAGTTCTTCCTGTTGGCGACCAGATTGCTGGCCGAGAACGGCGCCAACGTGGTGAAGACGTACTACTGCGACGGTTTCGAGCGGGTCACCGCGGCCTGCCCGGTGCCGATCGTGATCGCGGGCGGAAAGAAGCTGCCCGAGGCCGATGCGTTGACGATGGCATATCGGGCCATCGCCGAGGGGGCGCACGGCGTCGACATGGGCCGCAACATCTTCCAGGCTGACGACCCCGCCGCCATGGCGCAGGCCGTCGGAAAGGTCGTCCACGATCAATACACAGATAAGCAGGCCTTCGAGTTCTACCAAGACCTGAAGGCCTAAGGGCTTCGAGTTCGCCAGGGGTGCAACGGCGCTCCCCTGGCGGGCTCTGGCACACATCAACCAATTAGAAACGAGGAAAATAATGACCTTTGTGTACAACCTGCTGGCATACGCCATCCCAATCGGCATCGTGGCCGCATTGGTCCAATGTATCGACCAGTTCTTCGCAGGCAAGAAGACGTTCGCTCCGCTCATCGCGGGCGGCGGCTGGATCTCATTCCAGGCGTGGGCGCTCTACTTCCTGGCTGGCGCCTTCAACCCAGCCGCTGCGGAGACGCCATTCAACATCGTCGGCACGGTCTGGATCCTGTGCTCTTACGCGATGGGCATCATCGCGGCGATCTTGATCTTTGAACTCGCCGGCAAACTGGGCAGTTTCAAGTTCTTCGCCGTCCCGGCCGCACTGGTCGTCATCTGCATTATCGTCATGCAGCTCCAGTTGACGCAGGCGCCGCTGAACTATGTGCCGGCGCTCTTCGTCGGCGCAGGCGTGTTCTTCGCGATCATGAGCTACATGCCGTCCGTTCCGGGTGCCTTCCCAGAGGGCGCCTCGAAGTGGACCAACTACGGCAAGGCCGCTGTTGGCGAGCTGGTTTACTGCCTCATCGGCTGCTTGGCCGGTTTCGCGATCGTGGCGTTCGCGTCCGTTATCCCCACGAGCCTGTAGCGATTTCAAACCCATCTGAAAGGAAGCCAAATGGCATTGGAACTGTGGCACATCGGAGTGCCTGTTACTGAGAAGCGCCCCGGCATGAACTATGCCGAGGACATGAAACTGTGGCTCAGCAATCCCGGCGAGGCCGGCGACGAGTACATGTTCGAGTATCTGAAGTTCGAGGAAGGCGGCCCCTTCCCCGAGGTGATGCACCGCACGCCCCACGTGGCGTACAAGACGGCGGACGCTCAGCCCTACATCGACGCGGCCGACCAGATCGTGTTCGATACCGGCATCAACGAAGATGGCGGCCGGATGACGTTCGTATTCAAAGATGGCATCTTGCTGGAGCTGTTCCAGGTCGCTGAGTAGCGAAGCTCGCTAGTTGCCACGAGAGGGGCCCTTCGGGGCCCCTCTTCCAATTGGCCCCGCACCCCCAACCCCGTCATCCCGGACTTGTTCCGGGATCTCGGACGGAGTCCGTGTGCCCCGCCTGGGGCACCCCTGTGGGGTGCATGGGACTGCGTCCCAAGATGCCGGAACGAGTCCGGCATGACTCGGAGGGTTAGCCGCACACCAGCAGATACTCCGTGTTGCGGGTGTGCGACACTTCGCCGACGCGTTCGCCGCTGGGGTTGAACACTCCGATCTGGGCCCCCACATAGCGTTTGTTGTCGAAGGCGAGCACTTGCACCGGCTCGCCGCGCGCCGCGCACATGCCGACCAACTCATCGAGGGTCACGAAGCCTTCGTTGGAGAAGCTCACTACTACGACGTCGGCGTCCACCTCGCGGATGATCTTGGCCAGCGCGTCGGGCATTTGTTTCTTCGTGTTGAAGACGCTCTTGGTGGCCTCTTGCCGGGAGTCGGCGCGTTTGCAGGCCACGCCGTAGTGTTCGGGGGCGTCCCAGCGGATCAGCGTCTCCCAGACGTGGTAGTTGGTGAAGTAACGGTGTTGGTTGTACGGCGGGTCGAGGTACGCCAGATCCACGTGGGGCAGGGAGCCGACCACCGCGGTGGCGTCGCCGCGGATCGCCCTGCCCGTGCCGGGCGTGAGCTGGGGGATCCGCAGTTCGAGGTCTTTGAGCGCCCGAGGCGCCCAATCCTTCAGGTAGGCCATCTGCATGCCGACGGTGGAGTCGACGGCGTCGGCGGCTTCCATCAGGCTGGTCAGCAGCACCGGCCGCAGCCACGAGTCGGCGTAGCGGGCGTCGATCCCTTCGCGCATGGCGTCCACGCGCTGCCCATTCTTGGGGTGGAAGTAGCGGCTGCGCTCGCAGAACGTCTCGGTGAAGTAGCCGCGTTTGGGTTTCAGGCTGGCCAGCCATGCCAGCGCGTCGGCGATCTCGCCCACATCGGCCGTATTGGCGTCCAACTCCACGTAGCACTGCGCCAGCACCTCCGAATACGACGCGGTGTCGACGGCTGTCGTGTGGGCGCCGCGGCGGCAGAATTCCTGGGCGACGCGCGTGGTGCCCGTGAAAAGATCCAGCGCGGTGGCCGCCCCAGCAGCCGTCAGCAACTCGCCCAACACGGGCACGAGCAAGCGTTTCGACCCGAGGTACTTGATCATCTACAGCACCACGGACGCCATCAGGGCTTCCCGCGCGACGACGTGGGTCAAGATGCCCGTCTTCAGCGCTCCGTGCAGGGCGGGCGCGGAGACGTTTGCGGAGCAGATCCCGATGACGTTTGGGCAGCGCGCCAGCGTGGGCAGCGGGATCTGGATGGCATAGTCCGTGTCGGAGTGGATGATCTTGCCTTCGGCGTTGAAGAAGTACGCGATGAGCCGCCCGATCGCCCGCTGCTGCGTGAGCAGGTTGCCGTAGCGGGCGACGGAGGCGAAATCGGGGGTGGCCGGATGGTTGCCGACGTTCACCAGCGCGATGTCGAGCCGTTCCCACTCCTTCTTGATCTCGCGGTAGTGTTCCGTGGCCTGCAGCAGTTCGAGTTCGCGTTTGGTCTCCGCGAGGGCCGGCGTGTGCAGGTAGTGGCCGGTTGACTTGGTCTGCTGCGCCACGATGCGGACGTTCTCGTTGGAGTGGTAATGCCTGATCGGCACGCCCCGGTTGCCCACCAGCGGGCTGACGTCCGTGATCCGGCCCCGGGCCGGCTTGCGGCGTTCAAGGCTGGCGACGAGTTCGCCGATGACGTGGCCCCAGCCCAGCCCGAGGCGGCCGCCGCCCAGTTCTTGGACGAGGTCGAGCGCGGCGTTGCCCAGCATCCGGTTGGTGGACGGGTCGTCGCCGCCGTCGGGCACGAGATATCCGCCGCCCAGTTTGAACATGGAGATGGCCTTTTCCAGCGTGCCGGTGCCGATGGGCACTTGGGAGCGGACTTTGATCTCGACAATGCCGATATCGCGGGCCTCGTTCAGCATCCGCGAAATGAACGGCCGCGAGACCCCGATTTCCGCTGCGATGTCCTCTTGGTTGAGCCCGTCTTCGTAGTACAGACGGGCTACGCGCTCCAGCCGCCGCAGCTTGTCCTCACGCACACGGGGAGTCTACCTCGTGCGCGCGACGGAGAACGTGAGGCCCAACTCTTCTTCAGCGAACGTGTCAGCCGACGCATCCTCGGTGACGCTGACTGCGAGCACTTCGCCCGCGATCAGTTCGGCATGCCCGGCGATCGCGGCCCTGGTCTTCGCGGCATCCGAGTGCCAAGCCAGCGTGATCCGGTCCGATACGTCGAACCCGGAGTTCTTCCGGGCCTCCTGCACTGCGCGGATGACCTCGCGCGCCAACCCGGCCAGCTCCAACTCGGGCGTGATTTCCAAGTCGAGGGCGACCGTCTCGCCTTGCTCGTTGACGACCGACCAACCGTCGCGGGGCCGCTCGGAGATGATCACATCGTCGGGGCAAACGTCTACCGTGCCCAGCGCGGCGACGTCCACCTGGGCGTTCCCGGCGGCGATCGCGGCGGCCAGTTGCGCGGCGTCGGCCGCGGCGATCGCTTGCGCTACCAGCGGGGTTTGCTTCCCGAAACGCTTGCCCAGGGCCCGGAAGTTGCCTTTGGCCGAATAGTCGACCAGATCCCCGGCGGACGCGAACGACTCGACAGCGGCCACATTCAACTCGGCCTTGATTTCTTCCAGCAACTCGGCGTCGAGCGTTGCCAGCGAGGTGGACGAGATCAGCGCCCGGCTGAGCGGCTGGCGCGTCTTGACCTTCGCTTCGGCGCGGGCCGCCCGGCCCAACTCGACGGTGCGGCGGGTCAAGTCCATGGCTTTGTCCAGGCGCGCGTCGATCTCGGCGGCGGCTGGCTTGGGCCAACTGGCCAGGTGCACGGATTCGGGCGCGCCCGGCGTCACCGGGACGATGAGGTCTTGCCAGATGCGCTCCGTGATGAACGGCACCATTGGGGCCATCAGGCGGGCCAGAATCTCCGTAGTCTCGTGCAACGTCCACAACGCGCCGGGCTCGCCGTCCCAGAAACGCCGGCGGGAGCGGCGCACGTACCAGTTGGACAGGTCATCGATGAACTCACCCAGCAGCGTTCCGGCGCGCTGTGTGTCGAAATCTTCCAATGCTGCTGTGACCTGGGTGATCAGCGTGTTGCGCTGCGAGACCAGCCAGCGGTCCAAGACGTGGCGCTCGGACAACGCCGGAGCCGCCCCAACCGCCGGCGACCAGTCGTTGGCGCGCGCGTAGAGCGACTGGAAGGCCACGGTGTTGACCAGTGTCAGCAGCACCTTGCGCACCGTCTCCTGGATGGTGTTGTGGCCCACGCGGCGCGACGCCCACGGCGATCCGCCGGCGGCCATGAACCAGCGCACCGCGTCGGCGCCGTGCTTCTCCAGCAGTGGGATCGGTTCGAGGATGTTGCCCAGGTGTTTGCTCATCTTGCGGCCGTCTTCGGCGAGGATATGCCCCAGGCAGAGCACGTTCTTGTAGCTCGACTTGCCGAAGACCAGCGTGCCCACGGCCATCAGCGAATAGAACCAGCCGCGGGTCTGGTCGATGGCCTCGCAGATGAAGTCGGCCGGGTAGGACTGCTCGAACGCCCCGTCAGAACCTGGAGCCGTCGGGTATCCCCATTGCGCGAACGGCATCGACCCGGAATCGAACCACGCGTCGATCACTTCCGGCACCCGGTGCGATGGCTTGCCGCACTTCGGGCAGGCGAAGACGATGTCGTCCACGAACGGCCGGTGCGGATCCAACTCGGCCAGGTCCGCGCCGGCCAGCTGGCCCAGCTCGGCGCGCGAACCCACGCAGACTTGGTGGTCTTCGGCGCAGCGCCAGATCGGCAGCGGCGTGCCCCAGTAGCGGGTCCGCGACAGCGCCCAGTCGATGTTGTTGTTCAGCCAGTCGCCGTAGCGGCCCCACTTGATGTGGTCCGGATACCAGTTCGTGGCCCCGTTCTCGCGCAGCAACTGGTCTTTGATGGCCGTGGTGCGCACATACCAGGACGGCTGCGCGTAATAGATCAGCGTGGTGTCGCAGCGCCAGCAGTGGGGATACGAATGCTCGTAGGCCTGCAGCCGGTAGAGCAGGCCGCGCGCCGAAAGATCGGCTGTCAACGCATCGTCGGCGGACTTGAAGAATTGCCCGCCCACCAGCGGCACGTCGGCGCGGAAGGTGCCGTCCGGCAGGATCGGGTTGACCATCGGCAGCCCGTAGGCGCGGCACACTTCCATGTCGTCGGCGCCGAAAGCCGGGGCTTGGTGCACCAAGCCGGTGCCGTCTTCGGTGGTGACATAATCGGCCAGCACCACATAGTGCGTGCCGCCCACTACGTCGGGGAATTCGATCAACTCGAACGGCCGCTGGTAGCGCCAGAATTCCAACTCCCGCCCGGTGAACGTGGGGCCCAGCCGCCAGCCGTCGCCCAGCACCTTTTCCGCCAGCGGTTCGGCCAACACCAGCGTTTCTTCCCCATTGGCGGCCACCACGTAGGTGACGTCGGGATGGGCGGCCACCGCCGTGTTGGAGACCAGTGTCCACGGTGTCGTCGTCCACACCAGCAGCGACGCTTTTCCGGCCAACGGGCCGCTGAGCAGCGGGAAACGCACATATACGGACGGATCCGTGATGTCTTGGTATCCCTGCGCCAATTCGTGGTCGCTCAGGGTGGTGCCGCAGCGCGGGCAGTAGGGGGCCACCCGGTAGTCCTCGACGAGCAGGCCCTTGTCGTGGATCTGCTTCAGTGCCCACCACACCGATTCCACGAAGCTGGGATTCATCGTCCAGTAGGCCTCGTCCAGGTTGACCCAGTAGCCCATCCGGGTGGTCAACTCGGTGAAGGCGTCCACATGCCTGCTAACCGATTCGCGGCAGCGGGCGTTGAACGCCTCCACGCCGTACTTCTCGATGTCGGGTTTGCCGTTGAAGCCCAGCTCTTTCTCGACGGCCAGTTCCACGGGCAGCCCATGGCAGTCCCAGCCGGCCTTGCGTTCGACGTGGAAGCCCTGCATCGTCTTGAAACGCGGGAACACGTCCTTGAACACACGCGCCTCGATGTGGTGCGTGCCGGGCATGCCGTTGGCGGTGGGCGGGCCTTCGTAGAAGGTCCAGGGCGCGCCGCCCGACGTCTGGTCGAGCGACTTGGCGAAGGTGTCGTTGGCAGCCCAGAACTCCAGAATGCCGTGCTCCATCGCGGGCAGATCGAGTTGTGCTTCGACGGCGTTATATGTTGGCTGTTCTGGTGTGCTCATAGTGCACGGTAGTGTACCCGGTTTCCTACCCAACCAAGGCCTCGATGACAAGGGCTAGACCGTCGTCGTCGTTGGACGCCGTGGTGAAGCCGGCGGCGGCGAGCGCTTCCGGCACCGCGTTGGCGACCGCCACCCCCACACCGGCCCAGCGCAGCATCTCGACATCGTTCTTGGCATCGCCCACGGCCACCACCTGCTCCGGGCCGATCTGCAGCGGGCCGCAAATCCTGGCCAAGCCGGCGGCTTTGTTGACGTCGGCGCGGGAGATCTCCACGAACGGCGCCCCAGATGTGGCGGGATGGCAGCCCGGCAGGCGCCCCGCGTCCAAGATGTCGAGTAGTTCGTCGGGGGTGATTTCCGGATGCCGCGCGCAGAGCTTGATCGTTGGCTCGGAGACGATCTTGGGCAGCGGTGTGGGGACGAGCTTGCGCCGGTCGTAGAGCCGTTCCCGCTCGGTCATCAACGCCTGAAAGCCGGGTTCGACCAGAAACACGTCTCCGGTGCCGCGCCCGGCCGCGTAGACCGTGCCGGGGGCGTGATCCGCCAGGTACGCGACGACCGCCTGCTGCGCCGCGGGCCCGATTTCCTCAATAAAGAGCACCTCTTGGCGCACGTAGTCGTAGCCGACCGCCCCGTTGGATGCGACGGCGTACGAGATTTCAGTCTCGAAGACCGGATCGGGCATGGTGGCCAGTTGGCGGCCGGTGGCGGTCAACACGATGATGCCCGCTTCGTGTGCGGCGCGGATCGCGGCACGGGTGCGTTCGGAGATCGTCTTTTGGCTTGTCAGCAAGGTGGAGTCGAGGTCGGAGGCGACGAGTCGGATGCCGGTGAGATCGGGCAGTTCCACAGTCACGTTTTGACCTCCGCGTTCAGGCGCCGCCTGCCCGCGAACGCCCGGCCGAGGGTGACTTCGTCGGCGTATTCGAGATCGCCGCCGACGGGCAGGCCGCTGGCCAGCTTCGAAACAATGACGCCCATCGGATCGAGCAGCCGGGAGATGTAGGTGGCGGTGGCGTCACCTTCAAGGTTGGGGTTGGTGGCCAAGATGACTTCTTTGATGGACGTGTCGGCGAGCCGCTGACACAGCTCGCGGATGCGCAGCTCGTTGGGGCCGATGCCGTCGATTGGGGAGATCGCCCCGCCCAGCACGTGGTAGAGCCCGCGGAATTCGCGGGTCCGCTCGATGGCCATCACATCTTTCGACTCTTGGACGACGCAGATGGCGTTGCGCTCCCGGCGCGGGTCGGCACAGATGCGGCAGGTCTCGTCTTCGGAGACGTTGAAGCAAACCGAACAGAAGCGGGCTTTCTCGGCCACTTCGCGCAGGGCGTCGGCCAGGCGCGCCACATCCGCCTTGTCGGATTCGAGGATGTGGAAGGCGATGCGCTGCGCCCCCTTGGGCCCGACGCCGGGTAGGCGGCCGAGTTCGTCGATTAGCGTCTGGATCGGACCTTCGTACACGCGTTCACCCCCACCGCGTCAGCCTTACATGCCGAGATTTGGCATCGGTGGCATCGTAGCCTGCGCGAGGGCGATTGCCTTGGCATTGGCGTCGCGAACCGCCGCAATGATCAAGTCGGCAAGAGTTTCGGTGTCTTCCGGGTCGCACGCCGCCGGATCGATCCGCAGGGAAACCAGCTCGCCCGTGCCGGAAACGCTGGCCGCCACGAGGCCGCCGCCGGCCGTCCCTTCCACCGTCTGCTCGGCCAGCGAGGCTTGCGCCCGCGCCAACTGATCCTGCATGGCTTGGGCCGCCGACATCAGGCCTTCCAGATCGAAGTTGTTGGGATCAAACACGGCTGCTGCCTTCCTTTCATTCCTGGAGGTCGGCGTCGTCGACCAACGAGGCGCCGAGTCTTGTGATGAGCAGTTCTTCCGCGTCGGCTGCGTCGTCGAGCGTGGGGTCCTCCCGGCTCGGCTCAGGCTCTTCGGGCTGCGGATCCGACGGGCTGCGGGTGGGCTGGATGTTCTGCCGGGCCAGCGCGGCGGCTGGCGGCGGCTCCACGGGCGTGGTGGGGGCGCTGGGCCGCTGTGGCGCGGCGGCCGGAGCCGGCGCGGCGTCGGCGTCGACTACGGGATTGATACGCAAGTCGACGCCGATGACGGAGATGATCGCCGCTTTGAGCACGTCGACGCTGCCGCCGCGTCCGAAACTCTCCTTGGCCCCGGCGTTGGACATGCCGAGAGTCAGCACGCCATTCGCCACTTCGACGACGTGTGAGTTTTGCGAGAGCAGTATCCAGGTGAAGCGGCGTTGGGACTTGACCTCTTCGAGGACGCGGGGCCACAGCGAGCGCATGTCGGCTGTGCTGAACTCGCCGGGCGCTGTGGCGGGGGCCGCGAGTGAGCCGGGTGCGGCTGCGGGGGGAGCGGCGGCAGGGACGGGAGCCTCGCTGGGAACGGGGGCTGCCGGGGCGGGCGCAGGGGTCGCGGCGGTGGGCGCGGGCGCAGGTGTGGCGTCGCGCCGCGCGGGCGCCGGCGTGTCAATGGGAGCGGCGGCGGCCGGAGCGGCTGGCGAAGGGGTGGCGATCGGGCCGGCCGTGGGTACGCTCGGCGCTGGCCCGGTGTGCAGCGACACGGTTTGCTCCGCGGCGCCGACCACCCCCAGACGGCGTTCCAGCCGGTCGAGCCGGGCGTGGACACCGCGGTCGGGCACGTCCGCGCCCGGCAGCAGCACTCGCGAACACATCAGCTCCAAGTAGAGCCTCGGTGCCGTCGTGCCGCGCATTTCGGTGAGCCCGGCGGCGATGACGCCCGCAGCCCGCGTCAACTCGCCCGGCCCCATGTTGGATGCTTGCCCGGTGAGCCGTTCGGCTTGGTCTCCGGCCACATCCACCAGCCCGATAGCCAAAGCGTCCGGCACCGCCGCGACGATGATCAGATCGCGCAGCCGGCGCAGCAGGTCCTCCGCGAAGCGGCGCGGATCGAGCCCCACGTCGATGACCTTGTCGATGGCCTCGAACACGCCTCGCGCGTCCCCGGCGGCGAAGGCGTCCACCATCTCGTCGAGCAAAGTGTCGGGCGTGAAACCGAGCAGCGCGGCCGCCTGCTGATAGCTGACCCCGCTGGATTCGGCCCCGCCGAGCAGTTGGTCGAGCACTGACAGCGAGTCGCGCACGGAACCGGCTCCGGCACGCACCACCAGCGGCAGCACGGCCGACTCGACGTTGACGCCCTCGGATTCGCAGACTTTGGCGAGGTAGTCGCTCAACGTGCGCGGGGGGACGAGCCGGAACGGGTAGTGGTGGGTGCGCGAGCGGATCGTCGCGATCACCTTGTCGGGCTCAGTCGTGGCGAAGATGAACTTGACGTGCGGCGGCGGCTCTTCGACGACCTTCAGCAGCGCGTTGAAGCCCTGCGTGGTGACCATGTGGGCCTCGTCGATGATGTAGATCTTGTACCGGCTGGACACGGGCGCGAAGAACGCCCGCTCGCGCAAGTCGCGCGCCTCGTCCACGCCGCCGTGGCTGGCCGCGTCGATCTCGATCACATCTATGGAGCCGGGCCCGCCGCGGGCGAGATCCCGGCAGGATTGGCACTGTCCGCAGGGCACCGGCGCGGGCCCGTTTTCGCAGTTCAGCGCGCGGGCCAGGATTCGCGCGGACGTCGTCTTGCCGCAACCGCGCGGCCCAGAGAAGAGGTAGGCGTGGTTCACCTTGTTGTTGACCAGCGCACGCTGGAGCGGGGCCGTTACGTGTTCCTGTCCGATGATCTCGGCGAACGTGTCGGGGCGGTACCGGCGGTAAAGCGCCAGCGGTGGCGCGGCGGCCGCAGGTTGCGTGGGACCGGTGGCGAAGAGATCCGGGCCCTCCTGCTCGATGATGTCGATCTCGCCGGTGAATAGATCTTCGCTTTCGTCCACAAGCCAACTCTACGGGGCGAGCAGGACAAAAGCAGAGTCCTGTCCCAGACTTCCGGGCGCAAACCAGCGCTGCTGGGGCTTGGGAGCGGAATTGCGTATGGACGCGGCGCGTGACTTGCGTGCGGAGTTGCTAGGCTCCACGCATGGGGTTTTACGCAACTTTTTGGTAGTGAAAACCCGCCATCCATTGTCATCACTGAGGAGTATCTGGTGTCTCTGATCAATACCGAGGTCAAGCCGTTCAAAGTCAACGCCTACCGGGCCGGCGAGTTCGTGGAAATCACCGAGCAGGACTTGAAGGGGCGTTGGAGCGCCCTGGTCTTCTATCCGGGCGATTTCACGTTCGTGTGCCCCACCGAGCTGGAGGACTTGGCCGACCACTACGCCGAGTTTCAGGCGCTGGGTGTGGACTTGTACGGCGTCTCCACCGACTCCGAGTTCTCGCACAAGGCCTGGCACGATTCGTCCCCAGCCGTGGGGAAGGTGCAGTACACGCTGATCTCCGACCGTATCTTCCAGCTCTCCCGCGATTTCGACGTGCTGATCGAGGACGCCGGCCAGGCCCTGCGCGGCACGTTCGTCATCGATCCCGACTTGAAGATCCGCACCGCGGAGATCCACGACAACGGCATCGGCCGTGTCGCCACCGAGTTGATCCGCAAGATCAAGGCCGCCCAGTACATCACCGCCCATCCGGGCGAGGTTTGCCCGGCGAAGTGGGAAGAGGGCGCCGCGACGCTTGCTCCGTCGCTGGAACTCGTCGGCAAGATCTGATGCTCGATCCTGCCCTGTTGGCCCAGCTCAAGGGCTACTTGGAGTTGCTGCGCAATCCGGTGGAGATCGTTGCCACGCTCGACGACTCCCCGGCTTCGCGGCAGACCGGCGAACTGATCGCGGACATCACGAGTGTTTCGCCCCAGGTCTCGTCACGCGTCGTGGATGCCGCCGCGGGAGTCCGCACGCCGTCTTTTCAGATCACGCGTCCCGGGCAGGACACCGGGGTGCGCTTCGCGGGCCTGCCGCTGGGGCACGAGTTCACCTCGCTGGTGCTCGCACTGCTGCATGTCGGCGGGCATCCGCCCAAGGAGGAGCCCGCGCTGCTGGACCAAGCCAAAGCGTTGGCCGGACCGCTGCATTTCGAGACCTTCTTCTCGTTGACGTGTCAGAACTGCCCCGACGTGGTGCAGGCGTTGAACCTGTTGGCCGCGCTCAATCCGGGCGTCACCCACATGGCCATCGAGGGCGGGGTGAACGCCGCCGAAGCCGCGGAACGTGGCGTCATGAGTGTGCCTACGATCTTCCTGAATGGGGAGCTTTTCGGGCAGGGGCGCATGTCGTTGTCCCAGATTCTGGGCAAGCTGGACGCCTCAACCGGCGAGGTCGAGGCGGCTGCTTTCAACGCCCGCGAGCCGTATGACGTGCTGGTCGTCGGCGGCGGGCCAGCCGGTTTCACCGCCGCGCTTTACGCCGCCCGCAAGCAGTTGCGTACCGGCTTGGTCGCAGAGCGCCTGGGTGGCCAGGTGATGGAAACCTCCTCCGTAGAGAATTTCATCACCCATCCCAAGCTGGAGGGACCTGCGCTGGCGTCCGCCTTGGAGGCGCATGTCCGCACCCAGCCGGTGGAGATCATGCCTAGTCAGAGGGCTGTCTCTTTGCGTCGCGGCGCTCAGTGGCTGGAGGTGGCGTTCGCCCACGGGGGCGTCCTGCGTGCCCGCAGCGTCATCCTGGCCACGGGTGCCAAGTGGCGCGACCTCGGCATCCCGGGCGAGTTGGAGTACCGCAACAAGGGCGTCACCTACTGTCCGCACTGCGACGGGCCGCTGTTCGCGGGCAAATCCATCGCGGTCGTGGGCGGCGGCAACTCTGCCGTGGAGGCGGCCATCGACCTCGCCCAGGTGGCGGCGCAGGTGACGCTGTTGGCCCGTTCTGAGGTCAGTGCCGACGAGGTGCTGCAGTCGCGTCTGGCCAGCCTGCCGAACGCGCAGGTGCTCACTGGTACTGCCCCAGTCGAGATCCGCGGCGACGAGACCAAGGTGACTGGCGTCCGGGTGGAACGCCGCGCCGACGGCGCCGCAGCGGAGTTGGCCCTGGACGGCGTATTCGTCCAGATCGGCCTGGTGCCCGGCACTGCGTGGCTGCAAGGCGCGGTGGACCTGACCGAACGCGGTGAGATCATCGTCGACGCCCGGCAAGCCACCAGCTTGCCAGGAGTCTTCGCCGCCGGAGATTGCACCACGGTCCCGTTCAAACAGATCGTGATCGCCGCCGGAGAAGGAGCCAAAGCCGCCCTGAGCGCCTTCGACTATCTGATCCGGCAGTAGTCCTCACTGCGCTCCGGTACCCCAACCACGTCATCCCGGACTTGTTCCGGGATCAAACCCCACAAATTGTCCTCGCTTCGCTGCGGTACCCCCGCACCGTCATCCCGGAACAAGTCCGGGATGACAAATCGCCTATGCCAGTCAGGGCGCCCTCACCGTTGCCGAGTATGGTTAAGCGCATGACTGCCCCGCAGCATTGGATCCCCGTCCGGCCCCGGCTCGTTGTCGCCAGCGCGTTCATGCTCTTCCTTGAGTTGGCGCTGATTCGGTGGACCGGGTCGAACGTCGTCCACTTGAGCTACTTTTCCAACTTCGTCCTGCTCGGTTCGTTCCTTGGGATCGGGCTCGGCTTCATGCGGGTGGGGCGGGCCAAACAGTTGCCGTACTATTCGGCGATTATCCTCGCCGCCCTCGTGATGGTGGTGACGCTCTTCCCCGTGACCGTCAACCGTGAGGCTGAGGGCGTCATCTATTTCACGTCGCTGAGCACTTCCGGGCCACCGGCGTGGGTGATCCTTCCGGTGGTTTTCATCGCCGCCGCGGCGACGTTGATGGGGCCGGCGGAGCTTGTCGGGCGGTGTTTTCCGGAGCTGAAACGCCTGGAGGCGTACACCTTCGACTTGATCGGATCGGTCACCGGAATCACGGCGTTCACCCTGCTGTCGTTCCTCAGCGCGCCCCCGCTCGCCTGGGGCATTATCGCCGCCGTCACGTACGCCGTGCTGCTGTGGCCGCGCACCCTGCTGCGCCAACTGGCCGTCGGGATCCCAGCGGTGGTCGTCATCGGCGCGCTCGGCGTGGAGTCGTTCGCCGCCGGAGCCTTGTGGTCGCCGTACTACAAGGTGACCTACAAGCAATACCAGTATCAGGAGATGCCCGTCCTCGATATTTCTGTCAACGGCATCCCGCATCAGCAGGCCACGCCAGCGCAGGCCCGGCTGGGTTGGGAGCCGCAGTATGCCTTGCCCTACGAGCGGGCGGTTTCTGCGTTGGAGGGCCGCCTCGACGACGTGCTCATCGTGGGGGCGGGCAGCGGGACGGATGTGGCGATCGCTCTGTCCAAGGGGGCCAAGCACGTCGACGCGGTGGAGATCGACCCGAAGCTGCGCGAAATCGGGCAGCAGTTTCACCCCGACCATCCCTATGACGACCCTCGGGTGAGCACCACGATCGACGATGGGCGCGCGTTCTTGGAACGTACCGACACCAAATACGATTTGATTCTCTTCGCTTTGCCAGATTCGCTGACCCTCGTGTCCGGCGCCAGTTCGCTGCGGTTGGAAAGCTACCTGTTCACCGTCGAGGCGCTCACGTCCGCCCGCGACCACCTGAAGCCCGGCGGCGCGTTTGCGATGTACAACTACTACCGCGAGCAGTGGCTCGTCGACCGCTTGGCGCTGACAGCGCAGGCTGCCTTCGGCCATGCGCCTTGCGTGGACGACGTGGGCAACGGGCATCAGGCCGTGATCACCGCCGGGCTTGCCGACACCGACCAGAAGTGCGGCGAGCCTTGGCCGGGGGCCGCCGCGGACACCCCTGAACCAGTGACCGACGACCGCCCATTCCTCTATTTGGAGCAGCAGTCCATCCCCGTGCTGTACCTTGTCACGCTGGGATTGGTGTTGTTGGTGAGCGCTTTGGCCGTGCGTGCTGCGGGCGGGCCATACCGCCGCATGCGGCCTTACGCGGACCTCTTCCTGCTCGGCGTGGGTTTCCTGCTCATGGAAACCAAGTCCGTCACCGGATTCGCGCTCCTGTTCGGCACGACCTGGCTGGTCAACGCCATCGTTTTCGCGGGTGTGCTGGTGGCCGTGCTGGCGGCAGTCGTCATCACCCAGCGTTTCAAGACGCCGCCGATCCCGGTGATGTATGGGATGCTGTTGGGCGGCCTCGCATTGGCGTGGCTCGTCCCAAACGCCTGGCTGTTGTCGCTGCCCGTCCCAGCGCGCGCGGTCGTGGCCGTGGTGGTGAACTTCCTGCCGATCTTCGCCGCGAACGTCGTTTTCGCCAAACGCTTTGCCGAAACGGACGACTCCACGTCGGCATTCGGCGCGAACCTGCTGGGCGCGGTCGTGGGAGGCTGCCTGGAATATCTGTGCCTCGTCGTGGGCTACCAGGGCCTGCTCGTGGTCGCTGGCCTGCTCTATTTGGGCGCCTTCTGGCTGCTGCCGCGCGAGCAGCAGAGCCCCGTACTGGGAGGGTGAAAAGAACAAGCCCTCCGCGCACCCGGAAGAGCTCACTTACCCTTGCTGCCTTCCGACCCTGGGGGAGTTGGGTGAGGTACCGCCGCGCGGAGGACCGAGTGCCACTCTACCCGCTTTTGAAGTGCTCGCCCAAGCCGGGTATCCTCAACGGCGGAGGATTCGCCTAGAGGCCTATGGCGCTCGCTTGGAAAGCGGGTTGGGTTCACGCCCTCACGAGTTCGAATCTCGTATCCTCCGCAGCAAGCGACTCGCATGACGATTCTCCGCCCATCACTTCGTCGTCGGCGGTCGGGTGTGCGCACTAGGCTGATCGCATGGCAGATGCGCCCGCCACCGTGGACGAGTACTTGGCTGGTTTCAGCGGCGAGCAACTCGCCCGTCTTGAAAAGGTCCGGGCGCTGATCCGAGCCGCCGCCCCCGAAGCGGAAGAACTCGTCTCATACCGAATGCCCAGCTACAAGCAAGGGCGCTACGTCCTGCATTTCGCCGGCATGAAGGGCCACCTCGGAATCTACCCCGGCCCAGCGGCCATCGCGGAGTTCGCCGTGGAGTTGGCTGCCTACAAGACGTCGAAGGGCGCCGTCCAGTTCCCGTGGTCGAAGCCGTTTCCGTATGAGTTGCTGGAACGGATAGTGCGTTGGAATTTGGCCCATCGCTGAGTTGCGCTGAACCGTCGCCCCGGCCTGGTGTCGACGGTTGCCGGCTCAAGTGAAGATAGGGCCCACTGTCCGGGTTCGTTTGAGTTCGAAAAACTCGTCATATCCGGCGCAGATGCTCACGGCGTCGAAGAGCCGGCCGGCAGCCTCGCCGCGCGGGATCGGGGAGAGGACTGGCCCGAAGATGCTGTGCCCGTCGATGCGGATCACCGGTGTGCCTACGTCGTTGCCCACTGGGTCCATCCCCGCATGGTGGGATGCGGCCAGTTCGGCGTCCCATTGGTCCCCGGTGACCGCATCAGCGATGGACGAGTCGAGTCCGCAGTCGACCAGCGCTGCCCGCACAGTTTCCGGGCTGCGCGGCTCATCGTGCAGGTGGTAGCGAGTCCCGATCGCGGTGTAGAACTCCCTGACCGCGGCATCCCCGTGCCGCAGTTGGACGGCGATAGCCGCCCTGGCACCGTACCAGGCGACGGTTTCCATCATTTTCCGGTAGTCATCTGGCAGCCCTTCCCGTCCGGCGTTCAGCAGGGCCAAGCTCATCGGATGGAAGCGGGTCTCCACCTCCCGCACCTGCTCCACTTCAAGCATCCACCGCGAAGTCAACCAGGCGAACGGGCACAATGGGTCGAACCAGAAATCGACGATCTGTTTTTCACTCATTTCCATAGTTTCCCACGTCTGCGCTCGGGCTCCCGTCAGCCGAAGGCCAACGCTGAGTGGCTCACCGAGTCGATGGCCCAGGCGAGCCGTGGTGAGGCCGAGCAGCACGAGTTGGTGGATCCATGATGCTGTCATTCACCCCGAACGGGGGGAAGGACTATCAGCACTGGTTGGCGCAGGACGCCCGGATACTCAAGCGGGTGAACTCTCTCATCATGGAATGCCTACGCACACCACGGGAAGGTATCGGTAAGCCCGAGCCCTTGAAATACAGTGCCGCCGAGGATTGGTCCAGGCGGATCACCGAGGAGCACCGACTGGTCTACCGCATCGAAGACGACGAGATCACGGTGCTGGCTGCCCGCTTCCACTATGACAAGTGACCATATGCCAAGGGTGCGCGTCAGACCGCTCAGCCGGTGGTGACGAAGTCGATCAAGCGTTCGACGGCCTGAGGGAGTGTCGGGTCCAAGTCCGTCCATGACTTGACGCGGCTCAGCAACCATTTCCAAGTGTCGGCTATGTTCGATTGAGTACGGGCCGGGCGGCCCAATGCGGCGCTGATCCCGGATTTCCAATCCTGGTTTTTCGGGATGGCTGGCCAGGCTTTCAAGCCGGCGACTTCCGGCTTGATTGCTGACCAGATGTCGATGAACGGATGGCCGACTACCAGCACATTCTCGTCGCTCAGCGCGGCGACGATCCGGCTCTCTTTGCTGCCATCCACCAGGTGATCGACGAGCACCCCGAGCCGCCGCCCTGGTTCGGGGGCGAAGTCGGCGACGATGGCGGGCAAGTCGTCGATGCCGCCCAAGTACTCCACGACAACTCCCACATGACGCAGATCAGCACCCCAGATCTTCTCCACGAGTTCGGCGTCGTGGCGGCCCTCCACGTAGATCCGCGAGGCCCTGGCCACCTTTGCGGGTTCAGCCTCGCCGATGCGTGAACCGGATGCGGTGTGGGTGGGGCGTGCCGGTTTGCGCGACGGGTGGACCAGAGCCACCGGTTTCCCGTCGATCCAGAATCCCGGCCCCATCGGGAACGAGCGCTTCGCCCCACGACGATCCTCCAGGACCACCAGCCCGTTCTCCCAACGGGTGATCGCCCCGACGAAGCCGCTCGTCGGCTCTTCGATGACCAATCCGACCTGTACCGGAACCTCGACGCTGACCGGTTTGTCGGCGTGCTGCCAACCGCGCGCCAGCACATCGGACTCGTATCGACCCACTATGAATCACCTTTCACATGTCACTCATTTCCACAGTTTCCCACGTCTGCGCCCGCGCGATCGTGATCATGGGGGAACCGTTGCTGTCGGCGGCGGGCTTCCATCATCGCTTTGTGATGTGTGAACCCGGCACGTCCGAGGTGTTCTCCGACGTGCTCGAAGTGGATACCCTTGAGTTGTCGAAAGTACCCCAGGATGGGGATGGCAGCCAGTTGTGGAAGTGGATGATGTTTATCGGCGCCCGCAGCGAGGAGGAATTGGAGATGGCAGCACAGCTTGACCCGGTCATCGCGGATGCGGCGGACGTGGTGCGTGAGTGGTCGGCCGACGACCAATTCCGGTTGGAGATGCTCGCCCGCGAAAAGGCGGAGCGCGACCATATTTGGCGTATGGAGAATGCCGAAAGGAAAGGACTCGAGCGGGGCCTGGAGCAGGGGCTCCAACAGGGCCTGGAGCAGGGGCTCCAACAGGGCATCCAACAGGGCATCCAACAGGGCATTGAACAGGGCATCCAACAGGGCATTGAACAGGGCATTGAACAAGGTATCGAACAAGGCATCGAACAAGGGCAGCGTCTGGAGCGGTTCCACAGTGTACGCCGGGCACTGAACAAAGGTATTAGCCCAGAAGAAGTGGCCGATCTGTTCGGAATCAGTGTGGAAGAGGTCAGGAAGCTCTCTGACGCCTGAGGATTTCTGCTGTTCTGAGGTGAACGCATGTTGCACAAGATGATCGAAGCGGAGCGGGGCGTCGTCCATTATTGGGCTTCGGTGCGGCCGGGTGATCGGAAGACGCTGTTGTTCACGCATGGCTTGACGGCGAACCATGAGATGTTTGAGAAGCAGGTCGCGTTCTTCCGCGACGACTTCAATGTGATCACCTGGGATGTGCCGCTGCATGGGTTGTCCAGGCCGTATGCGGATTTTTCCTATGCCGATTGCGCGGAGCGGATGAAGGACATCCTCGACGCCGAAGGCGTCCCACGCGTGGTGCTGGTCGGGATGTCTATGGGCGGCTATCCTTCGCAGGCGTTTGCCGCCGAGTACCCGGCCATGGTGGAGGGTTTCGTCGCGTTGGACACCACTCCTTTCGGGCTTCGTTACTACTCGCGGTCGGACATCTGGATTCTCGAACGGGTCGGCGCGATGGCCCGCTGGTTCCCCGCCGAGACGCTTCGCAAGGCGATGGCAAAGTCGGTGTCGCGGACGGAATACTCCCGGCAGTTGATGGAACGAATGCTGGCGCCGCTGGCCAAGGCCGAATTGGTGGAGCAGATGGACATCGCTTACGGCGGCTTCATCAAGCAGAACCGCGACGTGCGGTTTTCGTTCCCTGTCCTGCTTCTGCTCGGGCAATACGACAAGACGGGCAAAGTGGCGGCCTACAACCGTCAATGGGCGCAGGAGACCGGCTATCCGCTAGTCGTCATCGACGATGCCGCTCACCTTTCCAACTGCGACAACCCGGATGCTGTCAACGACGCGATCTTGGGCTTCGTGAAGTCGCTGGGCACCAGGCCGGGATGACAGGTTGGCCATTCGGGGCGACTCGATTCGGGAGCTCCTCCAAGCCCGCATGCGTAACTTTGTGGAGTTCCCCCGGTGGGGGCCGGACAACACCGCGCGGTAGGCTGCTTTCTGGAACTGGCGTTTGGAGGGTGTAGATGGCTGAGGTGCAGCTGCGGTTGGGCATCGATGTCGGCTCGACGACGGTCAAGGCCGTGTTGACCGACGGCAATCACATGCTGTTCTCCGACTACCGGCGGCACAACGCCGAAGTGCAGGGCGAGCTGGCCCAACTCCTCAAAGAGGTTGCCGGGTCTTTCCCCGGGCGGCGAGCCATGGTGGCGATCACCGGGTCGGCGGGTTTGGGCCTGGCTTCGAAGCTGGACGTGCCTTTCGTGCAGGAGGTCATCGCGGAGACGACGGCCATCCAGCGCCTCGACCCCGCCGCCGACATGATCATCGAGTTGGGCGGCGAGGACGCCAAGATCACCTATCTGGGCGCGATCCCGGAGCAGCGCATGAACGGCACCTGCGCGGGTGGGACGGGCGCCTTCATCGACCAGATGGCCACGCTGCTGGACACCGACGCCCCCGGTCTGAACAAGCTCGCCTCCAAGTACAAGACGCTCTATCCGATCGCGTCCCGCTGTGGCGTGTTCGCAAAGTCCGACTTGCAGCCGCTGCTCAACGACGGGGCGCGCAAGGAAGACTTGGCGGCGTCCATCTTCCAGGCCGTCGCCACGCAAACCATCGCCGGCCTGGCTTGCGGGCGCCCCATCAAGGGACGCGTGGTCTTCCTGGGCGGGCCGCTGCACTTCCTGCCCGAACTGCGGGCGGCTTTCGCCCGCGCGTTGGAGAACGCCGACGTGATCCTGGCCGCCCCGGAGCACGCCCAGTTGATGGTGGCCTGGGGAGCGGCGATGCTCGCGGAGCATGCTCTCGATCTTGACGAGCTGCAAGAGCGCGCGGCGAACGCCCAGAAGACGGCAAAGAACGATTGGACGCTGCCGTCCATGCGCCCGCTGTTCCTCACCGCCGATGAGCGGGAGACGTTCCAGGCGCGGCACAAGCTGGTCAAGGCGCAGCGCGCCGACATCGCGCAGGCTTCCGGCCCGGTATATCTCGGCATCGACGCCGGTTCGACGACGATCAAGTCTGTGCTCTTGGACGACCAGATGCGCATCCTGCATTCGACGTACGCCTCGAACGGCGGCGATCCCGTCAAAGCCGCGACGCGGATCCTCACCGAGGTGCGCGAACTGCTCCCCGGCAAGGCGGCGATCGTCGGGTCGTGCGTGACGGGCTACGGCGAGGGCCTGATCCGGGCCGCTTTGCATGTGGACACCGGCGAGGTGGAGACCATCGCCCACTACCGCGCCGCAGACCACCTCTGTCCGGGTGTGACGTCCGTCATCGATATCGGCGGCCAAGACATGAAATACCTTGCCATCGCAGACGAAGCGGTGGATTCGATCTGTGTCAACGAGGCCTGCTCCTCGGGCTGCGGTTCGTTCTTGGAGACATTCGCGAAGTCATTGGGCATCTCGCTGGGCGAGTTCGTAACACAGGCCACCTCGTCCGACCAGCCGGTCGACCTGGGCTCGCGCTGCACGGTCTTCATGAACTCGTCGGTGAAACAGGCCCAGAAAGAGGGAGCATCACTGGGCGACATCGCTGCCGGGCTGTCCTATTCCGTGGTGCGCAACGCGCTCTACAAGGTGATCAAGCTGCGCGACCCGAAGCAGTTGGGAGCACGCGTTGTGGTGCAAGGCGGCACGTTCCGCAACGACGCCGTGCTCCGCGCGTTCGAGCTGCTCACCGGGCTGGAAGTGGTCCGCCCCGACATCGCTGAATTGATGGGCGCGTTCGGTGCCGCGCTGCTCGCCCGGGAACGGCGCATAGTCGGTGCTCCGTCGTCGCTGCTCCCGCCATTGGCGCTGAAAAACCTCACGGTGAAAACGCACCAGAGCACGTGCACGCTGTGTCAAAATCACTGCCGCCGCACGATCTCCGAATTCCCCGACGGCGGCCGCTATGTCACGGGCAACCGCTGCGAGCGCGGTGAGAGCGAATCCGGGCAGAAGTCGGAGCTGCCCAACCTGTTCGACTACAAGTACCGGCGCGTATTCGCCTACCGCCGGCTGACAGAGCGCGCCGCCACGCGTGGCGACATCGGCATCCCGCGTGCTCTCAACATGTACGAGAACTATCCGCTGTGGTTCACGATCCTCACCAAGCTTGGCTTCCGGGTCATGCTCTCCGGGCGTTCCAGCCATGCGCTGTTCGAGAAGGGCATGAACACCATCGCCTCGGAGAACATCTGCTATCCGGCGAAGCTCACTCACGGCCACATCGAGCAGCTGGTCGAGCAGGGCGTCAAGACGATTTGGTATCCGTCGGTGACGTTCGAGCGCGAGCTTGTCGAGGGCGCCGACAACCACTACAACTGCCCGGTCGTCGCGCAATATCCCCAAGTCATCGCGGCAAACATGCCGACCATCGCCGAAAACAACGTGAAACTGCTCAAGCCCTTCGTCAACTTGGCCAATCCGGACAAGCTCGCCGAACGCCTCGTGGACATCCTCTCCGAGTATGGGGTCACTCTCGAAGAAGCCCAGGCCGCCGTGGAAGCCGGCTACGAAGAGCAGGAGCGCTACCACTCGGACGTCCGCAAAGCCGGCCGCGAAGCGCTGGAATACCTCGAGCGCACCGGTAAGCGCGGCGTAGTGCTCGCCGGCCGCCCGTACCACATCGATCCGGAGACCCACCACGGCATCCCGGAGTTGATCAACTCCCTCGGCATGGCGGTGCTCTCCGAAGACGCGATCTGCGACTCCGCCGATGTGGAGCGGCCGCTGCGCGTCCATGACCAGTGGGCCTACCATTCGCGGCTCTACGCCGCGGCCGACGCGATCGGGCGCTATCCCAATCTGGAGCTTGTCCAATTGAATTCGTTCGGCTGCGGCCTGGACGCGATCACGTCCGACCAGGTGGCCGAAATTCTGCGCGCCAAAGGCAAGGTGTACACCACGCTGAAGATCGACGAGGTCTCCAATTTGGGCGCCGCCCGGATCCGGCTGCGTTCGCTGGCGGCCGCCGCCGAGCAGCGCCGTGTGGGCCAGGTCAGCGAATCGTACGGCATTCAGCGCCGCCTGTTCACGAAGCAGATGCGCAAGGAGCACACCCTCATCGCCCCGCAGATGGCCCCGGTGCAGTTCTCGCTGCTGGTGGCCGCTTTCCGTTCGACGGGCCTCAACGTCGAATTGTTGGAGCACGCGGGCGCGGCTGACGTGGAGGCGGGCCTCAAGACAGTCCACAACGACGCCTGCTACCCGGCGATCATGGTCGTGGGCCAGTTGGTGCGCGCCTTCCAGGACGGGCTTTACGACCCGCACAACTCGTCTGTGCTGATCACCCAGACTGGCGGCGTGTGCCGGGCCACCAACTATGTCTCGCTGCTGCGAAAAGCCTTGCAGGAGGCGGGTTATCCGCAAGTGCCGGTGATCGCGATCTCCACGCAGGGCTTCGAGAAGAACCCCGGCTTCTCCATCACGCCGACCCTCTTCCACCGCGTCATGCAGGCGGTGTGCCTGGGCGACCTGCTGCAATCGGTGACGTTGCGGCAGCGGCCGTACGAGGCGGTGCCCGGCTCGACGCTGGAGTTGTACCGGCATTGGGACGACAAGGTCAAACGCTGGCTGCACCGCCAGTGGCGCTGCTCGTACAAGTCCCTAATTGAAAAGGTGATCGCCGACTTCGACGCCTTGCCCGTGCGCGACATCCCCCGCAAGCCGCGCGTCGGCGTGGTGGGCGAGATTCTGGTGAAGTTCCACCCGGACGCCAACAACAACGTCATCGACGTGATCGAATCCGAAGGCTGTGAGGCCGTCGTGCCAGGCCTGATGGAGTTCTTCTTGAAGAATCTCTACACCCCGGATTGGAACTGGGAGAACCTCGGCACGGAAAAACACTCCCGCTTCGTGAAACGCGGCGTGAGGTGGTACATGGAGCTGTACCGCACGCCCGTCAAGAAGGCGTTGCGCAAGGCCAAGGTCGACTACAATCCGCCCGGCGACATCCCGCACATGATCGAGCTGGCCCAAGAGGTGGTCTCGCTGGGCAACCGCGCCGGCGAAGGCTGGCTGCTGACAGCCGAGATCTTGGAGTTGATCGAGAACGGTGTGCAGTCTGTCATCTGCGCGCAGCCGTTCGCCTGCCTGCCCAACCACGTCACGGGCAAGGGCATGTTCCGCAAGCTGCAATCGCTGCACCCCGAAGTGGGCTTGGTCGCCATCGACTACGACCCGGGCGCCTCGGAAGTCAACCAGTTGAACCGGATCAAGCTGCTGCTGTCGTCGCGCACCCATGCCGCGGTTGACGAGCGTGTGCCTGCCTCAGTGTGATTGAGAGCTGCGCACTCACGCCTTGGGGAGATCCCTCTGCTTCAGCGCAGCGCGCTTCCGGTCACAAGCTGTCCCCGAAGTCGGCACGGAACTTGGCGACCAGCTGGTGCTGCCAGTCGCCTACGGGGCGCAGGCGGCCATAGAAGAAGCGGAGGAGTTCTGGTTCTTCCTCCCATTCCAGGCCGCCGACCAGGTGGCGGTTGGCGTGCAGCCACATGACGCGGTCGATTGCGTAGTTGACTTGCGACAAGGTGAAGACGCGGCGTGGGACGGCCAAGCGGACCAGTTCCATGTCGGCCAGCGGCTCGGTGCCGTCGGGTTCGCGCTGTTCGCTGAGCGTGCCGCGCTCCATGCCGCGCACGCCGGAGGCGATGAAGATGGCCGACGCCAGGGCGGCGGACGGGTACTGGGTCTGCGGGACGTGGTCGAGGAAGGCCATCGCGTTGACGTGTGCGCCCAGGCCACCGGGCGGGGTCACCATGGGCACGCCGGCGGCGTCGAGCGTCTTGACGATGTGGGCGATGAACTGTGGGCCCTGGTTGATCATGTCCTCGTCCATGGTCTCGTCCAGGCCAACGGTGATGGCTTCCATTTCGCGCACGGACATGCCGCCGTACGTCAAGAACCCCTCATACATGGGCACCAGGCCACGCAGTTCGCGGTAGATGCCCTCGTCGGAGGTGATGATGCCGCCGCCGCGGCCGAAGCCGAGCTTGCGGGCGGAGAAGTAGATGATGTCGCAAGCGTCGGCCATTTCGCGGGCGATCTGCCGGATCGGCGCCGATTGGTATTCCGGTTCGCGGGTCTTGATGAAGTGTAGGTTGTCGGCCAGCAGCGAGGCGTCCAGCACGAGTTTGATCCCTGCGGCGTGGCAGGTGGCGGAGACTTCGCGCAGGTTCGCCAGGGAGAACGGCTGTCCGGCGATGAGGTTCGTTCCGGCCTCCATCCGCACGTAGGAGATCTTGTCCGCGCCGACCTTTTCAATTAGGGCGTTGAGCGCGGGCACGTCCAACTCGCCCTTGAACGGGTTGTCGGAGACGGTCTCCAGGCCTTCTTTCTTGAGCAACTCGACGACGGAGCCGCCGAGCGCCGTCACGTGCGCCTTCCAGGTGGTGAAGTGGTAGTTGGTAACGGCGGTGTCGCCCGGCTTCACGTAGCCGCGGCACAAGATGTGCTCCGCGGCGCGCCCTTGGTGGGCGGGCAGGAAGTATGTCTTGCCGAAGATCTCGGTCAGCTTGTCGTGCAGCCGGGTGAACGTGGCCGAGCCGGCATACGCGTCGTCGGCGAGCAGCATCGCGGCCTGCTGCCGGTCCGACATGGCGTTCACGCCTGAGTCGGTCAGCATGTCCAAGAAAACGTCCTTGTTCTGCAGCAGGAAAGTGTTGTAACCGGCTTCCTCCATGGCACGCAGCCGCTCCTCAATGGGCAGCAGCGTCAGCTTTTGGATGATGCGCACCTTGTGCATCTCCAGCGGGAAAGTCTCCCCGCTGAAGTAGGTGACCTTGGGCATGCTTTTCTCCTAGTCATCGGATGGTCCGGGGGCCAATCTTAGCCACCCTTGCCCTTCATACCGAACCGCGACTGGCCATTGGGCGTTGGGCCGCACTTGGCGGGACTCCGTTCTCCTCATCCCGGACGTAGTCCAACACCCCTAGTGCCCAAGTCTGAGCCATACAGGTAAAAAGTATGACTACAGGCCGACGCAAAGGTACCTTCCTACTACGTAACTAGAGTGAAACAGACACGTAACCCGTGCGCAGGAAGTACGCGAATCGAGAAGTGCAAGCTCGTAATTGCCTCGGTACAGCACTTGCGAAAGCCGGTTTGTGGTTGACTCTTGCATGTTGTGGTGGCTGAAAGAGGTGTTTAGTGCATATTGGTTCGACGGGGGTCTGTACGTGGTGTGCGTGCAGGCGACCATCGTGCCTCACCCCCAAGCACCAGCCCTCGACTTCAGCCATTGACCTACCCGCTCACCTGCCCGTTTGAGCGGTTAATCAGGAGGAATCTCATGAGTAGTGCAGTGCAGAACGCAGCACGTTACGACAAGCTGCGCAAGCGTCTGTGGAAGCCATTCGCCGCCGCCGCGACCTTCGCGATGGTGGCCAGCACCTTTGCGGGGCTATCTACTCAGATGGCGAGCGCCATCACGCCCACCAACCAGGCCGGCACGTACGGCATCTGGGCCCCCTACTACGCGTCGTCGTACTCGGACAAGGGCACGAACTACCGCGCCACCGGCATCGACTTCGGCGGTTACGAGCACAGCCGTTTGTGGGTCGCCGGCTTCGGTTCCGACAACACCGGCAACGGCGCGACGAACACCGAAGACATCACCCTGGACGATGACGCCAACTCGTTGGTTGTCGGCGTGTGGGGCGGCTACTTCGAGACGTCCGACACCAGCGACAACTACGCCGACATCACTTCGGCTAGACCAATCGCGGCTTGGGGTTGGTGGAACACGCGGGATACGGCGGACGGGTACGCCTCCGGTACCACGACCATCCCGTTGTTCGGCAACAACCTGAACCGCACCGACTCGCCGAACGGCCATGCGGATGCTCGCAAGCAGGGCGGCACACTGGCTGTCGACGGCGGTCTCTACTCGGGCCAAGCCGGCTACGTGGGCAACGGCCCCGCTGCCTACTTCACCTCCGTGGATGACGGCGGCGGCTCCGACAAGAACCCGTACGACCGCGACGGCAACCACGCACCCTCGGCCTCCGTGATTACCGCTTCGGGGCTGGCCTCGTCCAAGACTGGCGGTTCGAATGACTGCGTGGAAGACACCAACGGGCGCACCGATAAGTCCGGTGCTTGGTGGTTCCTGGTCACCGAGGTCCGCGGCAGTGTGGGTGAGACGGGCAGCTACACCTACTCGAGCGCCTCTGATCGCGCCAACGCATTCTGGATCCCCTCCTCGAACATGGCGGCCATGAAGGGCGCCGCCCCGGCAGTCGGCTACCGCTGCATCGGCACGCACGACCTCGCGGAGCAGCAGGGCTGGTCCGGCGCGGAGGTTTACCAGCGCACCGGTGAGATCTTCTTCATCAACGACCGCGGTGTGAACCTGGTTTCCTATGGCCGCGGCTATTTCGGCCTCAACACCTGCGACGACGGCTCCAACTCCAAGAACGCCGCCGGCATCTCCTGCGACAAGAACAAGCTGCGCATCATGGCCTACAACCCTTCGAACGGCGACTGGCGCCTGTCTGGCCCGATGCTCCCCGAAGAGGCGGCCGACTCGATCTTCCACCAGGGCGAAGATCCCGAAAACGCCGGTGACCTGGCATTCGACTCGCGCGGCAACATCTATACGCTGATGGAAGGCAAAGCCCCGGCTCCCGGCTATGGAATGACGAACGGCGAATCCGAATGGTGGCGCGCGGGCGACGTCCCCGACGGCTCGCTGCACATCTATCTGGTGCGGTTCAAGCAGGGCGCGCACAACGGTAACTGGACCTACCACATCATCCAGCGCTTCGAAGCCTCCCCGAGCGCCGACGCCGACACCAAGGAAGCCTGGGGCACCGGTTCCACGCCGGTCAGCACTTCCGGCCGCAAGAACCTGAAGAACTGGGAAGCTTTCGCCTTCTTCAACGGCTCCATCTATGGCGCGACCGTCACCAAGCCCAACGGCGACAACGACGTGCTCACCCGCGCCTCGCTGGGCAACGGCTTCGCCTACCCGGTTGAGAACCCGGAACGGCCGGGCACCGACACCTATGGCCGCGATCCCTCGCGCAGGGGCGGCATCACCAACAACCTGAACAACATCCGCGACATCGCCTCCACCCAGGTCGCACACGTGGTGGAAGGCTACGTGTGGGATGACGTGAACGCCGACGGCAACATCACCGCCGACGAGAAGGCGCTGCCGCAGCGCTCCATCGACGTGGCGCTGTACCGCGAACTCGGCGACGGCACCTGGGAGCTGCAAGGCACCCGCCAGACTGACCACAACGGCTACTACGAGTTCCTGACGGCCGGCAACGGCAAGTACCACGTCCGCGTCGACCACCCCGTCATCAACGGTGTGAACGCCGTGCAGACCTGGGCGTCCGCCGGCGACCAAGGTCCGGACCCGCTCAACCCGGGCTCCATGATCACCGTGGACAACGTCGTGACGGCCCACTGCTACGACTCCGCAACGGACACCTCGGTTGAGATCACCAGCTCCGGTGCCTGCGAAGGCAACATCAAGATGCCGTACAAGGAGCCGGATTCCCCGGTGAACCAGATGGCCGATCCCGACCCGCTGGCGATCGTCTCCGGCATGCCGGACAAGACGCCGATCTACTCGACGATCAACATCATCAGCAACGACACCGAGCCGGAAGTCGACTTCGGCATCACCGCCTCCACGACTTGGGGCGACGCGAAGAACCCGCCGTTCAACACGACGATCGCGCAGAACGGCGCCCGCACCGTCCAGGGCATCGCCGAGGCGCTGTACTTGGGCGACAGCTACGGCAAGTACACCGACGGCGTGAACGACACCAACGCCGCCGCGCACACCACCGACGACGGCATCACGTGGCTGCCGGCCCTCCAGAACGGCCAGGCGCTGCAGAACGCGACGCTGGTCGCCGGCAAGATGTACAACGTGTCCGCGAAGGTGCAGGGCTACATCACCGACGCCACAGTGAAGGGCTGGTTGTCCGGACCGGGCGCCACCTCGATGGCCGACGCCACAGCCGACTTCTCTGCCACCCGCTCCGGCACGAGCGCCACCGGCACGCTGACGATGCCCAGCTATTCCGGCTCGGGCACGGTGCCGGTGCAGGCGCGCTTCGTCGCGTACCCGACTGTCGAGAACATCTCGCAGCCGGACAACACCGGCAACCAGTATCAGTCCACGGCACGCACCTATGTGTCGGCGAATGACTCGGCTCAACCGGACACCAACTACTTCACCACGCCAGGTGAAGTGGAGGACTACCAGGTGCAGATGGCCGCGGCCATTCTGCGGCTGGGCGCGCAGGCGGACGACACGTCGCTGGTCACCGAGGACTACACCTACGCGTTGACCAACGTGACGCCGAACTCCGACTCGCTGCGGCCGACGACGGACGACACCCCGGTGTGGTCTTCGTCGATCCACACGCCGACGGGCGCCGCCTCGCCGCGCGCGGTGGTTATCACCTCGTCCGGCAACGACGACACGGTCATCGACGAGGACAACACGTCCTGCTTCGACACCGTCAGCGGCAGCGCGGTCAGCTTCACCGCTGACAAGGACGCTGGCACCGTCACCGTCGCCGACCTGGCGGACGGCAACGACGTAACCTGCCTCATCGCCTACACGGCCGCCGCCGAGCCGCCCACCGTCGAGTTGGACGACCCGACAGTCGAAGGCCCGGTCACCGGCACCGTCACCGACGAGAACGGCGACCCGATCTCGGGCGCGCCGGTCACCGTCACCGACGAAGACGACAATGTGCTCTGCACCGCGACGACAAACGCCTCCGGCGAGTTCTCCTGCCAGCCGAACCGCGATCTGGAGCCGGGTGAGGACATCACCGCCACGGCGACCGATCCCGACACCGGCCTGGAAGGCTCCGACACCAAGCCGGTCATCGACCAGCTCGAAGTCGAAGTAGACGAGCCGCTGCAGGAAGGCACCACCGGCCCGATCACCGGCACCGTCACCGATCCCGACGGCGACCCGGTCTCCGGCGCTGACGTGACCGTCACCGATGCGGACGACAACGTGCTCTGCACGACGACCACCGCCGCCGACGGCACCTTCTCCTGCAACTCGAACCGGCCGCTGGAAGACGGCGAGACGATCACGGCCAAGGCTGAGGATCCCGCAACCGGCAACACGGGTGAGGACGACGCCACCGTCGGTCCGGGCCTGGGCGTCGAAATCGACGAGCCGCAGTACAAGGACGCCCCGGTATCCGGCACCGTGACCGATCCGAGCGGCGACCCGGTCGAAGGCGCCGACGTTACCGTCAAGGACGCCGACGACAACGTGCTGTGCACCGCGACGACGGCAGCCGACGGCACTTGGTCTTGCCAGCCGAGCCGCGAGTTGGAGCCGGGCGAAGAGATCACCGCCGAAGCTGAAGATCCCGACACTGGCCTGACCGGCGAGGACGACGCGACCGTGGAGGATCCGCTGGGCGTCACCATCGACGATCCGAAGGCCGGCGACGAGGTCATCACCGGCACGGTCACCGACGAGAACGGCGATCCGGTTTCCGGAGCCGAGGTGACCATCACCGACGAGGACGACAACGTGCTCTGCACGGCGACCACGGCCGCCGACGGCAGCTACGAGTGCAACTCCAGCCGCCCGCTCGAAGAGGACGAGACGATCACGGCCAAGGCCGAGGATCCCGTCACTGGCAACACGGGTGAGGACGATGCGACCGTCGGCCCGCCGGCCGACCTGACCGTCGAAATCGACGAGCCGCAGTACAAGGACGCGCCGGTCACCGGCACCGTCACCGACGAGAACGGCGACCCGGTCGACGGCGCCGACGTCGAGGTGAAGGACGCGGACGACAACGTGCTGTGCACCACGACGACGGCCTCCGACGGCACCTTCTCCTGCCAGCCGAGCCGTCCGCTGGAGCCGGGTGAGACGATCACCGCCGAGGCGACTGATCCGGACACCGGCGCGACCGGTGAAGACGACGCGACTGTCGCCGATCCGCTTGAGGTCACCGTCGACGAGCCGCTGGCCGCTGGCGACACGGAAGTCTCCGGCACGGTCACCGACCCCGACGGCAACCCCGTCGCGAACGCTGACGTGACGGTCACCGACGAGGACGACAACGTGCTTTGCACGACGACCACCGACGCCACCGGCGCCTTCACCTGCACCACCAGCCGCCCGCTGGAAGAAGGCGAGACTGTCACTGCTTCGGCTGAGGATCCCGCCACCGGCAACACCGGCGAGGACGATGCCACCGTTGGCGAAGATCCGTGTGTCGCCGCGGGTAACTGCGTGAACGTCGAGGTCGACGAGCCGTTGACGAAGGACGGCCCGGTCACCGGCACCGTCACTGATGAGAACGGCGACCCGCTGGCCGATGCGCCGGTCACGGTCACCGACTCCGACGGCAACGAGCTTTGCTCGACGACGACCGCGTCCGATGGCACGTTCTCTTGCCAGCCGAGCCGCGACCTGGAACCGGGTGAGACGATCACCGCTGAGGCGACCGATCCGGATACCGGCCAGACCGGTTCTGACGACGCGACCGCGCCGTCCGGCCCGGATGTGGCCCTCGACTCGCCAGCCGCCGGCTCTGATCCGATCACCGGCACGGTGACCGATCCGGAAACCGGCGATCCGATTTCCGGTGCGCCGGTTGTGGTAACCGACGACGAGGGCAATGAGTTGTGCTCGACGACGACGGCCGCTGATGGCACGTTCTCGTGCACGCCGAACCGTCCGCTCGAAGACGGCGAGACCATCACGGCCACGGCCACCGATCCGGACACCGGATTCGAAGGCACGGATGAGGCTGAAGTTGGCGAGCCGGCCTGCGCCGCGACCAACACCTGCGTGAACGTCGAGGTCGACGAGCCGCTGACGAAGGACGGCCCGGTCACCGGTACCGTCACCGACGAGAACGGCGACCCGATCGCGGATGCTCCGGTTGTTGTGACCGACTCGGAGGGCAACGAGCTTTGCTCGACGACCACCGCCGCTGATGGCACGTTCTCGTGCCAGCCGAACCGTCCGCTGGAGCCGGGTGAGACCATCACCGCGACGGCCACCGATCCGGACAACGGCCAGACGGGGTCTGACGACGCCACCGCGCCGTCCGG
>JAISUR010000040.1 GCA_031271975.1 Propionibacteriaceae bacterium
GGGTTTGGACCACTGTCAGTCCTACTCATCGGCGTGCCACTAGCTTTCGCTGTGCGTCCGCTGTGACTGGCTGTGAGTGTGTTCTGGGACGGCCACGCGCACAGTGCCCCGCCAGTAGAATCGCGGTGACAGATCGCACTTGGAGAGTCTCCCCAAATTGGCTGCTGAAACGCCGGACAACACCCCCACAGCGGCGCCGCAACGGCGTCGGCTTCCGGTCGTCTGGGTGACCCTGGCTGTGGTGGCGGCCGTAGTCGCGTTGGGCGCCGCGTTCCTGACGGGCCGCGGCAGCGCTGGCCTGTTCGGAGCCGAGACTCCCAGCCCCACACCCAAACCGACGCGCACCACGCCCACCGTGCCGGAGATCTATCAGGGCGTTGGCGTCTCCGTCGTCGTGATCCAGACCAGTCAGGGTGGGCTGGGCACCGGCACGGTCGTCGCGGCGGACGGATCGATCCTCACCGCCAACCATGTGGTGGCCGGCAGCGGGAAGATCACCGTGACCTTTTCGGATGGCACGAAATCGGCGGCTACGGTTGCGGCGGCAGATCCGGACAATGACATCGCCACCTTGGCGCCCGCGGAACTGCCCGAGGTGCTGGTGCCGGCAACCCTGGGCGGCAAGGTCGAGATCGGCTCGGCGGTGGCCGCGATCGGCAACCCGCTTGGGCTGACCTATTCGATCACCACCGGCGTTATCTCGGGGCTCGACCGCACGTCGGGAACCGGCGACAACGAGCTGACGGGGCTGATCCAGTTCGACGCGGCGGCGAATCCGGGCAGTTCCGGAGGCCCGCTGATAGACGCGGACGGGGGAGTCATCGGCGTGGTCGTCTCCATCGCCGACCCGGGCGGGGATGAGGCTTTCGCGGGGATCGCTTTCGCGGTGCCAATCGGCGCTGCGTTGGGCGGCGGAGAAGGATCAGGGCCACAGATTTGAGAATCGAGGGAATATGAGCTCCAACCCATTGGAACAGGTGCTTTACGAGGTCAAACGCACCATCGTCGGCCAGGACAAACTGCTGGAACGCATGGCAATCGCTTTGCTGTCCGGGGGCCATCTGCTGGTGGAGGGAGTGCCGGGCCTGGCCAAGACGCTGGCGGTGAAGGTGCTCGCCGAATCGATCGGCGGCCAGTTCCAGCGGGTGCAGTTCACCCCCGACCTGGTGCCGGCCGACTTGACCGGTACCCGCGTCTATCGGCCGCATTCGGGGGATTTCGAAACCGTGCTCGGCCCGGTCTTCGCCAATCTGCTGTTGGCCGACGAGATCAACCGGGCGCCCGCGAAGGTGCAATCCGCGCTGCTGGAAGTGATGCAGGAACACCAGGTGACGATCGGGCGGGAGACTTTCCCGGTGCCCGCGCCGTTTCTAGTGATGGCCACCCAAAACCCCATCGAATCCGAGGGCACCTATCCGCTGCCTGAGGCCCAAGTGGACCGCTTCATGATGAAGGTCGTCGTCGACTACCCGACGCCGCCAGAAGAGCACGCCGTAGTGGGCCGGGCGTTGCAGCCGCCGCCGGCCACCGCGGCGATACTCACCCCTGAAGATCTGTTGCGCATGCAGTCCGAGGTGGAGGCGGTGTATGTCGATCCGTCCGTCGTCACCTACGCCGTCGCCGTGGTGGGGGCCACTCGCCACCCTGCCGCCGCCGGGCTGGGAGACCTCGCCGGATACGTCACCTACGGCGGCAGTCCGCGCGCCTCGATCAACTTGGTGCTGGGGGCGAGGTCGCTGGCGTTCCTGCGCGGCCGCGACTACGTGCTGCCCACCGATGTGTCTGAACTCGCCGGCGATGTGCTGCGGCACCGGCTGGTGATGTCTTATCAGGCGCTGGCCGACAACGTCGATCCGGACACCGTAATCAACGCGGTGTTGCGGGCCACGCCCGTCCCGGCGGTGGTCACCCGTGAAGCGGCGCAGGCTCCGCGGCGTCTCGATCCTTCGGTGTGGGCGCAGCAATGACGACTGCCGGCCCAGCTCATCTCGCTCCGGAACGCCTGCTGCGGCAACTGGAGTGGCAGGTGCTGCGGCGTCTGGACGGGCGGTTACAGGGCGCGTACCGCACCGCCGCCTATGGCAGCAGCCTGGATTTCGCCGGGTTGCGCGACTACACCGACACCGACGACGCCCGCCGCATCGACTGGAATTCGACCGCCCGGATGGCTGAGCCGCAGGTGCGGCAGTTCACCGAAGACCGCGAGTTGACGGCGTGGCTGGTGCTCGACCGGTCGGCTTCGCTGGCGGTGGGGAGGCCCGGACGTGCCAAGCACGAGGTGTTGGCGCAGTTGGCGCTCCTGTTGGCCCGCTTGTTCAGCCAAGGCGGTAACCGCGTGGGCGCGGTGTTGTACGACGGACGGCAGACCAAAATCGTCCCTCCCGCCGCAGGCCGCCGCCAGGTGCTGCGCGTCGGCCGGGAACTGGGCGCAGTCAACGCCGGCCCGCCTCCCGCTGATGCCACCGGCCGCCGCAAGCCCAAGGCTGC
Organism: Propionibacteriaceae bacterium; assembly: GCA_031271975.1. Lineage (GTDB taxonomy): Bacteria > Actinomycetota > Actinomycetes > Propionibacteriales > Propionibacteriaceae > Propionicimonas. The sequence continues at coordinate 2,488 of JAISUR010000040.1, forward strand.
CGCCCCGGTCCGCACCGACTTGGCGGCTCTGTTGGCTGCTGTCGACGCCATGGCGCGCCGCCGTTCGCTGGTGGTGGTGGTCAGCGATTTCATCGGGCCCGGCATGGAACCGGAAGCAGGCGAATCCCTGCCTTGGGAGAACGCCATGCTGCGATTGACCGTGCGGCATGAAGTGGCGTGCCTGCGCATAGCTGACCCGGCCGACGACGAGTTGCCCGCCGCGGGCATGATTTTGGTTCAGGACGCGGAGACCGGCGAGCAAGTGCTCGTGGACTCGGCCGATCCGCTGTTCCGCGCCCGGCTGGCGACCCAGGCCCATGCCCGCGGTGTGGCGCTCAGCGAAACGATGCGCCGCCTGGGTGTGCCGTTCCATGTCGTGGACACCGGCGAGGACTTGGTCAACGCCCTGGTGAAGGTGGTCACCAGCACGAAAGCCAGGCGCCGATGACGTTCGCGGCTCCGATGTGGTTGATCCCCGGCGGTGTGGTTATCGCCGGGCTGATCGCCGCACTCGTGATCTTCGCGCGGCGCCGCCGCCAGGCCTTGGCACAGGCGGGCCTGCCGCTGGCGTCCGGGCGCGCCAGGTTTGCCGGATTGTGGCTGGTAATCGCCGCTGTGGCGGCGTTTGCGGTGGCCGTTGCGGGCCCGGCGGGGTCTGTGCCGGTGCCGCATGCCAGCGGGACAATAATCGTGGCGATCGACGTGTCCGGCTCGATGGGCGCCGACGACGCCGAACCGAGCCGCCTTGAGGCCGCCAAGCAAGCAGCGAGCGCTTTCGTCGCCACCCAGCCGTCCAGCGTGGACATTGGGGTGGTGTCTTTTCAGTCCGACGCCCTGCAGACCAGCATTGTCAGCGGCGACCACACCTTGGCCGCCGCGGCGATAGCCCGGGTGACGTGCAGTGGCGGCACTTCGCTGGCCAACGCCATCCTGGGCTCGCTGACGGCAATCACCGGGCGCGACGTGACGCTACCCGAGGAAGGCGAGGAAGCTCCCGACTTGGGCTATTGGGGCTCCGCGTCGATTGTGCTGTTCTCCGACGGGGAAGATTTCGGCGAGGAGCTGCAGGCCGCGTCCGAGTTGGCCCAGGCCGCGGGCGTCCACATCTACACAGTGGGTTTCGGAACTGTCCAAGGTGCCACTGTCAATGTGGACGGCTATACCTTGCGCACCGCCCTGGACGAGGAAACGTTGCGGGCCATCGCCGAAATCACAGGCGGCGCCTATCACCCGCCCGGGGACGAGACGGGGCTGGAACAGGTGGCGCGGCAGATCAGCACGCGGTTCACCGTAAAGAACCAGGAATTGCCGCTCGGGTGGGTCTGCTGCGGGTTGGGCGCGCTGTTGCTGCTCGCCGGCGCCGCGACGACGCTGTGGCGCACGGGGAGGTTGTTGTAGATGACTTTCGCCGCGCCCGCGATGGCGTTGATCGGATTGGCGGCGCCGCTGCTGCTGTTAGCCGTGTGGCTGGCCGCCCGGCGGCGGCGGCGCGCGGTGATCCAAGTCAGCTCGGTGGGTCTGGTGCGCACCGCCATCGGCGGCACCCCTTGGCGGCGCCGGATCCCCGCCGCATTGCTCGCACTGGCCCTCGCGGTGGCGGCGATCGCGGCCGCCCGCCCACAGGCGTCGGTGGCGGTGCCCGTGGGCAGCACGCGAATTCTGTTCGCCGTAGACGTTTCCTCGTCCATGTGCACCACCGACGTGCCCCCGAACCGCCTGGTGGCCGCCCAGGAAGCGGCGACCAAGTTCATCGAAGACCAGCCTGCGGGGGCCACGATCGGCCTGGTCACGTTCGCCGGAACCGCGGGCGTGTTGGTGCCGCCGACTACGGACAAGTCGACGCTGCTGGACGCCGTCGCGGCGCTGACCACCTCGCGGGGCACCGCCATCGGCCAGGCGATTCTCACCGCCATAGACGCCATCGCGGAGATCGATCCGTCGGTGCCGCCGACAGGCGTGGAAGTGGCGCCGGCGGCAGACGTGGCGTTGGCCGCCGACGCGATCGTGCTGCTCACGGACGGCTCCAACTCCCAAGGTGTTGATCCGCTCACCGCCGCGGAAGAAGCCGCTGCCCGCGGGGTGCCGGTCTTCACCATCGGTTTCGGCACCGAGGAATCCGCGCCATCAGTCTGCGACCCGAGCCAGGTGGAATCGGGCCGCGGCGGTTTTGGCGGCGGCCGATCTGGAGGCCGTGGTGGGCAGACCATTGACGAGGACACGTTGCGGGAGGTTGCCGACATCACGCGGGGCGAGTATTTCCGGGCGGAGAACGCTGACCAACTGCAGGCAGTGCTGGCCGACCTGCCCGCCAGCTTCGCCACGGTGCAGGAGATGGCGGATCTAGCCGCTGGGTTTGCCGCCGTCGCCGCGCTGTTGGCGGCGGCCGCGGTCGGGCTGGCTCTGTGGCAGGACCGGCCGCGGCCCGTCATCGGACATTCACAGCGTTTCCCAACCTCCACCTAGGTATCGGGCGTTAGCGTTGCTTCCAGAAGCGGCGGCAAAGGATCCGCTGGTGGCCCTGGGACAGCCACACGAAAGCGCTGGGATGGAGGTGCAGAGGGACTCATTGAAGAACAGGGGCCTGCCGCGCGGTGATCCTGCGGCAGGCCCGCTTATCTCCAGTTGGGAACCCAAGGTTCACCGTCAAGAACCGGGGATTGCCGCTCGGTTGAGCGTCGTCGCGATTGCGGAGAATAAGGCGAGTCCGGCACGGAAGGGGATTCGTGCCGGACTCTGGTTCTTGGGGCAGTGGTTTACCAGGTGGTCAGTTTGCTGCGGGAGACGGAGAAGCCGTGGCCGTCATAGTCACACGTCATGCCTTTGGTCGTGCTGGTGCAAGTGAAGCCTTCCACGGTGAACTTCTGGCCGTAGTCGAGCACCGGCGCCTTGGCCACGTCATTCCACATGTTCGGGTCGAGGTAGTAACCCGACGACAAGTATCCGGCGCGCCCTCGTCCTGCTTCGACAAGGCCGGCGATCGGCCCGCTGGAGTCGTCGGAATCGGGATCGATGGCTTGGGCGTTGCCGTCGAACTCCTTGAGGAAGCAGATGGCTGTGGAGTCGTCGCCGGTGTAGATATTGCATTTGATGTTGCGGGAAGGGGAGGCGAACTCGTACACGTCACCGACGTAGGCGTACTCGTTGTCGCCGTCGGCGGCCGGTAGCGGCTTGAGGGCCTGTTCGGCGAAGGTCTTGGTGACGTCGGTGGCTTGTTGGGCGGCGTCGGTGTCGGGCTGGCCGGCTTCGCCGTCGGCGGGCGTTTCGACCGCTTCGGGTTCGCTGACCGGGGTTTCGGCCGGCACGGCGGTTGGGGTCTCCACGGTGGTCTCGATGGCGGCGGGGGTTTGGTCCTGGGCGGCGATGACTTGCGGGATGATGAGCGCGCCGGCGATGACGATGGCTGCTGCGGCAACTGCTGCGATGGCGATCTTGTTCTTGTTCATTTCAGGGTTCCTTCCTGGGGGTGTGTTCCTTACACCCAAACCCACGCCGCAACGCAGGTGCGCGTTGCGAAGAAGATGCCAAAATGCTACTGAGATTCCTTAAGGTAACCACTCTGCAATGTCCCCGCTCCAGTGGGTGGCGTATTGGACAGGTCCCCCCTCCCGTCATGCCGGACTCGTTCCGGCATCTTGGGACGTAGTCCCATGCACCCCGGAGGGGTGCCCCTGACGGGGCACACGGACTTCGTCCGAGATCCCGGAACAAGTCCGGGATGACGCGATTGGGGTTAAGATCCCGGAACTCCACCCCACAAAGTTCTTCGATACTTTGCGGGGACCCCAGAACTTGTCCGGGATGACAAGGCAGGAAGCGTCAGCGTGCCACGTCCCGCGGGGCGCTCCAAGGTTCATAGCCGGGCAGGGCCAGCCAGTCGGCAAGCGTCTTCTCGATTTCAGCGTCCACCCGCTGCTTGGGCCATTCGGGAGACGTGGATCCGAACACCGACATGATGACCAACCATTCAAGGTCGCGTATCGGGGCGTTACCGCGCAGCAGGTTGCCTTGGAGAACATTGGGGTGGAACGTGATTGGATTGCCGGGCGGATCCGGCTCGAAGATGTACTTGCGCAGTTGTTCCGTATGGGGGCTGCCGGTCCGCATCGCCCAGTAGTAAGCCACGACCATGGCTGTGTCGAGCCCGGGGAACACCACCTTGTCGGCGCCGGGCGGCAGTTCTCCCGCGGCGATAGCTTTCTTGATGGTGCCGGATCCATAGACCTCTTTGAGTTTCGGGACCTTGCCCAGCGCCAGCCCGACTTTGATTGCCCGGTCGGCGAAGCCGTACACGCAAAGGAACGACACCTGGAATCCCAAGTCGTTGCTTCCCCACTGCGACGTGAACTTCAAGCCTTTGTCCAGGCTCTTGAAGTGCTGCGCGGCTTCGTGTTTCGGTGGAATCCCCAGTGAGTGCCAGTCGATGATGCTGACGATCTCGTCAGCGACATCCTGGTAGGCGTAGTTGGGCGCGGTCCGGTCGGCCGCCTTGCCCTTGGCGGTCACTTCGGGTTCCAGCAATTCCCCATCCTGGTAGACCTCCACGCCGCGCTTCTGGAGCCGTTTCAGCGCGGCGTTTCCCAAGTCGAGTAGCTGGGCGTCGTCCTGGATCTCGCTCAGATTCGGCAGTTGGGTCAGATCTGTGGCCGTGATGTCTTTGACGACGAGCGGCTGGGCGATCTCCTCAGCCAGCGAGGATTGATACTGCGCTATGAGCTGCACATACACGTCGTTGCCCATGTCCACGTTGAGTTCGGTGATTTGGGCTCCCAACTCCTGCGGGATGGGCAGCCGGGCGAACCAATCCAGGGCTTCCGGCACGACGCCGACCGGTTCGGTGTCAGGTTGGATGTTCCGGCCAGGGTATTGGCTGGCGAACTCTTGCAGGTCGAACCTCGGCTGCAGCAGCCCCTTCTGGTACATCAACTCCTCGACGACCATCAGCTTCAATCCGACCGACGACAACTCCAGCGTGAAATCCGGCGTCGGCGGGAGCGAATAATCGGGCGTCGGCCTCTTGGCTGGCTCCGCGGCGGGCTCGGCAGCCTTTTTCTTGAATCGGTCGAAAAAGCCCATTATGCATCCTCAAGTGGGGGAAACCTGTGCGGCTCAGTGTAGCGGCAACAGCTTTCGGGCTATGGGTTGCTTCCGAGCTAGTCTTGACGTCTATCCGGTCTTATGGTCTCGCCGAAGGCGGCTCCGCCGAGGATGAGCGCTGCGCCGATGAGCATTGGCACGGTCATGGCCTCGCCGAGCAGGATGACGGAGAATACGACGGCGAGCAGCGGCTCCAGATAGCCGCAGATCGCCACGGATTGGATGGGCAGGCGCCCGATGGAGGAGTAGTAGAAGTAGCAACCCGCCCCGGTGTTGACCACGCCGAGGACCAGCATCGGCGCCCAGTCGTCGGCCGGCCAGGTGATCGCGAAGCCCGTCTTGACGCAGGTGAACACGGCGACGGTGAGAAACGCGGTGAGCAACTGTCCCGTCGCGTTGGCCAGGCCGGTTATCCCCGCGGCTTTCTTGTTGCAGATCACTTGTGAGGCCAACCCCACCGCCGATAACCCTCCGCACACCAAGCCCCAGGTGCTGCCGCCTTGGGCGAGCGATCCGCCGTTGACCAGAAACAGCCCGGCCAAGACAGCCGCGAATCCGGCCAGTTTGGCCCAGGTGAGCTTTTCGCGGAACAGGATGGGCGAGAGCAGCATCATCAGGACCGGCCCGAAGTAATACTCCAACGTCGCGACGGACACGCCGACCTGCTGGTAAGCCTCGTAGAGGAACACCCAGCTCACACCCATCGACACGCCGCCGGCGGTCAGGAACACCAGTGAGCGCCGCAGTTTCAAGAACGCGAACCCCTGCCGGGACGCCACCAGGATCGCGGCCAGCATGGCCGAGCCGATCAGCGTGCGCCAGAAGACCGTTTCATAGCTGGACAGCGCGATCCGGGCGGCCACGATGCCGTTCAGCCCAAACAGGACGAGGGCCAGCAAGTACTTCAGATACGCAGTCTTCACTTGTCGCTTCCCAGATCTATTCCCCAGGGTTCAAGAAGGCGCAGCCGCACCACTGTCCGAGCGGCGGCAACCGCACGGCCGCCGACCGTGGCGAGGCGCACCCACAGGTCTTCCGCGTGCATTCTCGCGATAGGCGGCGCCCGTCGGGCCGGGGAGGGATCGTCGTCGCCATGCGGCCAGCATAGCGCCGGGTGCCGCGGTGATCGCCGCCGCTACTCGGAGCGCAACGCTTCAACGGGGTCGCGCCGGGCAGCGGCGGAACTCGGGATCAGCCCGGCGATGAAAGTCAAGGCGACGGACACCCCGATCAACGCCAGTCCCGCCTGAACGGGCAGGATGGCGATGTTCGGAACGTCGAAATTGGCTTCCACAATTGGGTTGGCCACCACGGTCAGCGCCATCGTGATTGTGATCCCCAGCAGGCCGGCCGCCAGCCCGACGATGATGGTTTCGGCGTTGAAGACGTTGGCGATGTCGCGCTTGGACGCGCCCATGGCCCGCAGTATTCCGATCTCCTTCTTGCGCTCCAGCACGGAGATGAAGGTGATGATGCCGATCATGATCGATGACACGATCAGCGAGATCGACACGAACGCCACCAATACCGCGCTGATCTTGTCGATGATGTCCGTCACGGAAGCCATCAGGGTGCCGACGATGTCCGTGAACACGATCACCTTGTCGTCATGCCCGATGCGCTCTTGCTCGGCGTTGTAGGCGTTGAGGATGTCGACGACGGCCTGTTTGGCCTCGAAGTCCTTCGGATAGATCGCGATGCCCGACGGGTCTGCCGGGTCCGCGTAGCCGAGCTTGCGGAGGTTGTTCTCGTAGGTGTTGGAGGAATTCGACATGAGCGACTGCATCATCGCCGTCAGGTCGTCCTCGGTCATGTCGAAGGTGAACGCCTCCTTGAGCTTCTCGGGGTCGAAGTTGCCGCCGTCAGCCAGCCCGCTGAGGGCGTCTCCCAGGCCCTCCAACTGCGCCATGGCCGGCGCCAGCTTCTCCATGGCCTTGCCGAGTTCTTGCAGTTGCGCCATCGCGGGCCCGAGTTTCTCGAGTTGCTGCAACGCCGGTCCGAGTTCGGCCAGGGACTGCAGCGCCGGGCCGAGATTCTGCAACTGCTCCAGCGCTGGCCCGAGTTGCGACAGCGCGGCGGCTGCGGCTTGGAGTTGTTGCAGGGTAGCGGCCAGCGACTCCAGTTGCCCTATCGCGGTCGTCGCCACCTGGGTGTAGTAGGCGGCGATCACAGTGAGTTGGGTGGTCATCGAATCGACGACCTGCGTGACGAGAGCGGCGACGGCCGGGTCGTCCGGGTCCGCCAATTGGTCAATGTGCAGCAGTTCGGAGGCTTGGGCGCGCAATTCCGCTTGCACGTCCGCGCGCTGCACGTAGGCGGCGAACCCGGCAGCTTGGGCGGCCGGGTCGGTGATTCCTGCGGCTTCACACTCGTCAAGGTAGTTTCGCAGGATCTTGGCTGAGATCGCGGCAACGTCGGCTTGGGTAGGCGGGTCGGCGGCGAGCGCGTCGACCAGTCCGGGGATGCCGGAGACGGCCACGAGGCCCGCCAGTTCGCTGACGTCGAGCTGCGGTGCGGCGAGCAGCAACTGCTGCAGCTCGCTCAGGTTTTCCTCAATCTGGGTGAGGCTGCTCAGGTCGAGGGATTCCAACGCCGACAGATCCAGGTCGGACAGTGCCGACAGGTCCAGGTTTTGCAGGGCGGACCAGTCCACCTTGTCGAGTCCGGAAAGATCGATGCCGCTCAGGGCCGAGAGATCGATCTTGCCCATGCTCCCCAAATCGCTGAGTTTGGACAGATCCATTCCCTGAAGGTCTTCGAACGCCCCGAGGCCCAGCGCCTCCTTCATGGCTTCCTCGTCAACTTCGAAGATGTCCTCGAAGTTGAAGGCCGAGTCGCCGGATTCGTCGTCGAACCGCTTCTGGGTGATGACGTTCAACTCCTTGTCCGCCAACTGCTGTTGCACGATGGGCGCATTAGCGGCCGAGTCCATCAACTCGGTCACCAGCGCTGCAGAGTATGCCAAGCCGGGCAATTGGGAGGTGTTGGTCACTCCCGGCTTGGGCTGGATGATGCCGGCGACGCGCAGGGTCATTCCGCCGTCGACCAAGGCCTTCAGCTTTGCGTCGTCGCCCGCCACGTCGGACCACACCTGCAACGAGTCGTCCCAGACATACCGCTGCGCGGCCGGCACCAGCTTGAATTCGGCATCCAGCAATTGGCTGTAGCTGAAGCTGAGCTTCCCCTCGGGCGGTGTCACCTCCTCGTTGTCCGCCATCTTCTCGACCATCGCGTCGAGTTCCGCGGGATCGCGCAGGCCCAGCACGTAGAGCATCAGGTCTGATATCGCGCCATTGGCGTTCAACACCAGCGTCAGGTCGGTCGGCTCCTGCGGCCAGTGGCCAGCGACCACGTCGAATTGCTCGGCGAGCATTTCGGGAGCGTCCACCAATTGCGTGAAGACGTCGGTGCTGAGACCCAGGGACACCAGGGAGTTGGAGCTGTTCTCGCTGCTCAACCCCAGCTTGGAGAATGCGGCGTTGGGGTTCACTTGCCGCACCTTGCGCGACGTGTCGGCGGCGTAGATGAGCGGCGTCACCGGGTATTCGTAGGCGATGACGTTGGTGAGGTCCTTCACGTTCGTCTTTCCCGATTCCAGGTACGCCTTGAGGCTGGCCAGGTCGTTCTTCCGCATTCCCCCGAACATGTTGGCGAGCACCTTGCGCTCAACCACCTCGCCTTGTGGGCGCGACTGGTCCGCGTTGGCCTGGTTCGACCCGTTGGAGAGCATCGAGCCGATGTCGATGCCCGTCGAGTAGATCTCAAGCGGGTAGAGCGAGAGCGTGTCCTGCTCGACGCCCTTGATGTAGGCGTTCACCCCGTTGGCCAGTGCCAGTATGCAGGCGATGCCGATGATGCCGATTGATCCGGCCAAAGAGGTGGAGAAGGTGCGCCCCTTCTTCGTCATCAGATTGGAGAAGCTCAACGCCAGCGCGGTCAGCCAGGACATCCGCGCCCGGCGGACGCTTCGGGCTGCGTCGGGGGTTGTGCGGGGCGCGAACGGTGCCGAGTCGGAAGCGACCGCCCCGTCGCGCAAGAACACGGTCCGCGTGGCGTAACGCTCCGCGAGTTCGGGATTGTGGGTGACCATGATGACCAGCCGGTCCGCCGCGATGCTCTCAAGCAGGTCCATCACCTGGGCGCTGGTGCTGGTGTCCAGCGCGCCCGTCGGCTCGTCGGCAAGCACGATCTCGGGGTTGTTGACCAAGGCCCGCGCGATGGCCACCCGCTGCATCTGGCCACCCGAGAGTTGGTTGGGCAACTTGTGGACGTGGTCGCCCAGGCCCACTTCGTCCAGCGCGGCTCGGGCGCGGCGGCGGCGTTCTGCCTTGCCGACACCGGAGAGCGTAAGGGCCAACTCGACGTTTGCCAGCACCGACTGGTGGGGGATCAGGTTGTAGCTTTGGAAGACGAAACCGATCCGGTTGTTGCGGTAGGTGTCCCAGTCCCGGTCCTGATACTCGCCAGTGGACGTTCCGTCGATCACGAGTTCGCCGGAGTCGGCGTGGTCGAGCCCGCCGATGATGTTGAGCAGGGTCGTCTTCCCCGATCCCGAAGGCCCGAGGATCGCGACGAACTCGTTATCGCGAAAGGTCACCGAGACATCGTCCAGCGCGACTTGCGTGAAGCCGCCTGTCGTATACGCCTTGCGGATGTCTTGGAGCTGAAGCACCAAACCCCCTGTCGGTTTCGGTACCAGACAAGGCTACTTGACATGGGCACATAGCGTCATACTGACCTCCGCGGCGTCATCCCAGGCTGGCTCAACGGCCAGCGAGGCCGGTTTGGGCCACGCCCTCCAGCCCGACCGCAACGCCTCGGTCTCGTAGAATCGGCGGGCATGCTCGTTCTTGACGGACATCAGCCGGAGTCAGCAGTGTCATTCAGCACTGTCGCCCGAAAGCTGACCAAACAGACCTGAAGGGAGTCGGCATGAAGCGTCCAACAACCATCGCAGAACTGCTCGGCCCAAACCCACCAAGCAATTGGGGCAAGTGGGGCCCTGACGACGAAGCCGACGCCGTTCCTACCCACGCCGACGAGGTCACTCCAAGCTGTCTAGCGTTGCTACGGGCTCAACGGCTACCTGATCACGATCGGGTTGACTGGAGCTCCCGAGGCGCCGGTTACCTTCAGTGGGGCCGCGGTGTACAGGAAGTCCCAGCGGTTGTCGGCCGCACAGGCGGCCGCGAGGTCGTGTAGCCAGCACATTTCGGTCAGCGCGACGCCCAGGTTGCGCATCAGGGCACAGTGGAGCGTCATGGACATGCCCGTCTCGGGGTCGTAGGTGCGCTCGTTGCCGAAGGTGTCGGTGACGAGGTTTAGTGGTTGGATCATTCGGCGCGGTCGACTGCGACTACGCCTTTGGTGAGAAGCGCGTTCCCATAGGGACGGGTTTCTCCGGTCAAGATGACGATCTCGGCTTTCTTGGATTCTTCGTAGAAGGCAAAGCGGTCCAGGTTGGTGGTTGGCTGGCCCTCCAACGCGGCCCGCATGTCTTCGTGTGCCGCTGCGGAACCCTCGTCGGGGGCCATGAACAGCGGATTGCCTTCGATGGGCAGGACGCTGGCGATCGCGGCCAGTGCGGCACCGATGCCGATGCCGGGCAGCGCCACCACGCGTCGCCCAATGCGCCGCGCCGGGAAGTTGGCGTCCACGACCGCGACACTGTCGCCGTGGCCCAGGGCGTCAAGTTCGCCCAGGAGCTCCCCAGTTAGCAGCGGATCGATTCCCTTCAGCATCGTGTTCCTTTCATGGTGCGGTTACGCTCAGCAGCCCGGCCACTTCCGCGCTGGTCGGCATGGCGTCAGCAGCGCCTTGGCGGGTGACGGCGAGTTCGCAGGCGGCCATGGCAGTGCGGATCGCATCTTCCAGGCCGCTGCCGTCTGCGAGTTGGGCGCACAAAGTGCCACAGAAGCAGTCGCCTGCGCCGGTGGTGTCGACCGCTGCCACGACGTTCGCCGGATAGTGGTGGGCATCCCCGTTCTGCCACGACAGGGCGCCTTGGGCACCCAGGGTGACGATGACGACTGGAATCTCGAGTTGATCGGCGAGCAGGGCCGCCTGGGCCGTGACATCGGTGGGCCCGCCACCCAGTTCGGCGGCCTCGTTCTCGTTGGGCACGATGATGTCCACCAGCCCCCGGTACTGGGAAATGTCCGCCACCGGCGCCGGGTTGAGGACAACTGTGGTTCCCGCCGATTTGGCGATACCCGCAGCTTTGACACCGACGCCCAACGGGATCTCAAGCTGCAGCAGCAGCACGTCTGCCTGCTCAATGAGATGGGCCCCGGCCAGCAGTGCGGCCTCGGTGATGTGCTGGTTCGCCCCGGGTGCGATCACTATGGCGTTCTGCCCCTGCCTGTCAACCACTGGCATACCCACACCGGTAGAGGCTGTGTCGGTGAACACCAGCCCCGAGGTGTCGATATTCTCGGCTTGCAGGTAGCGCAGGAACTGGTCTCCCATCAGGTCTCGGCCCAGACATCCCAGGGCAGACACTTCCGCGCCCATCCGCCGCGCGGCAACGGATTGGTTGAAGCCCTTGCCGCCGACTGTGATGCGGAACTCCCGAGCGCGCACAGTTTCGCCAGGATGGGGGAGGTGCTCCACATAGCTGATGTGATCCATCATGAAGCTGGCGATGACGGCAACGGTGCCCATGTCAGTTCCCCTCACTGCCCAGCCGCGCTCCCAGGGCTCCCGAGGGGTGGCGCTGGTGGAAGTCTGCCGGCGTGAAGCCCTTTTGTGCCATGACTGCGGCGGCCAACACATCGCCCAGCACCAGCGCTGCGGTGGTCGACGCGGTAGGGGCCAGGTTCAGCGGGTCCGCCTCGCGGGGCACCGATGCGTCTAGTACCACGTCCGCGATTCTCCCGATGGGGGAGTCTGTGACTCCGATGATGGCGATGACCGGAGTCTGCTGGGCCTTGGCGTACTCGGCGACGTAGCGGACTTCGGCGGTGGAACCGGAGTTCGACAGTGCGATCAGCACGTCGGAGCCGGTCAGCGTGCCCAGATCGCCATGCAGCGCTTCGGCCGAATGGAGGAAGAACGCCGGTGTGCCCAGCGATGAAAGGGAAGCTGCTATCTTGCTCCCGATGTGACCGGACTTCCCCAGCCCAGTTACGATGACGCGGCCACTCGCGCCCGCGACGAGTTCCACCGCACGCATCATTTCCGGGCCGATACGGCTGGTCACGAGCCGTACGGCATCCAACTCGTAGGATGCTGCGTCCTGGGCCGCTTGTGCTGCCGCCTGCGTCACGCTCATTGTGCCTTCGCTCGTCCGCTCCGACGCCGTTCACCGATTTCCAGGAAGCCCCATCGCCCCTTGAGAAAACGATTACTAAACGATTACTCCGCAGTTTAGCCTCTCGCCTTCTCAAAACGCAAGAGGTTGCTGTGAGGAGTCTTGAACGCGTCGGGCGTCAGTGTCGCTTCGAGGACTCTCGCACGACTAATCTGGGCGCCATTACCATCGCTTTCGCCGGAGTCTTGTCACCGGCGATTCTCCGCAACAGTTGTCCTGCCGCGGCCTGGCCGAGTTCCACTGTGGGCTGGCGAATCACGCTGACCGACGGCTGCACCAGGGAGGCCCAGAGATCGTCGTCCTGGCCAACCAACCCGACGTGCCCCGGGTTGGCCTTCAGCGCATGATATGCGCCGAGGGTCAGCGAGGCGGTGACCGCGTACATCGAGTCTGGTGGATCATCCGACTGGAGCATTGCCGCGGTGGCAGCGCGCGCGGATTCTGGGCTCAGTTGGGCACGGGCGACCCGCGTCTCAGGCAGCTGAACTCCGTGCTCGGCGAGGGTGGCCCGGAAGCTCTCCAGCCGCTCTTGGGCGGTTGACACTGCCTCTGGGCCGCTGACGCAAGCAGGCGCCCGGAATCCCTGCTCGAGCAGGTGCTCTGCGGCGAGCCGGCCCGCGAGCACGTTGTCCAGCGTGACTGAGTCGGCGGCGAAACCCGCCAACTGCCGGTCGATGAGCACCGTCGGCGTGTGGGTCTCCACGAGTGGGGACAGGTCGGAGTCGTCCCGGCTGGCCACAGCGATGACTACTCCAGCCACCTGCTGGGCGGCCGCGGTGCGGACGTAGTGCTGCTCCCGTTCGAGTTGCTCCTGCGTGTTGGACAGCAGCACGGCAATGCCGTTGTCCATCGCCACCGACTCGATGGCTGCGACGACCTGTGTGTAGAAGACATTCAGGTCTGGCACAATCACGTTCCACAGATTCGCAACCTGGCGGCGCAGTGCCCGGCCCGTTGGGTTCGGAACGTAGCCATGATCGCGGACGGCTTCGGTTACCTTGGTCACCAAGTCCGGGTCCACTCCAGTGTGGCCGTTCACGACTCGGGAAACAGTGGCCACAGACACACCTGCAGCTGCCGCCACATCGCGGATCGTGACGCGGTTCCTCTTGGCCACTAGCCTTCCCATCTGCTCTAGGCCCGTCCCCAAGTATGGCACGGGGCTGGCTTTCCTTGAGGTAACCGGCCACGCGTCGTCAAGCCACGCGTCGACCGCTCTTCGATACGGCAAGACCTGCTGTGAAATGGGTGTGTCGAGGTGGTTCGAGGGTAGGACGACGGCTGAGCACCGTGCATAGAGTCTTGTCTAAGCGGGCGTCTTTGGGGGTGTCCCCGGTGGGAAAGGTGACGCACGCGGCCAAAGCCAGAATCGAGCACGTTCTTGCGCGGATGAAAGACTGGCAAATCCTGCGCCAATGCCGCCGACGCGGTGAAGCCATCAACTACGCCCTACAAGCCGTCGCCTACCTATACAACATCAAATTCGGATACTTATGAATCAACTCTTAGGTTCGGCTCGGGTGACGGTAGTGGTCGAGCTGGCTCTCGTGTCGATCTTTGCTCCAGGGGTTGCGAGGTAGGCGCGGAGGAGTACTGCGGCTTGCCGTTCGGCGGGCTCGGCTGTTAGCAGGCCGTGGAATCGGGCGACAGCTCGTCCACCGCCTCGGCCAGCAGGAGCACGTCCCGGCCGAGGATGAGGAAGTCGACTCCCAGCTCCAGCCAGTGCACCGCCTCCTCGACGCCGT
>JAISUR010000002.1 GCA_031271975.1 Propionibacteriaceae bacterium
TACTTCCCGCAAGGCAGCGCGGTAAGCACCCACACTTCCTGCAGCACTTTCAACGCCGCGTACGAGTACTTCCTGCCCCTAGGTTTTCGCTTCACAGCCCACGCGGGCCCCTTCCTGACTGACGCGTTACGCAACTGCACCCTCGCGTTCACCCGCGACCAGCCAGTATCCTCGCAAAGCCGATCCAGGATCCGGCCCTTCTCTTTCTTCGAAGCCCGCGCGTACCCGCCAGCGAACTTCTTCGTCAACGCTCTCTTAACAGCCATCGGCAGTGATTCCTCCATACGCCCAAACGAAACACCGCCCACACCCCAAACCCCGACAAACACGCCAAGATTTCGCGATCAAACACACTTGAGGCACGCGCACCATTTCGCGATCACATTAGATGAGTCTCGTCGGACGGTGGAAGCGCTGCTCAGCGCCGGGTAGTGTGTTCGCAAGCGGCAAGGAGGCTATTGTGAGCGACTATGTCCTAGCCATCGACCAGGGAACGACGAGTTCGCGGGCGATCATTTTCAACCACGGCGGGCAGATTGTCTCCGTCGGCCAGAAGGAACACGCGCAACTGCTGCCGCGGGCAGGCTGGGTGGAACACGACGCATTGGAGATCTGGGCGAACGTGCGCGAAGTCGTGGCCGAGGCGTTGGCAAAAGCGTCCCTGAACCGGGGCAACATCGCGGCGGTCGGAGTCACCAACCAGCGCGAAACGACGCTGGTGTGGGACCGGGCCACCGGACAGCCAGTCCATCCCGCGATCGTGTGGCAGGACACCCGCACCGACCAGATCTGCGCCGAATTGGCCGGCGGGCAAGGGGCGGAACGCTACCAGAGCCGGGTAGGCCTGCCGCTGGCGACGTATTTCGCCGGGCCCAAGATCAAGTGGCTGTTGGACAACGTGCCGGGTCTGCGGGAAGGCGCCGAGGCGGGCCGGTTGATCGCCGGCACGATGGATTCCTGGGTGATTTGGAACTTGACCGGCGGGCCGGACGGGGGCGTCCACGTCACCGATGTCACGAATGCGTCGCGCACCATGCTGATGGGGTTGGAGACCCTGGCTTGGGACGGGGAAATCTGCGCCGACATGGGCATTCCCATGCGCATGCTTCCGGAAATCCGCTCGTCGGCCGAGGTTTACGGACACGGCCGCGCCCAAGGGCTGCTACCCGGCGTGCCCATCGCCGCCGCGCTTGGCGACCAGCAGGCGGCCACCTTCGGCCAAGCTTGCTTCGCTCCCGGCATGGCCAAGAACACCTACGGCACCGGCTGCTTCATGTTGCTCAACACCGGCTCGGCGCCGGTTTTCTCGCGCAACGGCTTGTTGACGACGTTGTGCTACCAGATTGGGCCCGCAGATCCCGTCTACGCCTTGGAGGGCTCCATCGCCGTCACCGGCTCGCTGGTGCAATGGCTGCGCGACAATCTGGGCTTGATCTCCACGGCCGCCGAGATCGAGGAACTGGCCAAGAGTGTGCCAGACAACGGCGGATGCTACTTCGTGCCGGCCTTCTCCGGATTGTTCGCCCCCTATTGGCGCTCCGACGCGCGGGGCGCGATCGTGGGCCTGACCCGGTTCGTCAACAAAGGACACCTTGCCCGCGCGACTTTGGAGGCGTCCGCCTACCAAACCCGCGAGGTGTTGGAAGCGATGGAGGCCGACTCGGGAGTGAAGCTGGCCGAGCTCAAGGTCGATGGCGGCATGACGCACAACCAGTTGCTGATGCAGTTCCAGGCGGATCAATTGGGCGTGCCTGTGGTGCGTCCCGTGGTGGCCGAGACGACGGCGTTGGGGGCCGCTTATGCCGCCGGAATCGCGGTGGGCTACTGGTCCGGCGAACAGGATGTCACGGCGAACTGGGCTCAGGACGCGCGTTGGGTTCCCGGTGGCGATCCGGCCATCCGCGAAAGTCAATACCAGGCCTGGAAGAAGGCCGTGACCAAGAGCTTCGACTGGGTTTAGCATTTGCCAAGTCAGCCGCGGAAGGGCAGCCGCTTGTCGGGGACTGGGCGAGCCTCCTGCAATGTTAGTATGTCCTGACATGACGTGTCAATGAAACAGAAGGTGGCAGGGTCCGCAGACCCTGCCACCTTCTTCGATCCCCCATTACAGCGGCCGGATGCTCGCCAAGATCGCCACCACCAGGTCGCGGTCGGCTGCGGTCATCGGGGCCCAGTTGTCGTCGGTCGTGATCCCAAAGGCTCCGGCGCCGAAGTCCAAATCGCTGTCGTCAGCCACGAACAGGCCGATCTCGCTGTACGTGCCGTAGTAGGTGAAGCCGATGTGCACCTCAGCCCCGCTCAACACCTTCAAGCCCGGAATCGCGCCCAAGTCGTGGTCGCCGCTGAACTGGCCGACGATGTTCCCCGGCTCGCCATCCAGGCGCCGGTCCGGCCAGGCCAGCATTTCCTTGTTCTCCTTGCCGGCCGTCGTCTTGTCCGAATCGATGCGGATGTCCAGCGTGTCGCCCTCTTCGAAAGGATCCTTCACGACGGAGAAGCCCTTCGGCAGTTGCACTGAGATGCCGAGTTCGGTGATCTTCCACGTCTTCCACGTCGAGTCCGGCTTCACCGCCCCGATCTTGGGCAAATCTGCCTCGGCCAGGTCGTCCGGAGCCGACTCGCCGGTGTCCGCGTCCAGCGGGTATCGCTGCGGCGCGAAATCGGCGTTGGCTTGCAGTGTGCCCAGCACGGTGACCACATAGTCGAAGTCCTTGGCGATGTCGCCGCCCACATTGCCGGTGTTCGTGGTGAAACTGAAATAGGACCGCGGTGCGAGCTCGTCCGAATCCAGGTTGTGCAGCGAGATCATGTCCGGATAGCCGTCGAGGCCATCCAACGTGACGAAGATGTCTACGGAGTTCTTGACCACGATGACGTCGCCGGTTTCGCCGCTCACCGTGCGTCCGCGCAGGCCGGGGATACGTCCCACGACTTCGCAATTCACGCACTCGCTGACCCTGCCGAGGTACTCGGCGTCGTCGTCCTGGCCACCGGTGATCAACTCGATGGTGGTGCCTTCGCCCGCGTCATCGAGCGCCGCGGAGTCGGGCGGCTCCACGAACAGGACGCAGCCCATCTCGTCGCAGGAACCCTCGACGATCCAGTCGGCCGGATACTGGAAGTCGCCCGGAACATCGATGTCGGAGTACGCCTGCCAACCCGTGGTGTCCAGCATCTCGACGGGCGGCACGGCCGTCGGCTCCGGCTCGGTCGTTCCAGCGGGCGCCGGGACCGCCTCGACGGTGGGCGGTGTGAACAGGATTGGTGCGGCGAAGGCGGCCGTGGCCCCGGCCAACGCCACGATCGCCCCGCCAATGGCCCATTTCAGCCCAGTGGACTTCTTGGCCCGCGTCTTGACCGTTTCGGGATAGACCGGCAGGATTTGCTGTTCGTTTACGGCTCCGGCCAGGTGTTGGCGGAAGCTCGTTTGCAGATAGTTCTCAAAGTTTTGATCGATTTGCTCGCTCATGATTCCCCCTGTTGGATGTTTGCGCGGAGCTGTGCCAGCCCGCGATGGAGCAGAGACCTGGCTGTTGTTTCGGGGCAGCCGAGGATCTCCGCGATTTGGGCGAACGACATGTCTTCGTAGTAGCGCATGATGACCGCCGCCCGCTGTTTGGTGGGCAGGTTGCCGCACATGCGGCGCACCCAGGTGGTTTCCACCTGTGGCCCTTGGTCCCAACTGTTCGACTGGACTTGGGCGACCGGGGTTTCCCGGCGGCGCTTGCGCCAAGCCGAAATGTTGGCGTTGACGATGCTGCGGCGCACGTAGGCGAGCGGGTCGTCGCCGAGGCGATCCCACCGCTTGTACGCGCCCAGCAGCGCGTCCTGCACGGCGTCGCGGGCATCCTCGCGATTGCCGATGACAAGGAACGCGAACGCTTGCAGCGCCACGGAGTTCTCCATGGTGAACTGCTCAAACGTCTGCGCGTGCGCTTGAACAATGGTCATTTTCGTCTCCTGTGAATTGGTTCACAGCCTAACTACGTGTCGGCGCCGCGTTTTGTTGCACACCCACCTCGCTTCAGCCTCAATTGGTGCCCCTGCTGGGGCACACGGACTGCGTCCGAGATCCCGGACCCCACCCCACAAAGTTCTTCGATACTTTGCGGGGACCCCGGAACCCCACCCCACAAAGTTCTTCGATACTTTGCGGGGACCCCGGAACAGGTCCGGGATGACGGGTGGGGTTGTTCTTCGACGACGGGAGGGGTTGCTCGCGGCGGCGGATCGAGCTCTTGGCGCTGAGTGTTACAAGCACCCGCTAGACTCCTACCCCGTGTTGGTCGCGCGGGAAGTCGAGGTGCGGGCGGGGGCCCAGTTGCTGCTCCACCCTGTCTCGTTCCAGATCGCGCCCGGCGACAAGATCGGCTTGGTGGGCCGCAACGGAGCAGGCAAGACGACGTTGACCCGGATCTTGGCGGGGGAGGGACTCCCGGCGGCGGGCCAGATCAGCCGCACCGGCCAAATCGGCTACCTGCCGCAAGATCCACGCACCGGCGACTTGGAGCAGAAGGCCAAGAACCGCATCTTGAGCGCCCGCGGCCTGGACTCGATCATGACCCGGTTGCAGCGCTACTCGGTGGCGATGGCCACCGACGAGGCCGCTATGAAGTCTTACGCCCGGGCCGAGGCCGAATTGGCCGCCGCGGGGGGATATGCCGCCGAAGCTGAGGCCGCCCGTATCGCCGCCAACCTGGGCCTGCCGGACCGGGCCCTGTCACAGCCGTTGGGCACGTTGTCAGGTGGGCAGCGCCGCCGCGTGGAGCTGGCCCGGATCCTGTTCGCCGGGGCGGACAACCTGCTGCTCGACGAACCGACCAACCACTTGGACGCCGATTCGATCGTGTGGCTGCGCGGATTCCTGAACTCATATCCCGGCGGGTTGCTGGTGATTTCCCACGACACGCCCCTGCTGGAAACCACCGTCAACAAGGTATTCCACCTCGACGCGAACCGGGCCGAACTCGACCAATACGCCATGGATTGGAAGCGCTACTTGCTGCAGCGCGAAGCGGACGAGAAACGCCGCAAGCGCGAACGGGCAAACGCGCAGCGCAAAGCCGACGCTTTGCTCGCCCAGGCCGACAAGATGCGCGCCAAGGCCACCAAGGCGGTGGCCGCGCAGGTGATGATCAAGCGCGCCGAGAAGCTGCTGTCGGGTGTGGACGCCGAACGTGCGGCGGACAAGGTCGCCAAGATTCGCTTCCCGAAGCCCGCGCCGGTGGGCAAGACTCCCTTGATGGCCGCGGATCTGTCCAAGTCGTATGGTTCGCTGGAAGTATTCACGGATGTGTCGCTGGCCATCGACCGGGGCTCGCGCGTTGTGGTGCTCGGCCTGAACGGCGCGGGCAAGACGACGCTGCTGCGGTTGCTGTGCGGCCTGGAGCCACCGGATACGGGCGAGGTGAAGCCCGGGCACGGCCTCAAGCTCGGCTACTACGCCCAAGAACACGAGCAACTCGACACGTCGCGGACGGTGTTGGAGAACATGATGACCGCCGCCCCCGACACGATGTCGGAGACTGACGCCCGTTCCGTGTTGGGATCGTTCTTGTTCACCGGCGATGACGTGGAAAAACCCGCCCGGGTGCTCTCGGGCGGTGAAAAGACCAGGCTGGCGCTGGCAATGTTGGTGGTTTCCGCCGCCAACGTGCTGCTGCTGGACGAGCCGACGAACAACTTGGACCCGGCCTCCCGCGCGGAGGTGCTGAACGCGATCCGCAGCTACCAGGGCGCCGTAGTTCTCGTCACACACGACGAAGGAGCAGTACACGCCCTGGAACCAGAACGCGTACTGCTCCTGCCTGACGGCGTTGAAGACCTCTGGGACGAGGGCTACGCCGACCTGGTGTCGCTAGCCTGACCTACTCCGGATAGAACCCTGACGGGGCTTCGGAGAGATTCACCAAGATGGACTTCTGCTGCGTGTAGTGCTCCAAGATCACCTTGTGCGTCTCACGCCCGATGCCGGAGGCCTTGTAGCCGCCGAACGGCGCGCCCGCCGGAATCGAGTTGTAGGTGTTGACCCACATGCGGCCGGTCTCGATGGCGCGGCACACCCGGATGGCCCGGTTGATGTCGCGCGTCCAAACCGCCCCGCCCAAGCCGTAGGCGTTGTCGTTCGCCATGGCGATGACTTCTTCCTCGGTCTTGAACTTGATGACGACGGCCACCGGCCCGAAAATCTCCTCCTGGGCGACCTTCATGTCGTTGGTCACGTCCACGAGCAGCGTTGGCTTCATGAACGCGCCCTTGGCCAACTCGCCCTCGGTGGCGCGCTCGCCGCCCACGGCGACCTTCGCGCCCTCGGACTTGGCTTCCTCGACCCAACCGAGGATCTTCTGCACCTGGTTCTCGTCGATCTGCGAGCCCATCTGGGTGTCGGGCTCCCAGGGCAGGCCGACCTTGATCTTGCCGAATGCCGCCACGGCGTCAGCGATGAACTTGTCGTAGATGTCCTCGTGGACGAAGACGCGCGAACCGGCGCAGCAAACCTGGCCTTGGTTGAACAGGATGCCCAGTTGCAGGCCGTCCATGGCCATGTCCCACTTGGCGTCCGGGAAATAGATGTTGGCCGACTTGCCGCCGAGTTCCAAAGTGGCAGGGATGAGCCGGTCTGCGGCGGCCTGCGCGATCTGGCAGCCCACCTCGGTGGAGCCGGTGAAGGCCAGCTTGCGGAAGCCCTTGTGGTCGAGGATGTACTGGCCGGACTTGGAGCCCTTGCCGGTGATGACGTTGAACACGCCAGGCGGCAGCACGTCTTGGATCAGCCGCGCGAATTCCAGCACGGACAACGGGGTGAGCGAACTGGGCTTGAACACCGTGCAGCAGCCGGCGGCCAGCACCGGAGCCAGCTTCCAGGCGGCCATCAGGAACGGGAAGTTCCACGGCACGATCTGGCCCACGACGCCGATCGGCTCGCGGAGCACGATGGACAGCGTGTTGGAGTCCAGCATCGCGGCCGCGCCCTCTTCAGTGCGCACCGCGCCCGCGAAATAGCGGAAGTGGTCAGAGCTGAAGGGCACGTCGATGGCCATCGTCTCGCGGATCGGCTTGCCGTTGTCCAGGGATTCGACCATGGCCAGGTGCTCGGCGTTGGCGTCGATGATGTCGGCGATCTTGAGCAAGATATCGGCCCTGGCGGCGGGCTCGACTTTCTTCCAGGAGTCGAACGCCTTCCACGCCGCGGCGACCGCGGCATCGACATCTTGTTCGGTGGCCTCCGCGCAGACGGCGAGTTGTTCGCCATTCGCGGGACAGGTGGTCACAAAAGTGGCCCCATCAGACGCCGGCCGCCACTGGCCGTCGATGAAGAGGTCGTATTTCGCTTGCAGGTTTGCTTGCGCCATCGGTTGCATTCCCTTCGTGAGGAATGGCACTGCCCGGGGAGGTCTGCGTCGGAGCCGAGGGCCCTTCCAAGTGAGCGCCATTGCATGGTTGGTGTTCTCAGGCTAGCGCCGCCACACATGAAAAGCACCAGGTTCGACCCAGAAAAATCTGTGAATACCGCAAGGGCCCCGGCTTACTGTTGGGCTTTGGTCCAGGCTTCCAGCTCCCCAGCGCTGATCGGCAGCGCCGCAGACAGCACCTCTTGCGTCCCGTCCGGGCGGATCCACACGTCGTCCTCAATCCGCACCCCGACGCCGCGCAACTCCGGCGGCACGGTCAGATCATTCGCGTGGAAGTACAGGCCTGGCTCCACGGTGAACACCATCCCCGGAGCCAGGTTGGCCCCGTCGTAGCGTTCGACATCGGACTTTGCGCAATCGTGGACATCCAAGCCCAGGTGGTGGCCGACGCCGCAGACAATGTAGCGGCGGTGCTGCTGGCCCTCGGGAGAAAGCGCCTCGTCAACGGAGACGGGCAGCAACCCCCAGTCGTGCAAGCCTTGCGCCAGCACTTCCATGGACGCGTAGTGGAAGTCCAAGAAGTGCGCGCCGTCGACGGCCGCGGCCAGCCCGGCGCGGTGGGAAGCTTCGACCAGGTCGTGTACCCGGCGCCCGGCAGGCGAGAACTCGCCGGTCGGCGGGATCGTCCGGGTGACGTCGGCGGTGTAGTAGCTGTTGGCTTCCACGCCCATGTCCAGCAGCAGCGGCATGTCGGGAATGATGTCCCCGTCGCAGCGCACCCAGTGCAGGGTGGGGGCGTGCGGGCCAGATCCCACGATCGTGGCGTAGCCGACTCCGTTGCCCCAGGCACGCGCATGCCGGTCGAAGGTGCCCTGCAGCCAACGCTCACCGCGCGGCATCCGCATCGCCTGGGGGACGGCTCCGGCCACTGCCGCGAAACCGCCCACCGACGCGTCCACGGCCTCGCGCAACTGCGCGACTTCCCACTCGTCCTTGAACATCCGCAGGTGCGCCAGGGTCTTGTCCAACTCCGCGGAAGCCGGCACATGGAACGCCGCCAACTCGTCGCTGGGGACCGTCCCGGAAACCAGCGGATCGGCCAGTTTGCCGAGGGCCGCTTCGAAGGCGGTGTAATTCTGGACGTCCATGCCCAGGCCTTCCTGCCAGTCTTCCAGCGCCGCGCTCGGCCCCACCCAAAGCTCGCCGTAGGCGGCGGAGGCAAAGAAATCCCGCTCTCCCGGCTTGGCCGGCGGGGTCAGGTAGAGCGTGGCGTCGTGCCCGGCGCCGTTCGGGCGCATCACCAGCGCGGCGAACTCGACCTGGGCCCCAACCAGCCAGATGAAGTTGGAATCGCCGCGGAAGTCGAAGTTGCAGTCGTTGTTGCGCACTGGCGCATGGCCGCAGAAAACGACGATGTCGCGCTGCCCGATCGCGTCGGAGAGCAGCGCGCGGTGCTTGGCGGCGGCTGCGGCGGCGCCGGGAACCAGGGGAGCGGGCCGCCGTTCGGCGCGCCATCCCTGCCCGATCATCTCGACGAACGCCGGCACCTCGCTCAGTTTGGGTTTCAACTGGCCGGAATAGGGCGGTTTGTGGGCTAGCAGTGTCATGAGAACTCCTTCGACGGCACAAGCGTAGCGCCGCGACAACTCGGGCACCCATTTGTTGTGCGTCTCGGACAACAACGCGCGCCCGAGGGCTCGCTATTGTGATCCGGTGAGCGAATCTCGAAGCGTTGTGGTGACTGGCGGGAACCGGGGCATTGGCGCCGCCGTCGTGGAGCGGTTCCTGGCCGGCGGGCACAAGGTGGCCGCGCTGTCCCGCGGCGGCACGGCTCCCGATGGGGCCCTTGGCATCGCCTGCGATGTGTCCGACGCCGCCCAGGTGGAGGCCGCTTTTGCGGCGGCCGAAGCAGCGCACGGGCCAGTCGGCATCCTGGTGGCCAACGCCGGAATCACGCGCGACGGCCTGCTGCTGCGCATGAGCGAGGACGCCTGGCGGCAAGTGATCGACGTCAATCTGACCGGCTCGTTCCTGGTGGCCCGCCGCGCCGTGAAATCGATGCTGCGGGCCAAGTGGGGCCGGATCGTCTTCACCGGATCCGTGGTGGGCCTGTATGGCAACGCCGGGCAGGCCAACTACACCGCGGCCAAGGCTGGCCTGGTCGGCTTGGCGCGCTCGTTGACCCGCGAGTACGGCGCGCGCGGCATCACAGCCAACGTAGTCGCCCCCGGGTTCATCACCACCGACATGACGGCAGACCTGCCCGATGACGCGGTCGCGAAGTCTCTTGCGGCAATCCCCGCCGGCCGTTTCGGCGACCCCGCAGAGGTGGCCGCAGCGGTGGAATTCCTCACCCAAGCGGCGTACGTCTCGGGCGCCGTCTTGCCGGTGGACGGCGGCATGGGCATGGGGCACTGATACGGCGCGAAACAAGGAGTGGAATATGGGAATACTCAGCGGTAAGAACATCCTGGTGGCCGGCGTCACCATGAACACGTCGATCGGCTATCGCGTGGTGGAGATCGCCCAGCAGGAAGGCGCGAATGTCGTCGTCAGCAACTTCGGGCGTGCGATGAGCCTGACCAGCCGGGTGCTGCGGCGGCTGGACCCAGTGCCGCCGCTGTTGGAACTCGACGTCACCGATCCGGAGCACCTCGACTCCCTTGCCGAGCGCCTGTCAGAGCACGTCGACCGGCTTGACGGCGTCGTCCACTCAATCGCCTACGCCAACCCGGAGCGCGCCCTCGGTGGCGCCTTCCTGTCCACCAAGTGGGAAGACGTCGGCGCATCCTTGCAGACTTCGGCGTATTCGCTGGTGAGCTTGACGATGGCCTGCAAGCCGTTGTTCGGAACGACGGCGTCCGTGGTCGGTTTGACGTTCGACGGGCGAATCTCCTGGCCGACCTACGACTGGATGGGCGTGTCCAAAGCCGCCCTCGAATCGGCGTCGCGCTACTTGGCGCGCTATCTGGGCCCGCAAGGCGTGCGCTGCAACATCGTGTCGGCCGGCCCGCTGGACACCATCGCCAAGAAAGCGATTCCCGGCGCCGACCAGTTCAACGGCATCTGGTCCGAGCGCGCCCCGCTGGGATGGGACGCCCAAGACTCGACGGCCACCGCGAAGGCCGTCGTGGCTTTGCTGAGCGACTGGTTCCCGGCGACGACCGGCGAGATGATCCACGTGGACGGCGGTTTGCATTCTACGGGTGCCTGAATCCGGGTAGGTTGTTCCCATGGCAAATGTGATCGAGCTCGAAGGCGTCTCGATCATCCGTGGCCAGGCCACATTGCTGGACCAAGTCAACTGGACGGTCGACGAATCCGACCGCTGGGTGGTCATCGGCCCGAACGGCGCGGGCAAGACGACGCTGCTGCAAGTCGTCGGCGCGCAGTGGCACCCGTCGAAAGGCCGCGCGACCCTGCTGGGCGAGACCCTGGGCCGGGTGGACGTGTTCGAGTTGCGGCCCCGCATCGGAGTCACCTCTGCCGCGTTGGCCGACCGCATCCCGAAGGGCGAATCCGTGCGCGACGTGGTGATCTCGGCCGCCTACGCGGTGACGGGGCGTTGGCGTGAGGCTTACGAAGACCTGGATTACGCCCGCGCCGAGTTGCTGATGGAGCGCCTGCAGGTGGCGGCGCTGGCCGAGCGGACGTTCGGGACGCTCAGCGAGGGCGAGCGCAAGCGGGTGCAGATCGCCCGGGCCCTGATGACCGATCCCGAGTTGTTGCTGCTCGACGAACCCGCCGCCGGATTGGACTTGGCCGGGCGGGAAGCCCTCGTGGCCACGCTGTCCGAGATCTGCCTGGACAGCCGCGCCCCGGCGACCATCCTCGTGACTCACCACGTGGAGGAGATTCCCGTGGGCATCACGCACGCCCTGTTGCTGCGCGACGCCAAGATCATCGCCGCCGGGCCGCTGGAGCAGACGTTGACCAGCGCCGCATTGTCGGACACGTTCGACATGGACTTGGAAGTGTCCCACGTGGACGGCCGATATGCCGCGCGTGCCATCTTGCCCAAGCACGCCCGCCCCGGCCTGGGCTCGTTCGACATCCACGGCGCCTCGTTCTAGCTGATGGCCGAGTTCATCGCGGTCTCGGATCCGGGCGATCCGCGCTTGGGCGACTATGTTTCGCTACGCGATTCGAGCCTGCGCAAGTCGCTGGAAGCCGAGCGCGGGCTGTTCATCGCCGAGGGTGATCTGGTCATCCGGCGGGCGATTACGGCGGGTTACCGGCCCCGCTCGCTGTTGCTGGCCGAACGCTGGCTCGCGGGACTGGACGACTTGTTGGCGCCGTTGGACGTGCCGGTTTACGTGGTTACCGAGCAGTTGGCCGAGGCAGTCACCGGATTCCACGTGCATCGCGGGGCCTTGGCCGCCTTGCACCGCGTCGCCCGGCACAGCGTCGCGGACATTCTCGCCATGGACCGCGTGGTGGTCGCCGAGGACATAGTCGACCACACCAACGTGGGCGCGATCATCCGCAACGCGGCCGGCCTGGGTTGGGGCGGAATGCTCATCTCGCCGCGCTGCGCCGACCCGCTCTACCGGCGTGCGGTCAAGGTGTCGATGGGCGCGGTGTTCAGCTTGCCGTGGGCCCGGCTGGACGATTGGGCCGGCGCGGTGCCGCTGCTGCAAGCGGCCGGTTTCACGGTGGCCGCCCTCGCCCTGCGCGCAGACGGCGTCGACATTGGCGACCTGTCCGAAATCCCCGCCAAGCTCGCCATCCTGCTGGGCACGGAAGGCGCCGGCCTGTCCGAAAGATGGATCTCCCAAGCAGACCTGGTGGTCCGCATCCCCATGCACGCCGGCATAGACTCGCTCAACGTCGCCGCCGCCTCGGCCATCGCCTGTTACGCCTTGTCAGCGGCGCCTTGTTGAAGATCTCGGCAGGGGCACCCCTGCGGGGTGCATGGGACTGCGTCCCAAGATCCCGGATCAAGTCCGGGATGACGAGAGGGAACTATCGGATGCGGATCTTTTCGCGTTGTGCGGCGTCCATCACCTGATGGCGAAGTCGGTGACGACCCAATCCAGCCGCCACAGTTCTAGCCGTCTGCCGCAGTAACCGCAGGCGCCGCCGTCCAGCAGCGACAGGGACGAGCCGCAGCCGCCACAGCGCAGCAACACCGCTTCGCAGGCTGCCTGCGTCAGCGCGTCCTTGGACTTGGCCAGGGCGATGGTGGCCCGCTCCCGGGACTTGGCGATGCGATTCCCGCGCAGCCGGACCAGGTCGAGCCGGGCTTCCACGACCAGCCGTTGCAGTTGGCCGTCGAGTTGGAAGTCCTTGAAGTTCAACTCGCGCAGGTTCACGTCGCAGACGTCGGCGTAGTGTTCCCGCAGCGGCGCCGCGTCAACGTCGGCAATCGCCTCGATGTCGGCGGCCGTTTCGGCGTAAATGATCGACAGCAGTTTGTTCTCCGCGTTCGAGGTGAAGGCGCCCTGGGAGAACAGCGGGTCGTGCTGCCGCGCGGTGCGTTCGAACTTCTTCCGGCTGCGCCGGGCGCGGCCCTGGGCATTCCACTGCAGCGGCATTCGGAAGATCATGACCAGCAGCATCACCACCGCCGCGAGGTAGGCGATAAGCGGCGGGCCCAGCAGCCTGATGAAGAACAGGAAGATCAGCAGGACGCACGCCATGGCCAAGCCGGCACTGGCGCTCGCCAGGACGTACACCAGCGTTCCGTACCGGTATGCGTCATCGATGATGGGGAAAAAGAAGAAGGCGACGGCGGCGAGGGCCCAGGTCGCGAAGAAGACCCGCGACACTTTGAAGGGGAACTTCCCCTTTTGCAGGTTGGTCACCCACCGATTCGCCCCAGAGCCGACCTTGTCGGCAAACCCTTCGGGATCGGCCCGCAGCGAGAACGAACTGACCTTCAGGTTGAAATCGTCGACGTTGAACCGGGTTTCGCAATAGTCGCAGCCGTCGAGCAGGCCATCCAGGGAGGACTGTGCGCCGCAGTTCGGGCACAGGTAGACCGCGTCGTCGCGGATGGATTGGATCAGCTCGCAGTGGGCCGCGCCGGTGAAACGGATCCGGCGCAGTTGCTTGCCGCCGCGCGAGTAAGTCCTGCGGGCCTTCACGTAGGTGTCGGCGTCGACGAAGGTGTGCTTGCCGTCGTCGCTCCAGTGCTCCTGGAAATACCAGGTGTTCTCGGGGTTCATGCCTTCCGCAAAGGCCCACTCCAAGTTGAGCCCCATGCGCGCCAGCCGCCGCCGCGACAGCGTGAGCCGGGACCACAGCAGTTGGGTCACATTCGCCAGGTCCAAGTCTCCGCCGCGGTAGAACTCGGCGAGATTTGCCATGAACCGCTCTGCCAGCGGGCCAGCAGCCGCATGCCGCCGTTCGTCCTCGGTGTGGAAAACACGGTGAGCTTTCGAAGCCATAGCCGCTCCTTGTGGGGTGCGGACCCAGTGTACCTGCCGGATCCAGCTCGCGTGGCTCGCTAGACTCGCGGGCAGGAGAGCCCATGAGTTTCGATTGCTTCGTCTATGCCCGCGGGCCGCTGGCACAGGTCGATTGGCCTGCGGTGGCACTGGGCGCGGGCGTTGCCGCTGTGCCCGGCGCGGCCTGGGTCGAACTCGTCGACATGGCCAGTGGCGAGGTGATCTGCTCGGTGTCCGGCCCGGAGCCGGTGGACGTTGGCGAACTACCCAGTGGCTTAGAAGAGGTGTCCGGCATCAAGGTTGTCTACGAGTTCAGCTGCCCTTTCGAAGCCGAACAGGTTGAGCGCACGCTGGAGGCCGCCCAGGGCCTGGCGGAACGCTTGAACGGTTGGCGGTGGGATTCCACGAGTGGCGAGGCATATGGACCGGACGGGGCACGGCTGGACGGCTCGGATTCGAAAGAGGATTCGGCGCGGCAGTTCATCGACGCCTTGCCCCATCGGTGGCAGCTGGCACAACGGGTGGCCGCAGCCGTGGTGTGCCTGGCTTGCGTTGCCCTGGCCGCCGCCGTGGCGGTGGGGTTGTACCTGGAAATGCAGGTTTCGGATGTCCATGGTCTTGCGTACCCGCACGTTTGGGCCTTGGCCCTGGGTTGCCTGGTGGCCGGCGTGGTCGCTGAGTTCCTGAGAGCTTGGCTGGCGGACCGCCGTGATGAGCAGGTGCGCCGCTCGCTGCCCGCCTGGCACACCACCAACCCAAAGTGGCGTTCCGCGCCGCACGAGTACCGCCGCTATGGCCAAGCGCAGAGCCGCCTGCTGCAACGCGTCGCCCTGGCTGCCCTCTTCCCGGTGATGGCGGGCCCTGTCATGGCCTTCTCCGCACTGATGGTCAAAGGCCTCCCACCATGGCTTGCACCGCTGTCACTGGCAGTCGCCGCACTCTTCGCCGCGATAGCCTGGCTGGCTCGGCGCCAACTGCAGCGCCGTGTCGAGCGGCAGGTGAGGTTTGAAGAGGACGTGTTCGGCTAGATAGCGGTGGCGAGGCTCCGGATTCGAGCGGCCAACTCCGCGCGAGCGGTGCGGTCAGTCTCCACAACGATGACTTCCATTTCGGTGGGGGCGGTTCGCAGCGCTTCGTTGAGTTCGGCGGCGGTCGCCACCCGGCGGGCGGGAACGCGGAACGCCTGCGCCAGGGCGACCAGATCGGCGTCGATTCCGACCGCGAAGACCCGCTCGAAGACGTCGGCATATTCGCCGCGGCCGTATTCCAAGGTGGCGAAAATGGAGCCGCCGTGGTCGTCGGCGACGACGATGCGCAGCGGCGGCCGCGCTTCTTGAGGGGGTATGGCCAGGGCGTTCGCGTCATGTAGGAAGGCCAGATCCCCGCAGTAGGCGGTGACAGCTCGGGCGCTCGGCCGGGCCAGGGCGATGCCGATCGCCGTTGAGACCGTGCCGTCGATTCCGGCCAGGCCGCGGTTCGCGTAGACAGTGGCAGACACCTCCGTGAGGGCCAGGTCGCGGACCGGTGACGAGTTGCCCACCACCAGCACGTCGTCTGGCGTCGCCGCCGCGGAGACCAATTGGGCCACGTGCCAGCCTGTCAGCCGCCGCTCGGCGGCCAGCAACTCATCCAAGCCTTTGGAAACCGCCTGGTCGGCGGCCTGCCAGCGGGGCAGCCATGCGGAATCGACGGGGCCGAAAGCCAGATCGCGGTAGAACGTGGTTGCCGACCATGCCGGGTCGGCCCAACCGCGGCTGTCCCCGCAGACGGCCACTTCGACGTCGGCGCGGGAGAGCAGGGCGTTCACTTCCCGCGACAAGGTCGGCCGTCCGGCGACGACCGCGCAGTTGATTTCGCCGGCGAGTTGGGATCCGAGCAGCAGTTGTCCGCAGCGCAGCACGTTCGGACCGCTGATTCCGCAGGTGGGCTCGGCGATCACCGGGACCGGCAGGTCGCCCCAAGCTTGGTACGCTCCGGGCGGCGCGTCACCGGCGATTATGACTACCCGATGGCCGAAGTGGGTCGGCGCTGGGGGCGAACTGTCCGGCCGAGGCTCCTGGAAACCACGGGCGACCGCGGCGGGCAGTGTCACCGTGGGGCCGTCAGTCAGGGGCACGTCCAGGGCCACGTTCAACTGCACCGGGCCCGGCAGGCCACCCAGCATGCCCAGGGCCATTCCCACTGCGCGCGCGGCCTGCGCGGCCCAGGACCGCCCATCCGCGCGCGAGTCGATCTGGGCTTGCCAACGCGTGAAAGTGGAGAAGATTCCATGCTGGTCGGTGGTCTGGTTGGCGCCGAACCCTACCAGCGATTCCGGGCGGTCCGCGCTCACCACCAGCAGCGGCAGCGCCGAATGCGATGCCTCCATCACCGCCGGAAGCATATTGCCCACGGCCGTCCCGGACGTGGTCACCACCGCGACCGGCCCGGCTCCGCCCTTGGCCAATCCCAGGGCCAGGAAGCCGGCGGCGCGCTCGTCAACGCGGACGTGGGCCCGCACCGACTCGCACTGCGCGGCCAACACTGCCAGGGCCAGCGGAGCCGAACGGGATCCGGGGCACACCACGAATTCCCGGACTCCCTGAGCCACGAGTTGGGCGATGACGGCGGCGGCGCAGGCCTGGGAATCAGTCACGCCACGATTCTCCCACCTTTGCCCAGCCGCGAGAATTCGGGCGTGGGCAGCAGTGTGACGACGGCTCAGATGGTGGCCACGTCGATGACGTAGCGGAATTCCACGTCGCCGGCGACGACCTTGTTGTAGGCCTCGGTCACTTCGTCGGCCCCGATCAGCTCTATCTGCGCGGCGATGCCCTTCTCGGCGCAGAAATCCAGCACCGCTTGGGTTCCGGGTATGCCGCCGATGTCCGAGCCGGTGATCACCTTGTGGCCCAGGCACAACGGCTCGATGTGGAAGCTCTGTTCGTCCGGCGGCAGCCCCAGGAACACCAGCACCCCGCCCAGGTCCAACAGCGAGACCAGGGCGTCCACGTCCAGGTCGGCGCTCACCGTGCAGAGCATCAAGTCGAAACTGGCTTCCAAGTCCTCGAAGGTGGCCGGGTCGGCGGTCGCGTAGTAGTGGTCCGCGCCGAGTTTGAGGCCCTGTTCGCGTTTCCGCAGGGAACGCGACAGCACGGTGACCTCGCAGCCCAGGGCTTTGCCGAGTTGGACGGCCATGTGGCCCAGCCCGCCCAGGCCCACCACGGCGAGTCTTGTGCCCGACCCGGCGTTGTAGCGCACCAGCGGCGACCACGGGGTCACCCCGGCGCACAGCAGCGGGGCTGCCTTGTCGAGCGGCAGCGAGTCGGGGATCCGCAGCACATAATCGGCGCGGGCGACAATCTGCTGGGAGTAACCGCCGGCCGTCGGGACGCCGTCGGCGCCGATGTCGTTGTATGTCCAGATGGTGCGTTCCAGGCAGGCGTTCTCCTCGCCGATCCGGCAGTGGGCGCACTCGCCGCAGGCGTCGACGAAACAGCCAATGCCGGCGTGGTCGCCGACTTTGAATTTGACCACTTCCGGGCCGACGGCGGTGACCACCCCGGCGATCTCGTGGCCGGGCACGAGCGGGTAAATCACATCACCCCATTCCCCGCGGGCGGTGTGGATGTCCGAATGGCAGATGCCGGCGAACTTGATGTCGATCACCACCTCGTCCGGCAACGGGTCGCGGCGGGTGATCTCAATGCGGCGGAACGGCGCGGTGGCCGAATCCATGGCCAGGGCTTTCACCTGGGTGGGCATAGCGGGCTCCTGTCTGGGTGCTTTCCCCTGCGCTCAGGGTTTGGTCAGTTCATAGGCCATTTCGTCGAACGCGGCGATGTAGGCGTCGATGGCGGCGTCGGTGTGCGCCACCGACAAGGTCCACTCTTCCTCGCGGCCCGGAGTCATGAAGATGCCGTGGTTCATGTTCCACAGCCATGCCAGCTCCGTGAGTTCGACGTTTTGGTTCGCCATGAAACTGGTGTAGTCGGTGATCTTCGCCGACGAGAAGGTGACGCAGCCCTTGGCGGCCAGGCCCACGGTGTAGCCTGGCAGGTCGTACTTCTTGATCACCTCGGTGCAGCCGGACAGGATCCGGTCGGACAGGTGGTTCAGCCAAACATAGGCGTCGGGGGTGAGCACCTTTTCCAGGCTGGCCCGGGCGGCCGCCATGCCCAGCGGGTTGCCGTTGTAGGTGCCCACCTGGTAGACCTTCTCCGATTCGATGACGCTCATCACTTCTTCGCTGCCGCCGATCGCGCCGGTCGGCAAACCGCCCCCCAAGGCTTTGGCGAGCGTCACCATGTCGGGAGTGACCCCAAAAAGCTCGGTGGCACCGCCGGCGGCGATGGTCAGGCCGGTCTTCACCTCGTCGAAGATCAGCACGATGCCGTACTTGGCGGTGATGTCCCGCACGGCCTGCAGGTAGCCGGGCTCGGGCAGCACCACGCCGAGGTTCATCATCGCGGCTTCCATGATCACGCACGCGGGCAGCCGGCCCTCGGCGGCCAGCGCCTTGATCCGCACTTCCATCGCTTCGGCGTCGTTGAACGGAACCGGCACAGTCATGTAGACCGTGGAATCCGGGATGCCGCCGCCGTAGGGCAAGGAGGCCAGGTTGAAACGGTCGCCGATCTGGTCGAAGGGGATGCCGATCGACACCATCACCGTGTCGTGGTGGCCGTGGTAGGAGCCGAATATCTTCATCACGGTGTCGCGCTCGGTGTAGGCACGGGCTACCCGGATGGCGTCCATGGTGGCTTCAGAGCCGGAGTTCACGTAGCGCCACTTCGGCAGCCCGAAACGCTTGGACAGCTCATATGACACCGCGATCGAATCCTCGGTGGGCGCGGCGAAATGCGTCCCCTTCGGGTAGCGCGCGGCGATGGCGTCGCCAATGGCCTTGTTCGCGTGGCCCTGCACCATCGAGCCAAAGCCGTTGTGGAAGTCGTAGAGCTGGTTGCCGTCGACGTCCCAGACCTGGCAGCCTTCACCGCCTTCCAAGTAGATCGGCCAGGGATCACGCAGTTGGTAGGACGACGCGACGCCTCCGGACAGGTGGACGCTGGCCCGTTCGTAGGTCCGCTTGGATTCCTGGGTTCTTTCGTCGAGCAAAGCGCCTTGCTTCTCGGTGAGTTCGGCAACCCGGGCCGGATCGATGGTGACAGGCATACTTCTCCTTGTAGGGAACAGGTTGAAATCACGCTAGGGACCGAATGTGTCGGTCAGGTGACAGCCAGGAAATCTTCTGATTACGTTCGCCGTTTTGTGACGCAAATGTTGCACCAGGTAACGAATCGCTTACCTGCTCGTAACACGAGTTGAGTGGGATAAAAGACGTGATCACCGACGCCAAGGGCCGCTACTTCGTCTCCCAGAAAGCCGACCGCCGCAAGGAGTTGCTGGTCAACCAGGCTTGCAAGACCTTCACTTCGGCGGAGGGCGAACCGGTGAAAGCCCTTGACGATGTCACCTTGTCGATTCGGCTGGGGGAGTTCTTCGTGATGCTCGGGCCGTCCGGCTGCGGGAAGACCACGCTGCTGCGTTCCATCGCCGGGCTGGAACACCTGGACTCTGGGGAAATCTACCTGCAGGACATGGCCCTGAGCGGATTGCCGCCGCACCGCCGCCCAGTGAACACCGTCTTCCAAAGCTATGCGCTGTTCCCACATCTGAGCGTCTGGGAGAACGTGGCCTTCGGGCTGAAAATGGACAAACTCCCCAAGGACAAGATCGCCGAACGGGTTTCCGAGATGCTGGCCTTGGTGCAGCTTTCCGACGTGGGCGGGCGCAAACCGTCCCAACTTTCCGGGGGACAGCAGCAGCGGGTGGCGCTGGCCCGGGCGTTGGCGAAAAGCCCGCAGGTGCTGCTGCTGGACGAACCGCTGTCCGCGCTGGATCTGAAGCTACGCCGCGGGATGCAGGGAGAGTTGAAGCGGATCCAGCACCAGACCGGCATCACCTTCGTCTTCGTCACCCATGATCAAGAAGAGGCGCTCTCGCTGGGCGACCGGATCGCCGTTTTCGAAAACGGGCGGCCGGCCCAAGTGGGCACTCCGGAGGAGATCTACCGGCATCCGGTGAACCGCTTCGTGGCGGATTTCATCGGGGACACCAACTTCATCACCGCCGACGTGGAATCCGAGGCCGGCAAGTCGCGGATCGCCATTGGCGGGCAGCGGTTCGACGTGGAAGCCCCCGCCGGCCAAACCGTCACAGTCGCCATCCGGCCGGAGAACATCGCCGTGGGCGCGCCCGGGCCAGGCAAGATCGACGGCAAGCTCGCCGAGTTGACTTACATGGGCACTGACTTGCGCTGCAGTGTCGAACTGCCCGACGGGCAGGCCCTGCGGGTGCGGATCTCACCGCCTTTCCCACAACTCACTCCGGGCGGCCCGGTAGGCATCGGCATCCCCGCGGATGCCATCGCGGTGGTGGCTGACTGATGGCGGCGCGCACCGCGGTCAGACCGGGACAACTGTCCGCATGGTTCACCACACCCGCGATCTTGCTCGGGCTGTTGTTCACCCTGGGGCCGATCGTCGTGATCACGTCGTTCTCGTTCATGTCCCAGCCGGAGGCGGGGTCTGGCGTGGTGATGGAATTCTCACTGGCGAGCTATCAGCATTTCCTGTTTCAGGAGGATTTCTACGGCCAGATGTACTTCGACCCGCGCTATCTGAACGCGTTCGGATTGTCGCTGTGGCAGGCCGTCGGGACCACAGCGCTGTCGGTCGGGATCGGTTTCCCGGTGTCGATCTGGATGGCGACCAAGCCGCCGAAAACTCAGAACATGCTGGTGCTGCTGGTCACCATTCCGTTCTGGACGAACCTGCTGGTGCGCACCTACGCCTGGATACTCTTCTTCTCCGGGGACGGCACGGCGAACACAGTCCTGTCCTGGTTCGGCATCGAGCCGCAGCAGTTGCTCTACAACTCCTGGTCCACCCTGGTCGCCCTGGTCTACACCTTCGTGCCCTTCGCGATCCTGCCGATGTACTCCGCGCTGGCGGGCTTCGACTTCCGGCTAGCCGAGGCTGCCTATGACCTCGGCGCGAAGAAGCTCGACGTGGTGCGCAAGGTGCTCTGGCCGGCGGTGTCGGGGGGAGTGCTTTCGGCGGTGGCGCTGTGTTTCGTGCCGGCGTTCGGCTCCTACATCCAGCCGGTGCTGCTCGGTGGCGGCAAAGTGCTGATGGTCGGCAACCTGATCGCCGACCAGTACGGATCAGCCCGGAACTGGCCCTTCGGCGCGGCGCTTTCGGTGATCATCCTGGTGCTCACGCTGGTGGGTGCCTGGGCGTTGCTGGCCTGGGCGAAGCGTTCCGCGCAGACGGTGAGTTTGGCAGTATGAACAAGATTCCAGCCCGGCTGCGGCTCAACCATTTCCCCGGCGTCGGGCCGATCGGGGTGTTCTGCCTGATTTTCCTGTACTTCCCGATGGCGATCGTGGTGGCCTACTCCTTCAACGGCGGCAACCAGGCGCTGGCTTGGCAAGGCTTCTCGCTGCGGTGGTACGACCGGGTGTTCCACGACGCGGCGATCATCTCCGCCACGCGGATGTCTCTAGAGATCGCCGCCATCGCCACCGTCGCGTCAGTAGTGCTGGCAGTGCTCTACGTGCTCTCCATGGACCGGCTGAACCGGGCCGGGAACGCTGTTTCCGGCGCCATACTCGCCGCGCCGATCGTGGTGCCGGAAGTAGTGCTCGGTGTGGCCACCTTGTCCTTCATACGGATGATCGGGATGACCCCCGGCTTTTGGCCGATGGTGTTGGCGCACACCTGCTTTTGTTTCCCGTTCGCGATGATGAACATCCGCGCCCGGTACCAGTCGCTCAACCCGGCCTATTTCGAGTCGGCCGCTGATCTGGGCGCCACCGGCAGCGCTGTCACCTGGCGGATCACCCTGCCGCTGCTCACCCCGGGAATCGTCTCCGGCGCACTGCTGGCGTTCGTGGTCTCCATGGACGACTACATGATCTCCACCTTCCTGGCTTCGGCCGGGACCACCACGCTGCCGATCTACATCTTCGGCCTGATTCGCAAAGGCGTGAATCCGTCGGTGAATGTCGTGGCCACGCTGCTGTTGCTGATGGCAATCGCGGTGACTGTGGCCACGTCCTTCCTGTCGCGGCGGCAACAAGGCAAACCAGCGTAGGCAAACAGAGAAAGGGAATGCCATGAGAAAGATGATCACCCTAGCGGTGGCGATGGCCGCGGCCGCCATGTCCCTGGCCGGATGCGGTGGCACCATCGGCGCGGAGCCGTCCGCCACGGCCGAGGAAACCGAGACCGCGGCGCCGACGACAGCCCAGTTCGTCCCGGCCACCTCGGGGAAGGTCACCATTTACACCTGGGCCGACTATTACCCGGTCGAGGAATTGGAGCGCTTCAAGCAGGAAACGGGGATCGACTATTCGATCGACTTCTTCGATTCCAACGAAACCCTGGTCGCCAAACTGGAAGCTTCCGGCAATACCGGCTACGACGTGGTGGTCCCCAGCGACTACACCGTCGAGCAGATGATCGCCAAGGGGATGCTGCTCGAATTCGACGCGATGTCGCTCCCGAACGCGGAGAACATCGACGAATCCACCCGGGATCCGTATTTCGACCCGGGCCGCAAGTATTCGGCGCCCTTCGCCTACGGCACCACCGCCTTCGCCTACGACACCTCGCTGCTCGCCGCGGGCCAGCAAGGTCCGCAGACCTGGAAAGAGTTCTTCGCCTGGGAAGGCGAACCGTATGAGGGCCACATCGGGGTGTTGGCGGACGTCTACGAGACGATCGTCCCGGCGATGCGCGCGCAAGGCGCCCCGGACTGCACCGACGACCCGGCCTATCTCCAGGGGGCCCAGGACTTGCTGATGGGGTTGAAGCCGAAGATCAACACCATCTCCTCCGACGCCGTGGCCGACCGGCTGGCCACTGGTGAGAACCGCATGGCGATCATCTGGAACGGCGACACCCACCGCGCATGGGAGGTAAACGATGCGATCGAGTACATCTATCCGGAAGAGGGGGTCAGCATCTGGTCGGACAACTGGGTGATCCCGGCCGGGGCCGAGAACGTGGACCAGGCCAAGACTTTCATCAACTGGATGCTGGATCCGAAGAACTCGGCCGAGGCCGCCGAATACGTCGGCTTCAACACCTTGATCAAGGGCGCCTTCGAGTACCTTCCCGAGAGCATGCAGCAGGACCCGGCGATCGTGCCCCCCGAGGGGACGAAGATCGTCGAGTTCCGGTCTTGCTCGAACGACATCGTCAACAAGTACAACCAGATCTGGGAGACCTTCAAGCAGTAAGCGCCATCCCCGCGCGAAGGTTGGCTCCGAACCGCAGGCTCTAGCAGGCTTGTGGTTCGGGGCCCTTTCGCGATATCAGACTTCGTAGCCCATGCCGAGCTTGTCGAGCAGCTTCAGGTAGAGGTTGCGCTTGCCGTCGTTGTGGTCGGCCAGGTCGATGGAACGCTGGGCCAGGTGGATGCCGATGCCGGCGAAGGGCTCCGGGGGGAAGGGCAGCGGCAGCCGGCGGACCATTTCCAATTCGGTGATGTCGGTGGGCTTTCCGGAGAGCAGGTCCAGCATCACCCGGGCGGCGAAACGGGACGCGCCCACCCCCAGGCCGGTGAATCCGGCGGCGTGGACCACCCGGCCCGAATACGCTTTGCCGAAGAAGGCGCAGAACTGCGTCGAACAGTCGATCGGCCCGCCCCACTGGTTGGTGAACTTGATCCCTTCCAGATAGGGGAAGGTGATGAAGAAGTGCCGGGCGAGTTTGCGCCAGGTTTCCGGCCGCTGGTCGTGGGCGGCGCTGATACCGCGTTCGTAGATGGCGTCGTAGCCGCCCCAGAGGATCCGGTTGTCGGCGGTCATCCGGTAGTAGTGGAACTGGGTGGAAATGTCGGCCATGCCCTGGCGGCCCTTCCAGCCCAGTTGGTCGAGTTGTTCGCCCGTGAGCGGCTCGGTCATCAGCGCGTAGTCGTACCAAGGCACGGTGAACAGCCGGTAGCGGCGCAGCAGCGCCGGGAAGGCGTTGGTGGCCAGCAGCACCTTCTTGGCGCTGAGGATGGACCGGTCGGTGGCCACGGCGACGCGCCCGGCGTCGGCGTTCAAGCCGAGCACCTTGGTGTGCTCGAAGATCTCCACCCCCGAGTCGGCGGCCGCCCTGGCCAGCCCGAAGGCGAGTTTGGCCGGGTGGACGACTGCGTTGGTGCGCGGGTCGAACCAGGCGGCCCGGTAGACGGGGGAGTTCACCTCGGCGGCGATCTCCTCGCGGCGCAACACCCGGGCGGGAGCAATCTCGGCAGGATCCAGGGCGAGCAGCTTGCGTTCCTGGTAGGGCTCCACGGCCACGTTCAGCGACCCGGTGCGCCGAAAGTCGCAGTCGATGCCGAGATCGGCGACGGTTTGCTCCAACTGGTCCAAGTTCTCGATACCGAGCCTTTCCAGCGTCTCGTATTCGCCGGGCCAGCGGTTGCGGCCGTTGGTTTCGCCGTGGGTGATGCTGGATTCCACAAACCCCCCGTTGCGGCCAGATGCCGCCCAAGCCACGCTTTGCGCCTCCAGCAGGGCGACCTTCAGCCCCGGGTCGCGCTGTTTGGCGATCAGCGCCGCCCACAGCCCGGTGAAGCCGCCGCCCACCACCACCAAGTCCCAGGCGGTCGGCACGTCCGGCCCGTGGTCGAACCGGGGCCGCGATTCGGCGGCGTCCTCCAGCCAGTAGGGGCGGGTGCTCGCCGCTTGGAGCGAATCGCTGATGAGATTGGCCGAAACTGGCGCGTCATAGGTGATCGGTCGCATGCCTACACCCTGCCGGGCGCGCGTTTCGGCCCGGTAACCGCCCGGTGAAAGTCTGGTGCCAGGACGTCGGCGCCGCCAACATCGCGAGCCGTGGGGGGATTCTCCATCACCCCTTGTCGAACGGGTCCTGAAAAACTAGTGAGCCCGATCACTAGTTACTCGCGAATCTTGTTTTCACCCGATTTCCGGGATAGCTGGCAACACTCAGCGGCTCGATGCTGAGGGCATCGTTATGTTGCGGTCAAAACAGGCACCGAGGCCCGTCCAGGATCCGCAATCAACCGCTACAGGAGAACAGCAATGAAGCAAACAGGCGAGTTGGGATATGACCAGATCAGCAGTGGACGCAAGTGGTTCCTGTTGGTGTTGGCCAGCATCGGAAGCTCAATCATTTATGCGCCAGCCTATTTGAAGGCCGTCTTCTACGATCCGCTACAGCAAGCGCTGGGCGTGACCAACACCGAATTGGGCGCCGTCTTCGGCGCGTACGCGATCACCGCGTTGATCTGCTACCTGCCCTCGGGAATCCTCGCCGACAAGGTCCGCATGCGCACGCTGTCCAGCGTCGGCTTCCTGTCGACCGCCGTTCTGACAGCCGTCTACGCGATGCTGCCGAGCCTGTTCGTCCTCTATCTCGTGTTCATCGGCATGGGCATCACGACGATCCTCATCTGGTGGGGCGTCCGCTTCAAGCTGGTGCGCTTGGTTTCCAAAGAGGATGAGTATCCCCGGCGCATCGGCCTGTCCTACGGCATCTATGGTGTCGCTGGCCTGCTGATCGGCCTGGTCTCCGCCGCCATCGTCTCTATCGTGGGCGACAACCTGAACCTGGGCGTCTCCATCTACCTCTTCTTCCTCGCGGCGGTCATCGGCACGCTTGGCGTGCTGAGCCTGCTGTTCATCCCGAAGTTCAAGGGCGAGATCAAGACCGACGCGGGCTTCAACCTCAGCGAGTTCTTCTTCGCTTTCAAGAACCCGGTGGTTTGGCTGGCCGCGCTGAGCTGCTTCTTCGTCTACTTCTTCTATACGGGCGTCACCTACACCACGCCGTACCTGACCGGCGTCCTCGGCGCGAGCCTGTTCGTCACGACGATCATCGCGAACGTCCGCAACTACGGCATCACGCTGCTGTCCGGCCCGATTTTCGGTGTCATCGCCAACAAGTTCAAGCCCTCCACGACGATCGTCGTCGGCTCGCTGGCCTTCACCGTCGCCTTGGCGGCGCTGATGTTCATGCCGAAGACAGAGGGCATCATCGTGGCCGCCGCCATCCTGGTGATCGTTCTCGGCTTCATCGCCAACGGCGCTTTCGGTGTCGTTTCGGCCCAGCTCACCGAGGGCTCGGTTCCGATGCACTACTTCGGCGCGGCCACCGGCATCCTGTCGGTGATCGGCTTCCTGCCGGATACGTTCTCCAGCACCTGGTTCGGCGCGATCATGGACGCCCAGACGAACGCCGAAGGGGTTGTCGCCGCTGGCGCGTACGAGCAGATCTTCTACATCCTGATCGGTGGGGCGGTGCTGGCGGCGTTGTCGTCGGTGGCCCTGTACCTGTGGGTCAAGAACCATCCCGCGAAAGTGGATGCCGAAGCCCATCCCGAGCCGGCGAACG
This sequence comes from Propionibacteriaceae bacterium, assembly GCA_031271975.1. Classification (GTDB taxonomy): domain Bacteria; phylum Actinomycetota; class Actinomycetes; order Propionibacteriales; family Propionibacteriaceae; genus Propionicimonas. The sequence continues at coordinate 26,143 of JAISUR010000002.1, forward strand.
TCTGAGAGCCGACTCTAATGACCGAGAACAAGCTCGCCGTCCTGGACCGCATCTCCTCCCAGATGCGCGCCGTCCTGGATCACTCAGATCCAGACGCCTACGACACCAACGCCACCCTGCCACAGCTGCGCGAGGCCTACACCGCCGAGCGCCGCTTCTGGAACGAGGGTGGACCGGTGATGGCGCGGACGATCGACACCGCGGTGCCGGCGCCCGGCGGCCAGGTGGCCATCCGCCTGCACGTGCCTACGGGTGCCGCAGGCGCGGCCATCTGCTACATCCATGGCGGCGGGTACGTTCTCGGCAACCTGGACACGCACGACCGTATCCAGCGGATTCTGGCCGATGAGACGGGGGCCACCGTAGTCGCGGTGGACTATTCGCTCTCGCCGGAAGCGAAGTTCCCGACGGCGATCCAGCAATGCGCCGCGGTCGCCGAGTGGATTACCGCGGGCGGCGGCGAATACGGGCTCGACGGCCGCTTGGCTTTCGCTGGAGACTCCGGCGGCGCCCAGTTGTGCCTGGCCACGTACCTTTACCTGCGCGACCATTCCGAGATTGCCCCGAAGGTGCGGGCGCTGGCCCTCTACTACGGGTTGTTCGGGCTGCGCGACTCCGTTTCGCGCCGCATGCTCGGCGGCCCCTGGGACGGCCTGACCGAAGCCGACCTCGACTACTACACCGAGGCCTACCTGGCTGATACCGCTGACGCACGCAGCCCGTACTTCGACTGCCTGTCGGCCGACCTGTCCGACGTGCCGCCGAGCTATATCGCGGCCGCCGAACTCGACCCGCTCCGCGATGACTCCGCGGCGCTCGCCATGATGCTCGCCAACCACGGCGTGGATCACGAACACGAACTGTTTCCCGGCGTGCTGCACGCCTTCTTGCACAACTCCCGGCTGCTGGACGCCGCCTGGGACGCGCTGCGCCACGGCGCGGCATTCCTGAACCGACATCTGACCGACAACTGAGAAAGAGAAAAACCATGGACTTCAAACTGAATGACGAGCAAGAACTGTTCGTCGCCAATATCCGCGAACTGATGGCATCCGAAAACTGGGAGACGTACTTCGCCGAGTGTGACGAGGCGCACGTTTACCCCGAGCGCTGGGTCAAGGCGATCTGCGAACTCGGTTTCGACCAGATCATGCTTCCCGAGGAGCATGGCGGGCTCGAACTGGGCCTGGTCACACTGACCGCGGTCTACGAGGAGTTGGGCCGCTGGGGCGCCCCGACGTACGTGCTTTACCAGTTGCCCTGCTTCGACACGATTTTGCGCGAGGGCACCCAAGAGCAGATCGACAAGGTGCTCGCCTACGTGGGCACCGGCAAGCAGATCTGGAACTCCGCATGCACCGAGCCGGGCGCCGGCTCCGACGTCGCCGCCTTGCAGACGAACTACACCCGCAAGAACGGCAAGATCTACCTCAACGGGCAGAAGATTTTCATCACCAGCTCCAAGACCGTCCCGTACCTGGTCATCATGGCGCGTTCCGCCGACGAGGAGAACGTCTTCTCCGAGTTCTTTGTCGACATGTCGCTGCCTGGCATCAAGACTGAGCCGCTCACCAAGCTCGGCCTGCGCATGGACTCCTGCTGCGCCGTCTACCTCGACAACGTCGAGCTGGAGGAGAAGGACATCTTCGGCAAGGAAGGCAATGGCTTCCGCCGCGGCGTCAAGGACTTCGACTTCGAGCGCTTCCTGGTCGGCGCCTGCGACTACGGCTGGGCGCTGTGCGCGTTCGAGGACGCCGTCAAGTACGCCAACCAGCGCGTCGCGTTCGGGCAGGCCATCGGCCGCTTCCAGTTGATTCAGTTGAAGGTCGCCGAAATGGCTGTCCGGCTGAACGCGATGAAGAACATGCTCTACGAAGCCGCCTGCGCCTACGACGAAGGCAACATGACCTCCGCCCAGGCCGCGATGATCAAGTACTACTGCCCGACCGCGGCGGCCGAGGTTGTCGACCGCGCCATCCAGATCCTGGGCGGCGTCGGCGTCACCGCCGACCACCGGGTGCAGCGCTTCTTCCGCGACCTGCGTGTGGAGCGCATCTCCGGCGGCACTGACGAAATGATGATCCTCACCCTGGCCAAGGGTGTCCTGCGTTCCTACAAGAACTGAGCGGAGTCAATCATGGCAATCCCAACTGACAAGCCCGCGTTCGGTGTGCTGGACGGCGTCAAGATCGTCTACGCGGCGATGGAGGAAGCAGTGCCCAAGGCGTGCTGCATCATGGCCGACTGGGGCGCCGACGTCACCTGGCTGGAGAACACCGGAGCCGGCGACACCGTCCGCGACACCGAATGGGTCAAGCAGGCCGAGCGCCGCAACCAGCGCAGCGTCGCCCTGAACTACTTCGCCGAGGACGGCAAAGAGATCCTCTTCAAGATGATCGAGGACGCCGACATCTTCATCGAAGCTTCCAAGGGCGGCACGTATGCCAAGAAAGGCATCACCGACGAGGCCCTGTGGGCGCGCAACCCGAAGCTGGTCATCGTGCACGTCTCCGGCTACGGCCAAACAGGCACGCCGGACCGGGTGAACCGGGCCGCGTACGACCTCACGGTCATGGCCTACTCCGGCTACATGTGCCAAAACGGCACCCAGGACCAGCCGATGAATCCCGGTCCCTACACCGGCGACTACATCAACTCGCTGACGATCATCGGCGCCGCTCTCGCGGCCCTGTACAAGGTGCAGAAGACCGGCGAGGGCGAGTCGATCGACGTGGCCATGTTCGAGTCGCTGATGAACATTGGGCAGTACTACCTGGTCGACTACCTGAACGCCGGAGTCATCTGGCCGCGCCCCGGCGCCCGCAACCAAAATCTCTGCGGCATCGGCGAGTACAAGTGCGCCGACGGCTTCATCGGGCTGTGCGTGTATGGCGTGGCGCAGAACAAGTATCTGCTGGAAGCCATCGGCCTCGGCGAGCTGTGGGGCACGGAAGACTACCCGGAAGACACCTCCGCGCTGTGGCTCAGCTCGCCCAAGGCGGCGCTCATCGAGCAAAAGCTGGAGGAATACCTGCTCACCCGCAACGTGCTGGACGTGGAGGCCGATTTCTCCGCGCACCGCATCGCGGCGCAAAAGGTCATGGAGTTCCCCGACCTGGTCGCCGAGGAGCACCTGGCCGCGCGCGGCGTTTGGCAGAACTGGACGACCGGCGACGGCCGCGAGTTCAAAGGCCTGGGCGTGTTCCCGAAGTTCGAGCGCAATCCCGGCCAGATTTGGCGTCCGATGCCCGAGCAGGGCGAGGACACCGTGGATGTGCTGAGCAAGCTCGGCTACGCCCCAGAGCAGATCGAAAACTACATCGCCACCGGCGTCGTCAAGGCGTCATAGAAGGAACCAACAATGAAGATCATTGCCGCAATCAAGGTCTCCGCGGAGGCCCAAGATATCGAGGCCCGGCCGGACCGCACGCTCAACTTTGACCGCGCCCAGTCCAAGATCGGCGCTTACGACCTCAACGCCGTGGAGGCGGCCCGCCAGCTTGCGGACACCGTCGGCGGCGAGGTCATCGGCCTGAGCGTCGGCACGTCGGCGCTGGCCAATTCGAAGGTCCGCAAGGACGCGCTCTCCCGCGGGTTGGACCAGTTGGACGTCGTCGCCAGCGACGAGTACGCCGATCTGGACTCCTTCCAGACCGCGCAGTTGTTGCAGTCGGCGTTGCAGCAGACCGGGTACGACCTGGTGCTGGTCGGCGCCGGCTCCTCGGACGTCTACGCGCAGCAGGTCGGCAACCAACTCGGCGCGCTGCTGGGTGTGCCGACGCTGAACGCGGTCAACAAGATCACCCCGGAAGGCGACCACCTTGTGGTTGAGCGGCTCCTGGAGGACGCCGTGCAGGTGATCGAAGTGCCGTTGCCCGCGGTCTTGTCGGTCACGTCGGGCATCAACACGCCGCGCATCGCCGGCATGAAGGAAATCCTCGCGGCGGGCAAGAAGCCTGTCAACGAGCTCGCCGCCGGCGCCGCCCCCGCAGGCAGCGCGCAGGCCGTTTCCACCCTGGCTCCGGAGCAGGTCTCCCGCCAGCAGAACATCGTCGAAGGCGATCCGGCGGAAGCGGCCGCCCAGCTCGCCGCCTACTTGAAAGCGCTGTGAAATGACTGAAGTATTCGTTATCGCTACCGGACCCACCACGCTGGCCCAAGGCGCCCGCGCGCTCGGCTCGGTGACCGCCGTCAACCTTGGTTCGGGCCCGGTTCCCGGCGCTGACAAGACGCTGGCCGTGAACGCGGCCGGCCTGGTTGAGGGCTATGCCAAGCCGATCGCAGAATTGCTGTCGGCCAGAGGCGCCGAGGTCGTCTTGTTCGACACCGACGTGCAGTCGCGCCTGCTGGCTGGCAAGATCGCCTCGTATCTGGGCACGGCTGCCCGCAACGCGGCGGAAATCAAGCTGCCCAACATCGGCCGCATGGTCTACGGCGGCCTGGCCGTGGCCACCGAGAGCGTTGCCGGCGTGGCCGTGCTGGTCGTCGGCCCCGGCGTCCTGCCGCCGCTCGAAGGCGGCTCGGACGCGGTCGAAAACATCGCGCTGACTCCTGACGACGCCGGTCTGAAGCTGGTGTCCACGCAGCCCAAGGGCGGCGAGTCGGTGAACTTGTCGGCGGCCAAGCGCGTGGTCGGCGTGGGCCGCGGTTTCGCAGCCCAGGACGATCTCGACCTGGCCCGGCAGTTGGCCGCCAAGCTGGGCGCCGAGCTGGCGTGCAGCCGACCGATCGCCGAAGGCGTCAACTGGATGCCCACCGAGCGCTACATCGGCGTGTCCGGCGCGACGCTGCGACCCGAGCTGTACCTGGCCGTGGGCATCTCCGGGCAGATCCAGCACATGGTCGGCGTCAACAAAGCCAAAGCCATCGTCGCGATCAACAAGGACAAGAACGCCCCGGTGTTCAAACAAGCCGATTTCGGAATCGTCGGAGACCTGTACCAGGTGCTCCCGGCCCTGATCGCAGCACTGTAGGAGCCAGACATGGCCGACATCGCCGCCTGCCACACCATCGCAGACGTTTGGGCGTCAGCGGTGGAATGCGGCGGTGCTCGGCCGTTCCTGGTCTACCTGAGCGGCGACCAGCGCTCCGAATACACCTATGCGGAGTTCGACAAGCTGATCAACCGGGCCGCCAACGCGTTCCGCGCCCTGGGCGTGGCGGTTGGCGACCGGGTGGTCATGCAAATCCGCAACTCGCCCGAATTCCTCACCTGCCTGTTCGGCCTGGCCAAGATCGGCGCCATCGCCGTGCCGGTCGGGCTACAAGCTCCGCAGGCCGAGTTGCGGGCCACTAGCGAACGCGTGGGCGCCCACTACGCCGTGGTCGACTCACTGGCCGGGCAAGTCGTTATCAAGCCCGACGCCGCAACCGGTCACTGGGACGCCCCAACCCGTCATCCTGAACTTGTTTCAGGATCTTCGGACGACAGTCCGATGCGTCCCAAAGGGACGCCCGGTGAGCCGCTGAGCTACCAGGCTCTCTGCCAAGCAGCATCGGCGGATTTCGCCCCCGACCCAGCGGTCACGTCCGACACGGTCGCCGAACTGCTGTTCACCTCCGGCACGACCGCGGCCCCCAAGGGCGTGATGATCACCCACGCCAATGTCGTTTTCTCCGGCCACTACGGCGTGTGGCAAACCTCGCTGCGGGCCGCGGACCGGCTTTTCACGACCATGCCCGCCTGCCACTCCAACTTCCAACTTGCCGCCCTGACGCCGGTGCTGCTCGCGGGCGCGACACTCGTGTTAGCCGAGCGCTATTCGGCGTCCCGCTTCTGGGCGCAGGTCCGAGCCGAGCGGGCGACGGTCATCCAGCTCATCGCGATGATGGCCCGTACACTCCTGCTGCAGCCTCCCACCGACATGGACGCGCGCCACGACGTGCGCGAAGTGCTGTACTTCATGCCGATCTCGGAGGCTGAAAAGAACGCCTTCGAGACGCGTTTCGGCGTCAGGTTCATGAACTCTTACGGTTCGACCGAGTCGATCGGCTGGGCCGTCACCGATCCGCCCACCGGGCCGCGCCGCTGGCCTTCCGTCGGCCGCGCCGGATTGGGCTACGAAGTTGGCATCTTCGACACGGACGGCAACCAGCTTCCTCCCGGCGTCGTGGGCGAGTTCCGCATCAAGGGCATCCCCGGACGCAGCCTCATGCTGGGCTACTACGGAGATCCTGAAGCGACGCAGCGGGCGCTGGTGAGCTGCGATCTGGATTCGGAGGGGCGTTCTGCGTGGCTGCGCACCTCGGACCAGGGCTATATGGACTCCGAAGGTTGGTTCCACTTCGTGGACCGCGCTCAGAACGTCATTAAGCGCAGCGGCGAGAACATCTCCACCACAGAGGTGGAAAACACCCTCACCGCGCATCCCGGCATCGCGGAGGCCGCCGTCATCGGCGTGCCGGACCCGATGCGCGACCAAGCGGTCAAAGCCTTCGTAAGGTTGTCCGACCCCACGCTCACCCCCGCTGAAATCAGCGCCTATTGCCTGGCCGAACTGGCCTGCTACAAGGTGCCTGAGTTCATCGAAGTCGTCACCGACTTCCCACGTACCTCATCAATGAAGATCGAAAAGCGACTTCTCAAGTAGACAAAGAAAAGGAACAAGCCATGGGCAAGATCAAGACCGAGATGGTGGGCCAGACCTTCGGCCCGTTCGTCAGGGACTACACATTCCGCGACCTGGAGCTGTTCGCCCTGGGCTGCGGCGCAGGCATCGACGGCAAAGACGACCTCATCTACCTGAACGAGCACGATGAGCGCGATCCGCAGCTCAAGGTGCTGCCGATGTTCGGCGCGATGCTGATCGTCGATTCCGAGGTGACCCGCACCATCGACTACGGCTACAACTACGCCGGCTCCCTGCACTGGGGATTCGACATCCGCTACCACCAGCCCATCACCAAGATGGCTGACCACTTGGAGACCAAAGTCCGCCTGGAGGGCCTGTACGACCGCGGCGAGGGCCGGGGCCTGCTCGCCCAGCACATCGGCGACACCTACGACTCTGACGGCAACCTGCTCTTCACGAACGAGAGCTGGGATTGCCTGATCTACGACGGCGGCTGGGGCGGCCCGGCGGCGCCCAAGGATGTCGTCGAGATGCCCGACCGCGAGCCGGATTTCGAGGTCGCCGAGACCATCCCGTTCAACCAGGCGCTGATCTACCGGCTGTCCGGGGATTACCACCCGCAGCACATCGACTGGGACTATGCCGCGGCGAACAACGAGCCGCGCCCGATCCTGCACGCGATCAGCTATGCGGGCGTGGTCATGCGCCACTTCATCAAGACCTTCATCCCCGGCGAGCCCGAGCGGCTCACCCGCTTCAAGACCCGGATCACCTCCCCGGTGCATCCCGGCGCGACGTTGCGGACCCAGCTGTGGCAGGTCGGCGACGGCGAAGCCCGTTTCAAGCTGGTCGAGGCCGACGATCCCAACGCCAAGCCGCACCTCAACTGGGGCCTCATCGAGTGGAAGTGACCCGTCATCACGGACTTGTTCCGGGGTGATGCTCCCCGTCATCCGGGCCTCGTTCGGGGGTGACGCTCCCCGTCATCCGGGCCTCGTTCGGGGGTGATGCTCCCCGTCATCCGGGCCTCGTTCGGGGGTGACGCCCTTCCCGTTATCGCGGCCTCGTTCGGGGGTGACGCCCTTCCCGTTATCGCGGCCTCGTTCCGGGATAACACCCTCCCCGTCATCCCGGACTTGTTCCGGGATCTCGGACGAAGTCCGCTCCAACCACGAAAGGCAGACCAATGAGCGATCTCAGAAGCATCGACGATGCGAGCATGAACCCGTTCTTGAAGAAGGTCGTCTTCTTCTCCAGCGGGGGTTCCTTCTTGGACGGGTACGTGCTCTCCATCATCGGCGTCGCGCTCGTTGAGCTGACAATGTGGCTGAATCTGTCGGCCGTGGACTCGGCGCTCATCGGCGCCGCGTCCTTGGCCGGAATCTTCGCCGGCTCCATCGTCGGCGGGCGCCTGACGGACGCACTTGGCCGGCGCAAGATGTTCATCATCGATGTGTCGGCCATCGGGGTCACCTCGCTGGCCTGCGTGCTGATCCAGGTGCCGTGGCAACTGGTCCTGCTGCGCTTCTTGCTGGGCTTCTTCATCGGCGCGGACTATCCGATCGCCACGTCGCTGATCGCGGAGTTCGTGCCGAAGAAGCAGCGGGCGATCGGCATGGGCATCGTTTCGGCCGCCTGGTATCTGGGCGCCACCGCCGCCGCCTTCGTCGGCTTCGCACTCTTCGCCGTGGAGGGCGGCTGGCGGTGGATGCTGGGTTCGGCCATAGTGCCGTGTGTGGTGCTGCTGATCGGCCGCCACGACATTCCGGAGTCGCCGCGCTGGTTGCTGAAACGCGGCCGCGCCGCCGACGCCCAAAAGGTGATGGTGAAAGTTTGGGGTGAAGAGATCGACCTCGACGAGCCCGACCAGGCGCCCAGCGGGAAGAGCGCCTTCGCGCAAATTTTCGCCTCCGGCTATCTGGGCCGCATCGTCTATCTGGGCCTGCTGATCCTGTGCCAAGTGGTTCCGATGTACGCCATGTACACCTTTGGCCCGCGCATCATGGAAGCCTTTGGCTTGGGTTCCGGCGCGCTGTCGATCTTGGGCGAGGCGTTGGTGAGCCTGTTCTTCCTGGTCGGGTCGGTGCCCGCGATGTTCTGGCTGAACTCGCTGGGCCGCCGCCCGCTGCTGATCGGCTCGTTGGCGCTGATGGCCGTTGGCCTGTTCATCCCCGGCGTGTGGCCCGGTGCGAGTATCGTGGTCATCGTGCTGGCTTTCGGCCTCTATGCGTTCTTCTCCGGCGGGCCCGGAATCCTGCAATGGCTGTACCCGAACGAGCTTTTCCCGACCCATGTGCGCGCGACCGCCGTGGGTGTCGCCATAGCGATCAGCCGCATCGGCGTCGTAGTGTCTACCTATGGCTTGCCACTGTTCCTGGAGGCGTACGGCATCGGCCCGACGATGCTCGTCGGCTTCGGGCTGCTGCTGGCGGCCCTCGTGCTCTCCATCTTCATGGCCCCCGAAACCCGGGGCCTGACCCTCACCGAGGCCAGCTCACTGACCCAACTATCCGAAAGGAAATAGATGATGTCTGATTTCGAAGCCATCGTCGTCGGTTCCGGCTGCGCCGGGCCAATCGCCGCATATGAGCTGGCCAAGGCCGGCAAGTCGGTCCTCGTCGTGGAGCGGGGCAACTTCTGCGGCGCGAAAAACATGTCCGGCGGGCGGCTGTACACGCACTCGCTGCGCAAGGTGTTTCCCGATTTCAACGCGGCGGAGGCTCCGGTGGAGCGCCGCGTGGTGCGGGAGCGGATTTCGATGCTCGCCCCAGACGCCAACTTCACCGCCGAATTCACCGACGAGATCTTGCGGGATCCGGCCAATGAGTCGTATTCGGTGCTGCGCGCCCGGTTCGACCCGTGGCTGGCGTCCAAAGCCGAAGACGCCGGAGCCGAGTACATCAACGGCATCGCCGTCGAGGCGCTGCTGAAGTCGGGTGACAAGGTCACGGGCGTGCGGGCCGGCGACGACGAGATCACCGCCGACGTGGTGCTGTTGTGCGACGGCGCCAACTCGCTGCTGGCCGGCCAGGCCGTTGGCGCGCCGCGCCCCACGCCTTCCCAGATGGCGGTGGGTGTGAAGCAGGTCATCGAGTTGCCCACGTCTGTGATCAGCGACCGCCTGATGACGTCCGACGACGAGGGCGCGGCCTGGCTGTTCGTCGGCGACGCCACCAAAGGCCATGTGGGCGGCGGGTTCGTCTACACCAACAAGGACACGATCTCGCTGGGCCTGGTCGCGACGATATCCGACTTGATGGCGTCCGAGACCCCGGTCTACCAGATGCTGGAGGACTTCAAGAACCACCCGGCCGTCGCCCCGCTGATCCGCGGCGGGCGGGTGGTCGAACATTCCGGGCACCTGGTCGCCGAGGGCGGCTATGACGCCATGCCGCCGTTGGTCGGCGACGGCGTGTTGTTGGCTGGGGAATCCGCGCTGATGTGTATCAACGCTGGCTACACGGTGCGCGGCATGGATTTGGCGATAGCGGCCGGCATGTACGCCGGGCAAGCTGCCGCCGCCGCGCTCACCGCGGGCGACACCTCCGCGGCCGGCCTGGCGGGGTACCGCTCGGCGCTGGAGAACTCGTTCGTCCTCAAGGACATGCAGACCTTGCGCCGCTTCCCGCACTTCATGGAACACACCACGCGCCTGTTCACGCAGTATCCGGCGATGGTGCGCGACGTGTTCCGCAAGCTGTTCGTGGTGGACGGCACGCCCGTGCGGCCGATCCGCAAGACGCTGCCACAGGTCGCCAAAGAAGTCGGCTATCTGAACTTGGCCAAAGACGTGTGGGCGGGGGTGAAAGCACTGTGAGCACCGTGAACACCATCACCGTGAATGTCGACGAATATCTCGGCTTGAACAAGTACGAGGTAGACGAGGCCAATCCGCACATCGAACTGGCGTCCAACCCGGATCGCGAAGAGTTCTTGAAGCTGGTCCGGGTCTGCCCGGCGGCCCTGTACAAGATCGACGCCGAAGGCCACCAAACCTTCGACTACGCCGGATGCCTGGAATGCGGCACCTGCCGGATCACCGCCGGTTCCACCATCATCGCCAGATGGACGAATCCCGGCCCGACGATGGGCGTCGAATACCGTTACGGATAGCGCGAGCGGATTATGCTGGTCTCTGGCCGTTGCGACGCCAAATCAAGGGGGATAGCTGGATGACGATGGCCCAACAGCCCACCCGCAATTGGGTCGAGGTGGTGGCCAATGGGTCGCGCCTGAAATATCTCGGGTTGACGCTGCTGCTGGCATGGCACTATTGCCTCTGGTTCGTGCCCGACACCTTCCCCGACGTCTTCCTCCTCGACGACCGGATCACCTATTCGTGGCTGGTCGCCTTGGCTTGCACGGGCGTGGTTGGATTTGGCTGCGTCTTCGCCCTGGGCCGCAAGCGCCACCTCACGCCCAGCCCCGCCTTGGTGTGGGCGGTTTCGGCAGCCGGCGCCCTGGCCAGCATGGGCTTTGTCTTCGCGATCACGCTCGAGTGGCCCTGGCTGGCCGACTACGCATTCAGCGGCGCCGTGGGAGCCTGCTCGGGCCTGCTGTGGGTCATGTGGGGCGAGCGGTTAGCCGCACAGCGCGCCAAGTTCACCATCGGCCGCATCGCCCCGACCTACGGCGGCTTCCTGCTGCTCGCCTTGGTGCTGGCGTACGTGATTCCGGGCTGGGGGTGCCCGGTGTTCGTCGCGCTACTGCCGCTCGGGTCCGGCCTGCTGCTTTGGGCCGCTGGCCGCGGTCGTGCCCAGCAAGGTTATCCGCACCTGCTGCCGCGGGCCACAGCGAAGGCGGGCACGTTCTCCATCTTGATCGTCTGCTCGATTTCCTTCGTGGCCTCGTTGGTCAGCTATTTCGCCGTGGCGATCGTGCCTTGGGAGACGTTGTGGGGCGGCACGGAGTTGTCTTTCACCATCGGCATCGCCCTCGGCGCGGCGGCCATCGTCGGTGTCGCCGCGCTGGTGCATTTCTGGCCGGAGCATTTCACCGTCTTCCGCATGTTTCCCTGGCTGCTCTTCTTGAATGTTGTCGCCTGCGCCCTGATTCTGCTCACAGTCAACGGGGATGGCTTGGCGTTCATGATCGCGCTTGGAGTTTCGTCGGTCTTCGAGATTCTGCTGATGATGTACATGGGCTCGCTAACGTTGCGCGGCTATACGGCGCCGGGTGTGGCGTTCGGCCTGAGCACCGGCTCGATCCGGCTCGGAATCTGCCTGGGCAACTCGCTGTCGCTGGTATACGAGCGCGTGCCGGGCCTGTACGACTTGGCGATGCCCACCACGATGGCGTTCCTGGTGGTCTTGGCCGCGCTGCTGGTACCGCTGGTACGCCAGGAATTCGCTCTGAACGAGTTGGTGCGCCCGCCGCAAAACACCTCCGAGTTGGATACCGTCATCGCCCACGCCGCCGCCGAGTTCAAGCTCTCCGAACGCGAACGCGAGATCGTCGCCGCCATCGCGCGCGGCTATACGGCAGCGGCGGTGGGGGAGAAGCTGTTTATCTCCACGCACACGGTCAACACGCACATCCAGCATATCTACGACAAGATGGGCATCCACAAACGCTCGGAGTTGCTGAACTACCTGAACAAGCGCGACTGATCCTGGATCAGGCCAGTTCGACGGCCTTCTCATACGGCGCCAACGTGCGCACGTCTTTGCTGGTCAAAGCGCCGACCAGGATCACGACGCAAGCCACGGAGCAGAAGATCGCCGTCTGGTGCGGGCCGAACGCGCTTGACGCCGGCCCTGCGAGCACCAGACCCAGCGGGCCGAACAGCATGGAGCCGAATGCGTCGTAGGACGCCACCCGGGACAGCGATTCGGGCGGAACTTCCAGTTGCATCGCCGTCATCCAGTAGACGGAGAACACTTGGAACCCGAACCCCATCGCCACCGCGGTGGCCGCTATCGACCACAGCGGGAATTGGCATCCCAGCAGCAGCCCCGGGACGCCGCACAGCAGCGACAGCGCGCAACCCACGAAGATCGGATGCCGCGGGCGCCAGAACATGCTCACCACCATGCCCGTGATGGCGCCCACCGCTTCGCCGGCGAGCACTATCGACCAGCCGATGGCGCCGCCCAAGTCAGCCTTGGCGATCACCGGCCCCAGCACGCCGACAGTGGCTTCGAAGAACGCGTACATCAATCCCCAGGCGAGCACGATCACCCACAGCCACTGCCGCGAGGAGAACTCGCCCCAGCCTTGCCGCAGTTGGGTGAGCATTGATTCGGCGCGGCTCGCCGTGTGGGACGTCTTGGGCAGGCGCAGCATCAGCGCCGCCGAAGCCAGGTAGAGGGCGGACGCGGACACCAGCGCCAGCCCGCCGCCCAGGAAGGCTACCGTCACCCCGCCGGCCACGACGCCGATGAGCCGCGAGAACGCGTTGGCGCCTTGCAGGTAGGCGTTGGCTTCGGTGAGGTGTTCGGCCGGGACCAGGTCAGGGATGATTCCGGTCAGCGCCGGGTAGACGAGCGATCCGGACACGCCGGTGAGCGCGGCGCACGCGCACATGGCCCACAGCGGGGGAGCCTCGGTGAACATCAGCAAGCCGATTGCCAGCCAGCCCAGGCCGACGCCGGTTTCGCCGAGGGCGATCAGCCGCGAGCGCGAGTATCTGTCCGCCACCACGCCGCCGAACAGCATCATGATGACGGCGGGCGTCAATTGGAAGGCCAGCACCGTGGACAGCATCACTTCGGTTCCGCCTGGTATGTCGAGGATGCCGAAGGCCAGCGCGACCGGGGCGAACGCGAAGGCCAGCATGGCCAGAGTCCGCGCCGCGAACAGGGTCACATAGTTGCGGTCGTGGAGCAGCACGACAGCGCCCGTAGGCATGGTCATGGCTTCTCCTTCGTCCCCAACTTGCGCGCAGCCTTAAATGCTCTCAAGCCGATGTGGGAAAGTCAAAACGGCCGGGTCAAGCTCGCGGGTGGGCCTGTTCGAAGACAGCCCGCAAACGCTCGCTGGTCACGTGCGTGTAGATCTGCGTGGTCGCCAGCGAGGAGTGGCCGAGCATTTCCTGCACGCTGCGCAGATCCGCGCCGCCTTCCAGCAGGTGTGTCGCCATGGCGTGCCGCAATCCGTGTGGGCCGAGGTCGGGCGCGTCCGGGGCCAACGCCAACGTGCGGTGGACGATCCGGCGCACCACCCGCGGGTCGATGCGCTTGCCCTGGTCGCCGACGAACACGGCTTGCCCCGCGGCGGGGCCAGCGAGTTGCCCGCGCAGTTCCAGCCAATCTGCCAGCGCCCGCAGCGCAGGGGCTCCAATCGGGACGACGCGCTGCTTGTTGCCTTTGCCCAGCACCCGCAGGGTGCCGCGGGCCTGGTCGATCTCGCCGACGTCCAGCCCGCACAGTTCGCTCACGCGGATGCCGGCGGCGTAAAGCGTCTCGATGATGGCCAGGTCTCGGCTCGCGGAGGCCTTTTGCCGGGAATCTTCCGCGCTGTCCAGCCGTCCGCGCAGCGCGTCCATGAACGCGTCCACGTGGGATGAGCGCAGGGTGGGCGGGAGCTTGCGGCGCACTTTCGGCGAACTGAGGCCCGCCGCCGGGTCGCGTGTGATCCGCTTCTCGCGCAGCGCCCAGGCGAAGAACGAGCGCAGGGCGGCTACGCGGCGTTGCAACGTGGCGCGTTCGGCGCCAATGGCGTGCTGGTTGCCCAGCCAGGTGCGCAGGGCGTGGGTGTCCACGGATCGCAGGCATGTGGTGCCGGTGCGTTCCAGGTGTCCCAGCACTTGGGCTATGTCTCCCGCATACGATTTCACCGTGTGGGCGGAGTACCCGCGTTCGGATTCGAGGTACGCGGCGAACGCCGCCAGCGCCGACTCGAATTCCGCGGTTTCCATGAGTCCAGCGTCCCACGCCGCGGCCCAAAACGGACGTAAGATGTGCGTCGTGGCTGTGGATGAACTGATGAGCGGCGGCAAGGTCCGGCCGATCACGCGGTGGGGGACGCCGGTGATGCACGCCCCCACCAAGCCGATCACCGTATTCGACGACGATCTGCGGGAGTTGGTCCGCGACATGTTCGCCACCATGGCGGCCGCTCCCGGGGTGGGCCTGGCGGCCACCCAGGTCGGCTTGGGAATTTCGCTGTTCGTGTTCAGCTGCCCCGACGATGACGACCACTATCACCACGGCGCGATCTGCAACCCGAGTGTGACCACTCCGGAAGGGCCGGAGCGCACGCTGGAGTCCATCGAGGAGGGCTGCCTGTCGCTGCCCGGCGGCTATGCTCCGCTGGCACGGCCCACGTTGGCCACCTGCACCGGCGTCGACCCCTGGGGCAATCCGGTCACCGTCCACGGCACGGGATTGCTGGCGCGGTGCCTGCAGCATGAGACGGACCACCTTTACGGCACCGTCTTCGGGGACCGCCTTTCCGGCCGCGTGCGCCGCAAGCTCTACCAGCAGCACGACGAGTTGGCGCATCTGTATCCGGACGATTGGCCGGTGACGCCGCGCAAGAAGTCGGCGGACGAGTAGGTCACAAGAACCCTTCCGGATCCACGTGGCGCCCGTCGACCTTCACTGAGAAGTGCAGGTGGCAGCCGGTCGCCCAGCCCGTGTCGCCCACCTTCCCAACCACCTGGCCGCGGACCAGTTTCTGCCCGGCGTGCACCAAGTACCCCTGGGCGTGCAGGTACATCGTCTCCAGCTTGTGCCCGCCCACCGTGCCATGGCTGACCAGCAGCCGGTGTCCGCCGGACTCGTCGAACGACACCCGCTCGACCACTCCGGGCGCGGCGACCCGGATGGGCGAGCCGCACGACGCGCCGATGTCGACGCCTTCGTGCATGCGCCATTCCTTGAAAATCGGGTGGAAGCGCATTCCGAAGCCCGAGCCCACTTCGCCGTTGGCCGGGAAGGTGAACAGGCCCGGGATGCCATGGCCGGAGTCGAGGGCGGCTGCCCGGGCGGCGGCTTTCGAATCGGCGATGCCGACGGCCGATTCCGGCAGTAGGCGCACGGACAAATCGGCGAGCATGCTGAGCGGGTCCAGGTAGGTGTCGCCCCGCTTGAGGCCCCAATGCAGACAGGTGCCGCCCGGACAGGCATGTCCGGACTCGAGCGTGCCGATGGCTTGCCCCGCTGCCACCTTGTCGCCAACGCGGACTTCCGCGCTGACTGGTTCATAGGTTGTGCGCAGCTCTCCGTGGGTGACGGTGACCACGCCTCTTCCGGCGAGCTTGCCCGCATAGGTGATGGTGCCGCCGGCCGCAGCTGAGACCACCTCGCCAACTTGGCCCAAGATGTCCACTCCGCGGTGCCCGGATTGCCAATCGGGCACCGGCGCGCTGAACCGCCGCACCACCGGCCCCGGGATGGGAGCGATGAGGCTGAGTGCCCACGCTGGGGCCGGGGCGAGGCACGTGGCGCACATCGCCAGCGCCAACATCATCGTGATCCGCTTCATATTGCTCAGTATCCGAACCTGCCCGCCCCACTTGCGGCGGCGTTTTCTGCCCTGTGGATATCCGGCAGGGCGCAGCTTGGGATGTGGAAAAGCCATTGCCGGTTGGCTGCGGCGGCCGTGATCGCCGTGGAGTTCGGCAAGTGCTACGATATTCGCTGCACCTCGTATGGGGTGACTTCGCATGTGGCGCCAAACGCCGGTCCCGAGGTCCGAATAGGTGGGATCCGGTGGCCACATCAGGGGAGCCGAAGGGTTCGGTTCCGACTAACCCAAAGCGGGCGTCAGCCTGCGTGAAAGGATCGGCCATGGCCGTCGTCACCACCCGTCAACTTCTTGATTCCGGCGTTCACTTCGGGCATCAGACCCGGCGTTGGAATCCCAAGATGAAGAAGTTCATCTTCACCGAGCGCAACGGCATCTACATCATCGACCTGCAGCAGTCGCTCACCTACATCGACACGGCTTACGGGTTTGTCAAGGATCTCGTGGCCCGTGGCGGCCAGATCCTGTTCGTCGGCACGAAGAAGCAGGCCCAAGAGTCCATCGCCGAGCAAGCCACCCGTGTCGGCATGCCGTTTGTGAACCAGCGTTGGCTGGGCGGGATGCTCACCAACTTCGCCACCATCAGCAAGCGCATCGCCAAGATGAAGGAATTGGAAGGCCTCAACTTCGACGACGTCGCCGCCTCCGGCATGACGAAGAAAGAACTGTTGCAGCAGAAGCGGAAGAAGGACAAGCTCGCCAAGACGCTCTCCGGCATCCGCGACATGGGCCGCCTGCCGCAGGCGATCTGGGTGGTCGACACCAAGAAGGAACACCTGGCCATCGACGAGGCCCGCAAACTGAACATCCCGATTGTGGGCATCTTGGACACCAACTGCGATCCGGACGAGGTCGACTACGCCATTCCGGGCAACGACGACGCGATCCGCTCCGTCGGCCTGCTCACGCGCGTGATCGCCGACGCGGTCGCCGACGGCCTGCTGGCGCGTTCGCAGGTCGCCGCCAGCGACGAAGAAGCCGAACCCATGCCGGATTGGGAGCGCGCCCTGCTCGCCGGCGCCGAGGGCGAACCGGCCGAGCAAGCCCGCGAGACCGCCGTCCGCGAGGAGGCCAAGGCCAAGAAGGAAGAAATCCGCGAAGAGGCCAAGGCTGTGGCCGAGCAGGTGGCCGCAGACGTGGCCGAGATCGCCCGCGACGTGGCGATCGAGGAGACGGAAAAGGCCGCCGCCAAGCCGGCCAAGGACAAGGCCGCCGAAGCCAAGCCCGCCGCCGCGGAGGAGCCTGCCAAGGAAGAGCCCAAGGCCAAGGCAGAGCCTAAGGCCAAGGAAAAGGCTGCTGCGGAACCCGCCGCCGAGGCGAAGGAAGACGCCAAGCCCGAGCCCAAGGCGGAGCCCAAGGCCGAGAAGAAGCCGGAGCCGAAGGATGAGCCCAAGGCTGAGGCGAAGGCCGAGCCCAAGGCGGAGCCGAAGGCCGACAAGAAGCCCGCGGCCAAGGATGAGCCCAAGGCTGAGGCTGTAGACGAACCAAAGACCAAAGCCCACAAGGCAGAAGACAAGCCCGAAAAGGCCGCGAAGGCCGACGACGACGAGAAGAAGGACTAACTGATGGCTATCACCGCTGCAGATGTTAAGAAGCTGCGCGACCTCACGGGCGCGGGCATGATGGACGCCAAGAAGGCGCTAACCGAGGCTGACGGCGATTTCGACGCCGCAATTGAGATTCTGCGTGTGAGCGGGCAGGCCAAGATGGCCAAGCGCTCCGACCGCGAGGCCTCCAACGGCCTGGTGGCTTCGGCCGGTAAGACAGTCATCCAGTTGGGCGCTGAGACGGACTTCGTCGCGAAGAACGCCGAGTTCATGCAGCTCGCCGCGGATATCGCGGCCGCCGTCGACGCCGCCAAGCCCGCCGATCTGGAAGCCGCTTTGGCTGTCGCGCTGCCCTCGGGCGAGAGCGTCGCCGACGCGGTGACGAACTTGAGCGCCAAGATCGGCGAGAAGCTCGAGCTGGCCAACGTCGCCTCCTACGACGGCGACGTGTCGATCTACCTGCACAAGCGCTCGTCCGACCTGCCGCCGCAGGTGGGCGTCATGCTGGAGTACACCGGCGGCGACGAGGCCTTCGCCCGTGGCATCGCGATGCAGATCGCCGCCATGTCGCCGCAGTGGGTTTCCCGCGAAGACGTCCCCGCCGACGTCATCGAGAAGGAGCGCCATATCGCCGAGCTGACGGCCAAGGAAGAGGGCAAGCCCGAGCAGATCATCCCGCGCATCGTGGAAGGCCGCCTGGGCGGCTTCTACAAGGAGGTGTGCCTGGTAGAGCAGGCGTCCGTGTCGGACGACAAGCTCACGGTCGGCGATTTGCTCAAGAAGAATGGCGCGACGGTCAAGCGTTTCGTGCGCTTCTCCGCTGGAGCGTGATCTTTCGGTAGGCTGTCCCCAGTCGAGTTGAGGAGGGGCCAGTGTCGTACCGCCGAGTCTTGTTGAAACTCTCTGGTGAAGCCTTCGGTGGGGGATCGGTCGGAGTCGATCCCGATGTGGTCTCTTCGATCGCCAAGCAGGTCGCGGCTGTGGTGCGCGAAGGCACGCAGGTGGCGATCGTCACGGGCGGTGGCAACTTCTTCCGCGGCGCCGAATTGCAGACACGCGGCATGGATCGCGCCCGGGCCGATTACATGGGCATGCTGGGCACGGTGATGAACTGTCTGGCCTTGCAGGACTTCTGCGAGAAGGCCGGCGTGCCGACGCGTGTCCAAACAGCCATCACCATGGGCCAAGTTGCCGAGCCATACATCCCGCTGCGCGCTATCCGGCACCTGGAGAAAGGCCGCGTGGTTATTTTTGGCGCGGGTTCGGGAATGCCCTTCTTCTCCACCGACACAGTGGCCGCCCAGCGGGCGCTGGAGATCGGCGCCGAAGTGCTGCTGATGGCTAAACAGGGCACGGACGGGGTTTATGACGCCGATCCGCGCCACAACCCGGGAGCGAAGAAGTTCGACGACCTGAGCTACGACGAGTACCTGGCCCGGGACTTGAAAGTCGCTGACGCGACAGCGGTCTCCATGGCCCGCGACTACAACCTTCCGATGATCTTCTTCGACTTGGGCGTCGAGGGGAATATCGCAAAGTGCGTCGCAGGTGAGAAGATCGGTACCACACTGCATTCGTGACGGAGGACAAATGATCGCCGACATCATCAAAGAGGCCGAACACAAGATGGACGGCACCTTGGACCACGCCCGCGAGGAGTTTGCCGGCATCCGCACCGGGCGCGCGCATCCGGCAATGTTTAACAAGCTGATGGTCGACTACTACGGGGTGCCCACGCCGCTGCAGCAGTTGGCCACGTTCCAGGTGCCCGAGGCGCGCACCGTGCTGATCAGCCCCTTCGACCGCAACGCGATGGCCGGCATTGAGCGCGCCATCCGCGATTCGGACTTGGGCGTGAATCCCGCCAACGACGGCGCGGTCATTCGCCTGAACATGCCGCAACTTACCGAAGAGCGCCGCAAGGAGTACATCAAGGTCGCCCGGCACAAGGCGGAAGAGGGCCGCGTCGCGATCCGCAACGTCCGCAGGCACGCCATTGAGTCGGTCCAGAAGCTGCTCAAGGCGAAAGAGATCGGTGAGGACGACGCCCGCAACGCCGAGAAGCAACTCGACGGCATCACGAAGAAGCGCGTGGACATCGTCGACGAGTTGCTGAAAGCCAAAGAAGCGGAGCTGCTCGAAGTCTGAATATGGAAGCTGAGGCTGCGGCGGGGGCACCTGCCAAGAAGAAGTCGCGCGCTGGGCGCGACCTTCCGGCTGCGCTCATCGTCGGTTTCAGCCTGTTCTTTCTCGTCATCGCGGCGTTCCTGTGGTTCCCGGTCGGTGTGCCGATCATTTTGAGCCTGCTGTCGATCCTGGGTGTGTTCGAGTTGCACTCGGCGCTGGCCCTGGCGGGCATGAGCTCGGCGCGGGCGCCGCTGGCGGTGTTGACCCCGGCGATCATCATCAGTGGGTGCGCGCAACTGTGGGATCCGCGTCTGGAAGTCCTGCCGTGGGGTCTGACGGGGTTGGCTGTGCTGACGGTGCTGCTATGGCGGTTGCCCGGCGGCGCCGAAGGCTATACGAAAGACGCCGCGGCCAGCCTTTTCACCATCGGGTATCTCGCCTTGCTGGGCTCGTTCATCGGGCCGGTGCTGGCGCTGCCGGACGGCGCGGTGAAGTTGGGGCTGATTTTCATGTGCGTCTGCGCTTCGGACACCGGCGGCTACGCGTTGGGCGCGTCCCTGGGCAAGCACCAGATGGCACCCAACATCAGCCCTAAAAAGACCTGGGAGGGCCTGGTCGGCTCGTTCCTGCTGGGCGCGGTCGTGGGTGGCTTGGTGGCCGAGTTCGCGCTGCACGTGCCCTGGTGGATAGGTGTGCTGCTGTCCGTCATCATGACGTTGTTCGGCACGGCCGGAGACTTGGTCGAGTCGATGATCAAGCGCGATGTGGGCATCAAAGACATGTCCTCGACGCTGCCCGGCCACGGCGGCATCATGGACCGCATCGATTCCTATTTGGTGGGCATCCCGGTCGGTTGGGCGTTTTTCACCATCGCGGCCCTATGACACATTGGCTGGAGTTGGACCCGGCGGCCCAAGCCGGGCAGATCGCGGCGCTCGGATTCCCCCGTTTTCGCGTCGGCCAACTCAACCGGCACCTACTCACGCACCACAGTTTCGACCCGGACACGTGGACGGACGTGCCCAAGGCGGAACGCGCCGCGTTGGCCGAACTGGCTCCCAATCCGCTGACGGTGGTGCGCGCGCCCAGCGCCGACGACGGCCAAACCATCAAGACGTTGTGGCGCCTGGCCGACGGCGAGTTGGTCGAATCGGTGCTGATGGCATATCCCGGCAGATCCACGGTGTGCGTGTCGTCGCAGGTGGGCTGCGGCATGGGCTGCCCATTCTGCGCCACCGGCCAACTCGGCTTGCGCCGCAACCTGACTGCCGCCGAAATCGCTGCCCAAGTAATTGCGGCGGCGCGCGAACCGGCCTTCCCGCGGCTGTCCAACGTCGTTTTCATGGGCATGGGCGAGCCGTTGGCCAACTACGGGCCGGTATTGGCGTCCATCCGGCTCATCGCGGGCCCCATGGGAATCTCGGCGCGCGGCATCACCGTGTCGACGGTGGGCCTGGTGCCGCGTATCGACCAGCTCGCCAAAGAGGGGTTGCCGCTGACCTTGGCGCTCAGCCTGCACGCTCCCGACGACGAATTGCGCGATCAGCTTTGCCCGCTCAACCGGCGTTTCCCGGTCGCGGAAGTGCTGGCCGCGGGGCGGCGCTATTTCGACGCCACCGGGCGCCGCGTCTCGGTCGAATACGCCCTGATCGACTCCGTCAACGACCAGACTTGGCGCGCCGAGCGGTTGGGCCGCGCCCTGGGCCGGCGTTGGGCACATGTGAACTTGATCGGGCTCAACCCGACGCCGGGGGTCAAATGGAAGGCCTCCGGGCGCCAAGCAGAGTTCGTGAAATGCCTGGCCGCGACGGGGATTTCGGTGACGATCCGGGACACCCGCGGACAGGACATCGCGGGCGCCTGCGGCCAGTTGGCGGCGGCGGATTGAACAGGCCACTACAATCCTCGTGTGATATCACCAATCGGCACGCCGCTTTCCCCGAACGCCACCAAAGTCATGCTGCTCGGCTCGGGCGAACTCGGCAAAGAAGTGGTCATCGCCCTGATGCGCCTGGGCGTTGAGACGATCGCGGTCGACCGCTACGAGAACGCGCCCGCGCAACAGGTGGCGCACCGGGCCTACACCATCGACATGACCGACCCCGCCGCCATCCGTGCCCTGGTTGAGAAAGAGCGCCCGGATCTGGTGGTGCCCGAAATCGAGGCCATCGCCACTGACGAGTTGCTCCGGATCGAAGCCGAATCGCTGGCGACGGTGATTCCGACGGCCCGCGCCACCCGGCTCACCATGAACCGTGAGGGAATCCGGCGGCTGGCGGCCGAAGAACTCGGCCTGCCGACCTCGCCGTACCGCTTCGCGGACTGCGTGGCGGACGTTCGCGCGGCGCTCGACGACATCGGATATCCGGCTGTCATGAAGCCGGTGATGTCGTCGTCCGGGCATGGCCAGTCTGTGCTGAAGACGCCGGACGACGTGCAGCCGGCCTGGGATTACGCGTGCTCCGGGGGCCGGGTGGCCACCACCAGGGTGATCGTGGAGGGGTTCATCGATTTCGACTACGAAATCACGCAGTTGACGGTGCGCGCGAAGGGCCCGTCGGGAGATGTCGAGACGTATTTCTGCGAGCCGGTCGGGCATCGCCAAATCGACGGGGACTATGTGAAGTCGTGGCAGCCACAGCCCATGACGCCCGGCGCGGTCAAGGAAGCCCACCGGCTGGCCAAAGCCGTGACGGGGGCCTTGGGCGGCCTGGGCATCTTCGGCGTGGAGTTGTTCGTCAAGGGTGACAAGGTCCTCTTCTCCGAGGTCAGCCCGCGCCCCCACGACACCGGCATGGTGACCCTGGCGACGCAGCGCCTGTCGGAGTTCGAATTGCACGCCCGCGCGATCCTGGGGCTGCCGGTCGACACCACGCTGCTGCGCCCGGGCGCTTCGGCAGTGATCTACGGGAAGTTCGACGGCGGCCCGGTTTCCTACCCGGGCTTGGACGCCGCTTTGCAGGTGCCCGAGACGGACGTGCGGCTGTTCGGCAAACCCGCCGCCGCGCTCCCGCACCGCCGCATGGGCGTCGCCGTGGCCAGCGCCGCGGACGTCAACACCGCGCTGCAACGCGCCGAGCTGGCCGCAAGCCTGGTCAAGGCCACCCATGCGTGAAGTGGTGGTGCTGGGCAGCACTGGGTCGATTGGCACCCAGGCCCTTGACGTCATCACCGCCCGGCCCGGCCAGTTCCGCGTGCGCGGGCTGGCGGCCGGGGGATCGCAGGCTGACCTGCTTGTCGCGCAAGCCAAGGCGACGCGCCCCGAAGTTGTGGCGGTCGCCGACGCCGCGGCGGCCGAGCAGGTGCGCGCCGAGTTGCCCCGGGTGGAAGTTTGGGCAGGCCCGGAGGCGGTCACGCGGCTCGCGGGCAGGCCCTGTGACGTGGTGCTGAACGGAATCACCGGGGCCGCCGGCCTGCTGCCGACACTGGCTGCGCTGGCCGCCGGCACCACGCTTGCCCTGGCGAACAAGGAGTCTTTGGTGATCGGCGGCGACCTGGTCGCCAAGGCCGCCAAACCCGGGCAGATCGTCGCCGTGGACTCGGAGCATTCAGCTTTCGCCCAGGCCTTGCGGGCCGGACGCGCCCAAGAGGTGCGCAAGCTCATCCTCACGGCGTCTGGCGGGCCGTTCCGGGGCTGGAGCACTGAGCAGTTGGGCCAGGTCACGCCCGACATGGCGTTGGCGCACCCGACGTGGCGGATGGGCCGGGTCATCACGATCAATTCCGCGACGCTGGTCAACAAGGGCCTGGAGTTGATCGAGGCGGGGCTGCTTTACGGAGTTGGCTTCGACGATATCGAGGTCGTCGTCCATCCCCAGTCCGTGGTGCATTCCATGGTGGAGTTCCACGACGGTTCCACCATCGCGCAATGTTCGCCGCCCGACATGCGCCTGCCCATAGCCTTGGGCCTGACCTGGCCGGAGCGCCTGGCTGACGCGGCGGCCCCATGCGACTGGTCGAAAGCGGCGGCCTGGACGTTTGAGCCGCTGGATTCCCAGACCTTCCCCGCCG
The DNA here is from genome assembly GCA_031271975.1 of Propionibacteriaceae bacterium. Taxonomy (GTDB): domain Bacteria; phylum Actinomycetota; class Actinomycetes; order Propionibacteriales; family Propionibacteriaceae; genus Propionicimonas. Next base: position 49,871 of record JAISUR010000002.1, read on the forward strand.
TCGAGTTGGCTCGCGCGGTCGGCAAGCGCGGTGGCAACTGGCCCGCGGTGTACAACGCCGCCAACGAGGTGGCCGTGGCGGCGTTCTGCGCCGGAGAATTGGGTTTTGCGGGTATTGTCGATGTGATACGGGAAACGTTGGATGGTTACGCCCCTACCGACACCGGCACTGTAGACGCGGTGCTGGGCGCCGACAGTTGGGCCCGGGAGCGAGCGGCGAGCTTGATCGCCGGAAGGAGTCAGGCATGGAGTTGCTGACCACGATCGGATTCGGGCTGGTGTTCTTCGCCTTGATCATCGTCTCCGTGGGTCTGCACGAAATTGGGCACATGGTGCCTGCGAAGCTGTTCGGGGTGCGGGTGCCGCGCTACTTCATCGGCTTCGGGCCGACGATTTTCTCGCGGCGGATCGGCGAGACCGAGTACGGCCTCAAGGCTTTCCCGCTGGGCGGTTTCGTGCAGCTGCTGGGCATGTATCCGCCCGGCTCCAAGCGCTACGGAAAGCCCTCGCGGTTCATGGAGTTGGCTGACGCGGCCCGCGAGCAGGAGTGGGAGGACATTTCCGGGGCAGATGTGGAAGACCGCCGCCTGGTCTACCAGCAGAAGACTTGGAAGAAGATCGCCATGATGTTCGGCGGCCCCTTCATGAATATCCTCATCGCCTTCGTGCTGTTCTGGTTCCTCACGGCCAGTTTCGGCGTGGTCCGTACCACGACGGTGGTCGCGGGGGTGCCAGATTGCGTCAAGGCGGTCAACGACACCTCCGACTGCACGGCCGCCGATCCTGTGCCGCCTGCCAAACAGGCCGGCCTGCAGGCCGGCGACCAGATCATCGCCTTCAACGGTGTGCGCATCGACAGCTACGACCAGCTCACCGACTCCATCCGCGGCAACCTGGATCGTGTGGCCCAGATCACGGTGTTGCGCGACGGCGTGGAAGTTGAGTTGCCGGCCGTGCACACGATGATCAACCAGGTGTCCGACGAGTGGGATCCGACGGCGACTGTCGCCGCCGGTTTCCTGGGCGTCTACTCCCAGCAATACCGCGAATCGGGTGGCCCGCTGGACGCTCTGGACCAGATGTGGACGATGACAAAACAGTCCGCGGTGGCGTTGGCCAAGTTCCCGGTCAGCGTCTATTTCGTGGCCGTCGACATGGTCACCGGGGCTGACCGTGACCTGAACTCGCCCATTTCCATCGTGGGTGCCAGCGCCGTCGCGGGCCAAGCGATGACATCCGACGCCTACACCGACCAGCAGAAGCTGTACCTGTTCGCCTCGCTGCTCGGCTCGGTCAACTTGTTCCTCGCCATTTTCAACCTGGTGCCGCTGCCGCCGCTGGACGGCGGGCACATCGCCGGGGCGCTGTACGAATGGCTGCGCCGGCAGGTAGCCCGCGTGCGCGGCAAGGCTGATCCGGGGCCTTTCGACACCGCGCGGCTGTTGCCGCTGGCCTATGCCATGGCCGGGTTCTTGCTGATTTGCGGCGTCGTGCTGATTGTCGCCGACATCGTGAACCCGTTGGAACTATTCTGATCCGGTGGCCATAAATCTGGGGATGCCGGGCCCGGGGGTTCTCGCTGAGCGGAGACCGACCCGGCAAGTGCGCGTGGGCAAGGTGCTGGTCGGCGGTGGGGCGCCGATCTCGGTGCAGTCCATGACGACGACCAAGACGACCGATGTCGACGCCACTTTGCGGCAGATCGCGGAGTTGACCGCCGCGGGCTGCGACATCGTGCGGCTGGCGGTCCCCAGCCAAGATGACGCCGACGCGCTGCCCGCGATCTGCGCCCGATCCCCGATTCCGGTGATCGCCGACATCCACTTCCAGCCCAAGTACGTTTTCGCCGCTATCGCCGCCGGTTGCGCGGCGGTACGCGTCAACCCGGGCAATATCCGCGCCTTTGACGACCAGGTCGCGGCGATTGCCCAGGCCGCGGTCGCCGCGGGGGTGAGCCTGCGCATCGGAGTTAACGCGGGGTCGCTGGACAAGCGGCTCTTGCAGAAATACGGCGCCGCCACGCCGGAAGCGCTTGTCGAGTCCGCATTGTGGGAGGCCAGCCTGTTCGAAGAGGTGGGCTTCGGCGATTTCAAGATCTCCGTCAAGCACCACGACCCGGTCGTGATGGTGCGCGCCTACCAACTGCTTTCACAGCGTTGCGACTACCCGCTGCACCTCGGTGTCACCGAAGCCGGGCCGGCGTTCCAGGGGACCGTGAAATCCTGCGTCGCATTCGGCGCCCTGTTGGCCCAAGGCATCGGCGACACGATCCGCGTCTCGCTGTCGGCCCCGCCGGTAGAGGAAGTCAAAGTCGGGGTGAAGATCCTGGAATCGCTGAATCTGCGGCCCAGGCATTTCGAAATCGTGTCCTGTCCTTCGTGCGGGCGCGCGCAGGTGGACGTCTACAAGCTGGCCGAGGAGGTGACGGCGGGGCTCTCCCACTTGAAGGTGCCGCTACGCGTCGCCGTCATGGGCTGCGTGGTGAACGGGCCCGGCGAGGCCCGCGAAGCCGACCTGGGCGTGGCCTCCGGCAACGGCAAAGGGCAGATTTTCGTCAAGGGTGAGGTCATCAAGACCGTGCCGGAAGCAGAGATCACCGCCACGCTGCTGGCCGAAGCGAACCGGCTGGCCGAGGGCATGGAACCCGGCCAATTGCAGGTGGAAATCCGATGAGGGCGCGCATCCTCACGCCGTCCGACGCCGAGGCAGTCAAGAGGCTGCTGCGGGCCGACCCGGTCTCCAGCATCTTCGTGGCCTCCCGCGTGGAATCCGGGGTGTTGCAGCCGCACACGCCGGGCACATTGTGGGGCTGGCCGGAGGGCGACTTCAGGGCGCTGCTGCACATCGGGCGGAACATGGTGCCGGTCGCGGCGGACCAGTTGGCGATCTCCGCTTTCGTGGAGGCCGTCGGCCGCCGCCGCTTGTCGCAGGCGATTCTGGGCCCTGCCGACATGGCCCTGCAACTGTGGGCGGGCCTGGCCCGGCGTTGGGGCCGCAACTACTCCGTCACCCGGGAGATTCGCCCCCGCCAGCCGCTCATGGCCATCTCCACAGCTCCGCGCTGGCCGGCCGACACGCGGGTGCGCCCCATCACCTTCCGCGAATTCGATTCCTATTTGGCGGCGTCGCTGGCGATGTTCCGCGAAGAGGTAGGTTCCGGCACGATGGACCAGCAGACCGAGGATTCGTTTAGGCGGTACTGCCATTCGCTGGTCGCCAACGGCCGCGCGTTCGGCATCGTGGAGGACGGCCATGTCGTGTTCAAGGCGGATATCGGGGCCGCCGGCAACCTGGTGGCCCAAATGCAGGGCGTGTGGCTGCATCCGTCCCATCGCGGCCAGGGGATTTCCGCCGGGGCTGTGGCGGCGGTGACTGAGTATGTGCTGGCCGACTACCGCACGGCGTGCCTGTACGTGAACGACTTCAACGTGCGGGCCATCCGCTGCTACGAGCGGGTCGGCTTCTCCCAAACCGGCGAATTCTCCACGGTGCTGTTCTGAGCCCTGATTCGCGGGTGATCAGGGCTGAGCGGGGAGCGGAGCGCGGGGTATAAGCTTGGCGCTCGTGATCACGAGAATGTCAACGTACTTCCTGCGCACACTGCGCGAGGATCCCGCCGACGCCGAGTTGGCCAGCCACAAGCTGCTGGTGCGAGCCGGATATATCCGGCGGATGGGGCCTGGCCTGTATACGTGGCTGCCTATCGGGTTGCGCGTCTTCGAAAAGGTGGAGCAGGTCATCCGCGAGGAAATGGACGCCATCGGCGGCTTCGAAATGCGCTTCGGCTCCCTGCTGCCCCGCGAGCCGTATGAGGCGTCGCACCGCTGGCAGGACTACGGCGACACGCTGTTCCGCCTCAAGGACCGCAAGGGCGCCGACTATCTGCTGGCGCCGACGCATGAGGAGTTTTTCACCCTCGTCGTGAAGGACCTTTACCAGTCGTACAAAGACTTGCCGCTGATCATCTACCACATCAACCCGAAATACCGCGACGAGGCCCGGCCGCGCGCCGGCCTGCTGCGCTGCCGCGAGTTCTCCATGAAGGACTCCTATTCCTTCGACATCGACGACGAGGGCCTGAAGGTCTCCTATGAGAAACACCGTGTGGCCTACCAGCGCACCCTGGAACGGCTCGGATTGGAGTACACCATGGTGCGCGCGATGTCGGGCGCCATGGGAGGGTCGCGCTCGGAGGAATTCTTGGTCGAGATGGACGGTGGCGAGGATTCGTTCGTGCTCGCCCCAAGTGGGTTCGCGGCCAACACAGAGGCCTTGCGCATTCCCGCGCCCGATCCGGTGGACGCGTCAGGCGTCGGGCCGGTGCAGGTGATCGACACGCCGGACACCCCGACTATCGATTCGCTGGTGGCCGTCGTCAACGAGCGCTACCCGCGCGCCGACCGGCCGTGGACCGCCGCCGATACCCTCAAGAACCTCGTCTACAAAGTCACCGACGTCGACGGCGCTGAATCCGCGCTCATCATCGGCCTGCCCGGCGACCGCGAAGTGGACGAGAAGCGCCTGGTCGCCGCTATTGAGCCCGCCCAGGCGGTGCCGTTCAGCGAGGCCGATTTCGCGGCGTATCCGCAGCTCGCCAAGGGTTACATCGGGCCCTTCAAGGCAGGCGTGGGACAGGTCTTGGGCGAGAACGCGCCCTTCCGAATCCGCTACCTGGTTGATCCGCGCGTGGTGGACGGCACCCGTTGGGTCACCGGCGCCAACGAGGTGGACCGGCACCAGCTCGACGTCGTGTACGGACGCGACTTCACATCCGACGGCGTGTTGGATGTCGCCGAGGTCCGCGAGGGCGATCCGGCTCCCGACGGCTCCGGCCCGCTCAAGCTCGCCCGCGGTGTCGAGATCGGCCACATCTTCCAGTTGGGTCGCAAGTACGCCGAGGCCCTGGGGCTCAAAGTTCTCGATGAGAACGGCAAACTCGTCACCGTGACCATGGGCTCGTATGGCTTCGGGCCGTCGCGGGCCGTCGCCGTGCTGGCGGAGAAGTACCACGACGAGAAGGGGTTGGCCTGGCCGCCCCAGGTGGCGCCTTTCGACGTGCACATCGTCGCGGCGGGTAACCAGGAGGAGATCACCCAGGCGGCCGAGCAGTTGGCCGGGCAGCTTGACGCCGCGGGTGTGGCCGTCATCCTGGACGACCGCAAGGAGCGTCCGGGCGTCAAGTTCGCCGACGCCGAATTGCTGGGCATGCCCACCATCGTGGTGGTCGGACGCAGCCTGGCCGACGGCGTCGTCGAGATCCGCGACCGCGCCACCGGCGAGATCGCCAAAGTCCCGTTCGAGCAGGCCGTCGGCCAGTTGATCAGCGGTTCAACGCGCTGACGGCGTTCCAGTTGGGGAACTGGGCGGCCGCGCCGTACCAATCCGGCGCCGCGAGCTTTTCGGCGTACGCCTGCTGGGCCTCGCTGCGCACCCGCGGATCGGGTGCTTGGACCGCCAGGCGTTCCAGCGCGGGCAGCGCTCCGTCGTTCAACTCATATCGGATCATGGCCACGTCGATTTCGCCGCCCTGGGCCAGGTACCGGTCGACATTGTGGTTGGCGATGATCGCATCCGTGTCGGCGAAAGCCAGCGCGGCCACCGCCAGCAGGCCGGCCCAGGCGATGGGCCGGGAGACGTCGCCGGGCCGGATGTGCCAGGCGAGCAACGCGCCGAATACGGCCAGCATCAGCACCAGGAACCACAGCACGTACAGGCGCAGTTGCGACATGCCGTATGTCTGGGTGTAGAGCAGCATCTTGGAGACGGCCGTCGCGATCAGCAGGCAGGTGAGCGCCGAAATTGATCCGGTCAACACCCGCAGGCTGACTGGGAACACCCCGCCGGGCCGACGGGCCAGCAGATACGCCAAACCCACCGCGGCCAGGTTGATCACAGCCACGCCGCACAGTTCGAAGAAGCCGCGCCGGGCATATTCGGCGTAGGTGAAACCGCTCGGCAGGGCCCCTGCGAAGGCCGAGAACAGGTAGGTGCCCATCGCGGCGAAGAACACGGCGTACATGCCAGCCAGCACGGCCAAAGGGGCGGCCAGGGCCGACTGCGGCAAGAGGCGAGCCTGGGCGAGCTTGGCGTCGACGCCCTCGGCCGTTAACTGGCGGGCCCGGTGGTGGCGGCCGTTGCCGCAGAGAATCGCGAAGATGTATGCGGCCACCGGAGCCGCTCCCAATACGTACACCAACCGCAATCCGAGGTCGTCGGGCGGGGTGAGCTGGGCGAATCCGTCCAGCAGATCGGCGAAGGATCGGTCAGCGGCGGCGAGCAGTGCGCCGACGGCGATGAACAATGGCAGGCAAACCAGCAGGCTGAGCCCCACCGCCTTGACTGCCGGGCTGCCTGCGGCCCGCCGACCAAAGACGGCCTTGGCGGAGGCAAACCAGGCGGTGTAGTTCGCGACGGGCGTGGCGACGAGTTGGCTGAGCATATCCGTCAGCGTGTGGCCACCGAAGCGCGGCGCGACCGCGTTGCCGCAGGCGGTTGCCACCCAAAGCACACACAGGCCGGTTTCCAGTGGATGAAGCAGGAACCAGTCGATGCTGCGCACGTCGAACACCGTGAACCGCAACGCCCCGGCGACCGCCAGCGCAAATAGCAGCCAAGACTTGCGAGTCTGCCGGATCCCGAGCCAGTGCAGATAGGGGAGCGCGACGCCCAGGCAGGCCAAGTAGAAAACCGTGGCTCCCGACGCGGCCACCGGAACGCCCCACTCGAAGAAGAAATAACCCGCGGCGAACAGCGCGACGGCGGTGGCTACGTCCTGTTTCAGGGGTAGGAAGCGTTCAGTCAACGGCAGCAGCGGCGGCTGGTAGGAGGGGAAAGGGGGATTGGACCAGGTGTGTTGGCCGCGGATGGCGGCAGGCGGCGGCGGAAGTGTCGGGATGCTCATGAATCCACGGTAGGCGGCGCCTGGAGGCAACCCAATAAGAAGACTCCTAACTTTGCCCTAAGACTTCCTGAGAGCCAAGGTGCGCATTCGGTGCCCCTATTATGTCCTCGTGGCAATCTACGACTTCTTGGTTTGGTTCATTGTCGGTGGCGTGGTGCTGGGCATCACGGCTGCCGCGGTCATCATCTTCGCGCAGTCGCGCAAAGCGAAACGCCTGGAGGTAGCCCCCGAGCCCGCAGGCGAGGTGGCAGCCGCTCCAACAGCGGATGACGCCAAGGCTGTGGCGCAGCCACTTGAAACCACCTCGGACCAAGTTCCGGCCGCGGACGTGCCCGAACCTCCGGCGTCGCGCCTGACGCGGTTGCGCCGGCGGCTTGCCGCGGCGGAGAATCCGTTCGCCCGGGGCTTGCTGGCGCTGTTGGCCACCGACAGGATCTCCGCCGAAACGTGGGATGACTTGGAGACCTCGCTGATAACGGCTGACCTGGGCGTGGGTCCGACGACTGAGTTGATCGACGCGCTGCGGGCCAAGATGGGCGTAGAGGGCGAATCTGACCCGGCGAAGGCCAAAGCCGTGCTGCGCGAAGAACTGGTGAAGCTGGTTGATCCCGGCTTGGACCGCGAGCTGAAGGTGGCGGGCGCGCCCGGCGTGGTGCTGGTCGTGGGCGTGAACGGCACGGGCAAGACGACGACGATCGGCAAACTCGCCCGCGTGCTGGTCGCGGAAGGCCACTCGGTGTTGCTGGGAGCCGCCGACACTTTCCGCGCCGCCGCCGCCGACCAATTGGAGACCTGGGGAAGCCGGGTGGGGGTGCCCGTGGTGCGCGGGCCGGAAGGCGGCGACCCGGCGTCGGTGGCCTTCGATGCCGTTGACCGCGGGATCGCCGACGGCGTGGACGTGGTCGTGGTCGATACCGCCGGACGCCTGCACACCAAAGCCGGGTTGATGGACGAGCTGGGCAAGATCAAGCGTGTGATCGAGCGCAAGGCGCCGGTTTCCGAGGTGCTGCTGGTCATCGACGCGACAACGGGCCAAAACGGGCTGACCCAGGCGCGGGTCTTCGCCGAGGTGGTCGATGTGACCGGGGTGGTGTTGACCAAGCTGGACGGCTCGGCAAAGGGCGGCATTGTCGTCCAGGTGCAGCGTGAACTGGGAGTCCCCGTCAAGCTGATCGGCTTGGGCGAGGGCGCCGACGATCTGGCGCCCTTCGACGCGGCGGGTTTCGTGGACGCGTTGTTGGACGCTTGAGCCGGTTATCCTTGACGCCATGCGAGTAGGTGTGATTGGCAGCCGCGGCCGGATGGGCGCGGAAGTCTGCCGTGCGGTGGAGCAGGCCCCGGACCTGGAGTTGGCTTGGGGAATCGACGCGGGCGACGACCGCGGCGCGCTCGGCCCAGCCGACGTGGTAGTGGATTTCACCGTGCCCGCGGCGGTCATGGACAACATCTCCTGGTGCCTGGAGCGCGGCTCACACGTGGTCGTCGGCACGACGGGGTTCACCGACGAACGCCTGGAGCGGGTTCGCTCCCAACTGGCCGCCAAGGCCGGCCTGGGAGTCGTCATCGCCCCCAACTTCTCGATCGGCGCGGTCTTGATGATGCACTTCGCCGAGCGCGCGGCGGCCTTCTTCGAGTCGGCCGAGGTCATCGAGTTGCACCATCCGGACAAGGTGGACGCGCCGTCTGGCACGGCGCAGAATACGGCCCGGCGCATCGCGGCGGCGCGCGCGGCGGCTGGTCTGGGGACGGTCCCGGACGCGACCAATTCCGGGCTCGCCGGGGCCCGCGGGGCCGATGTGGCCGGTGTCCACGTGCACGGCGTGCGTTTGCGCGGCCTGGTCGCCCATCAAGAAGTGCTGTTCGGCGGGGCGGGAGAGACCCTGACCATCCGCCATGATTCACTCGACCGGGTGTCGTTCATGCCCGGTGTCCTGGCGGCGGTCCGGGCCGTGCCGGGTCGGCCCGGCTTGACCTTGGGAATGGAAGCCATCCTGGGCCTTTGACCGCGAACCCGCACGGGTCTAGGTAGGCTAGGAGCCACAATGCTGAAAACTCTCAAGACGCCGCCCAAGCTGGCGGCCAACACGCTGCGCATCACCCCACTGGGCGGACTGGGCGACATCGGCCGGAACATGACATCGTTCGAACTCAACGGCCAGCTGCTGTTGATCGACTGCGGGGTGCTCTTCCCGTCCGACGACCAACCCGGCGTTGACCTGATCCTGCCTTCGTTCCACCTGGTCTCGGACCGCTTGGACGACGTCCAGGCCTTGGTGCTCACGCACGGGCATGAGGACCACATCGGCGCCGTGCCGTACCTGCTGCGCAGCCGCCCTGGCCTGCCGGTGCTGGGTTCCAAGCTCACTTTGGCGCTAGTGCAGGAGAAGCTGCGCGAACACCGCATCAAGAACCCCGACCTGCGCGTCGTCAAAGAGGGCGACCGGTTGCGCGTGGGTGAGTTCGATCTCGAATTCTTGTCCGTGAACCACTCGATCCCCGACGCCCTGGCTGTCGCCGTGCGCACGAAAGCCGGAACAGTGCTGCACACCGGCGATTTCAAGATGGACCAGTTGCCGTTGGATGGCCGGATCACCGACCTGAACGGTTTTGCGCGCCTCGGCGACGAGGGGCTCGACTTGTTCATGCCCGATTCCACGAACGCCGACACTCCCGGCTTCACGGCGCACGAGCGGGACATCGAACCGGCGTTGGAACGGGTGTTCGTGAACGCCAAACAGAAGCTGATCGTGGCCTGTTTCGCCTCGCACGTGCACCGCGTGCAGCAGATCCTGGATTTGGCCGAGCGCTTCGGCCGGAAAGTCGTCTACGTCGGGCGCTCGATGGTGCGCAACATGACGGTGGCTTCCGATCTGGGGTACCTGCGGGTGCCGCCGGGCATCCAGGTGGACCTGAAGTCGATCGACAAGTACCGCGACGACCAACTGGTGTTTATCTCCACTGGTTCGCAGGGCGAGCCGTTGTCGGCGCTGTCGCGCATCTCACAGCAGGAACATCCAATCGTCGAAGCCGGCCCCGGTGACGTGGTGCTGCTGGCCAGCTCGCTGATCCCCGGAAACGAGAACGCCGTCTACCGCGTCATCAACACGCTTTCGCGCAATGGCGTCACGGTCGTCCACCGCGGCAAGGCGCTGGTGCATGTGTCCGGCCACGCCTGCGCGGGGGAGTTGCTCTACTGCTACAACATCGTCAAGCCGCGCAACGTGCTTCCGGTGCACGGCGAAGTGCGCCACCTGATCGCCAACGCCGAGTTGGCCGTGCAGACCGGCGTCCCACCGCAGAGCGCCATCGTGGCCGACGACGGCACCGTCATCGACTTGGCCAAAGGCGTGGCGAAGGTTGTCGGCAAGCTGGAAGCGAATTACATCTTCGTTGACGGCTCCTCAGTTGGCGACATCGGCGACACCGAGCTGACAGACCGCAAGATCCTGGGCGAACAGGGCTTCCTGACGATCGTGGCCGTCGTCAACTTCCATTCGCAGCGGGTAGTGAGCGGCCCCGATATCCGGGCGCGCGGTTTCGCCGGCGGCGACGAAGTCTTCGACGAGATCCGCGGCCCGCTGACCGACGCTTTGGCCAAAGCGCTCGCCGACGGCGTGGACGACACTTTCCAGTTGCAGCAGTTGATCCGGCGCACGATCGGCCGCTGGGTGAACACGAAGCACAACCGCCGTCCCATGATCCTGCCCATAGTCCTAGAGGCATAAAGACGCCCCACAAACACGCCCCACAAAGTGTCCTCGCTGCGCTGCGGTACTTTGCGGGGACCCCGGGGATAGGACCCGCCCGGTCATCTCGGACCACCCCACCTGGTCATCCCGGACTCGTTCCGGGATCTCGGACGAAGTCCGCCACGCCCCATCCTCACAAGCGCTGTCCTGAGCACCCCGCCTAACCGTCATCCCGGACTCGTTCCGGGATCTCGGACGAAGTCCGCCGCACCCTGCTTGGGACCCGCCTGCCCCTGAATGCCTGAACAAACTCGGCATGACACCGCCCGATTTGAAACGCATACACGGCAGTGCTAGGCTCTCATTATTGAATCCGCGCGTATACACAAAGCGCCCATCCGAGGAGAGAGCATGACCGTCCCCCTGACGCCGGCTCGGGACGCCATGCGCTGTTGTCGCTGAACCCCGGCCCAAATCCCACCAAATCCCCGCGCGTATTCAGCGCACCCTTGAAATGGAGATCCAAGTGTCCGACTGGAACAAACAAACCCGCTTCGAAGCCTTGCTGTCCGGAGAACTCGCCGACCGTCCGATCGCCGCCGCATGGGGGCATTTCATCCCCGCGGAGACCGATCCCGCCGAACTGGCGGCGGCCCACACCGCGTTTGCCAACGACTATGACTGGGATTGGGTCAAGATCAATCCCCGCAACTCCTACTATGCGGAGGCGTTCGGCAACACCTACGACTACAACAACTACCGCGGCGCCCAGCCGGCGCAGGTCTACGGCGTCATCAACACCATTGAAGACGTCTGGAAGATCGACCGCGACCAAGCCGACGGCGCGCAATCCTTGGTGGACCAAGTGACCCTGACGCGGCTCTTGCGCGGCACGCTGCCCGACACCCCCATCGTGCAGACGGTCTTTTCCCCGCTGACCGTGCTGCTGACGCTCGCCGGGCAGCCGCGCCACGTCGGCGGCAACATCCACGGCTCGCACTCTTCGGCCACGCTCTCCCGGCTCGTGTCGGCGCAGCCCGCCGGCTTGCACAACGCCCTGGACGAGATCGCCCACGCCCTGGCGGACTACATCAGCCAACTGGCGGCCGTCGGCGCGGACGGAATCTATTACGCGTTGACGTCCACCGCGCACGACGAGATCGCGCCGCAGCCGGTTTTCGAGGAGTTCTCGGCTCCGCGCGACCGCAAGCTGATCGACGTGGCCCGTTCGCTGGGTTTGAAGGTCATCCTGCACACCTGCGGCCCACGGTCTTACCCGGAACGCTTCTATGGCTACGGCGCCCACGCGGTGAGTTGGGACCACTTCGCCCCGGCCAACCGTTCGCTGGATCCAGCCGACCCGATTGTGCCGGTCGGAGGTGTCGCCCGCGAAGACATCGCCCGCCAAGACGCCGGCGCCGTGCGCGACCAGGCGTTGCAGGTACTTGCCCAGTTCGCCGGGCGCCCGCTGCTGCTCTCGCCCACCTGCGGGGTGTCAACGGCGGCGGGCAACGCGGCGCTGCACACGCTGCGCGAATCCGTCGAGGAGGCGCGGTCCGGGCTGGAGCCGGCCCTGGTCTAGTCCGAGTCCGCAGGCTCCCCGAAACCCACCTAGTTGTCCCATGCCGATCAGTTTCCCGTGCCGATCAGTGAAAAGGAAAGAAAAGTGAAAAAACCAATCAAAGCCATCATGTCCTCGCTCGCGGCGTTGGCCATCGTGGGCTGCGGCACGACTACCGCCAGCGAGCAGCCCGCCACCACGGCACCTGAGACGTCTGCTAGCGCGGCCACCATCACGGTTGTGGACGACCAGAAGCGCAGCGTCGAGCTCCAGCTTCCGGTGGAACGCGCGGTCGTGCTGAACAGCTATGCCAACGAGTTCGTCAACGCGATCGGCGCCGGAGACGCCGTGGTGGGCACGGACCGCGCTTCGCAGCGGCGGCTCGGCTACCTGAACTTCAGCGACGCGGAGATCGTCGCCGAGTCCATCGGAGAGATCAACTATGAGGCCGTCGTCGCACTGGATCCGGACGTGGTGATCATTCCGCGCAACGGCGCCTGGGAGGACGCCGCGAAGCAATTGGAGTCCTTCGACATCCCCGTGGTCGTGGCCACCGCCTGGGATTACGCGGTATTCCACGACACCGTCGATCTGCTCGGTCAGGTGTTCCAGAAGGAAGACGGCGCCAAGGCGTTGTCCGCCTTCTACGACGAGATTTTCACCCTGGTCAAGGACCGCGTCGCGGGCACCCAGGCCGTGCGCACCTACTGGGAAACCGGCGAGCCCTTCCTCACGGTGCTGCCGGGCTCTGGTTTCCACGCCATCATTGAGGCCGCGAATGGCGACAACGTGTTCACCGACTTCTCGGTGGGCGCTTCCAACGACGGCGAGGCCACAGTCGACCCGGTGGATGTCGTCGAACGCGATCCCGAAGTGATCATCTACGAGTTCGAGCCTTCGGCCACGCCAACCGGCCAGGCCAACTTCGACGAGATCTCCGCCGAGATCGCCGGCCGCGAGGGCTTCAGCCAGATCACCGCGGTGAAGGACGACCGCGTCTACATCGCCAACGGTTGGACGACTTCCGGGCTCGCGAAGGCGATCGGAGCGCTCTATCTGGGCAAGTGGCTGCATCCGGACAAGTTCACCGATGTCGAGCCGGTGACCTACTTGGAGAAGTGGGTGACCGAATTCCAGCACACCGATTTCGCTGGCGAGGAGGCCTACATCCAGAAGGCCAAGCGCTGAGGGACGGCAAGTGTCTGTGATCGCACCAGCGCGTCCGCCGGCCGCGGCGCCGCAAACCAAACGGAAGCTGCCCAAGACCACCAAGTCGGCAATCCTGCTGGCTGGACTGGTCCTGACCCTGGTTTCCATCTTGGTGGCGGTGGCCGTCGGTTCCACGAGCCTGTCGGTGGCCGAAGTCGCCGAATCCGTCCGGTTGGCGGTGTTCGGCGGCGAGGTCCCGGCGGGCTTCGCCAAGACGTACACGGTGGTGATCGGGTTGCGCCTGCCCCGGGTGGCTTTGGCCACGGTGGCGGGCGCGGCCCTGTCCCTGGCGGGTGTGCTCATGCAGGCGCTGCTGCGCAATCCGCTGGTGAGCCCGTTCACGCTCGGTGTCTCGCCGGCGGCCGCTTTCGGCGCCGCGCTGGCCATCCTGCTGCTTTCCGGGACGGGTGCCCCCAGCTTTCTTGTGGCGTTGGGGGCGCTCATCACAGCCTTGGCGGTTTCCGCGCTGGTGCTGGGCCTGTCACGCACGCGGGCGGCGTCCACGGCCACGCTGCTGCTGCTCGGCGTGGCCATGACGCAACTGTTCGAAGCGCTCACTTCGGCGGTCCAATTCGTGGCCGACGAGAACACGCTGCAGCAGATCGTGCGCTGGACTTTCGGCTCAGTAAACGAAGCCACCTGGTCCGACGTGGGATTCGTCGCCGCAATCCTGGCATTGGCGATTCCGGTGGCCGTGTGGAACGCCACCAAGCTCAACGCAGTCGCGTTCGCCGGGGATGATTCCGCCAAGAGCCTGGGCGTGCACGTGGACGCCCTGCGCGTCGGGCTCATCACCGTCGCGGTCCTGCTGGCATCGGTCGTGGTCTCCGTGTGCGGCGTCATCGGCTTCGTCGGGCTGGTCGGGCCGCATATAGCCCGGCTGATCATCGGCGGCGACCACCGCTTCCTGTTGCCCTTCTCCGTGGTCGCGGGCGGCATGCTGCTGCTAGTCGCGGACACCGTCGGGCGCACCATCTTGGCCCCGGCGGTGATCCCGGTTGGCATCGTCGTGGCGGTGGTCGGCGCCCCGCTGTTCATCAACCTCATCATTTCGCGCAGAAAGGCAATCGGATGAGCCTCAAGATTTCCGGCATAGAGTTCTCACACGGATCGACCCCGATCCTCAAAGGCATCGACATCGAGGTGGAGCGGGGGACCTTCGTGGCCCTGCTCGGCCCAAACGGCGCGGGCAAGTCAACGCTGGCGAAGATCCTCGCCCGCATCTACGAACCCGCCCGCGGATCAGTGCGTGTCGGGCTGCGCGACCTGCTGGGCCTGAAACGCCAAGAGCATGCCCGTGTGGTGGCGTACGTCCCCCAATCGGCCGAAGTGCCCTTTGAGTTGACGGTAGCCGAGTCGGTGATGCTCGGGCGTACCCCGTACATCGGCCTGCGCCCCACCGCCAAGGACCACGCCATCGTTGACGCCGCCATCGGGCGGCTCGGCTTGGGGGAGTTTCGCGAGCGGCGGCTGTCGCAGCTTTCCGGCGGCCAGGCGCAGCGGGTGCTCATCGCTCGGGCGTTGGCCCAAGAGCCCGAGATCCTGCTGCTCGATGAGCCCACGTCCGCCCTCGACTTGCGCTACCAGGTGGAGACGATGCAGTTGATCCGCGACCTGACGGCCAGCGAGGGGGTGACCGCGCTCATCGCCATCCACGACTTGAACATGGCGGCCGCCTACTGCGACAAGATCGTGCTGCTGGCCGAAGGGCAAGTCGCGCTCGACGGCCCGACGTCGGTGCTGGACGCCGAGGTGCTCTCGCAGGTGTACGGCCTGGATGTGGAGGTAATCTGGCGCGAAGGGTATTGCGAGATCCGCCCAGCCAGTATGCGCCGCCTGGAAGAACTGGATTGCGAGCTGTCCGATTTGCTGGAGTTTGCATAGCCGATTAGGCGAACCGGCGGCGAAGAGGGTATGGTAGTTCGGTTGCGATTTTCCTAAGCCGAGGAGTTTGAAGTGGCTGCCGTGTGTGACATCTGCGCCAAGCGCCCAGGGTTTGGCCACAACGTGCCCTGGTCGAAGAAGAAGACGAATCGTCGCTGGGATCCGAACATCCAGCGTGTTCGCGCGGTCGTGAATGGCGCCCCAAAGCGCCTCAACGTCTGCACTTCGTGCCTGAAGGCCGGCCGCGTTTCGCGCTGACCAAACCAGGTATGGGGCCCGCCGCGAGCGGGCCTCTTTGCTTTACCGGGCCGGTTCGCTTCACGCGAACAGTAGCCAAGACCTTGTTTCATGGGCTACCTTGGTACTCATCTTCAGCACGAGCGACCTTGCTGAAGTTTCGGTTTGCATGTCTGCCCCCCGGTGGGCTATGCTCTTGGTTTGATCATCGCTTTGGCGACCCGCCGATTTGACGCGGGCCGTTTTGCGTGCAACGAACCGGGTAACCGGGTTTCTGGAAGGATCCACCTTGGCCGTCTCGCGCACAGCGTCGAAGAACACCAACGTAATCTCACAAAGTGGCCGGATCTCCTTTGCGAAGATCGCCGAGCCGCTCGAAGTTCCCAACCTTCTCGATCTGCAAGTCCAGTCTTTCGACTGGCTCATCGGCAACGAGGCCTGGCAGGCCCGCGTAGCCGCGCAGCAGGCCGAGGGGCGCACGGACATCAATCCCAAGTCCGGCCTGGCCGAGATCTTCGAAGAGATCTCGCCCATCGAAGACCTCTCCCAGACGATGTCGCTGTCTTTCCGCGACAACCGCTTCGAGGAGGCCAAGCATTCGGTGGAGGAGTGCAAGGACCGCGACGTCACCTACTCCGCGCCGCTGTTCGTCACGGCGGAGTTCATGAACAACGACACCGGCGAGATCAAGTCGCAGACGGTGTTCATGGGCGATTTCCCCCTGATGACGGAGAAGGGCACCTTCATCATCAACGGCACCGAGCGTGTCGTGGTGAGCCAGTTGGTCCGCTCTCCCGGCGTGTATTTCGAGCAAGTCCCCGACAAGACTTCTGACAAGGACATCTTCACCTGCAAGATCATCCCGAGCCGTGGCGCCTGGCTGGAGTTCGAGATCGACAAGCGCGACATGGTCGGCGTCCGCCTCGACCGCAAGCGCAAGCAGTCGGTCACGGTGCTGCTGAAGGCCCTGGGTTGGACCAACGAGCAGATCCTGGCAGAATTCGGCGATTCGGAGTCCATGCGCCTCACGCTCGAAAAGGACCACACGTCCAACACGGACGAGGCCCTTATCGACATCTACCGCAAGCTGCGCCCCGGCGAGCCTCCGACGCGCGACGCCGCGCAGAACATGCTGGAGAACTACTACTTCCATCCGAAGCGCTACGACTTGGCGAAGGTCGGCCGGTACAAGATCAACAAGAAGCTTGGCCTGAACCTGCCGTTCGACACGCAGGTGCTGACCATCGACGACATGGTGGCGGCCATCAAGTACATCGTCGCGCTGCACGAGGGCAAGACGGAGTTGGACGGCCGCCCGGTGGAGACGGACGACATCGACCACTTCGGCAACCGCCGGCTGCGCACGGTCGGCGAGCTGATCCAGAACCAGCTCCGCATCGGCCTGGGCCGCTTGGAGCGCACCGTCCGCGACCGCATGACGACGCAGGACATCGAGGCGATCACCCCGCAGACGCTGATCAACATCCGTCCGGTTTCGGCGGCATTGAAGGAGTTCTTCGGAACGTCGCAGCTCTCGCAGTTCATGGATCAGACGAACCCGGTGGCCGGCCTGACGCACAAGCGCCGCCTCTCGGCGCTCGGCCCGGGCGGTTTGAGCCGCGACCGCGCCGGCATGGAAGTCCGCGACGTGCACCACTCCCACTACGGGCGCATGTGTCCGATCGAGACCCCGGAAGGCCCGAACATCGGCCTGATCGGCTCGCTGGCGTCGTTTGCCCGCGTGAACGCGTTCGGCTTCATCGAGACGCCGTACCGCAAGGTTGTCGGCGGCAAGGTGACCGATCAGATCGACTACCTCACAGCGGACGAAGAGGACCGCTACGTCATCGCGCAGGCCAACGCCAAGATCGGCGACGACGGCAAGTTCGTCGAAGACCGCGTCTTGGTGCGCATCAAGCACGGCGACGTTGACACCGTGCCCGGCGAGCAGGTGCAGTACATGGACGTGTCGGCGCGGCAGATGGTCTCCGTGGCCACCGCGTTGATCCCGTTCCTGGAGCACGACGACGCCTCCCGCGCGTTGATGGGCGCCAACATGCAGCGCCAGGCCGTGCCGTTGATCCAGAACGAGTCGCCGTATGTCGGCACCGGCATGGAATACCGCGGCGCGGTGGACGCCGGCGACGTGACCGTGGCCGCCAAGGCGGGCGCCGTCACCTCGGTTTCCGCGGACATCATCGACGTCGCGAACGACGACGGTACCTACTCCAGCTACCGGCTGGCGAAGTTCGCGCGTTCCAACCAGGCCACCTGCATAAACCAGCGCCCGCTGGTGGTCGCCGGCGACCACGTGGTGCCCGGCCAGCCGCTGGCCGACGGCGCCTGCACGGATCGCGGCGAGATGGCGCTGGGCCGCAACCTGCTGGTGGCGTTCATGCCCTGGGAGGGCCACAACTACGAGGACGCGATCATCTTGTCGCAGCGCCTGGTGCAGGAGGACATCCTCACCTCGATCCACATTGAGGAGCACGAGATCGACGCCCGCGACACCAAGCTGGGTCCGGAGGAGATCACCCGCGACATCCCCAACATTTCCGATGAAATGCTGGCTGACTTGGACGAACGCGGCATCATCCGCATCGGCGCCGAGGTCGGCACGGGCGACGTTTTGGTGGGCAAGGTCACGCCGAAGGGCGAGACGGAGCTCACCCCGGAGGAGCGCCTGCTGCGCGCGATTTTCGGCGAGAAGGCCCGCGAAGTCCGCGACACCTCGATGAAGGTGCCGCACGGCGAGACGGGCACCGTCATCGGCGTGCGCGTTTTCGACCGCGAGGACGGCGACGAGCTGGCCCCGGGCGTCAACCAGTTGGTGCGCGTCTACGTGGCGCAGAAGCGCAAGATCTCCGACGGCGACAAGCTGGCCGGACGCCACGGCAACAAGGGCGTCATCTCGAAGATCCTGCCCGTCGAAGACATGCCGTTCCTGGAGGACGGCACGCCGGTCGACATCGTCCTGAACCCGCTGGGCGTTCCGAGCCGTATGAACGTCGGCCAGGTGTTGGAAACGCACCTGGGCTGGATCGCGCACGCCGGTTGGGACATCTCGAAGGTGAACGAGCCGTGGGCCAAGCGCCTCAAGGACGTCGGCCTGACGAAGGTGGAGCCCGGCGCACGCCTGGCCACGCCGGTGTTCGACGGCGCCAACGAGGACGAGATCGCCGGTTTGCTGGAACATGGCCTGCCGCAGCGCGACGGTATCAAGCTGGTCGACGCGGGTGGCAAGGCGAGGCTGTTCGACGGCCGCTCCGGCGAGCCTTACCCGGAAAAGGTCGGCGTCGGCTACATCTACATGTTGAAGCTGCACCACCTGGTGGACGACAAGATCCACGCGCGTTCCACGGGCCCGTATTCGATGATCACCCAGCAGCCGCTGGGCGGCAAGGCGCAGTTCGGCGGCCAGCGCTTCGGCGAGATGGAAGTGTGGGCGCTGGAGGCGTACGGCGCGGCTTGGGCGCTGCAGGAACTGCTGACGATCAAGTCTGACGACGTGCCGGGCCGCGTGAAGGTCTACGAGGCCATCGTCAAGGGCGAGAACATCCCGGAGCCCGGTATCCCGGAGTCCTTCAAGGTTCTGGTCAAGGAGATGAAGTCGCTGTGCCTGAACGTGGAGGTGCTTTCCTCCGACGGCACGGTGGTGGAGCTTCGCGATTCGGAGGACGATTTCCGTTCCGCCGAAGAGTTCGGTATCGACCTGTCCCGGCGTCCGGGCGCGGATTCGTTCGCGACCCTGGACGAGGTGTAGAGCTAGCGAGAAAGAAGACAAGTGCTAGACGTTAATTTCTACGACGAACTGCGCATCGGCCTGGCCACCGCGGAGCAAATCCGCGAATGGTCGCATGGCGAGGTGAAGAAGCCGGAGACGATCAACTACCGGACTCTCAAGCCAGAGCGCGACGGCTTGTTCTGCGAGAAGATCTTCGGCCCTACCCGGGACTGGGAATGCTACTGCGGCAAGTACAAGCGCGTGCGGTTCAAGGGCATCATCTGCGAGCGCTGCGGCGTCGAGGTGACCCGTTCCAATGTGCGCCGCGAGCGCATGGGCCACATCGAGTTGGCCGCGCCCGTCACCCACATCTGGTATTTCAAGGGGGTGCCGTCCCGGTTGGGCTACCTGCTGGACGTGGCTCCCAAGGATCTGGAGAAGGTCATTTACTTCGCGGCCTACATGATCACGCACGTCGACGAGGAGGCCCGCCACCGCGACCTGCCGTCGCTGGAGGCAAAGGTCGAGGTCGAGCGCAAGCAGATCGAGCAGCGCCGGGACGCCGACGTGGAAGCCCGCCTGCAGAAGATCGAGGAAGACCTCAAGCAGCTTGAGGATGAGGGCGCCAAGTCCGACTCGAAGAAGCGCATCCGTGATGGCGGGGAGCGCGAGGTCAAGCAGCTGCGCGACCGCGCCGCGCGCGAGTTGGACCGGCTGGAGGCCGTCTGGACGCGATTCAAGTCGCTGAAGGTGCAGGACTTGGAAGGCGACGAGATCCTCTACCGCGCCATGAAGGAGCGCTTCGGCAAGTACTTCGAGGGCTACATGGGCGCCGAGGCGATCAAGAAGCGCCTGGCCACGTTCGACCTCGAAGCGGAGGCGGAGACGCTGCGCTCGGTCATCCAGACTGGCAAGGGCCAGCGCAAGACGCGCGCCCTGAAGCGGTTGAAGGTCGTGTCGGCGTTCCTGAACACGACCAATTCGCCGCTCGGCATGGTGCTGGACGCCGTCCCGGTCATCCCGCCGGATCTGCGCCCGATGGTGCAGCTCGATGGCGGCCGTTTTGCGACGTCCGACCTGAACGACTTGTACCGCCGCGTGATCAACCGGAACAACCGCCTCAAGCGGCTGCTGGATCTGGGCGCGCCTGAGATCATCGTGAACAACGAGAAGCGCATGCTGCAGGAGGCCGTCGATTCGCTGTTCGACAACGGCCGCCGCGGCCGTCCGGTCACCGGCCCGGGCAACCGCCCGCTGAAGTCGATCTCCGACATGCTGAAGGGCAAGCAGGGCCGGTTCCGCCAGAATCTGCTCGGCAAGCGCGTCGACTATTCGGGCCGTTCCGTGATCGTGGTGGGCCCGCAGCTCAAGCTGCACCAGTGCGGCCTGCCGAAGGCGATGGCGCTGGAGTTGTTCAAGCCGTTCGTGATGAAGCGCTTGGACGATCTGAACTTGGCGCAGAACATCAAGTCCGCCAAGCGCATGGTCGAGCGCCAGCGCCCCGTGGTGTGGGATGTGCTGGAAGAGGTCATCTCCGAGCACCCGGTGCTGCTCAACCGCGCGCCTACGCTGCACCGCTTGGGCATCCAGGCGTTCGAGCCGCAGCTGATCGAGGGCAAGGCCATCCAGATCCACCCGCTGGTCTGCACGGCGTTCAACGCCGACTTCGACGGCGACCAGATGGCCGTGCACCTGCCGTTGAGCGCTGAGGCGCAGGCCGAGGCCCGCATTCTGATGCTGTCGACGAACAACATCTTGAAACCCGCCGACGGCCGCCCGGTTACGATGCCCACGCAGGACATGATCATCGGCCACTACTTCCTCACGTTGGAGCAGCCGAATCTGGCCGGCGAAGGCCGCGCGTTCTCGTCGGTCGCGGAGGCGCTGCTCGCCTTCGACAACCGCGAGTTGGCGATCGGCTCGCGGTGCCGCATCCGCCTGGGCGCGGACGTCACGCCGCCTTCGGGTGTCGAGGTGCGCGAAGACGGCACGTTCACGTTGGAGACGACGTTGGGCCGCGCGCTGTTCAATGAGGCGCTGCCGGGCGATTTCGCCTATGTGAACGAAGAGGTCGGCAAGAAGAAGCTGGGCCAGATCATCAACGAACTGGCCGAAAGGTATCCGAAGGTCCAGGTGGCCACTACGCTGGACAAGCTGAAGGACCTGGGCTTCAAGTGGGCCACCCGCTCCGGCGTCACGGTCTCGATCGCGGATGTGCAGACTCCTCCGGACAAGCCGGAAATCCTGGCCGGTTACGAGTCGCGCGCCGACAAGATCACCAAGCAGTACGAGCGCGGCAAGATGACTGAAGAGGAGCGCCAGCAGGAGTTGGTGCAGCTTTGGACGGATGCCACGAACGAGCTCACCCAGGCCATGGAAGCCAACTTCACGAAGAACAACCCGATCTTCATGATGGTCCACTCCGGGGCGCGCGGGAACATGACGCAGATGCGCCAGATCGCGGCCATGCGTGGCCTGGTGGCCAACCCGAAGGGCGAGATCATCGCGCGTCCGATCAAGTCGAACTTCCGCGAGGGCCTGTCCGTGTTGGAGTACTTCATCTCCACGCACGGTGGCCGCAAGGGCCAGGCCGACACGGCTCTGCGCACGGCGGACTCCGGCTACCTGACCCGCCGCCTGGTGGACGTGTCCCAGGATGTCATCATCCGCGAAGAGGATTGCGGCACGGACCGCGGCCTGACGAAGGTGATCGCCGTCGAGCGGGCCAACGGCAAGCTCGGCCCGGCGCGCAACATCGAGACCGCTGTCTACGCGCGCACCCTGGCCGACGACGTGGTCTCGGCCGAGGGCAAGGTGCTGGCCAAGGCCGGCTCTGACCTGGGCGACGTGATCATCCGCAAGCTGGTGCGCAACGGCGTCACCGAGGTCAAGGTGCGTTCGGTGCTCACCTGCGAGTCCGCCTCGGGCACCTGCGCCATGTGCTATGGCCGTTCGCTGGCCACCGGCAAACTGGTGGACGTCGGCGAAGCGGTCGGCATCGTCGCGGCGCAGTCCATCGGCGAGCCCGGCACCCAGTTGACGATGCGCACGTTCCACACCGGCGGTGTGGCCGGCGACGACATCACGCAGGGCTTGCCCCGCGTCGTGGAGCTTTTCGAAGCGCGCACGCCCAAGGGCAAGGCTCCGATCGCCGAGGCCGCCGGCCGTGTGCAGATCGTGGAGTCGGACCGCTCCCGCAAGCTGGTCGTCGTCCGCGACGACGGCGAGCCCGACCTGGAGTATCCGCTGCCGCGCCGCGTCCGCTTGGAATGGGAAGACGTCGCCGGTGAGAAGCACTCCATCGCCGACGGGGATTCCGTCGTCGCGGGCCAGCAGCTGTACGCGGGCACTCCCGATCCGCAGGATGTGCTGCGGGTGAGCGGCTTGCGCAAGGTTCAGGAGCACCTGGTCGAAGAGGTGCAGGCCGTGTATCGCACGCAGGGCGCGCCGATCCACGACAAGCACATCGAGATCATCATCCGCCAGATGCTGCGCCGCATCACCGTCATCGAGTCCGGTGACACGTCGCTGCTGCCGGGCGAGTTGATCGACCGGAACATTTTCGAGGCGACCAACCGCCAGATGGTTACCGAAGGCAAGCAGCCCGCGCAGGGCCGCCCGGTGCTGATGGGCATCACGAAGGCCTCGCTGGCCACCGAGTCCTGGCTGTCGGCGGCATCCTTCCAGGAGACGACGAAGGTGCTCACCGACGCGGCTATCCACGCCAAGTCCGACTCCCTGGTCGGCCTGAAGGAGAACGTGATCCTCGGCAAGCTCATCCCGGCCGGCACCGGTTTGGACCGGTACCGCAACATCCGGGTGGAGCCCACCGAAGAGGCGCGGCAAGCAGCGTACGAGCTCAGCTATGACCCGTACGACTACGACCTGTCGGCCGGCGTCGGCGGTTTGGACGAGTACGACACGGGCGAGTTGCGGTAAATAGTGTTGTCCGTTTTTCGGTCAGCGGAATAGGGCTTTGGCAACCTCGCGTTAATCGTAGTGCGGGGCCGCGTGTGCTCACCTGGGCGATGACGTTTCGCCGAGTTCCCCTCGGGCATGCGCGGGTCCGCCAAAATCACCCCAACGTTTTCCCCCGTGCGTAGAGACTTCAGAGTTTTTGCGTAGTTTCCACACTTGCGCTACGTAGAGTGTGCTAGCGTAACGCGAGTCGGATGTGGGGGCATCCGTTGTGTGGGTTCTGGGGGGAAGCTATGCACACACACTTCAAGGTAATTTCGCGTGTTCTCTTGGCTGCGGCCATTTCGTTGGGGATGGTGCCACTGGTGCCGACCGCCACGGCGCAGGCCGCCGAGTCGCCCGTGCGCATCCTGCGCCAGCCTGTGGAGTACACCACGCTGCCGCACGGCGGCGTGCTGCGCCTGTCGGTGCAGGCCGAGTCGGTTGACGGTGGCGCGTTGGCGTACGAGTGGAAGTACTCGACGCACGCCGACCATTCCGACCCGCAGTCGATCAGCGGGGATAAGGGCCGGAAGTCCGTGCTCACCACGACGTGGGTTAAGCCGGGCACGTTCTACTTCTGGGTGAACATCTCCGTTGCCGGCCAGAATCCCGTCGCCAGCAACGACGCCGTCGTCCAGACCACCTTCGAGATCGTCTCCGACAACAACTGGGCTGGCCCCAACTACACCTTCACCCACGATTCGTACTACATGAATGCCGTCAACCGCATGGGCAGCTATGGGCAGTACTACACCGAGTACAGCGAGTGGGCCGGCAACCAGTTCTTCACGAAGGTGTTCAACGGCGACTTCGAGGAAGTGGACAAGGCCCCCCGCAGCAACTGCTTCCAGTACGCCCGCCGCGAGCTGACCTACTGGGACACCACACACGGCCTTTACTCCGGCGGCGATTGCATCCTGTCTCAGACCTCCGGCGGGACGATGTATGAGGACACCACCCCGGTGCGGTTCCCGAAGGTGATCGAGACGGGGATGGCGCGCCTGTTCCTGGGGTACGGCGACAGCAAGGTAGCTGAGGTCAGCGCGTCCGTTTCCGCCTCGCTGTACCAGGAGATCGCCACCACTTCGGGTGACATCTACGAGTGGTCGGTGGACCAGGCGACGAATTACCACTCCAATGCGCCATTCAACATCATGGCCGTGATCCAAGGCTCCGCCGACGATTCGGACTACGCCGACGAAAAGCCGTGGCCCTACGGCGTGGACGCCAACCCGGGCGCCGTTGACTCACAGACCGGCACCAAAGCCGTCTACAAGGACGCCTCGCCGAACAACAAGACGCGGTTCGAGGAAATCATCGCGCAACTGGCCCACCAACTGGGCCTCAACGACACCAAGTCGATGGCCACCGACGGCAGCGACGTGGTCTCCAGCACGCCGAACGGCCTCTTCGACGAGTTCGCCATCGAGGTCAACGGCTCCAAGGAGTACACCGGCGCCACCTATCAGGTGAGCGTGGCCGGCAAGGATTATCAGGTCTACCTGGCCCGCGTAAACCGGCCGGCGACCGGCGCCCCGCAGTGGGTGACGCACACCGGCACGTACCCGGTTCCGCGCGGACAGGGGCGCACGGTGTTCGCCCTCACCGACGTGTTCTCGGCCAACGCCCAGGGCAACGTGATCGACAACGTCACTTTCGCGTCCGACGCGGCGAACCCGGTGGTCTCACAGCAGGTCACCTACGACGGCGAGCCGCAGATCTCGGTTGCGACGAAGGACGGGTTTGCGTACACGCTGGCCGAGGTGCGGGCATCGACCGTCCGCTCGCTGCAGGAAGTGGACGTGTGGTTCACGCCCACGGGGATCAACAACGAGCAGCAGGCCTCCCCGGCGAATGTGGGCGACGGCTCCTGGTACACGCCGGGCGCGGGCACGCTGACCTTCAAGGGGCTGTGGCCGGGCAAGACTTACCGGTTGATCGGCATCCCGGTGGGCGCCATTACGGCGGACGCGAACCGGTCGGCCATCGACGTGCTGGATTCCGGCTACTACAAGGACATCACCGCCAACGCGGCGCGTGACGAGGTGGCTGGCGGCGTCGTCCCGAACATCCTCACGTACTACTCGCCCACGGATTCCACCAAGGGCCGTGTGCGCCTGGTGGCCTCCGACTCGCGCTCCGAGTACATGCTGCTCACCAAGGTGAACGACGCCTGGGCGACGGTGCGTGCTAACGGCTCGGCGACGTCCGACGCGGCCGAGCCGGGCACCTGGACGGCAGGCACCGGCGCCCTGCTCGACTTCGGCAACCTGGAGCTGAACCGGCAGTACCGGCTGATCTCGCGGCCCATCGGCTACAGCGAGGTGGACTGGCACACGGTGGCGGCCGACGAGTCCGACATGGTGCTGGCGACCACGCCGGCCGTTGGATTCATCGAACTCGGCCAGGTCGAGCGCTCGACGGTGGACGGCGGCGATGTCGTCAAGCTCAGCCGCGGCAACGGCGGGTACGTGTACTACATCTACGACCCGGCCACCGGCCAGCAGTTCTGGAGTGGGGGCGTGTCTCCGCAGGGCGGCTCGGGCGACGCGCTGAGCCTCGGCGCCACGGTGCAACTGGGATCCGCCACCTTGGGCTCCACGCTGCAGATCGTGGTCAAGGTTGCCGATAGCACCTTCATCCAGCAAACGCGCGTCTACCCGTTCGCGGAGAACGCGGGCAAGCAGCTTTCGATCGACTACGTGGCCGAGTCCGTGGGCGTCGGCAACGGCGTCGTCGCGGCGGGCCTGCAGGTGCGCATCGACTACAACGGGCAGAACCTGATCACCGCCACCGACACCGACGACGGCTACAAGACTGCCGCGGGTAGCGGCCGCATCCTGCTCGGCGCGAAGACGAGCTACACCAGCCAGCCGGTGCTGGACTCGGTGACGACTGGCTCTGCGACGCTGACCTACCGCATCGGCGGCGAGGCCGCCTGGGCGCCATACGTGACGCCGGCATCCACCCTTGTGATTCCGGCACGCCCGGACGGCGACCCGGAGCCCAAGGATGTGGATTGGGTGCAGGAGAAGATCGGCGACAAGACGTTCGCCAGCTACGGCTACAACGGCCTGCAAGACCTGACGGTCAAGCTGCGCGAGCCCGCGGTGGCGGGCGAAAAGTTCGCCTCGAAGGTCGTCAACTACCTGATCCGCAAACGCCCGTTGGAGCCACGGAACCTGGTGCCCGACTTCAGCGGCGAGGGGCTGGCGGTGACCGGGCTCAATCCCAACTCCAGCTACCAGTCTTCGCCGGATCAGGTGACTTGGACGCCGGTCGTGGGGATCAGCCCTGACGGCAAGGCCACCCTGGGCGTGGGCTCGACGTTCTACGTGCGCTTCGCGCCGGATCCGGCCACGCACACCCCGGCTTCCTTCGCGACCAAGGCCACGGACCTTCCGGTGGGCCTGGAGAACGCCAGCATCGAGCCGGAAGTGGTCGGCTACTCCAACACGCCGTCGGTGGCCCTGACCGCCTCGAACAAGTCGGGCGTGCAGGTCACCGCCGACGCCAAGGTGACGCTTTCGGGCCAGCTGAAGGACGGCCTGCCGTATGCCGGCTCGGCGGCCTTCGAGGTCCTGGGCCCGGACACGGTGCCGATGTCGTTCGGGCCGCATGAGTCCGGCAAGACCGGCCACTGGCTGAAGGCTGGGGCTGGGCTGCCCGTCGGCGTCTACAGCGCCACGGTCACCATCACCTACGATGTGGGCGGCGAAGTGACCTCGCAGGCGCAGGTTTCGTTCGCGGTGCTGAAGGATACTTGGCCCGAGCCGGAGCTGAGCCACACCCTGTCGGTCACGGGCAACTCCATCACCGCCGAAGCCTCTGGGGCACCGGAAGGCGCCAGCGTGGAATACTCCCTGGATCAGGAATCCTGGCAGGCCTCGGCCACCTTCGCCGGTCTGGAATGGGCGACCCACTACGAGGTTTGGGCGCGGCTGGCCGCGGACGAGAACCATGACGCGGGCGACCCGGTGCTGCTGGTGCCCAGAGTATTCACCGACCACCCGACGCCGGTGTTCGCCAAAGTGCTGCGGGTGAACTACTCCGCCGAGGTCGTCGAGTTCCGCGCCGGGTACATTCCGGACGACTACACGCTGGCCGTCGACGGCGCCGAGGCCGGGGCCAACGCGTCGCTGACCGAACTGGCGGACAACGACGCCGGCGGCACGGTCTCCGTCACTCGCCAGGGCGTGGACGACTCGACCGTCGGGCCGCGCAGTTCCGCGCCGGCCGTGGAGACGCTCACTGGGCGCGCCGCGGCGCCATCAGCCGGCGATATCACTGTTACGCCCGCCGCTACCGCTTCGCGGCCCACCGGCACGATCAGCCACGCGGGCAACACTGCTTTCGAGTACCGGCTGCAAGGCTCGTCCGCGCCATGGACCTCCGCCAAGTCCGGCGAGGCCACTGGGCTGGCTTCCGGCACGTACACGCTGCGTTACCCGGCGACCGCCAACACGTTCGCTTCCGACGAGCTGCAAGGCGTCCAGGTGGCCGCCGACCACCAGGAGTTCCAGGTGATCTGGGACGTCACCGCCGCGGGTGAGATTTCCGGCGCCCAGGTAACCGCCGAAGAGTGGGATGCGGGCATGTCCGGCAAGATCCGCGACATCCAGGCCGGCGGCATGGTGACCGAGGGCAACCGGGTGCGGTTCACCGCGCAGGGCGACCTGATCGACGGTTGGTACCAGTTCCATTGGACCGACGGCGAGAACCAGGTCACTGGGACTGACGCCGGCGACGCCGACGACCCGCTGGCCGACGACGTCTATGACACCGCTACAGTCGACGCGACCGTGCGCGTGTCCGTGACCGTCACCGCCTGGTTCAAGCGCTCGGTGGCCTACGACGCCAACGGGGGGACTGGCGCGGTGCCCAACACCGGCAACACGCTGGACCATCCCGAATATACGGTGTTCCTGGCCGACGGCTCCGGGTTCTCCCGCGACGACTATGGTCTGACTGGCTGGAATACCAAGGCCGATGGCTCCGGCACGGCATATGAGCTGAGCTCCGAGTTCGAGTTGACCACTGGCTACGACGGCAGCGGCGCGGACGTGACGCTGTACGCCCAGTGGGCTTCGACCAAGGCCCAGATCCTGAAGCTGTTCGGAGAAGACTTGACCACCACCGGTGGCGACGGCTCCGAAAGCTCGCCCTATGAGGCGGACGCCACCGTGGCCGTCACGCAGACCACGGTGAAGGCCAGCGACTTGGTCCTCTCCGACGGAGCGAGCGTGACCTTGGACAAGGAGTTGGCCGCAGGTTCGTTCACCGTCGTGCCGATCGCGGTGACAGCCGCCGCGGGCAACGTGGTCTACTACGAAATCACCATTTGGCGGCCCGCCGTAGTCACCGAACTCGCTGGGCTGATCGACACCATTGAGGCGCTGCAAGGCCACGACGTGCTGAAGGGCTACACGCCCGAATCAGTGGCCGCGCTGCAGGCGGCCATCAACGACGCCAAGGTTGTGCTTGCCAACGCGTCGGCGACGCAAGACCAAGTCGATGCCGCTGAAAACTCGGTCGCCGAGGCGCTGCAGGACTTGGTCCCGCTAAGCACCGGGCCAGAAGTGCCGCCGGAGGAAGTGCAGGCGCTGCAGGGCTTGGTGAACGTGGCCCAGACCGTCGATCCGAGCGGTTATACGCCGGAGAGCTACCAGGCGCTGCAGCAGGCCATCGCAGCGGCCCAAGACGCGCTGATCGACCCGGGCGTGGAAAACGTGTCCGGTTCGAAGGCGGCGATGCTGGCCGCGCTGGCGGGGCTCAGGCACCACTACACGACTGAGGTGCGAGTCCAGGTGGCCAGCGTCAACGTGGCGAAGAAGAAGACCTTCCAGCTGGGGGCCTACGGATATCTGACCTCCGGCAAGACCGAGGACGTGGACTATTCGTCTTCGGATACCGCGGTAGCCACGGTCAGCTCCACTGGCAAGATCAAGGGCGTCGCCGTGGGCACGGCGACCATCACGGCCAGCTCGCGCACCATGGGCGCCGACGGCGAGCCAGTCAAGGTTGAGGTCGCCGTGACGGTCGTCTCGAAGTCGCGCGGAGTGTCGAAGGCGTACGCCACCGTACCGGAAGCCATGATGCCCGGCGACGTGGCGCAAGTCGTCCCGACCTGGACCAAGCCGGAAGCAACTCCGGGGACGGTCACCTTCAGTTCGTCGAACAAGAAGATCGCCGTCGTGGACAAGGCCGGCAAGCTGCAAGCCTTGGCCGCGGGCACGGTGAAGATCAAGGTGAAGGCGGGCTCCAAGTCCCGTTCGTACACCGTCAAGGTGGCCCAGTTGGACAAGGTGACGCCGAAGATCACCGGCACGCTCAAAGTCGGTGAGACACTGACCGCCGATCCCGGTACTTGGGGACCCGGAGCAGTCGAGTTGCAGTTCCAGTGGTACCGCGATTCCAAGGTCATCGCCGGCGCGACCGGCAGCTTCTACGAGCTGACCAAGTCGGACAAGGGCAAGAAGATCAAAGTCAAAGTGACTGGCGCGAAGGCGGGATACGCCACAGCCAGCGCCACATCCAAGTCGACGGGGAAAGTGAAATGACCCGCGCTGAGAGCAGACGCAACAGGTGGACGCAAATGTTTGGGGGGAACATGTTTACACCGCAGTTCAAGAAGCCGGAGTTGAAGAAAACCGGCGTGGCCGCGCTGGCGGCGGTAATCGCACTCGGATTGGCCCCGTTGGCTCCGCTGGCGCCCGCGCACGCTGAGGAGACGACCGGCTCCACGTCGATCCACTTCTCGCGGCAGCCGATCGCGCATTCCACCTACTCCAAGTCCGCCACCATGCGGCTCTCGGTGCAGGCGGAAGACACCGGCGGCCAAGTGTTGGCGTACCAGTGGAAATGGTCGCCGTCGGACAAGCTCAGCGAAGCCCAGCCGGTGGTTGGCATCGACGGCTCGGACACCCAGTCGGTGCTCACGGTCACCACGCCCAGCACGCCCGGCACCTACCACTACTGGGTGGAGATCACGGCGGGCGACCAGACCGCCCACTCCGACTCGGCCGAAGTGGTGGTCGTCGACCGCACCCTGGAGAAGGAGCTGACCAACGGCGACTTCCAGGAGTTCGGCGGCCAACTGGACAACCCGTGGCAGACCGGCGCGTGGGTCTACGCGGCTGCGGACATCCGCTTCCGCTGGAACTTGGCCAAGCTGAAGCCCGGCGAAGGGCTCTCCCAGCACTATGCGGACCTGGGCGAATACCTGCCGCACTGGAACACCACGCACTACGCGAGCGGCGCCTACCAGAAGGTGGTCGAGCTGCAGAACCCTACGACCGTCTACTCGAACGTGTCCGGTTCTGGGCTGCAGACTGAGGGCCACGCCGACGATGCCCGGACGGACGCCGAAAAGGAATACACGGCCCATGTCCCGCTGATCGCCGAGCTGTCCGCCGAGGCGCGTTCCAGCATCTACCAGGACATCGCCACTGTGCCCGGCAAGGTCTACGAGTGGAGCCTCGACCACGCCTCCGAGTACGCCGGCGGCGCCATGAACTACATGGACGCGCTGGCTGTCATCATCGGCCCGGCCATCAACACTCCCAGCGACTACGGCCAGGGCGTCACGGCGCGCTGGCAGGAGACCGGGGTTTGGGCCAGCAACAACGATGCCATCGGTTCGATGTCGGGCTCCGCGCCTTCGGGCTCCTACCCATACGGCCTGGACACCAACACGCTGTTCCAGGACGTCTTGGTGAAGACCGCCATCGACCAGGGCATTGCCGGCGCCACCGACGCCGACAAGGTCAAGGCCCTCAAGGAGCGCTCGGGCGAGTATTTCACCACCGAGTACAACGGCGGCAAGTACTACGTCTACATCAGCGCCGACCCGTACTCGGACCCCAACTGGGTACACCGCTCCGGCTCCTACTCGGTGCCGAAGGGCCAAGGCACGACGGTGTTCGGCTTCGTCAGCGTCGATTCGAGCAAGGGGCAGGCGGGGAACCTGCTCGACAACATCATCTTCAAGTCGGGCTCGGTGCCGGGCAACGCGCAGGAGGTCAGCTACACCGGTGACTCGGCGTTGACTGCTGAAACCGAGGACGGCTATGCCTACGCTTTGGCCGAGCTGCGCGGTTCCACGGTTTATCCGCTGCAAGAACGTTCAGTGTGGTTCACTCCGACATCCGGATCCGAGCTGCATGCCTCGGTCAACGTCACCCTCGGCGACGGCGAGTCGTGGTACACGCCGGGCGCGGGCAAGCTGTCCTTCCAGGATTTGGTGCCGGGCAAGACGTACCGTTTGATCGGCATTCCCGCCGAAACCGTTTCGGCCGAGCTGGGCACCAACGTGTCGCCCGCCGACGTGATGGACGAGGGTTACTACGCCGACTCCACGATCAAGGCCGGCAAGGACGACCTGAGCGACGGCGTGGCGCCGAACATCTCAGCGTCGCTTTACAAGTCGGGCGAGCAGTACCTGGGCCGGATATTCCTGTCCGCCACCGACTCGCGTTCGGAATACGCGCTGCTCACCCGAGACAGCGACAACGCCTGGGTGCCGGTCGCCGCAGACGGCGCGGCGCTGACTGTCTCGGCTGCCGCCAGCGATGCCAACTGGGTCGCGGGTACCGGCGTCGGGGTCGCCTTCACCGGCTTGACTCCCGGTCGCGAATACCGGCTGATCGCCCGTCCCGCGGGCTATTCGGAGCTGACCTGGCAAACCGTCGCCGCGAACGAGGACAGCGGCGTGGTCAAGATCACAGTCCCGGCCGTGGGTGCCGATGTGGACGCTGACAAGGTGCAACGCACCTCGGACGACGATTCGGACACGCTGGTTCTGGCCGGGGTGGACGATGACGTCACCTACCACGTGTTGGACGCCGCCACTGGCAAGCAGCTGACTCAGAAGTCCGGCTCCACGTCCTACACCATCGACCTCGGCAACGCGACCCAGGGCCTCACGCTGCAAGTCGTGGCCGAAATCGCAGGCGCGTTCACGCAGGGCGTGCGGGTCTACCCGTATCCGGCATACAAGGGGCAGGCACTCACCATCGACTACGTGAAGGAGACCATCGGCGTGGGCTCGGGAGTGTTGCCGACCGGCATGCAGTTCCGGATCGACTACGAAGACAAGAATCTGCTCACCAACACGTCGACCGCAGATGGTTACCTGACCGCGGTCGGCAGCCAGCGCATCCGGCTGGGCGTGGACACGTCATACCTGGACGGACCGCTTTTGGACACCATCGCAGTCGGCAAAACCGCGACGTTGAAGTACCGCTTCTCCGCCACCGCCGGATATGAAGGCGCTTACTACGCTCCGGTTTCGGAGTTGGTGATCCCATCGCGTCCGGCGGCCTCGGAAGACCCGCCTGGCATCGACTGGGTGGCGGAGACCGTCAACTCCAAGCCGTTCGCGGAACTCGGCTACGACGGTTTCACCGATATCGACGTGCCGCTGCGGATGCCCGCCGTCGCGGGGGAGAAGTTCACCTCCATGCCCACCGACATCACGCTTCCGAAGCGATCCGGCGGCCCGATTGGCCTGTTTGGCACCTATGCCGGTGTGCTGACGGTGGCCCATTTCGATCCGGCGAAGAGCTATGAGAAATCCACCGACCAGGTGACCTGGACGAAGGTGGAGTCGATCTCGGAGTCGGGCACGGCGGTGTTGGGCGACGAGTCGCTCTACTATGTGCGGTTCGCGGCGGATCCCGAGGGGAAAAAGCCCGCGTCGTGGCCGGTGGCGGTTTCTGATTCGCCGCTGGACTTGGACGTGGCCGAGATCGAGTTCGGCTTCATCGACTATGGCGCCGCGCCTCCGGCCCCGAGCAAAGTGACGATCCAGAATGTGGGCGGCACCAGCACGGCGGCCACGTTGCAGCCGGGCACGCGCGCCGAAATTGTGGACACCACCCGGGACGGCCAGCCCTTCGACGGGCAGGCGTTCACGCTGAGCGTCGAAACTGGCGACCTGCCTGAATTGGCGCCTTGGGGCGAGGACGGATCCTCGGACGATTCGCTCTACGCGGTCAGCGTCAACGACGGGCTGCTGGCGGGCAGGTACACGGCCATTTTGCTGCTGCACTACCGCCGGGTCGGATCCGATGACGACGTCACCACGCAGGCGACGCTCCGGTTTGCCGTCAACAAGGTGACCTGGGAGCTCGGCACGTTGGAGGACTCGCTGGACGTGCCCGGCAACGGAATCGACGTGACGGTCACTTCCGGCGTGCCCGAAGGCGCGGCGGTCGAGTACGCGTTGAGCCCAGAAGAGGGCCAATGGCAGGACACCGGGCTCTTCACCGACCTGGAATGGGCGATGGAGTACGAAATCTGGGTGCGCGCGAAGGCTGACGCCAGCCACAACGCGTCGAAAGCCAAGCTCCTGGAGCAGAGCGTGTTCACGGACCAGCCCACCGTTGAGGCGACGGATGTGGTGCGCGTCAACTACGCGGCCGAAACCCTGGAGTTCCTGGCCGGCGTGCAGCCTGCCAACTTCACCGTGCAGGTCGGGGACAAGACTGTTTCGGCGAACAGTTCGCTGACCCAGCTTGCCGATTCGGGCGGCGGCCAGGTGTCGGTGCGTCGCGCCGGCTCTTCCGACGCCCGGGTCGCCCCGGGGCCGGGCTTGCCGGACGTGTTGAATGTTCCAGCCCGGCCTGCTGCGCCAGATCCGGCCAAGCTGACGACCACGCCGGCGGCTTCGAACGCGAATCCGACGGGCAAGATCACGAACGTCGACAACGCCACCTTCGAATACCGTACCGCGGGCTCGAACAGTGCCTGGATCGTCGCCAACGGCGGCCAGGCGACGGGCGTGGCATCCGGCGGCTACGAGGTCCGCTTCCCGGTGCAGGCGGCGGCATTCGCCTCGGCCGTGGGCAACGTGAACGTGGGCGCCGAAAAGACGGTGTACCAGGTGTTCTGGTCGCCGTCGGCAGACGTGGTCGGCGACTATCCCGCCAACCCCGCTGTCGCCGTGACGGCCATAGACACCACTTCCGGCCAGCCGGTCGCCCAGGGCGGGCAGGTGGAACTCGGCCACGTGGTCCGGTTCCAGGCTTCCACACCTGGCTTCAGCGGTTGGGTCATGTGGCATTGGACCAGCGCCGACAAGGATCTGGACGCCACGCACGTCGCGGACGGCAGCACGCCGTGGGAGGAGCCGGTGGTCGCCGAACAGGACCTCACCGTGACTTCTTCGGAACGCGTCATCCTGAGCATCGGCGGTTACTACAAGCGGTTGGTGGCCTACCGGCCCAATGGCGCTGACGGATCCGTGCCGGCCACCCGGAATACGGCCGAAGACCCCGACTATTCGGTGGTCATCGCCGACGGCACGGGCTTCACCCGCCAAGGCTTCGGCTTCATGGGTTGGAACACCGCGGCGGATGGCTCCGGGACAGCCTACGCGCCCGGCGACTCCTTCACGATGACGCAAACCTCTGCGGTGTTGTACGCGCAGTGGGCTTCCAGCGAAGCTTCCCTGAACGAGTTGGACGGGCACGAGATCGACCCGGCTTCCGGCGACGGCAGCAAGGACTCGCCGTACCAGGTAGCCGTCGACGTGGACGCCTCGCAGGTCACTTTGGGCACCGAGCACTTGGTGCTTTCCGACGGGGCCACCGCGCAGATGAGCCTGGGCGACTTCGGTCCGGGCACGTCGGTGGAGCTCGCGCAGGGAGCCGACACCAAGGTCTACATCCAGGTGACCGCGACGGCGGGCAACTCGGAATACTACGTCGTCACCGTGTGGCGGCCCGCTGAGACCAGCACGCTGAAGACCCTGGTGGACAACATGGCGCGGCTCAAAGAGCTGGGCCTGTTCGAGGGATACACGAAGGCCTCGGTCAAGTCGCTGCAGACCGCGTTGGATGCCGCCGAAGACCTGCTGGACTCGTCCAAGCCGACGCAGCAAGCCATCGATGACGCGCGTGCGGACATCCTGGCAGCCGTCGACAATCTGCGGGACCGCGGCGACTATCCGGCCACCGACCCGATGGACGACTTGACCGCGCTGGTGGCGGTGGCTTCGGCTCCCGACAAGAGCCAGTACGAGGCCAACTCCTACCAGGCTTTCGAGACGGCGTTGGCGCAGGCCCAGGAGGTGCTGGCCAACCCCAGCCCGACCGACGATGAGGTTAAGGCCGCCCGGGACAACCTGGTGGCGGCCATGGCCGGCTTGAAGCTGCACTACACCGCCGAAATCGCGGTGCAGGTGAGCCAAGTCAATGTCGCCAAGAAGAAGACCTTCCAGTTGGCGGGCCTGGCCTACCTGGAGTATGGGGCTGTCGAAGAGCTGGTCTACAAGTCCAGCGACGAATCCGTCGCCCAGGTGAGCGCGACCGGCAAGATCACGGGCAAAGCCGTGGGCACGGCGACGATCACAGCCAGTTCGGCCA
This sequence comes from Propionibacteriaceae bacterium, assembly GCA_031271975.1. GTDB lineage: Bacteria > Actinomycetota > Actinomycetes > Propionibacteriales > Propionibacteriaceae > Propionicimonas. The sequence continues at coordinate 85,403 of JAISUR010000002.1, forward strand.
CGCCGGGCGCCGACGGGTTCGCGGTCACCGCCGAGATCCAGGTGAACGTGGTCAGCAAGTCCGCGTCGGTGAAGTCGGTGACGGCCGACATCCCGAAGGACCTGGCTCCGAGCCAGATCATGTTCATTCACGCCGCTTGGTCAAAAGACACCGCCACGCCGGGCAAGGTGACCTTCTCGTCCTCGAACAAGAAGATCGCCACTGTCGACAAGGCCGGAAAGGTGACCGCGGTCGGCTCCGGGACGGTGAAGATCAAGGTCAAGGCCGGATCCAAGTCCAAGAGCTACTCCGTGCGGGTGGCCAAGCTGACGTCGGCCAAGCCGGTGATCACCGGCGGCAAACTGGTGGGGGAGACCGTCACCGCCGTTCCGGGTGTCTGGAGTCCCGCCGGCGTGGCGCTGGAATACCAGTGGCTGCGCTCCGGCAAGGCGATCTCGGGCGCGACCGAGGCGACCTACACGTTACAGGGCGCGGACGTCGGCAAGAAGATCACGGTGAAGGTGACCGGCTCCAAGGACGGCTATCCGAAGGTTTCGGCGACGTCTTCCAAGTATGTCAAGCCAGGCAAGGGCCAGTTCAGCGCGCCGATTCCGACACTGTCGGGCGAAGCCAAAGTGGGGCAGACACTGAGCGCGGATGCGGGCGTCTGGACGCCGGTCCCGGAGCAACTGACCTATCAGTGGTATCGCGATTCGGCGAAGATCCCGGGCGCGACCGGCGCCACCTACACGGTGGCCGACGCCGATCTGGGCAAGGCGCTGCGTGTGCAAATCAAGGGCTCTTCCGCCGGCTACACGACGCTGGAACTGAGCAGCGCCCGCACCGCCGCCGTGGTGGCCGGCTGAAGTGCTTGACTGAGATGTTTGACTGAGATGCTTGACATCCTGGGAGTGTTTTTTCTGGCGATACTGAGCGTTTTCCTGGTAGTCATCCTGAGCGCCTGTTTCACAGTGATCCAGGCGGTCGTGGTGCCGTCTTTCCTGAGCGCGTTGGCGACCCTCTTCGGGAGGGCGCCCGTGCTCGTGGAAGACCTGGAAGACGAAGAAGACCTCGATTCCGGTAATTTCTACGATTTCCCCACGTGAGCGCCGAATGCCTGCTAGCGTCGGTTCCGGGTGTGGGGGACATCCGTTGTGCGTAAGTCTGGGGGGAACTATGCACACACAACATGCTGCGTTTTCACAATATGCCGCGTTTTCGTTCAGGGCATTCAAAGCGACCAGAGCCGTTTGGTGCTTGCTGTTGGCATTGGTGCTCGCTGTGGGGACGGCCGCCGGGGCGGTGGCCGAAGAAACACCCGCGCCTGACCCGAGCCCATCGGCCGAGGCCACAGAACCGGGCGGCCCAGCGGATTCGGACGATCCCGAGTCTGAGGAGACCGCTCCTGCCGAGACGCCTGAGTTGCAGCCGGCCGGGCCTGGTGTGGTGGGCGCATCGGCCGGTTGGGCCGACCGCGGCAACGACCCGGTGTGGGGCCCCATCAAGCTGTACCAAGCCTCCGTCGACACCTGGGCGGAGTTGAAGGAGGCGCTCAACGCCGTCCCCGCGTACACCACCACCGCGTACGTCATCCTCATCAACGGGGACATCGAGATGACCGAGACGTACGCGCTGACCAGCAAGAACATCGTGCTGCGCAAGACCATCTCGGCCGTCGTCTACACCGACTCGGGCGCCGGCGAATACCCCTGGAACTACTCCAACCCCTACGAGAACACTGTTGTGTCCGATCCCACGCTCTACGACCGGGTCGCCGACTGGAAGCTCACGGTGGCCTCCAACATTCGGCATTTCTCGCTGGCCGCGAACGGGGCCGTCAAGCTCACGTTGGAAAACATCACCCTGGACGGAGGAGTCGAGCCCGATTTCACCTCGGCTTTCGACAAGGGCTGCTTCAGCATGGACGGCAAGAACTACACCTGGACGTTCAGCTTCGCCGGGAACGCCACCCGCTGCCACGGCTATTCGACCAGCTATGCGAAGGCTGGGTCGGGAGTGTTCGACGGCACCAACTGGGCCCAGACCTCAACGCTGGAAATCCGCGGCGGCGTCTTCTGGAAGAACTCCAGCACCGCCTACGGCGGCGTCATCGGGACGGGCTGGAACAGCAGCTACGCGAGGATCAGCCTGCGCGGCTACACCCGGATGCAGAACAACCAGGCACTGACCTTCGGTGGCGCCATCGGCACCTATCAGGGCGAAATCGTGGTGACGGACAATGTGTTGCTGCAGAACAACCTGGCCCGGGCCGGCGGCGCCATCATCACCAAGGGCGGCGCGCTCACCATCTCGGGCAACGCCCGGATCACCGGCAACACCGCCGACTACAACACCACCACCGCATCGGGCGACTTCCGCGCCGGCTCGGGTGGCGGCGTCACGGTCGCCTGGCAATCCGGCGACTACGGTGTGGTGACACTGGCCGACAACGCGTCCATCGACCACAACAAGGCCACCCGCGCGGGCGGCGGCTTGTCCATTTCCGACGTGAGTGCCGCCGCCGACGGCACGGGTATCGAACTGCACCTGCTCGGCGGCTCCATCACCAACAACGTGGCCACCGGCGAGACCCGCACCTTCGCGGGCACGCCTTCGGCCAACGAGTTGGCCACCATCGGCTCCGGCGGCGGCATCTACATGACGCATCCGAAGAAGATCGACCTGCCGGCCAACTCCACCACCAGCTTCTCCGGCAACCAGGCGGCGTTCACCGCGTTCATCGACAACACCGACCTGCAGAATCTCGGCTCAGACATGCACGCCGCGGTGTCGTTCCTGGCCGGGGACGACTATGTTTCGCACATCAAGCTCTCGGAGATTCCCACCTCCGTGGTGAACCAACACGGCCCCGAAGGCAACGATTTCTTCAACCTGTACAACAACTACGACGTGGGCGTGCCGAACAACATCCCGGTGGGCCTGTACTCCAAGGTGAACACCGCGATTCTGCCGGCGGACGGCTCCGGCGGCAACGTCGTCGGCGACCCGGGCAATGCCTACGTGGACCCGCTGAACACCGGCGTGAAGCAGGCCGAGGTTGGGACTTCGCTGAAGTACACCCCGGTGGCCGAGCCGGGGTGGTATCTCAAAGAGTTCACGCCCGTTTCGGATCCGGCGTTGACCAGCGACGAACTCGCCACCGCGTGGACGCACGACGACGCGGGGGTCTACACGTTCAAAGTGCCCAGCGTGGACACCACGCTGCGAGCCACGTTCCACCGCAAAGCCGTGCTTGCCAGCTCGCCGGTGGTGTTCCCGGTCAACTACTCCGCCGGCGGCTATTCGCCGCCCGGCCCGCAGACAGTGACGCTGCGCAACACCACGCCGGCGGGCACATACTCCGATTCGGCCAAGTCGGTGGTGGGCACCCTGGTGGATGGGGACGCGGCGCTGTTCACACTGACGGCACCCACGGCTTTGATCATGCCGGGGAATGCGAACGCGACCTGGAGGGTGGAGCCCGCCGACAGCGGCTTCACCACGGCGCGCACCTACTCCACGACGCTGCAGGTGACGTACAACAACGGCGCGGAGCAGGAGACCTTGTCGATTCCGGTGTCGATGGAGGTCGCTGACGCCGGCGACCTGTACCTGGACGGCCCGGAGTACGACTTCGGCACCTCTATCCTGGCTGGTGGCGCGTACGTGCCGGCGGTTTCGGCCCAGACGGTGACCGTCACCTCGGTGGGCGGCCAAATCGATGCCACCGATGCGGTCGTCACCTTGGCCAACCAGACCAAAGACGGCGAATCCGGCGATTGGTTCACGCTCACCGGCGGCGACCTCGGGACAGTCGCTTCCGGATCGTCCAAGTCGTCCACCACAGTGCAGCCGAAAGACCTGCAGCCGGGCGTCTACGCGGCCGACGTGGTGCTCTCCTACAAGGTGAACGGCAACCCGGCAACCAAGACCGCCGCCGGCGCCGTGCAGTTCAAGGTGACCACTCCCGCGCAACTGGCCGTCACGGACATTGATTTCGGTTCGCAGAACATCGGCTATCCGTCCACCGCGCTGTCGTATATCCCGGTGGCGCTCGCCAATTCGGGCACCACGCTCGCCCAGGTGACCAAGATCGAGCTGACAGGTGCGAACGCGGCGAGCTTCCGCCTCGCGGGCGCGGACACCGGCGACGGCTCGGAGGTGGTGGCCACGGTGCCGGTGGCGGGGGCGAACTCCGCGAGCTGGAGCATAATCCCGAAGGCCGATCTGGCCGCCGGCAGGCACACCGCGCAGGTGGGGGTTACCTACCGCACGGGTGTCAACGACGCCACCGCCACCGCGACAGCAAACGTGGCGTTCACTGTCGTTGGCCCGCCCAGCATCGTCACCCAACCCGAGGACGCTTCGGTGTTCACAAATGACCGGGTGACTTTGAGCGTGGACGCCGCGAACGACCCGAATGCGGCGGATGCGCTCAGCTACCAGTGGTATTCCAACCAGAACAACTCCAATGCCGGCGGTACCAGCCTGGGCGCGGAGGCGACGTTCCCGGACCTGGACGTCCCGACCAGCAACACCGGCACGGTCTACTACTACTGCGTGGTCTCCAGCGCGGCTGGGTCGGTGGTTTCCGCCCCGGCCAAGGTCGAAGTGACCGGCCGCACGTACACGGCCACGCTTACGCCCACGTTGAAGACGTTCGCCCAATCCGCATACGGTTATGGCCCCGTTGCGGCGCAGACATTCACGTTCACCAGCACGGCCAACCAGACGCTGCAGCACATGCGGGCCAAGTTCTCCGGCGACAACGCCAACGCCGGGTGGTACGAGATCACGGCCGCCGCCAAGAACGGCACGCCGCTCGACATCGGCGGCGACACCATAGACGCCGACACGCTCGCGCCCGGCGAGACGTTCACCCTCACGGCGCGCCCGGTGACGGGGCTGTCCACTGGCGAGCATCCATGCTTCATCGAATTCACCTGGTACGGCGACGACCCCGGATTCCAGATGGTGATGTACGCCCAGTTGGCGTTCACGGTGGTCAAGGCAACGCCGCAGATCACCTGGCCGACCGCCCCGGCGATCACCTACGGGGACCCGCTGCCCGCTTTGACCGGCGGTAGCGACTCCGGCGGCGGGAGCTTCCAGTGGCAAGACCCGACCGTGGTCGCGCCGGTCACCAACTCGGGCTACACCGTGGTGCTGACACCTGGAGACACTGACAATTACGACTACGCAGACGTGGCCACCACGCATATCACCCCGGTTTCGGTCGCGCCGAAACAGCTGACCGGACAATGGTCGGCGACCGCGAAGACCTATGACGGCACCAAGGCGGCCCAAGTAGTTTTCACACCGGACGCCGAGGGAGTGAACACCACGTTCCAAGCCAGTTACGCGGACGCCGCGGCGGGCGTGGCCAAGCCGGTCACGGTCAGCGGCATCGCCGTTGACAACCCCAACTATCTGGCCCCGGCGGCTCCGGACGGGTTGAGCGCCGACATCAACCAGGCCACCTGGGCGACTCCGCCCGGGCAGAGCGTCGACGCGGTCGAGAACACCGCCCAGGCGTACACCGTCGCCTTGGGCTCGCTGTTGCCGAAGCCGGCCAGCCCGATGGTCGCGGGCCAAGTCAGCTACACCATCGGCGACGTGTCGGACACTTCGGGGCTGCTGTCGGGAGCGCCCGAGTTGGCGCTCGGCGGAGCGTCGGCCAGCGATGACCAGTTGAACCTGGCCGTGAACGCCGTCGCTTATTCGGACACGCTGCAGCCGGCCAGCTTCCCGGTGACGGTGCACGCGGCGAACTTCGCCGATGTCACGTTCCAGGTGGAGGTGCGGATCACATCCAAGACTCCGGTGGTGATCTCCGGTGTGAGCATCAGCTCCAAGACGTACGACGGCCAGCCCAACCCGTTCTCCGGCACGCTGGCGGCATCGCCCGCTGGCGCCTTGGAAGCGTTGACGGTGAGCTATTCGGGACGCGACGGCACCGAATATGGGCCGACCAGCACGCCGCCGACGGCCGGAGGTGACTACACGCTCACGATCGCCGTGCCCGCCGGCAACCTGGAATACAAAGGCGCCGCGTCGTGGAACTTCAGCATCAACCGCAAGACGGTGACCGTCACCGCCAATAATGCTGCCGCGCTCTACAAAGGCGCCCTACCCACCCTGGGCGACGCGGACGTCACCTATGCCGGCTTCGTCGCCGGTGACGCGGCGACCGCGCTACTCACCCGGGCCGTGCCAGCACTGAGCGTGTCAGACACGCTGACCGTGGGCACCTCGCCGATCGGGTTCGGAACTCAAGCCGAGCTGACAACCGCCGCGCAGGCCAACTACACGCTGGAACACCGCCCGGGCACGTTGACCATCTCCGCGGTGGCGCCTTCAGCTCCCGGCGGCTTCACGGCCACGGCGGGCGATGGGCAGGTGAGTTTGGCGTGGACGACGCCCGACAACGGCGGCCTCCCGATCAGCAGATACGAAGTCAAGATCGGCACCGAGGCCTGGGTCGCGATCCCCGACTCGAACTCCGGGACGGTCGGCTATGTGGCGACGGGGCTGCAAAACGGCACCGAATACACCTTCCAGGTGCGCGCGGTGAGCGCCCAAGCCGCCGGCCAGCCGTCCATCAGCGCGGCGGCCACGCCAAAGTCGCACGACGCGTCACTGGTGACCGTGTCCGGGCTGCCGGTCGGCGCGGTGTCGGCCAACGGGACCAAGTGGTTGCCGGAGCAGCTTTCCGTGCAATTGCCGAATGCGCAGACCAGCGTCGACCAAGCGGCGCTGGGCGTGGCCCAATACGCCTCCGTCGCGCTGTTCACAGACTCCGGATACACGTCCGCCAGTGCCATCACCCTGGCGGACGTGTATCCGGCAACCTATCCGGCCTATGTGCGGGTGACCGCCCAGGACGGGACTGAGGCCTACTATGCCGTGACGCTGTCCCGGGCCCGGGCGTCCGTGGCGAAACTGCAACTGGTCGCGGGGTTGGCTCCGGAGGTCACCGCGCCGGACGCCGACCCGGTCGAGGCCACGTTGAGCGTTGCCAACGGGGTGTTCGAACTCAAGCCCAGCGACCTGGTGGCGGCCAGCGCCGGCATTGCGGAGTTGACCGACGCCGGGTTCGCCAACGTCCTGGCCCGCCAGCCGTTGGTCGTCAGCGTCCAGGGTGTGACCACCGACCTGTATGTGCGGGTGACGGCCCAAGACGGCGTCACCGTGAAGCGCTACCACATCGCCGTCACCCGGGCGCCGTTGACGGACACCACGCTGTTCTATGTGGGCGGCCAGCCGGTGTCGTTCGCAGACCCGCCGGCCGGGCAGGGCACGCAGGCTGCGCCGACGCTGGGACAGGCTGTGATCCCACACAACGTGGATGTGCTCTCCGCTACAGCGGACGGCAACATCGTGCCTTCGGATTCCGCGACGGCCCAGATCGTCGCGTCCAACTGGAAGACGGTGCTGCCTTCGGTCGCACTCGTGTCCGCGCAGACCACCGACGTGTACGTGGTCGTCACCGCCCAGGACCTTTCCACGAAGCAGTACTACAAGATCAGTGCCCTTCGGGAGGGCTCGGCGGACACATCGCTGCTGGCCGTGGCCGGGCAGGACGTAACGCTGGATGCGGGCCACGGGCAGATCACCGTGAGTTGGGCCCAAGCCGAACTGGCCGCGGGCTTGGTGGAAGTAGCCCCCGGCGCGACCGTGCAGCTGTGCGCCGACAATACGTTTACGACCGGTGTGCCCGGCGGCACGCTGGCATTGGCCGCGGGCGACAATACCGCCTACATCCTGGTGACCGCCGAAGACGGCGCCACCACGGCCAACTACACCATCATTGTGCACCGCAAGAACTCCGACGCGGGCTTGGCCGATGTGCTGGGCCAAGCCGTGGGGCTTTCCGCGGGCGGGACCAGCGCGTCGACTCCGGCCTCGGCCCAAATCACCGTCGACGGCACGGTCACCGAACTGGACATCGCCCAGATAGCGGCAAGCGATCCGCACGCCGGAAAGCTGCTTTACCCGTCTTCTGGTTTCGCGGGCACGCCGGTGGATTCAATCAGCCTGCCGCCGGGCACCACAAACGCGTGGGTGCGCATCCAAGCCGAAGACACCAGCTATATCGGCTATTACCGGATCGCCGTCAAGCGCGACCTGTCGATCGCCGCCGAGATCTTGCAGGTGCTGGGCCAACCGGTCACCGTGATTTCGGGCAACGGCGCCGCAGACGCGCCGTTCCAGGTAGACATCGCCGTTGGGGCCGGCCAAGCCAAGCTGACCACCGCCGACCTGGTGCTTTCCGACGGGGCGAGCACCGCGGTGGACGCGGACTTGGCCATGGGCGCCACCACGGCCGTCGACCTGACCGTGACCGCCGCCGCCGGAAATACGGCCGCCTATCGGCTGAACGTTTGGCGGCCGGCGGACACCAGCGCGTTGGCCAGCTTGTTGAACGCGCTGGACAACCTGATCGGCGAGGGTATGTTCAAGGCCTACACGGTGGAATCCCTGGACGTCTTGAAGACCGCCATCGCCAACGCGCGTGTCGTAGTGCAAGACCCGAACGTGACACAGCTCCAGGTGGACGCCGCCAAGCAAGAAGTCGAACAGGCGATCGCGGCCTTGCAGCCCAACGTGCCCAGTTCGGACGCTACCGCCCAGGACTTGGCCGAAGTACAGGCCTTGGTGGACTATGCCGCCCGCCTGGATCCAGCCGACTACACGGCGGACTCCTACGCGGCCGTGCAAGACGCAGTCGCCGCCGCCCAGGCGCTGCTGGCCCAAGAATCGCCGGACGCGCACGACCTGGCCGACGTCAAGGCCGAGCTGCTGGAGGTGTTGACCGGCTTGCGGTTCCACTACACCGCGCAGGCGCACGTCAACGTGGGCACGTCGGTGTCGCCGGTCGTCGTCAAGAAGGGTAAGACCCTGCAACTGGCCGGCTTGGGGTATGTGACCTCCGGCAAGACTGAAGATCTGGCTTACGCGTCTTCGGATCCCACGGTCGCCACAGTGAGTGCAACTGGCCTGGTCAAGGGCAAGAATGCCGGCCTGGTCCAGATCACCGCGTCGTCGCAGACCCCAGGGGCCGACGGACAGCCGGTCACCGTCCAAATCCAGGTTCAGGTCGTCAGCAAGCCCAGTTCGGTCAAGTCCACGAAGGCCGACGTGCCCAAGACATTGGCTCCCGGCGAGACCGTTTGGATCAACGCGACCTGGTCCAAGGCCTCCGCCGCTCCGGGCAAGGTGACTTTCAGCACGTCCAACAAGAAGATCGCCACCGTCGACAAGGCCGGCAAACTCACCGCGGTGGCGCCGGGCACGGTCAAGATCAAAGTCAAAGCCGGGTCGAAGTCCAAGACGTACACCGTGCGGGTGGCGCTGTTGGAGACCGCCAAGCCGAAGATCACAGGCCTGGCCGAAATTGGAGTGATCCTGTCGGCCGATCCGGGTGTTTGGGGGCCGGGCGAAGTGGCGCTCAGCTACCAGTGGTACCGCTCCGGCAAAGCGATCACGGGCGCCACCGGGCCCACTTACATAGTGCAGCCGGCGGACAAATCCAAGACCCTCAAGGTGAAAGTGACAGGGGCCAAGCAGGGGTATCAGACCGCCTCGGCGACATCAAACTCGACAAGAAAGGTTAAATGACCCAGGTCTGACCAGCGTGGTGCGCCGGCGTATGAGGTTGGCGCACCACGCGCCTCAAGCCGGCGACCCGGTTCATTCGGCGAGCTGTTCCAGCTGAGCGAACGCTGCAAGCGAGGCTTGGGCGGCCGCTTCGTCGAGCAACTCCACCGCGAAACCGTGCTGGACCAGCACGTAGTCGCCCACTTCGGCTTCGGGGAAGTACGCCAGGCAAACTTCGGGCGTCTGGCCGCCGTGCTGGACGCGGCACATCGTCACCGGGCCCGGCGTGATTTCGAGAATCTTGGCTGGGACGGCAATGCACATTTCAAGCCCTCTCAGTTCTCGGTCTTTTCAATCATCAGTTGCTCAACCATCAGTTTCATTGTGCCAGGTGGCGCCGAGGTGATCGGCAGGCACGGGTCGGCCGTCCGAATGGCGGCTTCGAAGCCAAGCTCGCCCGACGCCACTGCCTGGGCGAGCAACTGCGCCAGCCAGTATTCGTTCTGGGCGGTGGGCGTCAGGATGCGGGCCCGCTCAAGAACACGGTCTGCTTCCCAGGCAGCGGCTTCGTAGCGGTGAATGAGCAATCCCCGGGCGCCGTCAACCCAACCTGTCCCCACTTGTGAGGGCGCGGCCGGGGCGGTTGCCGCTGATGAACTGTCTTCTGCTTGGTCGGTGTCGGACTGGTCAGTGTGGGACAGCAGATCCTTGATCACTTCCACGCAGTGGGCCATGATGATCGTCCGCGCCCAAGCCGGATCCTGGCCACCCTGGCCCAGCCAGCGTTCTTGCCACTGGCGGGCGAGGGGAGTGCTGAGCGGAGCGACGCGAAGCTGCGCGACCGGGCCCACGCGGTAGGGGCCCTGGCCCGCCAAGTATGGCCGCGGCGCCGGATCGCCGGGTGAAGCTTCCACAATCACGGCGTCGTCACTGGCTTCCAGTATTGTCTTGCCGTCGTGGGCCGCGCGCAGCGTTTGGCCGTAAAGGTCAAGATGATCCCCCGTCACCAGGGCCACGTCAAGCAACCCCGGCGCGGCCTGGATGCCCGGCCCTCGTGCAGCGGATTGGGCAGCGGATTGGGCAGCGGCCTGGGCAGCGGCGCCAACCACTCGCAGGGCTGTCTCCAGCGCGTCCGCGGCTTGGCCGGCGCATTCTTGCGAAGCCTGGAGGGCATCCTCGCCAAGCTCCACTGCGCCGCCGGGGACCGCCGTGGCGGGGAAATGCCCGGGGGAACCGGCCGCCGCCATCGCCTGTTTGGCGAATGCGCGCAGGCTCACCGCCGCCAGCTTGTCGGTGAGGGCCAACCTCGTTGCGTGCACAGAAAGCACCGAGCCGTGGTGCAACAGCCTGCGGACCCGCTCGGCCGCGGGTGGCACACCCAATCCCAGCAACGCTTCCAGCGCGCGCACCCCGGCCAGGTGGTGCGCGGCCGGGCACAGCCCGCACAGGCGTTCGACCAGCTTGGGAACCTCGGCTGCTGGCCGCCCAGCTAGGATCGGGTCCAGCCGGGGCAGCGCGCTGAGATCAAGCCGAGCCGTATCTCCAGCGACCACGATCTTCGCCTCGAACGGGTCGACAATCTCGTCCAGCGTTATCCGAGCCATCTGCCGCTCCCAGAGCCGGGCCGCGGGCCCAATGTCATAATGGACCCGTGCATGAACTGTCGTTGCTCAAACCCGTTGTCACAGCGGTCGAGCAGGCCTGCGGCGCGGAGCCGGTCCAGGCTGTGCGTTTGCGCGTCGGTTCGTTGACCGGAGCCGTGCCGGAAGCCTTGGAAGGCTCCTGGCCGATCGCCGTGGCGGGCACACTCTTGGAAGGCGCCACACTGGAGTTGGAATGGGTGAACGCGGCTGTGTGGTGCACGCTTTGCGCGGATTGCGTCGAAATCGACGAGTATTTCGCGCTGGCCTGCCCGGCTTGCGGCACACCGACCGGCAGCATCGTGGCCGGACGCGAGTTCGAAGTCGTCTGGGCGGAAACCAAAGACTGACCGGGCTACTGGTGCCATGAGTCCAACACCTCAATGGCCTTGGCCACCGCCTCGTCCAGGCTTTCCGCCACCGTTTCGCTCAGCCCCAGCCGGATCTCCACCGATTCGGGTGTGATGCCTACGACTTGGATTTCTTCCGGCTCGCTCCCCAACAGTCTGGCGGCGGTGAACACATCCAGCAGCCCGACCTGATGCGGGCTGAGCTTGGATTGGAGCATGCGGGGAATCTGGTCCCCGGTCAAATGCCGCACCTGGCCGGGCACGGGTCCGGCGACGGCGTCCAGAATCAAGAGCTTTTCGGCTTCCTGCACGACCGGGATCAACTCCATGCCGCCGGTGCCGCCGTCAACATATGCGGCGGCGTCCGGCCGGGCGGCTCGCACCGCTTCGAGCAATGTGATGCCGATCGCGTCGTCGCCCATGATCGGGTTGCCGACGGCCAATACTGTGAGCAAGGTACCTGCCTAGTCAGCCGACCTCGGGCCCGTCCTCCGGCTTCGAGCCGCGGCGGAGCCACACGCTGCCGTTGATCATCGACGAGATGCCGCCGTGGCGTTCCATCGAGTCCGCGCGGACCGCCAGGTAGACGTGCATGACCACGAACATCCACAAGGCGAACATCATGCCCGTGTGGAACAGCCGGATGGTGGCGATGCCGAACCAATGCGCGGGCAGGGCGGCGAGTTGCCAGATGATGTTGTTCTGGTGGTACAGCCCGAAGAGGGCGAAGCCGGAGATCATCTGGAGTCCGCAAGCGCAGTACAGCGCACCATAGGTGAGTTGCTGCAGCGGGTTGTGGGCCATGTAAAGCGGGCCTTCTTCTTTGATCAAGGCATAATGCTGCACTACGCCGACCAGGTTCTTCACGTCCCGCTTCTTTTTCAGCGGCCACCATTCCGTCCAGCGCAGATGCGGATCTCGGGCCACAAACGCGGAAACGACCCTGGTCAGGCCCAGCACGACCCACAGCGCGGCGGCCGAGAAGTGGATCAGCCGGATCCAGCCCATCAAGAAGCCAGAGCTGTCCACGCCGGTCGCCTCCGGGCCGAAGAACGGGTTCATGATGAAATACCCGGTGCAGCTGAGCGTGAAGATCATCGCCACGTTGATCCAATGCTGGAAGCGCAAGCTGAGGCTCCAGATTTGGACGCGCACCCAGTCGGCCGCGCCCGGATTGGTAATGCCGCGCGAGATGCCCTCCAAGCCGACGTCGATGAAGCCTTGCATGCGGAACTCGCCGACTTCGTCGGTCTTCGGGTCGACGAGCGCGGTGGCCACGGCCAGCGGGCGCCAATCGCGCACCGTGACGAAATCGGCGTTGCGGTGCAGCAGGGAGCGGTCCTTGCGGGAGGTTTTCACTTTCGCGAGCACGTCCTCCAAGTTGCCGCGCATGATGACGACATCGGCCGGCTCCGCATTGTCTTTGAGCGGGAACGAGCGGCAGCGGGCCACCGTGTAGCGGCGTTCCGGCGTGGCCGGGTCAATATCCGCAGGGTCGGCGGGGGGCGTGATCAGGTCGGGCCGCTGGATCTCCAGGGCTTCGCGCACGGCCACATCCACCGGATCGTCGGAATCTGCCGGCGCGGCCACGGCGGCGAGCGCCAAAATCCGCCCCTCGCTCATCTTGCTGACGGCGAATCCGCTGCCGATCTTGATCCGGGGAGACGCCTCGGCCTCGGCGGTCATGACACGACCGCCTGCACTTCGACGCCGTCAGCGTCCAAGACGTGCACCGCGCAAGACATACACGGGTCGAACGAGTGGATGGTGCGCAACACCTCCACTGGCTTGGTCGGATCGACCAGCGGGTGCTTCCCGTCCCCGGCCAGCGAATGCTCGTAAGGGCCGATCTGGCCTTGGGCGTCACGCCCGCCTGCCAGCCACGTGGTCGGCACCACGCACTGGTAGTTGGTGATCTTGCCGTTCTCGATGTTCACCCAGTGGCTGAGGTTGCCCCGGGCGACTTCCACGAAGGCGTAGCCGGAGCACTGGGCGGCCCACGTCTCCGGATCCCACTTGGACGCGTCGAACACGTCGATGTCGCCGCCCTGCAGCGCGGCCACGAACTTCGGGAACGTGTAGTTCTTCAACTCGCGGGCCGAAATCACCGACTCGGCGCAGCGGGCGAGGGCTCTTCCGGCGGTCGAGTTGAGCTGGGCGGCGGTGATGCCGAGCGTGCTCAGGGCGTAATCGACGATCTCTTTGATTTCGGCGTGGCCGCGGGCGTAGCCGACGATGAGCCGGGCGAGCGGGCCAACTTGGACGGGTTTGCCGTTGTAGCGCGGAGCTTTGCACCACGTGTACTTGTCTTGTTCGGACTCGTTGAGGAATTTCTTGCCGCTCGCAGCGTCTTCCTCTGACATGGCGTAGGGCGGGCGCGGCACGATTGCCGGAGTCGGGACCGTCTCGCCGGCCAGCGGCTTCACGCCAACGTCGCCGCCGGCGTAGGTGTACCACGCCGACGTCGCCCATTCCTCGACCAGGTCGGCGTCGAAGTCTTCGACCCCGCCCAGGTTCATGTCATAAACCACGCCCGGCTTGAAGTTGTTCTCGCCGATGGCGGCGTCTTTCGGGTTGCCGCCGATCGCCGTCCCGGAAAGGCCGGTGGCGATGAAGTTGGGGCTGGACGCGCCGATGTCGAAATACTCCTTGTAAACCCCCACGATCGCGAGCGCGTCCGGAAGATAGCAGCCCTCCACGAACTCCAGAGTCTCGTCGATCCACTTGGAGACCTGGTCGAGCTGCACCTGGTTGATCGACTCGGAATGCTCCGGGTCAATCGTGCACGCCATGCCGCCGACAAGGAAGTTCGGATGCGGATTCTTGCCGCCGAATGTGGTGACGATGCGGATCATGGAGCGCTGGAACTCCAACGCGTCCAGATAATGCGCGACGGCCATCAGGTTGGCTTCGGGTGGCAGCTTGTAGGCCGGATGCCCGATGTAGCCTCCGGAGAAGATGCTCAACTGGCCGGATTCGACCAAGGCCTTGACGGTGTCTTTGACGGCTGTCATCCGCTCCAGCGTGTTGCCTTTCCACGTCGAGCCGATCGTCTTCGCGAAATCGACCGCTGCCTGCGGGTCGGCCTCGATAGCCGAAGCCGGATCGACGAAGTCGAGGGCGTGCAAGTGGTAGAAGTGGATCACGTGGTCCTGGATCTCTTGGGCTTCCAGCATGATCTGGCGGATGTTCTTCGCCTGGGTGGGCACATTCGACCCGATGGCGTTTTCGACGGCCGTGATGGACGCGATGGCGTGCACCGACGTGCAAACCCCGCAGATGCGGCCCACGAAAGCCCACGCGTCGCGCGGGTCGCGGCCCTGCAGGATCGTCTCCAGGCCGCGGAACTGCGTCGTCTCGGACCAGGCCTTGTCTTTGAGGATCACGCCGCCTTCGGACTCCAACTCGATGCGCAGATGGCCTTCGATGCGGGTGATCGGGTCAACAACGATCTTCGCCATGGCTCACTCCTCACTTTCCCCGGCTTCGGCGGCCCGCTTGGGCGCCGCCTCTGGTTCATCGGCCGCCTTGCCAGTGGCGCGTTTCGGATCGGGCAGCAGTACTTTTCCGTCACCGAAGGCGGCCAGCGGCTCAGCTTTCTCGGCGGCGCGTTTCCCGGCGGCGTGCCGGATAGCCGTCAGGCCGGCGTGGACGCCCACGCCCGCGACCGTGGCGCCGAGCAGGCCCCAGCCGACTTTCTCCGCGGTCGCCTCGATGCCGAGGCCGCCGACGTTGGGCAGCGTCTGGTAGAACGGCGTGAACTTGTCGAAGAACTCTTTTTCCGTGCAGCCGATGCAGGGGTGTCCCGCGCCGATCGGCCAGGAGGTGTGCATGTTCCACTGGATGATCGGGCATGCCGAGAACGTCGACGGGCCTTTGCAGCCGACTTCGTAGAGGCACCAGCCGTTGCGGGCCCCTTCGTCGTCGAAGTAGCGCACATATTGGCCGGCGTCGAAATGCGCCCGGCGCGGGCACGAGTCGTGGATGCGCTGGTCGTAGGCGAACAGCGGGCGGCCTTCGGCGTCCAGCTTGGGGATGGTGCCGTGGGTCAGGTAGTAGGCGACCGTGGCGGTGATTACCTCGCCGATGGGGGGGCAGCCGGCCACGTTGACGATGGGCTTGTCCTTGATGATGTCGCCCACGCCGCGGGCCGATGTCGGATTCGGGTAGGACGCCTGCACGCCGCCCCAAACCGAGCACGCGCCGACGGCGAGGATCGCGACGGCGTTCTTGGCGGCGTCACGCAGCACGGTCTCGGCCGATTCGCCGCCGATGGTGCAGTAGATGCCGTCGTCGCCAACCGGGATCGAGCCGTTGACGACCAAGATGTGCGGCTTTTCGTTTGCTTCTTTCAGCGCGGCGTTCGCACCGTCGCCGGAGGCCCACATGACGGCTTCCTGATACTCGACGGACAGCAGCCGCAGCACGACTTCTTCCACCGTCGTGCCGCCGGACCGCAGCGCGGACTCGACGCAGCCGGTGCACTCCTGCAGTTGGAGCCACACGACGACGGGCTTTTCTTGGGATTCGAGAGTTTCCGCGATCACTTCCGCGGCCACGGCCTTGTCGGAGTTGAGCAAGGCGGGGCCAGCGGCGAAGATGCCCGCCAGCCAGCTACAGTATTTGAGGAAATCGCGTCTCTTGACGCCGGTGCGGGCAAGTTCTTCGCCCAAGGTGGGAGATTGCCAGCCGTCCATCTGATACGTCATCCGAACACCATCCTTTCGGCCGCGAGCAGCAGCGCTCGTGGAGTACCTGGGGTGAGCATAGCGGAGAAGCGCCAAGCCGGAACGCTTTCCGGGGTGCCATTTCTACGCACAAGTTCCACTAAGCATCTAGCTTGATCACCGGGCAGTCTTTCCACAGCCGCTCCAGGGAATACAGGGCGCGTTCCTCGGAGTGCTGCACGTGGATGACGACGTCAAGGTAATCCAGCAGTACCCAGCGGTTGTCGCGCCCGCCTTCGCGCCGCGTCGGCTTGAGTTTGCGTTTCAGCAGCGCTTCTTCTATGCCGTCCACGATGGCGCCGACTTGGCGTTCATTGCCGGCGGACACGATGAGGAAGATGTCCGTGATGGCGAGCCGCTCCGAAACGTCGAAGGCGACTGGGTCTTGGGCCAGCTTGTCGGCGGCGGCGGCCGCTGCCCAGCGGGCGATTTCGATGGAGTGTTCGGCTGCGCTCACCGGTAGAGCCCCCGTTTCGCGATGTACTGCACGATGCCGTCGGGCACCAAGTACCAGATCGGCAGCCCCGCGGCGACGCGCTTGCGGCAGTCCGTGGACGATATGGCCAAGGCGGGCACTTCGACGAGCGTTACCCTGTCTTCCGGCAATGAGGAGACCAGCCCCGGGTCCATCGTCACTCCGGGCCGGGAGACGCCGACGAAGTGAGCCAGGTCAAACAACTCCGCGGCGCCGCGCCAAGAGAAGATGCCCGCCAATGCGTCGGCTCCAGTGATGAAGAACAAATCAAGCTCGGGCCCGCGCAGCCCGCGCATGTCGCGCAGCGTGTCGACCGTGTACGTGGGGCCTTCGCGCTCGATGTCGACGCGGCTGACGGAGAAGCGCGGATTGGACGCGGTCGCGATCGTGGTCATCAAATACCGGTCTTCGGCGCGGGACACTTGCTTGTCGGCCTTTTGCCAGGGCTGCCCGGTCGGCACGAAGACGACTTCGTCAAGGTCAAACAGCGCTTGCACTTCGGACGCCGCCACCAAGTGCCCGTTGTGAATGGGGTCGAACGTGCCGCCCATGACTCCGAGCCGCAGCCGTGAAGTGTCGGCGGGCTCTCGTGCGATAGGCGTCTCAGTTTCGTTCATGAGCAGGAGTGTAGTCGTGTGGTTGTAGTCGCGTGGTCACCGTGGTCTGCCCGCAGTGGTTTGCCCGCAGTGGTCTGCCCACAGTGGTCTGCCCGCAGTGGTTTGCCCATAGTGGTCTGCCCACAGTGGTCTGCCCACAGTCACGTGGTCGCTCCCGCCTCTAACACAACGCCGGTCGCTCAGCGCCGTCTCGCCCAGATTCGCCTGTCTGGACTCCTCGGGCGTTGCCATGGCTGGCTGCGTCGTCCCGCAGCCGGAAACGTTGGTGCCGCTGCGGACTTCGATCCCGATAACTGCTCGGTGGGATCACTTCCGGTATCCCGTCGTCCCCGATGCGCAAGACCCACTGGTCCCTCGGCCCAGATGTCGACGGCTCAATGACGCCGTGATGATGCCTGCAAAGCGAGGCCAAGTTGTCCAGCGATGTCGCCCCTCCCACTTGCCAGGGAAGAATGTGGTGGGCCTCGCAATTGGATGGCCCAACGTCGCAACCGGGGAAGACGCACCCGCCGTCCCGCAAGTTGAGCGCATTTCGAATGCCGGGCGTCACCAAGCGATTGGCCCGCCCCACGTCAAGGACCTCAGACCGCGTCCCGAGCACCACCGGCACGATCTCCGCGTCGCAGCACAGCATCCGCAACTCGGCGGCGCTGATCGGCGACTCGTTGACCGTCCCGCACCCCGCGCCAACCATCAACGCTGGATCAGGAACGCCGCCCTCCGCGTGCCGCACCCGGACATCCTTGGAATCGACCGGCCCGGGCTTCGTCACTGGCAGCCCAGCCTTCCGGGCCTGCTTGGCCAGCTCGTCGTAGCGCATGACGGCGATGATCTTGGGCCGATCCCCGCCGTTGGAAGGCGCTGATTTCTTGGCTTGCACATCGCGAATCAGGGAGAGCAGCGCGTCCGCACCCAACTGGGGCCCGCTCGCCAGGCTCCCGTCCGGATTGGCCGCTTCAAGCTTGTTTCGCTTCGTGAATTGCTTGTATGAATCGATGCACGCGCGGAACTCGGCGGCTTCCAGATCGGGGAGCGCACCTTGGAAGCGGGTGATGCCGTTGTCGCTGGGGGAGAAGCTTAGGCTGCGGTTCTTCCACGCGTTCGCCCGCCGCCGCTGCAGCAATTGCTCGTGCGTCTCCACCGGCTCCGGGCAGACTCCCGCCAACACCTTCCGGGCGGCTTTTCGGATCCCGCCCGGATCCGTGTTCTCGCCCAACTCCACGAAAAGCACCTCGGCCTTGGCTTTCTGATCTGGAGTGAGCTGGACGGGCAGGTCGTCCAGTTGCCTGCCGATCACGCGCGCTTGCTCCATCGTGAGGTCGCCTGCCAGGGCGGCCTGCTTCACTTTGGGGTGTTTGGCCAGATCCTTGCCGTCGAACACCTCGCGCTTGGCCTGTTTCGAATCCTGCTTGCCGTCCAGCGCCATGTAGGAGGCCAGGGGAGTGCCCAGCAGACGCATGCAGACGTCCGTTTTGTCCGCCGCGGCGACTATCGTCAGGCACAACGCTTCGGCCCGCCGCTTGGCCTCCTGCGCGGCGCGGATCGCCGCCAACAGATCCTCAGGCGCGAGGCGCTCCCACTCGAAGGCGCACCCGTCCAATGCGGCGCAAACGCGCTGCACGGCCTGCGCCCCAACGCCGGGGACACCGCGACCCGGACGCCCACCCGGCCGCGCAACCGGGCCAAGCCTTCCAGCTTGAGGCCTCACTCGGCCGGGCAACGTCGCGTTCATGCCACACATTCTATGTGAACAAAAATCTGAATGCAACTTCAATCAAACAGTTCAGCGAATAGTGAAAAGCCCGCTGACAAGGCAATATAAAGACATGAGAAACTGTCCTAGGGTGCATGATAAGCTGCTTTTGGGTGATCTGCGGGCAGGGGATGGGCTGGGGAGCCGCGACTGTTGGAACACGCGCTGAGTTTCTACTTTGGTGGGCTGCGGTGGTGGGACTGCGAGCATCAATTTTTTTGTCCATGGCTGCTGGCACACTTGACGGTAAGGGAAACGGGACGGAGGTTACGCCATGATGTTGAGTTTGCAGGTGCGAACGGATCGCAAGGGTGGGCAGACGCCGGTCCCGTTCGACCCTGAGTGTGTGCATCGGATTTTGGAG
>JAISUR010000039.1 GCA_031271975.1 Propionibacteriaceae bacterium
GACGAGATGGCGGCGTTCCTGTACCGCTATCTGGCCTAGCCAGACCCCAACCCGTCATTCCGGACTCGTTCCGGAATCTCGGACGAAGTCCGGAATACGCCCACGCGTTTCGGGGCCCCCGCAAAGTACCGCAGCGCAGCGAGGACACTTTGTGGGGTGAAAATCTCGGACGAAGTCCGTGTGCCCCGCGAAGGGCGCCCCTGTCGGGCCGCATGGGACTCACGTCCCAAGATGCCGGAACAAGCCCGGCATGACAGCAGAGGGGTCTGCGCAGCGCGTAGGACTGTGCCCCTAGCCGTTCTGGCAACCGTTGGCTACTCTTGACCCATGGGAACGCTTAGAGTTTCCGTTCAACATGACGTGCCCGTAACCGCCACGAAGGCCCGGCTGCACTTGCTTGTGCCCGGAGCCAGCGGCGTTTTCGGAAACGCGGCCGTGAAGAAGGCGGCGGAAGTGCGGGCGCTGACGACGGAACTCCTTGCGGCCGGGATCGGCGACGAGGACATCGAAGTCATGGGGATCCGGCTGCTCAGCGAATCCGGCAAACTCAGCAAGAACCAGCGCGTCGAATTCCAGCTCTGCGTGGCTGCGACCGCCGCGCAGTTGAGCGCGGTGGTCGGCATCCTGGCCGACCAGCCGAACGTGTCGCTGCGCTCGCTGAACTGGGTGTTTGAGACCTTTGAGGCGGGAATCGCCGCCTCGCAAGCGGCCCTGGAGAAGGCGCGGCGCAAAGCCGACGCCATGGCTGCCACGGCCGGAGTGCGTATCATCGGCGTGAAGGAAATATCGGACTCTGTCAGCCTTTCCTGGGAGGAATCCGGCCAGTCGTTTGGCGACGCCGGAGGGCTGCTCCGCCTGCGCGCGGCCAAGCCCGCTGACATCGGAGTCGACTTCACATCCTCACGGAACCTGACTGTTCACATGACCGTCGACTACAGGATCGGGGAGTGAAATGCTGCGCATCGGCACCCTGAAGGTCGCCCCGCTCTGCCTGGGTGGCAACGTCTTCGGATGGACGGCGGACGCGACAACGTCCGAAGCCATCCTCAACGCGTATCTGGACGGTGGCGGCAACTTCGTCGACACCGCCGACACCTATTCCACCTGGGTGCCGGGCCACCCGGGCGGCGAGTCGGAACGCATTATCGGAAACTGGCTGCGCGGACGTGCCAAGACAGAAGTGGTGGTCGCCTCGAAAGTGGCCAAACACCCACAGCGCCGGGGGCTCCGGCCGTCCAATATCCGCGTATGCCTGGACGGATCCCGGCGGCGGCTCGGCATGGAGACCATCGACCTCTACTACGCCCACGCCGACGATCCGAGCGTGCCCACCGCCGAATGGGTGGGCGCGTTCAACGACCTGATCGCGGACGGCTCCATAAAACACTACGGCCTGTCGAACTTCACCGCCGAGCGGGTGCGGGAGGTTTGCGCCGTGGCGAAAGAGAACGGGCTCGCCACCCCGGTCGCCGTGCAGCCCGAGTACAACCTGGTGCACCGCGGCGACGTCGAGAACGGGCTCGTGGAAGCGGCCGTGGAGCTTGGCATCGCTATCCTGCCCTACTACGGGCTGGCGTCCGGGTTCCTCACGGGCAAGTACGCCCGCGACGAGGCCGTGCGCGGACCGCGGGCCGGCACTGTCAAGCGCTACGCCACCGACGAGGGTTTCGCCGTGGTGGACAAGTTGGTGGAAATCGGCGACGCACTGAATACCGAACCGGCCGCCGTAGCCTTGGCCTGGCTGCGCCAACAGCCCGGCGTGGCCGCGCCGATTGCCTCCGCGTCCATTCCAGAACAGGTGCCAACGTTGCTCGCCGCCATGACGTTGAAACTCACCCGCGGCCAGATCAACAAGCTGTCCAAAGTGAGCGCCCCCTTCGTCTAGGCTGGCCACATGCCAATAAGCCCGACGCCGCATCCATCCGGGGCGCGCCCGCCCCAAGTCGCGTCCGTGCCTGCCCATGTGGCCGTGGTGATGGACGGCAATGGCCGCTGGGCGAAGGCGCGCGGCCTGGCCCGCACCGACGGCCACACGCGCGGCGAGGCGTCCTTGTTCGACGTGATTGAGGGCGCCATCGAGATCGGTGTGCGGTATCTGTCCGCATACGCCTTCTCCACGGAGAACTGGAAGCGCTCCCCCGACGAAGTGCGTTGGATCATGGGTTTCAACCGCGACGTGCTGCACCGCCGCCGCGACGATCTGGACGCGCTGGGTGTCCAAGTCCGTTGGGCGGGACGGGTGCCGCGGCTGTGGAAGTCGGTGATCAAGGAGTTGCAGATTGCCGAAGAGCAGACCAAGCGCAACAACGTGCTCACCTTGCAGTTCTGCATGAACTACGGCGGCCGCGCGGAAATCGTGGACGCCGCGAAGGCCATCGCCCGGGAGGCGGCCGCCGGACGGCTCAACCCGGACAAACTCACCGAGAAGCAGTTCCGCGGTTTCCTGGACGAGCCGGACATCCCTGACGTGGACCTGTTCATCCGCTCTTCGGGCGAGCTGCGCACGTCCAATTTCCTGATCTGGCAATCCGCCTACGCGGAGTATGTCTTTTCCGACAAGTTGTGGCCCGATTTCGACCGCAGGGACCTCTGGGCGGCTGTTACGGAATATGCCAACCGCAACCGGCGCTTCGGTAAGGCATAGTCTTGGGGGCATCTGGTACCGTTTTCGACGTAATCAACCAAGGAGCAACCATGAGCCCCCGCAAGATCGCGATCGCCGCAGTTTCAGCCTTCGCCGCACTCGTCCTCACCGCGTGCACGTCTCCCGGCGGTTCAACCACGCCCAGCGATTCGGCCGCCGCCGAAGTTGATTTCTGCACGGCGATCACCAACGTCACGGCAGCGCTGAAGGAGCAAGTGGCGGTGGGCCAAGAGCAGCCCGCCGACCAGGCGAAGCTGGCCACGGCCTACGACAACACCGTCTCCGCCCTGCAGTCTGCCGCCGCGATTGCGCCCGACGAATACAAGGCGGGTCTGGAAACCTTGGCAACCACCTACGGCAATCTCGCCGACGCCGCCAAGTCGGGCGACGCGGCCGCCATCCAAACGGCCGAAAAGGCCACCAAGTCGGACGACGCCCTGGCGGCGGCGAAAGTCTTGGGCCAGGCGCAGGGATCCTGCCGCTAGCCGACGCGCTGGCTAGTCGGCCCCCAGATCGAACGACGAGCGCTGCTGCGCGTCCAGATCTTGGGCGGTCACACCGGGCTCCAACTCGTTCAGTCCGGCCGCTCCGCCCGGCTCCAAAGAGCCGACCAAATGGGCCACCGCCCCACCGATGACGCCAAGCCCGGCATACTGCTCCAGCCGGGTGCGCGAATCGGCGATGTCCAAGTTGCGCATGGTGAGTTGCCCGATGCGGTCCACCGGATTGAACGCCGCCGATTCGACCCGCTCCATCGACAGGCGCTCGGCCTGGTAGGAGAAGCCTTCGCCTTCCGTATTCAAGATGGAGTAGTCGTCGCCGCGGCGCAGGCGCAGCGTCACCTCGCCCGTCACCGCTGAGCCGACCCAGCGCTGGATCGACTCGCGCATCATGAGCGCCTGCGGGTCGAGCCAGCGCCCTTCGTACATGAGCCTGCCCAACTCGCGCCCCCAGATTTGGTAGCGGGCGTAGGTGTCCTCGTTGTGGATGGCGGTGACGAGGCGTTCGTAGGCGATGTGCAGCAGGGCCATGCCGGGAGCTTCGTAAATGCCGCGTGACTTCGCCTCGATGATGCGGTTCTCGATCTGGTCGCTCATGCCGAGCCCGTGCCGCCCGCCGATGGCGTTGGCTTCGAAGACGAGGTCGACGGCGGTGTCGAACTCTTGGCCGTTGATGGCGGTCGGGCGACCCTGGACGAAGGTGACCACCACGTCCTCAGCGTCGATCCGCACCTCCGGATCCCAGAAACGCACCCCCATGATCGGAGCGACGATCTCGATGGAAGCGTCGAGCTTTTCCAACTCTTTGGCCTCGTGCGTGGCTCCCCAGATGTTGGCGTCGGTGGAGTAGGCCTTCTCCTTGGAGTCGCGGTACGGCAAATTGCGTTCGGAAAGCCACTGGCTCATTTCGGCGCGGCCGCCCAGTTCGCGCACGAAGTCGGCGTCCAACCATGGCTTGTAGATGCGCAGCTTCGGGTTGGCGAGCAGGCCGTAGCGGTAGAACCGCTCAATGTCGTTGCCCTTGTACGTGGAGCCGTCGCCCCAAATCGAAACGTTGTCGGCGGCCATTGCGTTGACCAGCATCGTGCCAGTGACCGCGCGTCCGATCGGCGTCGTGTTGAAGTACGTCTTGCCCGCGGTCTTGATGTGGAACGCGCCGCACACCAGCGCGACCAAGCCTTCTTCGACCATCGCTTGGCGGCAATCCACCATGCGCGACAACTCGGCGCCGTACTGCCCGGCACGCCCCGGCACCGAGTCGATGTCCGGCTCGTCGTATTGCCCGAGATTCGCCGTGTACGTGCAGGGAATGGCGCCCTTCTCGCGCATCCACGCGACGGCCACTGAAGTGTCGAGCCCGCCTGAGAAGGCCAACCCGACGCGTTCGCCCACAGGGAGCTTTGTCAAGACTTTAGACACGACGGCGATTCTAGCCCACACCCCGTCGCCCGGAACGCCCTACCTGTCGTCCTGAACAACCCGACCGTCATCGAGGGACCGCTCAGTCAGATCTCGATGATCTTGCTGGGGTCGATCGCGTGCGGCTGGCCGGCCGGGCCAGCCGAGTAGCCGAAGAGCACAGCGAGCGCGAAATCGTAGCCGGGCGGGAAGCCGAGGCGTTCGCGGTTGGCGGCACCCGAGTCGCCTTCGAACACCACGCCGGCGAAACCGCAGACCACCGAGTCGACGCCGAGTGCGCGCGCGGCCAGGGTCAGGTTGGCCGTCACGATGCCACAATCCAGCTCGGTGAACTTGGTGTCCCCGGTCTTCTGCAAGATGACGATCATGCCGGAGGCGCCGTAGAAGAGCCTGCCGCCGCGGCCCATCATCCGCTCGTGCGTCGCCGGATCGGTGGCGGCCAAAATGTCCATCCCGGCCTTGTCGAGCTCCTCGATGAGCGGCTTGTCCTTGAGCACCAGCAACAACCACGGCTGGTGGTTCATGGCGCTGGGAGCGGCCAAACCGGCCTCGGCGATTGCGCGCAACGTGTCAGCGGGGATGGGGTTGCCGTCGAAATTCCGACAGGCGTAGCGGGTGCGGATTGCCTCCAAAGTGTCCATCGTTCACTCCTCATGATCTGGTCCGAGATGGACGGGCCCTATTGCCGCGATTCTAACCCACTGCGACGCTGATTCCGCGGCGTCCCAGCACCGTCCGAGAAGCCCTTTTTCAAGCGTCGCACGAATCGCCCGTGGCGAGCACGTACTCCACCACCACCTGGCCGCCGGGGGTCGTCATCGGCAGGCCGGGGGTAGCCGGACAGTACAGGTCGCCGCCACTGACCGATTCGCCGAAGTCAAGGAGGTAATCGCCGGGGTCCAATTCGATGAAGTTATATTTCGGCCCATATGCGGTGTATTCGTCCAACTGGCCTTGGTCGCCTCCGAAATAGAACGTCGTCTCGGCGTCCTCGGGCACCCCTTCGAAGTGGATTTCAATCCAATTGGACATCGGCCCGTCGTACCAAGTGGGTTGTCCGCTGGGATCACCACGCCCGTCGCTTGGGGCCATCGGCCCCGCAAAGAACCAGCCGATCAGCGCCGCAGCAATGACGACGGCGCCGACGGCCAAGATCACGGCATTTGCCTTCTTCATTTCAGAACTCCACACATAGTTCGCCAGCCCAACCGCTCATGTTTTCCAGATCCTTGATGTACGCCGAGCGATGCGAATAGTCGCCGTCCTGGTAGAACTCCAGCGCGTACTCAGCCATCTGCCGCAGCGACTTGCTCGCGGATGATTCCAGTAGTTCGCCGCCGCCTTCGTAGTCGCGCAACATCAGGATGTTCTCGGTTTGGATCTTGGTGATCTCGCCAGATCCGTCGAAAATGTCGTCGTATCTGAAGGCGTTGCAGAAGTTCTCCAAGCTCGGTTTCTGCTCTTCGTAGTCCAATGTCGGCGTGGGATCAGGCTCCGCAGTGGGTCCAGGGCTCGGTTCGACAGTACCTTCCTTGGATGGCTCGGGGGTCTCGTCGGGGATGATCCACGCCGAGACGCAGCGACCCTCGTCATCGCTCCAGACCGTGTCGGTTGGGCATTCCGGGTGGCCCAGCAGATTGAGCAGGAAGAAGGCGCTCACACCGAGCAACAGCAGGAACGCCACGATCACCAAGACGATCAGCCATACCTTGCGCTTCTTCTCCTGCGGCGGCGGCGGCCCGTAACCTGGCTGCCCGTACTGCCCAGCCCACGGATACTGCGCCTGCTGCGGGTATTGGGACTGCTGAGGATACTGCTGCTGTGCGTACGCCCCTGCTGGGTACTGCGGCTGTTGGGGATACTGCGACGGCTGTGCCTGCGGCGGATACTGGCCTTGTTGCGGATACTGCGGCTGCGGGTACTGAGGTGGATAGGGCTGGCTCATGGGCGTGGTCTTTCATGCCGTGCGATTCAGAAGGCCAGGTGGGGTGAGGCCCCGCCATCCGAGAAAAGCCTAGCCGCCAAGGAAGCCGCGCACCAGAGGCTGTGTGGAGGGTCGGATCGGACTGCGTCCGGAGATCCCCGGAACAAGTCCGGGACGACTGGCAGAGGGAAGTCTCAGATCAAGATCTTCGCACGCGGTGCGACAGCGTCCATGAGGAGGGCCTCATTCCAGTTCACCGATAGTGGTAAATGGGAACGCGCGCTCGAACTCCTCGCGAGACATCTGGATCAGGCCAGAGGGGTAATTGTTGACATCATTTCTTCCCCACGGGTTCCAGACCGTGACCCAGTCTGTGCCAACCCCAACAACGGTGTAGATGTGATGTCCATGGATCTCCACTTGCGTACCCGAGGTATCTGTGACGAGGGTGTCACTCCCGGTGGCAATCATGGGCTGGTTAGCTGTCGCAGCCTGCGAGATGGTTTCCCATTGCCCTCCAGAATACTGACCATCGACTGCCCTCTCGACCTGAGTGTCACAGCCGGAGACAATCTGCATGGCATCAGCTGCTCTGCCCTCACTATTCAGACCTTGCCAGCCGTAGTGCTTCCCGTAGGCCATCTCCATCATGTCTAGGACACCTACGTCGCGCCATGTATACCCGATGCCTTGGTCATATGTGGTGAACACCCGAATATCCACTGGGCCTTCTTCCGTATGCAAAGTGACGATGAAGACGCCAGCATCTTCATCCCACCGAATGCTGTCGGCGACCGCCGCCTGACCTGCCTTGCTGAGGCAGAGCGCACAAAGCGATGCCTGTAGATAGCAGTCACCTATGCCTCCCTGACGCGAATTGGCCCAGGAGAAAGTGCCATTCTGCAAGTCCTCGATGTCCTGGTTGATCCGTTCAATGTCCTCATCAGACAGCCAACTCGCGCGTCCGTCGAAGTCATCAAGGTTCTGGTCGTTCGTCAAGTCGATGAGGGCAAGAGCGGCGGTGAAGGCAGCCTTGTATACTTCCCTCTCCAACTCCTTGACCCTTTGGTTGTACGCCTCTACATCTTCGTCTGCCCCAGAACCAATTGCCTGCAAACGAAGGGCGTGCTCTTCCGACTTTGCCTCGGACAACACCGCGGCGAAGACCAGCAGCGCCGCCGCGCCTTCCCGACACCGCGACGCGATATCCAGCAACTTCGCCTGCCACTCGTCTACCCGCCCGCTGTAGGCGTCAGCGAACATGCCCGACCAGTCTGGCTTACAGTCGACCATGGCGTCGGCCGCAGCCTCGATTTCCTCGGCGCAAAACAGCAGCCCAGTAGCGGAGTCGGAGACCCGTGTATCGTCCCCGGGGATGTCTACGGAAACTAAGGGGCTGGTTGCCATGCTCGGCCTTTCTCGTCGGGTTACGATCCGAGACTAGCCAGTAAGCGAAGAAGCGTCGATGGGACCTGGTTCCCATCCGCGTTGACCAGCCAGTAGTGCACAAAGCCGGACTACGTCCGGAGATCCCGGAACAAGTCCGGGATGACTGGCAGAGGGTGCAGCCAGCGACATTGGGACTCGTTGGTGGCGCGATCCCCTGGTCAGTCCAGAGCTTCCTGAATGGTGCGGAAAGTGATCGCCAACACCGAGTCCACCGTCGCCATGCCTTCCCAGACAGTACAGACCGTCTCTCCCGTCTTCTCAAGCGCATTCTGTATTTCATCGCGATCTTGGACCAGGTCGTTGACGAATGCGTTCACGGCATTCTGCAGCACGGCATGGCCATACGTGGGCAAGTCCAGGTGGATGTCCCCGAAGGGGACGCTGTCCAACTCAGTCGCCCGGTTCGTCAGGCACTCCTTGGGCACCTCACAAGTCGCCGAGGTCGAATAGTCAACTAGCATTGGGGTTCCTTCCTCACAGTGCGGCCGCAGCGTTCTCGTCGTATTCGGTGTAGGCGGTGTCGGCGGCGGCGAGGCCCTTGGCCATGCCCTGCAGGTGGCCCACCATTGCCTGCATGTTGTGCACCAACTGCGTCTGATGCTCGCGGAATGCCAGTGCCGTGTCGCCCTTCAACTGTCCAGTTAAGTCCAGCATTTTGTGGAGATACGTCTGGAGGGCTTCATCCATGGCAGTGGCGCAACTCGCCAGACCACTGGCCGTGCCGTCAGCGCTCGACACGTCCATTGAGACTCTTTCAGCAGCCATTTGGGCCTCCTCGTCTGGGGAACGTGGCGAGAATATTGGGTTTCGAGGGCGGACGTCGATGGGACTTGGTTCCCATGTTCAACTCGCCGGCTGCCCGCTAGCGTGTCTCCCGGACTGAAGCCAGAGAAAGGCACGACATGGGCGGCATTCACCTACGCGTGGACGACCAGATCACGCAGCAGCTAACAGTGGCGGCCAAGTTGCTCGAGAACGAAATCTCGGACCAGGTCGGCACCGCCGTGCACCTGGTAGCAGACCTGAGCACTTGGCGCGGCGAAGCTGCAGACGCCTTCCGGGGGGCCATGTCCGCTTGGCAAGCCCGAATGTCATTGCAGTTGACCGCGTTGACGTTGTCATCTTGGGCCATCGGAACGGCACAACGCGCATTCGACGCCCGAGAGCAGGCGACCACGTCCGGATTTGACTACATGGCTTCCGGACTTGGCGGCTGACCATGGGACGCGGCGACCAACTCATTGGCGGCATACCCGGTAAAGCCTTCGCCATCTCTGATTCCGCCGATGGTTTGCGCAGTTGCGCGAGCTATTTCAGGTCGATCTCGGACTTCATCACCGGATGCAAAGCGGATGGTTGGACTGGTGAGGGCGCCGACGCGTACGACGTGCGAGTCGACGAATACCAGGCGTTGCTCACCGAACTCGCCGACCGTTGCATCAGCGCGGCCGCACCGCTGGATTCGTTCGCCACCACCGTCCTGGTAGCAGAGGCGGCGGCATTCGCTTTGCGCGCCGAGGTGAACTCGCTGGATTTCGCCCAGAAACTCAACCCGATTGAGGCGCTCGACCAGAGGATCGAGCAGGAAATCCAGGAATGCGTGCAGAAGTACGCCAAGATCCTGAAGAACGTCGAGACCGCCGGCGACACCGCCGCGTCCACCATCACCGCCCTGGTCAACGACCAAGATCCAACCGACTTCGACGGAGACAGCACACCGCTGACACCCGAACAGATCGCGCAGATCCAACAGGACATCGAGGATCTGAAGAGCGGCAACTGGACCAATTCCAGCCAGGGCCGCATAGGCGATTGCTACCTGCTGTCGTCCCTGGGCGCACTGCTCAACACTAAGGAAGGCCAGGCGTGGCTCGCCAGCTGCATCCGCTGGGATGAAGAAGCAGGCGCCTTCATGGTCACGCTGTACACCGACGACGGGCCGGTGGAAGTACCCGTTGCGGCAACGTATGACCAAGGCATCACCTACCCCGCGAGCAGCCTGGGCATCATCGACATCTACGAACAGGCCTACGGCCAGCATTACGGTTGGCAAGACCTCACCAACGGCGGAACCGGAGTGGAAGGCTTGACCCGGCTCACCGGCAACGGTGCCGCCTTTGTGCGCACCAACGACAACGGGGAGTATTCCACCTTGGAGTGGATGATCATCTCCCAGGCCGCCGCCCACAACCAGCCCATGGTTGCCAGCGGCACCAATACCGTCGTCACAGACGTCAACGGCACGCAGGTGCAAGTCCACGGCGCCCACGCCTACGCCGTGGTGGGCGTTGGAGAAGACTGGGTGGAGGTACGCAACCCGTGGGGGCACAACCAAAACAACACCTATCCGTATCCCTCCGACACCATCCGGATGTCCCGCGAGGAATATGAACGGGCGTTCTACCGCACCGCCGTTGGCCATGTCTAGGAGCCGAACATGAGCGAAAACAAGACGCCATTCGTCTGGGTGGGAGAAACGGCCCCCTGCAAACTCGGCGACTACATCGTTTGGCTGGACGAATCCGGGATCACGCTCGACGGCGACTACCGCGCGGTGGTCACCGTCGGCAATGACACCGCTGAGATACTCGGAGGCGCGTCGCACACGTTCGCCGGCCTGGGCACCTTCACGCTCACACGCGTCGAGATCCATCCGCGCTTCGAGGACGGCGGTGGCAACCGGGCCAAGTTCGACGTCGACCTGACACCGCTGCTGGGCTACGCCGGCTGATACTCCACGAGGACCCGTGAGCCAGAGCCACCGTCAATGTCCGACGCGGAGCCGCCGCCCGCGAAGACTTGCAGCACGGTGACCGTCCCGAACCCCTCGAAGTCGTGCGACTGGCCAACGTAGACCTTCACACCGTCTTGGAACTCGGCATAGTCGCCTTCCGCATCCGACGCCACACCGTTGAAGAACAGGTATTCGTTGCCGTGCACGATCACCGGAGGCAGCTTGTTATCCAGCGAGTATTGCCCGGCCGGCGTGTCTTCGGCGGGGATTGGCGTGTTGGGCGTCCAAGGGGTTTCACTCATCGTGGGCTCCGTGGTCGGATCGCCAACAGGTGTGGCAGGGATCGCGGGGACGCACCCACCCAAGAGCAGGACCGCCGCCAAACAGGCAACACTGCGCGCCATCATCTTTCCGCCGTCCTGTCGGGGACATCTGTGCCCGTCAGAATACCAGCGCCCGCAACGCCCTACGCCGCAGCCCGGTTGATCGCGCTCACGACTGCCCGCAGCGAAGCGGTGATGATCGACTCGTGCAGGCCCACGCCCCAAAGCTGCTGCGCATCCTCGCCATCGCCGACTTCCGTCTCCACATACGCCGCCGCCACCGCGTCGCCGCCGGAAGACAGCGCATGCTCCGCGTAGTCGAGCACGCGCACCCGGTAGCCGAGGCTCGCCAGCGCGTCCACAAAAGCCGATACCGGGCCGTTGCCCTCACCGCTGATCTGCCGCTCCTTGCCCCGGTCACACACCGTCGCCTTGACCGTGTAGCCGCCGCCGTTGGACGTCGAAGTCACAGTGACAAGTTCCAGCGGCGTCTTCGGCTCCAGGTATTCGGCTGAGAAGATGCGCCACAGCTCGGCGGGCATCACTTCGCCGCCCTCGGTGTCGGTGTGCTTCTGCACGACGCGGGAGAACTCGATCTGCAGGCGGCGCGGCAAGTCGAGCTTGTGCTCCGACTTCATGATGTACGCCATGCCACCCTTGCCGGACTGCGAATTGACGCGGATCACAGCCTCGTAGGTGCGGCCCACGTCGTACGGGTCGATGGGCAGATACGGCGCCTGCCAGTCGATCGAGTGGATGTCGGAACGCTGCTCGGCAGCCTTGCGCTGCAAGTCGTCCAGGCCTTTCTTGATGGCGTCCTGGTGGGAGCCGGAGAAGGCCGTGTAAACCAAGTCGCCCGCGTAAGGGTGGCGCGGGTGGACGTTGATGTTGGTGCAGTATTCGACAGTGCGACGGATCTCGTCGATGTCGGAAAAGTCGATCTTCGGGTCGATGCCCTGGCTGAACAGGTTCATGCCCAGCGTCACCAAGTCGACGTTGCCGGTACGCTCGCCATGCCCGAACAGGCACCCTTCGACGCGGTCCGCGCCGGCCATCAGGGCCAACTCCGTGGCCGCCGTCGCCGTGCCGCGGTCATTGTGCGGGTGGAGCGAGATGGCTGCGTACTCGCGGTTGTTGACGTGCCGGATGAAATACTCAATCTGGTCGGCGTACGTGTTAGGCGTGGACATCTCCACCGTTGCCGGCAAGTTGAGGATGATCTCGCGTTCCGGGCCGGGCTGCCAGATTTCCATCACGTTGTTGCAGACCTCGACCGCGAAATCGGTGGGGGTCTGCGTGAAAATCTCCGGCGAATACTGGTAGCCGAACTCGACGTCGCCCAGATACTTGTCGGCGTACTGCATCACCCACTGGGTGCCCTGCCGGGCCAACTCCACGCACTGGGCGGCGGTTATGCCGAACACGACGCGGCGGAACAACTCGGCGGTCGCGTTGTAAAGGTGGATGTTCGCCCGGTGTGCGCCGATGATCGACTTCGCCGTCACCTCGATCAGATCCTCGCGGGCCTGCGTCAGCACGGTCACCGTCACATCGTCGGGGATGGCGTCGTTCTCGATGAGCTGACGCACGAAATCGAAATCCGTTTGCGACGCCGACGGGAAACCGATCTCGATCTCCTTGTAGCCCATCGCGATGAGCATGTCGAACATGCGGCGCTTGCGGCCGGGAGTCATCGGGTCGATCAGGGCCTGGTTGCCATCGCGCAGGTCGGTCGAGAGCCAACGCGGCGCTTTGGTGATCTTCTGCGACGGCCAGGTGCGATCCGGGAGGTCGAGCGGCACAAACGGCTTGTAGCGTTGGTAGGGCATCGGTGAGGGTTGCTGCACCGGCTTGGGCTGCTTCTTGGTGTTCATGGTCTTTCCTATGGTCTAGAGCGAATATGAGGATTCAGGCGCAAGAAAACTCCGCAACGAGGAAGCCCGATCAGGCCTCGCTGCGGCGACCAAGCAGCAGTCGCGCCCATGCCATGGACGCTATGTTAGCACCCTCAGAAACCCAGCCGGTTCAGGTGCTTCGGGTCACGCTGCCAGTCCTTGAGCACTTTGACGTGCAGATCCAGGTGGACGGGCGTGCCGACCAGGGCCGCGATCTGGTGGCGCGCCGCCGTACCGATCTCGCGCAGCCGCTCGCCCTTGTGGCCGATCATGATGCCCTTCTGCGAATCGCGCTCCACCACCAGCGACGCGAAGATATCCAACAGCGGCCGCTCTTCCGGGCGGCCTTCGCGCAGGCCAAGTTCATCGACGACCACCGTGATCGAATGCGGCAACTCGTCGCGCACACCCTCCAAGGCGGCCTCGCGGATCAACTCGGCGACCAACGTCTCGGTCGGCTCATCGGTGATCTCGCCGTCGGGATAGTAGCGCGGGCCCTGGGGAAGCAGGGCGATCAACTCGTCGGCCACCACGTCCACCTGATCTGAGGTGACGGCCGAACACGGCACCACTGCCGCCCAATCCGCGGCCTGGCCCACCGCGGCCAAGTGTTCCGCCAGGCGGGGTTTGCCCACCAAGTCGGTCTTGGTCGCCAACGCGACCAGCGGTGGGCGCTTGGGGAGCTTTGCGATCTCGTCCAACAGGTAGCGGTCGCCCGGACCGATGCGCTCGTTGGCGGGCAAGCACACACCGATCACATCTACCTCGGACCACGTCGCGTACACCAGATCGTTCAGCCGCTGGCCCAACAGGGTGCGTGGGCGGTGCAGGCCCGGGGTGTCGATGAGGATGAGCTGCGCGTCCGGGCGGTTGACGATGCCGCGGATGGCGTGGCGGGTGGTTTGCGGCTTCGACGAGGCGATGGCCACCTTCGCACCGACCAAGGCGTTGGTGAGCGTGGACTTGCCCGCGTTGGGCCGCCCCACGATGCAGGCGAAACCGGAACGGATCACTTGGCAGGCCCCTCCGGGCGGGGCGCTTCCCCAGCGGCCGTGGTCAACTTGTCGGCCACCTTTGCCGCAATCTCCTCATCGTCGGCGGGAGCCTTCGAAGCCAACACCGTCTGGATGCGGTTGCGCCGCCCCGAACCGCGCTCGGCCACCAACTCGATGCCTTCCCAAACGGCTTTCGAGCCGGCGATGGGCACCATGTTCAGTTGCTTGCCGATCAAGCCCAGCGCCGTGTCCACGTCCTCGTCGTCCACGTCGAGCCCGAACAACTCGCCAAGCTCGTCCACGGGCAGCCGCGCCGACACCCGATACCTGCCCGGCCCCAACTCAACGACCATCGGAGCCTCGTCGTCGTATTCGTCGACGATTTCCCCAACGATCTCCTCCAAGGCATCCTCAATCGTGGCCATGCCGGCCGTACCGCCGAACTCGTCGATGACGATGACGACGTGCGACCGCGTCAACTGCATTTCGCGCAGCAACTCGTCCACCGGTTTCGAATCGGGGCAGAACGTCGGCGGGCGCATCAGATTCTCGACGGATTCGGAAGTCTGCGAATCCGGATTGTCGTACATGCGGCGGATGACGTCCTTCAGATACAGGACGCCCACCACGTCGTCCACATCCTCGCCGATCACCGGGATGCGGCTGAAGCCGGAACGCAGGGCCAGCGCCACGCCTTGCCGCAGCGTTTTGGTGCGCTCGATGTAGACCATGTCCGGCCGCGGCACCATGACCTCTTTGACAATCGTGTCGCCCAGGTCGAAAACAGAGTGGATCATCTTCCGCTCTTCGGCCTCGATCAGATCCCGCGCCTCGGCGACGTCGACCAACTCGCGCAACTCGGCTTCGGAAGAGAACGGGCCGGCCGAAAACCCCTTGCCCGGGGTGATGGCGTTGCCGACAACGATCAGCGCCCGGCAAATCGGCGCGATCGGCACCGCGATGGCCCGCAACAACCCTGAGGTCGCCAGCGTCAACGACTCCGCGTGCTGCCGTCCCAGCGTGCGCGGGGCGACACCCAACAAGACGTACGAGACCAAAATCATGACGACTGTGGGGAAGACGATCCGCTCCCAGGTCGCGCCGAAATCCTCGAAGAACACCAGTGCGACAAGCACCACCGCGATGGTCTCCAAAGCTATCCGCAGGAACAGCGAGGTGTTCATGTAGCGTGCCGGATTCTGCATCATCTCCAGCACGCGCGTCGCTCCGCGCCTGCCCGAATCGACCAAACGCTGCGCCCGCACTTTCGACATGGCGGCGAAGGCCGCGTCAGCGCTGGTGCCGATCGCGGCGACCAAGACGCACAGCGCCGCGACGCCGATCTCGATCCACGCAGTTTGCGTCACCGCTTCCCCCAGAGTTCGATGATGCGGTCGTTCAAGGCGAACATCTCCTTGCGTTCGGCCTCTTCCGCATGGTCGAAGCCAAGCAGGTGCAACAGGCCATGTATCAGCAGGTAATCCTGTTCCTGGATGGGGGTGCGCCCGGAATCCGCCGCCTGGGCGCTGGTCACCTGCGGGCAGAGCACGATGTCACCCAGCATCCCGGCCGGCGGCTCTTCGTCATCGCGCGGCGGGCGCAACTCGTCCATGGGGAAGGACAGCACGTCCGTCGGCCCGGGCTCGCCCATGTACTTTTCGTGGTAGGCGGCCATCGTCGCCTCGTCCACCAGCAGGATGGAAAGCTCCGCTTGCGGGTGGATACGCAGCAACTCCAAGGCGAAGATACCCAAGGTTTGCAGGCGCTCTTCGTCGACCTCCACACCAGATTCGTTGTTGACCTCGATCATGAGTTCCCTCCCTGGGTCGATGACAGGGGCGGGGATCCACGGCGGGACGACCCGGTATGCCTGGTGGACTCGTAGCGGTCGTAAGCGGCGACGATACGGCCGACCAGCTTGTGGCGGACCACGTCGTGCCTGGTCAAGGTGCAGAACGCAATGTCGGTCACGCCGTCGAGGATCTGCTCCGCGGCGACCAACCCGGAGCGTGTCCCGCCGGGCAGGTCGATCTGGGTGATGTCGCCGGTGACCACGATCTTCGAGCCGAATCCCAGCCGGGTCAGGAACATCTTCATTTGCTCCATGGAAGTGTTCTGCGCCTCGTCGAGGATGATGAACGCGTCGTTGAGCGTGCGCCCGCGCATATAGGCCAGCGGCGCGACCTCGATGGTCCCGGAGGTGAGCAATTTGGGGACCGTCTCCGGATCAAGCATGTCGTGCAGTGCGTCGTAGAGCGGCCGCAGATATGGATCCACCTTGTCATGCAGTGTGCCGGGCAAGAAGCCGAGCCGCTCCCCCGCCTCGATCGCCGGCCGGGTAAGGATGATGCGGTTGACCGTCTTGGCTTGCAATGCCTGCACTGCTTTCGCCATGGCGAGATATGTCTTGCCGGTGCCCGCCGGGCCGATGCCGAACACGACGGTGTGGGCGTCGATGGCGTCCACATAGCGCTTCTGGTTGAGCGTCTTGGGCCGGATCGTCTTGCCGCGCGTGGACAATATGTTCGCGGTGAGCACCTCTGCCGCCGAAACATCGGACGCCGCCATCGCGATGACTCTTTCGACGGCGTCGCTCGTCAGCCCCTGGCCGGTGCGCGCGATGGTGATCAGTTCGGTGAGCACTTCCGCGGCCTGGGTGACCGCCCCGGGAGACCCGGAGAAGGTGACTTCGTTGCCGCGCACGTGGATGT
Source organism: Propionibacteriaceae bacterium (assembly GCA_031271975.1). GTDB lineage: Bacteria > Actinomycetota > Actinomycetes > Propionibacteriales > Propionibacteriaceae > Propionicimonas. The sequence continues at coordinate 16,595 of JAISUR010000039.1, forward strand.
CCGCGTCGAGATCGCGCTCAAGAATGTGGAGGAATTCGTCGCGTGGGCCCAGCACAGCGACCATGTTGATCGAGGACGGAATGGCGACACGACGGGCCGCAGCAGCCTCGGCGATGGTTTCCAGATGGGCCTCCATGGCTAGGTTTGCCCCCTATCGTATCGCTTGCCCGCGGGAAGCAAAACGGGCAGCCCTTCGGCTGCCCGCAACTTGCCTTGCGCGCTACTCGGCTTCAGCGATGTTCACCACGCGGCGGCCGCGCTTGGTGGCAAACTCCACCGCGCCGTCACGCAGCGCGAACAACGTGTCGTCGCCGCCACGCCCAACGCCATCGCCGGGATGGAAATGCGTCCCGCGCTGCCGGACAATGATCTCGCCCGCGTTGACCTGCTGGCCGCCGAAGCGCTTCACGCCGAGGCGCTGCGAATTGGAATCACGGCCGTTGCGCGAAGAAGACGCGCCCTTCTTGTGTGCCATTGCCTACCCCTCGATCTTCGTGACCTTGACCTGGGTGTAGCGCTGGCGATGGCCCTGGCGCTTCTTGTACCCAGTCTTGTTCTTGTACTTCAGGATACGGATTTTCGGACCCTTGGTCTCTGCCAGGACCTCGGCGGCAACCTCAGCCTTCGACAGCTTCTTCACGTCCGAGGTGACGGCCTCGCCGTCCACCAGCAGCAGCGGCGTCAACTTAACTTCTTCACCTACCGCGGCATCGACCTTGTCGATCTCCAGGACGTCCCCGACGGCAACCTTGTGCTGGCGTCCGCCACTGCGCACGATCGCGTACACGCCTGACCCACTCTCTTGTTTGATACGTCTTTTCAGGCCTGCCAAATGGGCAGACACCGAAGATCAAGAATACGGCCCCGGCCAAGGGTGGGTCAAACTGGCGCCAAGCACCCAACCACCGCGCCCCCAGCAGGATTCGAACCTGCGACCGTCGGATTAGAAGTCCGGTGCTCTATCCAGCTGAGCTATAGGGGCAGTACCCGAACATAGATCGTAGCGGATCGGTAGAGTAGGCCAGGTGAGTGACTTGTTGGTATGGATCGATTGCGAGATGACGGGGCTCAGCCTGGAGCACGACGCCCTGATTGAGGTGGCCGCTTTGGTCACCGACGGGCAGTTGAACGTGTTGGGCGACGGCGTACAAGTAGTCATCCGCCCGCCCGCGGAAGCGCTGGAGCAGATGGATCCCTTCGTGCTGAACATGCACACCGAATCCGGGCTGCTGCCGCTGCTCGACGCCGGCGTGACCATGGCCGAAGCCGAAGCGCAGGTGCTCGCATACGTCCAGACCTATGTGAAGGAGGCGGGCAAAGTGCCGCTGGCCGGCAATTCCGTCGGCACGGACCGCGCTTTCCTGGCGCGCGACATGCCCACGCTGGAGGGATTCCTGCACTACCGCAACGTGGACGTGTCCTCGATCAAAGAGCTTGCCAAGCGCTGGTTCCCGCGGATCTACTTCAACACCCCCGACAAGAACGGGAACCACCGGGCGCTGGCCGACATCGCCGAGTCCATCGAGGAGTTGCGCTTCTACCGCGAGGCGTTCTTCGTGCCCGATCCCGGCCCCACGTCAGACCAACTCAAAGAAATTGCCGCGAAACACCAGGGCGTGCTGACTTCGCAGTTCAAGTAGCTTCCCGCAAGAAGCGTCCCAGATCAGAACTTCCCCGACGAGCCCGACCAGCTTGTTCCCGACGAACTGGAAAAACCGCCACCGCCGCCACCGCCGCCGAAGGAGTGCGACGAGGAGTCGTCATGCTGCGGGCGCCGGGTCCGGCTCACCGTCTTGTTGACCAGCACATCGGACTTGCCCGTCAGCTTGAAACCGCCTCTGGGCACGTACTGGTCGGCGTTGGCCTGGGGCCGGACCGTCTTCAACTGGCTGCGCCACCTGGCCGGGACCGCCACGCCGATTATCGCCGCGAGGATTCCGCCGATCGTGTAGCCGCCGATCGTGAACGTCTCCTTGTCAGACCCGTTCGTCGCCTGGCCAATGGGAGTGACCGGCTCCTTGTCGTAGCCGTACGGAGTGCCGGCCTCATATTGGGTGTAGAAGTCGTCCATGGCGTCGGCCAGCGCCATGAAACCGTCGAAGTAGCGGTTTTGGCGCAGGTCCGGCAGGAAATACTCCGAGAGATATCCCTGGCCGACGTTGGTGAAGACATCCATCGCCCCGCCCACGCAGGCAAACCCCCAATCCCGAACCTCCATAGACACCAAGAAGACCGCACCGCCCGCACCGGTCGTCGGGAAACCGTGATCCTCATAGAAGTCGGCGGCCCGCAGCCGGGCAGACTTGCCCTCCAGCGAATAGACCGTGGCCATGACGATGTCGGTGCTGTGTTTGTCGGAAATCTCGTTCAACCGGGCGTTCAGCTCGGCTTCCTCCGTTTGCGAGAACAGATCCGCCTCGTCGAACAACCGCTGCACCGCGGCATGGGAGGTGGGAACGGCCAGCAGCAAAGTCCAAACCAGCATCCCCGCGGCGAGCGCCGCCGTGAAGAATCTGCGCCACCTCATGCGAACATCCACATCAAGAAAACGATCAGGGCGATGACCCCGCCGATACCGACGAACAATCCGATGACCCACAGCCAGAACGCACGCGTGTCCAACGGCAAATCGCCGACCATCTTTCCAGTTTGGCCGTTCATGGCGAACACGTAACGCTGGCCGTTCCAGCTCGTGTTCAACAGCCACACTGGCAGCAGCCCATAGTGCACCGCGCGTTCCACGGTGGCCACTTGCTGTCTGCGGCGTTGCACCGTGGCATACCCGGTCACCGTGTCATCGAAGGCTTCCTTCAGGCTTATGGCGACCCGCTGATCCGCACGCCTTGACACGGCGGCCGGCTCCACGTCGTAGCGGTTGGCCATATACCCCGACAGATACGCCGTCTGGAACGGCTCAATGGCCGAATAGTCGTACGGCTCGATGGACTCCATCAAAGTGTCGGGCATCTTGGACGAGCCGTCGGCGGGAACCATCTGGAAGGTCATCTGGCCTTCGCGCTCCACGTCGTAGTAGCTGGTCTCGATGTAGTCGTATTCGGAGTCGCTCCAGGCGCTGACGCTCGTGGTGCGGTAGGCCATCCGCGCGTCGAGCGTCGTGTCGAACAGCCAGAACGGCACATACACGCCCTTCACCTCGTCGAGGTGGTTCTCGTCCTTGAAGACTTTCGGCAACAGCCGCTTGCCCTGATAGTGCTGCCGCAAGGCGGCGACGGCACCCTCCTTGTCCACCTTGAACGGGATCACCAACTCTGGCCGAGCCACCCCCGAGAACTGCGACATCACAACAACCGGGTTGTCGCAGAACGGGCAGGTGGTGGCCCCAACCGTAGCGTCGGTGACAATCTCACCGCCGCACGAACTGCACACGTACATCCGCAACGACTGTTGCTCTTCCTCGGACCAAGCCTCGGTGGAGTATTGCAGGTCAACCGCTTCGGACGTCTGCTCTTGCTCCAATCCAGCGTCGGTAGCAGCCAGCGCCGCGACATCGATCGACGTGTCGCAATAGGGGCACAGCATCGTTTGCGTGTTCGCGTCGAAGCTGATCGCCGCCCCGCAGTTGGGGCACTTGTATTCCTGGAGCGCCATGACCACCTACACCGGGCGCGGCATGCCGCACTCTGAACAGAACTTGCCCGTATTGTCCGACTTGCCGCAACTCGGACACGTCCACACATCCGCGGCCGGGGCTGCCGGAGCTGGAGGCTGGTAGGCGCCGGGAGCTTCGGGCACTGGGGCCACCGGGGCCTCGGGTGCTGGGGCCGGGGGCTGCTGCGGTGGGGCCGGGGGCTGCTGCGGTGGGGCAGGCGGGGCCGTGGGCGTCATCTGCGGCGGCACGGCGGGAGCCGGGGCCGCGGGCGCCGAAGGGGCGTAGATGCCGTCGTTCTGCCCGGGGAAACCGCCGTCGGCCGCCACCGGATACTGGCTGGCTGGCACCGGCTGGTCGCCCTGCTGGAAGAGCTGCGCCAGGTTCGCGCCGCCCGCGCCTTGGGCCATGCCCATGCCGAGGAAGCCCGTGACCGCGCCGGCTTCATTGGAAGCCGCTGCCCGCATCGCGTCGGCCTGCGCCGCGGCGATGGTCGCGCCGGCCATGTTCGGGTTGCGCAGCACAGCGGCCTTCTGCAGATCCTTGATGAGTTGCTCGTCTTCTTCGGACGCCGTGACCGAGTTGACACCGAAGGATGTGATTTCGATGCCCATGCGGTCGCGCCACGACGTGGAGAGCACCTCGTTCAAGGCCGCCGCCAAGTCAGAAGTGTGCGCGGGCAAGGCCGAATAGCGGATGCCCATAGCGGAAATCTTTGCGAACGCCGGCTGCAGGGCTGTCAGCAGTTCAGACTTCATCTGCTCAGAAATCTGGTCGATGGTGAAGACGGAGCCGACATTGCCGGCGAAGCTCTGGAAGAAGAGGATCGGGTTCGTCACCCGGATCGCGTAGGCGCCGTTGCAGCGGATCGCGATGTCGACGTCCAAGCCGATGTTCTGGTCTACGACGCGGAACGGGACCGGATTCGGGGTGCCGTACTTGATGCCGGTGATCTCCTTCAAGTTGAAGAAGTACACGCGCTGGTCCTTGTAGACGCCGCCACCGCGCTTGAAGCGCTCAACGCCCTCGTGGAAGACCGCGCCGATGTTCGCCATCAGGCCGCCGTCGCCGAAAATCGTCGGCTCGGAGGACTGGTCGTAGGTGTACTGGCCGGGCTGGGCGGTGAATTCGGTGATGATGCCCCCATCGACGATGGCCGCACCTTGGCCGGGTCCCACCACGATGCCGGACCCGTTGGTGATCACATTGTCGGAGCCTTTGGTGTTGGAGCCGCGGCCACCTGTGTAGCGCTGGCCCTTGGCCACCAGCACGTTGGCCGGCAGCGAGTCCATAGCGTAGAAATCAATCCACTGGTCGGCCAGGGTGCCGCCAATAGCTCCGGCAAGAGCCTGAATGAGTCCCATGATCACTTCCTTGTCAGTAGGGGAACGCTCGCACCCAACAGCCTACCGTGCGAATCCGCCGATCCAAGGGGCAGACCGCCGTGTGTTTGGCTTGGCGCCGGAGCGAGCCGGACTTCGTCCGAGATCCCGTAAGGGCACCGCTGGCGGGGTGCAATCGTCATGCCGGGCAAGTTCCGGGCCCCCGCAAAGTATCGAAGCGAAGCGAGGACACTTTGTGGGGCTTGATCACACCGGGGTGATGTTCAGGCGGCGCTTCTTGGGGCGGGAGGCCAGGCGGGTGGCCAGCGAGTCGATCACCTTGGCCACGGGCTCCTCCGGATACATCGCCACGACCGGGACGCCGTGGTCGCCGGTAGAGGCAACGCGTGGGTCCATCGGGATCTCGGCGAGCAGCGGCACGTCGTAGCCCAGGCGGCGGGACAGCGCCGTGGCGACGGCTTGGCCGCCTCCGGAACCGAAGACGTCCACCCGGTGGGTCTGGCCGCAGTGGGGGCAGACCGTGTCGAAATAGGACATGTTCTCGACCACGCCGATGACCTTCTGCTCCAGCATGGAGGCCATGGTGCCGGCGCGTTCAGCGACATCGGCGGCGGCCTGCTGCGGGGTGGTGACCACGATGACTTCGGCGTTCGGCAGCTTGTGGCCCAACGACAGCGCCACATCACCCGTGCCCGGGGGCAGGTCGATGAGCAGGAAGTCCAGATCTCCCCAGTAAACGTCGGCTAGGAACTGCTGCAGCGCACGATCCAAGATCGGGCCGCGCCACGCTATGACCTGGTCCGGAGATTCCTTCAGCATGCCGATCGACATGACGCTCAAGCCCTGGCAGGGCACCGGCATGATCATCTCGTCCACCACCGTCGGCGTCTCGGTGGCGCCCAGCATCGGCGGGATCGAGTGTCCGTAGATGTCCGCGTCCAGCACCCCCACCTTCTTGCCCTGCGCGGCCAGCGAGAGCGCGAGGTTCACAGTGACGGACGACTTGCCGACACCGCCTTTGCCACTCGCTACGAGGATTACCGAAGTCGGAGAATCCGGCGCGGCGAAGGGGATGTCGCGCTCGTCGGGGCGCAACTGGCGACGCAGTTCGGCGCGCTGCTCGTCGTTCATGGCTCCCATCGTCACCGTGACGCCGGTCACACCCGCGACAGCGCTGACCGCGGCCTGCACATCGCGCTGGATAGTGTTCTGCATGGGGCACCCCGCCACCGTCAACAACACTCCGACGTTGACCTGGCCGCCGTCGATGGAGATGGATTCGACCATGCCGATTTCGGTGATGGGACGGCGGATTTCGGGATCGATGACGGTGGCCAGCGCCGTCATCACGGCCTCGGTGGTGGGCCCTTCTTGAGCATTGTCTGTAGGCATGGATGGCAGCATACACTTCCGCCGCGATGACGAACTCGTTTCGGCATCTTGGGCGCAGTCCGGTCCCGAGTTCGCTGGAACCGCACTGCGTGCGGGGCTCAGGATGACGGGGTTGGGCGGCTCCCGATGACGAGGGTCAGGACGCGGGAGGTGGGTCTTGGCTGTCCTTCTTGTCCAACTCCTCGAGCAACTCGCGCAACTCCGAGCGGATGAAGTCGCGGGTGGCCAAGTCGTTCACGCGCATGCGCAGCGAAGCGATCTCGCGGGCCAGGAAGTCCATGTCGGCGCGGGACTGGGCCGCCACTTCGCGGTCGTGCTCCAGGCTGACGCGGTCGCGCGCCTCCTGGCGGTTCTGCGCGAGCAGGATGAGCGGAGCGGCGTAGGAAGCCTGGATTGAGAGGATGAGCGTCAGCAGCATGAACGGGTATTCGTCCCACATGCCGAATATGAGCGCGACCGTATTCAGCGCGATCCAGATGACGATGAACGCTGTCATCCAGGCCAGGAAGCGCGCCGTACCGACAAACTGCGCGATGGCTTCCGCTATGCGCCCGAACGCCTCGGAGTCCATGCGGGGAGCTGGCAGCCGCCAACCGCCGCGGCCGGGAGTGGAAAGATCTTGGTTAGACATCGTTCACCCGATCCAGTTGGATGCCGCGCCAATCGTCCGGCAGGATGTGGTCGAGGACGTCGTCGACGGTGACCACGCCGAGCAGCCGCCTGTCCGCGTCGACAACCGGCGCGCACACCATGTCGTAGGTGGCGAAGTAGCGGCTGACCAGCGCGATGTCGGAACCCGGCTCCAAAGGCGTGACGGACGGGTCGATCAGCCCCGCGACAAGCGAGGACGGCGGCTCACGCAACAAGCGTTGGATGTGCACGGCACCCACGTAGCGGCCGGTCGGGGTGTCCAGCGGGGAACGGCACACGAAAGCCAGCGCCGCCATCGCCGGGGTGATTTCCTCCCGACGGACACTGGCCAAGGCCTCCGCGACAGTGGCGTCGACGCCCAGGACGACCGGCTCCGGGTTCATCAGACCGCCAGCCGTCGCGGCGTCGTAAGTCAGCAGCGTGCGGACGTCCTCGGCGTCTTCCGGCTCCATCCGGCCCAGAATGTCCTCGGCGGTCTCCGAGTCCAACTCCGCGATCAAGTCGGCGGCGTCGTCGGGATCCATCTCTTCCAGGACATCGGCGGCGCGCTCCGAGTCGAGGATGGCGATCAACTCGACCTGCTCGTCTTCAGGCAACTCCTCCAACGCCTCAGCCAGTTGCTGGTCGTCCATGGCCGCCACGACATCGGCGCGCCGGGCCGGCTCCATGTCGTGAAGCTCACGGGCCACGTCGGCCGGCTTCAGCTCGGACAGCCGCGCCACATAGTCCTCGGCGGAATGCGCGGGAGCGTCGGTGAAGAAGTCCGGTATTTCAGACCAATCCACGATCGTGACATGCGCCCGCTGGAACCCGCGCTTCTCGCGCAGCGCCACTTCGGCCAACTCCCAATCGCGGGAACGGACATGCTTGATCGACACGTCGAAGATGGTGGCGGGGACGTCGCCCCACTGGACCTGCCGGTCGAACAGCGAATCGACCACCAGCGTCTCGCGCTCGCGCCGCTCGAAGCGGCGGGTGTTGACCAGACCGGAAATGATCACCTGGTTGGCGTCGATGGAATGCACGCGGTCCATCGGGAAAAAGATGCGACGCATCGCGAAAAGCTCGACGACCAGGCCTTTCACGCGCGGAGAACGCTTACCGGTGCGGTTCTGGATGACCACGTCGCGGATCTTGCCGACCTGATCGCCGTTGGGGTCGAGCATCGGCAAGCCCTTGATGCGGGAGACAAAGATCGATGTGCTCATTTAAGTGGCTTCCGAGTCGTACGCTGGCTCAGGTAGTTTAACCGCTGGAGCGGGCTTGTCGGTCACCTCGCTCGACACACTTGCCACCGTTGCGGCCGGAGCTATCGTTAACGCGTCCTTGGCGGGCTCGATCTCAGCCAACACCTGCCCGACAAGCGCTTTCGGATGCAGGTCCGAGATGTTCAACTTCTCCAAGTCGGCCGTCAACTCCGGGCCCAACTCGTCGCGCAACTGCGACGTCGCGTTGTTGGCGACGCCGCGTAGGTAATTGAGCAGCCGGGCGGCCTTGCGAGCCAACTCCGGCAGCTTCTCGGGCCCGAAGAGCAGCACGCCGATCACGGCGAGCGTCACCAGCTCCGGGAATCCGAGGTTGAAGTCGAGCATTACAACCCCGCGGCGTCCAGCAACCGGACGAAGGCGGCGGCCTGCTCGGGCGTGGCGGGAAGCAGCGGCTTGCGGACCCCTCCCATATGGAAGCCGCGCGCGTCCAGCCCCGCCTTGACCAGCAAGCAGCCCTGCGTCGCGAAAACGCCCGTGTACACCGGCAACAGCGCCCGGTAGCCGGCCAGGGCCTCGTCGACGCGCCCCGCCAAGAACGCCGCGATGATCTGCTTGGTACGGGCACCTGTGAAGTGGGTGGAGGTGCCGACGACGCCGTCGCCGCCGACGGCCAACAGCGGCAGCGTCATGGCGTCGTCGCCCGCGTAGTACGCCAGGTCCGTGGCGGCCATGACCTGCGCCGACGCGGCAGGTTGGCCTTTGGCGTCCTTGACCGCCACGATGCGCGGATGGGCGGCGAGCGAAATAAGGGTTTGCGTCTCCACGGGCACGCCGGCGCGGTGCGGGATGTCATAGACCATGATCGGCAGCGCCGTGGCCTCGGCGACCGTCAAGAAATGGTCCGCGAGCGCGTCCTGCGGCGGCCGCGAATAGTACGGGGTCACCACCAGCAGGCCGTGAGCGCCGACATCTTCGGCATCGCGGGCCAGCGCCAACGTGTGGGCGGTGTCGAAGGTGCCCACCCCGGCGATGACTTTCGCCCGGTCGCCGACTTCGGCGATGACTTCCGACAGCAGGCGTTTCTTTTCGGCGTCCGTAGTCGTGGGGCATTCGCCCGTAGTGCCGTTGATGACAAGGGCGTCATTGGCCTGCTCATCCACCAGATAGGCGGCAAGCCGACGGGCCTCGGCGTAATCGACCTCCGGATTGAACGGAGTCACCATCGCCGTCTGTACGCGACCGAACACTGGGGAATCATGCATGTGGCAAGCCTAACGGGTACGCTGAGCGTGTGAAAACCAAGACAACCTTCGCCGACGAATACGCCGAGCCGCCAGCGGGCAGCGCGACCGCCCGCGCCAACGCTGACGAACTGGGCATTCCGGTGATCACACCCGCCACCGCGGCTGTGCTGACGGTCGCCGCCAAAGCGGTCGGCGCGAAGCAAGTCGTCGAGGTCGGCACCGGCACCGGCGTTTCCGCGCTCGCCCTGCTGGCCGGCATGGCCCCAGAGGGCACACTGACCAGCATTGACCCCGAGAACGACCTGCAGATCCTCGCCAAAGAGACGATCCTGGCCCAAGGAGTCGCCGCCCGCCGCTTCCGCCCCATCGCCGGACGGCCGCTGAACGTGCTCCCCAAGCTGACCGACGGCGCCTACGACGTCGTCTACGTGGACGGGGATCCGCTGGAATATGTCGAATACGTCGCACAGGCCGGACGGCTGCTGCGTTCCGGAGGCGCGCTGATCCTCCACCATGCGCTGTGGAAGGGCCAAGTGGCCGATTCTGACGACGACGAACCGCTGATCATCCGCGAAGCGCTGGCGGCCGTCCAGGAATCGGAACGCTACGCCACCGCACTCATCCCGCTGGGCGATGGGCTGCTGTTGGCCGTGGCGGACTGACAGCCGCTACTTGGGCTTCTTGCCGCAGACGACTTTGGTCAAGGTGTTGTAGCTCCACTTGAACGGCTCTTTCTTCACGAGTTCACCGTCCTTGTAGAAGAGCCGGTTGAAGCTCACGTCGAAGCCGCTCATCGCAGACTGCGGCACGCAGTCGGCCGAGTCGTCATACTTCGTCGGGCCGGGAGACCGGCGGTTTGTGATCTTGAGCTTTGACGTCTTGATCTCGTACACCTTCGTCGACCAGACGCGGACTGTCACTTTGCCCGACGAGTCGCCCTTCTTGCCCGTGATCCAGGCCTGCAACAGCACACCATAAGGCGAGTCGTTCTTGAATTTCATGTCCACCATCTTCCAGTCCAGCGTGGCCTCGCGGCCCTTGGGATAGCGGCTGAAATACAGTGAATGCGGCTTGTGATAGACGTCCTCCAGGCCGGCGAAGAAGATGGCATTGAACGTCGTCGTGGTCGACTGGGAAACACCCCCGCCGTAGATGTTCGGGTCGATCTTGCCGTTGGCGATACCGCCGCCAGCCATCCACCCGGCCGCCTTGGTGCGCTCGCCAAGGCATTGGTTCATGGAGAACGTCTCCCCCGGCGCCACATAGGTGCCGTTGATGAGCTTGGCGGCTTTGCCGATGTTGTTCCAGCGGTAGGTGGAGCCCGGGAACACTGTCGTGAACTCGCCGGTGATCTCTTTGACGCCCATGGCTTCGGCGTCGGCGGTGGTGAATTGCGCCGGACGCGGCGCGACGTCCACAGCCACCTCGCGAGTCCCGGACAGCGCGGGCACCAAGCGTTCGGCCAACTGCTCCACGTCGATCCCGGCGCCGTCCACCGAGGCCTTGATCTTGGGTTTGCCGGACTTCTTGCCGGAGATTGTGAACTTCGCGTCGACCGGCGCGGTCAGGCCCAACTCGTCCAGATCTTTCGCGACGGCGCCGTTCAGCGCGGCAGAGTCGAAACCCAAGCCCAACCCGCCGCCGGAGGGGGTGAAAACCAGCGTTGCCGCGATCGTCTCGGGCCGCAAGGTCAGCTTCCCCTTGTCGCCAACCGTCACCGTGACCGGCCCCGACATGGCTTGGACAGCCAGTTGGGCGGCGGCATTCGCCGCAGCAGTGGTGACGGCCGGTTCGCGCTCGGCGACCACGGCTTCGAACTCGCTGGCCGTCAACAGCCCTGCCGACACCGCCGCCACTGTGGCCGAAACGTCCAGTTGCTGGCCGACAACACCTGCCGTGACCTGCGGCGCCCCGTCAACGACGGCCACCGACGCGTCCACGGGTTGCCGGTCGACTTTCGCGGCGAGTTCCCGAATCGACGCGGCGAGCACACTCTCGTTGACGGTGGACACGACCTCGGTCTCGCCGCCGCCGAAAAGCTGGTTGATGATGTCCAGCGGATTCCAACTGCGCACCCCGCCGCCCGCGTTCGCCACCGAGGTGTCATAATCGACGCTTGCGACGGCGGTGCGTTGCAGGGTCACGGACTCGGCGCCGTACTTGATCGTGATCGTGCCGCCGGACGACAAGTCAGTCTGCAGTTTGGAGACCGCCGCCGCCCGGGTGAGCCCGCCCACGTCGATGCCGGAAATTGTGGCGTGGACCGGCAGTTTCTCACCGGCCAGCCCGTAGCCCACCAGATATGTCACGCCAACGCCGACGAGCAGGACAAAGGACGCGATCAACGCGATCCACTTGCCTTTACCCGCCTTTCGGGGTGACGTGCTCACTGCGAACCTCCGTGGTTGGCGTGCCCAACTGAGATACAAGGATACCCAGGCACATCAGCGCCGCGCCGCAGTACCCGCGCAGACCCATGTCCTCGCCCAGCAGCAGCCAGCCGCCCAGCCCGCCGAAGACAGCCTCCATGCTCATGATCAGCGCCGCCACCGACGGCAGGGCGTCGCGTTGCCCGAACACCTGCAACGTGTAAGCCAGGCCGACCGACAGGATGCCGGTGTAAAGCACCGGGATGACGGCCTGGTCCAAGCCAGTGAAGGGCGCCGCGTCGATGAACAGGGCGACGACGCCACTGGTGACCGAGCAGAAGAAGAACTGCGAGGCGGAGAAGCGCAAGGCAGATAGGCGCCGCGAATAGTAGTCGACGAACTGGATCTGGACGGCGAAACAGAACGCCGAGCCCAATACCAGGGCGTCGCCGAGGTTGATCTCGAATGAATCCTGCACAGCGATCAGATACAGCCCGGTTACGGCCAACGGCAGGGCCACCCAAATTGTCCAGCCGGGCCGCTGGCCGCGAAACAGCCCCGCCAGCGGCACCAGCACTATGTAAAGCCCCGTGATGAAAGCGGCGTTGCCCGCCGTCGTGTAGGACATTGCGGCCTGCTGCAGGCCGACTGCGGCGGTCAGCAGCGCCCCGCAGATCAGGCCGGGGACGATCACAGCCTTCGTCGCCGCCCGGCGGCGCTGTTTCGAGCGTTTCCGCACCCGGTCGACGATGGCGATAACGGCTACCAGCACCCCCGCGCCCATCATGAAACGGACGGAGTTGAACGTGAATGGGCCCACAAACTCCGCGCCCATCCGCTGCGCAGCGAAGGCGAAGCCCCAAATCATGGAGGCGAGCAGCAGCAGCAGATTCGCCCGAAGGCGCGGGCTTTGAGCCACAGCTCACCCTCCCATGGTCTTGGACGTTCAGCGGGCCAAGGCAGCCTTGGCCTTCGCAGCGACGTTTGCCGCCGTGAAACCATACTTCTCGAACAGCACGCCCGCCGCAGCCGACTCGCCGAAGTGGTCTATGGAGACAATTTCGCCCTTGTCACCGACGTATTCGCGCCAGCCGAGAGCAACACCGGCCTCAACTGAGACCTTGGCCGCGTCGGCTGGGATCACCGCCGCGCGGTACTCCGCCGGCTGCGCGGCAAACCACTCCAGGCACGGCAGCGAAACCACGCGAGTGGGGATACCCTCGGACTCCAGCAGCGCCTGGGCGTCCAAAGCCACGCCCACTTCGGAGCCGGTGGCGAGCAGCACGACCCGCGGTGCGGAAGAGGCTTCCTTCAAGACGTAGCCGCCCTTGGCGGTTTCCGTGGCCGGGGCGTATTCGCCGCTCGCCCGGTCCACGATGGGCAAGTCCTGCCGGGAGAGGATGATCGCCGCTGGGCGGTCATTGTTGCGCAGGATCTGCGCCCAGGCATGGGCCGTCTCGTTCGCGTCCGCCGGGCGCACCACGTCCAGGCCCGGAATGATCCGCAGGCTTGCCAGGTGTTCCACCGGCTGGTGCGTGGGGCCGTCCTCGCCGACGCCGATGGAATCGTGGCTCCACACGAAGATGGCCGGACACTTCTGCAATGCCGCCAGCCGTACCGCGCCGCGCATGTAGTCGGCGAACACCAGGAATGTGCCGCCGTAAGCCCTGGTCAGGCCAGACATGGCGATGGCGTTGAGGATATTGCCCATGGCGTGTTCGCGGATGCCGAAATGCAGTGTGCGCCCCGTGAAGTCGCCGGAGAAATCGTGCGAGGAGCGTTCCGGCGGCAGGAAGGACTTGGCTCCCTTCATGGTCGTGTTGTTCGAGCCCGCCAGGTCGGCAGACCCGCCCCACAGCTCCGGGACGGCGTCGGCCAGCGCGGTCAACACTTCGCCGGAAGCGGCGCGCGTGGATTTCTTGCCCGGTCCGTAAACCGGCAGCGCCTGCTCGAAACCGTCCGGGAGTTTGCCAGCCGCCAAGCGGTCAAGAAGGGCAGCCTTGTCCGGTTGCGCGGCACGCCAGGAATCGTAGGCCGGCTGCCAGGCGGCCTTGGCCGCGGCGGCACGGGCGGCGGCGTTCGCGCGGGTGTGCTCCAGCACCTCCGGCTCGCAGTTGAAGCTCTCGGCGGCGTCGAAACCGAGCAACTCCTTCAACTTGGCGATCTCCTCGCCGCCGATCTTGGAGCCGTGGATGGAGTGCGAACCAGCCTTGGTCGGCAGCGGCCAGCCGATAACCGTGGTCAGTTTGATGAAGCTGGGTTTGTCCGTCACGGATTGCGCCGCAGCGATCGCCGCGTAGAGCGCCTGGACGTCCTCCTTGTAGCTGCCGCCGGCCGTCCAATCGACGTGTTGGGTGTGCCAGCCGTACGCGTCGAAGCGGGCCTGGACGTCTTCGGTGAAGGCGATGGATGTGTCACCCTCGATGGTGATGCGGTTGTCGTCGTAGATGAGGATCAGGTTGCCGAGATCCTGGGTGGCCGCCAGCGAAGCGGCTTCGGCGGCCACACCCTCCTGCATGCAGCCGTCGCCCGCGATGACGTACACGAAGCGGTCGAACGGGGAAGGCCCGGCGCCCGGATCGAGCAACTGGCGCTCCCGGCGCGCGGCCATTGCGAAGCCCACTGCGTCCGCGACGCCGGCGCCCAACGGGCCAGTGGTGGCTTCCACTCCGGCGGTGTGGCCGTATTCGGGGTGGCCCGGCGTCTTCGCGCCTTCGGTGCGCAGCGCCTTCAAGTCGTCGAGTTCCAACCCGTATCCAGCCAGGAAGAGCTGGCAGTACTGCGTCAGGGAGGAGTGGCCGATGGACAGCACAAAACGGTCTCGCCCCACCCAGCGCGGGTCGGCGGGATCGCCCTTCATCACCTTTTGATACAGCAGATAGGCCACCGGAGCGAGCGAGATGGCCGTGCCTGGGTGTCCGTTGCCCACCTTCTCGACCGCGTCGGCGGCCAGGATGCGCGCCGTGTCCACAGCGCGGGAATCAAGTTCGGTCCATTCAAGAGTCATGTCACGCCTTCCGCAAGGGGTTTGGGATGACAAATGTACCGCCATGTCAGGTCGGCTACAGCAAGTGTCCAGACCTATCTCGGCAAGCCGAAAACAGCGGCCGTGTAGGCCGGGACGACGAAGTGGTCTCCGGACGACCGCGCCTGTTTGACCACTTCGTCGGCACCGTCGGCTTGGATGGGATGCAGCGTGAATCCGGCAGTCGGTCCGGGGACGCCCTGCCACACCGTGTTGGGTGTCGCGTTGAAGATGACGGCCAGCGCCCGCCATGCCGGATCGAGCCCGTCGCCGCCCAGCCGCATGATGATGACGCCTGGCAATTCCATGTCCGTGCCGCTGACCGGGAAGCTGACCAATTGCCGGACCAGTTGCGCCGAACGGAGTCGGAACAGCCTGCTGGACGCCCGCAGCCGCAGCACATCCAGGGCCATGGCGTGGGCAAGGCGGATGTCGTCAGGCCCGGGGCGCAAGTTGGGATTGGTGAGGAGCGGACGCAGCACGTCCCAGTTGCGGCCGTTGTCCGGCTGCGGCGGGAGCCCGCCGGGGAATCCGTTTCCGGTCAGCGAGAAGTCGAGGTAGTTGAACCAGTCGCCCGAGTTGTATGAGTTGGCGTCGAAGCTCTTCGAGCGCAGGATGTCCGTCCCGGCGTGCCACAGCACCGGCGATTGGCCCAGCGTCGCCAGCGCGAGGCAGAGCGTGTTGAGCCGCACCCGGGCCTGGATCGGCGTGGCTGGGGGCAGCTTGATCGAGAGGATGTCGAAGAGGGTCTCGTTGTCATGCACGTCGACGTAGTTAATAGCCTCGTCGGGCTCTTGGGCGTAGCCCGCCGGCGACATGCCGTAGGGAACCTGGTCGCCACGCACCATGCGGCGCTGTGCCGACGAGGTGAACGTGAAGTCGCGCAGCGTGCCGGCGAGGCCGACTTGGATCAGGTCGGTGAGTTCGGCGAGCCGCCGCCGTGGATCCGGGCCGTTGTGCCCGTTGTCGGCGGTGAACAGGCCGCTGCCGAAGCCCTGTGCGCGGATGTCCATCTGGTAGCCCCCGCCGCGCACCGCGTCGCGCAGCCGGTCGGAGAAAGTGCCGATGCCGGTGCCGCCCAGTTGGCCTTGCGTAGCCTGTGTGAAGCGGGCGTTGAAGGCCACTTCGCCGAAATTCCAACCCTCCCCGCACATCGTGACCCCCGGCCGTTCCTCGTCCAGGGCGCGGCGCACGGCGAGCATGTTGGCGCGGGAGTGATGTCCCATCAAGTCGAAGCGGAACCCGTCCACCTTGTAATGCCGCACCCAGTGGACGCAGGCGTCGACCATGAGCTTCTGGGCCATCAGATGCTCGGTGGCGACATTCGCCCCGCAGGCCGACTCTTCCACATAGCCGGCCCGGTCGAGGCGGTGGTAGTAGCCGGGGACGATCCGGTCGAGTACGGACTTCTGGTTTTGCCCGCCGAACGCGGTGTGGTTGAACACCATGTCGAGCACGACCCGCAGCCCGGCCGCGTGGAGGGCGCCCACCATGGCCCGGAATTCCGCGATTCGCGCCCGCCCGGTGCCGGATTCCAACGTGGACGAAAACGAACCCTCGGGGACCATGTAATGCCAGGGGTCGTAGCCCCAGGCGAAACCCGCCGCCCCACCGGCCGCCAGCACTTGGCGCTGCTGCTCCGCCGAATCGGGCGGCAGCGCCCGCAACTGCTCCTTTGACGGGCCATTGCGCCTGGCGGGGTGTTCTTCGGCGGTGGCGTTGTCGAAGACGGGCAACAGTTGGACGGAGGTCAGGCCTGCCTCCGCCAGCCGCCGCAAGTGGGCCATCCCGTTCCCGGCCACGGTGAACGCCAGGTACGAGCCACGCAGCGGCTCCGGAACAGACTTGTCCGAAATGGAAAAATCCCGCACATGCAGCTCGTAGGCGACCTGGTCCACGGCATGCTCCAACTCAGGCGTGGGAGCATGCTCCCACGCGTCGGGCCGCAAGTCCTGGTCGTCCGGGTTGACGATCATCGAATGGCTGGAGTTGATCGTCAGGGCAACCGAGTATGGGTCCGTGACGTCGTTGACGAGCATCGCGCCGCGCGCCGGGGAATAGACGCGCACCCGGTAGCGATAGGGCCGGCCGTCCCAGTCGGGCTCCCCCGCCAGTTCCCAAACGCCGTCCAAACGCCTCGTCATGGGGATGATGCCGGGCGGCTCATGCAGGGTGGCCGGCGAATCCCACAGCGTCAGCCAGACATCGGTCGCGGTGGGAGCCCAGACACGCAGCACCGGTGTCTCGCCGCGCCAGGACACGCCCAACTCGGCGTGGGCGGCGTCGGCATACAAGTCGTCTAGGACACCGGATATCTGTAGCCCGGACGACGCCGAGCATCCTGGGCCTGCCACGCTCAGCAGCACCTGCCCCAGCAAAGCCTCGGCGGCGATGTCCGCGTCCAGGCGCAGCGCCAGGTAGTCGCGCAGATGCGGATGCTTTTCGGCCAGCTTCTCCGGGAGGGGCCCAGCGTAGGTGAGCGGCGTTTCCCGCCAATCCCCGCTCCCGCCGGGATCGATACCGCCTTCGGCTCCCCAGAGCAGACGCCAGGTGGCCGCCTTCGGATCGGGCACCTCGGGGGGCCAGGCGATCAACGTGGACGTCAGCCAGTGTCCGCTCAGATCAGCGCCAACAGCCACCCCAGAAGTGTGGCACATTTGCGCCGACCTTTTGGGTTAGCCGGCCACCAGTGTCATGTCGAAGGTCTTCGCGGGGTACTCAACCGCGGAACTGGACTTGCTCTTGGGTTGGATGAACCACAGGTGGTAGGGCGTCTTGAAATCGGCCAGCTGATTCTCGCGGACGATATAGACCAGCCAGCCCGAGCCTTCTCCCGATCCCACCGGGGCGTAGACCGGCAACCCCGCCGCGGCCAAGGGACCGTCACCACCGAGTTCGGTGATGTTGACCGGAGTCTTCTTGTCCCAGCCGTCCAATTCCGGATCTGCGCCGTTGCCGGCCAAGATCGGCCAGAAGTTGAGCTTCACGTCCGAGCCGTCAGCGACGTCCACCTCGATCTCCACCGCCACGAGCATCGCGTCCGTGCCGGGCAGGTACGGGGTATAGGCGTTCAGGTCCAGCCCGGTCGCGTACGACTTCACCAGGACGGTCAACTGGCCGGAGCTGTGCTCGAACGTCTGATTGACCGGGACGACGGTGAGCCCGGCGCCGGGCGACGGCACGGAAGTGCTGGACGCCGGGGGCAACGGGGTCGTGGCGGAAGGAGATTCGGCTGGAGCCGGCGTGGTGCAGGCAGCCAGTACAGCCGCGAGCACCACGCCGACTACAGCGCGAGACCCCCCACGTCTCACTTTCCCTCCACGGAAACGCCCCAATATGGCCACCCGTTGGGAATCCGCATGTAGACCTCGTCGAACTTGCCCTTGATGAGGTCGGTGGTGTCCTCGAAGGTTCCTATCGCCTCAAGGCCGTTGCCTACGAACGTGGTGGCGTCTTCGACCATGGCCGCAACGGCCGACACGATCTTGCTCGTGTCAACTTTGACGGAAGTGTCCGTGCCGACCGCAATGGTGGGCGCTATGGACCCCAAGGCACTCAACCCGTTGGCTAACGCATTACCGATCAACTCGGTGACAGCCAAGAGCAGATCGAGATGGAAATTCCGAATCGCCGACGCGTGCTCATCCAAGGCGTCGGCCACGGGGCCAGCAATCGTGTCAGCCATGCTGACCAGAGTGGTGCCTTGATTCGACAATGCCTGCTTGAAGGTGTCAGCCGCCCGACCCTCCCAGTGGTCGTTTATATTCATCGACACCAAGTTGAGCGCCTCCACACTCCCATCCGCTCCGAGATTGCGACAAGGCCTGCCAACATCCTTTCGCCATGTCGCGGCGGCCGCGGCAATGGTGTCGTCGTTGCCGAGCACGTACTGGATGATGTCAACGATCCTGTCCCAAATCTCCTGCACCTTGGACTTGGTCGTTCCCCAGTCTTCCTGAACTGCCGAGCGTTCACCGCCTTGCAGAATCAGCTTGCTTACGAAACAGACCTTGTACGTGCCCTGCAGAATCCTGTCAATGTCGGCCTGCAGATCCTCCATCGAGCCCTCACAGTCCGTCTGAAGTTGCTGCATATCTGCGCTGATGTCACCCATAATTCACTCCTTCAAATCCCACTGGCCGTCGAACCGGGCGGCCGTCTCCCATTCGTTCTCTTCGAACAACCTGGCTATTTCACGCAACTGCTCCGCGGCGTACTCGAACTGGCCCACACCGCTGTACAAGTACGCCTGCGCGGCCGCGCACACTTCGCCGTAGGCCGCATAGGCCTCCTTGCCGTTGTAGGAAAAGTCCTTCTCGCTTGTCGTGGCGTAAATGCCGACCACGGCCTGGTGGGCGGAATACAGGTCTTCTCCGGGCGGGCTCGCCGCCGAATAAATCAACTCCGCATCGTGCAGCAATGCGTCGGTTGCGGCCTTCATGTCACTCATATTTCTCCTATCGGGTTTCGGGACTCTTAAGCTTCTTGCAGCAGGCCGAGCAGCCTGACTGGGTCTTTGGTGTCGGCGATCATCTGTTGCAGGCGCTGATAGTTGGGAGTCATCTCATCCACGCCCGCAGCGGCGCGAGCCTTGGCATCGCGCAAAGCTTCGACGACGTGGACACCCAAAGCCTGCGGCCCGCTGTCCTTGGCGTCGGGGCCGAACGCAACGGCGATCATCAGGCCCGTGCAGTTGACTTCCACCGTCACCGGCCCATGCGCAGCCGTCCACGTCAGTTGGCGTGCGCGCGTCACTTCTTGGCGTGCTGCCGACGCGGTTTGGACCACCTGGTGGATCAGGTTGTCCACGCCGCGGCCGATCTGCGGATCCGCCCAACTCACGCCCACTTGCCGCATGTGGTCGTCCAGTCGGCGAACCGGCCTTTCGTAGGCCGGTGCGGGTGGGGCGGTCTCGTGCCGTCTGTCGAGGACCTCCTCCACTTTGTCCTCAGTCAGGCTCGCAGTTCGCCGCTGCAAGGCGGACAAGTAGGCCGTTTCGACTGCTTCTCCCAAGGTGGCCGCGTCGTTCCAATCGGGGGCAATGGAGACCCGTTCCAGCGTGCCGTCCGCAGCCACCCATGCTGTCGCCAGGCCGCCAGGATCTCTGCCAATGGCAGGCACCAAGGCATCATTGATGGTGTCGCGCAAATCCTCGGCAATCTGCCGGGACACGTCCAAGTGCTCCCGGGTCTCCCACAGGGCTTCGGTTGACTTCGACATCACGCCTCCCATCGCTAAGGTCACTGTCTAGCCTAGCCAGGGATTCAGATACCGCAATGGGACTTGGTTCCCATGTGAAACTGCACAAAGTGCGCTCCGGCGATGTGTGGGATGCCCCCTTACACGAAAGACCGGACTACCCAACCCGTCATGCCGGACTTGTTCCGGCATCTCGGACGCAGTCCGTGTGTCCCGCCAGGGGCACGCCTGCGGCGCGCATGGGACTTCGTCCCAAGATCCCGGAACGAGTCCGGGATGACTTGGTTGGGCTGAATCGATGATTCGACTAGTCCGACGCTCCCCATAGGTGGGCGTATTTCCCGCCGGCGGCCACCAGCTCGTCGTGGGTGCCCTGCTCGGCGATGCGGCCCTGGTCCAGGACGACGATCTGGTCGGCGTTGCGGATGGTGCTGAGCCGGTGGGCGATGGTGATCGTGGTGCGGCCCTCGGCGAGCGCGTCGATGGCGGCCTGCAGGTCGCGTTCGGTGTCGTTGTCCAAGGCTGAAGTGGCCTCATCCAGCACCAATACCTGCGGGTTCGCGAGTAATGTCCGGGCGATGGCGATGCGTTGGCGTTCGCCACCGGAGAAGCGGTGGCCGCGGGCCCCGACGATGGTCTCCAGACCTTCGGGCAGCGCGCGCACCACCTCGTCGACTTGTGCCGTTTCGAGCGCCGCCCAAAGCTCCGCGTCGGTGGCCCCCGGTTTGGCCATGCGCAGGTTTTCAGCGACGGACGCGTGGGCGAGGTAGGTTTCCTGGGTCACCATGCCGACGATCTTGGTCCGGTCGGCGCTGGCGATCTTGCGGAGGTCGACGCCGTCCAGCGAGACCTTCCCGGCGGTGGGATCGGCCAGCCGCACCACAAGGTTGGCGAGCGTCGACTTCCCGGAGCCGGTCTCCCCCACCAGCGCCACGGATTCGCCCGCGCCAATTTTGAGGTTGACGTCCGTCAGCGCATTGGTTTCGCCGTCCGGGAAGCGGTAACTGACGCCGCTGAACTCGACCGCTCCGTGGACGGCGCCCAGCTTGGCCGGTCTTACGGGTTCCGGCACTTCCACCGGCAGGTCCAGATAGCCGAAAATGCGGCTGAGCAGCGCCATAGACGAAATCCACGAGGCGCCGATGTTCAGCAGCCCCATGATGGGCCGGAAGATCGCCACTTGCAGCGACGAGAATGCGATCAGAGTGCCAATGGAGATGCCGCCAATCAGGTCGGGAAAGCCCGCCGCCAAGTAAAGCAGCGCTGGGATGGCGGCAAACGCGATGCCCATCGTGGCCATGCGCCAGCGGCCCGCCAGTTGGGAACGCAATTCCAGTCCAATAAGCGAAAACGAGATGCCGGAAAACTGTTCTTCGCGCGCTTGGGCCATGCCCAGGGTGTGGGTGAGCATCGCCCCGTTGATGGACAGCGCCTCCTCCACCTGCGACTGCATCTCAGCCAGCGTGCGCTGCCGTTGCGAGGTGATGTCGCGGCGCAGCAGGGCCACACGGCGGGTGAGCCAGACGGCCGGAGGCAGCACCAACAAGGTGAGCAGTGAAAGCTGCCAGTTCAGCACCACCATCGCGAACCCTGTCGCCACCACAGTCGTCAAGTTGGACGCGATGGAGGTGGCAGTGGAGGTGATGACGGATTGCAGGCCGGAGATGTCCTGGATGAGCCGGGATTGGATCTCCCCCGTTTTGGTCCGTTTGAAGAAGGCGACGGATTGCTGTTGCAGGTGGGAGAAGACGTTCGTGCGCAGCGTATGCATGAGCTTCTGGCCGACGGAAGTGGCCAGCCAGGTCTGCCACACGCCCAGCACCCCGGTGACCGCCGCGATGACGACCATGGCGGCCGTGAGCCAACCCAGCAGCGGCAAGTTGGAATTGGGCAGCGCGTCGTCGATGACCGCCCGGACCAAGAACGGCTGGCCGAGCCCCGCGATCGACGAAAGTACGATGATCGCAGTCACCAGCAGCAACGCCGGCCAATGCGGCACGAATAGTTGCCCGACCCGCTTGAACGAGACGGGGGATTCGGCCAGCTGCGCGCGATCATTGGGATCGACGCGGTTGGGCCGCATTGACGGGTCGAACTGGATCGTCACCGTGGCTCCTTCCTGGAGCCACGAAGGCTCAGGCTCTGCCTCGCACGCGCGAGTCAGCCCAAGTATTGCGCGTCAGAACGCCCCAATCCACAGCGAATCCGCGTGGCGGGCGTCATCGGGCGGGTGTGATGGCAAGCCCTCAGCGCCCGAGCCAGGCGGCCAGCTTTCTCGTCGGCCCAGAGTCCTCGGGAACCTGGACGACCGGCCCGAACACCGCCGGGTTGCGTCCCTCGGCGGGCACCGCGATTTTGGCGGCCGCCAGCGTGGCCTCCGCCAAAGCGGCCGGCGCTTCGGCGTCTTGGCCGGTGCCCGTGGCGATGTCCCATCCATGAACCAGGAACTCCGGTGTGAAGATGCCGAGCAGCGCGGCGCCAGGCACTTTTCCGGTGACCCAGTCGACTTCCTTCGTCAAGGCGTCATCGTCTTCTATCACGGCCAGAGCGGCCTCGGCGTTTTGGGCAAAGGCGGCTGCGGGGGCGAGCCCGGCGGTCTGCGCAGGGGGCGCGCCGAACGCCGTCACAATGTATCCAGCCGCACCTGCGGCGTGCTCGATCACCTGGCGCACAGTCCATCCCACACATGGGCTCGCTGCGTCAAGCTGTTCGGGTGTCACTGCCCGGGCCTTGGACACGGCCCAGGCCAGGGCTTTTGAGAAATCCATGCGCGGATCGTCGCTCATGTTTCACTCCTTCGTTGCGTTGCTCCCACACTACAGGCCACCGCGCCCGGCTTGCGGCATTGGCCAGAGGTTTTGAGTGATTGGCTATTTGGCCACGTTGAAGCGAAATTCCACGATGTCCGAAGGCCCCATGACGTAGTCCTTGCCTTCCATGCGGACTTTGCCCGCGGCTTTGGCGGCGGCCATCGAACCCAACTCGACCAAGTCCTCGTAGGCCACGATCTCGGCCTTGATGAAGCCCTTCTGAAAATCGGTGTGGATCACTCCGGCGGCCTGCGGAGCCGTCCAGCCCTGGTGAATCGTCCAAGCGCGCGACTCTTTGGGCCCGGCGGTGAGGAACGACTGTAGTCCCAACGTCTCGTAGCCGACGCGCGCCAGCGTGTCCAATCCGGGTTCCGCGATGCCCATCTCAGTGAGGAACTCGCGGGCTTCGTCCGGCTCCATCTCCACCAGGTCGGCCTCGATCTTGGCGTCGATGAAGATCGCCTCCGCCGGGGCCACCAGCCCGGCCAGCTCTTCCCGCCCGGAGTCGTCCAACGCGCCCGAGTCGCAGTTGAACACGTAGATGTAGGGCTTGGCCGTCAACAAGAACAATTCGCGCAGCGGTTCGGGGTCGAGCCCGGCCTGATGCACGCCCTTGCCGGAGTCGAGCGTCTGCTGCGCTTCCAATGCGGCAGCTAGCACCGGTTGGCGCTCCTTCTTCAGGCGGGCCTCTTTCTCCAGCCGGGGCAGCGCCTTTTCGATGGTCTGCAGGTCGGCCAGGATCAACTCGGTGCGGACGGTCTCGATGTCGGAAGCCGGATCGATGCGCCCGCCCACATGCGTGACGTCTGGATCGTGGAACACCCGCGTCACCTGGCAAATCGCGTCAGCTTCGCGGATGTTCGCGAGGAAGGCGTTGCCCATGCCCTCGCCCTGCGAAGCGCCGCGTACGATGCCGGCGATGTCGACGAAGGTCACCGTGGCGGGGATGATCTTGGCCGAGTGGAACATCTCGCCGAGCACGGCCAGCCTGGGATCGGGCACGCCGACCACCCCGACGTTCGGTTCTTTGGTGGCGAACGGGTAGTTGGCCGCCAGTACATCATTTCGGGTGAGCGCGTTGAACAAGGTGGACTTGCCGACATTCGGCAGGCCGACGATTCCTATGGTGAGTGCCACGTTGAAACAGCTTACTTGAGATCGCGGACCGCGGATTTCTCACCCGGGCTACGGGGCAAGTCCATGGCCCTGTAACCAGCGGACTTGCCTTTGCCACTGGTAGGCGCCGCCGCCGTCGTGGGTGTTGAACGCGTATTCGACGATGTCCGCGGGTCCGGCCCAACGGTTGCGGGCCGCGTACACCGTAGAGGGCGGGCAGATATCGTCCAGCAGCCCGACGGAAAAGAGCGCGGGGCTGGCCGCCCGCTTGGCGAAGTTGGCCCCATCAAAATACGACAGTGTGCGGAACGCGGTCTCGACCTCGTTCCGGCGCACCGCCAAGTACCGTGTGATCTCGCTGTAAGGGTCGGCGTCGGTGAGCCCCACAGCCCGTTCGAAGTGACACAGGAAGGGGACATCGGGCATTGCCGCAGCCACACCGTCGGCGAGCGCCGCCACCGCGATCGTGATCCCGCCGCCCTGGCTGACACCGGTTGCGATGATCCGCGCAGTGTCGACTTGGGGCAGGTTGCGGACAGTTCGGAAGGCGCACACCGCGTCCGTGAAAACCCGCCGATAGTAGTACTGCTCCGGGTCGAGGATCCCGTCGGTCATGTAGCCCGGCGCGTGCGCGCTGCTGCCGCTTGGATCGGGGGTGTCACCGCCGCTGCCCCAACTGCCTTGGCCGCGCGTGTCCATGACAAACTCCGCGTACCCGGCCGTCGGCCAAACCAAGTGCTCGTGAGGCAGGTGGCGCCCACCGTTGTAGCCGGCATATCTCACCACCGCCGGCAACGGGCCCGTCGCACCGGAAGGCAACAGCAGCCAGGCCTTTATTGGGTGGCCGTCGTATCCGGCAAACGACACGTCCCAAACGTCGACCAGCCGCAACCCCGCGTCCACCGGCGTAAGCACGGGCTCGGCGTCAGGCACGGTGTGCTCGGCCAGGGTAGCGGCCCAGAAAGCGTCAAAATCCGCCGGCTCGGCCACCTCGGGCCGGTATGCCCGCAACTCGTCTGGAGCAAAGTCAAATCTGGGCATATCGCGCCTCCTCGGTCGTCAGAGATGGCCCGGCAGGCCCCTCAGCCCGAGTGTAGTGGGCGCGAAGCCGGCGGCTTCCAAGTTTTCTGGCGTGAGACGCGGCGTGGGCGCGTCAGAGTTCCGCCAGCAGTTCCGCGGCTTCGCCCGGGGCGAGGGCGCCCGCGGCCACCTCGGCCAGGATCTGGTCTGTGGTCATCGCGTTGGCGCGCTCAGCTTCGCCGCCCAAGCGCAGCTTGATCAGCAACTGGGTGAAACGGGCGCGCGCCGTCGGATAGGAAACGCCCAGATGAGTCTGCACTTCGCGCAGATTGCCCCGGGATGCCAGGAACACGCGCAGCAGTTCCAACTCAGCCTCGCTCAGCGCGCAGAAGTCGCAGGAGCCGAACTCGCCGACCAACTCCGTGCCACAACCATGGCAGCCCAGGCGTGTGGTGACGAGTTCGCCGCCGCAAACCGGGCATTCGGCCGGGACGCGCCTCACAGCTTCTCCTCCAACTTGAGCTGGGCCCAGCCCATGACCACGCCGATGTCGAGCCGCGCCGTCCCGTTGCCCAGCACCACTTCGTCGACCTCTCCCTGGGCGGGGTTCCAGTTGATCGCGCCCAGTTGGGCTTCGGCGTGGATGAGGACGTTGGAATCCTCCTCCAGCGCCACGGTCACCTGCCCCGTCTCGCAGCGCACCCGCGACTGCCCGTTGGTGATGCGGCCGCGCAGATTGGCTGAGCCGGCCTGGATCAGCACGTCGTTGGCTTCCTTGAACCCTGTGATCTCAGCGGATCCGGCGGTGAGGCGGACTTTGCCGAGATTCTTCACGTCGGCGCACGTCAGGACGCCTCCGGTAACTTCCACGTCCAGCCAGACCCGCGGGTTCATCCGCACGCGCAGTTCTTTGCCGAGGGCCAGCGAGCGCCACTCGTCCAAGTTCAGCGGTGGGCGGAAAATGGAGAAACCATCCGACCCCGGCTCGGACTCGGAACTGATTTCCAGGACGTTGCCGTTGCGGCGCAACACGTGCTGGCCATCGACGGAAGCGGTGGCCACCGACGTGTCTCCGGTGATGACGACTTTGCGGCCGACAGCTTTCAGCGAGACACGTTCAACTCCGGTCGTCTTGGTTTCCGCCCCAGTGTCAATCAGGGGCTGCGGTTGGGGTTGTGATTCGGGTCCAGGGCCCGGTGCTGCTTCTTTGAGGGCATCGATGCGCCTTGCGGCCTCCGCGGCGTCTATCCGTCCGGCGGCGAGTTCTTCCAGGATGGGTGTGAGATCAGGTGTACTCATGCGAGTAATTGTAGTAGCTTTTTACAAAATAGAAAGAACTCTTTTCTACTTTTTGTCCCAAGCGTCCATCTAGGCGGGCAGCTCCGGGGGGCGCGTCGCGGGCATGAACCGGTCTGGATCCAGCTCCTTGATGAAAGCCACCGAGAACGCCAGCACCGGGATCACCAACAAGGCCCCCACGATGCCGGCGATCGTCGCGCCGACCGCCAGGCCGACCAACACCGCCAACGGATGCAGCGAAGCCGCGCGCCCGAGCAGCAGCGGCTGCAAGAAGTGGCCTTCGCTCTCAACGACCAGCACAGTGACGCCGAGCATTATCAACGCCGTGACCCAACCTCCGGAGACCAAGGCCAACGCCGTGGCCAATGTGCCCGCCAGCACTGCCCCAACCACGGGGATAAACGCCGTGATGAAGGTGAAGGCGAACAGCGCCCAGGCCATTGGCACTCGCAGAATGAGCGCGCCGATGAGGATGCCGAGCGCGTCCACGAACGCCACCAGAACCTGGGCGCGCATATAGGCCACCAGCGATTCCCATCCCTTACCGGCGGCGCGGTGGACGTTGTCGCGGTAGTTCTCAGGCAGCAGCGTGCACACGGACTTCCAGATGCGCGGCCCGTCCGCTAAGAAGAAGAAAGTCGCGATCAGCGCGATGGCGAATCCAGCAAAGAAATGCCCCACGCTCGCTCCCGCGTCTGCGGCCATCCCCGCCAGCGTGGCGGACGAATCGCTTATGTAATTGGTGACGGCTTGCGTGTAGGAGTCGATGTCGGCCTGGCTCACCTGCAGCGGGCCCGTGGACAGCCATTCCAGGAGCGTGCGCACGGCCTGCCCGAACTGATCCGTCAGCCGGGGCCATTCGCGGGCGATTTGCGTGCCGATGGCGGCGAGGATGCCGCCGACGACCAGCGCGATGGCCACCAGCGACCCCGCGGCGGCCGCCAACCTGGGGAACCGCCAGCCCCGCAGCTTCGTGGCCAGGGGATACAGCAGGGCCGTCAACAGCACCGCCACGGCGATGGGGATCGCCACCGCGGAGAAGTACTTCAGCCCCAACCAGATGACGGCCAAGGCGGCCACCACCACCAGCAGGCGCCAGGCCCACTGCGAGGCCGTGATCAAGCCCTGGGGGACTGGGCTGTTTTCGGCGGCGCGTCCGGCCATTTCTGCTCCCATCGTTTGCCCCAACCATAGCGCGCCGCCGACATGCCCTCACGGGCACGCGGACTTACGTACCGAGATTCTGAACCGTGAATCACGGCTCACCATGGCCCGGTAGGTAGGCTGAGGCACGTGAGTGATGCGAAGCCCGGCCTGAGCGCGCTGGCCCCCGACTGGGCGCAAGCACTGGCACCTGTCGCGCCTAACGTGGCCGCCATGGGCGACTTCCTGCGCGCCGAACTCGCGGCCGGACGCGGGTATTTGCCCGCGGGCAAGAATGTGTTGCGCGCCTTCAGCCGGCCGTTGGCCGACGTTCGGGTGCTGATCGTCGGGCAGGATCCCTACCCGACGCCCGGACATGCGGTGGGCTTGTCGTTTTCTGTGGCCCCCGAAGTCCGTCCCATCCCACGCAGCCTTGCCAACATCTACCAGGAGTTGGCCTCCGACATCGGCGCCAGCAGGCCCGCCAACGGCGACCTGACACCGTGGTTCGAGCAAGGCGTGCTGCTCCTGAACAGAGTGCTGACCGTGCGGCCGGGAGCACCGGGTTCGCATCGCGGCAAAGGCTGGGAAGCGGTCACGGAACGCGCCATCGACGCGCTCGTGGCCCGCGGCGGTCCGCTCGTGGCCATCCTGTGGGGGCGCGACGCGCAGACGCTGGTGCCAAAGCTGGGGTCTGTGCCCTACATCGCGTCCGCACACCCTTCGCCGATGTCAGCGGCTGGAGGGTTTTTCGGTTCGCGGCCGTTCAGCCGCGCCAACGCGGCGTTGCAAGCGCAGGGAGCGCCCGGGATCGACTGGGCCTTGTAGCTGCCTAGTCCGCCGCTGAACTGAGCTTGTCCAGCGCGGATTCCCAGCGCCTGGTCAGCTTGGCCGTGTCGTAGTACGACGGGATGCGGTCGTGGGTGACCTCAACCGTTGTCTCAGCTTCCGACGCTTTGACCAGCTTGACCTCGACCATCGTCTTGGGGGCGTCGTCGGCGACATGCCAACTGAAGCGGATCTCTTCGAGCGGATGGTAGGAGCGGATCACTCCGAACGTGCCGTCGTTGGCACGCCATCCGTCGCCCTTGTCCCCGAGCTCGCCGCCCGGTCCGAGCAGGGCTTCAGCGCCCTCGCGCGTGACGAGCAGCTTCCATACTTCTTTGACTGGTTTCGACACCGACCGGCTCACTTGGACGACGGCGGTGTCCGAGGATTGCCCGAGCGTATCGCTGGATGCAGGAACTGTCATGGATAACCTCCCTGTCAGGTTACGCACACCTTAGCCGACGACCGGCCCGCTTGGTAGGCAGTTGGAAGAACTCACTCCATGTTGAGACGTAGCACACAGCATCGCCACATTTGGCGTGTCGCTCCCCAGGGATCGACTGCGCGTCCTTCAGAATTGTTGTGACCGGACCAGGTATGAGTTGGTCCGGTTCTTGTGTCCGCAACCCCTCCTTGAACTCAGCCCGGTACCGCGCAAAGCACCACCATGCGGCGATGAGCCACATTTTCGAGGTGTTACTGGTGTGACTCCAGTGTCTCCAGATACTCGTGTGACTAGGGGGTTTATCGATTATTGCGACACGCCGAGAAATCCAGAAAAACCTTGCCGAATCGCTTGCGCGACACTGGCGCGATCCACTAGAAATGTGTTCACGCCAATCGGGCCAATCGCAAGAGGAAGCCAGGAGCGGCGGTCAGGAAGCAATCGTAGCTCCCAGGCCAGCGGAGAAATCCGCAGGCTGCCTCGCAGGAACGAGCGGGGCGAGCAGGCTGGCGCTTCCTGAGTTCGAGAGTCGTTCGGCTCGGACACCGGGAACGCCGGACCAACTCATACTTGGTCCGGCGTTTTCATTTCTTCGATCCGCGTCTTTGCGGCGTCCAGCCAGCTTTGGCACTGGGCGGCCAGCTTTTCGGCTTGCTCCCACAACTCGACAGCTTGGGAAAGCGGGACTTCCCCGGACTCCAATTGGCGCACGATCTCGGCGAGCTGCTCGCGGGCCGCTTCGTAGCCGATCTCTTCCTTGTCGGCTTCGTGCTTCGCTTTCGGCATCGCTACTCCTTGACCTCGATTGATTCCACGTCCATGGTCAGCCGGCCATCGTGCAGATAGCCGAGCAATTTGTCCCCAGCCGCCGCTTGGGCTGCCGACGTCAACGTCTCCTCGCCGCGCGCGAGAATGGCGTAACCCCGGGCCAAAGTGGCTTTGGGCGACAGCGCGCGGGCCCTGGCCACCAGGGCCGCGACGCGTTCAGCTTCGCGGTCTCGCGCGTCCAGGACGCTGCGCCGCGCCCGCTGCCGCAAGTCGGCTACCTGCTCGCGATGCACTGACACCGCTGCCGCGGGATCGCGCAGCACCGGGCGTTCGCGCAACTGGGCGAGGGCCTGCTCGTGGGCGGCGATCCGGGACAGCACGGCCCGCTGGGCGCGCTGCCGGGCGTTGCGGATCAGCTCGGCTTCGGCCGCCGCGTCCGGCACGACCCGCTTGGCGGCGTCCGTCGGGGTGGAAGCCCGGACGTCCGCGACCAGGTCCAAGATGGGGGTGTCCGACTCGTGCCCGATGGCGGAGACCACGGGCGTGCGCGCCTTGTGGACGGCACGCGCCAGCGCTTCGTCGTTGAACGGCAGCAGATCTTCCACCGAGCCGCCGCCGCGAGCGATGACGATGACATCCACATCCTCGGCCGCGTCGAGGTCCAGCAGCGCGGCCAACACCTGTTCGCTGGCCTGTGGCCCTTGCACGAGCACGTGCCTGATTTCGAAGACCGTCGCCGGCCAGCGCCTCCGCGCGTTCTCGACCACGTCGCGTTCGGCGGCGGACCCCGCCCCCGTGATCAGCCCGACCCGGCGTGGCAAGAACGGCAGGCGGCGCTTCAATTCGACCGCGAACAGCCCCTCGGCCTGCAGCATCCGCTTGCGCTGCTCGATGGCTGCCAGCAGCCGGCCCAGGCCCAGCGGCCGCAACTCATGACAGTCGAAGGACAGTCGCCCGGAGGCGAGCCATACCTGCGGTTTGAGCCATGCGGCGACGACCGTTCCTTCCGGCAGGGGGCCGGCGGCGTCCAACACGCTCGCGGTGGTCGTCACCGAGACTGAGATGTCGGCAACAGAATCCCGCAGCGTCAAGAATTGCACCTGGCCCGCCCGGCGCTTTATCTCGATGATCTGCCCCTCGACCCAGACTGCGCCCAGGCGCTCCACCCAAGACTTGGTGGCCTGGACGATCGTCCGCAACGGCTGCGGGTTGTCCGGAGAACTGGTCAAGGCCATGGCGGTAGCGTACCCGCGCCCCTCGTAGACTGTGGGGCGTGAAACGCGTTCTTTTGGCCGCCCCGCGGGGTTACTGCGCCGGTGTGGACCGGGCCATCGCGACGGTGGAACAGGCCCTGGAGCGCCATGGCGCGCCGGTTTACGTGCGCAAGCAGATCGTGCACAACAAGGCCGTGGTGGAGGCCTTGCAGGGGCGCGGGGCGGTGTTCGTGGACGAGTTGGCCCAGGTGCCGGCCGGGGCCACGGTCGTGTTCTCAGCGCACGGCGTTTCGCCCGACGTCCGCGCCGAGGCGGTTCAGCGGGGTCTGAAGACCATCGATGCGACTTGCCCGTTGGTGACGAAGGTGCACCACGAGGCCAAGCGGTTCGCCGCCCAGGGCATGCAGATCCTGCTCATCGGCCACGCCGGCCACGAAGAGGTGCAGGGCACGACCGGCGAAGCTCCCGCGGACATCGTGCTCGTGGAACACCCCGACGATGTGCCCCAGCTCAACCTGCGCGATCCCGGGCGCTTGGCCTGGTTGTCGCAAACCACCTTGTCAGTGGACGAAACCCAAGCTACCGTGGCCGCCCTGCGGAAGCGCTTTCCGGCCCTGGTCGATCCACCCAGCGATGACATCTGCTTCGCCACGCAGAACCGCCAGGCCGCAGTGAAGCGCATCGCTGCGGGGGCGGACGTCGTCATCGTGGTCGGCTCGTCCAATTCGTCTAACTCGGTGCGCTTAGTGGAGGTGGCGTTGGAAGCGGGCGCGAAGGCCGCCTACCGCGTGGACTCGGCGGCTGAGATCGTCCCGGACTGGCTCAATGGCGCCGAAGTGGTAGGCGTCACATCGGGGGCCAGCGTGCCGGAGGAGTTGGTGCGCGGGGTCTTGGACGCGTTGGCTGAGCGCGGGTTCCCGCCTGCGGAGGAAGTCGCGGTGGCCGAGGAAACCCTCACCTTCGCGCTGCCCCCGGAGTTGCGCCATCCGCGGTGATGTCCCGTCTCGGAGTGCCTGCCGATTTTTGTCCTAGGCGGCAGACACAATGGTGGGTATGGAGATTTTGGGTTGGATTCTGATCGGCTTGGCGCTCGGCGTCGCCGTGGGTTGGCTGGTCGCGCGGGCGCGCGCGGATTCGGCTGCCGCCGAGGTGCGCGAAGAGTCGGCGCGCCGGTTCGAGGAACTCGCCGACGCCAAGGCCCGGGCCGCCGCCGCCTTCGCAGAGCGGGATGCCGCCCGGGCGCGCGCGGAAGAGATCGCGGCGGACCGCGAAGAGCTGTCCAACCGCTTCAAGGTGATGTCCGCCGAGATCGTGGAGAAGCAGTCGAAGGCGTCCGAGGCGACAGCCGAGCAGCGGCTCCAGGCGACGCAAGCGCTGCTGGAGCCGGTGCGCGAATCGCTGGACAAGTTCAACTCCCGGCTCACGGAGGTGGAGAAGGAACGTGCCTCCATGACAGCCGAGCTGCGCGGCCAGGTGGCGGAGGTCAAACTGACGGGCGAGCAGTTGCGGCGCGAGACGAATGCCCTGGCCACCGCCCTGCGCAAACCGCAGGTGCGCGGTGCTTGGGGTGAGATGCAACTCAAGCGCGTGGCCGAGTTGGCGGGCATGCTGGAACACTGCGATTTCGTGGAGCAAGAGTCTTCACGCACGTCCGCCGGGGATCACATCCGGCCCGATATGAAGGTGATGCTTGCCGGCGGCAAGTTTGTCTATGTGGATTCCAAGGTGCCGCTGAGCGCTTTCTTGGACGCCCACGAGACAGACGACGAGCGGGAGCGCGCCCAAAAGCTCACCGTGTTCGCCAAGAACGTCACCAACCACATCGACGGGCTATCCAAGAAGGACTACTTCAAAGCCGACACCGCCACCCCGGAATTTGTCGTGCTGTTCCTGCCCAGTGAGGCGCTGGCCGCCGAAGCGCTGACGCAGTTGCCCGACTTGTTCGAGTACGCCCACCGGAAGAACGTCGTGCTGGCGACGCCGACGACGCTGATCGCCATGCTGCGGACAGTGGCCTATTCCTGGAAGCAGTCGGCGTTGGCCGATTCGGCCAAGGAGGTTTTCGAACTGGGGCGCGAACTCTACGACCGGCTTGGCATCTTGGGCAAACACTTCGACAAGGTCGGCCGTTCGCTGGGCACCGCGGTCACGGCGTACAACGAAGCCGTCGGCTCGATAGAGGGCCGCGTCTTCCCAACCGCGCGCAAGCTGCGGGATCTGCAGGTGACGGACAAGGAGTTGGAGCCCATCCAGCAGTCGGATGCGGGCGTGCGGGCCCTCAGCGCGCCAGAACTCGTCTCTGACGCTATCGTGGTGCCCTCGATAATCGGGCGCGGCAAGCAAGCCGAGCCTGAACAAGAAGCACTCTTGGGGTAGCCATGATCCTTCAAGCCGCGGCCATCGACGAGGCCGCCGCCCTGCTCGCGCCGGTCGTCGAGCGCACGCCGCTGCAAGTCAGCCCCCGGCTGTCGGAACGCACTGGGGCGCAAGTGTGGTTGAAGCGCGAAGACCTGCAACCGGTGCGGTCTTATAAGATCCGCGGCGCTTACAACCTCATCGCGCGCCTGTCGCAAGCCGAGCGCGACGCCGGAGTGATCTGTGCCAGCGCCGGCAACCACGGGCAAGGCGTCGCTTTCGCCTGCGCGCGGCTGGGCATCCGGGGCGCGGTGTATCTGCCGGGCACGACTCCGCGCCAGAAGCGCGAGCGCATACTGGCGTTGGGCGAGGGGATGGTCGAGCTTGTCGTCGCCGGCGACACCTACGACGAGGCCGCGGGCGCAGCCAAGATCGCCGCCGTCGAGTCGGGCGGGACGCTGGTGCCCGCCTTTGACGACCTGCGCACAATCGCGGGGCAGGGCACCGTGGCGAAAGAGATCGTGGAGCAATTCGGCGGTGCTCCCGACGTGCTGCTGGTGCCGGTGGGAGGCGGCGGGATGCTCGCGGGTTGTCTCACTTGGTTGGCGGAACACTGCCCGAACACACAGGTGGTCGGCGTCGAGCCCTCAGGCGCGGCGTGCTTGGCGGAAGCGCTGCGGGCCGGGGCGCCATTCGACTTGCCCAAGATAGACACGTTTGTCGACGGCGCGGCGGTGCGCCGGGCGGGCGATCTCACGTTTGCCATCACACGGCATTTCAGCCCGCGCATGCTGGCGGTGCCCGAGGGCCGCGTCTGTTCGGAGATGCTGGAGTTGTATCAAGTAGATGGCATCATCACCGAGCCGGCGGGAGCGCTGGCCAGCGCGGCGCTCGGAGCGTTCGCGCCGGAGCCGAGCCAATCCGTCGTCGCGATCCTTTCCGGGGGCAACAACGACGTGTCGCGGTACGCGGAGATCGTGGAACGGTCTCTGGTCTTCGAAGGCCGCAAACACTACTTCCTGGTCAATTTCCCGCAGGAGCCCGGCGCCCTGCGCCGCTTCCTCGACGACGTGCTCGGCCCAGGCGACGACATCACCCACTTCGAATACACCAAACGCTCCAACCGCGAACTCGGCCCGGCCTTGGTCGGCATCGAGCTGAGCGACCCTGCCGATTACCCGGGCTTGATCGAGCGCTTGGAAGCCAGCCCAATCGGCTTTGAGATCGTCGGCCCGGATTCGCCGTTCTACCGCTTCCTCGTATAGGCCACCCGCCCGGCTAGGCGGTTCCTAGACGCTCACCTCGGCGACGGTGACTTCGATCGTCTTTCCATTGGGGGCCACATAGGACACCTTGTCGCCTTGGCGCGCGCCCAACAGGGCCTGGCCAAGCGGGGACTGCGGGGAGTAGACCTCCAAATCGACCGAGTCGTCGAAACCCAGCATCTCGCGAGAGCCGAGCAAGAACGTCTCATCGTCGTCGGGGTCGTCGTCGTAGTAGATGGTGATCTGCATGCCGGGGCGAATCCCCGCGTCCACACTGGGCGGCTCACCCACCTGGGCGTTGTCCAGCATCGCCTGCAACTGGCGGATGCGGGCCTCTTGTTGGCCCTGTTCCTCGCGGGCGGCATGGTAGCCGCCGTTCTCGGACAGATCGCCCTCGTCGCGGGCACGCGCGATACGGGCCGAAATTATCTGCCGGCCCTCGCCCTTGAGATAGGCGAGCTCTTCTGCCAGCTTGTCGTAGGCCTCCTGGGTCAACCAAATAAGAGCGTTTTCGTCAGGCACCCTCCGACCATACCGGATAATAGGAGCCATGTTGTCTCAAGAGCTCCGGTTGTTACACGTGCACGCGCACCCCGACGACGAATCCAGCAAGGGCGCGGCAACCACCGCCTACTATCGCCATCAAGGCGTGCAAGTGATGGTCGCGACCTGCACGGGCGGCGAGCGTGGATCGATACTCAACCCCAAGATGGACACCCCCGAGAACCAGGCCAACCTCGCCGAAATCCGCAAGAACGAGATGGCCCGGGCCGCCGAAATCCTCGACATCCAACAGGTATGGCTCGGCTTCGAAGACTCCGGGTTTCCCGATCCGGACGATCCCGCCCCACTCGATCCGGGAGTCTTCGCGGCCCAGGATGTCGATGTCGCGGCCGGACGGCTGGTGAGAGTCATCCGAGAGTTCCGCCCCCATGTCGTTACCACTTACAACGAGCGCGGCGGCTACCCGCATCCGGACCACATCATGACCCATAAGATCACCGTGGCCGCAGTCGCCGCCGCCGCCGACCAGGCTGCGTGGCCAGAGCACGGCGAGCCATGGGAAGTCTCCAAGCTCTACTACGACGTGGTGTTCCACCGCCGGCGCTGGGCCGCCCTGGACGAGGCGATGCACGAGCGGGGCATGGGCCGGCCCTATGCGGAACGCCTGTCCGAGGTCCCCCGCGACCCGGAAGAACAATCCCGGCTCACGACGTTCATTCCCTGCGGGGACTTCTTCGACGTGCGGGACAAGGCGTTGCTCGCCCACGCCACACAAGTCGACCCGGACGGCTCGTGGTTTGCCGTCCCCACGGAAATCCAGCGCATCGGCTGGCCCACCGAGGATTACCAGTTGGTGTGGTCCAAGGTGCCCACGCGCGTGCCCGAGACCGACCTGTTCGCCGGGCTCCGCCACGACCCGGCGGACGACTATTCCATCTAGGGATGCTTCCTGGGGTGTTACTCCTGTGATTCCAGTGACTCCAGTTACGCATGTGACCAGGGGGTTTATCGATTATTGCGACACGCCGAGAAAGTTCCAGAAAGTCCTTACACACCTCTTGTATCGGGCCAAAAAGACGGGTAGAAATGTGTTCACGTTGATCGCGCCGCTCGCAAGAGATGGCAGGTCAACAGTCAGGAAGCAATCACTGCTCCAAGGCCCGCGGAGAAATCCGCAGGGTGTCTCGCTGGGACGAGCGGGGCGAGCAAGGTGGGCATTCCTGAGCTGAGGAAGCGTCCGGCCACAGCAACTCGGGACGCCGGGCCAACTCATACTTGGCCCGGCGTTTCACTTTGCCCGGTACTCTCGTGCATGTGAGACTCCGATTCCTCGCTTCCGCCTTGGCCCTGGCGCTGCTGGCCGCCTGCGAGCCAGAGCCCACACCGGTTCCCCTGGATTTCACCTCGCCGGGAACCGCCCAGGACATGGTCGGCCGGTTGATCACGGCGGCCGCGAGCAGTGATGTCATCATGGTCGAAGTGCAGTCCAACGAGGTCGCCGTCAGCGTCCGCAAAGACTCCGGACCGGAAACCTACGCCTACCGCGACGGGCAGATCGGTCAAGTGGAGACGGACCTGTGGTACGTCGACCAGGCCAGCTTCGACGTGTCCGATTTCGACATCTCCGACGTCGGCGCGCTGTTCCGGGCGGCCGCCGGAGCTTCCGGCAGCGCCGTGAACCAGCGCTTGCAGATCGTGGACTACTCCGGTGGCAAGGTGATGATGACCGTGTCCACCAACCCCGAGTCGCGAGCCGTGTTCTTCACCGCGGACGGGCAATTGCTGGAAACTCTGGACTTCGGCACGCCGGGCGGCATCGCACGCGGGCTGGCGGAAGTCTCCGGGGCTTCCGTCTACGCGATCGGCATCGACTCCAAGCTGGGGGTTTGGGCGGACTCGGCCAGCGATGACGAAACCATCCGCCGCCATCGCATGGCCGCAGTCCCGGTGACCACAACGGCCACCCAAGGCAAGCCGCCCGGCAAACCATTCAGCTCTTCGATTGTCTCGGCTGCGGCGATCTGGTCGATTGTGAGCAGGCACCCCGGCCAGGACTGGAGCGTGGAGATCACCGCCACAGACAAGGGAGTCCTGATGCGCTTCCACTTCGGCGACACCGAGTTCACCACCACCCTTGCCGGGAAGTTGGTGGAGAGTTAGGGCCTCTCGGCAATCTCCTAGCGCGCCAGTTGGACTTAGACGCCGCCGCTCAGACATGATGATGAAATGCGGATAGCAGGTGTACTCGCCCCGGGCGGCCCGGCGGAATTCACCTTCGACCTTCCCCACGGCGGCGATCCATATCGGATGGCTTGGGAGCGCGGCTTCCGCATCTTGCGCCCGCTGTCCACGTCCGGCGTGCAGCCTGATCTGGAGATGATCGTGCAAGTGGCGACGCACTCGCGGCGCGTGGCCCGCCCGCATTTCGTCACCCGGACAATCGAAGACGGCTTGCCCGACGACATCCCCGTGCCGCGCCAGCGCATCGCCGCCTATGGCATCATCACCTCCCGCATGGGCCTGCTGGCCACCCAGTTTTCCGAACTGACCGCTGTCCCTGGGCTGTGGGGGCTTCCCGGCGGCGGCATCCACGACGGCGAAACCCCAAGCCAAGCCCTGGTACGGGAAGTCGCCGAGGAGACAGGCCAGGGGTTGGGCCTGCTGCAACTGCTCGACTTGCAAACCGACCACTGGATCGGCCGCTCCCCCACCGGAGTCATCGAGGACTTCCACGCCGTGCGCATCATCTACACCGGAATCTGCCCCGCCCCGATCGAGCTGCAGGTCAACGACGCGGGCGGGACGACGGCCGCCGCCACCTGGGTGCCACTGAACGACTGGCAGAGCCGCAACTGGACGCAAGGCACCCGCGCCCTGCTGGACCGGCACATCCCCGTGTGGAGATAGCTTCTTCACAACTGAGGCCTGGAAACGCTCGCTACACTTGAGGGCCAGGAGGAAAAATGTTGCGCAGTAACAATCCGGTGTTGAGCCGCTCGAGCGAGTTCCAGGCGGGATACCAGTCCCAGCCCGGCCAGCCGTATCAGCAGTACCAACAGCCCTACCAGGGGTATCAGGGGTACCAGGGCCAGGTGCCGCCGTACGACCCCCAGGGCATCCAGGATCCGGCGCCCGCACCCGTGGCCGCGCAAACGATGACAATCGACGACGTGCTCACCAAGTCCGCCGTGACGATGGGCACACTCATCCTGGTGGCCGCCGCCACGATGGTGCTGCTGCCGCTCGAGTTGCTGTGGCCGGTAACGGCCGTCACCGGCCTGGTGGCTTTCGGCACCGTGCTGCTGGTCAGCTTCCGCCGGGCGATAAATCCCGCCTTCGTGCTGGCCTATTCGGCGGTTGAGGGCGTCTTCATCGGCGCCATCTCCAAGACCTTCGAGTATGTCTATCCGGGCATTGTGATGCCGGCGGTGCTGGGCACCTTCGTCACCGCGGTGGTCACGCTCGCCGCCTACAAGTACCTGCGCGTGCGGGTGAGCGGGCGGCTGCGCAAGATGGTGATCATCGGTACCACGGCGCTGTGCGGCGTGTATCTGCTCAACTTCGTCCTTTCCCTGTTCGGCGTTCACTTGGGCGTCGTCGAGGTCGGCCCCGGAGCCGGACTGCTGGCGATGGCGGTGTCTGCCATTGGCGTGGTGCTGGCGGTGTTGAACCTGATCATGGACTTCGAACTCGTGGAGAACGGCATCCGCAACCAGTTGCCCGCCAGCGAATCCTGGCGCGCGGCCTTCGGCATCACCGTCACGATGGTCTGGCTTTACACCGAACTGCTGCGCATCCTGTCTTACTTCCAGCGCAGCTGACCTGAACGCATCCACACCCGTGTGGGATGCTTGACCCGTGGATTTCTTCAATCTGTACAGCCACGGATTCGCCCGCGTCGCCGCGTGCACTTTTCCCGTGGCACTGGTCGATCCGCAAGCCAACGCCGAGGCTGTCGCGGCGCAGGTGAAAGACCTGGCGGCAGACGGCGTGGTACTGGCGGTCTTCCCGGAGTTGTGCCTGACCGGCTACTCGATCGAAGACCTGCTGCTGCAAGACACCGTGCTGGACGCCACCTTGGCGGCGCTGGAATGGCTCGCCGCCGCGTCGGCCGAGCTGGCCCCGGTGATCGTCGTCGGGGCGCCGATCCGCAACCTGAACCGCATTTACAACTGCGCGGTCGTCATCCACCGCGGACGAGTGCTGGGTGTGACGCCCAAGTCGTACCTGCCCACCTACCGGGAGTTCTACGAGCGCCGCCAGATCGCCCCCGGCGACGACGTCACCGGTGACATCGAGATCGCTGGACAGACAGCCCCGTTCGGGGCGGACATCATCTTTTCCGCCACCGACTTGCCCGGCTTCGCCCTCAATGTGGAGGTCTGCGAGGACATGTGGGTGCCGATCCCGCCCTCGTCCGCCGCCGCCTTGGCCGGAGCCACTGTCATCGCCAACCTGTCTGGCTCGCCGATCACCGTCGCCAAGGCCGAAGAGCGCAAGCTGCTGTGCTCCTCCGGCTCGGCGCGGCTGATCGCCGGGTATGTCTACGCCGCCGCGGGCGAGGGCGAATCCTCCACCGACTTGTCCTGGGACGGCCAGACGCTGGTCTACGACTGCGGCTCGCTGCTGGCAGAATCCGAACGCTTCCCGCAAGGCCCGCGGGCGTCCATCGCCGACTTGGACTTGGGCTCGATCACCCAAGACCGCCTGCGCCAAGGCACCTTCGACGACAACCGCCGCGCCCACGCCGACTTGGCCAACGACTACCGCTGGGTGGAATTCGAAATAGGCGTCCCGCAAGGTGATTTCGGCCTGCGGCGGCCGCTGGCGCGCTTCCCGTTCGTGCCTGACGACGCCGCCCGGCTGGCTCTGGACTGCTATGAGGCGTACAACATCCAGGTCAGCGGCCTGGAACAGCGGCTGAAGTCGATCGGGCAGCCGAAGATCGTCATCGGCGTTTCCGGCGGTCTGGACTCGACCCAGGCCCTGATCGTGGCGGCGCGTGCCATGGACCGCCTCGGCCGCCCGCGCGGCGACATTCTCGCCTTCACCATGCCCGGTTTCGCGACATCGGCGCACACCAAGCGCAACGCCACCGCGCTGGCCCAGGCCCTCGGCGTCACCTTCGCGGAGTTGGACATCCGGCCCACGGCTACCCAAATGCTTGATGAGATCGATCACCCCTTCTCCGAAGGCAAGCCCGTGTTCGACGTGACTTTCGAGAACGTCCAGGCGGGACTGCGCACTGACTTCCTGTTCCGGCTGGCCAACCAGCGCGGCGGCATCGTGCTGGGCACTGGTGACTTGTCGGAACTCGCCCTGGGCTGGTGCACCTACGGTGTGGGCGACCAAATGTCGCATTACAACGTCAACGGCGGCGTGCCCAAGACGCTCATCCAGCACCTCATCCGCTGGGTCATCGCCGAGGGCATTTTCGACCCGGCGGTGGGCGAGACACTGCAGGCCATTTTGGACACCGAGATCACACCGGAGTTGATTCCCGTGGGCGAAGGGGAAACGCCGCAGTCGACCCAGGCCACCATCGGGCCATACGCCCTGCAGGACTTCAACCTCTATTACTTTCTGCGCAAGGGCATGTTGCCGTCCAAGATCGCATTCTTGGCCTGGCACGCATGGAGCCACACCGAAGGCAACTGGCCGCCCGGTTTCCCCGACGACGAGCGCGTGGCGTATTCGCTGGCCGATATCAAGAAGTGGCTGGGCGTCTTCTGCTCGCGCTTTTTCGGATTTGCGCAGTTCAAACGCTCGGCGCTGCCGAACGGGCCAAAAGTGGTGCGCGGCGGTTCGCTGAGCCCGCGCGGCGACTGGCGGATGCCGTCGGACACCGCCGCCACCTTGTGGCTGCGGGACGTGGAGCGGATACCGGACGGCGAGTGATTCAGCGGTCCTCGGCCGCCACAATCTCCAACACCTGCTCGCCGTAGCGCTGCAGCTTGGCCGCGCCCACACCCGAGATGCGGGCCAGTTCCGCCTGGCTGACCGGGCGTTCGACCGCGACGGTGCGCAGCACGGAATCGTGGAAGACGACATAGGGCGGCACGGACGCGGCCTTGGCCGCTTCTGCCCGCCAAGCCCGCAGCCGTTCGAACAAGCCGGTCGCGCCCGGTGGAAGCTGTTCACCTTGGGACTTCTTGGCGGCGGGCCGGCTCACTGAGGCGCTACGCAGCACCACGTCGGCGCGCAACAGCACCTCGCGCTGGCCGCGCATCACTTCCCAACTGCCGTCAGTGCAAGCCAGAGTGTTGTGTTCGGCGAGTGTCAGATCGCCGCGGGCAAGCAACTGACGCACGACATCGCGCCACTGGGCGTCGTTGAATTCGGCTCCGATGCCCCAAGTGCGCAGCGTCTCATGGCGCCACTGCTGCGTCTTCGCCGTGGCGCGCCCGCGCAGGATGTCGATGAGCTGGCCCGCTCCGAAGCGCTGGTTGCGCTCGCGGTCGAGGCGCACGATCGTGGAGAGCAGCTTCTGCGCGGCTTCAGTGCCGTCGTAGACCTCGGGCGGGCGCAGGCAAGTGTCGCAATTGCCACAGGGGCCGATCTTTTCCCCGAAGTACGCCAGCAGGTTTGCCCGGCGGCATTCGACTGTCTCACACAGGGCCAGCATGGCGTCCAAGTGGCGCTGCTGCAGCCGTTTGTGCGCGTCGGAGCCCGCCGAGGAAGCGATAAGGGAGCGCTGCTGCACCACATCGGACAGCCCATACGACATCCACGCCGTAGCTGGCTCCCCGTCTCGCCCGGCACGGCCAGTCTCTTGGTAATACCCCTCCACCGACTTCGGCAGATCAACGTGCGCCACGAAGCGGACATCGGGTTTGTCTATGCCCATGCCGAAAGCGATGGTGGCCACGACGGTCAAGCCGTCTTCGCGCAGGAACCGGGCCTGGGTTTCGCGGCGCGTGGCGGCGTCCAAGCCGGCGTGGTAGGGCAAAGCCGGGATGCCATGCTCGCACAGCAACTGGGCCAGCTTTTCCGTGCCCGCGCGCGTCAAGCAATAGACGATGCCCGCCTGGCCAGGGTGTTCGTTCTTGATGAAACGCACCAACTGGGCGCTTCCAGTGCGCGGCTCTATGCGGTATTGGATGTTGGGCCGGTCGAAGGACGCCGTGAAGTCGCGCGCCCGCTCCAGCCGCAATCGCTCGCGGATCTCCGCGTGTGTCGCGGCCGTGGCCGTCGCCGTCAGGGCAACGCGGGGCACATCCGGCCAAAGCTGCGCCAAGACGGCCAGGCCCAAATAGTCCGGCCGGAAATCGTGTCCCCACTGCGAAACGCAATGCGCCTCGTCGATGGCGAATAGGGCGATCTCGCCCCGGCTCAGCAACTCCTGCGTCCCGGCGGTGGCGAGCCGCTCCGGGGCGAGATAGAGCAGATCCAACTCTCCCGCCTCGAACTGCCGCTCCACCGCCCGCTGCTCAGCCCAATCCTGCGTGGAGTTCAGAAAGGCCGCCCGCAAGCCGACCTGGGCCAGGGCGTCCACCTGATCCTGCATCAGCGCGATAAGCGGAGAGATGACCACGCCTGCGCCGGGCCGCAGCAGCGCGGGAATCTGGTAGCAGAGCGACTTGCCGCCACCCGTGGGCATCAGCACCACCGCGTCCCCACCCGCGGTGACATGTTCGATCACCTCGGCCTGAAAACCGCGGAACGACTCGTATCCGAACACTTCCCGCAGGGCGTGCTGGGCGTCGGCGAATCGTGGCTGCATGCCCACTACCGTAGCTCCCCGCCAGGACAATTCCGGCGTCAGCTTGGATCCGATGCCTCGTTGGCGGCCACCAGGTGGGAGAACTTCTCCGGGATGATCCGCTTCCAAAGCTCGGCGTTCTTGATGCCGAGTGCGTCCGGATCGAAGACCGGATCCAGCTTGAGCTTGCGCTGCCGTTTGAAGTCCTTCATGGCTTTGGCGGCCGTCCCGGACAGCAAGGTGATGCCGATCAGGTTCACCCAGACATTCGCGCCGACCCCGATGTCCGCCATGTTCCACACCACGTCAGACTTCGCTATCGCGCCGTAACCGACCGAGAGAATCAGCAAGGCCTTGACGGCGTTCTGGGCGATCTTGTAGTACTTCGGGTGCTTGCGGAATAGGAAGGCCGCGTTCGTGTCGCCATAGAAGGCGAAGCTGACGATGGTGGTGAAAGCGAAGAACATCAACGCGATGGCCACGAACTTCGGCCCGAACCCGGGAAGGACCGTGTCCACAGCGTGTTGGGTGTATTCCGGCCCGGCGGTGGTGCCCGGCAAGGAGGATCGGATTGCGCCGTCCGCGTGGTCGCTGACGTTGTAGCAGCCGGTGACCAGGATCATCAGCGCTGTCGAAGTAGCTGCCAAAATGATGTCGCAATACACGGAGAACGACTGGGCGAGGCCCTGCTTCACGGGGTGCGAGACTTCTGCGGCGGCGGCGGCCTGCCCGCCGGTTCCCAGGCCAGCCTCGCTGGAATAGACGCCG
Source organism: Propionibacteriaceae bacterium (assembly GCA_031271975.1). Lineage (GTDB taxonomy): Bacteria > Actinomycetota > Actinomycetes > Propionibacteriales > Propionibacteriaceae > Propionicimonas. Next base: position 59,870 of record JAISUR010000039.1, read on the forward strand.
CGTTTGACGCCCCACAACACCGCGTATCCCAGCAGGCCGCCGAAAAGCGGATCCAAGCCGAAGGCGTTGGCGAAGATCAACACGAACATCCCCGGCACCGCCGGGGCGTTGGCGACGAGCACGATGAACAGCACGATGACGTAGCCCAACGTCATGAACGGCACCACCAACTCCGCAAAGGTGGCGATGCGCCGCATGCCGCCGAAAATGATGAACGCCAGCAGCGCCGCGACGACCACGCCCGTCACCCACTCGGGGATGTCGAAAGCCTCGCGCATCGCCGACGAGATCGCGTTGGCCTGCACCGGCCCTTCGCAGATCGACTTGGAGATGACTGCCAAGATGGCGAACAAGATGGCCAGCCAGGTGAAGTTCTTGCCCAGACCCTTCTCGATGTAGAACGCGGGCCCGCCGCGGTATTCGCCGGCGACTTCTTCCTTGAAGATCTGGGCCAAGGTGGCCTCACAGAAGGCCGTGGCGGCGCCCAGGATGCCGATCATCCACATCCAGAACACGGCACCCGGCCCGCCCCAGAAGATAGCAGTCGCGACACCCGCGATCGCGCCCGTGCCGATACGGCCGGCCAACGCCATCGAGAAGCTCTGGAAGGAACTGGTGCCCTGCGCGGATTTCTCGCCGTGAACGAGGTAGTAGACCATGTCGCGCACCCGCGTCACTTGCGGAGCGCCGAAGCGGATCGTGAAGAACAAGCCCAGCCCCAGGCAAGCCCACACCATAAAGTCGTTCCAGATCCAGCCACTCAGCATTCCCGTGAAATCCGTCAAGTCCATAACCCTCTCCTTCGTCGCTCGGCAATTCCGAACAGCCTAACCATTGGGGAGGTAACTCGCCAGGCAATCGGTTGCGAGTAAGTCAGGACAATAGGACTATTATGTAAGAACAGCCTTACAAGGAGGTGCCTATGTCCGGCGACCCATTGGCGGGGATCAGGATCGACAAATCCTCCCCCATCCCGCTCTACCACCAGCTCGCCACGGGCATCGAAGCCGCGATCCGCAGCGGCGCGCAGCCCGTGGGTTCGTATCTGACCAACGAAATCGACCTGGCCCGCCACTATGGCCTTTCGCGACCGACTGTGCGGCAGGCGATCGGCGAGCTGGTCAACGCGGGCCTGGTCACCCGGCAGCGCGGCGTCGGCACGCGCGTCGTCAACCCCTCCATCGTCCGCCCGGTAGCGCTCACGTCGCTGTTCGACGACCTGCAAAAGGCCGGCGCCGAGCCCACCACCCAGGTGCTCAAGCTGCAACTGGTCAAGACGCCGCCAGAGTTGCGCGAGTCCTTCGCCACCAGCCGCGTATGGGAACTGGAGCGCCTGCGCTCCACCGCCGACGGCCCCTTGGCGCTGATGCACAACTGGGTGGCCGGCGACAAGGAGTTCACCGCCGACGCCCTGGAATCCGAAGGCCTCTATGCCCTGCTGCGCGCCCAAGGCGCGGGCTTCGACCAAGCCGTGCAGCGCATCGGCGCGGAGAACGCCACCAAGGCCACCGCGACCCGATTGGGCTGCCGCTCCGGCGCCGCACTGCTGACGATGCAGCGTATGACGTACGAACTCTCCGGAGCCCTGCTGGAGATCGGCGACCACAAATACCGCGCCGACCGGTACTCCTTCGAATCGTCGATCCGCACTTCAGGGATGTAGTGTTCATGTGACCTAGTGTTACACTGGATCACATGAGCTTGCGGAATGTCACCATCACCCTTCCCGATGCGACTCTGCGGCGCGCGCGGATTTACGCGGCTGGCCACGACATGTCGCTGTCGCACCTGGTGGGAGCCAGCTTGGAACGCACCATCGCCGGAGAAAAAGAAGCTGGAGCGGCCTGGGAAGATGAGTTCGCCCGCATGGAGCGCGGACTGTTGCGGGTGGGCGATGGGGCGCTCTCGCGCGACGAGGCGCACATCCGATGAGCCTTGAGTTCGTCGACACCAACGTGCTGCTGTACGCCTACGATCCCGCCGACCCGCGCCACGAAAAGGCGGTGGCTCTGATCAAACGCCTGGTCGCCGAAGACGCGGGAGCGACCAGCGTCCAAGTCCTGCAAGAGTTCTATGTCAACGCGGTGCGGAAGATGGGTATGGCGGCAACCGACGCCACCGTCGCGATCACCCGCTTCAGCAACTGGCCGACGTTCGCCCCCGCAGCCGCCGATGTTGTCGCCGCGGCGCGGCTGTCCCAAGCCTCGCAACTGTCATTCTGGGACGCCATGATCGTCCACAGCGCGGCCGAAATGGGCTGCGCCACCTTGTGGTCAGAGGACCTCAATGCTGGCCAGTCGATCGAGTCGGTAACCGTCGCCAATCCGTTCTGAGCACGCACAACCCTGGGAGGCGTTGCGTAACCCTGAGTCAGTCTCACGATCTTGGACGGTTTGTGTGCCTGTGGGGGCGCCCCTGCGGGGCGCATGGGACTGCGGCTATGAATCCCGCTGCGATGGCTCCAACTGCGGGCACCCCTGCGGGGCGCAAGGGACTTACGTCCCAAGATCCCGGAACGAGTCCGGGATGACGGTTGGGGGGTGTATCCCGGAACGAGTCCGGGATGACGGTTGGGGGGTGTATCCCGGAACGAGCCCGGATGACGGTTGGGGGTGTATCCCGAAACGAGCCCGGATGACGGTCGGGGACAAAGATCCCGGAACGAACCTGGGATGACGGGTTGGGGACAGTAGAGTAGCCGCGTGCCGCGTAATGTCTGGGTCCTTTCTGGCATCGCGCTGGCCGTGGCCGTCGGGTTCGGGGTAGTCAGCCCGGTCCTGCCGATGTACGCTTCCTCCTTCGGAGTGAACGAGTTTGCGGCTGGGGCGGTCATCGCGGCTTTCGCTCTCATGCGCTTCGTGGCCGCCCCGGTCGTTGGACGCCTGGACGACAAGTTCGGGCACCGGGTTGTGCTCATGTCGGGGCTGCTCATCGTCGCCGTATCCAGCGCGCTGGCGGGCCTGGCCCGCAACTACGCCGAGTTGATCACACTGCGCGGTATCGGGGGCGTCGGCTCGGCCATGTTCTCCGTGGCCGGGATGACCGTGTTGCTGTCTTCCGTCGACGCGGAGCACCGGGGACGCGCCTCCGGCATGTGGCAAGGCGGGTTTCTGGTGGGCGCCGTCGCCGGGCCGGCCCTGGGCGGCGTCTTCGCCGCCATCTCGATCCGGGCGCCATTCTTCTTCTACGCGGGAACGCTGCTCGTCGCCGCCCTCATCACACTCGGGCTGACGCCGGTGAACGTCGCCGGGCCCAGCCAGCAGACCACCGCCGCCCGGCCCTTCGGCGAAGTACTGCGAGACGTCCGCTTCCAGGCGGCGTGCCTGGCGCACTTGGCCGGAGGCTGGAACAACAACGGCACCCGCTCCACGCTCGTTCCGCTGTTCGTGGCCGCGTTCATTGGCGCGAGCACCACCGAATCAGCGCTGCTGACCGGCATCGCGATGGCAGTGGCGGCAGGCGTGCAAATCGTGTTGGTGATGCCGTCGGGATACGTCGTGGACAAAGTCGGACGCCGCATCCCGATGATCGCTGGAGCGGCGATCGCCGGCGCGTCGTTGCTGCTTATGCCCTTCGCGAACGAAATCTGGATCCTCACCGCCGCCCTGTGCGTATATGCCGCTGGCTCGGCCCTGATGGGAACGGCCCCAGCGGCCACAGTCGGCGACACGGCTGGCGGTGACCGCGCCGTGGCGGCCTACTCCATGGCCGGCGATCTGGGCTCTATCGCCGGCCCGCTGGTGGCGGGGGCTTTGGCGGCAGCCATTGGGTACGCGCCGGCGTTTGCCGTGGGCGCGGCGATCTGGCTAGTTTCTGCGCTTGCGTCTGCGCGTATGCCCAGATCGGACTTCGTCCGAGATCCCGGAACAAGTCCGGGATGACGTGTGTGGGGTCCGAGATCCCGGATCAAGCCCGCGATGACGTGTGTGGGTGTCCGGGATGACGTGTGTGGCCGGCGCCTTATTCGGCGCTGGGCTTCGTCTTCGTCGGATCCACGCCCACACCGGGGCCCATCGTCGCGGCGATGGTCGCCTTCTTGATATAGCGGCCCTTCGACGCGGCCGGCTTGAGGCGCAGTACCTCGTCCAAGGCGGCGAAATAGTTTTGGGCGAGTTGCTCCGCGGTGAAGGAGACCTTGCCAACGATGAAGTGCAGGTTGGCGTGGCGGTCCACACGGAACTCGATCTTGCCGCCCTTGATGTCGGCGACAGCTTTGGCGACGTCCATGGTCACGGTGCCCGTCTTCGGGTTGGGCATCAAGCCGCGCGGGCCGAGGACGCGGCCCAACTTGCCGACCTTGCCCATCATGTCCGGGGTGGCCACGACCGAGTCGAAGTCGAGGTAACCGCCTTGGACCCGCTCCACCAACTCGTCGGCGCCAACCTCGTCAGCCCCGGCTTCGATGGCCTCATTGGCCTTCTCGCCAGTGGCGAACACGAGCACGCGGGCGGTCTTGCCGGTGCCGTTGGGGAGGTTCACGGTGCCGCGCACCATCTGATCAGCCTTCCGGGGATCGACGCCCAGCCGCAACGCGACCTCGACGGTCTCGTCAAACTTGGCGGAGGCGTTCTCCTTGACAAGGGTCAACGCCTGCTCGGGGGTGTATAGCTGATTGGCGCTGCGCTTTTCGGCCGCAGCGCGGTATGCCTTGCTTCTCTTCATGGTCTGGTCCTTTCCTCGGGACACTCGTATGTGCCCTCGCCAGTCGTGGTGCGGGGACTTTCCCCTGCCACATATTCAGTTGTACGCGCGGAGCGGTTACTCCACGTCGACGCCCATGGAGCGCGCGGTGCCGGCCACGATCTTCATGGCGGCCTCGACGTCGTTGGCGTTCAAGTCGGGCATCTTCTTCTGGGCGATCTCCCGCACCTGGTCGGAAGTGATCTTCGCCACCTTGTCCTTGTTGGGACGGGCGGAGCCAGACTTCAAACCGGCGGCCTTCTTGATCAGCTCTGCGGCCGGCGGCGTCTTGGTGATGAAGGAGAACGTGCGATCCTCGTAGATGGTGATCTCGACGGGAATCACGTCACCGCGCTGGGACTCGGTCTCAGCGTTGTAGCGCTTGCAGAACTCCATGATGTTGACGCCGTGCGGGCCGAGCGCCGTACCCACCGGCGGGGCCGGAGTGGCCATGCCCGCGTTCAGCGCGACCTTTACGATTGCTGCGACCTTCTTCTTAGGAGGCATTCGTGATTCCTTCTCTTCCTAAACCTTCTGGATTTGGCTGATGGTCAAGTCGACCGGCGTCTCCCGGCCAAGGATCTCGACCAGCGCCTTGAGCCTTCCGCCCTTGGGGTTGATCTCGGTGATCGTGGCGTGCAGCCCCTGCAACGCCCCGGCCACCACCATGACCGAATCCCCAACCTTGAAGTCGGCGATTTCGACCTTCTTCTTGCGTGACTTGGGCCCGCTCTCGGTCTGGTTGGCCTTCGCCAACGCCGCCGGGGTGAGCATCTTCACGACTTCTTCGAGGCCCAGCGGCACCGGGTTGGAACCCTGCGCCACGAAACCGGTGACCGACGGCGTGTGCCGGACCACCGCCCAAGATTCATTGTCGTAGTACATCCGCACCAGCACATAGCCGGGCAGAATCGTCCGCGTCACCGTCTTCTTCGCCCCGTTGCGAGTCTCGATGACCTCTTCCGTCGGCACGATGACCTCGAAGATCTTGTCCTCCTGCGTCATCGTCTTGATGCGGTTGTCCAAATTCTGCTTGACGCGGTTCTCCATGCCAGAGTAGGTGTGCACGACGTACCAGTCGCCCTCTTTGGCGCGCAACTCTTGGCGCAGCGCCTCGATGACGGCCTCGTCCTCTTCGTCCAGCTCATCTTCGGCGGCGGGCTCGGGCTCCGGCTCGGAGAGATCGATGACGATCTCATCTTCGACAACCGGCTCGTCCAGCCCAAAATCCAAGTTCAGTTCGAGATCTTCGGAAGGCTCGGGAAGGCCCAGATCGATCTCGAAATCCTCGTTCGGCACGTCAGTCACTTGCTCGTCCTACTTTCACCCGAAGATCGCCAGCAGCCCAACGCCGATGCCCAGGTCGAGCAGCGACACATACGCAATCACGAAACCCACAAAGATCAGCACCACCCAGAAGTACTGCTGCCATTGGCTCAGCGTCGGCCAGTTGACCCGCTTGAGTTCCTCTATGGATTCTTTGACGAACTGGACCGGGCCGGTGCGCTGCACCTCTTCCGTGGCCGTCGCCGTGCGCCGCGACGGGGTGGGCGCGCCCTTCTTGGTTTCAGACGCGCTCTTGCGGACCGGCCGGGCACCCGCCACCTGGGCGGCGATGGCCTCCGCCTCGCTCACAGCGGGATCCGCCGCAAGCTCATCGGGATCCGTGATCGCCTCTTCGGCCGCCTGCTCAGCCGCGTCGGCCAAGGCGTCGTCGGCCTCGGGAGTAATCCCGTTCAGATCCTCAGCCACTGGCTGTCCTTCCATCTCAAACGCATCTGTCGCGCAGGGCAAGAGGGACTTGAACCCCCAACCTGCGGTTTTGGAGACCGCTGCTCTGCCAATTGAGCTATTGCCCTAGGGTTGGCGCTTCACCCGCCTTGGCAGCCTTGTGGGCATGGCCAAGTCTGGTGAAGTCACCAAGTACAAGATTGTACGGGAAATCACCCCTCCGCGTCGAACTGGGCTGACTTCGTGTCGCAACGGCTAGCGCACAGCTTGGATCGCCTGGGCGACGCGGTCGATATTGCCCTCGTTCAACGCCGCAACGCAGATACGTCCCGAATCCAGCCCATAGACGGAGTGCTGTTCGCGCAGGGCGCGCATCTGGTCGGCGGCCAGACCGGTGTAGCTGAAAAGGCCGCTCTGGCCGGTGACGAAAGCGAAATCTGGGCCGAGACGCTCGGCCAGCGCTTTCCGCATGACTTTGATGCGATCCCGCATCTGGGCCAACTCCGCATCCCACAGCGCGCGCAACTCGGGGTCGGCCAGCACAGCCGCGGCCAGGGCGGCGCCATACGTGGGCGGGTTGGAATACAGCGTGCGCACGCAGACCTTCAACTGCGAGAGGATGCGGGCGGCCTCCTCGGCGTCCTGACCCAAGACAGACAGCGCGCCGACTCGCTCGCCGTAGAGGCTGAGCGACTTCGAGAACGACGTGGCGACCAACAGCGGCACCGAACGGCCGGCGAACTCCGCGACCACGGCGCCGTCCGCCGCCAAGCCGTCGCGGAAACCCTGGTAAGCCATGTCCAGGAACGGCACCAGTTGGCGTTCCTGCACTGCGTCGGCCACCTGAGTCCACTGGGCGGGCGTCAGGTCATAGCCGGTCGGGTTGTGGCAGCAGGCGTGCAACACCACGACCGTGCCCGCGGCGGCGTCCTGCAGATCGGCCAGCATGCCTGGGAAGTCCAGTCCGACGCCCGGCTCGTAGTAGCGGTATGTCCCCACCGCGAAACCCGTGCGCGTGAACAGCGCGCGGTGGTTCTCCCAAGAAGGGTCGGAGATGAGCACCGGAGCAGCCGCGTTGAGTTGGCGCAGAAACTCCGCGCCGATGCGAAGCGCGCCCGTGCCGCCCAAACCCTGTACGGTGACCGCGCGCTCCAAGAGCGGCGAACCGGCGCCGAAGACCAACTCCTTGACACCGGCGTCGTAGGCCGCCAATCCGTTGATGGGCAGGTACGCCGCGGGCTTGGCGGCCAGCGCCACCTGCTCCTTGGCGCGGCGCACGCACTCCAAGACGGGCAGTTTCCCCTGCGCGTCCAAATAGACACCAACGCCCAGGTTTACCTTGTCCGGATTCTGATCGGCCACAAACGCCTCGGTAATCCCCAAAATCGGATCGCGCGGCGCCAGCGGCACGTCGGCGAAAACTGTCATTTCCTCCCTTTCCGAAAGACCATTGTGGCACGAAGCCGCCCAGTGTCAGCGGGCGTGCCGGAGTGTGTCAGAAACCGACCAAGTTGGGTTCCACTTCCAAGGTGATCCCGAACTTGGCCAGGACCCCTTGGGTGATCTCGTCCTTCAAGGCGACGAGTTGGGCGGCGGTGGCGCCGCCGCGGTTGGTCAGAGCCAGTACGTGCTTGGTCGAGAGAGTCGCCGGCGGCGTGCCGTAGCCCTTGCCGAAGCCGGCGTGGTCGATCAGCCACGCGGCAGACGTCTTCACTCTTCCGCCCGGGGCGTCGTAGCGGGGCGCGTCGGCGGGCAGCGCGGCGGCCTGCTCCGGCGAGATCACCGGATTGGTGAAGAACGACCCGGCGCTCCAAGTGTCATGGTCGGCCGGATCGAGCAGCATGCCCTTGCCGCGCCGCAATTCCAGGACGGCGGCGCGAACCTCGGCCAAGGGCGCGCGTTCGCCTGTGCCGATGCCCAAAGCAGAGGCCAACTCGGCGTAGCGCACCGGAGCGGACAGCTTGCCCAGCGGGAACTGGAAACTCACCGACAACACCACCCAGCGGCTGCCGCCCGCGGTGACCGTTTCACGCTTGAAGATGGACGAGCGGTAACCGAAATAGCACTCCAAGGCAGTGAACGTGCGAATTAGCCCGGTTTGGCGGTCGAAGGTGCGCACGCGCGCGATCGTCTGGTTGACCTCCTGCCCATATGCGCCGACGTTCTGGATCGGCGTGGCTCCCACCAGGCCCGGAATGCCCGCCAACGCCTCCACGCCGACAAAACCCTGCCGGTCAACGGCTTGGTCCGCGCAGTAGGCCGCGAAATCGTCCCAGACTTCGCCCGCGGCGACCGTTACGAACGCTCCGGAGCAAGCCATCACGTCCTCGGTCTTGATGCCTTTGACAGCCACCTTCACGACCGTGCCGGGGAAACCGGCGTCCGAAACGAGCATGTTCGACCCGCCGCCCAACACCAGCACCGGCTCGGCGTAGGAATCGCAGGTGCGCACGATGTCGATCAGTTCCTCTTCTGTCTCGGCGACGGCGAAGTTCTGCGCCGGACCCCCGACGCGGAAAGTGGTGTGGCCGCTCAGCAATTCAGTCAAGTCGCACCTCCACCGAGGCCTGGCTGAGCACCCGCGCACCGTCTGCTTCGGCGGTGAGGGAGATCGTCGCCGTGGTACCGCGCACTTCGCGGACTTCGGCGCCGAAGCGCACCTCGGCGCCTTTGACCGGATCCACGACCACGGGTTTGAGGAAGCGCACCGAATAGCTGGTGACGCGGGACGGATCACCGATCCAGTCGGTGACGACACGCAGCGCCGCGCCCATCGTCAACATGCCGTGGGCGATCACGCCCGGCAGTCCCAGCTCCTCGGCAGCCGTGTCTGACCAGTGGATCGGGTTGAAATCCAGCGAAGCCCCGGCATAGCGCACCAACTGGTCACGGGTGAAAACGACCTCGCGGCCGGGCAGGGCTTTGCCGGCCAGCGATTCGGGCTGGCCAGCCCAAGGCAGCGCTTCCTGGGCCATTACTTCGCCTCCTGATGCATCAGAGTCGATGTGGCAACGGCCACATCTTCGCCGTCCGTGGTTGTGAGCTTGACCGAGAAGGTGATCAGCGCCATCGAGCCGCGGGCGCGCACGTTGTCTATCGTCAGTTGGGCGCGCACATCGTCGCCCGGGCGCAGCGGGCGGATGAACTCGAAACGCTGGTCCACGTGGACCGTGCGCGACAGGGCCAGGTCGAGATCTGGGTCGGTGAAGATGGCGTTCCAAGCCGCCGCTGACAGGACCGCCGCGAAGGTGGGCGGGGCGATGGCGCCCGGACCCTGATAAGCGGGGTTGTCGCCGTCCCCGATCGCCACGGCGAACTCGGTAATCTTCGCCTGGCTCACCTGGTAGGGCGCAGTCGGCGGGTACGTGCGTCCCATATGCTTCTCGGAGATAGGCATATGTCAAGCGTAGCGGGATGACACGGTGGGGTTGTTCAGGATGACAGGGTTGAGTGGCCAGGGCTACCGGGCGGGTTTCGCGGCGGGAAGCCAGACCCGCATCGTGGACGGGCCGCGGTTGCCCCACGTGGCGTACGGGATCAGCTTGACGCTGGCCCGGTCGCGCGGCTTCGAGACCGGCACCTCCGAATAGGGCCAGGGCTGGTCCACGTGGCCGTTCAGGCGGCCGGACACGATCGCCCCGTCGCCGTCGCTGATCGGCGGGACCGTCGGGTCGAGCGCGAAATCGTCGGCGCTCAGGCTCAGCGGCATGTCCGGGGATTCCAGGCACAGCACCAACGGGCCACGTTCCACGGCCAGGCAGCCGCGCACCGCGTCGATGCGGGTGTCCGGGAAGATCAGCCTGGGCGTCATGTCGATTTCCATCGCGAACTGGTCGCCGGGGCTCAGGCGGCCCGAGATGACGGCCAACTCGCGCTGGCGGACCATTCCTTCCAACTTCACCTTCGCCCACGCCGGGATCCGCAGCGCCACCGACCACTCTTGAGCCGGATCGCATTCCACGACCGTGACCGAAACCCGGCCGTCGTGGGGGTAGTCGGTACGCACACTCAGGCGCACTACGGCACCGGACGCCAGGCGGGCGGTGATCTCGCCCGACGCGAATTGGTGGATCCGGATCCGGTCACCGTCGACAGTGGCTATGTAGGACGCCAACTGCGCGTAGGTGCGGGCGATGTTGGGCGGGCAGCACGACACCGTGAACCAGGGCGCCCGGGCACCAGATTCGGCGCGCGGACATGGGTGATCCGGGTCCGCCGCGCGCGACTCGCGGCGCTGGTGCAACGGGTTCGCGTAGAAGAACGCGTCACCCTCGGCCGACGGCGAGCAGGCGATGGCGTTGTACAAGGTCCGCTCGATGACGTCCGCATATCGCTCCTCGCCGGTGGCGAGCAACAGCCGCCACGCGACCATCACAGACGCCACCGCGGCGCAAGTCTCGCAGTAGCCCCGGTCCGGAGGCAGCTCGAAATCTTCGCCGAATGACTCGCCCAGATGGCGCGAACCCATGCCGCCGGTGATGTAGGTGCGCCGGGCGAGCGTGCGGTCGTACTGCTGCTGGACGACATCCAGCAGGCCCGTGTCGCCGGTTTCCACCGCCACGTCGATGGCACCCGCGGCCAGGTAGCCGGCGCGCACGGCGTGGCCGCGGAACACTGACGCCGCCCGGATGGGGATGTCGTCTTGGAAGTACTCCTGGCCCCACTCGATGGTCTTCAAAATGCCGTGACCGCGGCGCTCCAGGAACAGGCGGGCCTGCTCCAGATACTCCGGCCGCCCAGTCGCGCGGGCCAACTCGGCCAGCGCCACCTCCACCTCCGGGTGCCCGCAGATCGTCGCCAACTCGTCCGTGCCGAACACCGCGCAGACGTGGTCGGCCGCTTTCAGAGCGACCCGCACTAACTCGTCTTGCACACCACAGCGCAGCCGTGCCACGGCGGCTTGGAAGAGGTGGCCGTAGCAATACAGTTCGTGGCCCCATTCCAAGTCCGTGTAGCGTCCCGGCTGGCCGGCCTGGCCGAAGTGGGTGTTCAGGTAGCCGTCGGAGGATTGTGCGGCGGAGATCACCGCCACCGTGCGGCTCAACTGCTCTTCGAGCGCGGCGTCCCCGGTCCGGCCGGCCTCCCACGCCATCGCCTCCAGCAGCTTGTAGACGTCCGAATCGGAGAATTCCCGGCCGGTGCGTTCCGACTGGCCGACACCGGCGGCGGCCAGTGCGAAGTTGCCGATCCAGCCCAATTTCTCCTCCCACGCGATGGCGTGCGGGATCGACACCGCGCGGTTGAGCCGCTGGCGCTCCGCCCAGTAGCCGTCGGTGATCTGGATATCGTGAATGCCGAGGGGTTGCAGCGCCGAACGGCTCGGGACCACCGGGGCGGCCGCCGGAGACGCCTTCAACTGAACCAGGCCAGCGGGGAGTTGACTCATGGTATTTATCCCTTCAGCGCGCCAGACATGAAGCCGCGCACGTAATGGCGTTGCAGGGCAAGGAACAAGATGATGCAAGGCAACGTGAGCACAGTGACGCCGGCCTGTGTGGCCCCGTAATCGATAACGCCCATGACCTGCTGGCGCATGTTCACCAGAGCTAGCGGCAGCGTCTGGTTGTCGCCGCTGAGCAGGTACAGCGGGACCATGAAGTCGTTCCAGGCAGCCAGGAACGCGAACATGCCTACGGTGATGAGGCCGGGTTTGACCGCGTGTATGAGGATGCGCCACAGCAGCGTCCAGTTGGAGCAGCCGTCCACCTTCGCGGCCTCCGAAATGTCGCGCGGCACGGCCTCGAAAGAGATGCGCATCATGAAGACGGCGAACGGAAGCTGGAAAACAGCCAGAATGAACGCCACGCCAACCAGGGTGTTGTTCAGGTAGATCGTCTTCAGCCAAATCACCAGCGGGATCAGCAACGTCGCGTAAGGCACCATGAGGATGGACAGCACCAACAGGAACAGGGCGTTCTTCCCGGGGAAGCTGAAATAGGCGAAGGCATAACCGCCCAGCAGCGACAGCAGCAGCGTGAAGAGCACCGCCAGCAAGGTCACTACGAACGAGTTGAACAAGTACGTGCCCAAGCCCGCCTGGAAGTACATCAGGGTGATGTAGTTGCCCACGCCCCAGCCGTCGACCTGGTTGGAACCCGGCGAGGGGGCGAACGAGCCGACTCCCGCCCAGATGAGCGGATATAGGAAGATGATGGCCAAGCCGCCGGTGAGGACGTAGTAGGGCGTTCGGATCGCGAGGCGCAGCGGGCCTTTGGCCTTGGTCCGGCCAGTGCCGCGGGAAAGCTGCTCACTCATCTTCGTCACCGCCCCTCAGCACGCGGAGCTGGAAGATGTTGACCACTACCAGCGCCAGCAGCGCGATCACAGACAGCGCGGCGGCCAAGCCGAGCGAGCGTTTCGACTCGAAGGCCAGGTTGTAGACGAGTTGGACGACCGTCATCGTGGAGCCGTCTGGGCCGCCCTTGGTGAGGATGTAGAACTGGTCAAACGCGAGCAGCGAGCCGGTGACGCACATGATGGTGCTCAACGCCAACGAGGGCCGCAGCAGCGGGACTGTGATCCGGGAGAAAATCTGCAGAGTGGACGCGCCGTCGACGCGGGCGGCCTCGTACAGGTCCATCGAGATGGCTTGCAGGCCCACGAGCAGCAGCAGCATGTAGAAGCCCGAATAGCGCCACACGATCAGGAAGACCGTGGCCCACAAGGCGCCGTCGGGGCTGCCCAGGATGGAGGCGATGCCGATGGAGGAAAGAAACTCCTTGAACGGGCCTACTTGGGGCGAATACAGCGCGTAGAACAACAGCGAGGCCGACGCCAAGCCGGTCGCCGCGGGCAACAGGATCGCCGTGCGCAGCAGCCCTTTCCAACGGGAGCTTTCCTGCACCAGCAGCGCCAGCCCCAGGCCGATGACGATCAGCAAGATGGTGGCGATCACGGTGTACTTGACCGTGAAGGCGACGGCTGGCCAGAACATCCGGTGTTCCACCACCGTGAGGTAGTTATCCGGGAAGTTCCAGCCCTTGTTGCCGCCCAACAGCTTCCAGTCCGTGCCCGACATGTAGCAGACCAGCAGGATCGGGACCACGAAGAAGACCAGTGTCACCAGTGCGAGCGGGCTGGCAAAAGCGATGCCCGCGTTGCGGTTCTTCGCCCCCATCCGGCGCACGGCCGCGCGGGCCACTGCGGTGGTCATGAATGCCTCGCTTTGTTTGTGGGTCAATGCTGTCAGGTAACTTGCGCGCTGCGGGGGAATTTCGGGGTTATTACCCGCCGAATTCGCTGTATTGCAACAACGCGTCCGGGGGCGGGCCGCCACCCCCGGCACAGAGGGCGGCGGCCACGCTCGAATCGGTTACTGGTTCAGGACTGCCGTGATGGCGTCATTGTCGGCCGCAAGGGTGTCGGTGCCCTCGAACACGGCGTTGCGGAACAGGACGGTGAACGGCGAGCCGCCCGCGTTGAACGCTTCGGCGAAGTACTGCGCCACCGGCGTGCGGCCATAGGCGACAGTGGAGTTCATCGCGAGGGCCAGCGGGTCAGCCTTGGTGTAGCTGTTGTCCAGCAGCGAGTTGCGCGCGGGCACTTCGCCAGCCTTGGCGATCACTTCGAGCTGCGTGTCGTCGGAGAGCATCCAGGCCAGGAAGTTCCACGCCTGGTCGACATTCTTGGAGTCCTTCGAGATACCCATGGCGTCGCCGCCGAGGAAGGTCGACTGGCCGCCATTGACACCGGGGATGGCACCCGCGCCAACGTTGATGCCGGCTTCCGCGGCTGCGTAGGTGGAAGTGTTCGGATACGGCATGACGCCGATCTTGCCTTCGGCGAAGGGGGCCGTCCACGTGCCGCCGTTCTCTTCCTTGGAGCCTTCGCCAACCGCGCCGGAATCGTAAAGATCCTTGTAGGCGGCGTAGACAGCCTTGGCGTTGTCGCCGGCCAGCATGGCCGTCTTGCCGTCGGCGGAGAGCACCTCATCGCCGGCGCCCCAGATGTAGGGGAACCAGGTGAAGACGATGCAGCCGCCGCAGTTGCCGCCAAAGTAGGTGCCGGAGACGCCCGGCTTATTGAGGGCCGCCACAGCCTTGGCCTGGTCGACGAACTCCTGGAGGGTTGTCGGGCCCTTCTCCGGATCGAGGCCGGCTTCCTTGTAGAGGTCCTTGTTCCAAACCATCACGGAGATGTCGGTGACGAAGGGCAGCGTGTGCTCTTTGCCGTCAACCGTGCCGGCGTCGATGTGGCCGCGCGCGATGTCACTGCGGAAGGGCAGGCCCTCGATCTTGTCGGTGATGTCGGTGAACATGCCCTCAGAGACCCAGTAGGGCAGCCGCACGACGTCGCCGGCCATCAGGTCGGGAAGCTCGTTGTTGGTGGCTGCCGCGCCGACTTTGCCCTCCATGTCGTCGTTGGGGATGATCTCCAACTTGACCTGGTTCTTGTGGGATGCGTTGTAGGCGTTCACCAGCGCGTTGGCCTGACGCTCCAGCGGGGCGCGCGTCCACATCGTCAGTTGGGCGCCGTCGTCGACACCCATGGGATCGGCGGCTGGGGCCGACGTCGCTGCGGGTTCGGTGCTCTCGCCAGTGGGGGTCGCCGCTGGGGAGCAAGCGGACAACGCCAGCCCTGCGGCTACGGCCGTTGCGAGGAATAGGGTCAATCGCCTATTGCGAGACATATGAGCTCCTTTGCTTGGGCTCGGGTCCGGCACGCTCTGTGCCGAAACAACCGAAAAGGTTTTCTTAAACTCTAACATCCGATCTACAAGGTGTCAACGCGCTGTGTGTATACTCTTTGATAACGATTTCCTTAAACGACGAAGGATTTTCCGAAAATGACTGGAGACAAGCCGGTCACCCTGGCCGAAGTCGCGGCCCAAGCCGGGGTATCCATCGCTACCGCTTCAAAAGCCCTCAACGGCCGCGACCAAGTCCGCGCCTCCACCAAAGACCGTGTGCTGCAGTCCGCCCGGGAGCTTGGTTTTACCCCGAATGCCCTTGCCAAAGGCCTGTTGTCGGGACGTTCCGGCACAGTTGGCCTGGTCACCCATGATCTGGAAGGCCGCTTCTCGATCCCCATCTTGATGGGTGTGGAAGACGCCTTCGGCGCGGAGAAAACATCCGTTTTCCTCACCGACGCGCGCGGCGACGCGATCCGCGAGCGGTATCAGATCGAAGCTCTACTCGGGCGCCGAGTCGACGGCATCATCGTCGTCGGCGAACAGACCAACAACCGCCCCTCCATCAGCGCCGGTATCCCCGTGCCGGTCGTCTACGCGTACGCGCCCTCCGACAACCCCGCAGACTGCTCGGTGGCTTTCGACAACGTCGGCGCGGGCCGACTCAGCGTCGAACACCTGATCGCCTGTGGGCGCTCCCGCATCGCCATCATCACGGGCGACCCGACCTACGGCGCCGCCCAGGAGCGCGCCATCGGCGCCCAACGGGCCCTGGATGAGGCCGGGCTGAAGCTGGTCGGCGAGCCCACGTTCGGCACCTGGACCGAATCCTGGGGCCGCGGCGCCACCCGCCTGCTCATGGCCCAACACCCCGAAGTGGACGCCATCTTGTGCGGCTCCGACCTGATCGCGCGCGGCGTGCTGGACGCCCTTCGCGAACGCGGCCTGGAAGTGCCCGGCGACGTCGCCGTGATGGGACACGACAACTGGGAGGTGCTCGCCTCAGGTGCCCGCGTCCCGCTGACCAGCGTGGACATGAACCTCGAACAGTTGGGCCGCCGCGCCGCCACCCGGTTGGCCGAAGCGATCGCCGGGAACCCGCACGCCGGCGTTGACCTGATCGAAGGGCGCGTGGTTACGCGGAAGTCGACTGCGCCGCTGGATTGACATCGGAAAGGTGCCCGGGTGGTGGTCACGATGACCGGTTGGTCTGCGAGCGCGCAGCGCTCTCGATTACCCCGCTGGCAGCACTACCTTTGCCGTCTTGGCGGAGGTCTTGGCCACCGTGGTGTAGCCGGCCTTGGTGGCGGTGACCTTCACCGTGATCTGCTTGCCCTTGTCGGCGTCCGTCAGCGCGTACGTCGCCCCCACCTGGCCCTTGACGGCCTTGCCGGAGCGGTACCACTGATAGGTCAGCGTGTCCGGAGCCGGGTCCCAAGCGCCAGGTACGGCGGTCAAGGTTTGGCCCACCTCGGCGGTGCCCGAAATCTCGGGCACCACAGCGGTGGTGAACGCCAGCTTGGCGACTTTCTTCGACGACTTCGACGTCTTGGCAGCCTGCTTGAAGCCGTCCAGGGTACCGGTCACTTTCACCTTGATGGCCTTGCCGATGTCGTCGAGGCCGAGGGTGTAGGTGGCGGCCGTCGCGCCTTCGACAACCTTGCCGGCGCGATACCACTGGTAGGTCAGGGCGACCCCCACCGGACCCCAATCGCCGGGAACGGCCTGCAACGTCTCGCCGTACTTGGGCGCCGTCTTGGCGGGATCCTTGCCGGTGTCCAGGTTGAGCGTCTTCGGCGTCTTGGTGGTCAGCGTGCCCGCGGCGACCTTCTTCTCCTTGGACGGGTGGGACCAGGTCTCGGCGTAGTCGCGCAACTGCCCACGGGCCTTGACGGAAACCTTGTGGCCCATGTCGGCTGCGGTCAGCGTGTAAGTCACGTCGGTCGCGCCCGGAATCTTGACCTCGTCGCGGAACCACTGGTAAGCGAACGACGCGGGCTTGGGGCTCCACGTGCCCGGCTTGGCGGTCAGCGTCTTGCCCACCTTCGCGGTGCCGGAGATCTTGGGCGTGCCCACCTTCTTATATGGCGTCTTCGCGGCAGGCACCAAGGCGGCGACCGACGACGACAGCGCGGCTGTGGCCGTATCCACCTGGGTCTGCGTGGCCGTAGGATCGGCCAGGATCGCCTGGGCCGCATCCAGTTTGGCCTGCACCGCGGCGAACGAGCCGGAGGTGTAGTCGAACGGATCAAGTTCGACAGCGATGGCCACTACGGCAGCCAACACGGTCTTGTCGCCCAAGTGGCTGCCCGGATCATCCACCGGCTTGGCCTGCAAGGCGGAGATCGCGGCCCGGACTGCTGTCACCTGATGGTCCACGGCGAACTGGTTGGCGTCCGAATTGTCGTCGATCAAAGCCTGCGCGGCGTCCAAGGCATTCTGCAGCCCGGCGGCAGATTCGTCGGTGTAGATCGACAGGTCCAGGCCGGCGATGGCGGCCACGATGCCTGCGAGCACCGTGGTGTCACCGCGCACCTCCAGGGCTTCCATCGCCTCCATAACGGCCTCGGCCAAGTCGTCGACGCCGTCCTGGTCGATCGTGCCCGGATTGTCGATGGCGTTCTGCGCATCGGCGAGAACGGCCTGCAACTCAGCCCACGAACTCGCGGTGTAGTCGGACTCGGCCAAACCGGCGGCTTGGCTGATCGCGGCTTCCAACTCGTCCGTGTTGAGCGGCTCGACGGTTACCGTCGCCGAAGCGGACTTCGTCGTGTCGAAGACCGAAGTCACCGTGACGGTGAGCGTGGTCGCCGTCTCGTCCGGGCCGATCACCAGCACGCCGTCGGTGATGGTGGTGCTGGTTGACGTGGCTCCGGCCACCGTCCAGGTGACGTCGTCACTGGCCGAGCCGGCGGTGGTCACCGTGGCCGTGAACGTCTGCGAGCCGCGCACCGGGACAGTCGCCGCAGTCGGGCTGATGGAGACCGCGTCGACGGCGGGCGCCACATAGGCATACACCTCCCACTC
Source organism: Propionibacteriaceae bacterium (assembly GCA_031271975.1). Classification (GTDB taxonomy): domain Bacteria; phylum Actinomycetota; class Actinomycetes; order Propionibacteriales; family Propionibacteriaceae; genus Propionicimonas. Next base: position 77,937 of record JAISUR010000039.1, read on the forward strand.
GCGGATGCCCGGTGAACCGTCCGAACCCGCCGTGCCCCACGACGTGATCTGCATCCGCAGGATCGTCGTGGTGACCGCGTCGAAGTGGACCGTGACGAAGCCGTCGCGGTCACGGCCGTAAGTATCGCCCGACACCAAGGTGACCGGCACGAAGGCGGAAGTGGCGTCGTCCCAATACTCCAGCGACCAGGCGCTCGGCGGGATGACGCCCACGTTGTCCTCGTCAGCGGAATCTGCGAACCACCACACGCGGGACTCGTCGAAGGTCACTTCTTCGTCCCACGTCAATGTGATGGTTTGGGCACCGGCGTCCGGCCACGTGTGCCAGGCGCAGGTGTTGTTCTGGTCCGTGCATTCGTCCACGACCGCGGCTGGAGTGGTCCAGGTTGAGTTGTTGGTGGAAGTCACCGTCGCCAACGGGGCGATGTTGCCCACCAGCGGCACCGAAGTGTCACGCGGGATGGCCAGTGAACCGGTGCCGACGAGTCCGGCCACGTCCGTGGCCCGCAGATTCAACGTGTGAGCTGACGAATCCGGAGCCGCCACACTTGTGCCGGACAGAGTCGTCCACGAGCCCGTGCCGTCGAAGCGGTATTCGACGCTGGCCACACCGGACGTGGCGTCGGTGGCCGTGACCGTGGCCGAGCGGTCGGTTTCCAGCGTGGCGGAAACGCTCGGCGCGGTCTTGTCGATCTTGACTTCGAGCGAGACTTCGGCGGATTCGTTGTTCGCGGCGTCCTTGGCCTTGCCGTAGACGGTCGCGGTGCCCTCGTCGCTCAGCGCGACATCGACATGGCTGACGGCCGGGGTCGCGGCATAAGCATCCGAGCCCACCTTGGTCGAGATCGTCAGCAGCGCGTCGACGTCATCGGATGCCGAGACCCGGACGGTGACGTTGGACGTGTACCAGCCGCTCGACCCGGCCGTGCCCGACTGCACCGCGATGGATGCCGTCGGAGCCACCGTGTCCAGAGTGCCGCCGCCAGTGACCGTGACTGTGGCCGAGGCCGACTTCGTGGGGTCGGCGACCGAAGTCACTGTGACGGTCAGCGATGTCGCCGTCTCGTCAGCGCCAACCACCAAGCCGCCGGTTGAGGTGATCACGGTGGCTGCGGAGGTGCCGCCGGAGACGGCCCAGGTGACCGCGTCGGACAGGCCGGAGACATCGATCGTGGCGGTGAACTGCCGCGAACCGCCCACAGCGACCGTGGCTGCGGTGGGGGCGATCGAAATGGAGTTCACACTCGGCACGACCGTGGACGAGTAGACCAGCCATTCGCGGATACCCGCCGCGCCACCGCTGCCGTTGGCCCCGCCCCAGTTCTGCATCTTCAAGCGCAGCTTCGTGACCGAGATCGGATCGAAGGTGACGGTGTTGTCCGGGTTGGTGCCCGAAGTCACCGCGTTGCGGGTGTACTCGGTGGTCCCGGTCGGCGTGATGTCGATCCAGCCCGCATCCGACGTGACCGTGCAGGAGTTGTCCGGGCAATACTGCGCCACCCAACTCGTCGGCGGGATCATGCCGACGTTCTCCGAGTCAGCGTTGTTGCGGTACCAAATGACATTCAACTCGTCGATCCACTGGGCGCTCGACCAGGTGTACATGACGTAGTGGAAATACCCGGTTTCAGCGCTGCCGGAGGGCGTCAAACCCCAGGTGCCCCAGAAGTTGCTCTCCGAACCGGTGGCAACGCCGTCGTTCAGGCCGGCATAGGTGTTCCACGTGGTTGTGCCGGAACCGGTCGGCGTCGCGTAAGGAGCGACGTTCTCACGCACCATCGGCGCGGCCGGATCGCGCGGCATATCCACGGTGGTGGTGCCGCTCAGCCCCGCCTTGTCGGTGGCGCGGGCCTGCAACTGGTGCGCGAGCAGATCCGGAGCCGTCACCGGACCGGTATACGTCAGCCAACTGCCTTCGCCGTCCCATCGGTATTCGACCGTGTCTACGCCCGACAACGCGTCTGATGCCGTCAGCGTGATCGTGCGGTCCGTCGTGTCAGCCGTGCCGGAAATAGTCGGGGCCACCTTGTCGATCTTGACGGTGGCGGAAACCTCGGCGGACTCGTTGCCGGCGGCGTCCTTGGCCTTCCCGTAGACGGTCGTCGTGCCGGAAGTGGAGACCGTGACATCCACATAGCGCACGTCGGCGGTGTCAGTGTAGGAACCGGATCCGGTCTTGGTGGAAATCGTGTTCAGGTACGAGACGTCGTCGTCGGCCGAAACGCGGGCGATGACGTTGGTGGAATACCAGCCCTCCTGGCCCTGGGTGCCGGTGAGCGTGATCGCGACCGTGGGCGCAGTGGTGTCGGTGACTGGCGGGGCGGGGTCATCGTCCACCATCACGGTGGCCGAAACCAGCGCGGCGGTGTAGCCGGCCGCGCGCCCGTCAACCGTGAAGCTGCCCTCGGCCGCATACTGCGCGGCGTCGACGCTCTTCCAGTTGACCGGCGCCCAGTAGGAGTCCACGCCGTAGTGAACGCGGACGGCCGCTGGGAGCGCGGGAGCGGTGCCCGGTGTGGTGTAGACCGTGGGAGCGTCCACCGAATCCGGCGCGACAGCGTTGACTTCCCATTCGGCCACGAACACGCAGTTGTAGGCGCTGGAGCCGGAATGCGGCCGCAACTGGAACGTGGCGCGCAACGCCGTGGCAACGTAGGTCTCGGCGAAGGTGATGTTCTGCCATGACGTGCTGGTGCCGTAGCTGGAGCCTTCGGCCAATACGACCGGGTGCCACTCGCCGTCCAAGCCCAAGTACTCGGCGGTCCAAGACTGCGGGGCGTAACCATAGTTGGAATCCGAGCGGAACTGGATGCCCATCGAATTGATCACGACGGGCGAGGTCCACTGATACTGCAGCCATTCGCTGGTGACCGTGGTGTTCGACGTGCCGCGGTAGCTGGACCAGTAGTCCGGCGGCAGGACGGCCGTGGTGGGCCTGAATCCGTCGTTGACGGCCGTGATGCGGGCAGGCGGGCCTTCGTCGTAGGAAGCCGAGACGGTAGCGTCGAAGGCCACGTTGGAACGCAGCTTCAGATACGGGTCGATGGCCGGATCCCAGGTCTGCTTGACCGGAAGGATCGTGTCGCCGTCCCAATACAGCTTGTCAATGGCCACCGAGCGGCGGAAGTGCGAGCCGTTGACGGCGTCCTTGGTGTGGTAGGTGATGTACCACTGGCCGTTGAACTCGATGACGGACGGGTGCATCGTCGTCGACGAACCTGGCGTCATGATGATGCCCTTGTAGCTGAACGGGCCGGTGGGGCTGGTCGCGGTCGCGTAGGCGATGCAGGCCTGGTAGTTGGACGGCGTGCAGTTGTTGATGCCGCCGTTCTTCCAGTCGTAGACCAGGTAGTAGATGTTGTTCTTCTTGAAGACCCAGGGCGCCTCGTAGAAACGCGCGTTGCCGTTGCCGGCCATGTTGATCGTCTGGATCTGCGCGCCCGCCTTGATGTGCACCATGTCGGGGTCAAGCTCGACCATCCGCACCACATACCAGGAGCCCCAGTAGAGGTAGACGCGGCCGTCGTCGTCGATGAACACGCACGGGTCGATGACTTCCTCGCCGCTGGTCGACGTGCCGAAAACATCCACCCAGCTCACCAGCGGGGTGCCCGTCCCGTCGGCGAGCTTCCGGGCGTCCGTCCATGGGCCCACCGGCGTGTCGGAGACTGCGACGCCGATTGCCATCCGGTTAGCCGGGGCCGTGTTCGTCCACTGCACCGGCGTGTAGTAGTAGAACTTGCCGTCGGCGCCCTTGGTGACGTGCCCGGCGTAGGCCATCTGGCCCGTCGCCCAGTCCGGATAAACGGTGGCGGGCTGGAAGTCGGGCCTCCAGTGCGACCAGTCTCCGGCTTCCACGTCAGACGTGGCGAACACGCCGTAATCGTTCATCGTGAACGACCCGGAGTTGACGTTGGACGTGTCGTGGCCCGTGTAGATGTACAGCACCCCGTCGTCCACCAGCGGCGCGGCGTCAGCCGAATAGTAGCTGCCGTCGGACAGGATCGGGTTGCCGTCGGAATGGAACGTTGCCGTGGGAGGCACCTCGGGATACGGATCCGGGGGCGCCGCCACTGCGATGCTTGGCATGCCGAGGGTCAACAGCCCAAGGCCCACTGTTGCGATGATGCTCTTCTTGATGGTGCTCATGTCTTCCTCTTTTCAGACCTTGGGGGGCGATCAGCCGACTACCTTGGCGGTCTTGGCGCTGGTCTTGGATAGAGTCGCGTAGCCCACGGAGGCTCCGGTGACTTTGACTGTGATGTATTTGCCCTTGTCAGCAGCGACGAGTTGGTACGTCGACGCGGTGGCGTCCTTGATGGCCTTGCCCGAGCGGTACCACTGGTAGGTCAGCGAATCGGGCACCGGGGACCACGTCCCCAAGTCGATCACCATCGTCTGGCCGACCATCGCCGTGCCCATGACGGCCGGCGTTTGGGCCGTGAAGGTCAGTTTGGCCACCGCCTTCGACTGCTTGGACGTCTTGGACGCGTCCTTGTAGCCGTCCAAGGCCCCGCTCACCTTGACCTTCAGCTTCTTGCCGAGGTCGTCCACGCCGAGCGTGTAGGTGTCGGACGTCGCACCTGCGACGACCTTGCCGGAGCGGTACCACTGATACGTCAGCGTGACGCCTGCCGGACCCCACTCCCCCGGGATCACCTGGAGGGTCTCGCCGAACTTCGGCGCGGTCTTTGCGGGATCTTTGCCGGTGGTCTGGTTGGTGACGATCGCCGTCTTGGTGGTCAGCGAACCGGCGGCGACCTTCTTCTCCTTCGACGCGTGCGACCACGTCTCGGCGTAATCCACCTTTTGGGCGCGCGACTTGACCGTGATCTTGTGGCCCATGTCGGCGGCCGTCAGCAGGTACGTGACGTCGGTCGCGCCCGGGATCCGCTCGCCGTCGCGGTACCACTGGTAGCCGTACGACGCGGCCTTCGGGCTCCACGTGCCGGGTTTGGCTGTCAGCGTCTTGCCCACCTTCGCCGTGCCTGAAATCGTCGCCGTGCCCACCTTCTTATAGGGCGTCTTCGATGCCGGGACGAGGGCCTCGATGGACAGTGACAGCGCCTGGGTGGCGGTGTCGACCTGCACCTGCGTCGCTTCCGGATCGGCCAGCACTTCCTGGGCGGATGCCAACCGGGCCGCCAACACGGCATAGGAGGCCGAGGTGTACTCGTCCGGGTCGAGCGACACGGCCACCTCGACGATGGCCGCCAGCGTGCGGGAATCCACCAGGTCGTCGCCGGTCTTCGGCTGCAGCGCCGCGACCTTCGCCTGGATGAGCGACACCTGGGCGTCGACCTGGGCCTGCGAGGCGTCCGAGTTGTCCGCGACCATCGCCTCGGCGTCCGCGATCGCCTGCTGCAACTCGGCGGCCGATGCGTTCGTGTATGGCGTCAAGTCGAGCGATTCGAACGCCGAAACCACGGCGGCCAGCAGCGTCGTGTCGCCACGCGCGGCCAAGTCGTCGATGGCCTGCATGATGGCAGCGGTCAGGGCGTCCACGCCATCCTGATCCAAGCCGGCCAGGTTCTCCAGGGCTGCTTCGCCGGCCGCGACGGCCTCAGCGAGCGCCTCCCAGGAACTCGTGGTGTACTCGTCGTATTCCAGCCCCGCGGCCTGGTCGATCGCGGCCGCCAGCTCGGCGGTTTCCATCGGCCCTTCGACCGTCAGGGTGAAGGTGATCGGCGGGACCCCGACATCCAGCACCCAATCGGGCAGCACGAGCGTGCCCGCGATGGTGTGGACGCCTTGCACGTTGATGATGTCCGGATCGTAGGCGTCCCAGGTGATGCCGATGGACACCGAGTCGTCCGAGCCGTCGTTGAAGTGGACGCGCGCCGTGGCCGGAAGGGCGATCGGCGTGCCCACCCAGATGGTCTGGGACGGGTCGGTGACCGCCGAGATGACGACCGTCTGATCCGCCGGGCGGATGTGGATGCGCGCCTCCACCAGCAGGCCGAACGACTCATTCACGCCGTACACGACCAGCGGCTGTCCTTCGACGTTCTGCTCGGCCACATCTTCCGCGGTGATCGGAGTCCAAGTGACTGGGACGCTGGCCGGCGAGCCGTCCGAATACAGGCCGGGAAGAGTGCTCGGCAACACCGGGATAGTGCCCACCGCCGTACGGATGTCGATCGGCGAATCGATTGATTCGACCGTCGGGCCATTGACGCGCCAGCGCAGCACGCCGGTGCCAGCGCCGGAGCCCTGCACGCCCCAAACCCGGATCCGCAGATACTGCGCGGTTACCGATTCGAAGGTGAAGTGGTTCCAGGCGCTGCGCACGACACCGTTGGCGTAGCTGGACGTGCCGGTGAACGTCACCGCGGTCCAGGTGGTGCCGTCGAGCGAGTACTCGATCGCGTAGGTGGTGGCGGTCGGCATGCGGGTGCCGCCGTTGTCGTCATACCAGTAGATCGACGTACCGGTCATGGTGACGGGCTGGGTCCAGGTGTACTGGATCCAGGCCGCCCGCGACGACGACGTGCCGTTGTTGGTGCAACCCCAGTTGCCCCAGCCGTTGCCCGTGCCCGGGTTGGACGACGTCGGGTTGGACGCCAGGTTGACCCGGTTGTGGTTTTCCCACGACGCCGTGCAGGTGGTGGTGATCGTCGCCGAGGCACCGTGCTCCACACTGGTCGAGACACGGGCCAGAGTGACGTTGACCGTGCGTGTCGTCGTCAACTCGCCGTCCGACGCGGTAAACGTCAACTCGTACTCGCCCTCCACGGAACCGGTGATGCGGGTACGCAGCGCCGACGGGTCGGTGATGACAGTCGTGGCGCCCGCCGGGGCTTGGGTGACCGCCCAGTTGGTGGTGAGTTGGCCGGTTTCCGGGATGCCGTCGTCGGTGACCGTGGCCACCACTTCGGTGGAAAGGTTGCCGGCCTTGGTCGCGTCCACCGATGCGGTGACGACCGGAGCCTGGTTCTCGACCACAGGCACCTCGCGCCCGGAGTTGAACACCTGGATTTCGGTGATAGCCGTCCACGCGCCGTCGGCGTTCGTGAAGGCCACCCGGACCTTGTCCGCGGTCACCGCCGGGAACAGCGCCTCATTCAGCTTGCCTTGCGGTTTGACGGGGATGCGGGCCTGGCCCGAAATCGGCACCCATGCGGACTGGTCGGCGCTCCAAACCTGGATGTTGTACTTGGCAGGCGGCTTCTGCCCGCCGTCGTAGTCGGTGTCCGCGAAGTAGACCTGGACGTTGTCGAAGGTCTGGTCGGATCCGAAGTCGAGTTCGATCCAGCCGTCCTGCGCGGCGACGTTGTAGTTGCCCCAATACGGCTCATTGACCGTGTTGCCGTCCGTGACCGCCGCCAGCGACGCCGTGCGATGCCGCGCCGAAATCGAACCTGGGTCGTAGTTCATCGCGCTGGTCGAAGAGCCCGGCGTGTGGAATGCCGCGCGCGAATCGCTCGGAATGGCGGTCTGCATCGTGGAGCTGGACACCGTGGCGCCCTTGGCGAGGTTCGGCTGCGAGCTTGTCAGGTCGATGCCGGCCGTCTTGAGATACTCGATCACGCGGTCGTCCTCGATGGGCGTGTTGACCGCGGTCGGGAAGGTGGCGCCGGTGGCAGCCGTGAAGGTGATCGTCGCGCCGTCGCCTGGGGTGACGGTGTTCGTGTTCGGATCGTAAGTGAGGCGGCCCAGTGTGGAGCTGGTCACCTTCTTGTCGCCGTCGAGGTAGAGCGAGTAGCCCTGGCCCATGCCATAGCGCGTGCCGTCCTCATCCCAGACGATGGTGACGTCGTGGCCGTGGTAGCGCAGGTTGTTGACCATGAAGTAGTCGTAGCCCAGGTCGATCGGCCAAAGCTCGATCACGTCGTCCGCGCGAGTCTGCATGCCGCCCATGTCCTCAATGAAGATGTAGTTCATGTTGCCCAACATCACGTGGTACGGGTTGTTGCGCGAATAGGTCTTCGCTGAGGCGCTCCAGCCGGAGTAGTACTCGGCCTGGTTGGCGTAGCGCAGGTCGCCGCTGTTGAGGTAGATGGACCAGGCCATCCAATCCAGCAGTTGGGCGGTGTATTCCGGGGTGATGTACTTCTGCTCCGGATCGTAGTAGCGCAGCGCCGAACGCACACCGCGGTACTGGACGGTGAAGTTGATGTTGGAGAAGTTGTTCGAACCGCCGATGTTGTAGCGCGTGCGGTCGTACTGGTTGGCCGTGTAGAACGGGAAGATCGGCGAGTTGTCGCCGTACGTCAGGAAGCGGAAACCGTCGACGTAAGTGGCGTAGTCGGCCGGGTCGATCAGGTTCTGCGCGTAGATGTCGTACAGGTTGGACTCGCGCGCCGGGATGTGCGTCGGCTCGGTCGCCGCCAGCGGGTTGGTGTTGCCGCCGGACGTGGTCGCCGCCGTGCGCCCGCGGGTGGTGGCGGTGACGAACATCCGCATGGTCGGGCTCCACAGCTCGTTCAAGATGGCGTCCTTGATGTCGTCGGCCTTCGCCGTCATGGCATCCACCTTGGATTGCGGCGCACCCGCCACCTGATACAGCTTGGCGGCGGCGTCGAAGTCGCCCCACACGTACGCGGATTCGGGGCGTTCGATGTTGCTGGAGCCAGCGGCAGACGTGCCGGCCTTCGGATAACCGAACGTCAGGGCGTCGGCGTCGTTGCCGGGCATGTAGTTGGCGGTGTAGGCGATCAGGTTGTTGCCGTTGCCGTCGTAGTGTTCGAGCTGGCCAACGCCGTCACCCTCGAAATACTCGGCGAAGCGCTGCGCGATCTCGGCGCCGCCGCCGTGCACGTAGTAGGCCTCCAAGCCGGCCGTGCCGATGTACTGCGAATAGTGGTTGTTCCAGGACGAATGGCCTGGCGAGTCGAGGAAGGCGGATGAGCCGGACAGCTCGCCGACGTTGAGGATCTGGCCATACCCGAGGTACGGATTGCGAATCCACTTGGTGTCCTGCAAGTGCATCGGCTGGGTGAGCACGATGGCGTTCTGGTACAAGTTCACGCCTTCGATCGTGACCGGGTATTGGTAGGTGTAGCCCGGAACGTTGGCGTCGAGGCTGTTGTAGCGCTCGCCCCACCAGCGGTAGAGGATGGCTTTTTCGATGGCCGGGGAAGGGGTGTCGATGTAAGGAATGTCGGCGGCCCAGCGCTCGTTGAACTCGGTGGTGCCGCGCTTGAACGCGGCGGCCGGGGTGAGCGACGTGTATTCGTCGAGTTCGACGGGCGTGTCGGGCAACGAGTCGTAGTAGAGGGCGGCCGCGACGAGCAGTTCGGTGCTCCCACCTGCGGGGACGGTGACAGAGCGCTCCAGGTTGGTGCCGTTGACCGTGAAGCCGGGGGCCTTGAACTTGATGGTAGCCGTGGCCCAGGTGCCGGTAACGGACAGGTTGCCCCCGCCATCGCTCAGCGGCTTGGTGCCGATCAACTCGTCGGGCTGGTCGGTGGCCGATGTCGCCACGCCGGCCATCCGCATGGTGAAGGTCTGGTCACTGCCGGAAGTGTTGTTCAGCTTCAGCGTTGTGACGGCGACGTTGTTGTAGGTGATGAACTTCTTCTGATCGATGGTGATGTTCGAGCCCATCGTGAACCGGCCGGACTCGTAGCTGGGCGCGTTGAAGCGCTGGGCTGTCGTCTCGGTGATGGTGCTGCCGGGCACGGTGACGGTATAGAGCGTGCCTACCGCGGCCGCGCCGCCGGCGTAGGAGGAGCCGCCGAAGCCGAGCACGTTGAAGTTGGTGGTACTTGAGCCGCGCACATACAGGCTGCGGCCGCGCGTCTGCAGGATGCGCAGTCCGGAGTTGTCGCCCGTCACACCCAAGACGCGGTCGAGGTAGAACGGCGCCTGGCCAGCCGCGACCCGGTCGTCGTAGCGCGCCAAGTCGTCGGCGAAGATCGAGTCGTTCATCGAATCAGCCGTCCAAGCCACGCCGGGATCCAACAGCGCTTCCACGGTGGAGGCGTTGGAGTACGTGGGGTCGCCGATGTCAGAGACGTGGGATGTGCCGTCGGTGTACACCCCCACGTCGGACTCGTTTCCGGGGATAATTGGGTTTGTGGCAAAAGCTGGGGGGCTCAATACGAGGGTGCCTGCTGCGATCAGCCCGAGGGCGGTTGCGGCAAGAATCGAATGGTAAGCAAGGCCTTTGGACATCTGTGTCCTCCTCAGAGGGGCTACCTGTGGGTGGTGTTGTAGTCACAGTCTGACACAGCCGAAACACCAATTGCAAACCTTTTCGGTGGCATTTTGCCTTGCTAACCGTTGTGTATCCTCCGTTACCGAAACTTTACCGAAAACGAAGGTATGAACGCGGCGAAAGCGTGAGATACTGGCGATTTGGAAGGCGCGACACGCCCACGGGCAAGGCGGAATGAGCTTTTTCGGGAGTTTTCGGCGCGGGGCGCGGGGCTTTGGTCCTGAGTGCGGCCGCAACCTGGCCCGAGCACAGCAAAGCCGCCCGATGCCGGGCGGCCAGCGGTCTAATCGATCAGGGGCGAATCTCGAAAGGCGAGACGGTCAGCGGGTCTCGCGGTGCGCCTGGTGCTGCTTGCAGCGCGGGCAGTACTTCTTCAACTCGAGCCGATCGGGATCGTTGCGGCGGTTCTTCTTCGTGATGTAGTTGCGTTCCTTGCAGACAGTGCAAGCCAAAGTGATCTTCGGCCGAATGTCGGCTTGCTTCTTAGCCATCCAAGTAACCCTCTCGTCTGTCACTTTCGCAGCGGAGGCGGGACTTGACGCTCTAGCCCTCTCGGGTCCAGCGTTCCCCGCTCCTTCGTAGCGGGGACGGGACTTGAACCCGTGACACAGCGATTATGAGCCGCTTGCTCTACCGCCTGAGCTACCCCGCCTTGGCTGATGCCGAGCCCCCATGCGGAATCGAACCGCAGACCTTCTCCTTACCATGGAGACGCTCTGCCGACTGAGCTATAGGGGCCTAGTCGAACCTCGCAAACTTTACCCGAGGGATGCCGGTTCGCCCAAATCTGGCCGGGGCTTTGTGCGGCGAACGGCAGCGAATGGCCAACGCGCGCCCCTACGCTGGGGGCATGGAGTATCGCATCGAACACGACACCATGGGCGAGGTGCGCGTCCCAGCCGACGCGCTGTATGCCGCGCAGACGCAGCGCGCGGTGGAGAATTTCCCCATCTCGGGACGGACGCTGTCGCCACACCACATCGCGGCTTTGGGCCAGATCAAGCGGGCTGCGGCCCTGGCCAATGCTGAACTGGGCGTGATCACGCCGGAAGTCTCAGCGGCGATTGTCGCCGCGGCGGACGAAGTGATCGCCGGGCAGCACGACGGCCAGTTTCCGATTGACGTCTTCCAGACGGGTTCGGGAACGTCGTCGAACATGAACACGAACGAGGTGATAGCCACGCTGGCGTCACGCCGTCTCGGCGCCCCAGTGCACCCGAACGACCACGTGAACGCATCCCAGTCGTCGAATGACGTGTTTCCGTCGTCCATCCACATCGCCGCGGCGCAGGCCCTGGATGCCGAGTTGTTCCCTGGTCTGGAACGGTTGGCCGCATCGCTGGCCGCCAAGGCCGAGGCCTTCGCGGATGTGGTGAAGTCCGGGCGCACACACCTGATGGACGCCACGCCGATCACGTTGGGCCAGGAGTTCTCCGGCTACGCGACACAGGTGCGCTACGGCGTCGACCGGGTGAAAGGAGCGCTGCCCAGGCTGCTGGAGTTGCCACTGGGCGGCACGGCGGTCGGCACCGGGATCAACACTCCCCCGGGCTTCTCCGCGCGCGTAATTGAATTGGTGTCCGAGCACACCGGCGTGCCTTTCGTTGAGGCGGCGAACCATTTCGAGGCGCAGGCCGCCCAGGATTCACTGGTGGAGCTGTCCGGGGCGTTGCGGACTGTCGCCGTGAGCTTGGTCAAGATCGCCAACGACCTGCGCTGGATGGGGTCCGGGCCGCGCACCGGCATCGGGGAGATCGCACTGCCGGACCTGCAACCCGGATCGTCGATCATGCCGGGGAAGGTAAACCCGGTGCTGCCGGAGGCGACGGTGATGGTGGCCGCGCAAGTGATCGGCAACGACGCCGCGTTGGCTTTCGCCGGAGCGCAAGGCAATTTCGACCTGCTGGTGATGCTGCCGGTCATGGCCCGCAACGTGCTGGAGTCCATAACGCTGTTGGGCAACGTGTCGCGCCTGTTGGCCGAGCGCTGCGTGGACGGCCTGACGGCAAACGTGGAGCGCTGCCGGCAACTGGCCGAGTCGTCCCCGTCCATCGTGACACCGCTGAACCGCGTCATCGGCTACGAGGCGGCCGCCAAGATCGCCAAGCACTCCGTGAAGGCCAACCTGACCGTGGCGGACGCCGCCCGCGACCTGGGCTATGTCGCCAGCGGCGCGATAACAGAAGAGCAGTTGACCGCCGCGTTGGATGTGACGAGGATGACCGGGCGCTGAGCGCAGGAAAGCGCAAAGCACGCCCCGTGCCGCGTGGCACCGACGTCAGCGCAACAACTCGGCCAGGATCTTGACCCCTGCGTCTATTTGCTCGGGCGACACCGTCACGAATGACAGGCGTAGCGAGTTCTTCGGCGGATCGACTGCATAGAAGGCCTCACCCGGCACGAAGGCCACGCCGGCCTTTACCGCGGTGTCGAGCAGCGCGCCGGTGTCGGTGCCCTCCGGCAGGGTGACCCAGAAGAACATGCCGCCTGCGGGGGTTTCCCACACGGCGTCTGCGGGCATGTATTTCTTCAGGGCAGCGTCCATGGCGTCGCGGTGCACCTTGTAGCGGGCGCGAACCTTGTCCAAGTGCGTGGTAAGGAAGCCGTCCTTCACCACTTCGTACACGATGAGCTGAATCAGGTTCGCGGTGTGCACATCCACGGCGGATTTCAGGTTCAGGAAGTCGCCGTAGATCTTCTTGGGTAGGGCCACGTAGCCGATGCGCATGCCCGGGGAGAGCACTTTGGAGAACGATCCGCCGTAGATGGTGTTCTCCGGGTCGAAGCTGGCCAGCGGCGCCGGGGGCTCGCCATCGTAGTAAAGCTCGCCATAGGGGTTGTCCTCGAACAGGGGCAGGCCCAGCTCGTGGGCCGTCTCGGAAATGGCTTGCCGGCGTTGGGCGGAGATCATGCGCCCGGCGGGATTCTGGAATGTGGGGATGATGTAAGCGAACCGGGCATCCCGCACCCGGCGCAGTTCGGCGGGGATTGGGCCGTCTTCATCGCAGGGCATGTCCACGAACGTGCAGCCCGACGGCCGGAAGGTTGAAATCGCGGCCAAGTACGTAGGCGTTTCGATGGCCAGCTTGGCGCCGTCTTCGAGCAAAATGCCTGACGCCAGAGAGATGGCTTGCTGGGAACCGTTTGTGATCAAGATCTGGTCGGGCGGGTAGTCAGCGCCCTTGGCGGCCAGATCGGCGCTGACCCATTCGCGCAAGGGCTGGTAGCCATCGGAGACACCGTATTGCAGAGCCGTCGCCGAGTGATCCGTGAGCACGCGATCTACAGCTGCCTTGATTTCGTCCACGGGGAACGACTCCGGCGCGGGCATGCCGCCCGCCAGCGAGATCAAGCCTGGCGTTGCGGCCATTTTGAGAATCTTGCGCGTCATCGCCTGCTCCATAAGCCCGGCGTGCGCGTTCGGTGTCCAGCTCATTTTTCCTCCAGGCCGATCCTAAGCCATGCGCGGCCCGTTCGATGATGCCGCCCATGGCTGGGAATGAGGTACCTGCTGGACACCCACGCTGTACTGTGGCTGATCGGCGAACCAGAACGCCTTCCCGCGCCGTTGTTGGAAGAACTGGCACGCTCCCTCGCTCGCGCCACAGGCGAGCCGAACTAAGGCAGGCTTGGTTGTCGTAGGAGTTCCAGGTGAAGTCGCTGCCAACGGCCACCCCCTTCCTGCAGGGGACGGGGCACAAGGCTCCACCTTCCCGGTTCCCCAGCGCGGGCGATCCGCACCGGCTAGGCTGAAAGGATGGGGGATGGGGAAAGCACTAGTTTCTTGGATGCGGTGCGCGTCGAGCCGCTGCCGTCCAGGCTGCAGTGGGGCCGGGTGGACTGGGTGGTGCTCGCCACTATCCCGGTGATCTTCGTGTCGTTTTACGCGACACAGGCCCTGGGCCTGGACGCCTGGGCGCACGGGCTGGCCGATTCGGCGCTGCGCGTGGCGCTCTTCGCGGTGCTGGTGTGGTGCTACCGCGAGTTGCTGGCGCGGCATTGGCGGGGTTTCCGGCGGGCGTTCTGGCGTTCGGCTGGCCTGGTGCTCGCGGCGGCGGTGCTGATGCAGGTGATCATCACGGGCGTGCGCCTGCTGATGGGGCCGCTCGCGAAGGGCGAAAACCTGGTGGACGATGCGATGCGCATCGACGTCACCACGCTGGACCGGGCAGGGGTGTTCGTGCTGCTCCTCATCTCGCTGGGCCCGGTGGCGATGGCCCTAATCGAGGACACGGTGTT
>JAISUR010000046.1 GCA_031271975.1 Propionibacteriaceae bacterium
GCATCCTGCACCCCAGCAATCGCAGCCTCAACATCAGCCTGCGAACGGCCCGCATCAGCCAACACCGCCCGCGCAGCCTCCAACTTCTCCAACAACACCGCCACAGACACATCCGTATAGCGGTCAGTCGGGATGGCCTCCGCCAACGTCACCAACGCTTCCAACAACTCCACACTCATCGGGCTGCCCACCTTGGACGTGTCCAACTGCGCCTGCCCAACAGCAGCCAACAATGCGTCAAAGACCACATCGACCTGCGCCTGCGTAAAGTCCGGGCTGCCTGAAAGCATCGCCTCGGCATCCGCAACCGGGCCTTCCAATGCCGCGATCGCCGCGGCGGTCAACGTGCCCGAATCCAACAACGCCCGAGCACCAGACAACAAGTCAGCCAACGCACCAGTATCGCCACGCGCCACCACGGTCACCGTCGCCGTAGCCGACGTCGACGTGCCCACGATCGCGCCGGTCACGGTAAACGTGCCCGCAGATTCCAAACTGCCGGACGGGATCGAATCCCAATCCACGGCGGCCTCCACCCGCGCACCACCGAACAGCGTCAAAGTGACGGTTTCCGGCAACTCCGGGGCTGCCCCAGTGAGGGTGTCGGCCACGGCCGGGGCATCCACTGCGAGCACCGGAACCTTGTATACCTCGATCTCGAAAACGCAGGGCAGCGGATCGCCGGCGGCTGTACCTGTGCCGACGATCGCGTCTTCGTAGAAGAGCCGCAGCTTGGTGACGCTCACGTTGCCGAAGGGTACGTCGACCACCGCGGCGGCCTGGACCTGGCCCGCGGTGGGCGTCTGGGCGATAGTGCCGAGCGTCACCCAGTCTTCACCGTCAAAGTACTGGATGTGGGCGATCCCGATCCGGGTATGCCAGATGCCCAGGTAGACCCGGGCGGTGTTGACCACCACCGGGCTGGCCCATTCGAGCTGCGCCCATTCGCCGTCAGACTTCCCGCTGTCGGAATTCCAGCGGCTGGTCGCCGAGTTCTCCGGACTGGTGATCCGGATGCCGTCGTTGAGCTTGCCCGCGCCATAGGTGGCAGTGGCACACGAGGTTGAGTTGTAGCACGACGAAACCGACGCGGTGGCCTTCGGCGCCAGCGCCAGGTTTTCAGTCTCCATGGCGGCTACTGCCGCTTGCAGAGCGGCCAGAGCGTCGGCAACATCTTGGACGGTTGGGTTCGGATCGGCGAGCACGCCCTGCGCATCGCCAAGGGCTTGCTCGAAGGCCGCCCAATCCGCCGGGTCAAACTCGGACTCGAATGCGTCCGCGCCGGTCACATTGGCGACCAACGCGGTGAGATCCTTAGTCTCGACCAGGTCCGCGACGGCGTCTTCGAGAGCCGCCGCGACGACGACAATCTGCGAGCGGGTCGGCTCCGGATCGGCGGCCAGCGCCGCCTGCGCGTCCGCCAGTGCGGAAACGAACGCCGGCCAAGCGCCCGACGCGTAGTCGGCCTGCACCCGGTCTTTGTTCGCGTCCACGATGGCCTGCAAGTCAGCCAGCGTGCCCGGACGCGGCACGATCACCACGTTGGCCAGGGCCGCCATAGTGCCAGCGGTGCCCGTGATGACGTATGTCCCGCCTTCGGCGTCAATCACATAAGCGGACGCCGGAACCGAGCTGTCCCAGATGACCGGCGCGGTACCCCAGGTGCCGTCGTCGTAGCGCACTTTGACGCTGTCAGGCAGCACCGGAGTGACTCCGGCATCCACGGTGATCAAAACCGGCTCAACGTACACCGGGTCGCGCGAGACCACTGAAAGCAGTTCGATTTCGGCCACTGTGGCTTCGGCATTCGGGCCGAGCAACGCGACCACCTCGGTGAAGTTGAACCGCAGCGCCTGGATGGTCTTGCCGGTCACGTCGATGTACACGTCCGGTGCGCCCTGCACAAAGCCCGCCCCGCCATCGGCCTCAATCTCGGCGAGCACCGGCCAGGTGGTGTAGTCGCTGCCGTAGGTGCCGTCGTTGTAGCGGATGACGGTGTGCTTGTTGCGCTGCCAATACGCCCCATAGATAACCCGCAGCGTGCCGGCGTCGGTGATGGGCGTGTCCCACGCGTAGGCGATCCAGTCGTTGCTGGTGTCCGAGTGCCCGGAATCCCAGCGGTTGCCGGCGGTGTTCACCGCAGTCAGCGAGTAGCTGCCGTCGCACACCTTGGACGCGTTGTAGCTGGCGTTGTACGAGCCGGACTCGGTAGCGATCGGGTTGGCCGGGGCCGCCATACCGCAACCGGCGAAGTAGTTCACCGGCGTGACCGGCGTCGCGGTGATCGGGTCTGCAAGCGAGGTGTAGCCGCTGGTCACCTTGTCCGGGCCATAGACTTCAAACTCGCGAATCTCAATGGACTGTCCTGATGGGATCACCAGCCGGATGGCGGTGGTGCTGACGGAGGTGCCCAGTGTGATCTCGTTCTCCCCCGCCGTCAAGGCAGGCAGCGTCTCGGCGAGCGTCCAATCGCCGCCGTCCAGGTATTCGAGCCAGGTGCCCGCACCGACCGCCGCGTTGACGTTCAACACCACCGAGTCGACGGTACGCGTCTGGCGGAAATCCACCTCGATCCAGTTCGTCCCATACAGGTCGCGGCCGGGCAGCCAGGTGGTCGCAGCCTTGAAATCGGCCACATGCTGCGCCCGGTGGGCGGACTTGTTGCCGCCGCCGTCGGTCGTAGAAGAAGACACCGTGATGAAGCTCTGCGGAGCGTAGTTGTATTGCGGGAAACCGCTGGTCACCGTAGTGGCGTCGCCTTCGGCGATCAGCACGGTCACCTCAGCGGGAAACACCGCAGTCGAATAGGAAGCGGCGGGAACCTCGTTCACGCCCTCCCACACGTTGCGCACCGCGGTGACGTTGGCCAGCCCGGCGTCGGACCAGTCGAAACCGACCGTCCCAGGCGTGTCGTTGCGGTTCACCAGCATGACCGCCGCACGCTTCTTGCCGTCCTTGTCCGCCAGCGGGCGGGCCCATACCTGCAGCCCGGCATAGTCCTCCCGGATGAGCATCGGCTGGATCGCGAGCGGATCCTGGTCGATCGACAGCATGTCGGCGTTGGTGATCGTCGCCACGTTGGCGGCCGCCAGATTCGGGGCCAGCGTGGAGAGGATCAACGGCAGCCCGGCAAAAGCCCATGCCGAGAAATAGGTGCGGAAGCCAGCAGGGGTGAACGTCGCATAGGTGGACAGCGCGTCGATCACCAGATAGTCGGCGTCGTTGTACGCGCCCGGCGTGTGCCCGCCCGGGTTGACGGAATGCTCCCAGTAATCCCAGAAAGTCGCGTTCGGCGCGGGCAGCGCCAAGTGGCCGAGGTCGTCGCTGATGCGGTAGCCGTTGGCGATCTTGTAAGCCCAGTCGGGGGTGTTCTCCTGGCCCCACTCGCAGGTGTCGAAGATGATCGTGCCTTCGGGGTCCGCTTCGCGCAGCGCCTGGTAGAAGGCGGCGTAGAGCTGGAAGTTGTACTTCTTCGAGTAGTACTCATCGCCGGCGCGCACGTCATCGTGCCCGCCGCAGTGGTCCATTTTGATGGCGTCGACGCCCCACTCGACCATCTGGGCGACGTCCTTGCGGTAGTTCTCGAACCAGTTGTCGCCGCCGAAGCCGTAGCCGTTGCCGCAAGCCCGGGATGCCGGATCGGCGTAGAGGCCGAGCTTCAACCCCCGCGCGTGCAGCCAATCGGCGAAAGCGCCCATGTCGGGGAAGCGCGAGTTCGGGGCGATGTAGCCGTCATCGGTGCGGTACGGGTCGCTGGTCTGCCACCAACCTTCGTCCAACCAGATGATGTCGTAACCGGCGGCCGTGACGCCCTTAGCCTCCAAGGCGAGCACCTGTGTCTTGATGCTGGCCTCGGAGATGTTCCGCGTCATCGCGTACCAGGAGTTCCAGCCCAAATATGGGGTGGCCACCTCGGGCAGGCCGCGCTCGGCGGTCACCGTGACCGTGACAGTGGCCGTCCCGCCGGCATAGCTGCCGGTGATGTAGTAGGTGCCAGGTGTGCTCCACTGCGACCTGTCGATGGACGCGGTGTCCCAGGTCACGGCCGTGAGTTCGCTGCCGCCGCCTTCTTGGGCGACCTGGATCTTGGATGGCAGTACCGGGAACACATCCACTGTGGTGATGATGTCCAGCGCGGTGTCCGCCGCCGGGGCCGCATTCGCCGGCGGAGCGCTCGTGAATGCCAGTCCTATCGTAAGTGAGAGAGTCAGTGCCGCAGCTAGGAAACGTGCGACCAGTGGCTTGGGGTGCATAGCCTCTCCTTTGAGGTGAGTATTGTGCCGTTCAACGAACGGTAGTTTCCCCCCCCCCAGCGCGTCAACCTAGAAAACGACTGGCTACCTGGACAAAACAACTGCTCGGAGGATTTGGGGGCACCCCTGCGGGGTGCACGGGACTACGTCCGAGATCCCGGAACACCACCCCACAAAGTTCTTCGATACTTTGCGGGGACCCCGGAACAAGTCCGGGATGACAGGGGTGGGTGTCCGGGATGACAGGGGTGGGGTGTCCGGGATGACAGGTCGGGTGTCCGGGATGACGGGTCGGGTGTCCGACATGACGGGGGAGGCGGTATGTATACTCGTGCCCGCGAGGAGGACGTTCAATGGCCGCACAGATTATCCGGCACCTGGACTTGAACGACCTCGCCAAGCGGGCCGCGTACCGGCTGGTCGACAGGCTCGTCGAATGCCAGGCCAACGGGCGCGTCGCGAATCTGTGCATCACGGGCGGACGCACCACGCAAGCGCTGTTCACCGAATTGAGCAAGGCCATGGCCGCCTCGCCCATCGACCGGGCCCGGCTCGAAATCTGGTGGGGCGACGAGCGTTTCGTGCCCACCACGCACCCCGACCGGCTCGCCGCCATGACGCTCGCCACATTGGCCAGGCGTTTCCCGATCGACCCGGCCCACACACACCCCATGCCGGGCTCCGAAGGCCAACTCGACTCCGCCTCCGCCGCCGAGGCATACGCCCGCGAGCTGGGCGACACCAAGTTCGACATCTGCATCCTCGGCATCGGCCCCGCCGGCCAGACCGCCTCGCTGTATCCGAATCAACCCACGCCGCGCGGCCAGAAAGTCATCGCCGTCCGCGACGCCCCCGATCCGCCCAGCGAACGCATCACCCTCACCCCGACGGCGCTGTCAAACTCGGCGCAAGTGTGGTTTCTGGCCACCGGCCACGAAAAGGCCCAGTGGGTGCGTGCCGCCCTCGACGGTGACCGGACACTGCCGGCGGCCCGCATCGCCGGGCGCGAAGCCACACTGTGGCTGATCGACCGCGCGGCGGCCGCGGAAATGCCGTATTTCGACTGCTCGCTGTGACAACCGGTCAGTAAATGACCTCACCTGCCGCGCGCCGGGCGCGCAGTTCCTGCAGGGCGTCGCCCAGGATCGCGACAGCTTCATCGTCGCTGCGGCGCTCCTTCACATAGGCAAGGTGGGTCTTGTACGGCTGGATGCGCGGCGGCGGCGGCGGATTCTCCGAATCCAAGTTGGCCGGCAAACCGCAACGCGGGCAGTCCCACGTCTCGGGCACGGTGACGTCTGCGGCAAAAGCCGGCCGCGTCTCGTGGCCGTTCGAACAAAAATAAGACACATACAGGCGCGGAGCGGTGTCGCCGCGCTCGGCCTCTCCCATTGGACCGGCGCCGACACGGCTACCGCGGATGGCGCTACCGCCTGCCACAAAAAACTCCTAGAAAGTGCCGATTTCGGGGAAGAACTTATACAGAACGAGGAGTCCGATGATGCTTGCCAACCACACCAGCCCGACGGCGATCGTCATCTTGTCGAGGTTACGTTCAGCGACGGACGTGCCGCTCATTCCGGTAGTCATACCGCCACCGAACAGATCGGACATGCCCCCACCCCGGCTCTTGTGGAGCAGGATGAAAAGGGCCAGCACGATGCTGGTGAGAATTAGAACAATGTCCACCACAAGGATGGGCCAAGTCAACAACACCGCGAAAGTCACCCGAATAGTTTACAGCATCCGAAAGGGTGCTCGGGCCAGGTTGGCCAGGTTGGCTCAGCCCCGGTAGAACAGCACGATTTTCGCGAATTCGTCGGCTTTCAAGCTCGCCCCGCCGACCAGCGCGCCGTCCACATCGGGCTCGGCCATGATCTCGACGACGTTGGAGGCCTTGACCGAGCCGCCGTACTGGATGCGCACACCCTCGGCAGCCTCGGGCCCGAACGTCTCGGCGACATAGCCGCGGATGGCGCCGCAGACCTCCTGCGCGTCAGCCGGGGTCGCCACCTCGCCCGTCCCGATCGCCCAGACCGGCTCGTAGGCGATCACCAGCGCGCCCACCTGTTCCGGTGTCAAGCCCTCAAGGACGCCCTTCGTCTGCGTGAGCACGTGGCTGACCGCGTTGCCGGCCTTGCGGATCTCCAAGACCTCGCCGACACAGATGATCGGCGTCATGCCCGCGGCGATGACCTTCTTGGCCTTCTGGTTGATCAGCTCGTCGGTCTCGCCGTGGTACTCGCGGCGTTCCGAGTGGCCGACCACGACATAAGCGCAGTTGAGCTTGGCCAGGAAGCCAGCCGCGATCTCGCCCGTGTAGGCGCCCGAATCGTGCACGGACACGTCCTGCGCGCCGAACTTGAGCGGGAGTTTGTCGCCCTCGATCACGGTCTGCACGGAGCGGATGTCAGTGAACGGCACGATGACCGCCGCCTCGGACTTCTCCGGCTCGTAGTGGAAGTCCTTCAGCGTCCACGCGAGTTCCTGCACCAAGCCGGTGGCCTCCACGTGGTTGAGATTCATCTTCCAGTTGCCGGCCATCAAAGGTGTGCGCGCCATGTCAGTCCTCCAAAACCGCTAGTCCGGGCAATTCCTTGCCTTCCAAGTACTCCAGGGAAGCGCCGCCGCCGGTCGAAATGTGTCCGAACTGCGAATCGGCGAATCCCAACTGCCGCACGGCCGCCGCCGAATCGCCGCCGCCCACGACGGAGAAGGCGGAAGACTCGGCCAAAGCCTTGGCGATGGCGAGCGTGCCCTGCGCCAGCGACTCGATCTCGAAAACGCCCATCGGCCCGTTCCAGAACACAGTCGCGGCGGACTTGATCGCGTCTGCGAACAGCGCCTCGGTGGCGGGCCCGATGTCCGCGCCCTGCTGGTCGGCGGGAATGGCGTCCACACCCACGACTGTCACCTCGGAAGCGGTACGTCCGGCGAAATCGATGCTCGCGGCGATCCGCGTGTCGATCGGCAGCAGAATCGTCTTGCCCGCGGCCTTGGCCTGGGCCAGATAGGCGGCGCAGACCTCGATCTTCTCGGTGTCCAGCAGCGACTGGCCCACCTCATAGCCCTGCGCCTTCAAGAACGTGTACGCCATGCCGCCGCCCACGATCAAGGTGTCGGCCACCTTCAGCAGGTTGTCGATGACGGCCAGCTTGTCGGCCACCTTCGCGCCGCCCAACACCACGGTGTACGGGCGGTCCGGGGTCTGTGTGAGGCGCTTGAGCACGTCCACTTCCTTGGCCACCAGGAACCCGGCGCCGCTGGGCAGCAGCTTGGCCACGTCGTAAACGGAAGCCTGCTTGCGGTGCACCACGCCGAAGCCGTCGGAAACGAACACGTCCGCCAGGGCCGCATACTTCGCGGCCAAAGCCCCGCGCTCGGCGTCGTCTTTCGACTCCTCGGCCGGCTCGAAGCGGACGTTCTCCAGCAGCGCCACTCCGCCGTCGGGCAACGCCGCGACCGTAGCCTGCGCGGACGGGCCCACCACATCGGCGGCCAACTGCACCTGCGTGCCCAGCAGTTCGCCGAGCCGCTTGGCTACCGGTGCCAACGAGTACTTCGGGTTCACCTCGCCCTTGGGACGGCCCAAGTGGGCCATGACGACAACCTTGGCGCCCTGGGCGCGCAGTTGGTCGAGCGTGGGCAGCGCAGCCCGGATACGGCCGTCGTCAGTGATGATGTCGCCGTCCAGCGGCACGTTGAAGTCGCAGCGGATGAGCACGCGCTTGCCCTGGAGATTCCCCAGGTCGGTGATGGATTTCATTTGGGTTCCTTGTGAGAGTTTTCAGCGGAGGAGTTGGGGCGGTTGCGGGCGCGGCCCGGCACTCATCGGCGAGTACCGGGCCGCACCATGCGCAAATCAGAGCTTGCTGGCGACCAGCTCGGTCAGGTCGACCAAGCGGTTCGAGTAGCCCCATTCGTTGTCGTACCAGCCGACGACCTTCACCTGGTTGCCGATCACCTTGGTGAGCTTGGCGTCAAAGGTGCAGGAAGCCGGATCGGTGACGATGTCGGTGGAGACGATCTCGTCCTCAGTGTAGTAGAGGTAGCCCTTCAGCGGCGCCGACTCGGCGGCCTTCTTGACGATGGCGTTGATCTCCTCGACGGAGGTCTCGCGGCTCGCCTCGAAGCTGAGATCCGTCGCGGAGCCTGTCGGCACCGGAACGCGCAGCGCGTAGCCGTCCAGCTTGCCCTTCAACTCCGGCAGCACCAGGGCGACGGCCTTGGCGGCGCCGGTCGAGGTGGGAACGATGTTCACAGCGGCGGCGCGGGCGCGGCGCAGATCCTTGTGCGGGGCGTCCTGCAGCCGCTGGTCAGCGGTGTAGGCGTGGATGGTGGTCATCAGGCCCTTGACGATGCCGATGCCGTCCTGCAGCGCCTTGGCCATCGGGGCCAGGCAGTTCGTGGTGCAGGAGGCGTTGGAGATGATGTTGTGCTTCGAGAGGTCGAGCTTGTCGTCATTGACGCCGAGGACGACGGTGATGTCCTCGCCCTTCGCGGGGGCGGAAATGATGACTTTCTTCG
>JAISUR010000023.1 GCA_031271975.1 Propionibacteriaceae bacterium
CACACCCCCCACCCCGTCATCCCGGACTTGTTCCGGGACCTTCGCACGAAGTGCGACATCGTCGCAGACGATGGCCACCGCCACGACGCTGACCCAGTCCTTTCTCCCCCGCCCCCGCCTCCTGATCTTCGGCGCGATCGAACTGGCCGAAACCGTGGCCGCCCTGGGCCGCCTGCTCGGCTATCGCGTAACGGTCGTCGACGCCCGGCCGGCGTTCGCCGACCCGGCTCGCGTCCCGTCCGCCGACGAGGTGGCGCGCGATTGGCCCGACAACTACCTGGACACCGCACCAACCGATTCCCGCACCGTCATCGTCTCGCTGCTGCATGACGAGAAGTTCGAGATCCCCGCACTGCTCAAAGCTTTGCGGCTGGATGTGGCTTATGTGGGCGCGATGGGCTCGCGCCGGACGAACGCGAAACGGTTGGAAGCGCTGCGCGCCGCTGGCTTGGCGGAGCCGGAAATCGCCCGCCTGCACGCCCCGATCGGCCTGGACTTGGGCGGC
This sequence comes from Propionibacteriaceae bacterium, assembly GCA_031271975.1. Classification (GTDB taxonomy): domain Bacteria; phylum Actinomycetota; class Actinomycetes; order Propionibacteriales; family Propionibacteriaceae; genus Propionicimonas. The sequence goes on from JAISUR010000023.1 coordinate 506, forward strand.
CGCGGCGCCGGCGAGTTGGCCGTCTCCATCTTCGCCGAAGTGATCGCGGAGGCCAACGGCCGCAGCGGCCAACCCCTGACCGGAGGCGACATGCCAATCCACCCGCGTGCGTCCATCCCCGGCGTGGTGTTGGCAGCCGGCGCGGGCACCCGGTACGGCAAACCCAAGGCCTTGGCGACCACTGACGGCAAGCCGTGGGCCGCTCGGACTGCCGGCATCTTGGCCGCCGCCGGCTGCGACCCGGTCTACGTGGTGACGGGCGCGGCGGCGGATGAAACGGAAGCCACCCTGCCGCCGCACGTCCGGCCAATCCGAGCCGCCGACTGGCAGCAAGGCTTGTCCGCATCGGTCCGCGCCGCCCTGGAAACGGTCAACGGCACGCTTCTGCTCACGCTGGTCGATACCCCCGGCCTGACAGTGGCGGCGGTGCGGCGCGTTCTGGCCGCGTATTCGTCACCAACATCCCTGGCCAGGGCCAGCTATGAGGGCAATCCGGGTCACCCCGTCCTGATCGGCGCCCACCACATAGGGCGCATCCTGCCCACGCTGTCGGGCGACCGCGGAGCCGGCCCGTACTTGGCCGCCAACCACGCCATGCTGGTCGAATGCGCAGATGTGGCCGACGGAACGGACATCGACACCGCCCCTCTCGTCATCCCGGACTAGTTCCGGGATCTTGGGACGAAGTCCCATGCACCCCACAGGGGTGCCCCTGGCGGGGCACACGGACTACGTCCGAGATGCCGGAACGAGCCCGGCATGACGGGTTGGTGTTGTTCGCGATGACGGGTGGGGTTGTTCGCGGGTGCGTCCGACATAATTGGCCCCATGGATCATCTGGATTCGGCCGGGCACGCCCGGATGGTGGATGTCTCCGGCAAGGACGTCACCAGGCGCTCGGCGACGGCGGAAGGATTCGTGTCGGTGTCCGCGACCGTCGTGGCGGCCCTGCGAGACGGGACCGTGCCCAAAGGCGACGTGTTCGCTGTCGCCCGCGCGGCCGGGATCGCGGCGGCCAAACGCACCCCCGACCTGTTACCGCTGGCACACGTCATCGGCGTCCACGGAGCCTCGGTTGATCTGGACCTGGGCGACGCGGGTGTGCGGGTGACCGCCACCGTCACCGCCGTTGACCGCACCGGCGTCGAAATGGAGGCGTACACGGCCGTGTGCGTCGCCGCGCTGGCTATCGTGGATATGGTGAAGGGCATCGACCGTACCGTGGCCATCACGGATGTGCGCCTTCTCGCCAAGAGCGGCGGCCGCACGGGTTCTTGGCATGCGGCTACCATTGACTGAAACGGCAAGGATGGGGCCATGGCGTTAGATCAGCAGGTAGAGCAGGCCCGCACACTGCTCAAGGATGCGGGCAACGCGGCAGCCCGGGACTTCACTGAGCGTTACTACGCTCTTCGCAAACAAGCCAACATCATCTGTTGGCTCGCGACGGCGGGGGTGTTCGTGGTGATCCCCGCCCTCGGTTTCGTCCTCATGCACATAGGCCAGTGGCAGTACGCCGAGAGGGTGCTCCAGATGACGCCGTACCTGTTGATCCTTGCCCCGCAGTACCTGTTAGGGGTAGTTGCCGGGATAGCGATCTTTGTCTTCGCCGTGGTCAAGGCCCGCTATCACTTCATCTGCTACCAGCTGTGCCGCTACCTGGACAGCGACGGATTGTCAGACGCCTGCCCGGACGCCCGCGCGGCGGTGTCCACGCAGACCACCCAAGCGATGTTCCAGTTGAGCGCAGTGGGGCTGGGCGGCCTGCTGCTGGCCAGCGGCGCCATCTGGGCAGCGGTGCTGTTCGCCGCCATGGCCACCGCCCTCGACTGCGCCAAGAGCTCGAAATGCATGTAGCTGCCCGCTACGCCACGCTGTGCTGGCGGTTCATCCGCATCCACACGCTGCTGCTGATCTACCTGCACATGGTCTTCTTCTACCTGTGCTTGGAAATGCTCTGGCCCGAAGAACCCAACTGGCTGGGCATCCTGGGCGCTTTCGTGGCCATGGGGGCCGTCTACGCCAACGCCACCGCCGTCAACGACCTGTCCGACGAAGCAACGGACAGCCTTAACCTGTCCGGCGACAGCGATCGCCCGCTCGTGTCGGGCCAAGGCAGCAGGCGCGAAGTGTGGGGCGTGGCCTGGTTCGCCGCGGCGCTGGCGCTGGCTGCGAGCCTGCTGATCGGTTGGGAAACGGCCGTGCTGACTGCGATCATGCTGGCGCTCAACTACGTCTATTCGATGCCGCCATTCCGCTTGAGCGGACGCGGCGTCGTGGCGCAGCTGCTGTTGCCGCTGGAATACGTCGTCTATCCCGCGATCCTGGTTTATGCGTTGCTGGGCAATGGCAACTTCAACGTGATCTACATCGTCGGTGACGCGGAGGGTGAAGCCGCCGCCGCCACGATGGGGTTCCGGGCGTCCTGGGGATACCTGGCGGTGATGCTCGCCATGTACGTGATCTTCATCGGCCGGCTATTCCTGAAGGACATACGCGACGAGCACGGCGACCGCGCCACGGGGAAGCGGACTTTCACCGTGCGCCATAGCGCGCACGCGGCAATCATCCAGAGTGCGATCTGGACGGTCGCGGGGACGGTCGCCTTGAGCGTGCTGATGTTCCTCTACTACGACGTCAACCCTTGGGCGGTGTTCGGCTTCTGCGCGCTGTCGCTGGCCGGGCAACTCCTGGCGCTGGTCCAGTGCGACCGCGAATCCAACCTCGCCGCCAAAGTGCGCTACACCGGCATCTACAGCCGCTGGATCTCGATGAAGATCTTCTTCTACATCGTGCTGATGATCCTGGCGACCTACCACCTGGAACCCTGGACAGAAGCCATCGTGCTGCTGGGAACGGTAGTGATGGTCGTCTGCAATGTGTTCACCCTCTACGCAGGCGTCCGCGCGGTCAAGCCCACGTCGCCCTGGGCACCCCCACCTGCGTCATCCTGACTACCTGAAAAGTCCGGCGAAGGCCGCCGCCAGAGCCTCCAAGCTCTCCTCGAACGACCCACCCGTGTCCACGACGGCGTCCGCCCGGGCTCGCCCGGCTTCGATCTCGGCGGCCAGCGCGGCCGCGTCCGCCCGGTCGGCGTCGCCGCGTTCAGTGAGCCGGGTTTGCAACACCTGGACGGGGGCCTCCAGCTGGACCACTTTCGCGTCCGGGAAGAACTCGGCGAACGCATCCAGCACGAACACCCGGAGCAACACCACCGGGACCCGGCCGTCCGCGGCGAACGGCGCCAGCCCGTAGCGCGCGCCGAACACGTCGACCGTGCCCAAGAACTCAGTCTGCTCGAACTGCTCGTCGGTGACGAAAATGTGCGTGTCTGACTCCGCGGGCCGGGCCGGGCGCGTGGTGTGGGTGCGGATCAACTCGAAATCCGGATGGCGCCGCACAAACTCCCGCACGAGGGTGCTCTTCCCCGCCCCGCTGGGCCCGATGACCACGATGCAGTGTGTCACAGGCCCTGCCAGTTGCTCGCGCCCTGGGCGTCGTATTGCTTCTTCCACACGGGCAGGTTGTGTTTGACCGTCTCCACCACGCGCTGGCAAGCCGCGAAGGCCAACTCGCGGTGCGGCGCCGACGCCGCGACCACGAAGGCCACCTCGCCCACGCCAAGGGCCCCGATGCGATGTGCGGCGGCCACGTGCGCCACACCATCTGGATCCACTTGCCGCAACGCCTCGTCGATCAGCTCGCGCAGCCGCTCCCCAGCGGTGGGATGGCAGGAATACTCCAACGCGACGACTTCGCCGGCGGCGTGCCGGTCGTTGTTGCGCACATGGCCGATGAACACGTTCGTCGCGCCCGCTTCCCGGCGGCGCACCAACTCCAGCAGGGCCGCCACGTCGATGGGTTCTGCGGTGATTTCGGCTGCCAGGATCATGTGTGATCGCCCCCGCGCAACTGCTCCAGAATGTGCGCCGTGAACGGCAGTACGACTTGGATGCCTTCCCGCGCCGCAGACGGCTTGCCGGGCAGGTTCACGATCAGCGTCCGGCCGACTACGCCAGCGATCCCGCGCCCGAGGGCTGCGCGCGGCGAGGCGGCCACCAGCAGTTGCGGGATGCCGGGTAGCTCTTTGGCGATGACCTGACGGGTCCCTTCCGGCGTCTCGTCTCGCGGTCCGACGCCGGTGCCGCCCGTGGTCACGATGAGGTCGAACCCGGCTGCCAGCGCACTGAGCAGCGCCTGGGCGACGTTGGCTTCGCCGTCTGGGCACAGCCCCGTTTCCACGTCGAACCCGGCCAACTCGGCAGCGACAGCCGGCCCGGAAGCATCTTCGCGCTCCCCTGCGGAGCAGCGGTCAGAGACCGTCAGGACGTATGCGCGCGGCATGGCCCCATTGTCGCATGGTCAGCTTTCACCCTGGCTGGCTCCCGCGAAGTGGAAGGTGGCTTCCGTCTCGATCTTGGGCTCGGGCCAACGCTGGGTGATGGCCTTCTCCGCCGTGAAGAACTTGACGCCTTCAGGGCCGTAGATCTTCGACTCCCCGAAGAACGAATCCTGCCAGCCACCGAACGAGTGATAGGCCACCGGCACGGGGATCGGAACGTTGATGCCGATCATGCCGACGGGGATCTCGCGGGTGAACTTGCGGGCCGCGTAGCCGGACGACGTGAACAAGGCCGCGCCGTTGCCGTACGGGTTGTTCTGGATCAGCGAAATGCCCTCTTCCAGATCCTTGATGCGCAGCACCACGAGCACCGGCCCGAAGATCTCTTCGACGTACGCCCGCATGTCGAGCGTCACTTTGTCGACGATCGTGGGTCCGGTGAAGAAGCCGTTGGGTCGGTCTGCCGGACGCCAGCCGCGGCCGTCCAGCAGCACTTCCGCGCCCGCCGCTTCGGCCTCGGTCACGATCTGCTCGATCCGGTCCCGCTCGCTCGCGGTGATGATCGCGCCCATGTCCGCGCCGGGCGTCATGCCGTCGGCCACAAGCACCTTCTTGGACTTCTCCATCACCAAGTCGATGAACTGGTCGGCCACCGACTCCTCGACGCAGATCACCGGGAGGGCCATGCAGCGCTCGCCGGCGGCGCCGAACGCGGCAGCGACGGTGTTGGCGGCTGCGAAGTCCAGATCGGCGTCGGCCAGCACGATGCCGTGGTTCTTGGCGCCCGACATGGCCTGGACGCGCTTGCCGTGCGCCGCGCCGATCTCGTGCAACTCCTTGCCGACCGGGGTCGAGCCCACGAACGACAGCGACTTGATGTCGGGATGCGTCTCCAGGATCGCGACGACGTGGCGGTCGCCCTGCACGACGTTGAACACGCCGTCGGGAAGCCCGGCTTCCTGCCACAGCTTGGCGATTTCGATGGAGGGGGACGGATCGGCCTTGGCCGGCTTGAGCACGAACGTGTTGCCGCAGGCGATGGCGACCGGGGCCATCCACATGGGGCACATCACCGGGAAGTTGAACGGAGTGACACCGCCGCACACGCCCAACGGCTCGCGGTTGGTGTAGATGTCCAGCGCGCTGGACGCCTGCATCGTGTACTCGCCTTTGAGCAGCTCGGGGATGCCGCAGACGTACTCGACGACGTCGAGCGCGCGGCCAACCTCGCCTTGCGCGTCGGAGAAGACCTTGCCATGCTCGCGCACGATGATCTCGGCGATGCGGTCGGTGTTGGCCTTCAGCAGCTCCCGGAAATTGAACAGCACGGCCGTGCGGCGGCCGAGCGACATCTCGGACCACTTGACATATGCCGTCTTGGCGGCGGTGATGGCCTGCTCCACGAGCTCCGGCGTCGCCAACTCCGCCTGGCCGATCTGCTCTCCGGTGGCCGGATTGTAAATGGGGGACATGCCACGCCCACCCGTGACGATCTGTCCATTGATGAAATGGGAAACGGTGTACATCTGCGACTCCTCTGTAGACCGACGCTGGCCATTTACAGCCGAATTATCGACTATCTGAGGACATTCTTCTCCCCCAGGAGCCGCCATGTCAACATATGTCTTGACATACGAACAAAGGGGCGATGGACTGGGGCGATCAACCCTCCCGTCATGCCGGACTTGTTCCGGCGTTCCCCTCCCCGCCATGCCGGACCTGTTCCAGCGTTCCCCCCCGTCATGCCGGACCTGTTCCAGCGTTCCCCTCCGACATGCCGGACCTGTTCCAGCGTTCCCCTCCCCGTCATGCCGGACTTGTTCCAGCGTTCCCCTCCCCGTCATGCCGGACTTGTTCCGGCATCTTGGGACGTAGTCCCATGCACCCCGAAGGGGTGCCCCTTGGCGGGGCACACGGACTACGTCCGAGATCCCGGAACAGGTCCGGGATGACGCACGCACTGTGGCAAGCGGTGCCCCCTCAGCGGGGCACACGGACTACGTCCGAGATCGCAGAACACCACCCCACAAAGTTCTTCGATACTTTGCGGGGACCCCGGAACACCACCCCACAAAGTTCTTCGATACTTTGCGGGGACCCCGGAACAGGGCCGGGATGGCGATTAGTCTTCGCGCCAGTTCGCCAACCGGCCCAACTCGGAGACCGCCTTGAAACGGGCCTCGACGCGCTTCCTGTCTTCGGCGCGGGTGACGACCAGCAATTCGTCGCCGGTCTGGATCTTCGTGTCGGCGTGCGGGGTGAAGGTCTCGTCCGCTCGGACGATCAGCGAGATCACGGAATTCACCGGCAGACGCACTTCGCGCACCGTCACGCCGTGCAGTTTGGAGCCTTCGGCAACGGACACTTGCAGCATGTCCGCGGAGATGTTGTCGAGTGGACCGAACTCGAACTCCACGTCGGTCGGCTCGTTCGTTGTGATCTTCAGCAATTTGGCGCTGGCGGGCAACGTCGGGGCCTGCAGCAGCGTGAAGAAGATGACGAAGATGAAGACCATGCCGAAGATCTCCGTGGAGTGTGGCGCTCGGTGGGCCAGCGGCACAGTCGCCATGATGATGGGGACGGCGCCGCGCAGGCCCGCCCACGAGATAAACAGCTGTTCCCGCCATGGCGTCTTGAACCACACCGAGCACAAGAACACCGAAACCGGACGGGCGACGAACGTCAGGAAGGCGCCCAGCCCCAGCCCCGCCAACGCGCCCGACCAGGAAATGTGGACTTCGTCGGAGGCGAGCACGCCCAGCATGACGAACAGGCCGATCTGCGCCACCCATCCGACTCCTTCGGCGAAGGAACGGATCGCAGTGCGGTGCGGGAGGGGCGAATCGTCGTTCCAGAACTCGCGCAACCTCATGATCCATCTGGTCTCGCGGGCTTTCTGCTGCAGCTTGCGGATGGCCCGGCGCTTCGCGGGCACTGACAGGCGCTTGATCAGCCTGCCATTGGAGAGCACCACCGCGGCCATGTAAACGGCGGCGAACCCGGAAACGTGGCAAACGTCGCCCAGGCCGTAAGCCAGGATGGGGAAGCCGAACGCCGCCAATGGGTAAAGGCCAGCGGACGGCAAGGCGAGTTTGCGCATGACCAGCATGCCGATGCGGCCGACCACCAACCCGAGCAGGAAGCCGCCGATCAGCTCCGCCGGCACGATGTAGATCAGCGACATCGGGTCTTCGCCAGACTCGCCCGCGGGCAGCGACAACTCGGTTGCCGTGGCGACCAGCAGCACAATCGGGGCGTCGTTGAAACCGGACTCGGCTTCCAGCGTGGCGCGCACCCGCGAAGGCAGTGGCACCCGCCGCAACACGGAAAACACCGCGGCGGAATCCGTCGGCGCGGTAATCGCCCCGAGGAGCACTGCCGTGACGAGGTTGAACCCGAGGACGAAGTAGGCGAACGCCGCCATCACCGCGATTGAAATGAGCACGCCCGCGCTGGCGAGCAGCACCGCCACCGTGATGGCTTCCTTCATCTCGTCCCACCGCGTGGTCAGCCCGCCCTCGGCCAGGATGAAGGCCAAAGCCATAAACCCGAAAGCGTGCGCCGACTCCGCGTCGGAGAAGTTGAGCGCAAAGTCGCCGAAGAGCCAAGTCTGGCCGAACAAGAACCCCAAACCCAGGAACAGCAACAGTGAAGGAAGGCCCAATTGCGTGCCCAAACGGGCGGAAAGGACGGCAGCGAGCAGGACCGCGGCAGCCAGGAGCATTAGCCCATTCAACTGAGCAAGTTCCACCTGGCCCCCTTTTGGCCAAGCTTATCCGAAGTCAAGTGGCCAACTCCACCGGAGGCACGGCCCCAACCCGGCGCTAATCGGACTGCGTCCGAGATCCCGGAACAAGTCCGGGATGACTCGTGGTGGCGGTGCAGCCAGGTGCGACAATGGCCACATGGAGCAAGTAAGAGTCTCCTACGCGGGCTCCGGAGGCGCCACGGGAATCCTGGGTTTCGACGGAGGAATCTCCGGCGAACTCGAACACTTGGTCACCAGCGCAACACGTCTCTACAAGGAGACAGAAGAACTGCGGTGACGCCGAGCCGGACTCCAGACAACGCCGCATGTCACTTTGCCTTGAGCCAGCATCTCCGCACGAAGTGCCCGCAGACAGCTACGCAGCGACTTTCTTGGTTGCTTTGGAGGTCTTGGTCACGGACGGGTAGTCGGTTTTCGAGCCGGTCACTTTCACAGTGATCGTTTTGCCTTTCTGCGCCGAAGCGAGCGTCAAAGATGTCCCCGTCGCGCCCTTGATCGCCTTGCCCGACGCATACCACTGCACTTTCAAGTCCACCGGATCCGGCTCCCACACGCCGACATCGACCGTCAACGTCTCCCCAACCTTCGCCGTCCCAGACACCACCGGCACCGGAGTAGCAGCCAACTTCAACCCCACAACCTTCGCAGTCGCCTTCGACGTCTTCGACACCGACTTGAAAAACTCCTTCGACCCGGTCACCTTCACCGTTATCTTCTTACCCTGCTGCGCGATATGCAGGACCAACGAAGTGCCGGTGGCATCCTTGATCGCCTTCCCAGACGCATACCACTGCACCTGCAACCCCACCGGATCCGGACCCCAACTGCCAGTGTCAACACTCAACGTCTCCCCGACTTTCGCAGTCCCGGACACCACCGGCACCGGAGTCGCCGACAGCTTCGCCAACGCAACCTTCCCGGTAGCCTTCGACGCCTTGGTCAACGACTTATAGCCATCCAAAGTGCCAGTCACCTTCACCGTGATCTTCTTACCCACATCCGAACCGGCCAACGTGTAGCTAGACCCCGTAGCGCCCACAATCGGAACCGACCCCGCAAACCACTGCGTCGACAACACCACACCCGGTGTCTTCCAGGTGCCCACATTCACCGACAACGTCTCGCCAAACACAGCCTTACCCGAAATCTTCGGAGTCACCCCACTGAGCGTCCCCGCAGCGACAACCTTCGCCTTCGACACCTTCGACGTGGTCGCATACCCGGCAACCTGCCCGGTCACCTGCACCTGCACCGACGCACCCAAGTCCGCAGCAGCCAACACATACGACGAACCAGTAGCACCCACAATCGGCACGCCATCACGCAACCACTGATACACAGGCGAGATCTTCGGCGACCACGAACCAGCCGTCGCCGACAACTTCGAGCCAACCTTCGCCGTCCCACTAACCGTCGGCACCGGAGACTTCTTGAACGCCTTCAACGCCGCGCCATACTCGAACACCAAACCCTCGTGCGGACCAGGCTGCAACACATGGCACGCCGACGTCACACCGTTCAACGTGGTCGTCAGAGGACGGTTGATATCGTCAATCTCGAAGAAGCAAACCTTGTTGTAGGTGTTTCCGAACAGGCCCGAACTGAACTCGAAACCGTCGTTGGCTTCCACCACCCATTCGTACCAGTAGTCATACTCACTCGGAAGCCCAGTATCTGTTCCGTCAGATTCGAAAATCGTGACCCAAACCCAGTCCGTCTTGGAATAGCCAGACAGCTTTCCCGAAATAACCGCAGGGCCGCCATACTGCAAGACCACGTCACGCTGACTCGCCGACAGGGTGTGCCAGCTGTTGGCCTGGCCATCCAGCGCTATCCATATCCCCGTCCGCTCGTAATCACCCTCCACGACGGCATCGTCGCGATCAACCGAGATGCTGTAGCAGAAGCCCGCATAGACCGGAACAGTGGCGACGCCTGCGGCCAACTCTTCCTCGTACCAGTGCACACCCAAGCTCCACTCGGTGGAGCAATCGACGATGTCTCCACGCACGAGGAGACTCTCTTGGGCCGGGGCGCCGACCAGGGTCACTTGCAGCGCGTCATCGGGATAGACGATGTCCAGCGTGAAGCTGGCCTCATCGGCCACCACGAACCGAGTGAAGCAGTTCTCGCCACTGCCCGCGCGCAGGGCGCAGAAGTTCTTGTCATCCGTGGCCACCCAGACCACGTACGGGACCTCCGGATGAACTTCCAGCGCGAAGGTGCCATCCGACTCCAAGGGAGCCCAAGACTGGATGTCCACATCGACACATGGTTCGTCGAGGCAGTGCTGGGCCGTCACCCACCAGTCATCAGTCTCCGCAGGCGGGTTGGTCACCAAGCCGTTCACAGTGGTCGGTTCGCCGATGACAGTGAGAACAACGTCGTCTCCGGCGGTCACCGAGTGCCGCACCACGAATGAGCTTTCCGAATTCAACCGGGTAAACACAGTGTCCACGTTCGCGTCAAACACCAGGATGTAATACGCCGTACCCGGGCGAAGACCACTGATCGTGAAAGAGCCAGCAGCGTCAACCGGAGCATAATCCGTGTCGTCGTCAGTCCAGTACGCCACAGACCAGTCTTCAACCTCGGCGAGTTGGGCGGGGCCCAATCCGACCAACTGCCCGGTGATCTCGTCCGGAGCGGCAGCCTGCGCGGTCGGCGCGATCATTGACAGCATTCCGAAGGTGAGCGCAAGGCACGCTGATAGGGCGGTGATTCGGGTGAGACGCATTTTCTGGCCGCTTTCTGATGTGGGTATTCGGAGGTGTGGGCACCGACGCTACCCCCCGCCCGCGCGAATTTGCAACAGGGCGAGGCGGTTCGCCACTCGCGACACGAGATCGGGAGGACGCCGGCAGGTGCCGCGGCGCAGGTCGTCGGCTATCCTTGCGGCATGACTGACCAAAACCCCGGTTTCCAGCCCCCCGAACAGGTGCCTGCGACTCCTTCTGAACTAGCTGCCCCGCAGCCCCCAACCGCCGCACCTGAGCCTGTCCAGTTGGCCCCCGCGGACTACATCGCCCCGGCGGCCTACACCCCACCCGCCGCGTACACCCCGCAAGCCCCCATACAGGGTTACACGCCGCAGGCTCCCACACAGGAGCCCGTTCCACAACAGCCGGCGCAGAGCTACGCACCGCCGGCCCAGGGTTACACGCAACAGCCGCCCCAGGGTTACACCCCACCGCAGCAGCCACAGGTTCCCACTGCGGACTATGCGCAACAGGCGCCGCAGCAGGGGTACGTCCCGCAACAGCCGCCCCAGGGCTACGATCCCAACGCCTACGCCCAGTCTGGCTACGTGCCTGCCCAGCCCACCGATCCGAACTACCCCCAGCAGTACGGCCAGCCACAGCCCGTCGCCCAGCCCGCGGGCGAGGAGCAGGTCGGCAAGGGCCTGTTGTTCTCGCTGGGCGGCGTGGTCGCGGGCGTCGTGCTGACGGTCGTGATCTGGCAGGCCGGGTTCATCGCTTCGATTTGCGGATTTGTGCTGGCCGCCGGAGCGGTGTGGCTCTATTCGATCGGAGCCAAATCATCGCCGCGCAAGGGGATGGTCCCGCTGATCGGCGTGATCGTGGTGGGAGTGTTGATCAGCATCGTGGCCTGCCTGGTGTCCGAACTGCTGCCGCTGCAGGCAGAGGCCGCCGAGTATGGCTACGACATCTCCCTGCCGGACTTGTTCCAGTTGATCCTGCAAGAAGATCCCGGTGCCATGGCCTCGTTTGGTGGCTCTGCCGCGATGCTGTTCCTGTTCGCGGCCCTGGGCATGTTCGGCACCCTGCGCCGTTTGGCCACCAACCGCTAGTGCAGCTTCGGCCGTCACGCCCGCTCGCCATCTCGCTGGCGGTAGTTGTGGCGGCTTCGAGCCTTTCGGCACCGAGCGCGGCGGCGGCATCCCTGCCCGAGACGGCCGACACGCAGGTCATGGCGCTGACCAGCACCGACGGCTACACCACGCAACAAGGCGCGGTCGTCCACGGGCAATGGGCATGGGTGTTGCAGTCCAAACGCGTCAAGTTGTCCTCCGGCCGCGAACAACGCTCGACGCAGTTGCTGAAGTACCGCATCGGGGATGAAAACCCCGTAGCCAGCCGGAAATTCAAGTACGACCCCAAGACCCGCACCAACACGCTCGGCCACGCCAACGACATGACCTACGACACGGCCCGGAAACAGCTCGTGGTACCGGTTTGGGATGAGGCGCGCCCAGCCAACGACAACCTGGTCCGCTACCTGGACCCGGACACGCTGCGGTCCGTGGCTGAGAAGACGGTCAAAGGCCCAGCCCACATCTCCGCGATCTGTTATTTCGGCGGGCGCTATGTGGCCGGATCGGGCACCGAGTTTTGGCGCTACGACGCCGAGTTGGAAAACGGGCAACGGATTCTCAAGGTTTCGCTCGACGACACCGACCAGGGCATCGCCTGCGACTCCGAGTACATCTACCTGCCGCGCAGCAAACGCATCAACCCGGACCGCCTCGACAACACCGTCCACGTGTACACCTGGGAAGGCAAACACGTGGCCGACTACCTCATGCAGACCACCTGGGGCGAAGTGGAAGCGATGACGGTGCGGCCCAGCGACGGAGCTGTCTTCGCCGCGTTCAACCTCAAGTCGTCGCCGGACAACTGGCTCACCCGCGTCGACAAACTGCGCTATGAGGTGCGCTACGGCGACACCGTGCCGGCCACAGTCGCGCTCTACGGGCAGCGCGCCCAACTGGCCACCGCGCCCGCCAAAGCCGGGCAGACATTCACCGGCTGGGTGGGCGGCGCCCGCTACTGGCCGGGCGACGAGGTGCAACCGCGCATCCGCGGCGGCCACGTCACCCTGCGCCCGACTTGGATGCCCGCCGGCTAGCCGATCGCCTGGTCCAGCTTCAGGGCGCGCTCGGGGGCCGGGTCTGCGTCGACCAGCCGGGCGACCAGCACGTCGCATTGGGCGTGTTCGACGACTTGGTCCGAGACGGATCCCAACAATAGGCCGGCGAAACCGCCCAGCCCGCGCGTGCCCACCACGATGAGGCTGGATTGGGCCGAGGCGGCGATCAATTCCCGCCCGGCGGCACCATGCGGAACTTCGATGGACACGTCGGCATCCGGAAACTCAGCCAGCACTCCCGCCAGTTCCCGCCGCGTCTGCTCTTCCACAGCCGCCCCGAAATCCTCCACGGGCGGCACATAGCCGGGCTGCCACGTCGCGGGACGCGGCGCGTTCGAGATCGTCCAGGCCCGCACGATGCGCACCGGCGCGCCCAGCTTGCCTGCCAGCCACAGCCCCTTCCGCACCGCCGCGAAGGCGAATGGGGAGCCGTCGAATCCGATCGTGATCGGCAATGACTGTTCCATGCAGTGAGCCTACTACCCAACAAGAATTGCTCACATGCCACCCAAGCCACGCGTGGGCACTCGGTAATTGCACCGAGCAAACCCGCACGCCTGCCGCCGCCCGCGAGTATCGTGGCGGGCAAAGTTGGGAGGCTAACCATGTCTAACGCACTGTTCACCCACGACGATGTCGCCTACGAGCTGCCATTGGTGCCGGCCACGCAAGGCAGCGCCGGATACGACGTCAGCCGCCTGCTGGCCGCGACCGGCGAAATGACCCTCGACGCCGGTTTCGGATCGACGGCCTCGTGCACCTCCAAGATCACGTTCATTGACGGCGACAAGGGAATCCTGCGCTATCGCGGCTACCCCATCGAACAGCTCGCGGAACAGGCGACATTCCTCGAAGTCTCCTACCTGGTGCTCTACGGCGAGCTGCCCACCGCCGCCGAGTTGGACGCGTTCTCGAAGAGCATCGCCAAGTACCACATGCTCGACGAACGCCTCAAGGAAATGTTCCGCTTCCTGCCCAGGCGCTCGCACCCCATGCCGGTCCTGGCGGCGGGCATCAACGCGTTGTCCACCTTCGTCGGCACCAATCCGGGCATCGACCCGTCAGATCTGGACCAAGCCACCTTCCGGCTGATGGGCAACGTGCCCACACTGGCCGCCTACGGCTACAAGAACTCCGTCGGCCAGCCGTTCCTCTACCCCGACGATTCGCTTTCCTACATCGAGAACTTCCTGCGCATGGCGTTCGGCCTGCCCACCGGCCCATATCCCTTCGACGAGGTGATCACCCGCGCCTTGGACGTGCTGTTGATCCTGCACGCCGACCACGAACAGAACTGCTCCACCTCGACAGTGCGCCTGGTCGGCTCGTCGGGCGCCAATCTCTACGTCTCGGTGGCTTCGGGAGTGAGCGCGCTGTCCGGCCCGCTGCACGGCGGCGCCAACCAGGCCGTGCTCGAAATGCTCGCCGGCATCCGCGACGAGGGCGGCGACGTGCTCTCGTACGTCAACAAGGTCAAGGATAAGAAGGACACCACCAAGCTGATGGGCTTTGGCCACCGGATCTACAAGAACTACGACCCGCGGGCGGCCATCGTGAAACGCCACGCGGACGAAATCCTCAACCGCCACTCCGGCGATGACGAACTGCTCGACATCGCCTTGCGCCTGGAAGCGGCCGCGCTCGCCGACCCGTATTTCCAGGAGCGCAAGCTCTATCCGAACGTCGACTTCTACACCGGCCTGATCTACCAGGCGATGGGCTTCCCGGTGAACATGTTCACCGTCCTGTTCGCCTTGGGCCGCCTGCCCGGCTGGATTGCGCACTGGCGCGAACAAGCCGCCGACCCGGAGACGAAGATCGGCCGCCCCCGCCAGGTCTACATAGGCGAAACCGCCCGCGACTACGTTCCGATCAGCGCCCGGTGAACGCTTCCTAGTGGGGTCTCTGCCCACCAGCAACGGACTTCGTCCGAGATCCCAGGACGGGCCCGGGATGACGGCGGGGGCGTTGCCGGTGGCTGAAGCCTATTTACGCGTGAGCGGCACCACCACGGGCCCGGCGACATTCGCGAAGAAGTCGTTGCCCTTGTCGTCCACGATGATGAAGGCGGGGAAGTCCTCAACTTCGATCTTCCAGACGGCCTCCATACCCAACTCGGGATACTCCAGCACTTCGACCTTCTTGATGCAGTCTTGCGCCAGGCGGGCGGCCGGGCCGCCGATGGAGCCGAGGTAGAAGCCGCCGTGTTTGGCACAGGCGTCCGTGACCTGCTTGGAGCGGTTGCCTTTGGCCACCATGATGAGCGAGCCGCCCTCGGCCTGGAACCGGTCCACATACGAATCCATCCGGCCGGCTGTCGTCGGGCCGAACGATCCGGAGGCCATGCCCGCGGGCGTCTTGGCCGGGCCGGCGTAATAGACCGGGTGGTCTTTCAGGTATTGCGGCAGGCCCTCGCCGGCGTCCAGGCGGTCGCGCAGCTTGGCGTGGGCGATGTCGCGGGCGACGATGAGCGTGCCCGTCAGAGACAGGCGCGTCTTGATCGGATACTGGCTCAACTGCGCCAAGATCTCCGGCATCGGGCGGCGCAGGTCGACGGCCACCACGTCGCCGCCCTCAATGGACGGATCGACAACATCCGGCATGTACTGGGCCGGGTCGCGTTCGAGCTGCTCGATGAACACGCCCTCGGGGGTGATCTTGGCCAGGCATTGCCGGTCGGCCGAACAGGAAACGGAGATCGCGACGGGCAGCGACGCGCCGTGGCGCGGCAGGCGGATCACACGCACGTCATGGCAGAAGTACTTGCCGCCGAACTGCGCGCCGATGCCGAACTTCTGGGTCAACTCCAACACCTTCGCCTCCAACTCCAGATCGCGGAAGCCATGTGCGCTGGGGGAGCCGGATGTCGGCAGTGAATCGATGTACTTCGCCGAAGCGTACTTTGACGTCTTGAGCGCGAACTCCGCGCTGGTGCCGCCGATGACGATCGCCAGGTGGTACGGCGGGCAGGCGGCCGTGCCGAGCGTGCGGATCTTCTCGTCGAGGAACTTCATCATGGAGTCGGGATTCAGGATCGCCTTGGTCTCCTGGAACAGGTACGACTTGTTGGCCGACCCGCCGCCTTTCGCCATGAACAAGAATTTGTACGTCGTCTCGTGCCCGGGCGCGGTGTCGGCGTAAAGCTCGATTTGGGCGGGCAGGTTCGTGCCGGTGTTCTGCTCCTCCCACATCGTCAGCGGGGCGTTCTGCGAATAGCGCAAGTTGAGCTTCGTGTACGCGTCATACACGCCCTTGGAAAGCGCTTTTTCGTCGGGGCCGTCGGTCAGCACACGCTGGCCGCGCTTGCCCATCACGATCGCGGTGCCGGTGTCCTGGCACATGGGCAGCACGCCGGCGGCGGAGATGTTGGCGTTCTTCATCAGGTCGAGCGCCACAAACTTGTCGTTGCCCGAGGCCTCCGGATCGTCGAGGATTTTCCGCAATTGCTCCAGGTGCGCGGGCCGCAAGTAGTGGGCGATGTCGTGCATGGCGGTCTGCGCCAGCAGTTCCAACGCCTCGGGGGACACCTTCAGGAAGTTCTTTCCATCGGGCCCCGCGACCACTTCGACACCTTCGGTGGTGATCAAACGGTAGGGCGTCTCGTCAGCGCCCAGCGGAAGCATGTCCTCGTACAAGAATTCGGCCATTGGTTGTCCTTTCTTTGCCCGTGCCAGGGTTTGGGCACGGCCTGGAGCGGGGCTTTGGATGGGCCAGCACTCCTTTGTTCGCCTCGGTGCCATCATAAGGTGTTTGGGCAGGTCGTGTTGCCAAGATCCACACACGGTAACGTTCCGGTTTCAACTGCCTTCATCTGCCCGCATTCGGCCACGGCGGCTTGGGCGGACCAACTAGATTGGCTAACGCTCAGTGGATGGGAGATCTATGTTGCAGGCTGGCTTGGCGCTCTACCGCCGCTGGCTGGACGCTGCCTGGACCAAGAACCCACGCCTCGGCTTGGGCCTGATAATCGCTTCCGCGGCGTTGTCGATATTGGTCGGTTTCGCCGGGCCGAGCGCGGTGGCGCTGTCCGTGGGCCAACATGGGTCCTTCCTGCCGCCGTGGTACGTCGATGCGAACTTGAACGAGTGGATCGCCGTGCCCGCGCTGTGGCTGGGGATCTGCGCCGGGGTGGCGGGCCTGTGGATCTGCTGGCGGGCGAACAACGAGGGCTGGCACGGTCAGCCCTGGCGCCTCTATGCGCTGGGCGCGGCCTTGTCCGTCGGGACTTGCCTGGTGCTTCCGATGACTTCGGCGGACGTGCTGATGTACGCGGCTTACGGGAGGCTGCAGGTCGTCGGCCAAGACCCTTACGAGATCACCCCGGCGATGATATTCCGGCAGGCGTACGACCCAGTGCTGGTGGACACCGAGCGCCCGTGGCAGGACACCCCAAGCGTCTATGGGCCGGTCGCGTCGGCGTCGCAATGGTTGGCGGCCACCTTGGGCGGCGAGAGCATGCACGACATCGTCTTCTGGCTGCAGATGTTCGCGCTGGTCCCGTTCTTGGTGATCGGCCTGATCGCCTTGCTGCTGGTCGGCAAAGACCAGGTCGCCCAGACTCGCGCCGTCCTGTTCACCGTGCTTAACCCGCTGCTGATCTGGGCCGTGCTGGCAGGCGCCCACAACGAGGCGTTCACGCTCGTCTTCGCCGTGGTCGCGCTGGCCCTGCTGCGCAAACACCCGTTCTGGGCGGGCATCGGCATCGGGTTGGCGGGCACGGTGAAAGTGTCGTTGGTCTTCTACGGCCTGGCCATGCTGTGGGCCTACCGGCGTGACTGGCGCAAACTGGCGTGGCTGTGCCTGGGCGCGGCAATCCCGCTCGCCGCGGCGTACCTCCTCTGGGAGCCCCAGGCTCTGCTCGCGGCGCAACGCAACACCGGCTACATCTCGGGCGGCTCCTGGGCCCCACCCGTGATGGCCCTGCTGACTCCGCTGCTGGGAGAACCCAACGCCCATTGGATCGTGACGCACTCCGGCTGGGTGGCTCTGGTCGTGGTGGCCTGGATGCTGTCGCGTGTGCTGCCGAACCCAAGGGGTCATCCCGGACTCGTTCCGGGATCTGGGAACGGAGTTCGACTGGGAGACGACCCACTCCTGACTGCCTGCCGGACGGCGGCCATCCTGACGGCTGCCTGGCTGCTCACATCCCCTTACACCCTGAGCTGGTACGACTTGATCACCTGGGTGCCGCTGGGCCTGCTCGCCACGTCGCAGCTCGATTCCGTGCTGATGTGGCGCGGCACGTGGCTCTCGTTGGCTTACGTCACGGGGCGTTCCTACGCCTTCTCCGATTCGATGCTCGCCGCGTCCGGCGTGATCCGCGACTGGCTCTGCCCGGCGGTCCAGATCTTCGTGGTGGTCGGCATCGTCGTTTGGTGGTGGCGCGAAGGCCACGAGCTGCCGCGCTTCCGGCGGCTGCGGCGGGGTTGGAAGGCAGTTCGCACGCAGCCGTGACAGCCGTTTGCGGGATCGGCCCTAAGATAGTCGGGTGCTCGGATACCTTGGCCCTGCGGGGACATTCACCCATCAGGCGCTGTTGACCTTCGCCGACGACTCCAACGCCGTCGGATACCCCACCGTGTTGCACGCGTTGGACGCCGTGCGTTCAGGCGAGGTCGAGGCCGCGCTGGTGCCCATAGAGAACTCCGTCGAAGGCGGCGTGACGGCGACTCTGGACACGCTGGCAGCCGGGCATCCGCTCATAATCCGGCGCGAGGCGCTGCTGCCGGTGCGGTTCAACCTCGCCGGGCGGCCCGGAACAACGCTTGCCGACGTCAAACGGGTCCTGTCCCACCCACACGCGATCGCGCAAGTGCGCGAGTGGCTGGCCGCCAATCTGCCTGCGGCGGCGATCACCGAGGGCGGCTCGACGGCGGCAGCCGCCAAGGAAGTTTCCGACCCCACGTCCAAGTACGACGCGGCTGTCTGCGCCGCGGTGGCGCAGGACATGTACGGTTTGGCTCCCATCGTCGCGGGCATCGCCGACAACCCGTCTGCCGTCACCCGCTTTGTCTTGATCTCCAAACCCACCGCCCCGCCGCCGCCCACCGGCACGGACAAGACGACGCTGGTCGCCTACATGCGCGCCGACCGGCCCGGTGCCCTGCTGGAGATTCTGGAACAGTTCTCCGGCCGCGGCATCAACCTGTGCCGCATCGAATCGCGCCCGACCAAGACCGGCCTGGGCAACTACTGTTTCTCCATCGACTTGGAAGGCCATATCCGCGAGCCGCGCGTCGCCGAAGCCATGCAGGGCCTGCACCGCATCTGCCAAGACGTCATCTTCCTCGGCTCCTACGCCCGCGCGGACAAGGTGGCCCCGACCGTCGGGACGGGCTTCACCGAAGCGGATTTCTCCGCCGCCAAGCAGTGGTATCAAGGTCTGATGAACCCAGACGACTGATGAGAGCGGCTAGACTCGTGGTTCGTGATTGATCCGAAGCTGCTGCGCACAAACCCTGACGCCATCCGACGCTCGCAAACCGCTCGTGGTGAGTCGGCCGAGTTGGTCGATGAGTTGATTGCCGCCGATGAGGCGAGGCGTTCCAGCATCGCCGCGTTCGAGTCGCTGCGCGCTGAGCAGAAGTCCATTGGCAAGGATGTCGCCAAGGCGACCGGGGATGCCAAGACCGAGCTGCTGGCGCGCACGAAGCAGCTCGCGGGCGACGTGAAAGCCGCGCAGGCGGCGTGCGACGCGGCCGAAACCAAGTTCGACGAGTTGATGAAATCGCTGCCCAACCTGGTTTTCGACGATGTGCCGCTCGGCGGCGAGGATGATTTCAAGGTGTTGGAGACTGTCGGCGCGCCACGCGACTTCGCGGCCGAGGGCATCGCGGTCAAGGATCACCTCGAACTCGGCGAAGCCCTGGGGGCCATCGACATGGAGCGCGGGGCGAAGGTCTCCGGCGCCCGTTTCTACTTCCTCACCGGCGTGGGCGCGCGGTTGGAGTTCGCCCTGACCAACCTGGCCGTCAACAAAGCCATCGAGTGGGGTTTCACTCCGATCTTGCCGCCCGCGCTCGTCAAGCCGTCAGCGATGGACGGCACGGGCTTCCTGGGCCAGGCCGCGCAGGACGTCTACTACCTGCCCGCCGACGACTTGTACTTGGTGGGCACGTCCGAGGTGGCGCTCGCCGCGTACCATTCGGGCGAAATCATGGACGCCGCCACGCTGCCAAGGCACTATGTCGGCTATTCGCCGTGCTTCCGCCGCGAGGCCGGCTCCTACGGCAAGGACACCCGCGGCATCTTCCGCGTGCACTGGTTCGACAAGGTGGAGATGTTCGTTTATTGCGCGCCGGAGCAGGCGCACGCCGAACACCAGAAACTGCTCGGTTTCGAGAAGGATTTCATTTCCGCGCTGGAGATCCCGTTCCAAGTCTTGGAGGTCGCCGCCGGCGATCTGGGCCTCAGCGCCGCCCGCAAGTATGACTGCTACGGCTGGGTGCCTTCGCAGGGCAAGTACCGCGAAATCACGTCCACTTCGAACTGCACCGAATTCCAGGCCCGCCGCCTGGGCGTGCGCATGCGCGAAAGCGGCGAAGTCCGCTCCGTGGCAACACTGAACGGCACGCTGTGCGCGATGACCCGGATGATCATCTGCCTGTTGGAGAACCACCAGCAGGCCGACGGCTCGGTCCGCGTGCCCGCCGCCCTGCGTCCCTACCTGGGCATGGACGTCATCGTGAACCCAACCCCGTCATCCTGAACTCGTTTCAGGATCTCGGACGCAGTCCGTGTGCCCGTAAGGGCACCGTGATACCAACTCCCTCGAACCTCACTGGGCCAAACCGTAGAGCCGGTCGCCGGCATCGCCGAGGCCCGGGACGATGTAGCCCACGTCGTTGAGGCGTTCGTCCAAGGCGGCGCAAACCAGCGTCGTGGGCACGCCCACCGGGTCGACCACTTCGCGCATGTGGGCCACGCCTTCCGGGGCGGCCATCAGGCAGATGCAGGTGATGTGGTCGGCGCCGCGGTCCACCAGGAACTTCACTGTTCCCCCCAGTGAGCCGCCGGTGGCGAGCATCGGGTCGAGCACGTAACACTGCCGCCCGGAGAGGTCTTTGGGCAGGCGCTCGGCGTAGGTGAACGGTTGCAGCGTCACCTCGTCGCGGACCATGCCCACAAACCCCACTTCGGCGCTCGGCATGAGCCGCAACATGCCTTCCAGCATGCCCAGGCCGGCGCGCAGGATCGGCACGACGAGCGGAGTTGGCTTGGACAGGGCAACGCCTGTCGTCTGGGTGATGGGCGTCGTCACTTCGACGGGATCGACGCGCACCTCCCTGGTCGCCTCATAGGCCAGCAACATCACCAGCTCTTCGACGAGCTCGCGAAAGGTGGCGGAGGGAGTATTGATGTCCCGCAAGAGCGTGACTTTGTGGGCCACGAGCGGATGGTCGATGATGTGAACTTCCACGATGGTCAGCCTACCTTCGAGGTCGGCCGCGGAATACCGCAATGCCCGATTGCGTTCCATTGCTGGACACAGGAGGGGCAATGGACACTAAGCCAGCGGATTGGCCAGCCAGCGCGCGGTCAATGCGGCAAATTCGTCGCGCAAACAGGCCCGGTCCGGGTGGAACTGCGGATTCGCAGTTGCGATGCCCGCGGCCAACGCCCACTCCACATCCCAATACAGGGTGTGCGTCTTGGGCACGTCCGTGAAATGCGGCGTGCTCGTCGAAAACGCCCGCGACCCATTCAGGTACAGCTCCAACCGGTGCAGGAATGCCGCGACCTCAGCCCTGGTGACCGCGTCATCTGGCTTATACGTCCCAGTGCCCTTGCCCTTCGTGATACCAACCGAATACGCCCACTCGATCTCCGTTGAGAACGTGTGCGTCTTCGCCACATCCGAGAACGTCGCTGCCGCGGGCCGCGCGAAACCAGGCGCGCCGGCCAACCGATACAAGTACGCCGCAACCTCACCGCGGGTCACCTCACGATCCGGGTGGAAATACTCCCCTGAGGTCGAAACCACACCCAAGTCGGCCAATGCGTTGACCGACGTGTAGAACCGCTGCGTCTTCGGCACGTCCGTGAAATACGCCACCAACCGGGCAGACTTCGCCGCGAACGACTCCGAACGCCCATCCTTGCTGGCGGTCACAGTCAACGACACCGTCTTGCCCAAATCAGCCTTGGTTGGCTGGTACGTCGCCGTCGACGCGCTGCCATTCCACGAATACGACAGTGCGGCGGTGCCGCAGTCCAGGCCCTTCGCCGTAAGTTCCTTGCCCACATTCGGAACCCCGGCGATCGACAGTGTCCCGGTGCAGATCGGCGTCGGCTGGGTCGAATGCAACCGGATCACGGCCTTGCCGTTGCTCTCGGAGATCATTTCCACCTGTACCTCGCCGGTCTGGGAAACATACCGCTCGCCATCGGGGCTCAAGCATGGATCGTAGGGAGACACACCGTCTTGATCCACCTGGAACGTGTCCGCGTAGAAACCAGAATTCGAGACCAAGGAACCGCTGGCATTGATGCGATACGGAGTGAAATTGCCGTCCGCGTCGCTCCAGCTGGTGATCGGATAGCCGTTGCTCCCAAACGGCCGCGAGCGCAGCACCTCCACCTTGCAGACGGAATTACCGGGGTAGTCGATGGAGTATTCGCGGCGCGTCTCGGTGGTGGTGTCAATCACGCGAATGGCTTGTAGCGCAGTGCGCGAGGTGGTGTCGTTGCGGACAATCTCAATGTCCTGTGTTTGGAACGGCGTCTGGATCACTTTCACACCCTCATCGGGCTGAATGATGCCGAGCGCTTCCTTTTGGAATCCGTTCAGTGGATTGAAGTCGTCGGGCGTGCCCATGATGTTGTTTCTGTCGGCGTAAACCACGCCCTCCTTCTTCACACACGGGCCTTCGGGCCAATATGGGCCATCGCCGTAGCCTGCCTCACACTTCACGTTGCCCATCGCATGATTCATCCCGAACTGGTGTCCCAACTCGTGCGCCAACACCTGCAACCTGTCGGGCAAGTCGATGGCGTTCGGATTATTGATGACCCGCACGATGACATAGCCCTTCGCAATGAATGCACGCGAAACGGAGGATGAGCTTCGATAACTCGTTCCTGCAGTCCCGTCGCAATCGCTGACGTTTGCGAACAACACCGTCGTGCGATCAGATGGCAGCCCGTAGAGCTGACGGGCCTGAGCACCGTAGGTCCTGAAGTTCGCTGAGTCACACGCCGCGTCGAGTTGCATGACCGGCACTTGTGAATACGGGGTCGTTTGGAAAGCGTTGGGCGCAATCGCGCCGCGGGCCTCCCGCACCCAGTAATCCACCGTAACTTGGATGTACTGGTTGTACAACGCCTCGGTCAGGATCTGTTCCTTTGTGTAGCCGTCATACGTGATGAACACGAAGTCAAGCGGGATGCTCGTGGTGACGCCGGGGTCGTACGCCTCAGCTTCGGGGGTGGCGCCGACGGCGAGGCCGCCGGCCAGGGCCAAACCGGCCAGACCAGAAATCAATTTGGGAATGAGCTTCACGATGCGCTCCTTTGCACCACTGGGGACATACACGGACGGGCGGGGACCGCGTCCGCGGGGGTGAGACCAGCCTAGGGGTTCAAGAGCGCGACGGCACGGCGTCCCGCGATTCAGGCGATATCGCGCGCCAGGTCCTCGATGCGTTCGGCGCCGGGCAGGTTGAGCAGTTCGGAGCCCACCAGGATCAGTTTGGAGCGGCGCACGCCCGAGCCGATGCACAGCCAAGGCGTGTCCGCGACGGCGGCGTCTACCCAGATCGGCCAATCGGCCGGGAGCCCGACGGGAGTGATGCCGCCGTACTCCATGCCGGAAACTTCGACCGCGTAGTCCATGGGCGCGAAGGACGCCTTACGCACGTCCAGCTTGCGCCTGATCAGCCCGTTCACGTCGAGGCGGCGATGCGCCAACGTCATGGCGCAAGCCTGCCGCTGCTGCCCTTCGCGCTTGCCGAGCACCAACACGGCGTTGCCCATGACATCGAGCGGATAGCCATACTCGGCGCAAAGCGTCTCCGTGTCGGCCAGCGCCGGGTCAATCTCAAACACCTGGGCGCTGGGCACGTAAGACAAGGCCGCCAAAGTGCTGGGGGCCAACAAGTCGGGCCGCTCGGAAGCGGCCACCGGATTCAGCTTGGAAAACATGCCACGTATCCTAGTGGATACAGAGATGTGCACAGACGACGGTTTCATACCGACTGCATCGTGAAGTATGATCAAGACGTGAAGAGGTTGACGATCAGCGTGCCCGAGGAAGTGGCCGACAAAGCACAGCGGGCCGTGGCAGCGGGATTGTCCGGCAGCGTGTCGGGTTATTTCGCGGCCCTGGCCGAGAACGAGCCGGATTGGGTCTTGTTTCGCGAAGTCGTGGCCGATCTATTGGCCGAATCCGGGGGCGTCAGCGAAGAAGCCCGCGCCTGGGCCCGAGACGCACTTAGCACATCCATCGGCGAGCAGGTGGCGTCTTGACAGTCGTCTTCGACGCTGGAGCCCTGATCGCCTTGGAGCGGCGCGACCAGCGCATGCTCGCCTTGCTTGCCGAGATCGGGGATTCCGAGATCGCCTGCTACATCCCCGCCGGCGTCCTCGCCCAAGTCTGGAGGGGCACGCCCAAGCAGGCGCCGATCAGCCGGCTGCTGAAGACGCAGGCTGTCAAGGTTGCCCCTCTCGACCAAGCAGAGGCATTCCGTGTCGGTCAGCTGCTGGGCCGGACGGGATGCTCGGACGTAACCGATGCCCACGTGGCTCTGATCGCCAGGCCGCTGGGGGCACTCGTGGTCACATCTGATCCGGGCGACATTGCCGCCATTGACCCCAGCCTTCGGATTCAAACGGTCTGACGGCCGTCAGCGCCATGCAAGCGCCAAGCTGTCACCGTTTCAGTTCAGTAGTAGTAGGGGAACGCAGACCAATCCGGGGGGCGTTTCTCCAGGAAGGCGTCGCGGCCTTCAACGGCTTCGTCGGTCATATAGGCCAGGCGCGTGGTCTCGCCGGCGAAGACCTGCTGGCCGATAAGCCCGTCGTCGATGGCGTTGAAGGCGTATTTCAGCATGCGCTGGGCGGTGGGGGACTTGCCGCAGATCTTGGCGGCCCACTCCAGGCCGGTTTGCTCCAACTGCTCATGGGCGACGACAGCGTTGACCATGCCCATGCGGTGGGCGTCCGCGGCGGAGTAAGTCTCGCCGAGGAAGAAGATCTCGCGGGCGAACTTCTGGCCCACCTGCCGGGCCAGGTAGGCCGAACCGAAACCGGCGTCGAAGGAGCCCACATCGGCGTCGGTCTGCTTGAAACGCGCGTGCTCTGCGGAGGCGATCGTCAGGTCGCAGACCACGTGTAGCGAATGGCCACCGCCGGCCGCCCAACCGTTCACCAAGGCGACGACGACTTTCGGCATGAAGCGAATCAGCCGCTGGACTTCCAGTATGTGGAGCCGGCCGGGGGCAGCGCTGCCGTCGGCATACTCGTAACCGGCCTTGCCGCGGATGCGTTGGTCGCCGCCGGAACAGAATGCCCAGCCGCCATCCTTGGGCGAGGGCCCGTTGCCGGTCAGCAGCACGCATCCCACATCCGGCGTCATGCGCGCGTGGTCCAAGGCCCGGTAAAGCTCGTCCACGGTCTGCGGACGGAACGCGTTGCGCACCTCGGGGCGGTCGAACGCGATGCGCACACACGCCACGTCCTTGGCGCGGTGATACGTGATGTCGCTGAAATCGAAGCCCGGCACGACATCCCAGCGGGCCGGGTCAAACGGATTCATCGCCGGCCTTCGTTATGGCCGCCAGCAGCGCTTCGCTACAGCGTTTGACCAACTTGAGATCGTCCACGGACATAAACGATACGACCTTCAGCAGCACGCGTTGCAGGATCGAGCCCATTTCGGAGAATACTCGCTCCCCTTCCGCACTCAGCCGCAGGCGGCGGACGCGGCGGTCGTCAGGGTCGAAGAAACGCTCGACAAAGCCCTTGTCGCACAGGCGGTCCACCAGGCCGCTGGTCGTTGGCGCGCTGACGCCCAGCGCAGCGCTCAACTCGTGCGTGGACATGCCCGGCTTGTTGCCAACCACCGTGATGACGCGCACTTGCTGCATGGTCATCTCCAAGCCGAACTCCACAGGCCACAGCTTTCCCATCTGCCGCTTCACTTCGTCATCGATGACGAAGATCTCGCGGAGCACGCCGTCCCTTTCGTCACCAAGGGTGGGAATCACCTGTCGCATTGACTGCCTCTCTGATGATTAGCCTAATGCTAACTAATAGCGGTAGGCTAATGAAAGTACATCTTAGGGGAGGGAAGGCCAATGAGTCGATTGACCCAAGTCAGCCTGGCACATCGCACCGTGATCATGCTGCTGGCGCTGCTGGCTATCGCTGCGGGCATCTTCTGCACAGGTTCGCTGAAGCAGGAGTTGATCCCGTCCATGGAACTGCCGCGCGGGGCGGTCATCGCGGTGTATCCGGGAGCGTCCCCCGAGGTCGTCGAGGCCGAAGTCGCCAAACCCATCGAGTCGGCGATCTCAGGCATCTCGGGAATCACCCAAGTCACGTCGTCAAGCTCCTCGAACTACGCCCAGGTGTCGGTGCAGTGGGACTATGAAGACAACTCCGACGACATGGCCGCCGAGATTTCCAAAGCGGTGTCTGACATCACCTTGCCGTCGACGGTCACCACGCGGGTCATCACCGGAAGCATGGATGACATACCCGTGCTCATCATCGCCGCCGCCAGCGACGCGGACCTGGACACCTTCTCCGCCCAGATGGATGACATTGTCGTTCCCGAACTGAAGACAGTCGAAGGCGTGCGCGACGTGTCGGTGACCGGACAAGTGACCAAGGAAGTCCACGTGACGCTGGATCACGCCAAAGCCGTGGACAAGGGCATCGACCAGGGCACGATTTCGCAGATGTACGCGGCCAGCGGCACGGCCATCCCAGCGGGCACGATCTACTCCGCCGACGGTAGCCTCGATGTCCAGGTGGGCACCACCTTCAACTCCATCACAGAGATTTCGGACATGCTGTTGGTGACCACCGAGGATCCGGTGCGCCTGGGCGACATTTCCACTGTGGAGATCGTCGACGCGGAAACCACCTCGTATTCGCGGGTGAATGGCCGGACCTCACTGGCCCTGTCCATCACGAAAACGCTTGCGGGCAACACCGTCGCAACGGCGCATGGCGTCAAAGACAAGCTGGACGAGCTGGCGGCCACACTGGGCGACGGCACGCAGTTTTCCGTCATCTTCGACCAGTCGCCGTTCATCGAGGATTCGATCCGCGACCTGGCCACGGAGGGCGGCATTGGCCTGGTCATGGCGATCATCGTCATCATGGTCTTCTTGTGGAGCGTCAAACCCACCCTGATCACGGCCATTTCCATTCCGCTGTCGCTGCTGATCGCCCTCGTCGGCCTGTATGTGGGCGGCGACACCCTGAACATCCTCACTCTGGGCGCGTTGACAGTCGCCATCGGCCGTGTCGTCGACGATTCCATCGTCATCATCGAGAACATCAAACGCCACCAGCAGCTGGGGCATATTGGCCGCCCCGCGACCGTCGCAGCGGTGAAAGAAGTGGCGGGGGCCGTCACCAGTTCCACGCTGACCACAGTGGCGGTGTTCGTACCGATCAGCCTGGTCAGTGGCCAGGTCGGCCAAATGTTCCGGCCATTCGCCGTGACGGTGACCATCGCTCTGCTCGCCTCGCTGGTCGTTTCCATGACCGTCGTGCCCGTGCTGGCCAGTTGGTTCATGCGTGTGAAAGGCCTCAACGTCAATCCGGACACCCAAGGAGACGCGCCACCAGAACCGGCTCCCGAAACGGACGCGTTGGCGCACAAGACTCCCCTGCAACGGATCTACCTGCCGGTGTTGCGGTGGACGCTCGCGCACCGGGCGCTCACATTGGCCATCGCGGCGGGCCTTTTCGCCGGTTCGGGCTTGCTGGCAACCAACCTGAAGACAGATTTCATCGGAGACATGGGCCAGAACATGGTGCAAATCTCCATCAAGCTGCCGGCCGGGACGGGCCTGGCGACCGCCGACGAAGCCTCTCGCCAAGTGGAAGCGCTGCTCGCCGAGGAAGCGGACATCGAGTCCTACCAGGCGAGCGTGGGCGGCGGCTCGTCGTTGCTCACAATGATGTCCGGCTCCGCCAGCTCCTCACAGGTGAACATTTACATCACCATGAAGGAAGGCAAGCAGTCCAAGGCCATGGTTGAACGCCTGCGCAACGCCACCGCCGACATGGGGTTGGGCCGGGTCCAGATCGGAACGACGGGGGCGACGTCGGCATCCCAAGCCGTGGTCTACGTGGAGGCCGCTGATCCGGACAAGCTGCTCACCGCCTCGGACATGGTGCAGCGCGCCCTGGAACAGATTCCCGAGTTGAGCAACGTCAACTCCGACCTGGGCGAGGAGCAAACCATGCTGCGCGTGGACCTGAAGCCGGAGTTGGCCGCGGACGCGGGATACCTGAAGGCGACTGTCGGACAGTCCCTCGCGATGGCGATCCGCGGCCAGAAACTCGGCACCATGGCGGACGGCGAATCGAGTCTGGACGTGTATCTGCTCTCACAACCCGCCGTGAAGTCGGTGGCCGAGTTGGGCGACGTGTTGCTGCCCGCCACTTCGGTCATGACGGCGAAAGCCCGGATGGATGCGCTGGAGGAAGTCAGCGACGAGTCGGACGAGTTGACCGAAGATGCCAAGCAGACGGCCACCGATGCGTACAACAAGCAGTTGAAGGCCCTGAACAAAGCCGTCAGCAAGGCCAAGAAGAGCCAGAAGGACATCAAGAAACAACTCAGCAAGATCAACACGTCCCTGGAACAGGCTGAGCACCTTGACGGCGAGCCGGTAACGAAAATGGTGCTCAACTTGACGATAGCGAAGCTGCAACTGGAAACCGCCCTGCAACAGGTCGACGCCGGCATCGCTCAGACAAAGTCGTCCATTACCGCGCTGAAGAAGCAGCGCGAAGCCACCTTGGAAGCCCAGGACAAGCAGACCGCGCTCACCGAGAAATCCAAGGACGCGCAGACGCTGACGGCGGATTCGATCAAGCTGTCCGAGATCGCGGACGTCGTCGAAGTGGCGGCCCCGGCCAAAATCACCCGGGTGGACGGTGTGCGGGCCGCTACCGTCACGGGAGCGGTCGAGGGCACCGTCGGCACGCTGAACAGCCAGCTGCAGGCGGCGCTCGACGCGTTGGACCTGCCGGACGGAGTGTCGGTGCGCATCGGCGGCATCTCGCAGCAGCAGTCGGATGCGTTCCGGCAACTCGGTTTGGCGATGATCGTCGCAATCGGCGTCATCTATCTGGTCATGGTGGCCACATTCGGCTCGCTGGTGCAGCCGCTGATCTTGATCATTTCGATTCCGTTCGCCGCGACGGGCGTGTTGGGCTTGAGCTACCTCTCGGACACCCCGATCGGAGTGCCTTCCTTGATCGGGATGCTGATGTTGATCGGCATCGTGGTGACGAACGCCATCGTGCTCATCGACCTGATCAACCAGTACCGCAAGCGCGGGGCAGACGTGGACACGGCGGTGACATATGGCGCCGCCCTGCGGGTGCGCCCCATCGTGATGACGGCGCTGGCAACGATCTTCGCCCTGCTGCCCATGGGCCTGGGCGTGACCGGCGGCTCGGTGTTCATATCGAAACCGCTTGCCATCGTGGTGATGGGCGGCTTGACGACCTCCACAATAGCCACCCTGATCCTGGTGCCGGTCATCTACGACCTGATCGAACGCCGCCGGGAACGGGCCGCGCTGCGGCGGGAAATCACCGTGGAGTGAGCACTCACTCCTGTTCAACCCGTCATGCCGGATCCAACCCCACCCGTCATCCCGGGCTTGTTCCGGCATCACCCCCTCCGTCATGCCGGACTTGTTCCGGCATCACTCCCTCCGTCATGCCGGGTTTGTTCCGGCATCACCCCCTCCGTCATGCCGGGTTTGTTCCGGCATCACCCCCTCCGGCATGCCGGACTTGTTCCGGCATCTTGGGACGAAGTCCCATGCACCCTGGAAGGGTGCCCCTGCGCGCCACACGGACTCCGTCCGAGATCCCGGAACGCCACCCCACAAAGTTCTTCGATACTTTGCGGGGACCCCGGAACAAGTCCGGGATGACGGTGGGGGCATCTTGGAACAGGTCCGGGATGACGATTTATGCGGTCTGCTTGCAGGGTTGGATAAGGTGAGGGCAAAGAAGGAGGCGCACCATGAGCACCCTGTTCATCATCGGGCTCGTGGCCATCGTCTTGGGCGGCGTTTCCATCGCCCTTGACGGCGCTTTCGATCTGCCGGCTTCGGAGTGGTTGTCCGCCACCGGGATCTGCGCCGGCGGGGCCACATTCTGCTTCGTCGGGGGCATTTTGCAGTTTGCCCCGCTGCCCGTGTGGATCATCGCCGGGCTGGTGGCCGCCCTGATCGTCACCGGCGGGACGAGCTTCCTCATGTTCAAGCTGCGCAACTCCGGCGGGGCGCACACCACGCCCGTGCAGACCATGATCGGCTCCAAGGGTTCTGTGGTGGTGCCCATCGAGCCGGGCAAGTTCGGGCAGATCAACCTTGTCGTGGCCGGCGAAACGGTGCAGATGAACGCCGTCTCCGAAGAAGAAATCCCCCTGGGCCAACCGGTACGGGTATTGGGAGTGGAATCCGCTACTTGTGTCCGGGTGGAAAACCTCCGATAGAAAGGAACCCGCATGTTCGAGATGTTCGCGAGCCCCCTTACGGGCGTCATCGGCATCATCCTCGTAGTCGCCCTCGTCGTTTGGGCGATCGCATCCCGCTACCGCGTTGCCAAGCCCAACGAGGCTTTCGTCATCACGGGGCCGTGGGGCGGTGGGCGCAAGGCCATTGAGTCGGGTTCCCAAACCGGTGGGCAGAAGGTCGTCCGCGGCGGCGGCGCGTTCATCGTGCCGCTCATCCAGCAGTTGTCCGTGGTGGACTTGTCCAGCCACCGCATCGAGGTCTACGTGGACGGTGCCTACAACCAGAAGGGCATCAAGCTGAACGCCAAAGGGGTCGCCATCGTCAAGGTGGGCGGCACCGACGAGGCCATCCGGGCAGCCGCGCAGCGCTTCGTGGCCCAGCAGGAATCCATCGAGTCCTTCACCAAGGAAGTGCTCACCGGCTCGCTGCGTTCCATCATCGGCTCCATGGACGTGGACAAGATCGTTTCCGACCGCGCCGAGTTCGCCAAGCAGGTCGCCGAGACGTCCGAGTCGTCGCTTTCCGGCCAGGGCCTGATCATCGACACGTTCCAGATCCAGGAAATCCAGGACGCCGAAGACGGCACGTACCTGCGCGACCTGGGCCGCCCCGAGCAGGCCATGATCCGGCAAACCGCCGAGATCGCCGAGGCGCAGAGCCGCCAGGCGGCCGAGCAGGCCAAGGCCAAGGCCGACCAAGCGATCGCCGAAGCCCAGCGCGATTTGGCCCTCAAGCGCGCTGAAATCCAGCAAGTGACGGACCGGGCCGCGGCCGAGGCGGCCAACGCCGGCCCACTGGAGCAAGCCAACCAGCAGCGGATGTTGGTGACCGAGCAGCAGAAGGTCGCCGAGCAGGATGCCGTGCTGCGGGAGAAGCAACTGACCGCCGAAGTTCGCAAGCCCGCTGACGCCCGGCGCTACCAGATCGAGACGGAAGCCGCCGCGCAACAGCAGGCGACGGTGCTCGCGGCCGAAGCCGAGAAGGCCCGCCGCGTGGCGCTGGCCGACGCCCTGCGCGCCGAAGGCGAGGCTGAAGCCGCCGCCGCGCTGGCCAAGGGCGAGGCCGACGCCGAAGTGCTGGACAAGAAAGCGGCCGCGTACCGCAACTACAACGACGCGGCGGTGCTGGAGATGGCGTTCAGAGCATTGCCCGAAATGGCCAAGGAGATCGCGACGCCGATGTCCAACATCGACAAACTCACGGTCGTCTCCACGGACGGCGCTTCGGAGCTATCCAAGCGCGTCGCCGCGACCACGGCCGAGGTGCCCGCACTGCTGAAAGATCTGGCAGGGATCGACTTGATCGAGATGCTGCAGGGCTACGCCGCCGGACGCAAGGCCGCCCCGTCGTCCGCGGTACCCGCGCCGCCCGTGCCGGTCAAGGCTGTCAAGAAGCCGAAGCCGGTGAAAGCCGCAGAGCCCGCTCCCGAAGAAGAGGCTGTTGAGCAGTGAGCGAATCCGGCCAAGAAGAGTTCCAGAACTACCCGCTGCAGCCTCCGGACGATGGAGTCCAAGATCCGGAGGCCGCCGCCTACTACGTTCCCTACAATCCGCCGCTCGAAGGCGACGTGCTGCCGCCGCAGTCCAAGGTGAAGCAGTTCCTCAAGGACGAAGGCAAAGCCGAACTGATCGAGGCCGGCATCGAAGTGGGCATCTGGGTGGCCCTGCGGATGCTGCCCCGGCTGCTGCGCGCCCTGGCGCGGCTGTTCCATTAGACCTGCTCACACGGCTGTTTTGTCGACCGAAAAGGCGTATACCCTAGTCGCGTGTACGAAGAACACTTGCGGTTTGCGACCGCGCTCGCCGCAGAGGCCGGCGAGATCATGCACCAACACTTCGATGCGAATCCGGCCAGCGTCTACAAGGCGGACAAGTCGATCGTCACCGTAGCCGACACCGAAATCAACGACTTGGTCATCGCGCGCGTGCGCACCGCGTTCCCCGACCACGCCATCGACGGCGAAGAGGCCTCGTTCGGCGCAGGCGACCAGGTCTGGGTGTGTGACCCCATCGACGGCACTTCGATGTTCGCGATGAGCGTCCCGACATCCACGTTTTCCATCGCCTACTGCGAGCAGGGCGAGCCGAAGGTGGCCGTCGTCCTCGACCCGTGGCTTGACAAGCTCTACACGGCTGTCAAAGGCGCCGGCGCGTTCTGCAACCAGGAGCCGCTGCGCGTCAGCGCTCTCGGGCTGGACGACCTGGGCGCGATGGGGAACTTCGACTACTGGCCCACGGCGGCGTATGACATTCTCGCTCCCGTCGCCGACATCATGCACCGGACATACACCGTGAGCCTGGGCAGCTGCGTTCGGACGCTGCTGATGGTGGCCAGCGGGCGGCTGGCGTTCTCCATCTTCCCCGGCGGCGAAGGCAAGAACATGGACGTCGCCACCGGCAAACTCATGATCGAAGAAGCCGGCGGGCGCACGTCCGACCTGTGGGGCGCCGACCAGCGCTACGACCGTCCCATCCGCGGATTCGTGGGCAGCAACGGCGTCGTGCATGATCAGATACTGGAGTACTTGCGGCAACTGGCATAGGCTGGCAGAAGCCCGCACAACGTCGTGCGGGTCCGCCAACAAAGGAGTTGCGCATGGCAGTAGTTGCAATGCTGGGCACTTTCGACACCAAAGGTGCGGAGTACGCCTGGCTGGCTGAAAAGATCAAAGCGGCGGGAGCCGATGTCCTGACCGTGGACACGGGCTCGTTCTCGACGGCGCCCGCCGACGTGGCATCCGATGCGGTCATCGCCGCCGCCGGGGCGGACGCGGAGGCTTTGCGAGCGCGCCGCGACCGCGGCGAGATGATGACGGTCATGGGCCAAGGGGCCGCCGCGATCATCAAGGATCTCGCCGAGCAGGGCAAGATCCACGGCTTCCTGGCAATCGGCGGATCGGGCGGCTCATCGGTCGCCGCCCCCGCAATCCAAGCTTTGCCGGTCGGGTTCCCCAAGTTGCTGGTTTCCACGATGGCTTCGGGAGATGTCAGCCCATACGTGGGCGAAGTGGACGCGGCGATGATGTACTCCGTCGTGGACATCGCGGGTATCAACTCGATCTCGGAAGTGGTGTTGGGCAACGCGGCGGCGGCGATCGCCGGCATGGCGAAAGCCTACGAGGCTCGCCAAGCGGCCCCGAGCACTCCCGGAAAGCCGCTTATCGGCGTCACGATGTTCGGAGTGACCACACCCGCCGCGAATGAGGCCCGGGAGCGCCTGACCGAATTGGGCTACGAAGTGTTGGTGTTCCACGCCACGGGCACCGGCGGCAAAGCCATGGAGAAGTTGATCGAGTCCGGCCTGATCGTGGGCGTCGTAGATCTGACGACGACCGAATTGGCCGACGACCTGGTCGGCGGAGTGCTGTCCGCCGGGCCGAAACGCCTGGAGAAAGCCGGATCGCTGGGCGTGCCGCAGGTGGTCTCGTTGGGAGCTCTCGACATGGTCAACTTCGGGCCGATGGACACTGTGCCGCGCGAGTTCGCCGGACGCCAGTTGCTGGTCCACAACCCGTCGGTGACACTGATGCGCACCACGCCGGAAGAGAACGCCGAACTGGGCCGCCGCATCGCCGCAAAGCTGATCGCGGCCACTGGCCCCACTGAGCTGTTCGTGCCGCTGCGGGGCGTCTCGGCAATCGACGTGGCCGGCGGGCCGTTCTATGACGCGGCAGCCGACCAAGCGCTCTTCGACGCGCTCAAGGCGGGGCTGGAAGGCTCCGCGGTCACCGTCCACTGGGACGATTCCGCAATAAACGACGAGGGCTATGGCCGCGCGATGGCCGACGCCCTACACGCATACCTGTCCTAAGAAGGGAAAACAATGTCAACACGCACTGAAATTCTGGATCGCTTCCGCGCACAAGTGGCCGCCGGCCAGCCCATCATCGGCGGCGGCGCGGGCACCGGCATCACCGCCAAGTCGGCCGAAGCCGGCGGCATCGACCTGCTTGTCATCTACAACTCGGGCCGCTTCCGCATGGCGGGCCGCGGCTCGCTGTCCGGGCTGCTGGCCTACGGCGACGCGAACGCGATCGTCATGGACATGGCCAATGAGGTGCTGCCGGTCGTCAAACGCACACCGGTGGTCGCCGGAGTCAACGGCACCGACCCGTTCCGCGTCATGCCGTATTTCCTCAAGCAGGTGAAAGAAGTCGGCTTCGCGGGCGTGCAGAATTTCCCGACTGTAGGCCTGATCGACGGCGTGTTCCGCGCCAATCTGGAGGAGACCGGCATGGGCTTCGGCTTGGAGATCGACATGATCCGCATGGCCCACGAAATGGATCTGCTGACCACGCCGTACGCATTCGACGCCGAGCAGGCGCGCGAACTGGCCAAGGCCGGCGCGGACATCCTCGTGCCGCATATGGGCTTGACGACCTCGGGCACGATCGGCGCCCAAACGGCTCTCACGCTGGAGCAGGCGGCCGTGAAGGTGCAGGAGCTGCATGACGCCGCCAAGTCTGTGAATCCGGAAATCCTGTGCCTGTGCCACGGCGGCCCGATCGCCAATCCGCCGGACGCGCAGTACATCTTGGATCACACCGAAGGCGTCGTCGGCTTCTATGGGGCCTCGTCAATCGAGCGTTTCCCCGCCGAAGTGGGCATCAAGAAGCAGACCGAGGATTTCAAGGCGATCACGTTCAAGAAGTAGCCCCGCCCTGACTCAGGGGAAAACTGTCCTAGCCGCCTGGCAGACTTCTCCTTGATGGCTGACGTGTTGGAGAAGTTCTCCGGGCCCACGCGGAAGTGGTTCCGAGAACGTTTCGGCGCGCCCACTCCCGCGCAAGCCCAAGCTTGGGAGGCCATCAGTTCGGGGGAGAATTCGCTCATCGTCGCGCCGACGGGTTCCGGCAAGACGCTCGCGGCATTCCTGTGGGCGATCGATCAGCTTTCGCTTTCGGATGCCAAAGGCTGCCGCGTCTTGTACATTTCGCCGCTGAAAGCGCTCGCAGCCGATGTAGAGCGCAACCTGCGGGTGCCGCTGGCGGGCATCCAGGCGGAAATCTCGGTCGGTATCCGCACCGGAGACACCCCGCCCGAGCAGCGCCGGGCTTTCGCGCGCCACCCGCCGGACATTCTGGTGACGACGCCGGAGTCGCTGTTC
The DNA here is from genome assembly GCA_031271975.1 of Propionibacteriaceae bacterium. Taxonomy (GTDB): domain Bacteria; phylum Actinomycetota; class Actinomycetes; order Propionibacteriales; family Propionibacteriaceae; genus Propionicimonas. Next base: position 36,336 of record JAISUR010000023.1, read on the forward strand.
TTGCTGCTGACGTCTGCCGCACGCGAAGGCTTGGCCAACGTTGAGACGGTGATCATCGACGAGGTGCACGCTGTGGCGGGCACGAAGCGCGGCGCGCACCTGTCGCTCAGCTTGGAGCGGCTCGACGAATTGTTGCGGCGCCCTGCGCAACGCGTCGGGCTCTCGGCGACGGTGCGCCCGGTGGCGGAAGTCGCCCGCTTCTTGGGCGGGGCTCAGCGGACGCGGGTGGTGGCGCCGCCAGCGGCGAAGAAGTGGGCGTTGGACGTCGTGATGCCAGTGCCCGATGTGGCCGCCGAGGGCATCTTCCCGGCGATGGAACAGCGCATCCTCGAGCTGGTGCTGGCCCACACATCCACGCTCATTTTCGCCAATTCGCGCCGCTTGGCCGAGCGGCTGACGTCACGGCTGAACGAGTTGGCGGCGGGGTTGCCCGACGCCATCTGGGATCCGCCGGGCGAAGGCCGGGTTTTGGCGCGCGCCCACCACGGTTCGGTGTCGCACGAGCAGCGCAAGGAGATCGAGGAGGCGTTGAAGTCGGGCCAGTTGCGGGCCGTGGTGGCCACATCGTCACTCGAACTGGGCATCGACATGGGCGCGATCGACCTTGTCATCCAGGTGGAGGCCCCGCCATCGGTGGCTTCCGGCCTGCAGCGCATCGGGCGAGCCGGGCATCAAGTGGGCGCCGTCTCGCACGGGGTGCTGTTTCCCAAGTACCAGGGCGATTTGCTGGCGACGGCCGTGGTTGCCGAGCGTATGCGGGCAGGGGCGATCGAAGCGCTGCGCGTGCCCGCCAATCCGCTCGACGTGCTCGCGCAGCAAATCGTGGCGATGGTGGCCATGGACGATTGGCAACTCGACGCCCTCGAAGACGTGATCCACCGCTCGGCGAATTTCTCCGGCCTGACGCGGCCGCTGCTGGAATCCGTCGTCGAGATGTTGGCGGGCAGCTTCGGCGACGAATTCGCCGACTTGCGGCCGCGGCTGAACTGGGATCGCGAACAGGGCCTGCTGACGGGCCGCCGCGGCTCGCAACACTTGGCTGTGGTCTCGGGCGGGACGATTCCGGACCGCGGATTGTTCGGAGTGTTCGTGGCCGGTGAAGGGCCTGGGAGGCGAGTCGGCGAGCTGGACGAGGAAATGGTCTACGAATCGCGCGTTGGCGACGTGTTCGCGCTGGGCACGTCCACGTGGCGTATCGACCGCATCACGCACGACCGGGTGTTGGTGCTGCCCGCCCCCGGAGAGCCGGCCCGCATGCCGTTTTGGCACGGCGATTCGCTGGGCCGCCCCGCCGAGTTGGGCAAGGCCATCGGGGAGTTCACGCGCCACTTGGAGGATTTGCCCGAAGCGCAGGCCGCCAGCGAGTTGCGGAAGTCCGGCTTGGACGAGTGGGCGGCCGACAATCTGCTGGCATACCTTCGCGGCGAAAAGCGGCAAACCGGATACTTGCCGACGGACAAACGCCTTGTGGTGCAGCGTTCCCGCGACGAAGTGGGCGATTGGCGAGTGGTGGTGTTGTCGCCCTACGGCGGCCAGGTCCATGGACCCTGGGCGCTGATCGCGGGCGCGCGGCTGCGGGAACGTTTCGGCGCCGATGTGCAGGCGATGCACGGGGACGACGGCATCGTCTTCCGCCTTCCCGACACGGGCATCGACTTGGCGGACGCCACGCCTATCGACGACGCGGCCTTGCTGGACGCGCTGTTTCCCACGTCGGCCAAACAGGCCATCACGGATCAACTCGCCGGTTCGGCCCTGTTCGCCTCCCGCTTCCGCGAGGCCGCCAACCGCGCGCTGCTGCTGCCCCGGCGCCGCCCTAACCAGCGGCGTGCCCTCTGGCAGCAGCGCTTGCAGGCCGCCCAGTTGCTGGAAGTGGCCAATGAGTTCCCCAGCTTTCCGATCATCATGGAGACGGTGCGCGAATGCCTCAACGACGTGTTCGATGTGCCCGCGCTGGAGGAGTTGCTCGCAGGCGTCAAGTCTGGAGATATCGAAGTGGTCTCGGTGGAGTTGGCGCAGGCTTCGCCGTTCACATCGTCGCTGCTGTTCGGCTATGTGGGCGCGTTCATGTATGAGTACGATTCCCCCCTCGCCGAACGCCGCGCGGCGGCCCTGGCACTGGATCCGGCGCTATTGAAGCAGCTTCTCGGCGAAGACGAGCCGCTGTCCGAGCTGCTGGAGACCGATCAGCTGATACGCACCGAAGCCGAGTTGCAGCATTTGGTCCCTGGGCGCCAAGCCCGCGATGCCGACGAGGTGACGGACTTGCTGCGCGCCCTCGGCCCGCTCACCGCTGAGCAGATTGGCCGCCGCAGCACCTGCGGCGATTGGCGCGGCGATCCGCGGATCGTCCAAGCCGGGGCACACTATTGGCATGCCGAGGACACCGGGCTGCCCTTGGAACGCTGGATCCTGCGCTACGCCCGCACCCACGCGCCGTTCACGCTGGGGGAATTGCGCTCGTTCCTGGCCGCTGTTCCCGACGTCGACGCCGCCGAGGATCTGCTGGCGGCCGCGCTGGCTGTCTTGGTGCGGCAAGGCAAGCTCGTCCATGGGGAGCTGCGACCGCCCGATTGGTCCCCACCGGAGCCGAGACCGGTCATTCCCGGCCCGGAGTATTGCGAGGCGGGTGTCCTGGAGACGCTGCGGCGGCGCTCCATCGCCGCGCTGCGCAAAGCCATTGAGCCGGTACCGCCGAGCACGTTTGCCAGTTTCCTGCCGGTTTGGCACGACTTCGGAACCCGCAGCGGGACGGCCGGGGTGCTGCGCACGATAGAGCAGTTGGCTGGCGTGCCGATCCCAGCCAGCGCTTGGGAGACGCTCATCCTACCCGCCCGCGTGCCGGACTACTCACCCGCAATGCTCGACGAGTTGCTGGCCACCGGGGCGATCTGTTGGCAAGGCAATGGAGAGATAGCCAGCGGCGACGGCTGGATTTCGTTCCACCTGCGTGAATCGGCGCCGCTGACGCTGCAGGTGGCCGAATCTGCGGCAGCGTTCTCCGGAGCCCATTTCGCACACGAGCTGGGCGAGGTGTGGGGCATGCCCGAATCTCAGACCCTCCGGGAGCTGTGGCGGCTGGCGTGGGCAGGCGCTGTGAGCAATGACTCGTTCGCCGGAGTTCGGGCACTGCTCAAGCAGGGCACCCAGACGCACCGCGCCCCGCACACGCCGCTGCGCACCCGCGCTGGCCGGCCCCGGCTCCGGCTGAATCGCCTGCCCGCCCCCACTGCCGTGCCGGGTGGCCGATGGTGGCCGCTGCCCGCCGCCGAGACCGATCCGACCAAGCGCGCGGTGGCGGCCACCGAGTGCATGTTGGACCGCTACCCCGTCTTGACCAGGGGCAGCGTCGTCGCCGAGGGCCTGGCATTCGGCGCGGTGTATCGGGTGCTTTCCGCCGCTGAGGAGGCGGGCCAACTGCGGCGGGGCTATTTCATCGAAGGCCTCGGCGCGTCCCAGTTCGCCGAGTCGACCGTGATCGACCGTTTGCGCGGCGTGACTTCGACTCCGCCGATCGCCATGGCGGCGTGCGATCCGGCCAACCCCTACGGGGCCGCGCTCGCTTGGCCAGCCAAGGCGGGCCACCTGCCGGGCCGCAAGCCGGGAGCTTTGGTCGCCCTGGTGGACGGCCATTTGGCGCTCTATCTCGAGCGGGGCGGTCGCACGGCCCTGACTTGGTCGGACGATCCAGCCACGCTCCGCGCGGCCGTGGCGGCGCTCGCAAGCTTGGTCCGCCAGCAGATCACAATCGAAACCGTGGACGGTGAGCCGACCCTGCCAGGCACCCACCCGCTCGCAAAAGCCCTAGCCGAAGCTGGATTCAAGTTGACGCCGCGCGGCTACACGCTCCGGGTGTGAAAGACCGCCGCTACCCAATCGCAGCGCGCAACGCGTCCACCTTGTCAGTCGCCTCCCACGTGAAGCCGGGGCGGCCGAAATGGCCGTAGTTGACTGTGCTGCGATAGATCGGGCGCAGCAAGTCCAGGGCGTCGATGATGGCGGCTGGGCGCAGGTCGAACACTTCGCGGACGGCTTTTTCCAGAACGGCGTCGCTGACTTGCCCGGTGCCAAACGTGTCCACGTACAGGCCGACTGGGTGTGCCGCGCCGATCGCGTAGGCCACCTGCACTTCGCAGCGCTTTGCCAAACCCGCCGCGACAACGTTCTTGGCGACCCAGCGCACGGCGTACGCGGCCGAGCGGTCGACCTTGGAGGGATCTTTGCCGGAGAACGCGCCGCCGCCGTGCCGGGCGTATCCGCCGTAAGTGTCGATGATGATCTTGCGGCCCGTGAGGCCCGCGTCGCCAGCCGGGCCGCCCACCACGAACTTGCCCGAGGGATTCACCAGCACACGCTCAGCCGTGAAGCCCAGCGCGGCGATGACCGGCGCAATCACCTCGGCGCGAACGGCTTCGGCCAAGTCGCCCTGCGCCACTTCCTCATCGTGTTGGGTGGAGACGACGATGGTGTCCAACCCGACCGGGCGGTCGCCCTCGTAACGCACCGTCACCTGGGTCTTGCCGTCCGGGCGCAGGCCGGCGACAATGCCGCCCCGGCGCACCGCCTCTAGACGTTCCGCCAGCCGGTGCGCGATGTGGATCGGCAGCGGCATCAGTTCCGGCGTCTCGTCGCACGCAAAGCCGAACATCAGCCCTTGGTCGCCAGCACCTTGCGCCTCGTACTTGTCGGTGGCTCCTTCACGCGCCTCCAACGATGTGCCCACACCGCCGGCGATGTCGGGTGACTGCTGCCCGATGGCGACGTTCACGCCGCAGGACGCGCCGTCGAAGCCCACCTTGGAGGAGGTGTAGCCGATGCCGGTAACGACCTCGCGCACGATCGCGGGGATCTCGACGTATGCCTCCGTAGTCACCTCGCCGGCCACATGCACCTGGCCGGTCGTGGCCAACGTCTCGACGGCCACGTGGGCCTGGGGGTCTTGTTCGAGGATGGCGTCCAAGATGGCGTCCGAAACCTGGTCGCACAGCTTGTCGGGGTGGCCGGAAGTGACAGATTCAGAAGTGAAGAGGCGTGTCATGGCTGCAAGCATAGTGTACCGCCAGCCGTGTATACACATGCTCACGGAAGCGGCAACTCAGCTCCTTCGTCGAGCTGCGCGATCTCGCCGACACGGCGGGCATGGCGCTCCCCGCCTTCCCACTGCGTAGTCAAGAATTCGTCCACGATCGCCTTCGCCATATCGGGCCCCACGACGCGCGCGCCCATGGACAGCAGGTTGGCGTTGTTGTGCGCCCTGCCCATGTGCGCGGTGAACGGCTCGGTGGCCAAAACGCAGCGCGCGCCCGGCACTTTGTTGGCCGAAATGGACATGCCCACTCCCGCCCCGCAGATCAGGATCCCCAGTTCGCCTTCCCCGGCGACAACCAGCCGCGCAGCATTGGATCCATACAGCGGATAGTCGGTGCTAGCCGTGGAATCGGTGCCCAGATTCGTGTACGTGTGCCCAAGGCTTTCGAGGTGTTCAGCGACAATGCGCTTCAACTCCACCCCAGCATGGTCGTTGGCCAAGATGATGTGCATACGCCCAGCCTAGCCCCGGAGCGCGATTTTGCGGGGACCAGTCCGTGTGCCCCGGTAGGGGCACCCCTGCGGCGCGCGTGGGACTACGTCCCAAGATGCCGGAACAAGTCCGGCATGACGGCGAGGGGTGGTGTCGGAGCGGGCCTCTTCTCACGTCATCCCGGACTTGTTCCGGGATCTCCGCACGAAGTGCGGTACGCGGGCTGCGATGGGAGGCGCAGTTCGTCAACTCCCCGCCAGGACGAAGTGCCCCAGGGCCAGCATGGCGGGGAGGGTGAGGATCGACAGGGCCGTGGAAATGCACATCAGGCGGGTAGCGAAACGGGGATCGACCTTGTTCATCACCGAGAACATCACCACGAAGGCCGCCACGGGGCAGGAAGCGAGTGTCAGCACGGACATCCGGGCGACCGAGTTCAGCGGCGCCAAATAGAGCACGCCCAAGGTGATCATCGGGAACGCGACGTTGCGCACGGCCACTCCGACCCAACACCAGCCGGCGGTGAGGAATTCGCGCCAACGCACAGTGGCCAGGCTCACCCCGACCACCATCATCGACAGCGGTGCGTTCATGCCGGCCAGGTAACCCAGCCCGGTCGCGACAATGTCCGGAAGCTGGATAGAGGCGACAAACAAGACGAGCCCGAGCGTGAGCGCCATTAGATTCGGGTTTCGCGCGAAACGCGCCAGCCGCGACCGTATGGTCTGCCCGCCCGTGAACATGCCGAAGCCGTGCGTCCAGGTGAAGATGTTGAACGCGGCCAGGTACATCACCGCGAAGAAGACGCCGTCCGCGCCGAAAAGCGCCTGCACGAGGGGCACGCCGAGGAAGCCAACGTTTGCGTACACCGCGCCGTAGCGCAACGCCGTCCGCTCGTCTTTGGGGATCCGGCGGCCGAAGATGACATAGGACAGGGCCACACACAGCGCATACGAGACGACAGAAGCCGCAAACGCGATGCCCATCTCCCGCAGCACGTCCATGGAGAACGGTCGCTGGAACGAGGTGATGACCAACGCCGGCAAGACAAACCAGATGACCACCTTCGTCAGCCCGGCATTGCCTTCTTGGGTGACCCAGCCCAGCTTCCCGGCCAACAATCCCAACCCGATGAAGCAGAACATCATGATGACCTGCTGCATCGTGACCAGGAACTCCATGGGGAGATTCTCGCACGTAACCAGGCCCTGCACCGGTTCGCGGTGCAGGGCCTGGGTCGGTAGCGCGGTACGGGGCCTGGGTTTCAGATTCACCCGGCTGTGCCGATTTGGGTCCAGAGCAGGAAGCCGAAGTCAGATTCGGGAATCGTTTCGAACGGCCCGACCGACGCGTAGGCGCCCTCTTCGGCCGGGTTGCCCGTGTCCCGGTATTCGACCGGCACGGGAGCCGCCGCCGCGACCACGCCTTCCCGCACTGCGCGGAACTGCAGCAGATAAACCTCGCCCACGTCGCAGAGGTCGGCGGGCAAGTCGAAGGGCACCAATTCGATGTCGGACGGGGTGAAGCCGATCTTGGTTTCGACCCATTCGGAATCTGTGACGGTGTCGGAGATGCTGCGCAGCCGATAGCGCAAGGTGTCATCGTCCAACGCGACCACGAGGGCGACCTGCTTGGTTTCGTAATACGGATCCGAATAAAGCTTGGCGTCGGTCAGCGCCTCGCCCAGCCCTGGATCTGCCTGGCCGTTTTCGTAGGTGTGCCAGTAGATATGGGTGAAGGTCGGCAGGAAGCCATCGGCGCTGGCGAGGTCGATCACGTAGGTGGCCAGCAGCACACCGCGCCCGTCAAACAACCCCTCAGCCAGAGCGACGTCACCGACCGCGACCGGCTGGAAGGCGCCCGGATCGTCGGTGGCCGACGCGGTAGGCACCGGCGCCGGCTGGCCGACGATTGGCGGTGTGGGTTGGACTGGGCATTCCTCACTTAGCCGCTACATGTCCCACCAATTCGTCAAACCCTCCAACAGGGCGACATACCGCGCGTAGCGCGCTTCCATCAGGTCGGCGTCTGGGCCGGGAGCCACGCGCCTGCCAGGGCGGACCATCTGGGACACAGCCTCATCCAGGTCGGCGAAGAAGCCGCCGGCCACAAAAGCCGCCATGGCCACACCTAACGCCCCCGGCTCGGCGGCCGAGGAGATCTCGACTTCACGGCCCAGCAGGTCGGCCATCATCTGGCCCCAAATCGGATTCCGCGAGATGCCGCCCATGATCCTCGGCAAGGCGGCGTCGGGGATGGGGAGTTTGTCGAGATGGTGGCGGTGGTTCAGCGCGATGCCCTCGAAGACGGCGCGGACGGTGTCGGCGCGGGTGTGCCAACTGCGCAGGCCGAGAATGCCCGCCGAGGCGTCAACCGGCAACGGCGAGCCGTAAAGGAACGGCAAGTAGTACGGCGAGGCTTCGGACAGTGGCTCCAATCCGTCGAAGATGGTGTCCAGGAAACCGAAGGAGCCTCGGCCCGCCGCCCGCGACGATTCCACCAAGTCGGGCAGCAGGACGCGGCCAAACCAGTCCATGTTCGTAGAAGACGACGGGCTGGCGGTGATGGAGTTCCAAAGGCCCTTGCGGATGAACGAGCGGGTCATCCAGTCGCCGGTGACCGGGGTGTCGGTGATGTACTGGTTGACGCAGTACGACCCGGCAACCACGGAAACATCACCCGAGTGGATCGCGCCCACCCCCACCGAGCCGGCCACCACATCGTGCAATCCCGCTGCGACTGGGAGGCCCACTGGCAAGCCGGTCGCGGCAGCGGCCTCAGGCGTCAAACCGCCGGCCAACGCCGTGGACCGCAACACTTTGGGGACGGCATGGGACAGCTCGGGAATGCCATACAACTCGAAGACCTCCGCCGACACCTCCTGGGTTTGCAGATCGGTGAAGCCGGAGCTGACCTCGGTGTAGTCCTGGGCTACATCACCAGTGAGCCACAGCCGAGCCATGTCTTTGGGGAACAGCACATAAGCGATCTGGGCATAGACGGCGGGTTCGTTTTCCTTGATCCACCGCAGCTCGGGCCCGGCTGAGGACACCATCGGCAACTGGCCGATCGCAGAAATCAGCTTGGAACGCAGCGGCTCGGCGGCAAACTCCGCCGCAAACCGCCGCGCCCGGGAATCCAGCGACAGAATGCCCGGGCGCAGCGGCTTGCCAGCACCATCCAAAACCCAAACGCCGTCCCCGTGCGCCGCCTGGGAGATGCCGGCAAACTCGCGGCCGGCTGTCTGCGCGGCCAAATCAGCCAGGACTTCGAAGATCATCTGTTTGAACGTCTCCGGTTCCCGCTCGACCCAGCGTTGTTTCGGCTGAGTATTCACCGAATCCCGCACCGCTGTGGCGATGACCGCGCCAGACGTGTCGAACGCGACTGCTTTCGTCGTGCTCAGGCCGATATCCAAACCGATTGCTAACGGCTCGCCCATGGCGACCTCCGGGAACTAGTGGCTATGCGTTGGTGCGCGCCAGGCGTTCCTGGATGGACGCCAGGCAGATGGCGGCAAGCAATACCGCCCCGAATACGATGCGTCGAATCGACGGTTCGACGCCGATCAAGTTCATGATGTTGTCGATGGCGGTGATCAGCAGCGCCGCGCCCAGAATGCCGGACACGTGGCCACGCCCGCCGTTCAGCGAGGTGCCGCCCAAGGTCGCGGCGGCGAACACGTTCATGATGTCGCCGTCACCCATGGTGGCCGTCACCGAATCCAACCGGCCCACCTGAAGCAGGCCGCCGACGGCGGCGAACGTCGCCGCGAGGACGAAACAGGTGATCTTGACGCGCTGCACGTTGATGCCCGCGACGAACGCGGCCGGCTCGTTGTTGCCGATCGCATAGACCGACTTGCCGAACGCCGTCGAGTTCATGACGACGGCCAGCAGCACGACAAGCGCGACCACGATAATGATGGCGATCGGAAGACCGTTGCGATTGGCCTCGCCCTCGCCGAAGATGCGCGCGCCGCCCCAATAGGTGACGCCGGTCGGCAAGCCGTAAACACCTTCCGGGATCAGGTAAATCACGACGCCGCGCAAGATGAGCATCGTCGCCAACGTCACCAAGAACGCGTTCACACCCAGCTTGACCGAAATCAGCCCGTTGATGAACCCGACCGTCAAGCCCACCGCCAGCATCGTGAGCAGAGCCAGGATCCACGGAGAATCGGGCAGCCACTGCATCACGACCAGCAAACCGAGAGTCGGCGCCACCGCGAAAGAGGATTCGATGGAGAGGTCGAGCGCGCCCGTGACCATAACCAGGAACATCCCCAGCGTCATGCACGCCAGCGGCGTCGCGCCCCAAGCCACGTTGATGAGGTTGCGCTGCGACAAGAACCCGGGCACGAACGCGCCGATCACCACCAGCACTGCCAACAACGGCCAAATGAGATGGTTTTCGACGATGTTGCGCGTTATCTCGCGCGCGCCCCACCGACGGGCCTCAGGCACTGCCTCTTGCAAACTCATTGCTCAACTCCTTGCAGACTGTTGTAGATGGCGCCCGAGGTGAAATCCGCCGCGCCGCGGATAAACTCGCGCACACATTTGCCCCGGAAGAAGACCAACACCCGGTCGCACATGTCGACCAACTCGTCTTCGCTCTCCGAGGTGAGGATGACTCCGCTCCCGGCGCGCAGGTCGTTGCGCACCGTCGCGATGATGTCGGGCTTGCTGGCGATGTCCACGCCGCGCGTCGGCTCATGCAGCACGAACACGTCCGGACGCAGCAACGCCATGCGGTTGATGACCACCCGTTGGCGGTTGCCGCCGGACAGGTAGTCGATGTTGACACCCAGGCTGCGCGCCTTGAAGGGCAGCACGGCCATACGGGCCTCCACCAATTCCTTCGCACGGCGGCGGTTGATCAGCCCAACGGCATTCGAAATAGCGGAATAGACCGGCAGGAGGATGTTGTCCTGCACGCTCATGCCGTGGACCACGGCCAACTCTTCCCGCTTCTTCGGCACATAGGCCACACCCAGTTTGCGCGCCATGCCGGGCGACTTCACCCGGGCCGTCTTGCCATTGACGGTGACGTTGCCGCGGTCGGCGCGCACCAGACCGTACAGCGCGTTGACCACTTCGTCTTTGCCGGAACCGTCCAGGCCTGCCAGGCCGAGCACTTCGCCGCGGCGCAGCGAGAACGCGACATCTTCGAACGCGCCCGCCTTGGACAGCCCTTCGACCTGCAGCACCCGATCGCCGAACTCCATCGTCTCGTCCAGCACAGGCGCGTGCACATCGTCGCCGACGATCAACTGCGCCAGCTCGGCCGCCGTGGTTTCGGCGCTGGGAACGGTGGCGATGCGCTTGCCGTCACGCAGCACGGACACTCGGTCGCAGACCGTGATCACCTCCGAGATGCGGTGCGAGATCAGCACGAACGCCCGGCCGTTTTGCTCTGCTTCCACGCGCATCAAATCGAGGATCTGCTGCTTACGGGCGGCGGACAGCGAGGCAGTGATCTCGTCCAGCAGGATCACCTTGGCGTCTTCGATGAACAGGGCCTTGGCCAGGGCCAGGAGTTGTTGCTCTTCGAGGGTGCACAGGGCGATCTTGGTGCGCGGGTCCAACTGGACTCCGACAGCGTCCAGCGCCGCCGCAGCCACTTCACGCATCTTGGCGTGAGCCAGAACGGGCCCCTTCTTGAGCGGAACACCCAAGAAGAGGTTGTCGATCACGGACATCTCCAGAGCGAATTCGGGCTCTTGGGGAATGATCGTCACGCCGAGGGAGTGGGCGGTGCCAGGAGAGTAACTCCCGGCACCGCCGCGGAACTCGCCGACGACCAGGGTGCCGCTCGTAGGCGGCAGCACCCCGGCCATCATCGACACTAATACTGTCTTGCCGGCTCCGTTGCGCCCGATGATGCCGTGCACCTCACCGGCGTTAATGGTGAGGTCGACTTCGTCCACCGCGGTCTGCCCGGAGAAACGTTTGGTCAGCTTCTCCGTGCGGAAGGCGGCGCGAGGTTCGCTACCGGCTCCCATGGCTCACTTGGCCCAGTGGCCCGGATCGTCTACGCCGACGTCACTAGGGACTGCGAACGCGTTGATGCCATACCAGGTGCCCTGGAACGTGGGCTGCACGTCCGCGGGAACCTTCGTGATCGGCATCCAAGGCTGATCGCCGTAAGCGGCCTTCATGGCTTCCTGCACCTGCTCTGGCGTCTTTGTCGGCGTCGTTGTGCCGTTGATGATCATGTCCGCCAGCAGATACGAAGTGACAATGCCCTCAGCCTTGGCGGGCTGCTCCGAGCATTCCGTTTCCTCGCCGGCCGCGATGGAATCCAACTCCGCCTTCGAGCAGTCCACCGACGCCACGGGGACGTACTTCGGATCGGTGTTCGGGTACAGGATTTCGGCGGCCTTCAACGCCGGGATGGCGCCGCCGATGGCTGCCGTGCCGTCGATGGCCAACACCATGAGCAGCTTCTCCGCGCCATACTTCGTGATGGCGTCGTCGACGATCTTGCGGCCCTTCTCGCCGTCGCATTCGGCTTCTTGCTCGACGTAGGCGATCTTGTCGTTGGCCGCCATGATCGGGTCGATCACCTTGTGCATACCGTTGTGGCGGTCGACGTCAGTTGAAAGCGTGATGAGGCAACGCAGTTCGACGATGACGCCGTCACCTTGGCGCCAAGCCTCGCCGCGGTTCTTGTCGAGGGTGTCGACAACGGCTTGGGCGGCTTTCTCGCCAGCTGTCACGCCGTCGAACGAGACGAAGGTCTGGTCGATGCCGGGCACGAACGAGTTGTGGGTGACGATCGGGATGCCCTCGTCGCCGAGTTGCTTCACGAGGTTGGTCATAGCGGCGCCGCGCCACGACACCAGCGAAACGCCGTCGGTGCCTTTGGAAATGGCGGCTTGCAGGGCGTTCACCTGCTGCGCCTCGTCATTGACGGCGGCGGCAACCGTGACGTTGAACTTGACGCCCAGTTCTTTCTCAAGGCGCTGGTATTCCTCTTCTTCGCCGGCCTGTACGCCGTTGAAGAAGTCGTCATTCGCGTCCCAGCGGATGAGCGTGATGTTGTACTCCTTGACCTCACCGGCAGGTTCTGTCCCGCCGCCTGCGGACGACGGGGCAGTGCCGCCGCCGCAGCCTGCGGCGGTGAAGAGGCCAGCCACAAGCAGGCTGACGAGTAGGGGTTTGCGGAAGCTCATAAGTGACTCCTAACAGTTACTTCTTCCTTGAAGCGTGCCCGGTCTTTGCGGGCTATGTCACAAGACGGTATCAGCCACATGTTACATATTGCAATGTTCTGGGCTCTGCTGATAGCGTTTCGTTATCTTTTAGCACAGTTTGTACCATCAGCAAAGGAGCAGGGATGAGTACTAGCAGACGGTTGTCACGGATCATAGGCGCCGACGGGCGCACTGTCATCTTGGCCTTGGACGCCCCCAACTTCATGGTCGACATCGCCGGAGTGGACGCCGCCGTCGCGGCTGTTCCGCAGATGGTGGCGCACGGATTGAACACCGTCTTGGTGCCCAAAGGCATCGCCATGCGCGCCTGGCCCTCGCTGCAAGGTGTCGGCATGGTGCTGCGCTGTGATGCCGTGACGGATCTGTACGAGGGATCCGTCCCGGGCACGTTCATCGTCAACGACGCGCTCGACGCCGTCCGGCTCGGCGCCGACGGCGTGGTCATCATGGCTTTCCCGGGTTCGCCGGACAATGTGGAGTTCCAGTTGCAGACGGCCGAGTTGTATCGCGACTGCCGCGACTACGGGTTGCCGCTGATCGTGGAGGCGCTGCCCGTCACCTTCGTCGGCAAAGACCCTTCCCACAAAGACCCCAAGAACGTTGCCGGCGCTGTCCGGATGGCCGCCGAGTTCGGCGCCGACATCGTCAAGACGCGTTACTCCGGAGAGCCTGAGGACAAAGTGATCGCCGCAAACGCCACTGTGCCCGTGGTCGCCCTGGGTGGCCCGAAGACCGGCCTGGAGGGGTACCTCGCCTTCGTCCGCCACTGCATCGACTCCGGAGCGGCAGGCGTCGCCGTAGGCCGCAACATCGTGCAGGATCCCTATCCGGTCGCCAAAGTGGCAGCGCTTTCCGCAATCATCCACGACGAGGCGAGTCCGGAGCAGGCGCTGGCGATCTACAACGACCTGGCCAAGTAAAGGCCGCGCCATGAAAGTCCTCGCACTGGCCGATCTCATCATCGACGCTGAGACGCTGGCCGCCGGGCTCGCCACGGCGCCGGAGCTGACCGCCGACCTCACTATCCGAGAGTGGCGGCACGAGTCCGTGGAGGCCATGCAGGCGGACAACCTGCTCGTGGAGCAGCACGGCCCCGAGGCCATCCCGACACCGCCTGGGATCTTCGCCGGGCTGGAGGATTTCGACGTCCTCATCACCGGATTCTGCCCAGTCCCGGCCGCCGTTATCGCCCAAGGCCCACGCCTGAAGGCGATCGGCGTGCTGCGGGCCGGCGTGGAGAACGTCGACGTGGCGGCAGCCGAAGCCCAAGGCGTGGCAGTGGTCAACGCCCCCGGCCGCAATGCGAACGCCGTCGCCGAGTTCTCGGTGGGCATGATCCTCGCCGAGACCCGCGACATCGCCCGCAGCCATGAGCAAGTGCGCGGCGGGCAGTGGCGGCCCGGGTTCCCCAACACCGGGGCCATCCGGGAAATGAACGGCCGGGCCGTCGGCGTGGTGGGCCTGGGGCAGATCGGGCAGATCGTCGCGCGGTTGCTCACGGCGTTCGGGGCGAAAGTCAGCTACTACGACCCGTTCGTGGCCGAAGCGCCGTATCCGCGCGTGGAAAGCCTGGTCGACTTGGCCGCCCAAGTGGACATCCTCACCATCCACTCGCGGCTGACCGAAGCCACCAAGCGGATGGTCTCCGCCGATGTGATCGCAGCCCTGCGGCCCCACGCCGTGCTCGTGAACACGGCCCGCTCCGGTCTGGTCGACGAACCCGCGTTGGTCGAAGCGCTCCGGGAACACCGCATCATGGGCGCCGCGATCGACACGTTCGACGACGAACCGCTGCCTCCGGACAGCCCATTCCTGACCCTCGACAACGTCACCATCACCTCGCACCTCGCCGGAACGACCGTGGACTCCTTCGCGAAGACCCCCGTCATCCTCGCAGAACGCCTGGTGCGAGCCCTGGCCTGAAAGTAGAGGTTTCCGGGATGCCCGGGCAATTCGCAAAGGCTTGGGCGCTATAGTCTTCTCACCCGCCCTTCCGACTTGAAAGAAACCAGTGACCGGATCAGATACTTGGGATATCGCGGGGCACAGCGTCGCCCAGCGCCGCAGGTTCCAGGAGATCATGAATCTGCTGTTTGAGAACGGCTTTGCCACAGTGGAGGAGTTGGTCGACAAGCTGGGCGTCAGCCGGATGACGGTACATCGCGATCTCGACGAATTGCAGGCGCGCGGATCGCTGATGAAAGTCCGCGGCGGCGCGACGGCGGCCCGCACGGAGAACTTTGAAAGCTCTTGGCGCTACCGCCGCAACGAACACCTCGACTGGAAGCTGGCCATCGCCCGCCAGGCGATCGAACTGGTCGAGCCGGGCGACTCGATCATCATCGACCCTTCGACCACCGGCCACGTGTTCTCGTCACTGCTCCACGAGAAAACCCCGTTGAAGGTGGTCACGCCGTCGCTGCCGGTCATTGCCGACCTGACAAACGTCTCTGGGATCGAGTTGCACGCCATCGGAGGCATCTTCGATCCCCACTTCAACTGCTTCATGGGCGCCAACGCCGAAGACGAGGCGTGCAAGTACCGCGTCGACAAGGTGTTCATGTCCATGGCCGCGGTCAACGGCCGCACCATCTGCCACTCGGAAGCCCGGGCCATCGCCTTGGACCGCAAGCTCTTCGACGCGGCCCGCGAGCACATTCTGATGTTCGACTCGTCGAAGCTCGGCCACACCGCACTGCATGTCTTCGGCGACGCTTCGGAGTGGCAGTGGGCGATCACCGACGGCCACGGCGACGCGGCCAGGCTCGACGAGTTGCGCGCCGCTGGCCCCCAGGTGATCGTGGCGGCGACACCCAACTGACGAAACTGCTGGCCGCGGCCTGCTTCATCAGGCAGTCTTGTTTCATGACAGTGCGCCGCCCGGCCGTCGCCGGATTGTTCTACCCGGGTGATCCGGGAACACTGCGCGCCGCGGTAGCGGGGTTCATCCAACCCGGTGGTCCGCAAGGAGCCGCCGCGATCATCGTGCCGCATGCCGGATACCGGTACTCGGGGGCCATCGCCGGCCTGGCCTACACCGGCGTCGCGGCGCGGCACGTCGTCCTCCTCGGCCCGTGCCACCGCTACGGCATCCGCGCGCTGGCCCTACCGGGAGCCGACGCCTTGGCCACTCCTCTTGGCGAGGTGGCCGTCTGGCGGGAAGGAGCCGAGCGGGCGGCGGCGCTACCACACGTCGTCACTGAGGCCGCCGCGCACCGCGAGGAGCACTCGCTGGAAGTCCAACTCCCATTCCTGCAGGTCGTGTTGCCCGGCGTGCCCGTGCTGCCGCTGGCCGTGGGCCAAGTAGGGCCTGAAGCTATCGCCGACGTGCTGGACGGCGTCTGGGACGAGGGAACCCTGGTCGTGGTCAGTTCGGATCTGTCCCACTACCACCCCTACGCCGAAGCGAATCTCCGCGACGCAGAGACGATCGCGCAGATCCTCGCCCTGCGTTACCCGCTGAGCTACGAGCAGGCTTGCGGAGCCGATCCAGTGAGCGGCCTGCTGGCCTGGGCCGTCCGGCGCAGGTTGCGCCCGCAGTTGCTCGGCGCCTGCAATTCTGGAGACACAGCCGGCGACCATTCCCGTGTGGTCGGGTATGCGGCGTTCCGCTTCGAAGGAGACGATCATGGACTCTGACGCCGGCGCGGTGTTGGTGAAACTCGCTCGGGCGGCCATCGTCGCTGGATGCCGTGGCGACAACGCCGCTCTGGACATTCCAGACGCCGACTGGCTGGCCGCACCTGGAGCCAGCTTTGTGACCTTGACCGTTCAGGGGCGGTTGCGGGGGTGTATCGGTTCACTGACCGCCCACCGCGCGCTCGGCGCCGATGTGGTCGCAAACGCCCGCAACGCCGCCTTCCGGGATCCGCGCTTCGCGCCGGTTACAGCTCCAGACGAGTTGGAGATCGAGGTTTCGGTGCTCTCCCAACCCGTCGACTACGCCTTCGGATCAAAACAGGAGGCGCTCGCCGGGCTGCGGCCAGGTGTCGACGGTGTGATCTTGACGGCCGGGCACCACCGGGCGACCTTCCTGCCGCAAGTGTGGGAAGAGTTGCCCGACCCGGCGGACTTCATCGCGCACCTGTTGCGCAAAGCGGGGCTGCCGGCCAGCTACTGGGGCCCCGACGTGCGCCTGCAGCGGTATACCGTGACGGCTTTCCATGAGTGAGGAATACCTCGCCCGCTACTGGCACGACACTTTGGATGGGCGCGTGCAATGCGACCTGTGCCCGCGTGGCTGCCGTATGGGCGAGGGCCAGCGCGGCTTCTGCTTCGTGCGGAAGAACGTCGCCGGAAAGCTGGTGCTGACAACCTATGGGAAGACCTCGGGCTTCGCCGTCGACCCCATTGAGAAGAAGCCGCTGAACCACTTCTACCCCGGCTCCAGCGTGTATTCGTTCGGCACCGCGGGCTGCAACTTGGCCTGCCGCTTCTGCCAGAACTGGGAAATCTCCACCTCGCGCCGCACCGAGACCCTGTCGGCACGGGCGACGCCCGCCGAAATCGCAGCCCGGGCCCAAGGACTGGGCTGCCGCAGCGTCGCGTACACCTACAACGACCCGATCGTCTTCGCCGAGTACGCCATCGACGTGGCGTTGACCTGCCACGGGTTGGGATTGGCGAATGTCGCCGTCAGCGCGGGCTACGTCAACCCGTCGCCGCGCATTGAGCTGTTCGCCGAGATGGACGCCGCAAACATCGACTTGAAGAGCTTCAACCCGGGTTTCTACCGCCGCATCACCGGAGGCCACCTGGAAACCGTGCTGGACACGCTGCGTTTCTTGGTGCACGAGACGAACGTCTGGACCGAGATCACCACGCTGCTCATCCCCGGCCTCAACGACTCGGATTCGGAATTGGGTGCGCTGACAAGCTGGGTCGCCGAAACGCTCGGCCCGGACATCCCCATGCACTTCACCGCGTTCCATCCTGACAACCGCATGTTGGACGTGCCCCGCACGCCGCTGTCCACTTTGGAACGCGCCCGACGGCTGGCCCTCGGCGCGGGCCTGAATTATGTGTACACCGGCAACGTGCGGCACTTGCCAGGCGCGACGACCCACTGCCCCGGCTGCCAACAAGACCTGATAGTCCGCGACGGCTACGCGATCAAGCTGAAGGCTCTCTCCGCCGGCGCCTGCCCAGGCTGCGGCCAGGTGATCGCCGGCCGCTGGTGATTGCCCACCGGGTCATGGGTGAACTTGTTTCAGCATCTTGGGGGTGTCTTCTTGAGGGAAACCAGTAGCCTGGAGGAATGAAGAAGCTACTCATTCTGCTCGGCTTGGCCGGGCTGGCTTACGCGGCTTGGAAACACTACGAGCATTATCAGAATGCCGACGTTTGGGCCGCCGCCACTGACCCGTTCAACTGATCTTGCCGGTGCCGTCTACCGCTGAGCCCGTCCAAGTCTTGTCAAAAATGGGCACCCAGCAGACGGCAACCGTATAACCCTGCACGATGTCCTCCGCGCTGGGATAGTGCACCATCAGCCCGGACTCGATCTCGTCCCAGGGCGGAAGGGTGCGGATGAGCGAATTGCAGCGCTGAGCGACGGAAATCTCTCCCTCGACACCGCCAGCGTTGCCGGAGACGTCCACGAAGCCGGCCACTTGGGATTGGTGCGGCAAGTCGCAATCGACGACGGGCGCCACCAAGGTGTCTGAGCCGTACCAGGATGACTCCGGCGAGCCGAGCGCGCAGTCGCCTTTCTCCAGTTGGCCGACAAACCACTGGTTCAACTCGTCCAGTTCCAGCACCTCGCGCTCGTAGGGAGTCTCCACCGGTTCCGTCGGCCACGGGAACCCTGTTTCGCGGGCAATGGGCAGCGTCGGCGGGGTGATCGGGATGGTGAAAGTTGGGACGGGCGCCGGCTTGGGCGCCGGCGTGGCCTCCCGCAGCGACACCCGCAGCACGGCCATTCCCAACACGATAATCACCGCGGCTATGACGACAAGCACCGAGCGTCCGCCCTTCGCCGGGGCCGGTTTGGGAACGGGCGGAGCAGCGCTCGCGGCAGGTCGGGCGCCCGCTCCGGGAATAGCGTATTCACCCGTCACCGCATAGGGCAGCGTGCTCGTGTCGGGATACTGGACCGGCTGGGAGGGCGCGGGCCCAGACGCAACCGGCGTTTGCGGCTGCGCGGGGATGGTGTTCGACTCGCCAGGCGTTTCGGCGGGGACGAAATTGGGCCGGTCGTTCGACATGCTGCGAGCCTACTCGTCCTCGTCGTCGTCGCCAGCCAGCCAATCTTTGAGGATTTCGCATTCGGGCAGGATGCAACGTCCGTTCTCGTCGGCGTAGCAGCAGGTGTCGCCGATATCGCGGCAGTAGAACCAGCCGTCACCCTCGGTGATGAACGCCCTAGACACTCAAGAACTCCAATTCGTCGGCCAACATGGCCGTGCGCGCCATGTCGTAACCGTGCGCGGCGGCGTAAGCGATGACGTTGCGGTACATCACGTCGATTTCCAAGGGCCGCCCGGCCAAGTAGTCCAGCCGCATCGACGGCGAATATGGCGTCATCTCGTCGGTGTGCTGGATCATTTCGTCCACGAACTCCGGCTCGATGACGACCTCACAGGCCGCGGCGGCGGCGACTATTTCTTCCATGAGCCGACGCGCGAGCCCGCGTGTTACCGGATCGCCGACGATCTTGTCGGTGGTGACTCCCAGCACGGTGGTCAACCCATTGAACGGGATGTTCCAGATCAGCTTGCGGAACCGCGCCGCCAACACGTCGCCGATCACGGCGGCCGGAAGGCCCGCGCCCTTGAACATCGCAGCCAACTGGGCGAGCCCTTCCGGATCGGGTTCCAGCGAAGCCAGCGAGACGCCGCCATAGGCGGTATGCCGGATGACGCCGGGTCCGTCGCGGAACGAGCAGATGAAGCACAGCCCCGCATAGATGCGCGCGCCGGGATAGAGCTTGGCCAACTCGGGCTCGACGCCGAAGCCGTTCTGCATGAGGAGGATCGCGGGGGCCTTAGGCAGGTTCGGGAGCACGGCGGCGTTGGCGGTCGCCTTCACGGCGACGCAGACCAAGTCGACATCAGGGATGGCCGCCGGATCGTTGTAGACGAGCGGTTGGGGCAACTCGAACTCGCCTTCCACAGAATCGACCCGCAATCCGTTCGCTTTGATCGCGTCATATTCGGTGTGCGCCAGGAAGTGCACCCGGTGGCCGGCCAGGGCCAGCCGCACGCCGTAGTATCCGCCAATGGCGCCAGTGCCAACGATTGCGATGTCCATGCGCAGGATTCTATTCCGGGCTCACCCCAGCGTGGAGAAGTCGTCCGCGGCAAAACTGAGTTGCAGCTTGTCGACCCATTCGGGCTCCACCATGACGGCTTCCGATGGCCCGGTGGCCACCTGGGCCGGAGCCAGCGGTTGCGAGACCGGCGTGGCTTCCGCGACATCCTTGGCGACGATCGCTTCGGCCGGTACCACCGGCACTTCCACGCGGCGGATCGCGTCCGTGGAGATGCGCAACTGCATGACGGTGTCGCGCACTTCCTCCGCCGAAAGGCCCTTGTCGACTTGCACACAAGTGGTGATCTGATCCATGACGGCGTTGAAGCGGTCCGGGTCGGAGACGGCGTCCTGCACGGTGATGCGCAGCAATACGGCCTCCATCACCTCGGACGCCCGGTGGGCGCGTTCGGTCTTGTTCAGCGAGCTCATCACATGGTTGTAAAGCTCGGCGGCATCCCTGGGCGAGTCGCCGGCATGCAGCGATACACCGCCCAAAGCCCGGATCACGCCATCGAGGCGGTCGGACCAGATGATGATCTGGTGGTCGATGCGCGTGCCGGTCAACTCCTCGACGTCTTTCCAGACTTCCAGCGGCTGGTCGATGAACGCCTCACCGAGCGTCTGCCCGCGGCCCTGCACCTCCACGGTCGGCGGCAGCACGACGAGGGCCAGGTCAGTGCGTTCGGCGTTGACATGGACTACGACGGCCGCGTTCAGATCTTTGTCGGTGTCGGACGAGAGCATCAGGTAGTTGAGCGGCGCGGCACTCTCGGGGCTGGCCGCTGTCGGGCGGCCCGGGTAGTCGCTCAGGTTCTCAAGCTGGCGGGCTTCCGAGATCGCGGTGTCGAGCCGCTGCACAAAACCGGTGGAGACCATGAGGGCGATAAAAGCAACGCCGAAGGCCGCCACCAACACAATGAGGGCGGCTAAGTCAGCGCGGTGCTTTGTTTCGGGTTCCTCTTCCACCCGGTGGTCCTCCTAATACGACTACTCAAGCGTAGAACCCCGACACAAGACCTGGCGATTCCACAGGTCGCAAGCCTCGACCCAGCTAGTAGCCTTGTGGCGATGAAGCGCGAGTTGATTTTCCCGCCAGGAGCGACGCGGCACGACTGGGTCTTTGACTCGGTGTTGGCGCTCGGTCTCGGGTTGCTGACTGTGCCGATCTACCTCGTCAGCTACCTGCGGGAATACTCGCGGGCGGAAATCATCGCCGCAATGCTCATGATCGCGCCGCTCATATTGCGGCGGCATTCGCCGATACTGTCGCTGGTTGGCATTGCGGGGGCCGGCGCCGCGCTGCTGGTCATCTCCAGCCAGATGTCCGCGTCGATGCTGGCTCTGCCGGTGATCAGCTATTCGATGGCCCGTTGGATTCCCGGCGGTCTGGCCCGGTTGTCGGTGCTGGTCGGCTTCGTCGGTTCGATCCTGGCGCCGGCGCGTTGGTTCCTGCCGACGGCCGGACGGCCCAGCATGCAGCAGGGCATCTTCTTCCTGATGGCGGCGCTGATCTGCTTCGGTCTGGTGGTCACCCCCTACGCGATCGGGCGGCGGGTGCGGGAGTCGTCGCAAGCCCACGCCGAACGCGTCTCCTCGGCCCAGACCCGACAACTCCAGCAAGCCCGCCTCGCGGAATCGCGGGTGCGCACCCAGATCGCCCGCGAACTGCACGACATCGTCGCCCACTCGCTTTCCGTCATGATCGTCCAAGCCGAAGGCGGCCGGGCGCTGGCCAAGAAGCGGCCGGAAGCGGCGGCTGAGACCTTGGACACGATCGCGGAAACCGGCCGGGAAGCCCTGTCCGAGATGCGGCGCATACTGGGCGTGCTGCGCGCCGACCCGGAAGACACGGCTGTCGAGTTCGCACCGGCGCCGTCGCTCACCGAAATCCCAGACCTCGTCGCCCGCACCACCGACCGCGCGCACCTGACCGTGCACGGCACACCGCCCAGAGTCTCCCAGGCCGCCCAGTTGACGGTGTACCGCGTCGTGCAGGAAGCTCTCACGAACTTCCTCAAACACGCCGGGCCGGATGCGAAGGCCGAGGTGGTGTTGAGCTACGGCGCCCGCCAGATCGTCGTCGAAGTGACGGACAACGGAGCAGGCGCTGATGCGGCCACGGACAACCCTGGCCACGGGCTGAAGGGGATGCGGGAGCGCGTCGCTTCGATGGGCGGATTCATCACGGCGGCTCCCCGCCCAGAAGGTGGCTTTCAGGTCCGCGCTGTCATACCCTTCGTCTTGAACGACAAGGAGGATGTCGAATGACCCCGATCCGCGTGTTCTTGGCCGACGACCAGTCGTTGGTCCGCAGCGGTTTCCGCATGCTGATCGAAGCCGAGGACGATATGGAGGTCGTCGGTGAGGCCGCCGACGGCGTGATGGCTGTGCAGGAAGTGCTGGCGGCCCAACCTGTCGACGTGGTGTTGATGGATGTCCGGATGCCCGCGATGGACGGAGTGGAAGCCACCCGACGCATCGTCGCCTCTGGCGTGCCGACGCGGGTGCTGGTGCTGACCACCTTCGACATCGACGAATACGTCTTCTCCGCGTTGAAGGCCGGGGCGAGCGGGTTCCTGCTGAAAGACTCCCGCCCCGCCGAGCTGTTGAACGCGATCCGAACGGTCGCCCGCGGCGAGGCCATCGTCGCGCCGTCGGCGACCAAACGCCTGCTGGACCGGGTCGTGCCCACACTCCCCACATCGCCCGACAACGACCGCCGCCTCGACGTGCTGACAGACCGCGAACGCGAAGTCCTCGTCGAGATCGCCAACGGAGCGACCAACGCCGAAATCGCCAAGAAGCTCTACATGGCCGAAGGCACCGTCAAGACACACATCGGCCGTCTGCTGGCGAAACTGGAATGCCGCGACCGCGTAGGCCTGGTGTTGCTGGCCATCGAAACGGGGTTGGTGCGCCGGTAAAGACGGCTGCCTGCCGCCGGACCGCGTTTACCCGAGTCATCCCGGACTCCACCAGGGTCGCCCCTGCGGCGCGCATGGGACTTTGTCCCAAGATCCCGGAACGAGTCCAGGATGACGGCTGGGGATGACGAATGAAGCGCTGTCCTACTGATAGGCCCCTGGGAAGGCCAGCCGCAGGTCGGCGGCGGTGAGATCGCGTTGGGCCTGTTCCAGCAGGGCCCGCTGCACACCCCAGTGTTGGTTGGGCGCAGTCTTGGCGGTCATGCGCAAGGTGACGGCGTTGGGCGACATCGCGTTGACGCCCACCACCGTTGGGCGCTCCAACAGAACCGATGCGAATTCCTCGTCCGCGTCGAGTTCGTCGGCGACTTGCTCCAACACGGCCAGGGCTTTGTGGGTGTCCTCGTCGGGGGCAATCGGAATGTCGGCGATGGCGGTCGACCAGCCTTGCGAATGGTTGCCGACGCGCAGGATCTCCCCGTTGCGGACATACCAGACCTCGCCGGAGGCATCGCGGAGCCGGGTGACGCGCAACCCCACATCTTCGACCGTGCCCACGACCGTACCCGTGTCGATGAGGTCGCCCACGCCGTATTGGTCCTCGATGACGATGAAGATCCCGGACAGGAAGTCCTTGATGAGCGACTGCGCGCCGAAGCCCAGGGCGATGCCGCCAACCCCGGCTGAAGCGAGCAACGGGGCCACCGGGACATTCAGAATCGCCAGCACGGTGGTGACGGCGATGACGACGATGGTGAAAGTGGCGATCGAGCGCAACAAGGCGCCGATCGTGGACATGCGCTGGACGCGGCGTTCGGTGTTGCTGCCCGTCGCGGCGGCGAGGATGCGCTCGGCGCGGCTGGGATCGGGACGTTCCTTGACCTTCTTCAGAGCCCGTTTCACCGTCACCTTGATGAGGCGGACCACCAGCCAGTGCGCGATCAGCGACACCAGGAGGACGAGCCCGATGAGCGCCCACGTCTCCGTGGCGACGAGGAATGCCTCTGAGTTCACTTCTTGGCGCCTTTCAACGTGCCAGTAATCCCACCTTTGCTGGAGCCTACCGTGCAGACGAGCCGGTGGTCCTTGATTTTGCTCCAAGTATCCGCGTCGGCGAAGAAGATCGTGTACTCATATTTGGATTCGGCTGTGGCCACGCCCACGAACTCCTTGAACCCGGCCACGCACACCTCGTCAATCAGGGCATCCCGCGCTTCTGCCGTGGGCGCGGTCTTGTCTTTGACGTTCTTGACGGCGAACACCTCCCAGTAGTGCTCGCCGGCACAGTCGAGGATTTCCAGGTCGAGTGTGGGCACGTCCTGCGGGCCCGTGCATTGGCCCAGTTTTGGAAAGAGCGCCGTGTCGCCTGCGATCGACCCCGTCAGACCGCCGTCCGCCGAACCGGCCAGGCAGATGACGTTCCGGTTGATCGGATTTGCCCAACTTTGTTCTCCCGCGGCCAAGAAATGTGACGAGTAGCGGGAGTATTTCGTGGCCACCCCGACATACTCCTTGAACGCGTCCTCGCACCCGCGCGAGGCGATCTCGCCCAGGGCCTGCGCGCCCGGGTATTCGGCCTGCGCGACGCCGATGGTGAAGTAAACCTCGAAGTAGTGCGGCTCGTCACAGGAAATTTCGGCGATGGTCACGGCGAGCGGATCAATGTTGAAGTCGATGTCCCCGGTGCATTCCCCCACGGACAGCCGCAACACCGGCGCTTCGGTCGGAGTCGGCTCCGGGGTGGGCGTGGGCGCCGCCGCGCAACCGGCGACCAGCAGCGCCAGCGTGGCCAGCAAGACCCGTCCAATCATGGGCAACATGCTAACGGTCCACAGGTCTTTCCACAGCCTGGGGATAACTACATCGATGTAATTCGACCTCGCTCCGCAGTCATCCTGGACCCGTTCCGCAACACCCTCCCAGTCATCCCGGACTTGTTCCGGGATCTCGGACGAAGTCCGGCTGTCCGGTTGTCCGCCCAGCACACGGGCACGGGCTACGCCTGGGACTGCCGCAACCGAGCCACGATCCCGTCCAGGATGTCGGATTCGCTGACGGTCAGCGGCAGGTTCGTCCGGGCTCCGACCTCGCGGCAGATCAGCGCGCCGGCGCAAATCACGTCCGCGCGGCCCGGTTCCATGCTGGGAAGCGCCTTCACTTCGGCGACGGTCATCCGCAGCAAATCCTGCGCCAAGTCGTCGAGCACGTCCGGCGGCATCACATAGCCGTGCACGCGGGTGCGGTCATAGGCCGGCAGGCGCTGCGCGATGGCCGCCAGGCAGGTGGCCGTGCCGCCCACACCCACCCAAGTTTCGGCCTCGAACGTGACCGTGTCCAGCAGCGAGTTGATGAACTCGCTGGCAGCCTCCACCTGGGCGATGGTCGGCGGGTCAGAGCCGAGGAAACGTTCCCGCACGCGCACCGACCCCATGTCCAGCGAGACGGCGAGCGGTGGGCAGACCAACTCCGTCGATCCGCCGCCGACGTCCATGACCAAGGGTTTCACGGCGCCGGGGAGCCCTGCCGTCGCCCCGGCGAAAGACAACGCGGCTTCCTCCGCGCCGCTGATGATCTCGGCGTCCACGCCGAACGCGCGGCGGGCGCCGGCGAAGAACTCCGCAGCGTTGCGGGCGTCCCGGGCGGCCGAAGTCGCCACGACGCGGGTGACAGCGCCGCCCAACCCACGCAACTGGGCGCCGAAATCATCGAAAGCGGCGAACGTGCGCTGCAGCGCCTCCGGGGCGAACTCCCCTGTGGCGTCGACGCCTTGGCCCAGGCGGGTGATGTGCAGGCGGCGCTCTATCTCGCGCCCATCTGCGTCCACGACCAGTAGCCGCACCGAGTTTGTGCCGCAGTCCACCGCGGCGAATAGCTGGGCCATCAGTACTGTTTGAACAGGGCCGCCACGGAGCCGTCCTCGTACACGGCTCGGATCGCCGAAGCGGTGATCGGCGCGATCGACAGCACCGTGATCTTTGGAATCAAGTCCTCGTCGATGGGCAGCGTATTCGTGACGATGACCTCTTCGAAAGCGGACTCGTTCAGCCGCTCCACCGCTTTGCCGGACAGCACGGCGTGGGTCGCGGCGGCGATCACTTTCGCCGCCCCATTGTTCTTCAAGGCTTCGGCCGCCTTGCAGATCGTGCCAGCGGTGTCGATCATGTCGTCGACCAGCAGGCAGACACGGCCCTTCACATCACCGACGACTTCGCCCACGGCAACCTCGTTGGCCTTGTTCGGATCGCGGCGTTTGTGAATGATCGCCAAGGGGGCGCCCAGCTTGTCGGACCACTTGTCGGCCAGCTTCACCCGCCCGGCGTCAGGCGAAACAACCGTCAGATTCGCCAAGTCGTAGTTCTCCTTGACATAGTCCAGCAGGACCGGGATGCCGTTGAGGTGATCCAGCGGGCCGTCGAAGAAACCCTGGATCTGGTCGGCGTGCAGATCGATCGACATCAAGCGATCCGCGCCGGCGGCTTTGTATAGGTCGGCCACCAAACGCGCCGAGATCGGCTCGCGCCCGGCGTGTTTCTTGTCCTGACGCCCGTACGGATAGAACGGGGCCACAACCGTGATCCGGCCCGCGGACGCCCGCCGCAGCGCGTCCACCATGATCAACTGCTCCATCAGCCACTCGTTGACTGGGGCGCAGTGGCTCTGGATCACGAACGCGTCCGATCCGCGCACCGACTCTTCAAAACGCACGTAGATTTCGGAGTTCGCGTAAGTAAGCGCGCGCGTTGGCACCAACTCCACCCCGAGCAGCCCGGCGATCTCCTGCGCCAGTTCCGGATATGCCCTCCCGGTACACACCATCAGATGCCGTTCCAATGGTCTGGTGATGCCGCTCATTTGTCCCCTTCATTCCGCGCCTTGCGCTGCTCAACCCAACCTGGAATGTTGCGCTGCCGGCCGCGTGCCACCGCCAACTCTCCGGCCGCCACATCGTCAGTAATCACGGATCCGGCCGCTATGAAAGCGCCATCCGCTATCTCGACCGGGGCCACCAAGACCGAATCGGAACCGACGAAAGCGTCAGCGCCCACGCTCGTCCGGGATTTCCGCTCGCCGTCGAAGTTGGCGAAGATCGTGCCCGCGCCGATGTTCGTGCGCTCGCCGACCGCCGCGTCGCCGCAGTAGGTCAGGTGCGGCACCTTGGCGCCCGCACCGAGTTGGGAGTTCTTCACCTCCACGAAAGCGCCCACCTTCGCACCCGGGCCCACCTGCGTGCCGGGGCGCAAGTACGAGAACGGGCCGACAGTGGCCCCTTCTTCGATGACGGACAGCAAGGCGTGGGTGCGCACCACCTGCGCGCCTGCCCCAACCTCGACGTCGATGAGGGTGGTGTCGGGGCCGATGACCGCCCCACCGGCCACCGACGTAGCGCCCTCCAACGAGGTACCCGGCAACAGCGTGACATCGGGAGCAATGTCAACGTCGGCATGTACCCAGGTGGTCTCCGGATCGACGATGGTGACGCCCTCTTCCATCCAATGCCGCAGGATGCGCCGGTTCAGCTCGGCGTTGCGCTGGGCCAGTTGGATGCGGTCATTCACGCCTTCGGTCTGCCCATAGTCCGACAACACAAACGAACCGACGCTGTACCCAGCCGACGCGGTGTGCTCGACTACGTCCGTGAGGTAATACTCGCCTTGCGCGTTCGAAGGCTCGAGTTTCGCCAACCCGGCCCGCAACACATCCGCGTCGAACACGTAGAAACCCATATTCGCTTCGGAAATCGCCAACTGCTCCGGGGTTGCGTCGCGCTGCTCCACCACGGCCGTGATGCGGCCGTCTTCGCGGACGACCCGGCCGTAACCTGTCGGATCGGGTAGCAGCGCCGTCAACAGCGTGGCGTCATTGCCCGCATGTGCGGCCACGAACTCGCGCAGTGTCGCGCCTTCCATCAACGGGGCATCGCCGCTTGTCACCACGATTTTGCCGGTCACGCCCGGCAACACACTCATCCCGGCCCGCACCGCATCGCCGGTGCCCAGCAACTGCTCCTGCACCGCGATAGAAACATTCGGGGCGATCTCAGCCAAGTGCGCCTCCACCTGCTCGCGCCCATGGCCCAACACGACAACCAGCCGATCCGGGGACAGCGCGTTAGCAGCCTTGATGGCATGCCCGATCATGGAACGGCCCGCGACTTCGTGCAAGACCTTCGGCCGGGCGGACTTCATCCGGGTACCCATACCGGCGGCCATGATAATGACCGCAGCCACCCGGTTATCTGTCACTTCGCCGCCCTTGTCCCTCGCACGCTCTGCGCACTGCTGCGCAGTGCTTTGGATCGCACTCGTCGGAGAAAATGCCTCCCCAACTAACGCGCTCTGCGCACTGCTGCGCAGTGCTTTGGATCGCACTCGTCGGAGAAAATGCCCGAGCCTCCGGCTCGGTCATTTTGCTCCTCCTCGCGCGCTCCCCGGGTAGGAGTCGAACCTACTTCGCTAGTCCTGATTCAAAGTCAGGCGGGCCCTGCCGGAAGACCAACCGGGGATCGCGGCTCATACTCTACCGTGTGAACCGCATCATCTTGAACACGACGACGAGACTCACTTGCTGTGCCCCCGTGGCGAGTGCCCGTGCCTCACGTGGTCTTGTCCGCGAACTGTTGGGGTCACAATCGACGGTCCGTCAGGCGGCGAGGGCTCCGAGTGGGATGACGTGCACCCCCGAGGGGAGCGTATAGCCGTACTCTGTTCCGGTGATCACGGCCAGAAATGCCAGATCAGTTGAATCCGTACTTGCGATTGGCCAGGGTATAACCCGCCAGGGCGATCCGGCGGCCAGCCTTGCCGGGCAGGTTGAGCATGCGGATCAGAAGGGCGTTCTCGAAATCTCTGGCGAGCGCCGCGTCGCGCTGCCGCAGGTCGGCGAAAAGCTCATCCTTCTTGGCCAGGTGTTCCGGTGTTCCGGAACGCAGCAGCATGATGCCCGAAATGCAGGTGACGATCCGCGCGTAGTGCATCAGGTATTGGCGCAGGGCCCCGGGCAACGCCCGATCGTTCCATGACTGGGCGAGCACGTCGAACATGATCCGGTTCACTCGCAATTGCTGCTCGATGCGGGAGATCATCACAGACTCGTTCACCGACTGGTCAGGGCGGCCGATGAAGTAGTGGTAAAGGTCGACGTCGATGTACGAGAGGGTCCGCACACCGCGCAGCGGTGTGAAAGCGTAGATGTTGTCCACGTAAAAGGTGTGCTCCGGCAAGGCAAAACCAGAATCGCGCAGGATGGACGTGCGGTAGGTCAGAGAGTGCATCAGCAAGTACTTGCCCGTCGGAAAACGCTTTGCCTGCTCCCAAGTGACTTGCTTCGAACCGGGCAGGATGCCGCGATACTGCATCGAGTGGATATGGGTGGCGCCCTGCCGGTCGTAAAGGAAGTTCGTGACGAACAGGTCTGGGCCGCCTCCGGCCGCGCGTGCGGCGCGGATGGCCGTCACCAACGTGTCCAGGGCCTGCGCGTCAAGCCAGTCGTCGGAGTCGACCACTTTGATGTAGTCGCCCTGGGCGGCGGCGATACCGGTGTTGACGGCCCCGCCGTGGCCTTTGTTGGGCTGCGAAATCACCTTTACCTGCGGGTGGCTCTTGGCGTAGTCGGCGGCGAGTTGCTCGGTGCCGTCCTTGGAGCCGTCATTGACCACCAGGATCTCGACGCCGTCGGAGCCGATCAGCGAATCGAGGCAATGTTCGAGATAAGACTCGGAGTTATAGGCGGGAACTACGACGGTGAGCAGCGGGGCTTCGGCGGGCGCTTTGGTCACGCTGTGACAGTACCGGCTTGGCCGCCCAGCGTCCAGCGGCGGCACGGGTTTGGCGGGTGTGACACGATGGAGGCATGTCCGATTCTCCCCCTGCGACCGCCGGCCTGTTCGAGCCGCCCGGTGTCGTCTGGCAACCTGCGCAACCGGCCCTGTTGACCGTGCGGCTTATCGGCGCCGGGATCACGGCTGGCATCGTGTTGCTCGTCGGCGTGGCCGCCTGGCTGTTTTGGACGGAAATCTGGGTAGCGATAATTGCGTTCGCCGCGTTCGCCATCGCCGCTTCCCAGCTCGTCCTCATTCCACGCCGGGTGCGCGCCCTTGGGTGGGCGATCCGCGACCGAGACCTGTTCGTCAAACACGGCGTGCTCAACCGCACGCTGTCCGTCGTTCCGTACACGCGCGTCCAATACGTCGACATCACCGTCGGGCCCATTGAGCGCGCATTCGGGTTGACCACACTGCAGGTCAACACGGCCGCCGTCGGCACGGCGACCGCAGTGCCGGGCCTATCGCCCGAACAGGCCGCCGGTTTGCGCGAGATCCTGACGGACAAGTCCCGGCTGGATCCGCAGCCATGACCGAGCAGTGGCGGCACCTGCATCCGCTGACGCCTTGGTTTCGCGGCGGGGTGACCTTGGTCGTGCTGGTCGGTGCGCTGCTCAACCTGGTCCGCGACCACATTTTCGAAGCGATTACGTTCATCCAGACCCAAGGCGCCCTGTGGCTGCTGCTGGGGGTCTTGGCGATAGCGATGGCGGTCACGGGATACAGCCTGCTGTGGTGGCATTTTGCCCGCTTCCGCGTGGGCGTGGACAAGGTGGAACTCAAGACCGGTTTCATCTTCCGGCAACGGCGCAGTTTCCGGCTCGACCAGCTCGAAGCCGTCGACGTCGTCCACCCGCTTGTCGCCCGGCTGTTCGGGCTGGCCAAGCTGACTCTCGAATCAGCGGGCGGCGCCGACTCGCAACTACTGCTCGCCTACCTGCGGAAGTCGGACGCCGAATCCATCCGGGCCGAACTGCTCGGCCGTCGGGCAACGCCTCTTGGGCAGCCGCCCGCGCCCAGCGGCGACTTGGTCAGCGTCGCCACCCAAACCGTCACCGCCGCAGCCGCGGACATGTTCTCACCCGCCGCGACCGCGTCCGCCGAGGAACGGCCACTGTTCCAGATACCAATTCGGTGGACCGTGCGCAGCTTCCTCCGCTCTCCAACTCCGTGGGGGTTGGCCGCCGCGACCGTGGCCATGGTGGGGGTGTTCATCGGCCTGTTGTTCTGGATGGGCCCGGCCTCGTTGCCGTCACTGGTCGGGCTGCTCTCCGTGGTGGCCCTGGCATATCGGCATTTCAAGAACCGGCTGCTGGACGAGGCTTGGTTCACGGCGTTCACCCACCCGGACGGACTGCGCCTGCGCCACGGCCTGACGACGACCATCAACCAGACGATCCCCGCCCGGCGCATCCAGGCGATCAGGCTCACCCAGTCGTTCTGGTGGCGCAAACCTGATTGGTGGCGCATAGAGATCAACGTCGCCGGCTACGGCTTGAGCAGCAAAGAGGTTCGCACGGTGCTGGTGCCCGTCGCCGATCCCACGCTCGCCGCAGTCGCTATCCAGGCCGTCATGCCGGAAGCGGTCGCCCCCCACACGTGGGCGCTGTTGGATCAGGCCATGCACTACGACCTCCGGCCCGCCGGGTTCGCGGGCCCTTCCAAGCGAGCCGGAATGCTGGATCCGTGGACATGGTGCCGCAACGGCTATGCGGCAAGCCCCTTCGCCTTGGTCTTCCGCACCCACCGTTTCCGCCGCACCGTGGACCTCGTTCCCCACGACCGCATCCAGCAGTTGCATGTGACGCAGGGCCCGCTGGAACGACGCCTGGGCTTGGCGAACGTGTTGACCCTCTCCATGCCGGGGCCGATCATTCCCACCATGAACCACCTCGACGTTGCCGAAGCAGCCCGGCTGTTGGCCGAAGAGGCCCCCAAAGCCTGGTTCCCGCAGCGGGTCGCCTGAGCTACTTCCGCTTGTCGATCACGCGGACAGCTTTGCCTTCCGAACGCCGGATGCTCTTCGGCTCCTTGAGCTTGACGTCCACCTTGATGTTGAGCACGCCGTAGAGCTTGGACTGCACCATCTTCTGGAAGCGTTCCAAGTCCCCCATGGTCTCCGCGAAGATGGCTTCGCCCACCTCTACCCAGACTTCGATAACGTCGAGGTAGTTCACCCGGTCGACAACGATCTGGTAATGCGGCTCGATCTGCGGGATCGACACCAGCACCTCTTCGATCTGGCTCGGGAAGACGTTGACGCCGCGGATGATGAGCATGTCGTCGGACCGCCCGATGGGCTTGCTCATGCGGGCGAACGTGCGGCCGCAGGCGCAAGGTTCGCGGATGATGGTGCACAGGTCGCGGGTGCGGTAGCGGATCAGAGGCTGGGCTTGGCGGCGCAGCGTCGTGAAGGCAATTTCGCCGAGTTCGCCGTCCGGCAACGGTTGCAGCGTCACCGGATCCAGAATTTCAGCGTAGTAGTGGTCTTCGTTGATGTGCATGCCGCCTTGTGCCAGGCATTCGATGGAAACGCCGGGGCCGCCCATTTCCGTCAGCCCGTAGATGTCGAGTGCCGTCTCGCCGAGCCCGGCCTCCACCTGGGCCCGCATCTCGTTGGTCCACGGCTCAGCGCCGTGGATGCCGACGCGCAGCGAGATCTCGTCGGGGCCGATGCCGCGATCGCGGAACACTTCGGCCAGGTGCAGCGCGTACGACGGCGTGCAGCTCAACGCCACTGGCTTGAGGTCCATCATCATGCGGATCTGGCGGTCGGTGTTGCCACCGCTCATCGGGATGACGATGCAACCCAGCCGCACCGCCCCGTAGTCGAGGCCCGGACCGCCGGTGAACAGGCCATAGCCGTAGGAGTTCTGCAGGATCTCGCCCGGCTTCACACCTGCCATCGCCAGGCCGCGCCCGGTGCACTCGCCCCAGAACTGCACGTCCTCATGCGTGTAGGCGACCGTGGTGGGGGCGCCCGTCGTGCCAGACGTCGACTGCACGCGCTCGATCTGCTCAAACGGGACCGCAAACATGTCGAACGGGTAGTTTTCGCGCAGGTCGGGCTTGGTGGTGGTGGGCAGCTTTGCGACATCTTCCAGGGATTGGATGTCCTCAGGTTTGACGCCCAGTTCGTCGAAACTCTTGCGGTAGAACGGCACCTTCGGATAGACGCGCGCCGCGGCTTCCTTCAACCGGGCAAGCTGAAGCTCGCGGATCTGCTCTTGCGGCAGCGTCTCGATTTCGGGCTGCAGGAAGCTGCCGCCGGCCTTGTCAGGGGTAAGTTGCGTGCTCACAGCGCCTGCACCTCCCGATCAGAAAGCAGCGTCACCTTGCCGGCCAGCAGCGACACGGCCCGGTCCACATCGCGCACGGCGAAGCACACGTTGAAGAACGAGATGTTGTAGAGGTATTCGACCGAGACATCGGCCTCCGCGAGCTGGTCGAGCACGGAGGCGAGCCCGCCCGGCACGTCCTCCACCTTCACGCAGAGCACCTGCGAGACGTGCGTGGTGAACCCGGCCTGCGTCAGCACCTCGCGCGCCTTGGGCACGTCGGCGACGATGAGCCGCAAGATGCCGTATTCGGCGGCTTCGGTGGTGGAGAAACCGTGGATGTTGATCCCGGCGTCACCGAGGATCCTGGCCACTTCGGCCAGGCGGCCGGAGCGATTTTCTAAGAACACAGTTAGCTGTGTCACCTTCATTGGCGTGCCTCCTGGCTGGTAGTCGCCTCGCGGCCGAGTCGCAGGGCGAGCAGGTTTGTTTCGAGGGTCTTGGGGGGAACGGACTTGGCAAGCCCGGCCTGCCAATCGTCATCGCAGAAGGGCAACAGCGCGGACGCGGCGCCCAGCAGCACAGAGTTGGCCGTGCGCGGATTGCCGGCTTGGCGGGCCAGCGCTTCGGCGTCCAGCGCGATCAGCCGCACACCCCGGGCGGCGGCCTGCTCGGCCAGCTCAGTGGGGTACTCCTGCTCCCGGCGCAGCACGGCGCCGGGCTGAATACGCGTGGAGGCCGCGCAGACCATCGTGCCGCCTGCTGCGAGCAGCGGCAGCCCGCGCAGGCCTTCGAGCAACTCAGTGGCGATCACCAAGTCGGCGTGGTCTGAGCGGGGCGACAACACGCGTTGGCCAAAACGGACCGTCGAAAGCACTGAGCCGCCACGCTGTGACATGCCTTTGATCTCGGAACTCTTCACATCGAGCCCGGCGGCCACCGCGGCGTGGGCGATGATGGCAGCCGCCCGCAGAATTCCTTGTCCGCCGACTCCAACCAGCGAGACGGTGAATGCTTGCTCAGCCGTGCTCACGATTACACCCCCGCCATTTCGTTCAAGCCGTGCATGATCAGCGCGTCGCGGTTGCAAACATCGGCGCACAGGCCGCAGCCGATACAGTTGTCGAGGATCGAGACCGTGTCGTCGAGCGGGGCGATTGCCGGGCAGCCGATGGCCAAGCACAGGCCGCAAAGGTTGCAGTTGTCGTCGACAACTTCGACCGTGCGCTTCTCCGGCGGCAGGTACAGGATGCAGGGCGATTGCACCACGATCACGCTCAAACCAGGAGCTTTGACTTCTTCGCGGACCAGTTTCTCCAAAGACTTGTAGTCGGCCGGGTCGGTGGTTTGGACGCGCACCCCCAACCCCAGGCAGAGCCGTACGATGTCGATTGCCGGGCCGTCCGTGTTGTCGGGATGGACGCCAGTGCCCGGGTGGCCCTGCTGGCCCGTCATGGCGGTGGTGCGGTTGTCGAGGATGACCACCACACCCTCCGCCTCGTTGTAGCGGGCGTCGAGCAGCGCCGTGATGCCGGAATGGAAGAACGTCGAATCGCCGATCACGCCGACGGCGGCCTTCTTGCCCAGCGCCTTGTTGAAACCGGCCATCATGCCGATGGAAGCGCCCATGCACAGCGACGTGTCGAGGGCGAGCAGCGGGGCGAGTGCGCCCAGCGTGTAGCAGCCAATGTCGCCCATCGTCACCATGCGGCGCTTGCGCAACGTCGAGAAGACGGCGCGGTGCGGGCAACCCGGACACAGCACCGGCGGGCGGACCGGCAAAATGGGCAGGTCTTTCACATCCAAGGCGGGCGCCGGAGCCGGAGCCAGTTGCTGCGGGCCAGGGATGGTGACGGGCCCGCGCGCCGGAGGCTCAGCCGTCAGGCACGGTTCCAACGCGCGGCGGACAGCGTCCTGATCCAACTCCCCTTCGGCTGGAATGTATTCCTTGCCGTAGACCGGCAGCCCCAGAGCGCGGATCTGCTCTTCGAGGAACGGGTCGAGTTCTTCCACGACGGCGACGCGGGACACTTTGCCGTAGAACTCCAGCACCTTTTGGTAGGGCAGCGGGTTGGAGAAGCCCAACTTGAGGAACCAGGCATCCGGGAAGGCCTCTTTCGCGTATTCGTAGGCGACGCCCGAGGTGATGATCCCAAAGTCGATGGTGCCCGGCTCGATCACATTGAGCGGGCTGACTTCGGCGCGGGCGCGCAACTCTTCGAGGCGCTGCAGGGCGCGGTGGTTGCGTTTGCTGGCGTTGGCGGGGACCATCACGTACTTGGAGATGTCGCGCGTGTAGGGGCGGGGCTGGAGCTCGACGGGCTCGCCCGGCACCACCAGACCGCGGCCGTGGGACACGCGCGTCGTCGTGCGCAGCAGCACCGGGGTGTCAAACTCTTCCGACAGCTCGAACGCCGCGGCGATGAAGTCGTACGCCTCCTGCGAATCGGACGGCTCCAGCAGCGGAATCTTGGCAAACCGCGCGAGATTGCGGTTGTCCTGCTCGTTCTGCGAGGAGTGCATGCCCGGATCGTCGGCACTGAGAATCACCAGGCCGGCGTTGACGCCAGCGAGGGAGACCGCCATGAACGGATCCATGGCGACGTTGAGCCCGACGTGTTTCATGGTGACGAGCGTGCGCACCCCGGCGAGCGCGGCGCCGACGCCCGTTTCTACCGCGACCTTCTCGTTCACGCACCACTGCGCGTGTATGCCGGATAGTTTCGCGGCGGTTTCGACGATCTCTGTGGACGGCGTGCCGGGATATCCGCACGCGAAGCCAGCACCCGCCCGCACGGCTCCGTGGGCGATGGCCTCATTACCTGACATCAACTGGGGTTGCATAGCCCCATGAGTGTACCCAACCCAGCCCGTCATCCTGAACTTGAGGGCTTGATTCGGAATGAGTTCAGGATGACCGCAAGCGCTTCCCGGCGTGAGCGCGCTTGGCCACAGCCATGGCGGTGATCGCAATTAGCGAACCGGCCAGCATGGTGAGGGCCATCGGGACAGCTGTCGTCTCGCCCCCGACGCCGACCAGAGATGCGACCACGCCCGCCAGGGCGAACTGCAGCACGCCAAGGCCTGCCGACCCCAGGCCGGAAGCCTCGCGGACCGCGCCCAGGGCGAGCGCGGTGGTGTTGCCGAAGACCAGCCCCAACGCACCCACCGCGACAGCCAGGGGAACGACCAAGAAGACGGCTGGCAGATCGAGCACGGCGACCACCGTGATGGCCGCGATGGCGCCCAGGTTCGTGAGCAAGCCGATGCGGGCCAGGCGGCTCGGGGCGTGGTGTTGGACCAATTTCGCCGACAAACCGCCCACGACGGTGAGCACCAGGGAGTTGGCCCCGAAGACCAGGCCGTATTGCAGTTCGGTCATGCCCATCATGGTTTGGTAGACGAACGGCGAAGCGGAGATGTAGGCCATCATCGTGGAGAAGGCGAAACCCAGTGCCAGCGCGTTACCTATGTAGACGGGGGTCAGCAGCACGCGGAGTCCGGGGCCGTTAGCTTGCCGCATCCGCTTTTCCTTCGGATGTGTCTCGCGCAGGAACGCGGCCACGAAGATCAGGGAGACCGCGCCGACGGCGGCTATCACCCAAAGCAACCCGCGCCATCCGACGGCGTCCAACATGGCGCTTCCAGCCAATGGGCCGAGTACCGGGGCGACTCCGCCGACCAGCATCATCAGTGAGAAGGCTTGGGCAGCGGCCTCACCTTCGGCGATGTCGGAGATGACCGCGCGGCTGATGACCATGCCCGCCGCACCGCTGAGGCCCTGCACCAACCGGGCCAACACCAACACCGCGATCGTCGGGGCGAGGGCGGCGACGGCGCTGGAGGCCAGATAGATCACCACACCGACCAGCAGCGGGCCCATACGCCCGAAGCGGTCGGAAAGCGGCCCGAACACCAACTGCCCGATGCTCACGCCGATCAGGAAGCCGGTCAGCGAGAGCTGCACTCCCGACGCTGTCGTGGACAGCGACTCCACCATCTGCGGGAATGCCGACAAGTACAAGTCTGTCGCCAGCGGCGCCACCGCCGACAACAGCGCCAAAGTGATTAACAAGGCCCCGGTCACCTTCTTGGCCGGGGCCGCGGTTGCGGCTTCTGCGTCCTCGACGATTGCAGTCATTGGATTCCACACCCTCCCATAGCTATGTTGGCATAACTATATCATCATAGTAAACTTTCCCCTGAGGAGGCCCATATGCCGAACGCATCGCAGCGCGACGCCGCGCTGGCCGACCTGGCCGAGGCCATAATGAGCGTGTCCCGCCGGTTGCACGCGGCGGGGCACAGCCATCCGGAAGTGATCCAGCTCAGCTCGTTGGAGCGGATGGTGATGCGCTACATCGACCACCACCCCGGCACGACCCCTGGGAAGGTCGCCATCCACGTCGGGTTGAAGTCCAGCAACGCCAGCACCGCCCTGCGGAGCCTTTCCGACCAAGGGTTCGTGCGCCGTGAGACCGATCCGTCCGACGGCCGCGGCACTCTGCTCTACGCCACCGAGGTAGCCCAGCAAAACCTGGCCCACGTGCGCGTCGCCTGGGCGGAATTGCTGCGGCCGTACTGTCCCAACGACGATTCCCTCCAAGCCGCGCTGCAGTTGCTCGAAGACCTTGACCAAGCGCTCGATTGCTCTTCACCCGTCACGCCACGGGTAGCGAGTCAGGAGAGCGCCCTTCGTGCGAGGACTTGAATCAGGCCACCAACGCAAAGCACTTCCCCATGCACCCAGGCCTCCTGCCACCGTTCAACTGACTCTTTCCGAGCCGCACCACTTCGTGCTCCCAAACTGTCTGCTGCGCGCAGGCATCGCGGCTCGGCATGCGCCCTAGGCTGACGGCAGTTGCTGCGAGAAAGGAGCACCTCATGCGAATCAGCAGCTTGCCGTTCAAGATCTTCTTTGGCGCGGTGGTTGCCGTGCTGACATTGGGCCTGTCCGCTTGCTCGGAGCCCGGCGCATCTACCGAAGCCAGCCAGGCCGGTGAACCGGCTATCACAGTTGAGGGCGTCAGCTTCGCCGTGACAAGCGTGGACCGGACCCCTGAAAACGCCCAGGCGGGCACCTTCCGGATCTACGTTGCCTGGCAGGGGGACGACAGGGATGCCGCCACTGCTGCCGTCACCGAACTCCTCAGAAATGGCAAGGTCCTCGTGGATGGCGCAGAGCACAAGATGCTCAACGCCTTCATGGTGACTGGCGACACCACCACATCTTTCAGCGTTGAAGCCGTCGATCCGCCGTCGGAAACAGCCGAAATCCTCCTGCAATACGATGATCAGATTGCGAAGGTGCAGTAGGTGGTTTTCACGCTCAGACCAGTGAATAGACGCTACTGCCCTTCTCGATCCGGTCGAAGCTGTGGCTGAACAGCCCATGGTCGGCTCTTAGAAACCTGGATCGCACAAGTCGCCGGGTGCTAGTCCTAGCGCCCGCTCAACGTCGGCTGGCGAGGCCGAGGCGGGGAGGCCAGCGTCATGGAGGAACCAAACCAGCTTGGCCATGACGGCCTCAAGGTGGTCGTAGGCGGTCTTGGGGGAGATGTCGAGGCGATGGGCGAGTGCTTGCCACGATGTGCCGCGCGCCCGGGCGGTCAGTACTTCGACTTGGCGCTGGGTCAATTCGGGCAGCTGGCCGCGTCTGCTGAGCAGTTCGGCCAGACCGACGAAAGAGCGAGGCAGGGGCACGGATTTTCCCTCGGCGGCTGAGATGAACATCCGCTCATTGTCCGCCAGAGGGTCGGATTTGCGGACAATCCCCACGGCTCCGGCCGCCAAGCAGTGGGCCAGGACGAGCAAACGCCGCTCGTCGGTGTAGAGGATCGTCCGCCAGCCCTTGTCAGCCACGTTCTTGACCGCGCGCGGGCCCTGCAGGATGGACGAATCGGCGACGGGTACAGCCAAGTGCAGATCCAGCACGAGCAAGTCGGCGCTCGGTCGGGTCGCGAGGAGCGCGTCGATGCTCGGGAAGGCGCCGACGACATCCAAGGACGGAAAGGCGAGCTGGAAGGTGGCGCGGATTTGCGAGTCGTCATCGACGACAACGACGCTGGGAGGACGCTCAGTCGCGCGTGGCCGTGGCGGCGACTCAGGGTCGGGCATGGCCACCAATCTAGCGGCTGTTACCGACCTTGGGCCGTTATTCTCATCGTCTTGACTGAGGCCCGCGGATGGTGACTGTTGTGCCCTGGCCGGGTTGAGATTCAATGGTCACGGCGAGGCCAGCGCGCTCACACGGCAGGCGAACCTGGTGCAGCAACCCGAAGCCTTCAGGCGTGGTGGCCGGGTCGAAACCAACCCCATCGTCGGCCACCGATACCTCCCAGTTTCCTTCGGCGCAGTCGGCGTGTACGGTCACCTCGCTGGCCCGAGCATGGAATTGGACGTTGTACAGCAGCGAGATGAGCGCCGACTCAATGGCGAACCCCTGGGCTTGGGTCAGGTGGGCGTCACGCCCCAAAGCGGTGTTCGCCTCCAACGGCAAGTGTCCAAACCCAGCCAACGCGTGGTTGATAATCTCGCCTAGGGTGACCCCCCGCATCCCGGCTGATGAAGCCGTCGGGGAACTGAGTTGATTCCTCAACCGGTTGGACTCGGCGGCGGCTTGGGCTCGAAGCGTTGGCACAATCGGTGCCGGAACGTCGTTGGCGGCTAGCCGGGCGAGGAGCCCGGAGGCGTTGTGCATGTGGAAGCGATACTCGGCCAGTTGCAGTTCGCTGGCTAGCCGCACAGCCTCGGCCCGATTGGCATCCGAGATGGCCGCCATCAGCCGGCCTGCCCAGGCGACCACAGCGGCGGCGACTGTCACGGCGACCGAGTTGAGAGCCGTGTTGATGATCGCCAACACCGACTCCGCGTTGCCGGGATAGGTGACGGCGACGTAGAAGGCCGTGAGGCCCACGCCCAAGCTGATCGCTTTCGGGATCGACCTCAGCCAAATCGGCACGCAGGCAGACACAACGGCGACATAGGCCGCGCTCCAGTCTTTCCAGGAACCAACATGCCAGTCAGAGGGCAGCCAGTACGCCAGACAGGTCATGGCTGCGGCCGCCACCGCCACGTCGGCGATTCCCCAGCCGACCGCCTTCTCGTCCATGCGCCCCCACCGTACGAGCATGCCGAAGAACACCGCCGACCACACCATGGCGGCCAGGGTTACCGCGATCACTGCCTCGTTGACTGGGGTCTCGCCGACGATGAACGCCAAGACGACACCCAACTGGATGACCATGAAGCTGCGCACGACGCCCAGGAAGAGGACGAATGTGGACTCGACGAGCGTCGCAGAGTCGCGCACGTTGCCACGCGACGCCTCGCGCAAGATGGTCACTAGCCCGGCCATACACCTCAGTATCCCTCACCCCCGCAGCGTGGACACCCGGAAAAGTGAGGTGTCGCGCCAACTGGATCGTTGATGGAGTTGTTCCTGGCCGGGCGCGCGCCCGGCCCTCACTCACGACGAGAAACGGGAACTCACATGAAGCAATATGTCGTCCAGCCTGCGGGCACCGGTGTGATCGGGAAGGGCGTGACCGCCCAATCGGCGGCGCAAACCTTCTCAGATATGATCAACTACTACGCCCAACAGGGGTGGAACTACCACTCCATGGAGACTGTCAGCGTGACGACCACCGGGTGCGCGGCCTTCTTCACCAACTTGATTGGCGGCAGCAATACGACGATCTACTACATCCTCATCTTCGAACACGATGTCAGCTGAAACGGTGGGGGCTGATTCGCGGTTGGTCTTCGACCATCTGCCAACGGCAGACGAGTTGCGGGAGGCGATGGTTCCCAGAGTCCAGCCTCCCAGCGTCCAACGTCCCAGCGTCGACTGGAGCCGCACTGTCAAAGCCTCCGCCCTGCCGGTCGCGTTGGCCCTCGGCTCCAGCCTCGCGGCGCGGGGCCGCTGGCGCCTGGCGCCCTGGTTGGCGCTGCTGGCGTACGCAGTCTTGAAAGCTAAGCCGATGGCGCTGTTCGCCATCACCGTGTATCAGCGCTACGCCCCGACAGCCGTGCGGCAATCCTGCCTGTTTGAGCCGTGTTGTTCGGAGTACATGCGGCTGGCGATTGAGAAGCACGGGCTGTGGGCCGGCGCGAGGCGGGGCATCTCCCGGTTGGCTCGATGCCATGAGCCGAACGGGGGGATCGACCAGCCGTGAGGCCCGTAACAAGCTGCCGCCAGCGGACCCATCGTTCGGCCGGCTTTGCTCAGCCGGCCAGCACCGCCTTCATGGCGCCGATCAGGCGGTCGGCGTTAGCCTCGGTGGCGTTGTAGCCCATCAGGCCGATGCGGACAATCTTGCCGGCCAGCGCGCCCAGGCCGCCGTTGATCTCGATTTGGTGTTCGGCCAATAGCCGGGCCCGCAGCCGGGCTTCGTCGACGCCCTCGGGGACTTTGACGGTGTTCAACTCCGGAAGCCGGTAAGGTTCGTCTACCAGGAACTCCCAGCCCAGCTCAGCCAACCCGGCCGCCAGGCGCTGGTGGGCCCGAAGGTGCCGGGCGAAGACGTTCTCGACGCCCTCCTGAAGGATGTTGTAGACCGCCTGGTACAGCCCGTACATCATGTTGATCGGCGGGGTGTGGTGGTAGACGCGGGTGCCGCCGCCCCAGTAGGCGGTCAGCAAAGTCATGTCGAGATACCAGTTCGGCACCTTCGTGGCCCGGGCTTTGATGGCCGCGACTGCCCGTTCGGAGAAAGTGATCGGAGAGGCGCCAGGCGGGCAGGACAGGCACTTCTGGGAGCCGGCATAGCAGACGTCGATACCCCAGCGGTCCACCTCGACCGGTATCCCGCCGATGGCCGTCACTGCGTCGACCAGATACAGCGCGCCCGTGCCGCGGAGCAGTTCGCCCACTTCTGCCACCGGGTTACGCACCCCCGTGGAAGTCTCGGCGAAGACAATCGCCACGATCTTGTAGGGCCCCTGCCTGAGCTGGTCTGCCACAGCCGCGACGTCAACGGGCGTGCCCCACTCGAAGCCCAACTCGGTCACCTCGGCGCCGAGCCGCCCGGCCACCTCGACCATGCGCTTGCCGAAGACGCCGTTCTGCAGCACCAGCACCTTGTCGCCGGGCTCCACCAGGTTGACGAAGGCAGCCTCCATCCCGGCCGAACCCGTCCCGGACAACGGCACCGTCAACTCGTTGGCCGTCCCGAAAAGCGTCCGCAGCCCCTGTTTCAGCTCGTCCATCAAACCGATGAAGAACGGGTCCATGTGGCCGACGGTGTTCTTCGCCAAGGCGTGGTAGGTGGACGGCGCGACGCCGCTGGGCCCGGCGCCGAGCAGCAGCGTGGCGGGGACGCGGTCAAGGGTGTTAGGCATTGTTTCCTCCGCAGTACGGCTGTTTACAAGGTGAGCCTACCGGGATCGTTCGGGCTTCCCGTGCCAGGGGTCGCCCTTGCTGGATTTTCCTACCTGGATCTTCTCCCAGGAGGGGCCCAAGCGGGGAGCCCACCCAGCGAAGCCGCATCAAGCCGACAAGGCGCCTTCAAGTCGCAGCAGCGCTTCCTTGCGATCCAGACCACCGCCGTAGCCGGTGAGTTTCGCGTTCGCGCCGACCACCCGGTGACAGGGGATCACGATCGAGATCGGGTTGCGGCCCACCGCCTGCCCAACTGCCTGAGCCGCCATTGCCTGCCCGGGGGCGGCCAACCGTTTCGCAATGGCGCCGTAAGTATCGGTCTGCCCGTACCCGATCTGCCGCAACTGGGCCCAAACCCGGCGCTGGAACGCGGTTCCATCGGCAGCCAACTCGAAATCGACCGGCGGATTGTCGCCCGCGAAATAGGCCTCCAGCCAGTTCCCGAGCCGTCCCAGCACCGACGAGCGGGCCGTACTCCATTCGGAAGCCGCAGCCGGAAAACCCCGTTGCCCATCGAACCACAGCCCGGTCACCGCATCGCCAACTGCTGCCGCCACAATGGGGCCCATCGGGGACTCGAACCTCGCCTTGAGAATCGCCATGCCGGTCACCTCCAACGTCAATCCATCATGGCACGTCGGAAGAGTGTTCGGGATCAGTCGCGGTAGGTGGTCTGGCCTGGTAGGTCTTGACGACGATCCTGCT
>JAISUR010000034.1 GCA_031271975.1 Propionibacteriaceae bacterium
GGCTACTTCCCGGTTCCCCCGCTGGACCACTTCGCGGACCTGCGCGACGTCATGGTCACGAACCTGGAGAACGCGGGCCTGACGGTCGAGCGCGCCCACCACGAGGTCGGCACCGCCGGCCAGGCCGAAATCAACTACAAGTTCAACACGATGCTGGCCGCGGCCGACGACGTGTTGAAGTTCAAGTACATCATCAAGAACACCGCTTGGGCGGCCGGCAAGACGGTCACCTTCATGCCGAAGCCCATCTTCGGCGACAACGGTTCCGGCATGCACGTGCACCAGTCGCTGTGGAAGGGCGGCGCGCCGCTGTTCTACGACGAGGCCGGCTACGCGGGCCTGGCTGACGTGGCCCGCTGGTACATCGGCGGCCTGCTGCACCACGCGCCGTCGCTGCTCGCCTTCACTAACCCGACGGTCAACTCGTACCACCGCTTGGTGCCGGGCTTCGAGGCGCCGACCAACCTGGTCTACTCCTCGCGCAACCGCTCCGCCTGCATCCGCATCCCGGTGACCGGTTCGAACCCGAAGGCCAAGCGCCTCGAATTCCGCTGCCCGGATCCGTCGTCCAACCCGTATCTGGCCTTCGCGGCCATGCTGCTGGCCGGCCTCGACGGCATCCAGAACAAGATCGAGCCGCTGGATCCGGTCGACAAGGACCTCTACGAGCTGCCGCCGGAAGAGCACGCCAAGGTGCCGACAGTGCCGGCTTCGCTCGACGCGGTGCTCTCCAAGCTGGAGGAAGACCACGACTACCTGCTCGCAGGCGACGTGTTCACCCCAGACCTGATCGAGACGTGGATCGAAATGAAGCGCAACGACATCGACGCGATTCGCTTGCGCCCGCATCCGCACGAGTTCGAGATGTACTTCGACATTTAAGGCGTCCCCCTTGCCGGCGCCTATCCAGCTAGGCAATGGCTAGAGTGACAACGCCAGTGGCGGGTGGTCCCCCTCAAGGGTCCACCCGCCACTGTTGCGTTTGGGCGTGCCCAAGCGCGGAAATTGGGCAGTGCCGCTAGGCTGAATCCGTGACTGATCCGAAGACTCCCACTTTGGTAGCGGTTATGGGACATGGAGTAGTGCCCTCCGACAGCAGAGTCCTCACCGCATTCGATTTTGGCGCCACCCGGGGCGACGGCTGTTTCGACGCCTGCCGCGTGCTCGTCACCAGCCAAGGCAAGCGCGTCGACCATTTCGACGCCCACCTCAAGCGCTTCGGCGAATCCATGAAGGCGCTGGACCTCCCCGTCAACCTGAACGCCTGGAAAACGCTGATCATCGACGCGGTCAACGCCTGGGACCACCCCGGCGAAGCCGTCCTCAAGATGGTCATGACACGCGGCCCCGAATACGGCCACCAGCAGATCCCGGCGGGGTGGGTGACGATCGTCCCCATGCCAGACCACTCCAAGGCCCGCAACGGCATCAACGTCATCACGTTGAACCGCGGCTACCTGGCGGCGGGATTCAAGGACTCCCCCTGGCTGCTGGGCGGAGTCAAGACGACGTCTTACGCCATCAACCAGGCCGCCAAACGCGAAGCGGCCCGGCGCGGCGCCGACGACGCGGTGTTCGTCTCCGCCGAAGGCTGCCTGCTGGAAGGCCCGACTTCCGGTCTGATTTTCGCCATGAACGACCAACTCTGGACGACGCCGACCGAAAACACGGGCATCCTACGTTCGATAACGGTTGAGGCGATCCTGAACGAAGCCGAGGCGGGCGGCGTGGCCGTGAACCGCAAGTTCATCACCGTGGACCACATCTCCCAGCAACTCCTGGAGGGCTTCTGGATGGTCTCGGCGATCCGCGGC
This sequence comes from Propionibacteriaceae bacterium, assembly GCA_031271975.1. GTDB lineage: Bacteria > Actinomycetota > Actinomycetes > Propionibacteriales > Propionibacteriaceae > Propionicimonas. The sequence goes on from JAISUR010000034.1 coordinate 1,815, forward strand.
GTGGTCCCCGTGCTGCGCGTGGACGACACCGAGATCCCCCACAATCCGGGCATCACCCAGATGCTCTCCGAAGCCGGCGGCTTCGAAAACGGCCAGTAGTCCCCAGCGGCCGCTATCCCAACGGGAACCACCCGCCGATGTCAGTATGCGGGCCGCTGGCGCGCACCCGGTGGTCCGCCAACGCCGCATCCCAGGTGACACTTCCCGCGCACAATGCCAGGAACGTCTCGGCGTCCGTCTCCACCAGGTTGGGCGGGGTGCCCCGGGTGTGGGCGCCGCGCTGGGCAGAGCCAACCTGCGCCGCGGCATAGGGCGGCACGCGGAACTCCAGCGTCTTGCCGGGATGCAGCCCGGCCAGGCGCGCGACCGCTTCGCGGACCTTCGCCGCCAACGCCTTGTCCATCTGCGGCCACCTTTCTCTCTCCCCAGACGTTACTATCTTGCCTGTGGCTCGAATCGAATCGCAGCGCGGCCGGGTGGCCAGGCTGGGTTATCGCGACACTGACGCCGTGATCGCCGACAGCTCCAATTGGCTGGCGGACGAAGAAGCCACGCTCGCCATCCTCGAAGAACTGGCCGCTTCCGCAGATCCCGACGGCGCCTTCGCGGCGTTCGCGCGCATCGCGTCCGAACGGCCCGGCCTGCCCGCCCAGATTTCCGGCGAATGGCTGCACCGGTTGGCACGTGTGCTGGGGGCCTCGCCGGCGTTCGGCCAGCACTTGGGGGCGAATCCCGGCGAGGTGGACACGCTGCGCGCCGACGTGTCGGCCCGCACGCGCGCGGAACTCACGGCCGAGTTGCTGGAAGCCATCGGCGCGCTGCCGGGCCAGGCCGCCGACCCAGCCCGCGGCGACGACCTGCGCCGCGCCTACCGCCACGCGCTGCTGCGCATCACCGCCCGGGACGTGACGGCGCCCGACCCCATGGCGATCCTGCCCGACGTCGCCCAGGAGTTGGCGGACCTTGCCGACGCCACCGTGGAAGCGGCCCTGGCGCTGGCCCGCGGCGAGGTGAGAGGCTGGGAAGCCTGCCGCATCGGTGTCATCGCCCTTGGCAAGGCCGGGGCGCGTGAACTCAACTACGTGTCCGACGTGGACGTGCTCTACGTCGCCGAGCCCGCCGAACAACTCGGCGTCGCCACAAAGCTGGTGGGCGCGATTTCACGCATCTGCTCCGCGCACACGCCCGCGGGCACCATCTGGCAGATCGACCCGAATCTGCGGCCCGAGGGCAAGAACGGCCCGCTGGTCCGCACCTTGGCATCCCACCGCGCCTACTACGAGAAGTGGGCGAAGAACTGGGAATTCCAGGCGATGCTCAAGGCCCGCCCGATGGCCGGCGACCCAGACCTGGCCCAAGGCTTCGTCGACATCGTGTGGCCGATGGTGTGGAAAGTGGCCGACGACGACCAGTTCGTGCCGCAGGTGCAGGCAATGCGGCAGCGGGTGATCTCGCTGCTGCCCGCGAAAGAAGCCGACTACGAAATCAAACTCGGCGCTGGCGGCTTGCGCGACGTCGAGTTCACCGTCCAGTTGCTGCAACTCGTCCACGGCCGCGCCGATGAGCGGCTGCGGCTGCGCGGCACCTTCGAAGCTCTGGAAGCCCTCGTCAACTACGGTTACGTGGGGCGCGCGGACGGATTCGACCTGGGCACCGCCTACCGCCTGCAGCGGGTCCTGGAACACCGCATCCAGCTCTACCGGCTGCAGCGCACCCACCTGATGCCGGTCGACGACCTGTCGCAGCGCTGGCTGGCCCGCGGCCTCGGCCTGGAATCCGGAAAACTGCTGCACTTATGGCGTTCCACGACCCGGCGGGTGCTGACGCTGCACCAGCGCATGTTCTATTCGCCGCTGTTGGAAGCCGTCGCGCGCATCCCGAGCAACCAGGTGGCGCTGACCTCGGAGGACGCTGAGGTGCGGCTGCAGGCGCTCGGCTACGGCGACCCGCGCTCTGCCCTGAAACACATCGCCGCGCTGAGCCAAGGCGTCAGCCGCCAGGCGGAGATTCAGCGCCAAATCCTCCCCGCGATGCTGACCTGGTTCACCGCCGGGCCCAATCCTGACCACGGCCTGCTGGCCTTCCGGCAAGTGTCCGAAAAGCTGGGCCGCACGCCTTGGTATCTGCGCGCGCTGCGCGACGGAGACGCCACCGCCGAACACTTCGCCAAAGTGCTGGCCTCCAGCCGTTACGCCGTGGATCTGCTGATGCGCAACCCCCAATCGGCCGCCTTGCTCAGCGACCCAGCCGGCCTGCGGCCCCGCGCGCGGGCGGAGATCTGCGACGAAATGCGGGTGTCCGCACACCGGCACGCGGACCCGGGCGAAGCCGTCAACGCGATCCGGGCGGTGCGCCGCGCCGAACTGCTGCGTCTGGCGATGGGCGACCTGATCGGCGACCTTGATGTCGCGGCGCTCGGCTACGCCCTCTCGGACGTCACGTCCGCCACGATTGACGCGGCTTTGGAGGTGGCCTCCCGCGGAATATCGCTGCCCGCGCTGGCGGTGGTCGCGATGGGCCGCTGGGGCGGGCACGAGCTGTCCTACGCCTCTGACGCCGACGCCATGTTCGTGCTCGACGATTCTGGTGACGCGGATGCGGTCAAGAACGCGACGACGGTGATCAGCAGGCTGCGGGCGACGCTGGCCATGCCCGGGCCCGATCCGGCTCTGTCCATCGATGCCGACCTGCGCCCCGAAGGCCGCGGCGGCGCCATAGTCCGCACGTTGGCCAGCTACACGGCGTACTACCGCCGCTGGTCGTCCACCTGGGAGATGCAGGCGTTGCTGCGCGCCAACGTCGGGGCGGGCGACGACCAGGTGGCCGGCCACCTGCTGGAGATCATCGCGCCGGTGCGCTATCCGGAGGAGGGCCTCACCAACACGCAGGTGTCCGAAATCCGCAAATTGAAAGCGCGTATGGAGGCCGAACGCCTGCGCGGCGACCCGTCGCGGCACACCAAGCTCGGCCCCGGCGGCTTGTCCGACGTGGAATGGGTCGTGCAACTGCTGCAACTGCAGCACGCGGGCCAACAGCCCCTGCTGCGCCAAACCACGACGCTGGGAGCGCTGCGGGCCATGGGCGACCTGGTCACCGCCGCTGACGCGCAGGCCCTCACTGACGCATGGCTGCTGGCCAGCCGCATCCGCAATGCCATCATGCTGCTGCGCGGCCGCGCCTCCGACCTCATACCCACCGACATGCGCGAGTTCTCCGCCGTGGCCGGGATTCTCGGCTACCCGAAAGGCGAATCGTCGCTGCTGAACCAGGACTACCGGCGTGCGGCGCGTCTGGCCCGGCAGGTCATGGACCGGCTCTTCTGGGGGGTCGGCTAGCGCCTACGGGACGGGTGTCGGTGTCGGATACAGCCCGAGCGTCCCGTACTCGTACCAGACGAACAGAGTGCCGTCGTCCAGATACTCCCAACTCACTTCCACGGAGCCGCCCCCAGTGACGGGACACAGCACGGCCGGCTTGCTCGCCCCCTCAGCCATCGGCGCGTCCTTGGCGATCTCCACATTGCAGCCAATGGCCCGGTCAATCTCGTCCGCGAGAAAACCCACGATGCGCTGCGACAACGGCGTGGTCATCCCCTCCAGGACGCAGTCCTCCAACCCACAGCCACCTTCGCTGCCGTAAAAGACCGACGCCGAAGTGGTGGCGGAAGCCTCCGGATCCCAGTAGGGGAAGAACCAGTCAGCCAACGTGCATTCCGGACGGTCTGCCGGACACGTGTAGCTGATCGTGGCGCCGTACAGGTCGCCGTTTTCACCAGCGCGTTTGGCTTCCAGTGCCGCCGCGGCGGTTTTCATGGCCGCTTGCAGGCGCTGCTGGGTGGCGTGCACCGTCGTGGCCGCCTCCGGATAGCTGGCCGACTGCGTGATTTCGAAGTGCAGCCAGGCATCGTCGCTGCGTTCGGCCTGGATGTGCCAGCCGGCGGTCGTGTCCCAGCCCACCTTCGGCGGATACATAGACGCGTCGGACGCATCGGCGTCCAAGATCACTCCCGTCGACTCGTTGCGCGGAATGCCCAGGGCATCCGTCGTGTCGACCAGGATCGTCGCGTACAGGCCGCCCGGCTCGTACTCGCCGCTCCAGGCCAGAGCGCGGCCCTCGCATTCGGCGATGGCCTGCTCGGGGAGATCCGTCTCGGACTGTTCGTCCGACGGCGTCCAGCAGAACTTGTCCATGTCCAACTCGATAATCAGCTTGTCGTCTTCGATCCGGACAAACTGGGCGATGATGTCGCAGCCGTCCTCGACGCAGCGGATGCCTTCGGGCACCAGCCACGCGGAGATCCCCGGGGCAACGTCGCTGATCTCGGCGGCGGCCTCCTCGCGCAGCACGTCGAGCACGCGTGGGAACTCCACTGCCGGGTCGGGCAGTGGAGGCGTGGTCGTGGTCGGCGTGCAGCCAGCCGCCAAGGCGAGAAACAGCGTCAACCCGGCCAATCTGCGGAACATCACCTCGCCAGGATAGCGAAACGGCCAACACACCCCCGTCATCCCGGACTTGTTCCGGGATCTCGGACGCAGTCCGCCCCCAATTCCCCGCGCAGCCTGGGCCAGCCCACCACACCTACGTCATCCCGGACTTGTTCCGGGATCTCGGACGCAGTCCGCCCCCAATTCCCCGCGCGCTCTGGGGCAGCCCGGTAAGGTGGTAGCGACATGGATATTCCCACGCAAACTGAGGCTCTTTCCGGGTGGGGGCGGACGGCCTGGACAACTGCCCAAGTGTTGGCCACCCCCGACCCCGAAGCAATCGCCGCCGCGGTGCGCGCCGTAGCCGAACATAACGCCGACGCGCCGTCGCACTTGCGCCGCGGCGTCGTCGCGCGCGGGCTGGGCCGCTCCTATGGCGACGTGGCGCAGAACGCCGGCGGCCTGGTCATCGACATGACGGCGATGGACCAGATCCACTCCATCAACCCGGACACGGGCGTCGCGGACGTGGACGCGGGAGTCAGCCTGGACACGCTGATGCGGGCGGCGCTCCGCTACGGTCTGTGGGTCCCGGTCCTCCCGGGAACCCGGCAGGTCACCGTCGGCGGGGCGATCGGCTGCGACGTGCACGGCAAGAACCACCACTCGGCTGGGTCTTTTGGCAACCACGTCCAGGAGTTGCAGCTCTTGGTGGCGGACGGGCGGGCGCTCACCCTGACCCCGGACGGCTCGCCGGACGACCCGGACGGAAGCTTGTTCTGGGCGACGGTCGGCGGCATCGGGCTGACGGGCGTGATACTGCGCGCCAAACTCGCCATGACGCGCACCGAAACCGCCTACTTCAAGGCCGACGGCATCGTCACGCATTCGCTCGACGAGACCATCGCCGTGCACTCGGACGGGTCCGAATCCCGCTACGACTATTCCTCGGCGTGGTTCGACGCGATCTCCCCGGCTCCCAAGCTGGGCCGGGCCGCGCTCTCCCGGGGCAATCTCGCCAAACTCGACGAATTGCCGCCGAAGCTGGCCGCCGACCCGCTCGGCTTCACCGCCAAACCCCTGTTCGAGCTTCCCGACATTTTCCCCAACGGGCTCGCCAACAAGTACACCTTCACCGCACTGGGCTCCCTGTGGTACGCCAAGTCGGGCAATTACACGGGCAAGATCCAGTCGCTGACCGGCTTCTACCACCCGTTGGACATGTTCTCCGAATGGAACCGCGCCTACGGGCCAGCCGGGTTTCTGCAATACCAGTTCGTCGTGCCGCCGAACGCCGTCGCCGAGTTCAAGCAGATCATCGCGGACATCCAGGCCAGCGGGCATTATTCGTTCCTGAACGTCTTCAAGCTGTTCGGAGCCGGAAACCGGGCGCCGCTGAGCTACCCGATGGCTGGCTGGAACGTGTGTGTGGACTTCCCGATCAAGCCCGGCCTGGAGACGTTCTTGCGCGGCATCGACGCCCGGGTCTGCGAGTTCGGCGGGCGGCTCTACACCGCCAAGGATTCGCGCACATCCGCCGCGACCTTCCACGCCATGTACCCGCGCATCGGCGAATGGATCGACGTGCGGCGCCGCATCGACCCGCACCAGGTTTTCGCCTCCGACATGGCCCGAAGATTGGAACTGCTGTGATTGACGCCACCGGAAACCCGAATACGATCCTGCTGCTGGGCGGCACGTCCGAAATCGGCCTGGCCATAGTGCGGGAGTATCTGGGCCAGCGCCCCGCCAAGGTGATCCTCGGCGTGCGGCCCGGCGACGAACTGCGCGACGCGGCGGTCAGCCAACTCAACGCCTTCGGCGCCCGCAGCGTGGACGTGCTGGAGTTCGACGCGACCGACACCGCGTCCCATCCGAAGGTCCTCGCCGACGCGTGGGCCATATCCGACGTGGACGTGGCCATCGTGGCATTCGGGGTGCTGGGCGATGCGGAGCAACTCTGGCAGGACCAAGCCGCCGCCGTGCTGGCCGCCCAGGTGAACTACACGGGCGCGGTCTCCGCGGGGGTGCTGCTCGGCCAGCAGATGAAAGCCCAAGGCTACGGCCAGATCATCGTGATGAGTTCGGTGGCCGGCGAACTAGTCCGCCGCTCCAACTTCGTCTACGGATCCACGAAGGCGGGCCTGGACGGCTTCTACCGCCTGCTGGGCGAAGCGTTGGCCCCATTCGGCCCCAAAGTTCTGGTGGTGCGCCCGGGCCAAGTCCGCACGCGGATGAGCGCCCACGTGAAGGAAGCGCCGCTGACGGTGAACAAGGACGAGGCCGCCCGCCAGATCGTCGCCGCGGCGAAAGCCGGCAAGAAGTTGGTGTGGGTGCCGCCGCTGTTCCGCCTGGTGATGATCGCCTTGAAGCACATCCCGGGCCCGCTGTTCAAACTGCTGCCGATCTGACGGGGAGGGTGGCGCCCGCGGTATGTCCCCCGACGTGTCACAGGGCGCCACCAAGCTATTGCAACAGGTGACTGAGTCTACCCTAACGAGCGAAACTGTGAATACCAAACGAAACAGCACTAAGTGACCCCGTGGTGTGCGGTAATTGACACGGCGTCACGCGGTGAAATCCAGCAGCACTTTCAGCTTGCCGCCCTGGTCGGCGGAGAAGTCGGCGAAAGCCTGCGGCGCCTGCCGTGCGGGGTAGGTGTCGGTGACAACCTGCTTCAGATCCAAACCGCCGCCGCGCACTGCGGCAATCACCTGTTCAAAGTCGCGCCGCAGGGCGTTCCGGGAGCCGAAGATGGCCAGTTCCTTGCGCTGGATGTCGGTGAAGAAGAAGTCCGCATTTTGTTTGGACACACCGATTACCACGACGCGCCCGCCAAAGGCCACCGCCTGGATGCAGGCCAGGAAGGTCGCCGCCAGCCCGACAGCCTCGACAGTCACGTCGAACCCGTCCCCGCCAGTGGCCTGGGCAACCTGTTCGGCCATCGCCTCGGGGCTGTCGTTGCGTAGATAGCCGTCGAAACCGAAACGCTCGGCCATGCGCAGCTTCTCGGCGGACACGTCGCTGACGTAGACCCGCGCCCCCTTCGCCTTGGCGGCCAGCCCCGCAAAAACGCCGATCGTGCCCGCGCCGACGACGAGCACGCGTTCGCCGGGCTGGACGTCCGCTCGGGCAACTCCGTGCCAACTGATGCAGAACGGCTCAACAACGGCCACTTCCGCCGGATCCAGGCCCGTCGCGGGCACCAGACGCCGCGCTGGAATGGCGGTGAACTCGGAGAACGCGCCCTCACGCTGCACGCCCATCGTCTTGTTGGAGGTGCAACAGTTGACCAGCCCCCGCCGGCATGAGTAGCACTCTCCGCAGTTGAAATACGGGACGGCCGTCGCGAGCATACCCACCTGCAATCCAGCCACGTCACCGGGAAGCGAGACCACCTCCACCGCAAACTCGTGGCCGGGCAGGCACGGGTACTTGGTGTACGCCATGGTGCCCCGATAGGTGCCCAGATCGGTGCCACAGATACCGCCGTAGAGCAGTTTGACAAGGGCTTCCCCCTCGCCGGGCTGAGGCAGGTCCAAGCCCTCGTCAACTTGCACCTGGCCGGGGGAAGCAACTGTTATGCGATACATGCGGACACCCTCGATTCTGTTGATAAAGTAAGTGGAAAGCCTGCCCGCACCGTGGGGGGCAACGTGGGGAGGGGCGGCCGATGGCACCAAGTCTGCGCCAGGTCGCCTACGACGCCATCAAGGACAAAATCATCGCGTGCCATTTCGCGCCCGGCGACATCATCAGCGAAGGCATCCTGATCGACGAGATCAATGTCAGCCGCACGCCCATCCGCGAAGCGCTGCGGCAGCTCGAACAGGAGCGCTTCGTGCGCATCCTCCCGAAGAAGGGCGTGATCGTCACCGACATTTCGCTGGCCGACATCAACGCAATTTTCGAGGTGCGCAGCCTCATCGAGCCGCACATTTTGCGGGAGCATCTCGACAATATCGACGCCGCGGCGATACGCGGCCTGCGGCGGGAGTTCGACTCGATCACCCTGGCTGACAAAGAAGTGCTCTACGGATTGGACGACGCCTTCCACCAAGCTATCTACCGCGCGTGTTCCAATCCTTACCTGGTCAGCGCCCTGGAACAGGTCTACGCGCAAAACCAGCGGCTGCGCGTCCTTTCGGGATCGGTCGCCCGCAGGCTGGAAAGCTCGAACGCCGAGCACAACCGCATCATCGACGCGATCCTGGCCGGAGACGCCGCCGGTGCGGCAGACGCCATGGTCGAGCACCTGCGCAACTCCAAGGCTGCCAGCTTCGACCAGTTGATGAGCCGCCGTCCGGCCTGAGCGGGCACTCACAGCGTCACGCCGGTCTTGAAGATGGCTATTTCGCGATAGCCCGCGATCTCTTGCCGAGTGCGCCGGCCCGAGGCGACATCGAGCACCAATTGGAACAGCCGGTCCCCCGTACTCTCGATCGATTCGCCCGCGGCGACCGTCCCCGCGTCGAAGTCGATCCAACCGGCCTTGCGGGCGGCCAACTCCGAGTTGGAAGCGATCTTGACTGTCGGCGCTGGCGCGCCCAACGGAGTGCCCCGGCCCGTGGTGAACAAGATGATATGCGCTCCGGCCGCCGCCAACGCCGTCGTGGAGACGATGTCGTTGCCGGGCCCGTCGAGCAGCGTCAGGCCCGGTTTGCGCAGCGGTTTGGCGTAGCCGATGACGTCAGTGATCTGGGCGTGGCCCCCCTTTTGCACACAGCCGCAGGATTTGTCCTCCAAAGTGGTGATCCCGCCGGCTTTGTTTCCCGGGCTGGGGTTCTCGTAGACGGGTTGCCCGTGGGCGATGTAATAGTCCTTGAAGCGCTCAATCATGGCGACGGCCCGCTCGAACACACCCGCGTCGACGCAGCGATTGAACAGTATGGACTCCGCCCCGAACATTTCCGGCACTTCAGTGAGCATGACAGAGCCGCCTTGAGCGGTGAGTAGGTCGGCGACGCGGCCGACGGCGGGATTGGCGCACACGCCGGACATGCCGTCGGACCCACCGCACTTCATGCCGAGCACCAGCCGGGACGCCGGCAGCGCCTGTCTGCGGTTGGCGCTGGCCAGGCGGGCCAAGTCTTCGATGTGGCGGATGCCGTCGGCCAGTTCGTCCGCGGACTCTTGGCAGATCAAGAAACGCGTCCGCTGTTCGTCGTAATCGCCCAGGGCCTCCCGGAATTGGGCAATGGTGTTGTTCTCGCAACCCAGCCCGATCACCAGCACCCCGGCCGCGTTCGGATGCCGGCACAGCGCCGCCAACACCTCTTTGGTGTTCTCATGGTCGTCGCCCATCTGGGAGCAGCCATAGGGATGGGCAAACGGCACGACAGCGTCGATTTCGCCCACCGCGAGATGCTGGGTCGCCTGCGCGACGCGGGCGGCGACGTTGTTGACACAGCCCACCGTGGGCACGATCCAAATCTCGTTGCGCACCGCGACCCGCCCGTCCGCGCGCACATAGCCGTCGAAAGTGGCTGCGGGCACCTCAAGCTTCTCGTGGGGTACCGGCCGGTACTCATATGCGGCCGCCTCATCCAACGTGGTGCGGACGTTGTGCGTGTGCACCCACTCCCCCGGCGCGATGTCGGCGGTTGCCTTGCCGATGACGCAGCCATACTTGACGACCGCCTCGCCCGGCTTGATGGGGGCCAGCGCCAGCTTGTGCGCTTGGGGAATGTCCGCGGCGGCGACCACTCCAACCTCGGGCAGGCGTTCCCCAGCGGTGACGGCTCGCAGCGCCACCGCGACATTGTCGCGGGCATGGATACGGATTGCGTCAGCCATGGCCGCGTCCAGCCTGCGCCAGTGCCGCCACCGGATCGGCCTTGACCGCGGCCAGATGGCCCAAGACCGCCGCGGCGAAACCGGGGATGTCGTTGAGGTCGCGTCCCCACAGCCGTTCGTTGGCGCACGCCGCCGCCACCAGCACACCCGGATCGTCCAGGGCATGCTCCGCGAACCAGTCGAGCACCCACTGTTCGTCGCGGCCCAATCCCGCCTGGTAGTACGCCAGTAGCGCGGCAAACGAGAAAGCCAGACAGCCCGGCGCCGCGCCGAACTTGGCCACGTATCCAGTCGCACTGGGAAGCACTCGCGCACGCCACTTGGACGTGGAATTGAGCGCGATGTCAGCCAGCTTGTGGTCGATGTGCGGATTAGCGAAGCGGTCCAGCACGGCGCCGGCAAAGCTCTCCAAATCGGCCCGGGGCAAGTCCAACGTCGGGATGATTTCGTCGAACAGCGCCCGCTTCAGGAACGCCAGACAAACCTCGTCGTGCATGCACTCGCGCACGATCGTCTTGCCCGCCAACAAGGCCCCCAGCACGAGCGATGTGTGCGCCCCGTTCAAGATGCGCACTTTGCGCTGTTTGTAGGGAGCGATGTCGCTGGTGAGGGTAATCGGCAGCCCAGCTTGCCCGAATGGCAGTTCCGCGCCAATCGACTCGTCGCCTTCGATCACCCAGGCGCCGAAAACCTCCGCGGTGTCCAGTAGTTTGTCCACGTAGCCGTTGGCTCGGTTGAGTTCTTCGGCTTCGGCCGCCGGGTACCCGGTCACAATCCGGTCCACCAACGTCGAACAGAACGCGTTCTCGCGGCGCAGCCAGGCGCTGAAGTCCGCCCCGAGATGCCACTGCTCCGCGTGCCGTAGCACGCATTCCCGCAGCGCCTTCCCGTTGTCGTCGATCAATTCGCAGCTGAGCACGATCACACCGCCCAGCCCCCGCGCGAATCGCTCGTGCAAGAACACGGCCAACTTCGCCGGGAACGAGGCTGGTGGCCGGTCGTCCGGCCGGCAAGCGGGGTCGTAGGCGATCCCGGCCTCCGTGGTGTTCGACACGATAAAGCGCAGCTCTGGGTTGGCGGCGCAGGCAAGGAAGGCTTCAAAGTCGGCATACGGGTTGATCCCGCGCGAAATCGCCGAAATCAGCCTGCGCCGCGTGACTGCTTGGCCGCCTTCCTGCCCACGCAAGTAAAGCGTGTACAGGCCGTCCTGGGCGTTGATGGTGTCGACCAGCCCGCTTTCGATGGGCTGGACGACGACCACTTTGGAGTCAAACCCGGCTTGCTCGTTCATGACGTCGACGAAGTAGTCGGCGAATCCACGCAGGAAATTGCCCTCGCCGAACTGGAGTACCCGCTCCGGGGCGCTGGGCAGCGTGAAGTCGTCGTTTTGGAGCGCGGCGAGCGCCGCGTAAGACAGCTGTTCCACGTCAGGTCCAGATCAGGTTCACGATGCCCACGGTTAGTTGCGGGAAGAAGACCAGCAGCATCAGGGCCGTCAGACACAGGATGTAGAAGGGCACCGCTTCTTTGATGAAGTCGCGCAGCGAGCACTTCGTAATGGCGCAGGTGACGAACATCAGCGTGCCCATCGGCGGCGACAAGGCTCCAAGGGCCATGTTGAAGATGAAGACCATGCCGAAGTGGATCGGGTCGAAGCCGTAGGCCTCGGCGGCCGGCGCCAGCAGCGGCACCAACACGATCATGGCGGCGTTGCCCTCGATCAGCATTCCCACGATTAGCAACAGCACGTTGACCAGCAACATGAACACCCACGGATTGGACACGTTGTCCACGAAATATTGGGTGACCGACTGTGGGATCTTCTCCTTGGTGAGCACCCACGCGTACGCGGACGCTCCGGCGATGATCAGCATGATTCCGGCGGTGGTGCTGGCTGTCTCGACGATGGAATCCCGCAGGTCGCCCAACTTCATCTCGCGGTAGAACGCGCCCACGACGAACGCGTAGGCGATGGCGACGGCGCCAGCCTCGGTGGGCGAGAAGACGCCGATGCGGATGCCGCCGATGATGATTACCGGCAAAGCCAGCGCCACGGCCGCGGACCCGATGTTGGGGAGCACCTGGGATGTGGTGAGCTTCTCCGTGCGGGTCGGCTTGTAGCCGCGGCGGTGCGACACGAACGTGTTCATCGCCATGAGCAGGACCATCAGCAACAATCCCGGCCCAACGCCGGCCATGAACAGCTTGCCGATGGAGATATTGGCCACCGAACCGTAGATGATCATCGCGATACCCGGCGGAATCAGCGGCGTGATCATCGCGGACGTGGCTGTGAGCACCGATGAATAGGCGTTGGTGAAGCCGCGCTTGTTCATCTCCGGAACCAGCATCTTCGACTGCATCGCGGCGTCGGCGAGGTTGGAGCCGGACATGCCGCCCATGATCGTCGCCAGCATGACGGTGACGTGGCCGAGGCCGCCCCAACGCCTACCGACGACCATTTCACAGGCGTTCATGATCCGTTTGGTGAGCCCGGTCGCGTTCATGATGACGCCGCTGAAGACGAACAGTGGGATGGCCAACAACGCGGGCGACTCGCTGCCGGCGATGAAACGCTGCGCGAAGATCGACGTCGTCACGCCCGGTGTGAGGAAGAAATAGGTGAGGGCGGCGGCCAGCAGCGACACGAACACCGGAAAGCGCAAGAAGAGGAAGACCAGCAGGATGACCGCTGACAAAACGATGATGTCATAGTGCATTTTCGGCCACCTCCGCGGCGGATTCGGCCGTCGGCTTCTCGCGCAACTGCTGGATGGTCAGGTAGACGAAGTTGCCGATCATCAGCACGATCCCGATGGGGACCGCGCTGTAGATGACGGTGAACGGGACGGAAAGGACGTTGGACGAGCGCTCGGTGGCGGCATGCTGGGAGACCATAGCGATGGACTGCACCAGGACATACCCGAGCACGGCGACGGTGACGACGGCGACAAGGATCTTGATGATCCGCTGCGCTTTCACCGGGAACAGTTCGACGACGATCTCAATGGAGACGTGGCTGCCAGTGCGGAACGCCCCGCCCGCGGCGAAGAAGATCGTCCACAAGAACATCCACATTTGGACTTCTTGCTGCCAGATGATCGGGGCGTTGAACAGGTACCGCATCGGCACGCCGATGAAGGTAAGGATGATCAGTACGGACAGGCAAATGCCGGCTACGACGAAATCCGCGTTGGCCAGCGCCGTCACCCATTTGGGCTGTTTAGCTGCTTCAGTCATGTCTACACCGCCGGTTGCCAGTTGGCGTGCCGCGCGCTGCTTCCGCGGCACGCCAACTCAAGCAACTACTTGCCCATGGCCGCTTTCACGGCCTCATACAGGCCCGGGGTCCATTCTTTGGTCACCTCGGGGTCGGAGTAGAACGCCTGCGCGGCCTCCTTGAACCCTGCCATGACCGTCGCGTCCGGCTCGAAGACCTCGACGCCCTCAGCCTTGAACAACTCGATGGTCTCTTGCAGCGACTCCTCCTGCAGCTGGTTGTTGTAGACGCCCGCCTCGTTGCCGGTCTTCACCAGCAGTTCCTGCTGTTCCGGCGTGAGCGACTCCCAGAAGGTCTTGCCGCAGATCCATGTGGTGGCGTTCTTGACGTGCCCATCGAGGATCAGGTACTTGGCGACTTCCTGGAACTTGCCGTTGTAGAGCACGGGGAGGGGATTCTCCAAGCCGTCGATCATGCCTTGCTGCAGCGCGGTGTAGACCTCGCCGAGGGCCATCGGCGTCGGCGTGGCGCCGAGCACCTTGAAGCCCGTCACTTGGATCGTGTTGTCCGGCACGCGGATCTTCATCCCCGCCAGGTCGGACACCTGCTTGACGGGCTTCCTGGTCAGTGTGTGGCGTTCACCGTAAACCCAGTTCGCGCTGATGATCTTGATGCCCTTCGCGTAGAGTTTGTCGGACTGCTGCGTGAACCAGTCGGATTCGACCAGTTTCCAGGCGTCGTCCCAGGTGTCGAACAGGTACGGCCCGAAGACGATGCCGAAGTCCGGCACACCGAGGTCCGCGTAGAAGGCGCCGTCGGACAAGGTGCCGACCGAGTCGCCGGCGATCATCTGGTCGACCAGATCGGACTTCGAGCCGAGCTGGCTGGACGGGTACAGCTCGATTGTGAGGGAGCCGTCGCCCTGCTGGTCGACCAGTTCCTTCCACTTGTTCAGGGCGAGGTCGATCGGTTCGCCGGGGTTGTTCTCATAGCCGATTTGGAAGACGACCTGGCCGGCCGCCGGAGGGGCCTCGCCGCCGGCCGATTCGCCGCCGGAAGCAGGTGAAGTGGGGGTTGGTGCGGAGCACCCGGCCAGCATGACTGCTCCCAGGGTGGCGACCGCCAGGGCGGCCGTCGTGATCCGACGCTTTGAATTCCTCATTGAATCCTCCTGATACGAGGGGTTGTATACGTGTTGGATACAAGAGGAATACTAGCAGTGCCTTGAGTGCGGCTGTCAACGATCCACACGCATCTGCGTCAAAATATTTCCCCGGTTTCCATGTCTATGGCTGGAGCCGGCTGTTGCCCGGCCAGCGCGGACGCCAGGTCGGCGGCGAGCTTCGGCCCGATGCCGGGAACCTGGGCCAACTCATCCGGGCTGGCGGCGCGCAGCTTTTTCAGCGACGGGAAGTACTTCAACAGCGCTTTGCGGCGCGCATCGCCCAAGCCCGGCACCTCGTCCAACGTCGTCTCCAGCATCGACTTGGACCTGCGGCTGCGGTGGTGGGTGATGGCGAAACGGTGCGCCTCGTCGCGGATGCGCTGCAGCAGGTAAAGGCCCTCGGAGTTGCGCGGCAGGATCACCGGCCACTCCTCGCCGGGTACCCAGACCTCTTCCAGGCGTTTTGCCAGGCCGCACAGGGCCACGTCGTAGATGCCCAATTCGGCCAGGGCGCTTTGGGCCGCGGCCACTTGGGGCGCGCCGCCGTCGACGACGACCAAACCTGGGGCGTAGGCGAAACGCCTGGGCGCGCCCGTCGCCGGGTCGATGAGCAGCCCATCGTCGCCGCGATCCGCGAGCAGGCGGGTGAACCTGCGCGTGATCACCTCGCGCATCGCGCCCACATCGTTGGATTCCTGGTTCTTCAGGACGAAGCGCCGGTAGTCCGACTTGCGGGCCAGGCCATCCTCGAATACGACCATCGAGGCGACCACGTCCGTGCCCTGCAGGTGCGAGATGTCGTAGCACTCGATCCGCAGCGGGGCCGTGGGCAGGCCCAGCGCCTCTTGTATCTCCTCCAAGGCGCGGTTTCGGGTGGACAGGTCGCTGGCCCGTTTTGTCTTGTGCAACGCCAACACCTGGGCGGCGTTCTGTGCGACCGTCTCCAGCAACGCCTTCTTGTCCCCGCGCCGCGGCACTCGCACCCGCACCTTCGCCCCTCGCGCCTCGGCCAACAATTCGGTGAGCACCTCCACGCTGGACGGCAGCGCGCTGACCAGGATTTCGGGCGGGACATCAGCGTCCGAATAGGCCTGCAGCAGGAATGATTCCATCAATCCGTCCGCCGCCGCGTCGTCGGAACGGTCCGCAACCCAGCTTCGCTCACCCCGCACCCTGCCTCCGCGCACATGGAAGATCGCTACGGCCACTTCCAACGGGTCCTCAGCCAGCGCCACCACGTCCGCGTCCGTGCCGTCGCCGAGCACCACGGCGTTCTTCTCGGCCACCGATTGCAGCGCCTGCAAGCGATCGCGCAGCAGGGCGGCCTGCTCAAATTCCAGCGCTTCGGCGGCCTGATTCATCGCGGCCTCAAGCTGTTTTATGAGCCCGGCGGTGCGCCCGGCCAGAAACTCGCACAAGTCCACCACCAACGCGCGGTGGTCCGCCTCCGAGATCCGCCCCACGCACGGGGCGGCGCACTTGCCGATGTGGCCCAGCAGACAGGGCCGCCCGGAACGCCGCGCGTTGGCAAACACGCCGTCGGTGCAAGAACGCATCGGAAAAACCATCAGCAGCGAATCGATGGTCTGCCGGATGGCCCACGCCTGCGCGTATGGCCCGAAATACCTGTTACCTTTGCGTTTCGCCCCCCGGCCGACGAACACGCGCGGAAACTCCTCGCCCCAGGTGACGGCCGCCCACGGATACGACTTGTCGTCGCGATACTTGATGTTGAAACGCGGCTGGAACTGCTGGATCCAGGTGTACTCCAGTTGCAGCGCCTCCAACTCGTTCCGGACGATCGTCCACTCCACTTTCGCGGCGGTACGGACCATGGTCTGGGTGCGGAAATGCAGCGCGGCGACGTCTTGGAAATAGGAATTCAGCCGGGAGCGCAGGTTGATCGCCTTGCCAACATAGATGACCCGGCCCTCCGCGTCCAAGAAACGGTAAACACCCGGGTTGGTGGGGATTTCGCCGGGCTTTGGGCGGTAGGCGGCCGGATCCGCCATCAGGACGCGTCCAGCAAGGAGTCGGGCTCGACCGGGATGCTGCTCCCCTTCAGCACCGGGGCCAGCCATTGGCCAGTGTAGGAATCGGGGTTGGCGGCCACCTCCTCGGGCGTGCCTTCGGCGACAACCAGGCCGCCGCGCGACCCGCCCTCCGGGCCGAGGTCGATGACCCAGTCGGCCGTCTTGATCACGTCCAGGTTGTGTTCGATCACGACGACGGTGTTGCCCGCGTCCACCAACCTGCCCAACACCGCCAGCAGTTTGCGGATGTCTTCGAAATGCAGCCCAGTCGTCGGCTCGTCCAGCACGTAGACTGTGCGGCCCGTCGAGCGTTTCTGCAATTCGGCGGCCAGTTTCACGCGCTGCGCCTCGCCGCCGGAGAGCGTCGTCGCAGGCTGCCCCAGCCGCACGTAGCCGAGGCCGACGTCGACGAGGGTGCGCAAATGCCGGGCGATGGCTGGGAGCGCCGCGAAAAACTCCACGGCCTCTTCTATGGGCATGTCCAACACTTCGGCGATGGTTTTCCCCTTGTAGTGCACTTCGAGGGTCTCGCGGTTGTACCGGGCGCCGTGGCAGACCTCGCAAGGCACGTACACGTCGGGCAGGAAGTTCATCTCGATCTTGATCGTGCCGTCGCCCGCGCAATGCTCACAGCGCCCGCCCTTCACGTTGAACGAGAACCGGCCAGGCTGATACCCGCGGACCTTCGACTCGGAAGTCTGGGCGAACAGTTTGCGGATGTGGTCGAACACCCCGGTGTACGTCGCCGGATTTGACCGCGGCGTGCGCCCGATGGGCGATTGGTCCACGTGGATGGACTTGTCGACGTGTTCGAGCCCTTCCACCGCGCGGTGCCGGCCCGGGGCGGTGCGCGCATTGTAGATGTGCTTGGCCAGCGCCGTGTAGAGGATGTTGTTGACCAAAGATGACTTCCCGGATCCGCTGACGCCGGTAACCGCCACCAAGCGGCCCAGCGGGAAGGACACATCGATGTCGCGCAGATTGTTCTCCGTGGCCCCGACCACCCGCAACTCCAGGCCGTTGCCACGCCGGCGGACGGCGGGCAACGGGATCACGCGCCGCCGGCTGAGATACGCGCCGGTGAGCGACTCCGGGTGTTCCAGCAGGCCCGCGACCGTCCCCGAATGGACGATCTTGCCGCCGTGCTCCCCCGCTCCTGGGCCGATGTCCACCACCCAGTCGGCCGTGCGGATGGTGTCTTCGTCGTGTTCCACCACGATCAGCGTGTTGCCCAGGTTGCGCAGCCGGATCAAGGTGTCGATCAGGCGGTGATTGTCGCGCTGGTGCAGGCCGATCGAAGGCTCGTCCAGGACGTAAAGCACGCCGACCAGGCCGGAACCGATCTGCGTCGCCAGCCGGATGCGCTGCGCCTCGCCGCCGGACAGCGATCCGGCGGGCCGCGAAAGCGCCAAGTAGTCGAGGCCGACGTCCAGCAGGAAGCGCAGGCGCTCGTTTATCTCCTTCAGCAGCCGCTCGGCGATCTGGGCCTCCCGCTGTGAAAGCTGCAATGTCGAGGTGAATTCCAACAAGTCGCCGATTGCCAGGTCGCTGACTTCGGCGATGTTCTTACCGCCGACGGTGACGGCCAGCGAGGTGGGTTTGAGCCGGGCGCCCTTGCATTCGGGGCAGGGCACTTCGGACATGTATTGCGCGTAGCGTTCGCGGGCGTTGTCGGACTCCGCTTCGGCGTAGCGCCGCCGCACGTATGGGATCACGCCCTCGTACCGCGCCCGATAGGTGTGGACACGTCCGTGGCGCGAAACCGCGCGCACTGTCAACGCCTCGCGCTGGCCGTAAAGGACGAGCCGCTGCACTGCTTCGGGAAGCTGTTCGTAGGGAGTGTCCACCGAGAAACCGTGCTGCTCGCCGAGCGTGGCGAAAATGTTGCGGTAGTAACCGAACAAGTACGGCGTCGTCCAGATCGAGACCACACCCTGGTACAGCGACTTGGCCGGATTGTGCAAGATGAGCGAGGCGTCCACTTCCAAGCTGGTGCCCAGCCCAGAGCACGCGGGGCAAGCGCCGAAGGGGGCGTTGAAGGAGAATTGCCGCGGCTCCAATTCCTCGATGGAGATGTCGTGGTTGTTCGGGCAGGCCAGCTTCTCGGAGTACCTGCGCTCCCGGTTGGGGTCGTCCTGGGGCCGGTCGACGAAATCGACTGTGATCACTCCCCCGGCCAAGCCCAAGGCCGTCTCCACCGAATCTGTGAGGCGCTGCTTGATCGTGGCCTTGACCGCCAGCCGGTCCACCACCACCTCAATGGTGTGCTTCTTCTGCTTGTCGAGCTGTGGCGGATCCGACAGTTGGCGGACTTCGCCGTCCACCCGGACGCGGCTCAAACCCTCGCCGGCCAACTGCCGGAACAGTTCCACATATTCGCCTTTGCGGCCGCGCACGACCGGCGCCAGCACTTGGAAGCGCGTCCCTTCGGGCAAACCCAGCAACCGGTCGACGATCTGCTGCGGCGTCTGGCGGGAGATCGGCTCGCCGCAGATCGGGCAGTGTGGCCGTCCGGCGCGCGCGAAGAGCAGGCGGAGGTAGTCGTAGATCTCCGTGATCGTGCCGACTGTGGAACGGGGATTGCGGCTGGTCGACTTCTGGTCGATGGAAACTGCCGGGGAAAGGCCTTCGATGAAATCGACATTGGGCTTGTCCATCTGGCCCAGGAATTGCCGGGCGTACGCCGACAGCGATTCGACGTAGCGCCGCTGGCCCTCGGCGAAGATCGTGTCGAACGCCAGCGAGGACTTGCCCGAACCGGACAGCCCAGTGAAGACGATCAGCGAATCGCGCGGCAGATCCAGGCTGACATTGCGCAGATTGTGCTCTTTGGCACCCCGGATGATCAGTCGCTCGTTCACATGGCCCATCGTAGAGCCTCCCCAGGACAGAAAAAGACGGGTGTTCAAGAAGGTAGAGTGCTGCCATGAGCTTCTCCGGCCAAGTCCCCGTCGACTCCGTGCGACGCTGGGAGGCCGACCAGACCAGCCGCTTGCTCGGCGACACGATCTCCATGAGCGAGTCCGAGTGGCACGCCCCGAGCCTGCTGCCCGGCTGGACCAGGGCACATGTCGCCACGCATCTGAGCCGCAACGCCGACGCCTGCGGCTGGGCGGCGCTCAATCCCCGCGACGGTTTCGGGCACGGCCTGAGCGCCAAGGAGCGCTTCGTCGAGTTGGAGCGCGGGGCGGACCGGCCCGGGCTGCAACTCCAAATCGACCTCGACACTTCCGCCGGAGCGCTCAACCGCTGCTGGAACGCCGTGTTGGATTGGAGCCGCCAACTGCGCATGCTGGGCGGCAGCTACCCACTTTCCATCCTGCCTTTGGCGCGGCTGCACGAGGTCTGCGTCCACCACCTGGATCTCGGCTTGGGCGCAACGCCCGACCAAATCGACCCACTCACCGCGTCGTGGCTGCTGCGCTGGGTGCTGCACCGCATGGAATCCGAGCCGATTCCCGAAGTCACCGTCTTCGCGGATTCCGGCCTGACCGCGACGATCGGCAAAGGGGGCCCGGGCCGCCACGTGAGCGGCACAGACGCCCGGCTTTGGGCTTGGCTGAGCGGCCGCGTCGGCCCCGACCAGGTGGTCGGAGCCGACGGGCTCGAATTCGATTTACTGGGCTAGCTATGCCGTCAGCGACGCGGAGCGTTATCCTCCGGCCCCTTCGAGTAGAGCATGTAGATCGTCTGACCTTTTGGCGCCCAGCCTGAAGGGGAAGTGGCACCCAGCCACGTGCCCTTCGGCGCATCAGAGTCAACGTGTTCCGCGCCCACGGCGAAATCGGCCTCTATCAGTGCCTTACGGCACTGGCTGTCACTCAAACCGGTGCAACTGGGCACGGACACCATCACGACCTCCTCGACGAAGTCCTCCTCGCTGATCACAATCTCGCCGTTCGCAGGGTCCTCACCGGCGTCCTCGGTGACCTCCGGGACGGGATCCCCCGCCAAGAGCGCGTCGAGGACCCGGCGGAGTTCCGTCGCCGAACTGCTCAGCGAGTCGGCCAGTTCTTCGTCTCCCCGGGTGGCAAACCAGGAGGGGACCGATGCCACCTCGCGTTTGTCCATGGTGGCGAAGGCTTTGTCCGTTTCGGAGGCATATTTCAGATCCCCAAAGCCTGCGATGACGTCTTCGGGCACACCCGCGTCCAAGGCAGCTTGCTCCACCGCGGCGTCGCTCAGGCCTGCTGGCCCCAGCTTGGCGACGGCAAAGTAGAAGTCTGTGAAATGCTGCGGCGACTCGTGGGCCACGGCAAACGCGGCGTTGGTCGGGCCGACAGCCGTACCACTGCCCTCGTCCACGAAAGCGACCGGATACACCGTCAGTGTGATCGCGCCCTCGTCAACCAGGTTGGCCAGGTAGTCGCCGTTCTCTTGGGCGAAGTCGGCGCAACCCGGGCAGTTGAAGTCGAGGAATACTGCCACGCCGATCTCCCCGTCGCCGGTTTGGATGCCGCCATCGTCGAGCACGATTGCGGCAAGGGGCGGCTGGGCGGCCGGAACTGGCTCCGCCGCCGGACGCAGCGCGAAATACAGGCCGCCGACCATGGCCAGCACCAGCACCGCGATACCTGCCCCGATAAGCGGCCGGTGACTGGCTTGGCGCCGGGACGCGCTGGCCAGCATGGAGTCCAGCGCGGGCGGATTGTTGAGATTCGATTGCCAGGCTTGTCCGGCCTGGCGAAGTTCTTGGTCGATGTCTTTCACAGGTAGTCCCCTCCGAGGATGTCCTTCAGCTTGTTCCGGGCGTCGGCCAGGGTGGATTTCACCGTGCCGGGGGCACAGCGCATCACTTCGGCGACGTCCGCTATGCCCAACCCGAGGTAGTAGTGCAGTTCGACGGCGAGGCGCTGGCGCTTCGACAGAGCTTCCAGGGCCCGCTCCAGGTCGACACACGGATACGAATCCGAGCTCCCCGACTCGGGCACCTGTCCTGGTGTCTCGCGCCTGCCTGCCAGCGAGCGCCAGTGTTTGCGCCGCTGGTCCGCCGTCAGTGCCAACAGCCAGTTACGGGCGCTGCCACGGGCCGGGTCGAAGCGGTGCCGCTTCCGCCAGGCGACAGTGAGCGCCTCCTGCAATACGTCGTCGCTGTCCTGCCCGGCGCGGGCCGCAAGTGCGGCCATGGCGGCCCAATGCGGCTCAACCCACCGCGCGAAGCCGGCCTGTGTGGCCACTTCCGCCGATGGCGCCTGGTGGATCAACATTTCTCCTGTGGTTGTCGTCACACCAATGTATAGCCGCCCGGGCGCGAATCGGTTGGGTCAGGTGGCCGGGCCACTTTCCGGTGGGCCCTGCTTGGAACTCTTGATCAGGCTCAGCACGGTCGTCACCGAGAGCGTCGCCACGATGAACGCCAGCGAGAACCAGATCGGGATCTCCCCGTCAAACCCCAGCGCCGCGTCCCAGCCGTATTCGTGCATGGCGTGCAGCACGAGCTTGACGCCGATGAACGCGAGGATGACGGAAAGGCCGACGGAAAGGTAGACGAGGCGCTGCAGCAGCCCGCCAATCAGGAAGTAAAGCTGGCGCAGCCCCATCAGGGCGAAAATGTTGGCCGTGAACACGAGATACGCCTCTTGCGTGAGGCCGTAGATCGCCGGGATGGAGTCGAGGGCGAAGAGCAGATCCGTCGATCCGAGGGCCACGATGACCAGGAACATCGGCGTGGCCACTCGTTTGCCCGCATCCGAGCGCGTGACCAGCTTGGCGCCGTCGAACTCGTCCGTGTATGGCAGCGCCCGCTTGACGGTCCGCATCACGATGTTGTCGGTTGGCTCAGTCTCCAAGTTGTCGTCGTGCATGTACTCGACGTAGAGCTTGATCGCCGTGTAGATCAAGAACGCCCCGAAAAGGAAGAACACCCAGCTGAACAACTCGATCAAGGCAGCGCCCAGCGCGATGAAGATGCCGCGGAAGACGAGCGCCAGCACGATGCCGAACATGAGCGCGAACTGCTGCAAATGCCTGGGCACGCGCATCGCGGCCATGATGATGACGAAGATGAAAAGGTTGTCCACGCTCAGCGCGTATTCGGTCAGCCACCCCGAATAGAACTGAATGCCGTAGTCGTGCCCGAAGAAGTACCAGATCCCGGCCCCGAACACACCCGCGAGCCCGCAGTAGATACCGATGGCCAAGCCGCATTCCTTCATGGAGGGTTCGTGCGGCCGGCGCCCGATCACCACCAGGTCGAATGCCAACACGGCGATCAACACGCCCAGAGTCGCCAGCCACATCGTAGTCGTGACATGCATCAAACGTTCCCTTTTCCTTGGGGGGTTTGACTACAGCGTAGCGGTTCTGAAAAGGGGCATTTGACGCCGGTCAATAACCCATCTGCTGCAGCTTGCGGTACAGCGTGGCCCGCGACATGCCCAACTCTTGGGCGACCTTGGATTTGTTGCCGCGCAAGTCCAGCATGGCGCGGCGGATGCGGTCGGCTTCGAACTGCTGGAAAGTCGGCAACACCGCCGCCTCGGCCGGTGGTTGGTGTGGTTCCGCGGCGTGCTCGGGTTCCACGGGCGCCAGGCCGGGGCGGGGCATGGCGCTGGCGGCGCCCAACGAGCGCAGCACCGTCGGCGGCAGGCTGCGCAGGGTGAGTTCCGGCCCGTCGACCACATTGACGCAACGTTCCAAGATGTTGCGCAGTTCGCGCAGGTTGCCGGGCCAGTCGTAACGCCGGAACAGCGCGATCACGTCGGGGCCGACCCGCAGCACCGGCTTCTCCATCCGCTTGGCGAGGTTCACCAGGAAATGCTCGGTCAGCAACTCGATGTCCGGTTCGCGTTGGCGCAGCGGCGGCAGTTCCAGGCGCAGGACGTTGAGGCGGAAATACAAGTCCAGCCGGAAGGCTCCTTGGTTGACCAGGTCCCACAGGTCGCGGTTGGTCGCCGCGATGATGCGGACGTCGACCTTCACGAAGCGCTTGGAACCGATCCGGGAGACCACACCGTCCTCCAGGAAACGCAACAGGAAACTCTGCATGTCCAGCGGCATCTCGGCGATCTCGTCCAAGAAGACCGTGCCGCCGTTGGCTTGCTCGAACTTGCCGGGAGCGCCCTCGCGGCGCGAGCCGGTGAAAGCCCCGCCTTCATAGCCGAACAGCTCGGAGCCGATGAGTTCTTTGGGGATCGCGCCGCAGTTGATCGGGATGAACGGGGCGTCGCCGCGGGTAGACGCGTTGTGGATCGCTTGGGCGAACATCTCCTTCCCGGTACCAGATTCCCCGGTGATCAGCACGTTGCTGGAACTCGTCGCCGCCCGGAAGGCGGCCTGTTTGGCCTCGGACATGAGCGGGCACACGCCGATGAGGTCGTTGAATGTGAACGAAGCGGGCTTGCCGCCGCCGTTCTTGGGGTATTGCTGGCCCAGAATGGAGATCTTCAGCCCGGACGCTTTGGGGCCGCCCCCGATGCGCTGGCAGCGCACCGGGTAAAAGCGGTGGTCCCCGCCTTTTCCGGCGGCGTAGATCTCGCGGGGCATGACCGCCGGACCCTCCAACGCGGCCAGGAACGGCTTCAGTTCGGGCAGCACGTCTTCCAGCGGGATGCCTTTCACCAAGGGGCCGGGATCCCCGAACTCGCGCTTGAAGAAGTCGTCGACGAACACCACTTCGCCTTGGGCGTTGACCAGCAGGAAGGCGTCCGGGCCGACCTGGGCCGCCTCGACCAGCAGGCCCAATTGCTGCTGGATGACCGGATACATGAACCGGTTCCGAAAACTCAGGTCCTCGACGCCGAGGGCGAAGCAGATGGATTCGTGAGTGGCGTCGCTGTAACGCTCCAAGGGCAAGAACACCAAGTTGATCGAGGCGAACTTCGGCTCGCGCCGCACCACATACCGGGCATAACACACGTAGTCGCAGAAGATGTCGAGGTAGTTCTCCTGGCCCACCCGGAAGATCGTCTCGAAGGGCTTCTGATGCGACAGGTTCGCCACGAACGCGCCCACGTTCGCCTCCGAGAAGATCGTCCCCACGCGCATCCCCTTGGCCTTCAACTCGGCCAAGAGCTGCTTGTCCCCGCACTTGTAATAGACGCCGTAGCCCTCGTCCAGGTAGAACAGCGCGGCGCCTTGTGCGGCCAAGAACGCCTCGCGCGCGCGGTAATACTCGCGCAGATAGTCGAGGTGGACGTGATGCCCCGGGTCGAGGTGGTCGAACAGCGACAGATCGCGGACATCTTCGCCGAACTTGCGGACGTGGCGGTCCGGGAAAAGCGCCTGGGAACGACGCCACTCCGCCGCGAGGTGCCCGTACTCCGCCGGAGCGTGAAGCGTCGGATCGGCCAACAGCCGTTTCTTGAGGTCGGCGATGCCAACCTGGTCATATTGCCCGGGCACGCAGTTTCCCCCCTCGTCGCACACTTGGCGAGACACAGTTAAACACATTGAGACAATTGGCGACAAAGTGAGACAACTTCTCCCCCTACGCCCCTGACCCCCCAACCGTCACCCAAGCGCCCCCCCTTACCCGGCATCCCGGTCTTGGGGCGCCCTTGGCCACGATTTTGCATGAGTACTCCATATGGCGAGACATACGGCGACGCTGCCGGGCCATCGCCAGAAGGGAGACACCATGACCTCGGCCGCCATTGCCACGATCATCCTGATCGTCGTCATGGTCCTGTTCGTCACCGAAGCCCTCCCGCTGCCGGTAACGGCCCTGGCCGGGGCGCTGGCCATGTCCACCACAGGCGTGATCAGCTACAAGCAAGCATTCGCTGGATTCGCCAATGACACCTTGATGATGGTGGTCGGGATGCTCATCATCGGCCGGGCGCTGTTCGAGTCGGGCCTGGTTTGGATTGTCGGCAAGCGCGTCGCCGCGCTCACCTGCCTCGGATCGCGCACGGCCGTGGGCGTGTTGGGCGCCGCGGTGAGCCTGCTGTCCGGCTTCATGAGCAACACATCCGTCGTCGCCGCGAGCCTCCCCCTGGCCGACTCGCTCGACCACCACACCGGAGGGCGCACCAGCAAGAGGGCCCTCGCCATGCCCATCGGAGTGGCGGCGGTGCTGGGCGGAAACCTCACTCTCGTCGGTTCCACACCGCAACTCGTCGCCCAGGGAATTCTGGAAGACGCCGGGCTTCCCACCCTGGGCTTTTTCACGCTGCTGCCCGGCGGCGCCATCCTGCTCGCCACGGGTTTGGCCTACTACCTGCTCGTCGGCTCGAAGTGGCTGGACCGCGCCACGGCGGGCCGCGAAACCGCCGCCGCGCCAGCGCCCACACCCGGCGAAGACGACCCTGCCCGCGGCTCCACACGCCAAATGGCGATCTGCGGCACAGTCTTCGTCTTGTGCGTCGCCGGTTTTGTCGCCGGACTGTGGACCGTGGGCACGGTCTCGATGGTCGGGGCGCTGGTCCTCGTAGTGACCAAGTGCATCAGCCTCGACTCCATCCGCCAGCATGTGTGCTGGACGACAGTGGTGATCCTGGGCGGCTCCTTGGGCCTTTCAGCCGGGCTCGACCAATCGGGTGCGGGCCAGGCCATCGCCGACAGCATCGTCGCGCTCTGCGGCGGCGACGACTCCCAGCCGTTGCTCATCTTCGGCGCCGTGGTGTTCATCGCGGCGGCCTTGTCCAACTGCATGAGCAACACGGCCGTGGTCGCGATGCTCGCCCCCACATCCATTCACCTCGCCCAAGCGCTCAACTTCAACGTCCTCACCATGATCATCGGATTGGTGTTCGGCGCCAGCGTGTGTTTCGCCACGCCGATCGGCACCCCACCGATGACACTGACTCTCGGCGCGGGTTACCGCTTCCGCGAATACCTCCGCATCGGCTCCCCCCTCTGCGTCCTCCTGACCGCCCTGACGGTCGTCATCGTGCCGCTCATCTACTCGGCGGCGCCATGACGTGCCGGGCACAGGAGGCATTGCGGATGTCCGCAACCACATCGAAACCGGCCTCAAGCCGGAGTGAAGGAGAGAAACCATGACCGACGTCATTGTCGGATGCAAATGGGTGTTGGATGAGGCCGACGTGCGTGTCCAAGCCGACCAGAGCGTCGACTTCAGCCTCGCCAAGTCAAAGATCAGCGAGTACGACAAGAACGCCATCGAGGCGGCCGTGCAGTTGGCCCAGCAGTTGGGCGGCAAGGCCGTTGGTGTGACCGCCGGCCCCGCCACCGCCAAGAAGGCGCTCACCGAAGCGCTGACCCGCGGCCTCGACGAAGCCGTCCTGGTGGACACCGGCGATGCCGGCTCCAGCGCGCAGATCGCGGCGCAAGTGCTCGCCGCTGAGGCCCGCGAGCGGGGCGCCGAACTCATCGTGGTGGCCGAAGGCTCCAGCGACGACTACGCCCGCCAGACGCCGTCCCGAGCTGGGGCGATCCTGGATTGGCCGGTAGTGACGGCCGTGAGCGGTTTCGCCGCCGCGGAAGGCCAGTTGAAGGTCTCGCGCGCCGCCGACGACGCCGTCCAGGAGCTCACCGTGACGCTCCCGGCGGTCATATCTGTGCTTCCGGAGGCCTGCGACGCTCCTATCCCGAGCCTCAAGGCAGCTCTCGCCGCCAAGAAGAAGCCCGCTTCGGAGCAGTCCGGCGCCGACCTCGGCGTCACGCCAGTGGCGAACGCCACCACGACGTCCGTCACCGGCTACGCCAGCGAGCGCCAGTGCGTTCTCGTCGAAGGCGACTCGATGGCCGAGAAGGCGGCCAAGCTCGCCGCAATCCTCAAGAAGGAAGGGGTCCTGTGATGACCAAAATCCATGTCTATGCGTCCAGCCCGGAACTCGCCGCTGAAGCCATCACGGCCGCAGCCGCCTTCGGGGCCCAGCCGGCGCTCATCCTCACCGGCAACCAGAACCCGGCTGACTTCGCCGAACTGGGCTTTTCCGAGATCGTCCACTTGACCGGAGCCAATCCGCTGCCGGAGTGCTACGCCAAGCAGATCGCCACTGCCCTGCGCGCCGACGATTCGCAGCTCTTCCTGGTGCCCGGCGACCTGACCGGCCGCGACATCGCCGCGCGGGTCGCGGGTTACCTCGGCTGCCCGATGGTCTCCGAGGCCTTCGACTTGGCAGCTGGCCCGGACGCGATCCAAGCCAGCCGGCTCACCTACGGCGGCGCCGTGGTGCAACGCCAGCAGATCACCGGCCGGGCCGTCGTGTCCATCGCGCCGGGTGCCTTCGAGGCCGCCGCTCCCAGCGGGGCAGCCGCGCCCGTGAAGACGATCGACGGTGGTTCTGACGACCGCGTCACGCTGGTCGCCACCCATCCCAAGGAGCAGGGAGCTGTCGACCTGACCAAGGCCGACAAGGTCGTCTGCGTCGGCATGGGCTTCTCCGCGAAAGAGGAGTTGGACACCGCTTACCGGCTCGCCAAGGCGCTGGGCGCTGAGGTGGGCTGCACCCGCCCGCTGGCCGAAACCAACCACTGGTTCCCCGGCTACATCGGGATTTCCGGCGACCAGATCGCGCCCAAGCTCTACTTCTCGCTGGGCGTCTCTGGCCAGGTCCAGCACACCGTGGGCATCCGCGGGGCCAAGCTCGTCGTAGCTTGCTCCAAAGACGCCGCCGCACCGATCTTCCAGAACTGCGACTACGGCGTTGTCGGCGACTTGTTCGAGTTGACCGAGGCCCTTCTCCCGCAGCTCTCCTGAGCTGCGCGACACCTGCAAACAGAAAGGCAGTAATGCAAGAAAACCTGATAACTGAGCGCTTCGGACCCCTGCAGGGTGTCCGGGTGCTGCTGACCGGCGTGGCATTCGCCGGTCCCTTCGCCGCCCGGTGGCTGGGCGACTGGGGAGCCGAGATCATCAAGGTCGAGATCCCCGAAGCCGGCGACACTTCCCGCATCGGCAAGCGCGTCGAAGGCGGCGTGGTGCCGAAGTGGATCAGCTTGGGCCGCAACATGAACAGCTTCGAGTTCTCGATGAACTTCACCAAGAACCCGGAGTCCAAAGAGGTCTTCATGGACCTCATCAAGCAGTGCGACATCTGGATCAACTCCGTGCCGAACATCGGCAAGCACGGCGCCACCGACGAGCTTTGCCTCGAACTGAACCCGAAGCTCGTCATCGTCCACATCACCGGCTATGGCCTGCCGCAGAACGGCGGGGAAGAGCGCCTGCTGGGCCGGCCGTGCGTCGACCCGGTGGCCCAGGCATTCAGCGGCCTTGCCGCCATGCAGGGCATGCCCGACGGGCCGTACCTGACCGCCAATCCGATCGGCGCGGACATCGTGTCGGCTCACCAAGCGGCGGCCGCCGCGTTGGCGGGCTACATTTCCGCCGAGCGCACGGGCAAGGGCCAAGTCATCGACCTGGCCATGTACGAGTCGGCGGCCTACTTCCAGAGCTACCACTGGTGCTCGCAGCTCAACGGCGAAGGCCTGTACAAGCGGACCGGCCCGTTGAACCCGACTTGGTATCCGTTCGGCTACTACGAATGCGGCGACGGCCGCTCGGTCGCCGTCGGCGTGTGGGGGCTGAACGTCTGGAAGAAGTTCACCAACCTCATGGGAGTCACGGAAGAGGACTTCCCCTACATGGCGGTCTGCGGGCAGGACGACAAGGAGAAGGTCCAGACCATGGACCTGATCTGGAAGAAGTACCTGGCCGACCACACCGCCAAGGAAGTCGAGTCGGAGTTCTTGGAGCTGGGCATCCCGGTTTCCATGATCAACAACGCCAACGACGCTTTCGAGCATCCGCACTGGCAGGCCCGCCACGACTTCATCACCTACCAGGACGTCACGACAGGCCGTGACTTCTACGACATCGCCACGGCTCCCAAGTTCATGGGCACGCCGTGCGACACCTACAAGGGTGGCCCGCTGCTGGGCCAAGAGACCGACCAGGTTCTCAAGGACATCTTGGGTTATGACGACGCCAAGGTGGCAGCCCTCAAACAGGCCGGCGCGGTAGCGGCGTCTTTGACGACCAAGTGATCCGGCCAACCAACAACAAGAAGGAAACAAAATGCAATTGACCGAAAACCAAGAGATGTACTTGAACATCTTGAACGAGTTCATCGAGCAAGAGGTGCAGCCGCGTCTCAAGGAGCTCGACAACGTTGACGAGTATCCGAAGTGGATGCAGGAGCGGCTTGCCGAACTCGGCTTCACCCGCCTGGTCGCTCCGGAAGAGCACGGTGGCCTGGGCGAGTCGATGACAACGCTGCTGCTGCTGGTCATGCGGGCCACCGAGGTGAACAACACGCTCGGTTCGCTGCTGAACTGCTCCAACAACGCCAACAAGCTGCTCAGCTTCGCCAACGAGCAGATGATCGAGAAGTACATTCCGCAGATCATCGAGCAGGGCCGCTTCATGGGCATGGCCTACACCGAGGCGGGCGCCGGTTCGGACTCCAAAGCCGTGCAGACCACGGCCGTCCGCGACGGCGACGAATGGGTCATCAACGGCACCAAGATGTTCATCTCCTACCGTTCCGCGTGCTCCTGCTGGCAGGTCAGCGCCAAGACGGTTGACGAGAATGGCGTCGAGGGCGTGAGCGTCTTCCTGGTCGACGCCAACGCTCCCGGTGTGAGCTACGGCGAGCACTTCAACAAGTTCGGCTGGAACGGCTCGGACACCGGCGAGGTGTTCTTCAAGGATTGCCGCGTGCCGGCCTGGGCACTGTGCGGCGAAATCAACAAGGGCCTGCACATCTCGTTGAGCACCCTTGACGGCGCCCGCCTGCTGATCGGCGCCCGCGCTGTCGGCTACGCCCAGGGCGCTTTCGACAAGGCCTATGAGTACGCGTCGCAGCGCGAGCAGTTCGGCCGCAAGCTGACCGAGTTCCAGGTCATCCAGCACTACTTCGCCGACATGTACGCCGCCATCGAGGTTTGCCGGGGCTACGTCCTGCACCTGGCCGCCGAGTTGGACGCCGGCCGTTCGATCGGCAAGGGCGGTTCTGTCGCCAAGCTCAAGTGCACCACGATGGCCCAGGATGTCACCCAGCGCGCGATGGAGATCTGCGGCGGCATGGGCTTGCTGCGCGAGTTCGGCCTGGCCCGCTACTACGAGGACACCTGCGTGATCATCACCGGTGAGGGCACCTCCGAAATCCAGAAGAACATCATCTTCAAGTCGATCGCCAAAGAGCGCAGGTGAGCACGATGGCAACAACAACTCTCGAAGCGCCGGCGCCCGGAAAGACGCCCGCCGCGATTGACACCAAGAAGGTCATCTGGGGCGTGGCCGCGCTGGTTGTGGCGATCGGCCTGTCCCTGGTGCCGCCGCCTGGCGACCTGACCGATTCCAGCATGCGCGTGCTCGGCATCCTCGCCGGCGCGGTGCTGCTGTGGGCCGGCCGGGTGTTCCACGAGGCCGCGATCGCGGTCCTGATGAGCACGCTGTTCGTCGTCGCCGCCCAGGTCAAGATCACCGAGTCCTTCAGCGCCTTCTCCGGGACGACCTTCTGGCTCCTGGTGGCCGCTTTCGCCCTGGGTGCGGCGGTCAAGGAGTGCGGCCTGTTGGAGCGCATCTCGATCAACCTGCTGCGGATGTTCCCGAAGAGCTACGCGGGCCAGATTCTCGGCCTGCTGACCGTCACCACGGTGACCTCTCCGATCATCCCCAGCAAGGCCGCCAAGTGCTCGATCCTGTCGCCGCTGGTCCGCGGCATGAGCGACGCTTCCGGCTACAAGCCGGAGAGCAAGCCGGCCACCGGGTTCTTCCTGTCCTACTATGCGGCGACGTGCTTCTCGCCGGCGATGTTCATTTCGGCATCGGTGACGACGGCAGCCCTGGTGGGCCTGTACAGCGACGACATCCAGGCCGAGTACGGCTTCCTGAAGTGGATGCTGTGCGCGCTGCCTTGGATCGTGCTGATCTTCATCGGCCACTTCTTCTACATTTCGCGGACGTACAAGCCCGCGGAGGCGACGAAGGTCGACTCGCAGTACCTGAACCAGCGCCACGCCGAGTTGGGCCGCTGGAGCGCCAAGGAGAAGATCATGGGCGTCATCATGGTGCTCACCATCGCCATTTGGGTCTTCAAGGGCCAGTTGGGCGTCCCGGAATACGCCGCGGCGTTGTTCGCGTTGGTCGCCTCGCTCGTTTTCGGCATCCTGCCGATCAACAAGTGGCGCACCTCGGTGGCCTGGGAGACGCTGATCTTCATCGGCTGCTGCGTGTCGCTGTCCGCCGTGCTGCCCGCGGTTGGCATCACGGATTGGCTGGTGGCGACCGTCGGCCCGTACACCGAGGGCTTCTTTGGTCAGCCGTTGTTGCTCATTCCGGTGCTCGCGGTCATGACCCTCTTGGTACGATTCCTCATATTGTCGGAGATCGGCTTCTTGACGGTCTTCACCGCCTTCCTGTTCCCGTTGGCGACGGCAGCTGGGGTCAACCCGTGGGTCATCGGGTTCATCCTCAACGCCTTCGTCATCGGCTGGTTCATTCCGTACCAGAGCTCGGTCTACCTGACGGCGATCCACGCCGCCGGCGAAGGCTGGGTGACGGAGAAGGCGACAACTCGCTATTGCTACATCTATTGCGCGATCGGGTTGGTGGCCATGTTGATCACCTACCCGATCTGGCAGGCGATGGGCATCTGGGCGGCCTAGCACCGCACTCTAGTAGGTAAGAAACGAGGTGATTTGAATGTTCTCGATGAGGTCTCTCCTCATACGCAACGCCACCACGGTGCCTGATCGGTTGGCCGTAGTGGGGGCGACTGGCGCCTTGACCTGGCGCGAGTTGGACATTCGCAGCAATCGCCTCGCCAACGCCCTGATGTCGCTGGGCGTCGGACGGGGAGACCGGGTCGCGATCCTGTGGCCCAACAGCGCCGAGTGGATGGTGGTCTGGTCAGCCTGCCACAAGCTCGGAGTTGCCGCACTCCCCGTCAACGCCCGGCTCCTGCCCGCGGAGATGGCACAGTTGATGCGGCTGGCTCAGGCGACAACTCTGTTCTGCGGAGACCGCTTTGCGGAAGCCGCCGACGAGGTTGCCGCCGCCACCGACATCAAGTGGTGCGTCTCCGAATCCGGCTTGGCCGGAAGCTCGGCCGCCCGAACGATGAGCCTAGAGCAACTCATCGCGATGGGCGGCCGGGCTGAGCCGCCAGTTTCCCCTGACCCGGACGACGAATCCACGGTGTTGTTCACCAGCGGCACGACCGGCTACTCCAAGGCGGTGGTCCGCACCCAAGCGATGACGGTCGGCCTGGCGCTGGCTCTCGCCATCGAGAACGAGAACGCGTCCACGCCGGAAGTCCTGGTGACCGCCGCTCCGCTGTACCACACCGGCGGGCTGGTTGGCGTGCTGAAGATGTGCGCGCTGGCCGGGACGCTGGTGTTCGCCGAACGCCTGGATCCCCCGGTCATATTGAGCCTGATTGAGCAGTACCAGGCGACGCAGATCATGCTGCTCCCCCCAGTGGCTTATTGCCGGCTGACCAAGTCGCAGCCCGGGCGGCAATTCAAGTCCGTGCGCGAGGTGTTCATTTCCGCCGGCCGTTGCTCCATGCCGCTGGCCCACTCGATATTCGACCTTTTCCCCAACGCCAGGCTGCGCTTCACCTACGGATCCACCGAGGCCGCCTCAGTGACTGGGATCACGTTGGGCCGAGAAGAACTGCTCGCCGACCCCAGGCTGATCGAGACCGTCGGCCGGCCGATCGTCCCCGTCGAGATTCGCCTGGTGGGCGAAGACGGGCGCGACGTGGCCGTCGGCGAAGTCGGCGAAGCCTGGATCCGTTCCCCGCTGGCATTTCACGGATACTTGGGGCAAACCCACACCGACGCGCCTGCCGACAACCCCGACTGCGCCGTCATCACCGACGGCTGGTATCACTCTGGAGATTTGCTCCGCCGCGACGAGCGGGGCTACTACTACGTCGCCGACCGCCGCCAGGACTTGATCAAGACCGGAGGCGAGAACGTCTTCTCACAAGAGGTGGAACAGGCGCTGCTGGAGAACCCGCTGGTCCAGGCCTGCGCCGTCGTCGGCATTCCCGACCGCCGCTTTGAAGAGGCGGTGGCCGCCGCGGTGGTCCCCCACCCCGGAGCGGCGTTGACCGCCGCGGACTTGGTTGCCTGGTGCCAAGGCAATCTGGCTGGGTACAAACGCCCGCGCCACTGGGCCATCGTCGCAGAGCTCCCCGTCAACAGTGTCGGGAAAGTCCAAAAGAACGTCCTGCGGGAAAACGCGAAGACGTATTTCACCGCCATGTGAGCGGACGAAAGACAACGAAGAAAGGAATATGGAATGGCTGATTTCGACGCCATAGTCGTCGGATCTGGCCTGGCGGGAGCCGTTGCCGCCCACGAACTTGCCCGGGCGGGCAAGGGAGTGCTGGTGGTCGAGCGCGGCAACCAGGCTGGATCCAAGAACGTGTCCGGAGGGAGGCTTTACACGCACTCGCTCGCCGCGGTCTTCCCTGGTTATGCCAGCGAAGCGCCGTTGGAGCGCCGGATCACGCACGAGCGGATCGGCTTCTTGGCGCCGGACGCCGGTTTCACAGTCGATTTCACCTCTGACGGCCTGCGCGCGGAAGGCCGGGACTCCTACTCGGTGTTGCGGGCCCCGTTCGACCAGTGGCTGGCGAGCCAAGCGGAGGATGCCGGGGCGGAGTACATCTGCGGTATCCCGGTCGAAGACCTGCTCATGGAGGGGTCCCGGGTGACGGGAATCGTGGCCGGCGAGGATGAGATCACCGCCGACGCCGTGCTGCTCTGCGACGGCGTCAACTCGCTGCTCACCCGGAAAGCCGTCGGCTATGCCGGGCCGACGCCAGAAGCGACTGCTGTGGGCATCAAGGAAGTCATCAAACTGGATCCGCAAGTCATCGAGGACCGCCTCTTGGTGCCTGAAGGCGAGGGCGCCGCGTGGCTGTTCGCGGGCGACGCCACCCACGGCGTTCCCGGTGGCGGGTTCGTCTATACCAACAAGGAATCGCTGTCGATCGGCCTGGTGGTCCCCATCGCCGATCTGCTGACAGGCGAGACCCCGATCTACCAGCTCCTCGACGACTTCAAACGCCACCAGGTGGTCGCGCCGCTGATCAAGGGCGGCGAAGTCATCGAGCATTCCGGCCACATGGTGCCCGAGGGCGGCTGGGACGCGATGCCGAAACTGGTCGGCGATGGCGTGCTGGTGGCCGGCGACGCCGCCATGATGTGCCTCAACCTGGCCTACACCGTGCGCGGCATGGATTACGCCATCGCCGCCGGGATGCACGCTGGGCGCGCCGCCGCAGAAGCTCTGACGGCTGGCGACACCTCCGCGGCCGGCCTACAGGGCTACGTCAAGGCTTTGGAGAACAGCTTCGTGCTGCAGGATCTGCGCCAATTCCGGAAGGTACCGCATTTCATCTCCGGCACGAAACGCATTTTCGACACATACCCGGCCGTCATCCGGGATTTCTTCGAGAAGCTGTTCATCGTCGACTCAAATCCCACGGCTCCGGTCCGCAAGGCCGGATTCGCCGCCGCCAAACAAGCCGGACTGCTCAACCTGGCCCGGGACATGAAAGGAGCGCTGAGCTCACTGTGAAAACAATCGCGCCCATCACCGTAAACGTCCCCAGCCTGCTGGCAGGCAACAAGTACGCGGTGGATGAAGACCACGCCCACATCGAACTGAGCCCCGGCCCGTCGGCCGACGAGTTCCGCAAGCTCGTCATGGTGTGCCCGGCGGCCCTGTATCGCCTGGACGAGCAGAACGCCCAGTCATTCGACTATGCCGGATGCCTGGAGTGCGGCACTTGCCGCGTCGCTTGCGGCAACACGGTCATCGCCAAGTGGGAGTATCCGCGCCCCACGATGGGAGTCGAGTACCGGCAGGGCTGAGCCCTGATGCACTAAAGGGCCGCTTCTGCCCCGCTTGGTTGGGCAGCAGCGGCCCTTTTGCTTCCCCTTCTGCCGCAAGGCGCCTGTTGGCTAACTAGACTCAATGTCATGTCGCGGACCGTTTCGCCCACTCTGGAGCAGGTCCCGCGGCTCACCCAGGCGCTTTGGCAGGGCCAGATCCAAACGGTCACGCTGCTGGCGATGACCACGGCCGAGTTGGCCCGCCATCTGGAGCAGGCCGCGGAAGAAAACCCGGTCATCGAGGTGGTTTCGGGAGTTCGCCGGGCGACACTGGCGGCGCCACCAGAAGTTCCCGTGGCCGACAGGGCGCGGCTGGCGGACCATTTATGGGAACAGGTGCCGCACGCCAGCTTGGCCGCGAGCGACGAGCCGGTGCTCCGGTTCATCTTGGACTTGCTGGACCAAGACGGCTACCTGCGTGAATCCAGCGAAGCCATCGCGGCGCTCGCCGGGGCGACCGCGGACCAGGTCGCCCGACTGGTGGCCTTGATCCGGACGCTCGAACCCAAGGGGGTCGGCGCACGGAACCTCCCCGAATGCCTGGAAGCGCAGTTGCTGGCTGCTGCGCCTCCGGATGAATTGGCGCTGGCGATCGTGCGAGCCCATCTGGAGGACTTGGCGGGCCGCCGGTACAACACCATCGCGCGGGCGACCGGCCAGGACGTCGCAGCTGTGCGCCGTGCCGCTGAAGCCATTCAGCAACTCGATCCGCGTCCCGGGCAGGGGTGGTCGACTGCCCCGCCCAACTACGTCAGGCCGGACCTGGAGGTCGCGCTGACGCCCGAGGGCGTTTCCTGCCAACTGACGGCGCAGAGCGAGTTCCACATCACGGTCGACACCTCGCTGCGAAGCTTGATGAGTGCAGCCAGCCAAGCCGAGCGTGCCTGGCTCGACCACTGCCTGCAGCAGGGGCGCCAGTTGAGCGAATGCTTGCGCCAGCGCCGCACATTGCTGCTCGCGGTGGCACAAGCGGCCTGCCAGCACCAGCGGGCCTTCTTCGAGCGGGGGCCGGCGGCCCTGAAGCCGTTGACTATGACCAGCCTCGCCGCCGAACTTGGATTGTCGGTCTCCACTGTGAGCCGCGCCGTCCGCCACAAGACGCTGCACTGCCAGCAAGGCACGTTCGAACTTCGCGTGTTGTTTCCTCCCCGCGCGGGGGCGTCCCAGGCTGCGGCGCCGGCCGCCAAGTCGCTGTTGCGGCAAATCATCGCCGCCGAGCCGAAATCGGATCCTTTCAGCGACCAGGCGTTAGCGGCCCAATTGGGCAGCTATGGGGTGCGGGTCTCGCGCCGTACCGTGGCCCGCTACCGCTCCGAGTTGGGGTTGCCGGGCGCCGCGGAACGAGCTTCGGCGTGACGCCCGGACGCGTCAGGCCAGTTTGAAGCCGGATCCGCCCTTCTTCTGGCGGGCGTTGTAATCGCGCATCCGCTGCGGATAGCCGACCACGCCGGCGTCGTAGCTGGGAATGGAATGCTGGGCAGCCCACTCCCTCGCCCAATCAACCGACTCGACGCTGCGGCGGGTCCACTCGCCGTCGTAGGCGATCAGCAGCAGCGTCGCCTTGGTCACTGTCGTGGGCATCTCGATGAACGCCTCGACGCCGCGCCTGGAAGTCACGAAATCCTGCAAGTGGGCAAGCGTCGCCTGTGACACGTCCGGAGTGACCGGCTGGCGCTGGCGCTTGCGCCTGGAGAACAATCCCACGCAGGCAATTATCCACCATGACCGGAGTCGGAGTGCTACGCAGCGGCCACTGGAGCCGTCTTCGCTGATGTCAGCGACACTGTGTTATAACCAGCCTTCGACGCGGTCACCTTCACAGAGATCTCCTTACCCGCATCAGCAGCAACCAACAGGTACGTGCTCCCAGTCGCCTTCGAAATCGCCTTCCCCGACCTGTACCACTGATACGTGAACTTATCCGGAACCGGAGTCCACACACCCGCATCAGCAGTAAGAACCTGACCCACAGTCGGCGTGCCCGAAACCAGCGGAACCGGGCTCGCCGAGAACACCGCCTTCGCGATCTTCTTCGTAGCCTTCGACGTCTTCGACACAGTGTTATAGCCTGGCTTCGTACCCGTAACCTTCACCTTCACAGTCTTACCCGCATCCGCGGCATCCAACACATACGTGGCACCCGTCGCACCAGCAATCGCCTTACTGCCGCGATACCACTGATACGACAATGTCACCACACCCGGACCCCACACGCCCGGATCAACCGTAAGCATCTGATCCACCGTGAGCGTTCCACTGATCACTGGCACCACCGCAGGAGCAACAATCTGCGCAACAGCAATGCTGTACGTCTTCTTCTTCGACCCGGCATACACCGTGATCTTCACCTTCCCAGGCTTCAACGCTTTCACAACACCAGCCGCATCAACCGTCGCAACCTT
>JAISUR010000041.1 GCA_031271975.1 Propionibacteriaceae bacterium
ACTCGGCGCAGCGTGACAAAGGTCCCCAATGTCACGCCCGGACGAAGCCCGTGAGGGTGGGCGATCCAGGGCGGTATTCGCCCGGCCACCGCATGATGGAACTTTACCAAAAGTGGTAAACTGTCATCATGACTGTGAGGGATGAGCTGTGGGACGTGGCAGTCGAGCAGTACGGCTACGTGACCGCGTTCGACGCGCGCGATCTTGGGATTCCCGTGGTCGAGCTAGGCAAGCTGGCCGCGCGCCGCAAGCTGGAGCGGATCTCGTACGGGGTTTACCGTTTCCCCGAGTGGCCGGTGTCCCAGAACGACACGTCGATGGAAGCAGTGTTGTGGACGCGGGACCGCCGCGCGGCACTGTCGCATGACACGGCGCTGGCGGTGTACGAGCTATCGGACATCAACCCGGACAAGACGCACGTCACCGTGGCGCCGAAGTCGCGGGCGCTGCAACGCAAGCACATCCCGGGCGCCTACGTCATCCATTACCAGAAGCTAGCCGACGATCAGATCGGCTGGTGGGAGCGCATACCGACCGTTACCGTCACCACGGCGATCGAGCAGTGCATCGATGCGCATGTCCGGCCCGATTTGATTCTGCAAGCCATATCAACTGCTGACGGCCAGGGGAGAATCACGCCGAAGCAGGCCGAGCGGTTGGAGGCCCAGCTGAGAGGGGGTGCCTGATGGCCGCTTGGGATCTGCCTGACAAGAACCGCCCTGTGCCGAGCGTGCGCGCATTGCAGGCATGGGTGCGTGACGCTCATCGGGCGACTGGGGTGGGCGCGGAGAGGATCAGTTGGCTGGTGGCTTCGACCGTGGTGGTGGCCGCCTTGCAGCGCGTCCTCGCCTCGGATGGCCAACCCTTGTTCCTGGTCAAGGGCGGTGTGTTCATCGAGTTCAACCTCGGCCTGAAGGCTAGAACCACAACAGACGTGGACACGCTGTTCCGTGATGACATGGCCGAGTTCCGTGCACGCCTGGACGAGGCTTTGGCGCAGCCTTGGGGGCCGTTCGTGCTTGACCGCACCGAGATCGAGATCATCGACGCACCCAAGCTGATCCAGCCACGCCGCTTCTATGTCCGCTTGTTGGCGAAGGGCGCGGCGTGGCGGCGCATCAAGGTCGAGGTTTCCTTCAATGAAGGAGCAATGGCCGAACAGTCGTCGCCCGTCGCCACACCCAGTGTCGGGTTCTTCGGCCTGGAAACTCCAGAGACTCTGATCGGCGTGGCCATGGATTATCAGATCGCCCAGAAACTCCACGCGGCCTCCGACCCAGACGAGGCGGGCTACGAGAACCAGCGAGTCCACGACATCATCGACGTGCTGCTGCTCAAGACAGAGTTCTACCCGGCGCACCGCCTGCATCGTTGAAGGCAGCCTGCCTGGACATCTTCGACTACCGGGCCAACGAGGCAGCCCAACTCGGGCGTCCAGTCCGGCCCTGGCCGCCGGTCTTCCACGCCAACGACTATTGGAGACTTGCCTATCCGCCGCTCGCCGCATCCCTCGACATCAAGCTCACGCTGGAAGAAGCCGTCGCCGCAGTCGAGAACTGGGTGCAGGAAATCGACCGATCCGACGGCTGAGGTCATCAAGTTGTCATCAGAATCAACCGGCGCCAACCCGAGCAGGCTGGACAGACTCAGACCCGGAGATTGACCGATTCCCCTCGGGACGTGACATTGCGGGACGTGACATTGAGGACTGTTCCTTGGTCACTGTGGCGCGGTCAGCAGCCGCCCAGCAGCCCGGCGGGGTCCAGCCAGCAGTCCGGCCCGGGTGGGGTGATGCCCGAGCCGACCGTGGTCTCGAAGTCGTACTGCAGCAGCGACACCCACGGCACCTGCCCCACCGCGCGCAGCATCTGCTGGGCCGCCGTCGGCGGCCGGGCCCCCGGGAACGTCGCCGTCATGTCCCCCACCGTGACCTGCGGGCGGACGAACGCCAGGAGGTTGAGCATGTCCGTGACCGACTCCAGGCGGATGCCGTCCGCCGACCCGCCCGCGAACACCTGGCCGTACAGGCTGTGGAACACCGTGTTGCCGTAGTGGCCGTTGACGGCGGAATCGTTGACGAGCTGGACGACCCCGCCGCCGAAGCTCTGGAACGCGCGGATGTCGTTGTAGATGCCGTTGACGACGCGGAGACCGTAGTGGTCGCCGTCGTGCCCCGCCACGACCACGTTGTCCCAGACCGAACCCGACAGCCCGTTGTCGAAGCCGCCCAGATGGCGGTCCGGCTCGGCGGCGATGCCGTGGCCGGTGGCGGAGAAGCGGTGCGCGCCCTCGAACTCGATGCCGACGCCGCGCAGGTGGACGGCCGCGCCCGTCACGCGGAGGCGCAGCCCGTCCTGCTCCGGGGCGGTCTGCACGATGACGCTGCCGGCGAGCATGGGCGTCACGATCGGCGCGTTGATCGAGTTGAAGTCACGCGCGACGGAGCCGAAGCGCGGAAACGCGCCCGCGCCCTCGATCCGGCAGGCCCGGCGGACCTCGACCGGCCGCGTGATCCGGTAGCGCCCGAACGGCAGCAGCAAGGTGCCGCCCTCGGGCAGCGCGTCGACGGCGGCCTGCAGCGCGGCCGCATCATCCGTCACGCCGTCGCCCAGCGCGCCGCACGCCCGCACATCGGC
>JAISUR010000018.1 GCA_031271975.1 Propionibacteriaceae bacterium
GCCGAGTTGTCGATGAAGTCGGCGTTGACCTTGCCGCCGCGGAGCGCGTACTCGATCCGGCCCAGGTGGGTCCAGCCGAGGTTGCCGCCCTCGCCGGCCGCCCGGGCGCGGACCTGCGCCCCGTCGACCCGGACCGGGTCGTTGGCCTTGTCGCCGACCTGGGCGTGGGTCTCGCCGGCCGCCTTGACGTACGTGCCGATGCCGCCGTTCCAGAGCAGGTCGACGGGCGCCTGGAGGATCGCGTGGATGTACTCCTCCGGCGTCAGCTCGCCGGCCTCCGTGGCGAGGCCGAGCGCGGCGCGCGCCTCCGGCGTGACGGGGATGGCCTTGGCCGAGCGCGGGTAGATGCCGCCGCCGGCCGACACCTTCGACGCGTCGTAGTCGCCCCAACTCGACCGCGGCAGCTCGAACAGGCGGCGCCGCTCCTCCAACGCCGCCCCCGGATCGGGGTTCGGGTCGATGAAGACGTGGCGGTGGTCGAACGCGGCCACCAGCTGGATGTGGGAGCTGAGCAACATGCCGTTGCCGAAGACGTCGCCCGACATGTCGCCGATGCCGACGACCGTGAAGTCGTCCTTGTCCGGGTCCAGGCCCAACTCGTGGAGGTGGCGCCGGACCGACTCCCAGGCGCCCCGGGCCGTGATGCCCATGGCTTTGTGGTCGTAGCCGGCCGATCCGCCCGAGGCGAAGGCGTCGCCCAGCCAGAAACCGAGGCGCCCCGAGATCTGGTTGGCCTCGTCGGAGAACGTCGCGGTGCCTTTGTCCGCGGCCACCACCAGATAGGGATCCGGCCCATCGTAGGCCCGCACGTTCACCGGCGCCACGACCTGCCCGGAGACGATGTTGTCGGTGACGCTCAACAACGCGCGGATGAACAACCGGTAGCAGGCCAGACCCTCAGCTTGGGCCTGGGCGCGGTCAGCGGGAAGGCGCTGCGGCACGAACCCGCCCTTGGCACCCACGGGAACGATGACGGTGTTCTTCACCGTCTGCGCCTTGGCCAGGCCCAGCACTTCGGTGCGGAAATCCTCGGCGCGGTCGGACCAGCGCAGTCCGCCGCGGGCGATCGGGCCGAATCGCAGGTGCACGCCCTGCACGCGCGGCGAGTAGACGAAGATCTCCGCCAACGGCTTCGGATCGGGCAGGACAGCGAGTTGCTGAGATGCCAGCTTGAACGCCAAGGTGGCCGAACCGGTGTAGGCGTTGGTGCGTTGGCAAGCGGTGATGAAGTCTGCGAACAGGCGCAGGATGCGGTCTTGATCCAGGCTGGCGACCTGGTCTATTCCGGCGCGGGCCTCGGCAAGGATGCCCTCCCAATCGCCCTCGCCGCCCGGCTCGAACTTGGCCTCGAATGCCTCCACGATCCGCCCGGTCAGCTTCGCGTTCGCCACGAGGGCCTGCGCGATGTAGTCCTGTGAGAAGCCCACCCGGGCCTGCTTCAGGAAACGGGCGATGCCGCGCAGCCAGGCGACTTGCTGCCACCGCAGCCCGGTGATGACCAGGGCATTGAAAGCGTCCGCCTCGCACAGTCCGCCATAGGAAGCGTCGAAAGCCTCCACGAACTGGGTGCGCGCCAGCGTGGAATCGGTCCACAGCGGCCCCAACTCCAGCCCAAAGTCGTAGACATGCACCGGACGGTCGCGCAACTGCCACTGGAAGCGCTGTTCATCGTCCACCTCGACGCCCAGGCTGGCCAGGTGCGGAATGATGCGGTGCAACTCGAGTTCCAGGAATGTGAAGATCTTGAACCGCGCCCGGTCGCCGTCGCACGTCATCGCGTAGCGCACGTCGTCGTCGCCGTCCAATTCATTCGCGACGCGCAAGTCGTCAAGGGCGGTGTCGGGTGAATACGCCGCTTGATAGGCCTCGCCGAATTCGACGCCCCGCATCTGGGCCGGCTGGTCCTCCAAACCGGCGGCCACCTGGTCGTCCCAAGACGCGGCTGCGGCTTCCACCGCGGCGGCGAGCTCTTCGGCGTCGACCTCCGTGGGTGCGTCGCTCTTCAGTTTGACGACGAAGAACAGCCGCGCCAGGACGGCTTCCGACACCCGCGCGTTGTGCTCGCACGACTCGCCGCCAAGCCGGTCCAGCAGGATATTCGCTATCTTCGTGCGCACGCGGGTCGTGTAGCGGTCGCGCGGCAAGTACACCAGCGCGGTGACGAAGCTGCGGTAGTGGTCGCGGCGCAGGAAGACACGCACCAGCGGGCGGTCGCGCAGCGCGGCGGCGCCCAACACGATGGGGGCCAACTCGTCCAAGGTGGCGTCGAACAACTCGTCGCGCGGATAGTTGGCGATCGTGCGGCGCACCGCGTTCCAGCCGTAAGACTCCGGCGCGTAGCCAGAGCGCTGCAACAGCGCGCGGGCTTTCGCCGCCAGTGTGGGGATGTGTTCGATCGACTCGGCGTAGGCCGAGTCCGACAGCAACCCGAGGAAACGGCGCTCGCCGACCATCTTGCCGTTGGCGTCGAACTCGCGCACGCCCACGTAGTCGAGGTAGACGGGCCGGTGCACCGGCGAGATCCGCGGGTGTTTTGTCATCGCCAGCGGCCGGTCACCGACCGGGAAGGCGTGGAAACTGTCTTTGGGATCCCCGGATTGCAAACCCAAGCCGGTGCCCGGCACCAGGCAAAACTCGTCGGCGACGAACTTGTACTCCTGATAGCCGAGGAAGATGAAGTTGCCCGCCATCAGCCAAGTCAGCAAATCCAGCGCCGCACGGCATTCACCGCTGTCTTCGGTCAGCAGCGCGGCCGCCTCGCCACACCGCTGCAGCATTTCGGCCCAGTCCCCAACAACCAGCCGCACCGTCGACAGCGCCCGGAACACGGCCAACGACAACTGCTGTTTGCCCTTCTCGGCGCTGCTTCCGAGCGGCGGATACACCTCCATCGAGATCCACGATTCGAGAACATCCCCGTCACCGACGCTGGTCAGATCCCCGTCTGGGGCGCGCGTCACCCGAAGTTGTGGATGCTCCAGGCGGCGGATCGTCCAGCCTAAGGCGCGAATCTCCATCGATACGGTGTCTAGGAGAAAGCGCAGGTCGTCCGAGACCAGTTGCACCAGCGTCGAACCGGGTATGGCGACGATATCTCGCGCGCCCTCCTCGGGCGTCGTAACGGCCACCAAGTCCCGTCCTACGACGCGTTGCCGCCCCAGCATAAAGTGGGCCGCGAGCTGCCTGCCGACTTGTTCCGGATCCAGGTCCAGGCCGGGTTCTTCCATGAGGTGGGCCTGGTAGCCGGAGACGAAACCCGGCCACAGCGCCGGATCGGCTTGAGCGGGAGCGAGGGTGGACAGAATCGAATTAAGACTGCGGTCTTCAGCTTTCATTTTCATGGCTCCTATGCACCATCCAGCCTAATCACCACGGGCGGTCGCGTGTCGCAGCGCAACGCAGAAAGTCCAGGCCGACACAATGGCCGCATGGATATTGCGGCCGTCAACCGATTCTCCTGCTCCGTGGCCGAGGCGTTCGAGATGCTCACCGACCCCGAGTTCCTCGACCGTGTCGCCGCCGCCAGCAATCCGCTGCGCTATGGGGTGAGCGTCGACGGCTTGACCGCCACCACGACCCGGATCATGGCTTCGGTGTCGCCCATAGACAAGTTCACCGGCCCGGAGATCGAACTCACCGACCAAATCGCCTGGGATCCACCGGCGGGAGATGAACGCACCGGCACCGCCCAGGTCGCCCCGACGGACTTGCCGCTCAGCCTGGTGGGCCGAGTGACACTGCGCGCCGACGGGGCGGAGTCACTTCTGGAATACACCGGCGAGTTGACGGTTTCCATCCCCGTGGTCGGCCACAAGCTGGAAGCGCTCGCCGCGCCCCTGCTGCTGAAAGGGATCGAGTATCAGCAGCAGGTCGCAGACGAATGGCTGGCCGAACGCGAGGGTGGACCTGGTGGGACTTCGTCCCAAGATCCCGGAACAAGTCCGGGATGACCTGGCGGGGTTCCCGGAACAAGCCCGGGATGACCTGCCGGGGTTCCCGGAACAAGCCCGGGATGGCCTGGCGAGGCTAGGTGCTCAGAGCATGTGCGGGTAGCCGATCGACTTCGGCGGCAGCAGCGCCTCTTTGACTGCGCGCGGGCTGACCCAGCGGATCAAGTTCCACAGCGAGCCGGCCTTGTCGTTCGTGCCGGACGCGCGCGCCCCGCCGAACGGCTGCTGGCCGACGACAGCCCCAGTGGGCTTGTCGTTGATGTAGAAGTTGCCCGCAGCCTGCCGCAGGCCGTAGAAGGCCTCCTTGATGGCTGTGCGGTCGTTGGCGATGATCGAGCCGGTCAGCGCATAAGAGCTGGTCGCGTCGATGTGCTTGATGATCGACGAATACTCGGAATCCTCGTAGACGTAAATGCCGAGCAACGGGCCGAAGAACTCCACGTTGAAAATGTCGTTCGACAGATCGTCGGA
This sequence comes from Propionibacteriaceae bacterium, assembly GCA_031271975.1. GTDB lineage: Bacteria > Actinomycetota > Actinomycetes > Propionibacteriales > Propionibacteriaceae > Propionicimonas. Next base: position 4,422 of record JAISUR010000018.1, read on the forward strand.
CTGGACCAGCGTCGGGCGGACATACCAGCCGACCGACTTGTCGCACGTCCCGCCGGCCCAGATCGTGGCGCCGTCGGCCTTGGCCTTCGCGATGGCGGCTTCCAGTTTGTTGTACGCCCGCTCGTCGATGAGCGCCGAGGTGAAGTTGGACAGGTCGCGCACATCGCCGACCTTCAACGCCTCGGTCTCCGCGATCAACTGGTCCTTGATCTTCGCCCACACCGACTTGGCGATGTACGTGCGCGAAGCCGCAGAGCACTTCTGCCCGGAATACTCGAACGAACCGCGCACCAGCGCCGTAATGAGGGCCTGCGGATCGGCGGAGGGGTGCGCCAGCACGAAGTCCTTGCCACCGGTTTCGCCCACCAGGCGCGGATACGAGCGGTAGCGGGAGATGTTCTGCCCGATCTCAGCCCAGATGCCCTGGAAGACCCGCGTTGACCCGGTGAAGTGGATGCCGGCCAGCGCCGGATGCTTCAAGGCGACGTCGGAAACCACCGAGCCGTGGCCTGGCAGCATGTTAATGACCCCCGCCGGCAGGCCGGCCTCGATGAAGATGTCGGCCAACACGGATGCGGCCAGCTGTTGGGTGAGCGCCGGCTTCCAGATGACCGTGTTTCCCATGAGGGCAGGCGCACTGGGCAGGTTCCCGGCGATGGCCGTGAAATTGAACGGTGTGATCGCGTAAACGAAGCCGTCGAGCGGCCGGTAGTCGGTGCGGTTCCAGATTGTCGCCGAGTTGAACGGCTGGTCCGAGTAGAGCTGCCGCGCGAAGAACGCGTTGAAGCGCAAGAAATCGGAAATCTCACAGGCAGAGTCAATCTCGGCCTGCTGAATCGTCTTGCCTTGGCCGAGCATGGTTGCGGCGTTGATCTTGGCGCGGTAGGGACCGGTGATGAGCTCGGCGGCGCGCAGGAAGATCGCGGCCCGATCGTCTAGGGAAGTGAGCGACCACGTCTTGGCGGCCTCCAACGCGGCGGCGATGGCAGCTTCGGCATCGGCCGCGGTCGACTGGTGGACAATGCCAAGCACATGCTGGTGCTCCGACGGCATGGTGACTTTGAGCTCTTCGCCCGACCCGGGGCGGCGTTCGGCCCCAAACGTGCCGGTCAGTTCTTGCGGCGCGGCGGCGTAGGCCTGGGCCAGCGCGGCCTCAATGGCGGCGCGCTCGGGTGTGCCCGGAGCATAGGTGTATACAGGTTCGTTGCTGGGTTTTGGTGCAGCGGTAATAGCGTCCATAGCGGGCATGTTACACCGCGTGTTATGCCGCCGCACGCTGAATGGCCCCGGTCTCAAGAGCCATCTCCAGGCGGTTGCAGGTCCAGCCGCGCAACGTTCGCGTCCAGCGAACAGCGAGGGCGCGGTAGCGCTTGCCATCCCACACCGAAGCAGACACTTCCAGCACGCCCTCGTCGGGGCACTGCACCCTGATCGACGTCGCGCGAATGGCCCGGCCCGCGAAGGCCCGCCGCAGGCGCCGCAGCACCTGCTGGGCGGTGTCCGTCATCCGTTCCTCCACCTGCCAGATGTTCCGCGCCCCACCGATGACGTCGACAAGAGCCACTGTCATGCTGGCGGCGTGGCGGGCCAGGTCGTCATCGACTCCGGACCCGCTCACATGCGCCGATACGAGCAGCGCCGGACCCGGAAGGCTGACGGAGCCACCGCCGGACTGCGCGGAGGAAAAAAGGCTGCGGTCGGGGTGGTTGTTGATTCTGAATCGCGCTGCCATAGCACTCCTAACTGTCCAGGTGTGCAAGGATCATCTCGCCGCCGAGACTGTCCACGCGCTCACAGGGGGCACAAGTTGAGCCAAACGCGGGCGGAAGTCGTGAAAGTGGCCAGCGCGGAGCCAGGTTTGGCTGAGGTTGGCCACCGGTCCAAGTGAGTACAACCTAGACTGTCACCGTGTTGGTTTTCATTCCCCTGAGCCGGGACGATCTGGGCCAGTGGGCGCGGTCGGGCGCTTTCGCGCCCGCGCAGGCCTTCGCCGTCACCGATTCCATGATGGCCGCGTTCGGATTCACCGCCGCGACAGACGAGCAGGCGGAGAACACCGCGCTCGACATCGCGGGCTTGGCCGCGGGGCTGTCGTCCGGGATCCGGCTCGTGGCAGTGGCCGAAGCCCAGTGGCCGCCACTGGCGGACGACTTCGGGCGCGTGCAGCCCGGCGAACTGCCCTATTCCAAAGTCAGCGCGCTGTTCTTCGACCCGTCGGTCCCCGCTGTGACCGCCGCCACCGTGGACGAAGCCTGGGACGAGCCGGCCGCCGCCGAGCACCTCGCCAAGAGCGACCTGGCTTGGTACCACCCAGCGGAATGGGAGCAGCTCACCGCCGACAACTGACTGACTGGCTTCCGGCGTTGCCGCGACCCACTAGGATGGGTGCGCTAAAGAGGAGAAAAAGTGAATCTGTTCGACAAGCTGCTGCATGCGGGCGAAGGCCGGCAACTCAAGAGGCTGAAGCAGGTGGCCATCGAGGTCAGCAAGATCGAAGACGACTACCTGGCCATGGACAACGACGAGTTGCGCTCTCAGACCGCCGACTTCAAGCAGCGGCTGGAGAACGGCGAAGACCTCGACATGCTCATGCCGGAGGCGTTCGCCACTGTGCGGGAGGCCTCCAAACGGGTGCTGGGCAAGCGGCACTTCGACGTCCAGATCCAAGGCGGCGCCGCACTCCACTGGGGGAACATAGCCGAGATGAAGACCGGCGAAGGCAAGACGCTGGTCGCCGTGTTGGCGTCGTACCTGAACGCGTTGGAGGGCAAAGGCGTCCACATCGTCACCGTGAACGACTATTTGGCGGAGTTCCAATCCGAGCAGATGGGCCGCATCCACCACTTCCTCGGGCTCAAGGTCGGCTCGATTCTCACCTCCATGACTCCACCACAGCGCCGCAAAGCCTACGCGGCCGACATCACTTACGGGACCAACAACGAGTTCGGCTTCGACTACCTGCGCGACAATATGGCCCGCTCCATCGACGATTGCGTGCAACGGGGACACCACTATGCGATCGTGGACGAAGTCGACTCCATTCTGATCGACGAGGCCCGCACGCCCCTGATCATTTCCGGCCCGAGCGCGGATAACGCCGAGTGGTATCCGCAGTTCGCCTCGCTCGTGAAGCGCCTCCACGTGGATGTCGACTACGAAGTGGACGAGAAGAAGCGCACCATCGCCGTCTTGGAGCCCGGCATCGAGGCCGTCGAGGACTATCTCGGCATCTCCAACCTGTACGAGTCGGCGAATACGCCGCTCATCTCCTATTTGAACAACGCCATCAAGGCCAAGGAGTTGTTCAAGCGCGACCGCGACTATGTGGTCATCGACGGCGAGGTGCTGATCGTCGACGAACACACCGGCCGCACGCTCGAAGGCCGGCGCTACAACGAGGGCCTGCACCAGGCGTTGGAAGCCAAAGAGGGCGTCGAGATCAAAGACGAGTATCAGACGCTGGCCACGATTACTTTGCAGAACTATTTCCGGATGTACCGCAAGCTGGCGGGCATGACGGGCACGGCGAAGACGGAAGAGTCCGAGTTCCAGAAGATCTATGGCCTCGGGGTGCTCCCCATCGAAACGAACAAGCCGATGATCCGCGTGGACCAGTCCGACTTGATCTACCGCACGGAAGCGGCCAAGTTCGGCGCCATCATCGAGGACGTCGTCGAGCGCTACGCGAAGGGCCAACCGGTGCTGCTGGGCACCGCCTCGGTGGCCAAGTCCGAGATTCTGAGCCGCGGATTGCGGCGCGCCGGTGTCAAGCACGAGGTGTTGAACGCCAAAGAACACGCCCGCGAAGCCGCGATCGTCGCCCTCGCCGGGCGCAAAGGCGCGGTGACGGTCGCCACGAACATGGCCGGCCGCGGCACCGACATCATCCTCGGCGGCAACCCCGAGTTCTTGGCTGACGCGCTGCTGCAGCGCAACGGCATCGACCCGGTCGAGAACCCCGACGAGTACGAGGCGGCCTGGCCCGAGACGTTGGCCAACATCGAGGAGCAGGTGGCCGCCGAGCACGACGAGGTCGTCGAATTGGGCGGGCTGTATGTGATCGGCTCCGAACGCCACGAGTCGCGCCGCATCGACAACCAGTTGCGTGGCCGCTCCGGACGCCAGGGCGACCCCGGTGAATCCCGCTTCTACCTTTCGCTCGAAGACGACCTGATGCGCCTGTACAAGACCGACATCATCGACTGGGTGCTCACGGCGTTGAACATCCCCGACGACATGCCGATCGAGCACAAGCGCGTGACGAAGTCGATCCAGCAGGCCCAAGAACAGGTCGAGGCGCAGCACTTCGAGGTCCGCAAGAACGTGCTCCGCTATGACGACGTGATGAACCGGCAACGCCACACCATCTACGGCGACCGCCGCCGTGTGCTGGAAGGCGCCGATGTCTCCGAGCAGTTGCGCGACACGGTGAACCGCGTGGTGGAGACATATGTGACGCAGCTCACCGAGGGGTTCGTCGAGGATTGGGACTGGGAAGCGCTGTGGACGCAGTTGAAGACGCTGTACCCAGTCAAGCTGCAGCGCGCCGACTACGAGGGGCGCACTGACATCACGGTCGAGCAGTTGGTGGCGGACTTCCAGGAGGATGCGCAGGCCGCCTACGACGCGCGCACGGAGGAACTCGGCGAGGACAACATGCGCGAGTTCGAGCGGCAGGTGCTGCTCACCGTCCTGGACCGCAAGTGGCGCGAACACCTCTACGAGATGGACTATCTGCGCGAAGGCATTGGCCTGCGCGCCATGGCGCAGCGCGACCCGCTGGTGGAATATCAGCGTGAGGGCGGCGACATGTGGAACGCCATGATGGAGGCGTTCATGGAGGAGGTCGTCGGGTTCCTGTTCAATCTGCAAGTGCGGGTCCAGGAGCCCACACCGCCGCCGCTGATGGTGGCGACTGGGCCGAGCGAATCTGGCGATGCGACCGCCGCCGCACTCGGAAAAGCCGCCGCCAAGTCCAAGAAGGCCGCCCCGGCGGCGCCGGAGATCACCAAGCGCCCGACGTTGGAGGCCAAGGGCTTGGGTGGGCAAGCCCCGCGCGGCAACTTGGCTTTTTCCGGAGGTTCGGAAACCAAACCCGCCAAGAAGCCGGCCGCCGCAGCCGACCCGTACGCCGGCGTGGGACGCAACCAGCTTTGCCCCTGCGGCTCCGGAAAGAAGTTCAAGAACTGCCACGGGGCCCCAAAGTCCGCGTAAATGCCGCGCTGACAAGGCGTGTCACTTATCTGTAACTACCGGTTGGCATAGTTTTCCAAGTTTGACTCCCCCAGAAAGGGCCAACGATGAAGAAACTCATGTCCGCTCTCGCCACAGCCGCCGCATTGGCAATGCTCGCCTCCGGCTGTGCGACTTCCGCACCCAGCACCGCTGAACCCAGCTCGGCTGACACCAGCGCACCCGCCGATCCCGGCGTGGGCGCCATCACGGACTTGCCCGACTTGAAGGGTAAGAAGCTGGCTGTGCAGACAGACACCACCGGCCAGATCTACGCCGAGGAAAACCAGGCCGCCAACGGCTACGAAGTTGTGGTCTTCGACGACTTGCCCGGCTGCGCCAACGCCGTGCTGGCCGGCACCGCCGACGCCTGCATCAACGACAATGGCGTGCTGTTCGACTATGCCACCCAGAACCCCACGACGAAGGTCGTCAAAGAGTTTGCCACCGGTGAGGAATACGGCATGAACGTCGGCAAGGACAACACCGCCCTCCACGAGTTCGTGAACGCCACGTTGGCCGAGTTCAAGGCCGACGGCACCTACAACACGATCTTCCAGAAGTGGTTCGGCACGGATCCGGGCGCCACCGGCACGTCGGCGGGATATCCCGACCCGGCCGCCGCGGCGGGCACCTTGATCAAGTCCGGCACCCTCACGATGTGCACGCACATGGCCTACCGGCCGTTCGAGTACTACGACACCGACAACACGACCATCATCGGCTTCGACGTCGACCTGGCCGAAGCCCTGGCGGGCAAGCTCGGTGCGAGCCTGGCCATCGTGGACATCGAGTTCGGCCAGATCACTTCCGGCGCGGTGTTCACCGCCAAGAAGTGCGACATCGGCGTGGCCGCCACCACCATCACGGACGAGCGCAAGCAAGGCTCGCTGTTCTCCGACGGCTACTTCGACGCCACCCAAGCGCTGTTGGTCAAGGCCTGATTTTCGCTACGGTTGTCCCGCGTCGGCTACTTCGGCGCGGGACAACGTGCATTAGGAGGTCGCAAGTGAGCGATGTTACGACGACGGCGGTCCGGCGCAAGCTGTCCCCGCGGAAGAAGGCGTGGGTCGCCCAGGGCGTGCAGTACGCGATCTTGGTAGCCGTCGTCATCTTGGCGGTCATCAACATCAACGGCCAACAGGTGGTCAACACCTTCCTGCGCGCCGATCTGATCGAATCGATGCTGGGCTGGGGCCTGGCCCACGCATTCCTCAACACGATCGTCTACACCGTCGGAGCGTTCATCTTCGGCCTGCTGCTGGGCACCGTCCTGGCGATGATGAAGCTGTCCAGCGTCGGCCCGTACCGCTGGATCTCGAACACGTACACCGAGTTTTTCCGCGGCATCCCGGCGCTGATCGTGCTGATGTGTTTCTCGCTGATCGGCGTGGCCCTGCCCGGCTTCGAGTTCCCGTCGGTCACGCTCGGCGAGTTCCAACTCGTGTCCGTGAAGATGTCCACGGTGTGGATGGCGTTGGGCATGGTCTCGGCGGCGTACATGTCCGAGACGATCCGCGCCGGCATCCAGGCCGTCCCCAAGGGCCAGATGGAAGCGGCCCGCGCGCTCGGAATGCCGTCCGGCATGGCCATGTTCCGGATTGTCTTGCCGCAGGCCTTCCGCATCGTCATCCCGCCGCTGACCAACGAGTTGATCTTGTTGACGAAGGACTCGTCGCTGATCTACATGATGGGGTTGGCCGCGGGCGAATACGAATTGACGAAGTTCGGGCGCGACCTGGCCAACTCGCACGCCAACATTACGCCGCTGTTCGTGGCCGGCCTGCTGTATCTGATCATCACGCTGCCGCTGAGCGCCTTGGTGCGCTGGATGGAGCGGCGTTCGGACGCGGGGAAGAAGTAGCCATGACCGAGACTTTCACACTGCCCAACGGCCTGGTGATGCCACGCACCGAGTTCACAACGTCGGCCGGCGAAAAACTGCTGGTCCCGTCCGGCGACCGCGAAGAGGAAGTGCAGATTTACGACCTGCACAAATCCTTCGGCACCCTGGAAGTGCTCAAGGGCATCACGACGAAAGTGAACCGCGGCGAAGTTGTGTGCGTGATCGGGCCCTCCGGCTCCGGCAAATCGACGCTGCTGCGCTGCGTGAACCTGCTGGAACAACCCACGTCGGGGCGGATTTTCATCCTCAACCGGGAGATCACCGACCCGGACGAGGACATCGACGAGATCCGCACCATGATGGGCATGGTCTTCCAGCAGTTCAACTTGTTCCCACACCTGACCGCGCTGCAGAACTGCACAATCGGGTTGATCCGCGTGAAGAAGATGGACCGCGAGCAAGCCCGGGCCATAGCGCAGGAAAACCTGGAGAAGGTCGGCTTGGGCGACCGCGGCGGCTCGTTCCCAGCGCAGCTTTCTGGCGGCCAGCAACAACGGGTCGCGATCGCGCGGGCGCTGTCGATGGATCCGGAGATGATCCTGTTCGACGAGCCGACTTCGGCACTCGACCCGGAGTTGGTCGGCGATGTGCTGTCGGTGATGCGCGACCTGGCCGAAGGCGGCATGACGATGATGGTGGTCACCCACGAAATGGCCTTCGCCCGCGAGGTCGCCAACCGCGTCATCTTCATGGACGGCGGCGTGATCGTCGAAGAAGGCCCGCCAGACAGCGTGATCGGCGACCCGCAGCATCCCCGCACCCGCGAGTTCCTGGCCCGAGTGCTCGACCCCACGCACCACCACGAAGGTCCGTCGGCTGCCGCGCCCGAGCCGCAACCACACTCCAACCCGAACCGCAGGAAGCGCAGCCGGCTGTTCTAGACACAACTGCCTACTGCCGGTGGGCTGTCTTCACCCGATCAGAGCCCGGGACAGCGTGCCCACCGGTGCGACGGCCACATCGCCCAAGCCCAGCCAGGCCGACATGTCCGCCAAAGCGACCTTCAGCCGGGCGGCGGTTTCCGCCTCCGGGCAGCCCGGTTCCAGCCACGCGGCCTGAACGCGGAGCACGCCAGCGTCTCGGTCGGCTTTCAAGTCCACGCGCGCGGCGATGCGGTCGTCCATGACGTACAGGTAGACGTAGTAGCCGTAGACCCGCTTCGGCTTGGGGGTGTAGACCTCGATGCGGTAGTCCACGCCGAACAGGGCCGCCAGCCGCGCGCGCTCGAAAACCAGCGAGTCGAAGGGGCTCACGAGCGCATCGGCATGCAGGGCGCGCGGAGCTCTGGCTTGATGCCACAGGTAGGTCTCGGCTTTCCAGCCGTCGACTGGGACCGGGATCAACTCCCCCGCGGCGACCAGATCCTTGACGGCCGCCTTCGCCTCGGGGCGCCCAACGCGGAAATAGTCCGCCAGGCAGCGTTCGGAGGCGATACCGAGGCTTTGCGCGGCCCGCCTGACCAAAACCGTCCACGCGTCTTGGCCGCGCGGGTGTTCGGCGGCCAGCACCTGGGCCGGCAGGACGCGCTCAGCCAAGTCGTAAAGCCGCTCGAACTGCGAATTCCGGCCGGAAGGCGCCAACCGTCCCTTGGCGAGCAGCCATTCGAGGACGTGTTTGGCCTCGGACCAGTTCCACCACGGCCGGCGCTCACGGCCGTCCGGATGCTCGATCTGCCGAGCGGTGAGCGGCCCTGAATCCGATACTTGCCGCAGCACCTTGTCCACCAGTTCGGGCTTTTCGCGCAGCACGGCCTGAGTCTTCGGCCAGGGCTGCCAGTCGTCCATGCGTTGCCGCAGCGCCGGGTAGAGCGCCACGTCGATGAGCGACGCCGCGTGCCCCCAGTACTCGAACAACCGCCGCGGGGCTTTCCCGCCGAGGTTGTCCAACAGTTCCATCGGATACGGGCCCAGCCGGGCAAACATCGGCACGTACTGCGCCCGCACGCAGACGTTGACGGAGTCGATCTGGAACTGCCCAAGTTGGCCGATGACCCGCTGCGCCTGGCGCAGGCCGACGGCGGCCGGGCGGTCTTGCCCAAACCCCTGCGCGGCCAGCGCGACGCGTCTAGCCTGGGCCAGTTTCATTCAGTTCACGCCACATTGAGGTGGATCACCCCGTAGTCGTAGGCCTTGCGGCGGTACACGACGGACGGCTTCCCGCTGGCGGCGTCCACGTACAGGAAGAAGTCGTGGCCGACCAGTTCCATCTCGTCAAGGGCCTGGGCCAGAGTCAGCGGCACGGCCTCGAACTCCTTCTCGCGCACGACGAGCGGCCCGTCACCCTGCACCTCCAACCCGGCGACATTGCGCACCTGCACCTCTGGCTCCGCCGCCGGAGTCACTGGCGGGACGTCGATGACAGCTTGTGGCCGCAGCCCGCGATGGGCCTTGCGCCGGTCGCCGGCTTTGCGCAACTGCGCCTTGAGCTTGTCGAGGGCCGCGTCGAAAGCCACGGTCTTGTCGTCGGCGGCCGCTTCGGCGCGCACCACCGGGCCCTTGGAGCGCAGCGTGATCTCCGCCAGCGTGTCGGAGGCCTTCTTGTTGGCTGTGATCTGCACCTCAATGCGGATGACCCGGTCTTTGAGTTTCTCGATAGCGGCCAGTTTGTCTTCGACGCGTTCGCGGAAGTCATCGGGAATCTGGCAGTGCCGTCCGGTTACGAGAATGTCCATGTCAACCTCCTAGCAAGGTGTTCAGATGCGACAGGCACCCAGCGCTCCCCAGGAATCTGGAACAAGCGCCCGGTGCCATGCCCCCAACCTAGCCGGTCCAGGCAACTTTTGGGAGGGTTTCGCCAGAAGTGTCCGTTATCATTTCGTGACCATCGCCGATTATGGACCGGTTCGACCCTCCCGAACGGCGTTCTGAGAAGCGGCAACAAACCTGTAACACCGCGGAACCTGCCCGTAACACGGCCACCACAGTTGCGTAACAGCACGTCGGCAAGGTGTTGGACATGTTGTTGGAAATCAATTCTGGCGATACCGCTTGGGTCCTCATAAGCGCCGCACTCGTGTTCTTCATGACCCCCGGTCTCGCCCTGTTCTATGGCGGAATGGTTCGGGCCAAAGGCGCCCTGAACATGATGATGATGAGCTTCATCTCGATCGGCACCATCGGGGTGCTGTGGATACTGGTCGGCTTCTCAATGGCGTTCGGCGAGGACATCGGAGGCGGCCTGCTGGGCGACCCGTTCCAGTTCTTCGGTTTGAACGGCCTGTTCGGCGAGAACGCCGGCGCGTTCCTGGATCCGGAGGCCACCGGCCCAGTTGGTATTCCGGCGATCGCCTTCGTCGGCTTCCAGGCCGCGTTCGCGATCATCGCCACGGCGCTGATCTCTGGCGCCATCGCCGACCGCGCGTCGTTCGGCGGCTGGACGCTGTTCACCATCTTCTGGGGCCTGCTGGTCTACTTCCCGGCGGCGCACTGGGTGTTCGACTTCGGCGGGATCACCAATGACGCGGGCGTGACGACGCAGAATCCGGGCATCTTGGCCGGTTGGGGAGTCTACGACTTCGCGGGCGGCACGGCGATCCACATCAACGCCGGCGCGTCCGCGCTGGCCTTGGCGTTGGTGCTCGGCCCCCGTATCGGGTTCAACCAGAAGCCGATGCGCCCCCACAACCTGACGCTGGTCATGCTCGGCGCAGCGATCCTGTGGTTCGGCTGGTTCGGCTTCAACGCCGGCTCGGCCGTCGCGGGCAACGGCTTGGCCGGGTTCGCCTGGGTGAACACGCTCGGCGCCACATGCGCCGCGATGATCGGCTGGCTCATCGTCGAGAAGGTGCGTGACGGGCATCCAACGTCGCTGGGCGCCGCGTCCGGCATCGTGGCGGGCCTGGTGGCCATCACGCCTTCGTGTTCCACGGTCGAGCCGTGGGCGGCCCTGTTGATCGGCTTGGTCGCCGGCGTAGTCTGCGCTTTCGCGGTGGGTCTGAAGTACAAGCTGGGCTACGACGATTCCCTCGACGTGGTCGGCGTGCACTTGGTCGGCGGCCTCATCGGCACAATCCTGATCGGCTTCTTCGCATCCCCGAACGCCCCCGGCATCGGTGACGGCCTCGGTCTGTTCTACGGCGGCGGCCTCGAACAGCTCGGCAAGCAGGTGACCGGCGCCGTGTGCGTGATGCTCTACGGCTTCGTCGTGAGCTACATCATCGGGTTCGTGATCAAGAAGACTCTCGGCTGGCGGGTATCCCCGGCTGCCGAACTGGGCGGCATCGACCTGGCCGAGCATTCCGAGATCGGCTACGACCTCAGCCCGGTCTACTACACCAGCCGGGTGCAGCGCACGCTCGTCCTCACCAAGGACGACATGCCTGAAACGACCAAGACGGGAGACCCACGATGAAACTCGTAACCGCAATCATCCAGCCCGACATGCTGGAAGACGTCCAGAAGGCGCTCGTGCGCCACGGCGTCACCGGCATGACCATCTCGGAAGTCTCCGGATACGGCCGCCAACGCGGCCACGTGGAGGTCTACCGCGGCGAGGAGTACACCATCGACTTCATCCTCAAGATTCGCATCGAGGTGGTCGTGGAAGACGACGAGACCGAGGCCCTGACCGGCGTCATCCTGCAGTCGGCCCGCACCGGCCAGGTCGGCGACGGCAAGATCTGGATCAGCCCAGTCGACAACGTCGTGCGCATTCGCACCGGGGAATCCGGCAGCGTAGCGCTTTAGCCAAGTGTGCGAGGGGAGCGCCTTCGGGCGCTCCCCTTCGTATGTCACCGCGCCGGCCGGGCCAAGCACGCGGCTCCCCGCACGGGCACGCCGCACTCCGCGCAAGCCCGCACGGCCTCGCGCAAGGTGGAGCCGGTAGTTACCAGATCGTCGACGATGATCGCGCTGTCCGGGCAGAATTTGGGGGCCCACCGCATCGCGCCGGCGACGTTTTCGGAGCGGGCAGCCGCGGACAGCCGCGCCTGGTCCGCTGGAACCCGCCGCAGCCGCAGCCCACGCACGACGCGCACCCGCCGCCCCGACCGGCGCAGCATCCGCGCCGACAACAGCGCGACGTCGAGCGGCAGGTCGACTCCCCGCTCACGAATCCGCGCTGGAGCGGTAGGCACCGGTACTAGCAGCAGGTCTCCCGGATACTCCCCCACTGCCCGCGCCAAGACCGCGGCCAACTCTGGCAACAGGCCCAGTCCATGGCGTTCCTTCGCCGTCAGGATGACCGCGCGCAGCACCCCGCGATAGGCCCCGCCCGCGACAACGGGCAGCCCGTCGACCGCGGACACGCGCGGCACACATCCCATTGTTTCCCGGCAACGCTGGCACAAACCCCACACCGGGTCTCCGCATCCCGGGCAGCACGTGCCCAACACCAACTCCCCCAACGCGTCCAAAACTCGCCGCATGCCCAGGACTATCTGAACCCGCCGACGGCCCTGCGACTTATCCACACCCCCAAACCGTCATCCCGGACTTGTTCCGGCATCTTGGGACGTAGTCCCATGCGGCGGTGAAGCGAGGACTCTTTGCGGTCTACCCCGCGTAACCAACAGCGCTCAAGCCTGTCAGCCACAGCGTCCAACTCGACCCCGAATCGTAGTGGTAGACCGTTCCCCCCGCCGTCCGCACGACGGTTTGGTAGCCAGGTGCCGCCGCGAGTTCGACCAGGCCGCTGGAGTTGGAAGGCCCGATGTCGGAGATGCGGGCCGAGTCCTGTGTGGACCGCAGCACCCAGGTGGCGTCATTTTGGCCGGCGACAAGCAGGACGAGTTCCGTGGTTTGCGACCAACCAACGTCGAGAACGCGGACCACCTGGAGGCTCAAGCCGACCGGAAGCCAGCCGTCAAGTGTGATCTCCCCCGCCCCGCGGCCGACCCGCAGCAGGCCCACTGCCGGGCCCTGCTCGGTCTGGATGGCGACGGCGACCCGGCTGGCGTCGGGCGCGATGCTGAAGGCCTGCACGGCACCTTGGGGCAGGTCGTCGGGCAAACCCACCTGGAGCGGGCCGGAATCGGCGGTCACTTGGAGGCTTGCCAGACCCGAGGCTTCGACGGTCCACAGTTCGCCGAAGCGGGAATATGCCGGCCGCAGCAATCCCGCGCCGGTTCGGACCACGTCGGCGTCCACTGCGACAGTGGCGCCGTCTGCGGAGACTGTGGCCACCCGCGACCGGTCCGCTGAGACCGCCAGGGCCAGTGCGTCCGACTTGCCAACCGGGAAGAGCTTGTCCTCCGCGCCCACCCGCACCAAGTCGCCGGCCGACACCGCATACAGCTCCGGATTGGTAGCGCGGCTGATCGGCGCCTGGCCGGCGAACAGGCTGATGGGAACGACCGCGTCCGGGTAGCCTGCCAACAACCAAGGCGAACCGTTGGCGGTGACCGCGATGCGGGTGTAGCTGCCGAACTGGGCGCAGGTGAGCGCCAGTTGCGCGGCGACAACAGACCGTTCCGTGTCGCCCATTCCGATGGCGGTTCCGCCGAGTTCTATGGTGACCAGGTCGGCCGCGGCCGTGGCCGACAACACTTCGACGCCGGGAATGAAGTCGACCAGCGCCGCCACCCACTCGCTCGGCTCGGCGAATTGCCTGCGCAGCGCCCGCAACATCGAATCGTCGCCGTCGGGAATCCAGACCGGATCGGGAACCATCACATCGGACGACGCCGACTGATAGTGCAGGTTCACCGCCACGTGGCCGCTGGTGAACAGGTATTGGGATATGAGCAAGCCCTCGGGCGGGTTGGAAATCCGCCACTGGTCGGCATCGTCTTGCACGAGCTGGAAATCCTGCCGGATCTGGCTGGTGTCGGCGTGGTACGTCCCGTTCGCGTCCAACCGCCCAGTGCCCTCCGCGACCAGGACGGAAACGTCTTCCGACACGACCTGGCCGTAGACTTGCGCCCCCACGCCCGGATCCCACGACCGAGAGGCGGCTTCGGTCAGGTACATGCGGGCGGTCGCGTAGTCCGGCTCATAGACGCTCATGGCGTGCAGGAAACCCTCTACGATCAGAGCCTGGGTGGCCCCCTCCATCGGTGGAAGGGCGGCCACCCGGACACCACCGGAGTAGGTGCCGGCGTCGAACTGATGGTGTTCGACGGGCCCGGATGTCGGCACGCTGGTGCACCCGGCCAGCAGCAGCGCCAGCGCCAAGGCCGTGATACGTCTAGCCATTGGCCACCTCCTGCGGGACTTGCGGCCACGGCGAAACGGACAATTCCTGGCCGATCTTGCGCGCCAACGTGAGGCGGAATTGCGCGCCCGCGCCAGGTTCCCCCCACACGTCCAGCCACCCGCCGTGCAGCCGGGCGTCCTCCAGGGAAATCGCCAAGCCCAGGCCGGTGCCGCCCACCCGCCGGGCCCGGGCCGGGTCGGCCCGCCAGAAGCGCTGGAACACCTGCTCGCGGTCAGATTCCGACAGCCCCACGCCGTGGTCGCGCACAGCCAGGGCCACGGCATCCGCGTTCTGCCGCAGCGTCACCTCGACTGGCTTGCCGTCGCCGTGCTCAATCGCGTTGGTCAGCAGATTCCGCACGATGCGTCGAATGCGGCGCCCATCCACCTCGGCCAGCGCGCGCCCGTCCGAGTCGAGCTTGACCTGGCAGCCCACTTCTTTGGCCAGCGGCTCGACGGCGGCGATCTCCTCGGCGACAAGCTGTGCGAGGTCGATCTCGTCAGTATGCAGCTCGGCGGCGCCGGCGTCGAAGCGGGAGATTTCCAGCAATTCGGTCAGCAACTCCTCGAAGCGGTCCACTTCAGCCGACAGCAACTCCGAAGAACGCGCCGTGGCCGGATCGAACTGGTCGCGGCGGGCGCCGATCACTTCGGCGGCCATTCGGATCGTCGTCATCGGCGTGCGCAACTCGTGGGAGACGTCGGAGACGAAGCGCTGCTGGACGCGCGAGAGGTCCTGCAGCTCAGTGATCTTCTTGTCGAGTTCGCTGGCCATATGGTTCATCGAGGTTGCCAGGCTGGCCAGGTCGGCGGTGCCCACCTCCGCCATGCGGTCGTCCAAGTGGCCGGCGGCGAGGCGTTCGGCCGCCAGGCGGGCGGCGCGGACGGGCCGGAGCACCATCAAGGCGATCAGATAGACCGTCGCGGCGAGGCCGACCAGCAGAAAGATGCCGGTGGCCCACGTCGCTTGCTGCACCACGGCAAGGGTTTGCTGCTCCGAACTCGTCGGGAAAACGAAGTAGATCGGGTATGGCTGGCTGCCGGGCACCGTGAGCAAGCCGCCGACCACCAAGCCTGGCTCGTCGGCGCGGCCGTCCGTGTAGTGGATCAGCGTCGGCGTGGTGCACAGGCGGTCCGCGCGGTTGACGGATTCGCGCATCGGCGTGGGGATGGAATCGTAGGACAGCCCGCGCGAGTCGATCCGGGCGACAGGTGTCTCCACGACAAGGTAGTACTGGTTGCCGACTTGGCCGCGTTCGGCGGCTTCGCGCACACGCGCCCGCACCTGCTCGCTGGAGGATGTCGTGCCGAGGTCGATGGTGGCGAGTTGGCTGTTGAGCGTCCGGATGACGGAAGTGGCTTCGGCAAGGGAAGTTTGGGTCTTGCCTTCGATGATGCCGCGGCTGGATTGGTCGAGCAGGAACAGGCCGGTGGTGGCGAGGATGACGATGGCGGCGGCCACCGTAGTGACGACGACGCGGAATGGCAGTGAACGGCCCCACCAACTCAGGGGGCCCGAACGCCGCGTCTTGGCCATCGTCTACTGCGGAGTCTTCAACTCCCCGGCGCGGTAGCCGACGCCGCGCACGGTGAGGACGATCTCGGGATTCTCCGGGTCGCGCTCGACTTTGGAGCGCAGCCGCTGCACGTGCACGTTGACCAAGCGGGTGTCGGACGCGTGCCGGTAGCCCCAAACCTCTTCAAGCAGCACTTCGCGCGTAAACGCGTGGCGCGGACGGCGGGCCAGCGCCAACAGCAGGTCGAACTCCAGCGGCGTGAGGTTGATCTCTTGGTCGCCGCGGCGCACGGTGTGCTCGTGGACGCGGATGCTCAGATCTCCGATTTGGATGGCGTCTTGGTCGGGCTCCATGACCACATGCCGGCGCAGCCGCGTCTTGATGCGCGCGATCAGTTCTTGGGTCTTGAAGGGCTTGGCGACGTAATCGTCGGCCCCGGCCGCCAGCCCGTCCACAACGTCCATGGTGTCCGACTTGGCCGTCAACATGACGATGGGCACGTCCGAGATCGCCCGGATGTCGCGGCACACGTCCACCCCGTCACGCCCCGGCAGCATCAGGTCCAGCAGCACGAGATCGGGCCCGTACTCCTTGAAGGCGTCCAGGGCGCGGTCCCCGTCGTGGCACACCCGAGCGGTGTAGCCCTCCGCCGTCAATACGATTTCCAACATCTCGGCAAGCGCCTCGTCGTCGTCCACGACAAGAATGCGCCGTGACCCGTCAGCCATGAATGACCTCCTCGGTTGTCCACTTCCTAAGTTTACGCACAAGGGAAGTGCCAGCCGCGATCCGAGGTGTTAGTTCAACTCCGAGGCTTTGCTCCAAGTCGAGTACAGGGCAAGATCTCCGCCCTGCCTGCGCAGCACGCGCTGCCACAACGTCTGCGGATGCGGGTCGAAGACGTCTTCAGGCTGGGCGGCGACGACATACCACATCCCGAATTCGATCTCCTTTTCGAGTTGGCCGGCGTCCCAACCCGCGTAGCCTGCGAACACCCGCAGGCTCGAATACGCCCCGTCGGCGATCTCGGTGGGAGTGTCGAGGTTGAGCAGCCCCACACCGTCGAAGACCGGCCGCCAACCCGGCGGTTCGTCGTCGCCGATGGGAGTCGCCAGGCAGATCGCGCCGCGTTTGGAGACCGGGCCGCCGTCGAAGAGCACCTGGGGCTCACTGATCAGTTTGGCCCATTGCGGCAGCGCCGACGAGATGTCGTACCCGGAGAACTGGTTCAGCACCACGCCGACTTTCCCATTGTCGTCCTGGTCGATCAGCAGCACTACGGTCTGGTCGAAGACGCCGTCGGACAACCCGATTGCGGCCACCAGGAGGACACCCGGCCCCAGTTCGACGTCCATGGTCCCATCCTGCCACGTCAGCCGACTCGCCGACATGTGCTGAACGGGACCTGGCAACCCCACCGGAATCGAAGGACTTGTTCCGGGATCTCGGACGCAGCCCGGCAATGGGCGCCGCTACATCTTGGGCTGTGTCCAGGCCAACTGCGAGATCACCAGGCCTTGGTCGCGGTGGATGATCTGGGCGCGGCCCGGCACGGAGCGGATGGCCTTGACGCGGCCAATGATGGGGCCGTCGTCAGGGTTGCCGGAGAGCAGGATGGAAGTGGTTCCGGTTTCCTGCATGGCTTGCAGGATCGGCTCATACAAGCCCCGCGACGCGCCGCCCATGCGCCGGGTGATGATGATGTGCAGACCCACGTCGGAGGCTTGAGCGACCAGCGGCTGCAGGGCTGAGATCGGGTTGCCGGTCTGGGTCGCCACCAGGTCGTAGTCGTCGACGAGCAGCCACACTTCGGCGCCCGACCACCACGAGCGGTCGCGCAACTGCTCCGGGGTGACGTCCTTGCCGGGCAACCGGGTGCGCAGGTATTCGGCCAGGTCGGAGAAGTACTTCGTGGCCTCGTCCTTCGTCGTCTGGTAGCCGAACAGATACTCCGACGGGATCTCGCCCAGCAGCGAACGCCGCAGGTCGAGGGCAATGATTTTCGCCTCTTTGGGCGTGTACAGCCGCATGACCTCGTGCGCTATCGAGCGCAGGAAGTTGGACTTCCCCGTCTTCGCGTCCCCCAGCAGGAACATGTGGCTTTCCGACTTCGGGTCGAAGTGGAACGGCCCCATGCGCGTTTCTTCGACGCCGATGAGGATCTTGTCGGAATCCGGCTCCAGCGCTCGCAGGTCGTCCAGATCCAGGCGCAGCGGCAACAGCTTGAGCTTGGGCGGACGCTGCTTGCCTTCCCATGCCTCGCCGATCCGGGCCAGCGTGGATTGGACGCCTTGCGAAAGTGTCTCCACATTGGGGTCGCCGTCGGCGCGCGGCAGGCAGACCAGCGCGTGATGGCCGGTCACCTCGATGCCGCGGCCCGGGCGGCCTTCCGGGACGAGCTTGGCCAGCTTGCGGTCTATGTCGGAGTCGGACGGGTCGCCCATGCGCAGCTCGAACTTGGAACCGATCACGTCGCGCAACTGCTGCCGGATGTCCATCCACCTGCCGGTCGCCAGCAGCAGGTGGACGCCGAAGCTCAGCGCGCGCGCGGCGAGGATCTGGATGCGCTGCTCCAACACGTCGAAGTCGGAGCGGACTGTCGCCCAGCCGTCGACGACGAGGAACACATCTCCGTAGCCGTCGTCATATTTGCCTTCGGCCCGGCCGCGGCGATAAGTGTCGATCGAGTCGATCCGGTTGGCGCGGAAGAACTTCTCCCGGTCGTTCACGATGCCTTCGATTTCGGCGATCATGCGGTTGACCACGTCGGGCTGGTCTCGGGTGGCCACTCCGGCGATATGGGTGCCGCCGTCGAACGAGGCGAAGGTGCCGCCGCCGAAATCGAGGATGTAGAACTGCACTTCCAGCGGGGTTTGCGTCAGCGACAACGCCATCACGATCGAACGCAGCATCGTGGACTTGCCGGTCAGCGGGCCGCCGATGATCGCCATGTGGCCGCCGGCGCCGGAGAAGTCGAACTGCAATACGTCGCGGCGCTGCTCCAACGGCAGGTCGATGGTGCCCAAGGGGACGCGCAGGCCGCCCAATGCCCGCCACTGCGGCGAGACGAGGCCCAGTTCCGGATCGACGGCCAGGTCGGGCATGAGTTCGTCCAACGTGTCGGGCACGTCCAGCGGCGGCAGCCAAACCTGGTGCGCCGGCATGCCTTTGCCTTTCATGCGCTCGACGGCGATGTCCATCTCAGTCATGTCTTCCCAGCGTTCGTCGCCGGAAATGATGATCGGCCCGGTCTCCTGGCGCACCGGCTCAGAGATCGCGACTGGCTCCACACGGCGCTGCTGCGGCGAAGATGTGAACGGCAGGATCTCCACAGATTGCGCCACCGCTGAGGTAACGGCCTTGGGCTTCTTCGGCTCCCCTTTGCGGGCCGGCGGCGGCGCGGCCACGTAGGAGGCCCGGAAACGAATCATGGTGTCGGTGCCGGCCTTCAAGAAGCCGACGCCCGGGATGGAGGGCAACTCGTACGCGCTGGGCACGCCGAGCACTTGGCGCGATTCCGCGGCCGAGAAGGTGCGCAGGCCGATGCGGTACGACAGGTGCGAGTCCAAGCCGCGCAGGCGGCCCTCTTCGAGGCGCTGCGACGAGAGCAGCAGATGGATGGCCACCGACCGGCCCAGGCGGCCGATCATGACGAACGTCTCGATGAACTCCGGCTTGGCGGACAGCATTTCGGAGAACTCGTCCAAGATGATGAACAGCGCCGGCAGCGGAGCGTAGTCGTGTTTCCCGGCCACGCGGTCCGCCTCGTAATCGGTGACGTTGGCGTAGTTGCCCGCCTTGCGCAACTGCTCCATGCGCCGGGTCATCTCCCCCTGCAACGCGTCCTGCATGCGGTCGACGAGCGACAGCTCGGATTCCAGGTTGGAGATCATCGCCGAAACGTGCGGCAAGTCCGACATGCCCGCGAAAGTGGCGCCGCCCTTGAAGTCGACCAACACGAAGTTCAACTGCTCCGGGGAGTGCGTCAAGGCCAGCGCCAGCACCACGGTGCGCAGCACCTCCGACTTGCCCGAGCCGGTGGCGCCGATCAGCAACCCGTGCGGGCCCATGCCCTGCTGGGCGGATTCTTTGATGTCGATCAGCACCGGGACGCCCTCCGGAGTGATCCCGAACGGCACCCGCAACCGGTCCCGTCCCAAGCGGCGCACCCATTGCGCTTCGGGGTCGAAATCGCGGATGTCGCCCACGCCGAGCAACTCCATCAGGTCCGCTGAGCGCTTGGGATCGGCCTTTGCCTCGTCGGTGGCTACCTGCACGTCGGGCAGTTCGTCCTCGCTCCAGTGCGTCATGCGACGCGCGATGGCCTCAGCCTGGCGCACCCCCATCGAATCGGCGGTGCCCAGCATCGGCTCGGCCCCGGGAACTTGGACTTCGACGTTGGGCGGATCCCCGGCGCGGGTGGCGTCCTTCACAGCCACTCTCAGCAGGCCCAGGTTGCGGGTGGCGCTGGCCGTCTGCGGAAGCGTGACCACGGTGACTCCGGCCAAGCCTTCGCGGGAGCCGATCTTGGCGCCAGGAGGCAGCTCGGCGCGGTCGGCGACGACGAGCACGTGGGGCCACGCGGTCGAGTCCGTGCGCGGCTGGAATGCGGGGCGTTCGGTGACTGATTTGCCCAGCAGGCTCAGTAATTCCCCGGCGTCGGAGCTGATCATGCGGGCCGGGCCGATCGCGTCGCTGGATTCTTGGGAACGGACGTGCGGCAGCCACTTGGCCCATTCCCACTCGCCGCGCGCGTCCGGCGGGCAAAGCACGGCGATGCGCAGGCCGGCCGGGGAAACGAGGGTGGCCAACTGCATGACCATGGCCCGCACCTGGGCCCGGGCCAATTCGTGGTCGCCGGACACTTCCACGCCGGAGTAGTCCCCCAGGCTGACGCCGAACGGCACGTCGTCCACACCGGAATGCACCGCGATGAAACGCGAGATCGCCGAGTGGCAGACCGGGTCCGGGGTGACGTTGGCGGGCGGGTTGTATTCCTCCAGCTTCATGGACAGGTCCTGGGTGGATCTGCCCAGGCGCACGTTCAAGGTCCGAGAGCCCAGCGGCCGTTCCCAGAGCCGGCTGCCCTGGTCGGCGATGAACACCAGCGAATCCGGATCGGGAAGCTGCCAACTGAAATAGCGCCGCTGCGTGTCGGCGATGCGGCGGATTTCGGCGCGCTTCTCGGCGAGATAACCGATATATCCCTGCCGCGAGTCACGCACGTTGCGTTTGTGGGTGGACGTCTGCCGGTAGATGTTGACACCGACCATGCCTATCATCGAGACGATCATGCCGGCGCCCATGAACATGCCGGTGCCACTGTTGGGGTTCTCGGTATTCATGGCATTGATGACTTGCATCAGCACCATGGCGCCCACCGACCCCATCATCGGAATCACCGTCGCGAAAACGTTCGAAATGCCTTGCGGGATGATCTTGTCCGGGGGCGGATTCAGCGAGAAGACGCCGGTCGGAAGCTCGACGCTTTCTGACTCTAGGCCAGGAATAGCGGTCATGTCGGGCTCCGGGTGTCGGTTTCAGGCGATCCCCATAATATCCTTGTCGCGTACCGCAAGTGGAACAGGGGTTATTCATGGCGGGTCTCGCCTCCGTGACCGTCGCCCGCGGCGCCGAACGCACCGATGTCGCCGTCGCCGAAGGGACGACGGTTTCCGGTCTGCTCGCGGCGTTGCAGATCGACGTCGACCCGCGGCGCGCGAGCATCACCACGGCCGATGGCCGCCCGGCGCAGCCCGACATGGTCATCGGCGAAGACCTGCCCGCCGGCACCCTGCTGGCGATCACCCAGGGCACTGGCCAACGCGAAGGCCGGAAATCCGCCCAGGCCGAGAGCGAACGCTGGTACACCCCGACGGCGATGGTGGTGGGCACGATGTTGGTTGCCGCCGCCGCGGAGTTGATCCTGCTCTGGCTGCCGTTCTTCTTCACGCCCGCACGCTGGCTCGACTCTCCCGCCCGCGCGGGGGTCGCCGCCGCCATCGCCGCGCTGCTGGCCACGCTGGCCGCCCGCTCGCGTTGGGTGCGCGCCGCGGCGGGCGCGGTGTTCACACCTGGCCTGGCCGGGGGCCTGGCGGCCGCTTTCATCGCCCCCGACGACCCGATTGGGGTGCCGTTGGCCGTTGGCATTTCCGCGGTGGCGGCCTTCGTCATCGCACTGGTGCTCAGATTGTGGCATCCCTCGGGGACCGCTACGCTCGCCGCCGGTTTCTGGGCGGTGTTGGCCGTCGTGACATGCACGGCCGTGCTTGCCCAGGCGGCGTTCCCCACCATCGCCCCGCTGTTGCTCGCCGCGGGCGTGGTGATGGTGGCCGTCGTGCCGCCGTTTGCCGTGCGCGTCCCCGACCACGACGTGGTGGACCTGCCCGCGCTGACCTCGGACGCGCCCGCGCGTGGCGCCGAAATCCTGCCCGCAGACAAGATCACCTGGGCCGAGGTGACCCGCCTGGTGGCCGACGGCCGGGGCATCGTCGATGTGATCGCGTGGGGCGGCATCGGCATCGCCGCGGCCATGGCTTTCCCGACGGCCCAGCGCATCATGATTTCCGACCAGGACGGCCTGATGCGCACCTTGGAGTTCGCCGGAACGATCGCGGTGCTGGCCTGCTCGGTGGTCGTGCTGGTGTTGATCCCCGCCATGAGCAGGTCGCGCACTGTGGGCATCCTGGCCAGATCCGGATCGGCGGCAGTGCTGGCCAGCACGTTGGCGGCCTGCGTGGTTTTCAGCGCCGACAAGGCCTCCGCACTGTTCCTGGCCGTGGCGGTGCTGGTCGGCGCCGGGCTCGCCGTCGTCTTCGGCATGGCCGCGGCATCCCGCAAAGAGAGCACGCCGCGTCTGGGCCGGATCGCAGATATCTTCCGCGGCCTGGCGGTCTTCTTCGCGGTGCCGTCGGCTATATTGGCGTCAGGCCTGTTCGACATCATCTGGAAGGCAGCGTCATGACGACCCCGGCAGCCGCAGTTCCCCGCGATCTCGTCGCCCCCGCCGGCCCCGGGATCCGCCTGCTGGCATATGCCGCCGATCTGGTCATCATCGCCGCGCTCGTCGCGCTGACCTGGCCGCTGCACGGCGGCTCAATCGTCGCGGCGGCGCTGCTGCTCGTCGAGTTGTACGTCGTGCTGTGCCTGACGCGCGCCCGCACTGGGCGCACTCCCGGTTCGCTGCTCACCCACACCGTGGCGGTGGCGGCGGGCACCAGCGACGCGCCCGGTTTTGGCCCGCAAGCGATCCGCTCGGTGCTCTTCGGGCTGCTGCACGCGACCGTGGTGGGCCCGGCGATCACGATCGCGCTGAGCAAGGACGGCCAGGATTGGATCGACCGATTCGCAGGCACCCAGTCGTGGTCGTTGCGCGCCGATCCGGAGACTTACGCCGAGTATCAGTCCCGGCTGGCCCGCAGGCAGGCCCCACAGCCGCAATACGATCCGGCAATGTGGGCCCCGCCAGCGTCGCAGTCAGCACAGCCGCGGATCGCCCCCTATCAGCCCGGCAGCGGAGCGCGGCAGGCCTCCGCGGACCGCCCAAAGCTGCAATACAAACCGCCGCCGACAACCGCCAAGCCCTACCAGCCGACCACTTCGGCCGGCCCGCAGGTTTTCCGCGTCGCGCCGCCGCCAGCCACCGGCGTCCGCCCGGCCCCGGCATCCCGGCCCACCCCCGCTCCGGCGCCGGCCCCTGGCCCAGCTCCAGCGGCGCGATCCTCCGAAGGCACGCGCCGCGCGCCGCAAGTGGTGGCGCAGCCCGCGCCCGCCGCCCCTGCACCGGCAATCGGCCACAGCACGCCCCCGGTCTTCTTGAACTTCGACGATGGGAAACGCGAGCGGGTGTTGGGCACGCTGGTGCTGGGCCGCCAACCCAATCCCGCCCCCGGCGAACGCCCCGTCACCATCGAGGATCAAACCCTGTCCGTGTCGCGCACACATCTGCGCGTGGGCATAGACGGGAACGGCGTGTGGGTGGAGGACGCCTATTCGGCGAACGGCAGCACGGTCGGCCTGCCCGGCCAGGCTTTCAAACCACTGCCGGGCGGCCGCCGCACGTACGTCTCGCCGGGCACTGTGGTGGGAATAGGTGACCGCAAACTGACCATCGCCGCCGAATCGGCGTCGCTGCACTAGCAGACTGCTCGACAGTCAGCGGTTCCCTAGCCGGTCAGCCGCGAAGACCACAGATTAGCCAAGTCCTCCGGGTCGCCATACGCGGCCAAGTAAGCGGCCACCTGCCTCATATGGCGCGGCCAGAAACCGGCGCCGTTGACGAAAATCCGCTTGCCGGAGCGGTACTGCACCAGAAACGAGAAACGCAGCCGGACGCGGAGAGTGACCAGCGTTTGCACGCGAAGCAGGCCCGCTGTGGGAACGTGGATGTCGCGCCCGGAAACCCGCCGCAGCACGACCTCGGCGGGGCCGACTTCGATGGTACGCGGACGCACGGCGAGCAGCCCATAGAGCAAGTTGGCCGCGACAGCGGCGGCAGCCACCACAATGGCGATGTAGATCGTGACGGCGTCCCCGCCCTGCCCGGCCAGCGCGAAGGCCATGAGGCACGCGGCGAATGCCACGAAGTAGAGTGCGACGCTGAAGCCGCCCAGCGGCACCAGGCATGTGGGGCCGGTCCTGAAGACAGAAGCCTCCACTGGGGCGTTTACAGCATTGGCGGGTTGGGCGGGCGAACCCGCATCCACGCGGGCGGCGAATAGCTCTGCGAACTCCTCGCGCCCGATGGCGAGATTCGCCGCAGTCACCAGCAGACCCGTCTCAACGAGCCGGCGCCGCTGGTCTGAGCGCATTCCAGAGGGGATGACAGCGGAGTCGGAGACGACCATGCGCGCGCCAGCGCGGCTGACGGATAAGACGCGCACCGCGTCCCAGGGAACCTCGCCCAGCCTGCGCCCAAGCCTGGTGTTGTTGAAGCGAAATCCGTGTTCCCCAAACACCAGCCCCGTCCGATCGGCGCTGCGGGCCAGCGGCAAGTTCCCGTCGATGACCGCCGCGCACAAGAGCGTCACAATAAGGCTCGGCAGGAAAAGCAACTGGACAGTTTGCCGGGTCAACCCGGCGGTCAAACCCACCCAGATCCAAACCCCGACGATGGCCGCGATTACGGCCACGGCCACGCCCACGCGCAGCCATTGCCGGCTCTTGGGGGCAAGTTCGACGCGAACGTCGGTCACTCGGCGTCCTTCTTGGGCAGCCAGTCCACGGGCAGTTTCGCGACGTCTTCAGGTTGCACGAGCCCCAGCCGGATCGCCTCCTGAGCGGCGGCCTCCTGCGTCGCCTTGCGCTGCTCCTCCGAAAGCTCGTCCACGGCAGCCTTGTACCGCTTCAGCCCGCTCACCATGAGCTCTTCCATGCCACGCTGCTCAGTGAGGTCGCGCAGCGAGATCTTCCCGTTCGCGGCGTCTTCCATGGCGGCTCGCAACTGCGGGTCAGATATCCCCTCCGCCGCCTTGCGCAGGTTCTCCGACAGCATCCGCCCCATGGCCTCCGGGTAGGCCCGGGTCTTCTCTTTGTCAGCCCAAATCGTCATGGCTCAATCATCGCATTTCACACCAGCGGGCTGTCATAGGCATCGCCGAGGCTGCCGACGAGTGG